>NZ_JAYWLS010000007.1:0-5398 GCF_040946465.1 Rothia sp. LK2588 | reverse complement strand
GGACTTCCGGGTTGCAAGCTTCAGTGAGGCTCTGGTAAACTAGACGAGTTGCCCCGATCGAGGGTGACGGAATCCAAACCAAGTAATAATGACTGGCGTATGTCAGCTACCTGGGTGCTTTTGTGCCTGGTGTGCGGTGCGTGTGGTTTGTTGTTTGAGAACTCAATAGTGTGCTTTGTTCAATGATCATATCACCCCGTCATGATGGGGTTGATGTGAACACAAAACTGATACCAAATTATTTATTTTATTTTTGAAATACCTCTTTTGGTTTCAGAATAGACAGCTAGAAGCAAGTGACCGAGTCACCGTACCCCGTGTGGCGTTGAGGTTCCTTGTTTCGTATTTTATTTTGAGATCCAGGTTTTTCGAACTTCTTTTTTGTTTTTCAACGGAGAGTTTGATCCTGGCTCAGGACGAACGCTGGCGGCGTGCTTAACACATGCAAGTCGAACGATGAAGACCGGTGCTTGCACTGGTTGGATTAGTGGCGAACGGGTGAGTAATACGTGAGTAACCTGCCTTTAACTCTGGGATAAGCCTGGGAAACTGGGTCTAATACCGGATACGACGTGGAACCGCATGGTTTCCTCGTGGAAAGGGTTTGTACTGGTTTTAGATGGGCTCACGGCCTATCAGCTTGTTGGTGAGGTAATGGCTCACCAAGGCGACGACGGGTAGCCGGCCTGAGAGGGTGACCGGCCACACTGGGACTGAGACACGGCCCAGACTCCTACGGGAGGCAGCAGTGGGGAATATTGCACAATGGGCGCAAGCCTGATGCAGCGACGCCGCGTGAGGGATGACGGCCTTCGGGTTGTAAACCTCTTTCAGCAGGGGAGAAGCGAAAGTGACGGTACCTGCAGAAGAAGCGCCGGCTAACTACGTGCCAGCAGCCGCGGTAATACGTAGGGCGCGAGCGTTGTCCGGAATTATTGGGCGTAAAGAGCTTGTAGGCGGTTTGTCGCGTCTGCTGTGAAAGACCGGGGCTTAACTCCGGTATTGCAGTGGGTACGGGCAGACTAGAGTGCAGTAGGGGAGACTGGAATTCCTGGTGTAGCGGTGAAATGCGCAGATATCAGGAGGAACACCGATGGCGAAGGCAGGTCTCTGGGCTGTAACTGACGCTGAGAAGCGAAAGCATGGGGAGCGAACAGGATTAGATACCCTGGTAGTCCATGCCGTAAACGTTGGGCACTAGGTGTGGGGGACATTCCACGTTTTCCGCGCCGTAGCTAACGCATTAAGTGCCCCGCCTGGGGAGTACGGCCGCAAGGCTAAAACTCAAAGGAATTGACGGGGGCCCGCACAAGCGGCGGAGCATGCGGATTAATTCGATGCAACGCGAAGAACCTTACCAAGGCTTGACATACACTGGACCGCCTCAGAGATGGGGTTTCCCTTCGGGGCTGGTGTACAGGTGGTGCATGGTTGTCGTCAGCTCGTGTCGTGAGATGTTGGGTTAAGTCCCGCAACGAGCGCAACCCTCGTTCTATGTTGCCAGCGCGTTATGGCGGGGACTCATAGGAGACTGCCGGGGTCAACTCGGAGGAAGGTGGGGATGACGTCAAATCATCATGCCCCTTATGTCTTGGGCTTCACGCATGCTACAATGGCAGGTACAAAGGGTTGCGATACTGTGAGGTTGAGCTAATCCCAAAAAGCCTGTCTCAGTTCGGATTGGGGTCTGCAACTCGACCCCATGAAGTCGGAGTCGCTAGTAATCGCAGATCAGCAACGCTGCGGTGAATACGTTCCCGGGCCTTGTACACACCGCCCGTCAAGTCACGAAAGTTGGTAACACCCGAAGCCGATGGCCTAACCGTTTGGGGGGAGTCGTCGAAGGTGGGACGAGCGATTGGGACTAAGTCGTAACAAGGTAGCCGTACCGGAAGGTGCGGCTGGATCACCTCCTTTCTAAGGAGCACAACAATAGTTGGCTGGGTTTGTCTACGAGTGTTGGACACCTGGTTTGCTCATGGGTGGAATATTAGTTTTGTGGTGTTGAATAGGGCGCGCTGTTGGGTTTTGAGGCAATGGGCTCCGCACGTTGTGTGGTGTTGTTGTCTTGGTTGTGCCTGGCATTGCTGGGGGTTGCTGCCGTGTTGGTGGTGGTTTCTGGTGGTGTGTGGGTTGTTGTTTGAGAACTGTATAGTGGACGCGAGCATCTTCTGGGAACTCTGTTATGAGGGTTTCTATGAGTACGAGCATGCATATTTTTTGTGTGCAAGTAATTGATTTTCTTTGATTATTTGTGTGTTTTGTAAGTTATGAAGGGCACACGGTGGATGCCTTGGCATCAGGAGCCGATGAAGGACGTGTGAATCTGCGATAAGCCTGGTGGAGTTGATAACAGGACGTTGAGACCAGGATTTCCGAATGGGGAAACCCAGCGCGCTGTGAGGCGTGTTACCGCCAGTTGAATGTATAGGCTGGTTGGGGGGAACGCGGGGAAGTGAAACATCTCAGTACCTGCTGGAAGAGAAAATAAATAATGATTCTGTGAGTAGTGGCGAGCGAAAGCGGATGAGACTAAACCTGTGGTGTGTGATACCGGTTGAGGGTTGCATCATGGGGGTTGTGGGAGTCAACGTGGGTAGTTCAACCGCTGCCTGGCGCGATGTTGTGTGGTGTAGGTGAACAGCCTGGGATGGTTGGCCGGAGTGGGTGAGAGTCCCGTAGCCGTAACGTTGCACGCCGTGTGTTGGCCACCCGAGTAGCACGGGACTCGTGGAATTTCGTGTGAATCTGCCAGGACCACCTGGTAAGTCTAAATACTTCCTGATGACCGATAGTGAATCAGTACCGTGAGGGAATGGTGAAAAGTACCCCGGGAGGGGAGTGAAATAGTACCTGAAACCGTGTGCTTACAAGCCGTTGGAGCCTTGAGGGGTGACAGCGTGCCTTTTGAAGAATGAGCCTGCGAGTTAGTGTTCTGTCGCGAGGTTAACCCGTGTGGGGTAGTCGTAGCGAAAGCGAGTCTGAATAGGGCGTTTGAGTGGCAGGATCTAGACCCGAAGCGGAGTGATCTACCCATGGCCAGGTTGAAGCGACGGTAAGACGTCGTGGAGGACCGAACCCACTTCAGTTGAAAATGGAGGGGATGAGCTGTGGGTAGGGGTGAAAGGCCAATCAAACTCTGTGATAGCTGGTTCTCCCCGAAATGCATTTAGGTGCAGCGTCGTGTGTTTCTTGCCGGAGGTAGAGCTACTGGTTGGTTGATGGGCCGTATTGGTTACTGACGTCAGCCAAACTCCGAATGCCGGTAAGTGAGAGCGCGGCAGTGAGACAGTGGGGGATAAGCTTCATTGTCGAGAGGGAAACAGCCCAGACCATCGATTAAGGTCCCTAAGCGTGTACTAAGTGGGAAAGGATGTGGAGTTGCTTAGACAACCAGGAGGTTGGCTTAGAAGCAGCCATCCTTGAAAGAGTGCGTAATAGCTCACTGGTCAAGTGATTCTGCGCCGATAATGTAGCGGGGCTCAAGTACACCACCGAAGTCATGGCAATGAGATTTTTTCTTGTTGGGTAGGGGAGCGTCGTGTATCCGGTGAAGCTGCGGTGGAAACCAGTGGTGGAGGGTATGCGAGTGAGAATGCAGGCATGAGTAGCGAATCACGGGTGGAAAACCCGTGCGCCGGATGATCAAGGGTTCCAGGGTCAAGTTAATCTGCCCTGGGTTAGTCGGGGCCTAAGGCGAGGCCGACAGGCGTAGTCGATGGATAACGGGTTGATATTCCCGTACCGACGAAGAACCGTCCATACCAATACTTTGATGCTAACCATGCGATGGTGCTTGTAACCTGCCATTTTTTGGTGGGAGCTTGTGCCGGGTTGTGGGACCCGATTTGTGGCGGTAAGCGTGTTAACAGGTGTGACGCAGGAAGGTAGCCAAGCCACGCGATGGTTGTCGTGGTCTAAGCGTGTAGGGTATCGGGTTGTTAAATGCGCCCGTGTTGGCCTGAGACGTGATGGGACCCCGTTTGTGGGGGATTTGGTGATCCTATGCTGCCGAGAAAAGCATCGGCGTGAGGTTCTAGTTGCCCGTACCCTAAACCGACACAGGTGATCAGGTAGAGAATACTAAGGCGATCGAGAGAATCATGGTTAAGGAACTCGGCAAAATGCCCCCGTAACTTCGGGAGAAGGGGGACCTTGAGCGTGATGGGCACGTGCTGCCCGGAGCGTGTATGGGTCGCAGAGACCAGGGGGAAGCGACTGTTTATCAAAAACACAGGTCCGTGCGAAGTCGTAAGACGATGTATACGGACTGACTCCTGCCCGGTGCTGGAAGGTTAAGAGGATTGGTTAGCCCTTTTGGGCGAAGCTGAGAATTTAAGCCCCAGTAAACGGCGGTGGTAACTATAACCATCCTAAGGTAGCGAAATTCCTTGTCGGGTAAGTTCCGACCTGCACGAATGGAGTAACGACTTCCCTACTGTCTCAACCATGAACTCGGTGAAATTGCAGTACGAGTAAAGATGCTCGTTTCGCGCAGCAGGACGGAAAGACCCCGTGACCTTTACTATAGTTTGGTATTGGTGTTCGGTGTGGCTTGTGTAGGATAGGTGGGAGACTGTGAAGCTGGCACGCTAGTGTTGGTGGAGTCGTTGTTGAAATACCACTCTGGTCATTCTGGATGTCTAACTTCGGCCCATGATCTGGGTCAGGGACAGTGCCTGATGGGTAGTTTAACTGGGGCGGTTGCCTCCTAAAGTGTAACGGAGGCGCCCAAAGGTTCCCTCAGCCTGGTTGGCAATCAGGTGTTGAGTGTAAGTGCACAAGGGAGCTTGACTGTGAGACTGGCAGGTCGAGCAGGGACGAAAGTCGGGACTAGTGATCCGGCGGTACGTTGTGGAACGGCCGTCGCTCAACGGATAAAAGGTACCTCGGGGATAACAGGCTGATCTTGCCCAAGAGTTCATATCGACGGCATGGTTTGGCACCTCGATGTCGGCTCGTCGCATCCTGGGGCTGGAGTTGGTCCCAAGGGTTGGGCTGTTCGCCCATTAAAGCGGTACGCGAGCTGGGTTCAGAACGTCGTGAGACAGTTCGGTCCCTATCCGCTGCGTGCGTTGGAAATTTGAGAAAGGCTGTCCTTAGTACGAGAGGACCGGGACGGACGAACCTCTGGTATGTCAGTTGTACCGCCAGGTGCATGGCTGATTGGCTACGTTCGGGAGGGATAACCGCTGAAGGCATCTAAGCGGGAAGCCTGTTTTGAGATGAGATTTCCTTGCCCTTTGTGGGTGTGAGGCTCCCTATAGATGATGGGGTTGATAGGCCGGGTATGGAAGCGCCGACTGAAGAGGTGTGGAGTTGACTGGTACTAATTGGCCGAAGGCTTACATTATTTTTTGTGTGTGTTTGTGTGTTTGCGTCCACTGTATGGTTTTGA
>NZ_JAYWLS010000006.1:0-18006 GCF_040946465.1 Rothia sp. LK2588 | reverse complement strand
GGGGGGGCCCCCCCCCCCCCCCCCCCCCCCCCCCCCCCCCCGCTACCCTACCCGCAGACCTGCGTCGTTTAGCGTCGCCGATCCTTCTCGGCGAGCTGCTCGAACATCTCGTTGTAGGCGTTGAGCTCGGCGTCCCCGTCGCGATCGGCCTGGCGGTCCTCGCGCTTCTGCACCTTCTTATCGTTCATCGCCCACTGCACGCCTACGGCCACCGCCAGGATCATGGTGGGCAACTCACCGATGCCCCACATCAGCGAGCCGCCAAGCTGCTGATCTTCGATGGCCGACAGTCCCCAGGGGCGGCCGATGTTGCCGAACCAGGACGCCGCCAGCAGCGAGGTCATGTTCATCATCGCGATACCCACAAACGCGTGGTAACCCAGGGTGGCCAGCAACAAAATCAGACGGATCGGGTACATCGGTCGGTACGGGATCGGGTCGATGCCGATGAGCACCAGCGAGAAAATGTACCCGGTCATCAAGAAGTGCACGATCATGAACTCGTGCCCGACGTGATACTTCAGAATAAAGTTCAGCATCGGCGTGAAGTACACGACCACGATCGAACCGGCGAAGTTGACCGCCGCGAAGATCGGGTGGGTGATGACCTTCGACCACCCCGAGTGCACGATCCGCAGAATCCACTCGCGCGGGCCGCGGGTGCCGTCCTGGCGCGGTTCGAGAGCCTTGAGGAAGAGCGTGATCGGCGCACCCAGCACCAAGAACACCGGCACGATCATTGTCAACGACATATGCTCGACCATGTGCGCCGAGAACAACACGCGGCCATAGACCGCCAACGCACCGCTGGTCACGTAAGTCAACAGTCCCAGGCCTACCAGCCACGAGACCAGGCGCATCACCGGCCAGCTACCGCCGGCGCGGCGGACCTTGATGAACGCCCACAGGTAGAGGTAGGCAACGAACACGCAGAACGCAACCCAGAACCAGTCGAAACGCCACTGCGTAAACCACTCGACCACGTGGGGTTCGGGCGGCATGTCGTACCAGGTGATGATGCGTACCGGCGGGGCATCCGAGGGCAGGGTCTCCGGGACGGGCGGGGCGGTACGCGCCAGGGAGGTCGCCAGGCCAGCGGTCGCGCCCATGAGCATCAGCTCCACGGCGATGGCGGTCCACACCGCACGCGCCCCCGAGACCTTGCCGCTGCTCATGGCCGGGATCAACCGCAGTCGATGGGCGGCGCCGATACCGCCGAGGATCAGGGTGAACGCCAGCTTAGCCAGGGCCAGCTGGCCGTAGGTGGTGGTGAACAGCTCCCCCGCATGATTCAACCGCGTGAAGGTGTTGATCACGCCCGAGAGCGTCACCAGAATGAACCCGCCGAGCGCCAAGGCCGAGTAGCGGCGCAAGACCGCCACGCCCATCGGAGCCTGCCGCTGTGCCACGGTCTGCCCGCGGCTGCCCTGCACGAGGGTGCCGTGACCGGCGTCCGGAGCGGAAATCGCGCGGGAAATATAGGTCAACGCGATCAGACCACCGCACCACAGCGAGATACCCAGCAGGTGCAGACCCAGCGAGTTGACCGCGCCCATGTGGTCGTTACCGCCCGAGGAGTGCCCCGCCAGGGCCATATCGACGATGCCGATCAGAGAGATGCCCAGGGTCATGAACAACCCCATCAGCGAGCGCACACCGAACGCCAAGGAAGCCACGATCGCCGCCACAATCACGGTGGTCGCCTGCTCCTTACCGGCATCGATGGTGGTGATGTAGCTGATGAGTTCCGCGGTGTATTCGTTGGAGCTGGTGATGCCGCGGCCAGAGATATCGGCGTAGGTCAGCACGAGCACCGCCAGCGCGGCGAGCGTCCAGGTCACCGCCGCCGCGGACGCCAGGTTGAGCACGGCCGCAAAAGGCGGGTATTCCTGCCGGTTCAGGTTCTCTTCCCGCTGTTGCCGCGAGTACTTGTGCGCCATATTCGTTCGGTCGCGTCCGTGTGCCGAATCGGCGAAGCGGGGCACGATACCGATCGCGAATAGCAGACCGCCCATGGTGGTAACCATTGCCAGGTTGTTGACCACCTTCGCCACCGGCAGACCCCAGCGCACGAAAGCGCCGGAGTCTACCAAGTCGGTGGCGGCGTTAGCGCCGGTGATCCATAACGACCCGAGCAGAAACACCAGCGCCGCGGCCGGCAACGCCCAGATCCACCCGCGGTGCAGACCGTGCCCGTCCGAGGAGACGGGGCGCTCGCCTGCCCCGCCGGTGGGACGGGTTCGCCCAGGTTTCGCGGGGCCCGCGGCAGTTGTGCCGGAGGTGGTGTGGTGCTGGGATTCGGTTCGTGAAGTCATGATCACTTCCAGTAGCTGTGTCTAACTGTGGCGTTGCGTCGACTCGGCGAAGAGGCTGTCTCCGATGAAACCCTCGGGCGAGCACCCGGCGGGAATCGCGAAGACGGCCGATCCGATCGGCGTGGTCCACGTGTTGAGCATATCCAATTCGGCCAGTCGCTTCTGCACCGGTACAAACTGTTTTACCGGGTCGGCCTGATAGGCCGCGAAAAGTAGGCCCGCATTGGACACTCCCCCACCGGCAGCGCCTTCTTCCGCCAACCCCGCGGCGTCGAACACCGGGAGGTCGTAGTTATAAGGACGCCGCAGGAAACGCTCCACCGGGGTTTGGGCGGCGGCGCGGCGGATGTGCGCGTAGGGGGCCACCACCGTGAAACCTCGCCCGTCAGTGGCGGAGAAGTCCGCGACGTCCGATTCCTGATGACCGGTCAGCGGTGCCCCGGTATCGAGACGGCGACCCACGGCGTCCTCACGGGCGGGCCGATCCGCGCGATCCCAGGCGTCCAGATTCATGTGAATCCGTCGCAACACCAGGGAGGTGCCCCCGGGTTCCCACGGTTGCAGATCCTCGTGCTCGCCCCAGACGAACTGGTCCATGGTGCCGTCCTCGTTCGAGGGGTTCACGGTGCCATCGACCTGTCCGAACAGGTTGCGCTGGGTCTGGCCGGCCGGTTGGGAACCAAAGGCCCTGCGGAAACCGTCTTGCACCCAGGCCACCGTCCCGAAACTACGCATGTCTTTGAGGAGCATGCGCTGGGCGTGGGCCAGCGTCAGCCTGTCGTCGCAACACAGCTGCACGAGCAGATCGGCCGAACCCCATTTCTCCTCCAACCGGTCGATCTTCTCGAAGGCCGGGAGGGGTTTGAGCCAGCTCGGTTTCTTGGCCGGGTTCGTCAGCTCGAAGATCTTCTCGCCGAAGCCGACGGTCACGGTGAGGCTGGCGGGAATCTCGGCGAGCTCCGGTTCTTGGTCCACGATCGGGCCCTGCCCCTGCGTCAGTTTCGCGGCATCGGAGGTGATGATCCGTAGCAAACGCTGCAGGGAATTCTTGGTGGCGTCCTGGGCCAGGTTGAAACCGATGAAGGAGCCGAAGGCGGGCGGTGCGGTGTCTATCCCTGCCTGGCGATGGCCGAAGAAACCGACCTTCGCGGTGGCTAGCGCGGGGGCGGCGTCCTGTGGTTCCGGGGTATCAGCCGCGGCTATCTGTTGTGCGCCTAAGGTACCGGCCACGCCGGCGCCGACGCCCATCGCGCCGGCGCCTGCGAGACCCGCCACCACGGTGCGGCGGCTGGGGTTACCTAGTGACCGCATTGCGCCAACTCGTGCTGGTTGTGCTCATGCTGGCCGTGTTCCTGCTGGTGTTCCGGGGAGGCCGAGGCACTATGCCCCGGCGCGTACTTCTCCTGGGCACCGCTGTAGTCACGGGCCTCGGCGTCGAACTTGATCTCCTCACCGGAGTCGGTCTTCAGCCCCATGTGCACCGTGGTGCCCGCCGGCATCGAACAGGTGAGCTTCATGAGCATGATGTGGTCGGCGCCGGGCTTGAGTTCCAGGGACTGCCCCGGTTCGATGGTGAACTTATCGGTCTGCTTCATGCTCGAAGCACCCGAGGAGTCCATCTGGGTGGTATGCAACTGGGTGTCACCCGCACCGGTTGCCGAGCTGGTCGCCTCGACGATCGTCACCGGGGTATCCCCAGTGTTTTTAACCGTACCGAAGACTGCGGTCATGTCACCTTCGGAGGCCTTCGCCCACGGTTCGCTGACGGTCAGCTTCGCTTGGTTCTCGGTGGACGAGGCAGAGCTGGAGGCGTCGGCTTTTTCGGGGGTTTCGTTGGTGTTGCCCGCGCACCCGGTAAGGGTCACGACGGCCAGGGCGGAGAGTGCACAGAGACACTTGAAACGTGTTTTCATGAAAGTTTTCCTTAAACGGGGTATACACCGCTCACCCTGCGGCGAGCGGTGTAGGCAGTCAACTGCCACAAAGCGTGATTTTTAGAAGCGGTTCAGAACCGTGCTACTGGCACAGTCATGGTGTCTGCAGAACCGTGGTTCTTGCTTAGTCGTGATGCTGGTTTAGTCGTAATTCTTGGGGCGCTTCTTCAACAGCACTGCCACGACCGAGGCGATGACCGCCAGGCTGGCCAGGCCGAACAGACCCAGCTTCAAACCGGTGTTTTCCCCACCCTGTTGCTGGTCGTTGTTCTGTGCCTGCGCCTCAGACTTCTGGGAGTCCTGATCGTGACCGGCAGCGTTTGCCTCGTGGCTGTGGTCGTGATCGTGGGGTTCATCGGTGGAGACCGGCGTCGACTCTCCCTTGCCCTGACCGACGACCACGGGGAAGTCGCCCTGGATCGGGTGGCCGTCCGAGGAGACCACGCGCCAGGTGACGGTGTAGGTCTCGTCCTGGGAGCCGTTTCCGGTGATCGGCTGGGTGACGGTGGTGCCGTCGATCTTTGCCTCACCGCGGGTGACGTCCTTACCCGATGAGTCCTTGACCTGTACCTGGTTGGCGCCGGCAACGTTGGTGATGTCGCCGGAGAACTTCATGGTGATCTTCTGCGGCGCTTCGGTGAGCTGCTCGTTCTGGGCGGGGTTGGTCGAAACCAGCTCGTCGTGCGCGAGGGCGGGGTTGAGGCCGAGCACGGCCAGGCCTGCGGTGGCCGCGGCGATGGAGGCTCCCTTGACGAGGGTACGGGTGAACGCGGAACGGTTCTTCTGCATTGTGATGTCCTTAAATAAGTTTGCTAGCTACGGGCGCTGTGCGGCCCGCTCGTGGAGTGACCCGAGGGATGTATGACCTACGGATATATCAGATGGAAATCGAAAGCTGAACAAACTGGGGTGGACCCCGGCAAGGACGGATGAGCGCGTGGAAGGTCTTGAGGGCAAAACCGGGCGCGCGGTGGGTGAGCTTGAGCCGAGGCACGTTCAACGGCACCACGGTGCTCAGGCGCAGGATGCGGGTGGCGGCCAGGGTCAGCGCGTGGAGCGCCCGCGCGGCGGTGCTCTCCCCGTGCCGGATCAGCCAATAGGCCACGACAGCCGCCAGCACGTGCAGGATCAGCATCAACGGTTGGGCGTGGCTACCGTGTGCGCTTGCCGCCGCTACCGACTCACCGGCCGGGGGCAAGCCCCCGTGCACCGCGTGGGCGGCGTGGGATGCGGAAATATGTGCGGTGGCCCCCACCTGGCCATAGAGAAAGTGAAAGAGCCCCTGGGCGCTTAAAACGGATACCGCCAGCGCGAAACGGGGCAGACGCTGCGCGGGCATGGCGATGCACACCAGTGCCGCCAACGCGGTACACAGCGCCCACAGGATCGGGTGCGGCAGGTGCCCGCCGGCTATTCCGTGGGACGCCGCCGCCAGCGTCGTCGACGACAGCGCCACGGCCCAGCCACGAGTGACGCGGTCGGAGCGCGTCGAAACGGAAAGGGCGGCGGTACCGGTCATGGCACTGAGGTCCTTTCCGTGATGAGTGTGGCTAGATCATTTTCATTCTACCGGCTCTCGGGGTCGGTGCGCACCGGGCGTCCGGGGCGGAAACAACGAGACGTGGGCATACAAAAAGACCGCCTCTTTCGAGACGGTCTTTTTGTAAGAGGCCTACACAGGTCTTACTTCTTGGAGACTGCAGCCTTCAGCTTCGAACCAGCGGTGAGCTTCACACCGTGGCCAGCCGGGATCTGAATGGTCTCGCCGGTCTGCGGGTTACGACCGGTGCGTGCTGCACGGTCGGTGCGCTCGATTGCCATCCAACCGGGGATGGTGATCTTCTCGCCCTTGGAAACAGACGATTCGAAAACCTGGAACAGTGCGTCAAGCACACCGTTCACTGCGGCCTGGCTGGTGCCAGCCTTCTCTGCTACCTCTGCGACGAGTTCGCTACGATTCTTAGCCATAGTTGCCCCTCCTGAGACTTATGTTGATATCTAGGTCAGTAACCTATTTTACAAGGCTTACTGTTCTAGCCAAACCTTACCAGCTGGACTTGGTGATGCCGGGCAACTCGCCGCGGTGCGCCATCTGACGGAAGCGAACGCGGGAAATGCCGAACTTCTGGAAGGTACCGCGGGGGCGGCCGTCGATCTGGTCGCGGTTGCGAACACGGATCGGGGAAGCGTCACGGGGCAGCTTCTGCAGACCAACGCGGGCTGCTTCGCGCTCCTCCGGGGAAGCGTTTTCGTCGACCAGGGTCTTCTTCAGCGCCAGGCGCTTTTCTGCGTAGCGTGCAACGATCTCTTTGCGCTGCTCGTTACGAGCGATCTTCGACTTCTTTGCCATCGTCTTATCGCTCCTCTCGGAAATCTACGTGCTTGCGAACAACGGGATCGTACTTCTTCAGAGTCATACGGTCGGGGTTGTTGCGGCGGTTCTTGCGGGTCACGTAGGTGTAACCGGTGCCCGCAGTGGACTTGAGCTTGATGATAGGACGAACGTCCTTAGTCTTTGCAGCCATTGATTAGATCTTCTCCCCGCGTGCGATGATTTCAGCTACTACTGCATCGATACCGCGTGCGTCGATGACCTTGATGCCCTTAGCAGACACGGTCAGGGTGACGTTGCGACGCAACGAAGGTACGTAGTACTTCTTCTTCTGGATGTTGATATCGAAGCGACGCTTGGTGCGACGGTGCGAGTGGGAAATGCTGTGTCCAAAGCCGGGAACAGCTCCGGTCACCTGGCAGATCGCTGCCATAGTTTTCTCCTCCATTAGTTGACGAAATGACGGTGCGCAGTGGGTGCACACTTGTTGTATTCACAAGCGGCTTGCGTCCCGTCACCTTAAGGTAGAGCACCGGGTTATTCGCCGGGCTAGAGTGTTTAGGACAGTGCTCGGGTGAGAGACCAAGCAAAATCCCCGCCTCGGGATAACGGTGAATATTAAAGTGTCGAGAGGTGTTGCCACCAATGCGACAGCCTTAAATACTAGGTAAATACAGGCTTTCACGCAACCTAAAACCGCGCGAATTAAGGGCAGACCCCTTCAACATGGAGGGTCTAGAGATTAACACGCGCGAGGCCGCCTGAACGCAAAACCGACTACTAGTTTATCAGAAAATGCCACGTCTCCCTTGTGATCTCGGCGATGTAGTGGATGTTTAATGATCTCTCTCACCGTTGCGGGATCGGCGTGCCCAATGTGTAATTACACCGATGTATTTTGTGATGTGACTTTAACGGCTTAACCCCGCTCACCCTCAGCTTTCGGCCCGACCGCTCTTGAAGTACCCCATGAATGAGATCGCCGACTTATCGATCCCGGCCTCATTCACGCAGATGCGGCGCAACGTCTTGATCATGGCCGATTCCCCCGCGATGAACACATAGGTGTCCCCCGGGTTCGCGGCCAGACCCCACACGAACTCGCTCTCCTCGTCAGGCCGGCCGCCGGCGTCCTGAACGGGGGTACAACCGGCTACCGGCAGAGCCTCCGGTTGGGGTACGCCCATTACCTCACGCAGGCACCGTTGCAAGCGCTGCCCGCGGATGGGGGCAAACCCGTCGCAACCGCGGGGCAACCAGTGCACCCTCACCTCGGGCAAGTGCGCCAACACCTCGCTAAACTGGCAGACGTCATCATCGAGGACGTCCCGCTCCCCCGGCACCTCCAAGAGCACGTCGGCGCGCACCCCGGGGCTGAGCGAACGTACCACCGACAACGCGGCCGGGACCGCGGTCTCGTCGACGGCCACGATCAACCGCTTCGCCTCGGCGGGGTTATAGGAGCTCCACAGGTTGTTCTCCCGCAACGGTGCAAGAAACGAGATGGCGTCCCCCTCGCGGGCCGCAGCCGCCCAACTGGCTCCGGGCCCCATGTGCCCCGAAGCGTCGGCGTGCAGCACAAAATCGATGTCGATCTCCGGGATGAGACCCTCCGGCAGCACCCGTTCTAGCACCGAGGTGTCGGCGGCCTCGTTGGGGCGGAACCCAACGTCCAGCGGCGCCACCGTGGACTCCGGCACCAGCCGGGAATTCCGCACGGTATAGGTGCGCATCGCGCCCCGTTCCGCCTCATCCCGCGCCATAAAGTCATGGCGCCAGGTCTCGTTCAAGGGAAAATCCACCGGACCCGGGGCACCGCAGGGAGGAACGAACAGCTTGATATAGGCGTCAACGGTGTCCCCGGTGCCGTCGGAGATCTCGTTGACAGCGTGGTGCAACGACGGACCGGCCAGTGATATACGCACGAAGTGCTCGGAGAGCCTGCGCACGCCACTGACCCGCACGGGGAACAGGCCAAACTGATTGATGACCGGCATACGCCGGGTGGGTTTATGCATCATGGGCGGTCACCTCCTGCGCACCGCTCGGTGCGGCCTTCGATCGAGGACGCGGCACGATCACCGACGAGCCGTCTCGCAGGGGATCGCAGACCTCAGCACGCAACCCAAAGACCTGCTGAAGATGGTCGGAGGTGAGCACTGTGGCGGCCTCCCCTTGGGCGGCGATGCGCCCCTCTTTCATCGCCACCAGATGATCGGCCACACGCGCGGCCAGGTTCAGTTCGTGCAACACCATGACCATGGTGGTTCCACGGGTCTCGTTAAGTTCGCTCAGCAGATCCAAGAGTTCCACCTGGTGCGCCAGGTCGAGGTAGGTCGTGGGCTCGTCCAGCAACAAGATGTCGGTCTGTTGGGCTAGCGCCATCGCGATCCACACCCGTTGACGTTGCCCGCCCGAGAGGTCACTGACCACGCGGTCAGCCAGGTCTACGGTGTGGGTGGCCTCCATGGCCCAGGCGACGGCCTCGTCGTCCCCGGCGGTCGCCCGGGTAAACAGGCCCTGGTAGGGGAAGCGTCCACGAGATACCAGGTCTGCCACGGTGATGCCCTCGGGGGCCACGGGGCTCTGCGGCAAGAGCCCCACGCGGCGAGCGAATTCTTTGCCGCGAAAACCGAAGACGTCGTTGCCGTCCAGGGTGATGGAACCCGCTGAAGGTTTCAGAAGGCGGGCGATACCGCGCAAGAGCGTCGATTTGCCGCACCCGTTGGGACCAATGATCGCCGTGATGCGCCCTTCGGGAATGTCTAGCGAGAGGTCACGGATCACCGGCGTCGAACCGTACCCCAGGTTGACGTTGCGCACGCGCAGTTGGGAAGAAGCAGTCATTTATCGACCCTCGTTTCTCGAGCGAGTCAGAAGCCAGATCAAGACGGGTGCGCCCACCATGCCGGTCAGCACGCCGACGGGCAGGTTGCCACCGGGCAGATAGTTGGCGGCCACAAAGTCGGCCGCGACCACGATGCACGCCCCGACCAGCGCTGAGGCGAGAATGCTGTGACGCCCGCCGAGCAAGCCACGGGCCAACGGTCCGGAGATCAGCGGCACGAACGCGATGGGCCCCGCCGCGGCGGTAGCGACAGCCGTCAACAGCACCGCCAGGATCAACCCACCCCAGTAAGTGGCGCGCACCGGCAGGCCGAGGCCGTGGGCCAGTTCATCACCGACGGCCAGCAGATGCAGCCGACGACAGATGGCGGTCACGGCGAGAGCGAGCACCGCCAGCGCCACGGCGACCAGCCTGATGCGTTCCCAGTTCGCCGGCCCCAGCGACCCGGTGAGCCACAGCGCCGCCGATTGCGCATTGGGTAGCGCCATGCGGGTCAGCAGGTAATTGATCAGTGCCGCACCGAGCGCTGCCACACCGATACCCATCAGGATGAAGCGCCCACCGGTGTTGCCTCCCCCGGAGGCCAGCACCATGATGAGGGCGGCGACGAGCAACGCAGCCGCGGCTGCGAAGCCCGACAGCGCTAGGCCCCCGACCCCGAAGAACACGATCCCGATCACCGCACCCAGGGAGGCACCGGTGCTGATGCCGATGATGTCAGGGGATGCCAGCGGGTTGCGGAAGAGCAACTGGAAGATGGCCCCGGCAGCACCGAAGCTCAGCCCGACCAGGGTTCCCAGCACAGCCCGCGGCAGTTTGTCGGTCAGCACGATGAACCGCGCGCCACTGGCGCCGGGGATGCTCTGCCCGTTGAGGATCGCGAAGAAATCGGGGATCGCCACCGTGTAACTGCCGAGCAGAACGCGCACCGCGAAGATCGCCACCAGGGACAGTAGCAGTGCTACCACCACCAGCAGCGGACGCCGCCGCTCAGCACGGCGAACGTGTTGAAGTTTCTGAATCGCGGCGCTCACAGGCCCACCACCTTGTGCGAGCGCACAATGGCGATGAACGCAGGAACGCCCATCACCACCATCATCACGCCCACCTGAACCTCTTCGGGCGGCAGAACGATGCGGCCGATGGTGTCGGCGATGATGAGCAGGGCGGCCCCCAGCACGGCCGAGAGCGGTATCAGCTTGCGGTAGTCGGGCCCGATCAGCGTGCGTAACGCATGCGGGGCCATCAGCCCGAGAAAGGCAATGGGCCCGGTCATGGAGGTCGCCGTGCCGGCCAGCAGGGTGATGCCGACGAAGAGGATGAAGCGTTTGAGGGCGACGTTCTCACCGAGCGCGGTCGCCATGTCGTCGCCCAGCGCGAAGTTGTTGATGGTGCGTGCGCCCCCGACGAGGATGGCGGCACCGATGGCGATGAGTAGCGCTCCGGGAAAATAGTTGGCCATGTTGGCGCCAGCCACGCTTCCCAGCTGCCAGGTGCGCAGGGAGTCGAGGGCGTCATTGAATTGCAGGATCAACGCCGAGGTGAACGAGCCGAGCGCGGCGGTGATCGCCGCGCCCATCAGCGCGAGTTTCACCGGTGTTGCGCCGTCGCGGCCGATGGCGGCCAGAGCGTAGACGAGCACCGAGGCCAACCCCGCACCGAACAGCGCCAACACCGCGAAGCCGGTGGCCGAGGCTACCCCGAAGAAGGAAATGCCGACGACCACCGCGCAGGCCGCACCCGCGTTGATGCCGAGGATGCCGGGGTCTCCCAAGGGGTTGCGGGTGACGCCCTGCATACCTGCACCGGCCAGCGCCAGCGCGGCACCGATCGTTGCCGCCCACAGCGTGCGCACGGCGCGCTGGTCGAGGACGGCGGCGTCCATCTGTGCGACATCACCGCCAGTGAAGTGCTGCAGCGCGGTGGCCAGGGCGACCGGGCGGGTGCCCAGGGTCAACGACGCCACCGCAGCGAGCACCAGGACGACCACGAGCGCGACCGACGCCGCACCTGCTCGGGTGCGGCGTCGGGTTGCTGCTGTCGATGTGGGTGCAGCCGTTGCCGGCACTATGCGGAGGCCCGCTTCGAGTTCTCGACGGCCTGCGAGACCTGCTCCAGGATGTCGGTTTCGTTCACGGCCCACGGCAGCGACAGCGGCGAGGCCGCGGAGAGAGCCAGGCCGAAGGTCTTATTCGATTCAAAGACCACCGCGTCGTTCTTCAGCGCGGGCATGGATGAGAAGAGCTTGTTGGACTTGATCTTCTCGATGTCGCCGGTGGCGTCGGTCCAGGCCCAGACGGCGTCTGCCTTGACGGTGTCCAGCACCTCGGCGGAGATGTTGATGAAGAAGGTGTTCTTATCGCCCTCGTGTTCGGTGACGTAGTCGGCCTGCTTCATGCCGAGCAGGCTGAAGAAGCGGGGGCGGGTGTCTTGCGAGGTGTAGGCGCCGAAGGAGTTCTGCTTGAGGTCGAAGGCGCCGGCCAGGAAGGTGGCACCGGCCAGGTTGGAGTGCTTGGCGGCGGCGTCCTTGATCTGCTTCTCGACGTCTTCGATGACCTTCTTGGCCTCTTCTTCCTTGCGCAGCATCTTGCCGGCCATTTCGGTGGTCTGTTGCCAGGAGGCCGCCCATGAACCCACGCCCTCGGGTGCGGGTACAACGGGTGCGATCTGGCTGAGCTTGTCGTAGGTCTCTTTGCTCATCTCGCCGTAGGGGCAAAAGATCGCATCGGGGCCGAGCTTGGCCAGCTCTTCGAAGTTGGGGCCATCGGTTTCGTCGTAGCGGGTCGGTTGCCTGGCGCCGAGTTCGTTGAGCTTGGCGTCGAACCAGGGGGTGGACTTGTTCTCGTTGCCGCCCCAGGCCACGATGGGTGCACCGATCGGTGCCACGCCGAGGGCGAGCAAGGCGTCGGGGTTCTGCCAGTACTGCACGACGGCGATCTTTTCGGGGACCTTCTCGAAGGTGGTCTCGCCGAAGTTGTGCTTGATGGTGTACTTCTCCGCGCCGGAGCCGGACGCGTTGGAGCTCGAGGAATCGCCTGCCGAGTTCGAGCCCTGGGGGCCGGTCGAGCAACCGGCGAGGACGGTCGCCGCGGCGGCTGCGGCGGCAGTCTTGAGGAAGGTAGCGCGGGACAGTGTCACCATGTGTATCTCCAGTGTCTTCAGGGGGTCGGCCCCACTTAGTTTCAGCTTAGGTATACCTAAGCACCTCACCACTTTACGGGGTGTGCAACACCCACATCAACCCACGCAGGCCAATTTCGCAACTTTTTTGTGCGCTTATTCCAGAGGTATGTAGACGACCTTACCCATAACCCAAAATGCCGCGGGCCGCCCCGATCAATCGGAGCGGCCCGCGGCGCATCATCTCTATAAAAAGAGCCCCCTACCGGATTCGAACCGGTGACCCCCTGTTTACAAGACAGGTGCTCTGGCCAGCTGAGCTAAGGAGGCGCGTGCGAAACGCACTCGTTCAATGCTACCGGAAACGAGGCGTCATCGCACTATTGGCGCGGCCACAGCTGGGGGTAGGCGAAGTCCAGCAACTGGTGATCGATGCGACCCAGGAACTCCTGGTCGTGAGTCGCCACCAGCACCGCGCCACCGGCGTGCGTGAACTCCTTGAGCAGCTGCACCACCTGGGTCAGACCCACCTGGTCCACGCGCGCGGTCGGTTCGTCCAGCAATAACACCGAAGGACGCGCCGCGATAGCAGTCACCAACACTAACAGGTGCTGTTCCACCAGCGAAAGATCCTGCGGGTGCACCTGTTCACGGCCCCACAGGCCCACCGCGCCCAGCAGATGCTTCTTCAAAGCCGGCGAGCAGTCGCGGGCGGCCCCGATCGCAAGCTCCCCGGCCACGGTAGAGGCCAAGAAGTGGTGCCCGGGGTTCTGGGCGGCCATCGACACGTACCGGTTGCGTTGCTCGGGAGACAGCTCCCCGACCGGGATCCCCTCGACCGTGATCGTGCCCTCCTGCGCCGGGATCAACCCGGCCGCGGTACGCAGCAGTGTGGTCTTGCCCGACCCGTTCGGACCGACCAGCGCATACACGGAGCCGGGGCGCACGTCCACGTTGAGACCAGATGCCACCGGCGGACGCTGCTGGCGGGTTCTCCACAGCTCCCACCAGCGCGGTTGGATAGCTGCGGGATTGAGCGCCACGTCCCGCAGCTTCAACACCCGCGGACGCAACTGGAGTTGCAACTCGTGACGGTCGATCACGTTCCAGACCTGTGGCTCCCATGCGGTCTTTTCTTGGGAGAGGTCGAGAATGTGGGTGGCCATCTCCACTTCGCCGATCACCGGACGGGTGGAGATCCAGGCGAATTTGCCGGTGAACTCGAAACTGGTCTGGAACAGACGCGTGGTGGCGTCGGAATCCAGATGCGCCAGCGGCTCGTCGAAGACGACCACCGGGCTGTGCAGTGTCGAGTAACAGGCCAAGACCGTCATTTGGGTCTGCCCACCCGAAAGTCGCAACGGGTGCTGATCGAGAATGTTCGTCAGCCCAAAGGCTTCGGCCACCGAACTCACCCAACCGGTGAGTTCTTCCCGCGACTCCGCCACGGTTTCTAGACCGAGGGCCAGCTCCTCCCCCACGGTTTCGGTCAACGCACTGATCTGCGCGTGCGGATTTCCCGAGATAAAGTATCCGCCCCACGACTGTGCCAGCTCGAAACCGAACCGAGACTTACCGCTGTTACGCGGCCCGGTGATCAACAGGCGAACCTCGACCTCATCGCGGAGCTCGGCTACCTGTTCCATGGTGATGAACTTGTTGTTCACAGCGCACCTCCATACTGGTACCAGGTCAATCCCAGCGCGATGAGCGGCACTAAGATCCGCACCATGCGCTGCATGAATGAATCCGGGTCGGCGTACAGAAAAATCCGCGAACGCCGTGATTCAATGGCCCGCTGCTCCAGACTCAGGGCCCGGTCATTGTGTTCCAAGAGCACCAGGGTGAAGAGCGTGGCCATGGTGCGCACCCGCAGGCGTACTGTGGGGCAGAACCCGTTCTCGGCCATCCCGCGGGCACGCGCAGACTCCACCGCAATCTGGGCATAGGCCGCCAACTGATGCGGGGCATTCAGCGAAGCGACGATCAGAAAGATCAAACGCGGCGGCAAGTGCCATTCGTGCAAGACCCGGCGGAGTCCACCAGCGGTAGTCGGCAACGACAACAGGGCACAGGCACTGCCGAAGTTGAGGATCTGCACCGCCATGAGCACTCCGTGGTAGATACCCTCGCTCGTCACCTCGAACGCGATTCCCGGCATCGGGTGCCAGGAGGCATAGACGTGACCGCCACCGCGGCTGATCGCCTGGATCAACCACGCCATGACGGCCACCGGGCCCATGCCGAACACTACGAAAAACATGAACTGCCGCAGTGGAACTGCCCAGAGCACCAGGGCCACCTGCACCGCCAGCAAGACAATGCGCGATGGCAACGGAAAGGGAACGAGCGAAAGAACGAAGAAGCTTAGTCCGAGAACTAACCAGGTTTTGGGATTGACGGGTCGTCGAGTGGGGCGAGCATTGCTGGATGGGGTCATCGGGTGTTGAGTTGTTCCTTCACACGCGCGGGAATGGCCTGTGCGATGGCCCAGACCAACAGGAAGGTAATAGCCTTATCAAGCGGGTCAGACATCATCGCCTGAAGGGTGGTCGCGGCTAGCATAGAATGGCCGGCCGCCTGCAGGAGCGCGACCACGGAGCCGGTACCCACGCCCAGCCCGCCGCCGTAGACGAAGGCGGCGATGGGCCCGCCGATCATCCCGGCGATCACACCGACAACGAACCCGGTGGGCACCGCCGTCCAAATTCGTTCCAGCAGACCCATGCGTCCGGCGTATCCGGCGAGCAGACCGATCACGGCCGCACCGGCAGCGAAAGGAATGGTGGTGGGGTTGATCGTCAAACCCCAGGCAAGATTGGTGATGGCTCCGGTGAGGACGCCGGCGGCGGGCCCTGCCAGATAGGCCACGAGAACGGTGGCGACGGCGTCCAGATACAGCGGAATGCCAGAGAAGCCGACCACTTGGCCCAGCACGATGTTGAAGGCCGCAGCGAAGGGGATCAGCGCCAAAGCGGAGAGCGGAATGCGGGAGAGGTTGCCGACGAGTAAGAGAACCACGCCGAGCAGGTAGCCGCCGACCAGCGGCAGGGAGACGGTCGTGCCGTCCCCGAGTTCGTGGCCGATCACGAGAACGGTGGCCGCGTAAGTTCCGGCGATCACGAGTGCGCCGGCGATGTTGAGGAGTAGTTGCCCCATCGTCAGGGGCGCGATCGGGTGTTTACCGAGGCTTCCGCGAGAGCGCGAAAACCTCTGCCCAGACGGGGGTAGCGTTGTGGTGTGCATGAGTTATTCCTTAATGAGATACAAAAGCACTGCGAACGGTGCTGATGTAATGGTTGAAAAAGGCACGGGGGTCGGCGTCGGTCAGTGCGTACGCGTTGGGCGTGCGGCCCCAGCGTCCGATCCAGTCGGCAATGGTCTGCCCCCTGGTTAGTTTACCGGTGACTTCCACGTCGATGACGGTGGCGGTGGTGCGACCTAGCTCAACCCAGTCTTCCTCCCCTGCAGACCGGAGGGCCTCGTTAACCGCCAGGGCGGTCACGAACGGGTCGTGCACGTGGGAGATGAACCCGAGGCCGTCGGTCTCATGGAATTCCATGTAGAACTGCAGGGCGTCGTCCAGCGCGGCCAACGGTGCGCTCTCTTCGCGACCGGCGGTGAGGCATTGCCTGATCTGCGGGGTCAGCACCATCTTTTCCGTCTGGTCTAAGGGGCAGAGCACGGGGAAGCACTCTGCGTCATCACGGTCGAACGCGGCGAAGACCCGTTGGGCGGCCTCCGGGTCGGAGTGGATGTTCCACTCGGTGGTGGGCATGGTGTTGCCGCGGTGGTTCAATGCCCCGCCCATGATGTGCAGGCTCGCCAGCAGACGCGGCAGCTCTGGTTCGAGTTCGAGAGCCAGTGCCAGGTTGGTCAGCGGCCCCAGGACGATGGCGTGCAGGGAACCGGGGTGACGTCGGGCGGCCTCCACCCACATCTGGACGCCGCGGCCCTCTTCGCGGCCGGTCGGGACGTCCTGGTGAGGTAGGCGCGCGTACCCCGTCCCCAGCGGCCCGTGCGTCTCTTCGGTAGTGGTCAGTTCTTGAGCCACCGGAACGGTGGCGCCGAGGACCCACGGGGTTTCGGATGCTTCGGGACGGAAGGGTGCCACCAGTTCGAGTGCACCGCGGAGGTTCCTGCCCACCTGTTCGGTGCTAACGTTCCCGCCTGTGGCTATCAATGCAGCGATATCCACCTGCGGGTGGGCATAGGCGTAGAGCAACGCCATGAGATCGTCGATACCGGGGTCGCAGTCGATCAGGGTGGTGATCCTGGGTTGGGTGGCCATACTCTCTTTTCTCTGCTACGGACGTGACTCGAGGGGCAGGTCACCTCCCCTACTGGGAATGAGACCGCCCCTCGATGGATTTCTCCTTAGGTGCAGGTGGTGAACCTGCCTGCGGAGGTTATTTCTTTTCCTTGGCCTTGATGATCTCGTCGATCCAGGCGTTGAAGTCCGTGGTGGTGTACTGCTGACCGTCTGCGAAGATGGTCGGGGTACCGGAGATGCCGTTCTGCGAGGATTCCTGGGTCACCACGTTGACCAGCGAACGCCAGGAGTCGTTCTTCATGTCCTCGGAGATGTCTGCACCGTGCTTCTTCGCAATCTCGATGATCTCATCGTTGCTCAGACCGCCCTGGCCCTGGTGGGAGAAGATTTCCTTCTGAAACTCCAGGAACTGATCGGTGCTGATCTGGTTCGCCACGGAGTAGGCAGCGTTGGCGGTGCGTGCCGAGTACTTGTTTGGGGATTGGGCATCGAGGAAGGTCAGGTTACGGATTTCGAGGGTAACCTTTCCTTCGTTGACCAGCTTCTGCACGGAGTCGCCGTATTGACGCTCGAACTCAGCGCAGTGTACGCAGTTGTAGTCCTGGAAGATCACGAGCTTGACGGGTTCGCCGTTCTTCTTAGCCTGTTGAGCCGGTTCGATACCGTTGGGCAGCGGGGTCTGCTGCGCACCCTGAGTAACGGTATGGGACGCAGTGGCCGACTTCAGGGAGTTGATGTCACGGCTGGGCTCATCGGAAGATCCCTTTTTGATCCCGGCCTTGTCCATGACGATACCGCCGTGGACATTGGAGCTTTCAGGAATCGGACCAGCATCGTCGATCTTGTTGCGGTTGGTGTTGATGATGACGGTTGCAACGATCGCAATAATGGCGACGGCCAATAGTGCAACGGTGGCTTTGATCCAGCCGCTACCCTTTTTGGTGTTCTTAGCCTGTTTGGACGCTACCTGTCGCGCACGTTCGCGGGCATCGTGGGACGCGGTGCTTTTTACCACGGGTGCTCTCTTTCTCGTACTAGATGATTTCTTATCTAGCCTAGTCGAGCGTTGACTACCCAGGCGAGAAACTACACGCTTTCCCAGGAAACTAATACTTCAAATTCATGAAGGGCCCGAAAGACGTGTTAAACAGATAAGGCCTGGAGCGTTAGCTCCAGGCCTTATC
>NZ_JAYWLS010000005.1:0-56462 GCF_040946465.1 Rothia sp. LK2588 | reverse complement strand
TCGGCGAACTCTCTATTGAATTCTAGATCGAGTCTGTCGACTCGCTCCAAGAGTTCTTCGACTCTTGGTTCTCCTGAATCTTACGAGCCGCAACGAAGCTTGCCGCCGTAGCTATAACAACCACGAAAACCTTCTTCATGAAACTCCTTCAATCAGGAAGTGGGCGTACCAGGAATTGAACCTGGGACCTCTACATTATCAGTGTAGCGCTCTAACCGTCTGAGCTATACGCCCTCACCGACCCCTCAGGGCCGAGATAAAACTCTACACGAGACCACCGATCTTTCCAAATCGGAATGCGGTAATCCGCGTCACAGTCTTATCCGGCCCCGCAACGAGGGGCGGAAAAGTATCTTTTAGTCGTCGGTCAACGTCACGCCAATGCCACCCACGAGCTTCGCGGCCACGTTGTACAGCATCGCGCAGATCACGCCCAACAGGGTAAAGAGCACCACGTTGATCACCGAGATGATCGTCGTGTAGAGCGCCACCTGACCCAGCGAGAGGAACTCCGAGATATCGATCTGGTTACCGGTGGTACCCAGCATCGTCAGCATGTCGTTGATTCCCTGGAAAGCGCCCGTGGCCTGCATGACCAGCCACAGCACCACAGAAGCCACCACGAACACGATGCCCGCAGCAACCGAAAGCAGGAAGATCAGCTTGGCGACCGAGAAGGTATCGACCTTCGCCACCACCAAGCGCGCGCGACGCACTTTCGAGCGCGGTGCCGGACGCACGAGCGGCTTGTTACCACGCGTGGTTCCGGGGCGCGGTGCCACACGCGGGCTCGGCTTGCGTGCGTTAGTGCCGGTTCTGCTCACTAGTTACCTCCGTGTGCATTCTGGTCAGTGGAGTCTTCCGTTGCGATCTCCTGCTGATCCTGACCATTTTCTAACGGTACTTCATTTTCCGCCGCTTGTTGGTCTTGTGCGACCTCTTTTTCATCCGTCGCGCCAGCGGAGGTCGCGCCCTCTTCCAAGCCCTTTTCTAGGTCTCGGTCTTGGTTGCGGGCGACCCCGACGATCTGGTCGTTCTTCGCCGGCTTGGCGAAGATCACGCCCATGGTGTCGCGTCCCTTGGCGGGGACCTCACCCACGGACGTCCGCACCACCTTACCGGACTGCATGACGACCAGCACCTCGTCGTCCTCTTCTACGATGAGGCCACCGACCAGGTTGCCGCGGTCCTCGGCGAGCTTAGCAACCTTGATACCCAGGCCGCCACGTCCCTGCACGCGGTATTCCTCGACCTTGGTGCGCTTGGCGTAGCCACCCTCGGTCACCACGAACACGTAGGAATCGTCGGTCACAACGTTCATCGAGAGCAGTTCGTCGTCTTCGCGGAACTTCATACCAGTCACGCCGGAGGTCGCGCGGCCCATCGGACGCAGCGCCTCGTCGGAGGCCGTGAAACGCAGGGACTGGCCCTTGCGCGAGATCAGCATGAGGTCATCCTCGGCCGAAGCCAAACGCGCCGAGACTAGCTCGTCACCGTCGCGCAGGTTGATCGCGATCACACCGGAGGTGCGGTTGGTGTCGTAGTCAGACAGCTTCGACTTCTTGACCAGGCCGTTCTTCGTAGCCAACACCAGGTAGGGAGCGTCTTCGTACGACTTCAGCTCCATCACCTTGGCGATGGTCTCGTCGGGCTGGAACGCCAACAGGTTCGCTACGTGCTGGCCCTTGGCGTCGCGACCGGCCTCCATCAACTCGTATGCCTTGGTGCGGTAGACCCGGCCCAGGTTGGTGAAGAACAAAATCCAGTTGTGGGTGGTGGTCACGAAGAACTGCTCAACCACGTCGTCGCCACGGAGCGAGGCACCCTTAATGCCCTTGCCACCGCGGTGCTGCGAACGGTACTGATCGCTACGGGTGCGCTTGACGTAGCCACCGCGCGTGATGGTCACGACCATTTCCTCTTCGGGGATCAGGTCTTCCATCGACATGTCGCCGTCGTAACCCATCAGGATCTTGGTGCGGCGATCGTCTCCGTAGCGGTTGACGATGTCGCCCAGCTCCTCCGAGATGATCTCGCGCTGACGATCCTCCGAAGCGATGATCTCGTTGTACTCGGCGATCAGACGCATCAGCTCGTCGTGGCGATCCTGGATCTTCTGACGCTCCAAGGCGGCCAGACGGCGCAGCTGCATGTTGAGGATGGCCTGTGCCTGCTCCTCGTCGATATCCAGCAGGTCCATCAACCCTGTGCGTGCCTCGTCCACCGTGGGAGAGCGGCGGATAAGGGCGATGACCTCGTCGAGGGCATCCAGAGCCTTGAGCAAACCGCGCAGGATGTGCGCCTCGGCCTCCGCCTGACGCAGGCGGTAACGGGTGCGCCGGACGATGACTTCCATCTGGTGATTGACCCAGTGACGGATGAACGCATCCAGCGAGAGCGTGCGCGGAACACCGTCCACGATCGCCAGCATATTCGCCGAGAAGTTCTCTTGCAGCTGGGTGTGCTTGTAGAGGTTATTCAGCACCACCTTCGCCACTGCATCGCGCTTGAGCACGATCACCAGGCGCTGACCGGTACGGCCCGAGGTTTCGTCGCGCAGATCCGCGATACCCGAGAGCTTGCCGTCCTTGACCAGCTCGGCGATCTTGATCGCCAGGTTGTCGGGGTTGGCCTGGTAGGGGAGTTCGGTGACCACCAGGCAGGTGCGACCCTGGATTTCCTCCACGTTGACCACCGCGCGCATGGTGATCGACCCGCGGCCGGTGCGATAGGCGTCCTCAATGCCCTTGTGGCCGAGGATGGTTGCACCGGTGGGGAAGTCGGGGCCCTTGATGCGCTGCATGAGCGCCTCGAGGAGCTCCTCGTCGGTGGCGCCGGGGTTCTTCAGGAACCACTCGACGCCGTCGGCGACCTCGCGCAGGTTGTGCGGCGGGATGTTGGTGGCCATACCCACGGCGATACCCGAGGAGCCGTTGATCAGCAGGTTGGGGATGCGCGAGGGCAGGACGGTCGGCTCTTGGTTCTTGCCGTCGTAGTTGTCTTGGAAGTCCACGGTGTCTTCGTGGATGTCGCGCACCATTTCCAGCGCAATCGGCGCCATCTTGGTCTCGGTGTAACGCGGGGCAGCGGCACCGTCGTTACCGGGAGAACCGAAGTTACCCTGACCCAGCGCCAGCGGGTAGCGCATGGTCCACTTCTGGATCAGGCGCACCAGAGTGTCGTAGATGGCCGAGTCGCCGTGCGGGTGGTACTGACCCATGACCTCGCCCACCACGCGAGCGCACTTGTTGAAAGAGCGGTCGGGGCGGTAGCCGCCGTCGTACATGGCGTAGATGACGCGGCGGTGCACGGGCTTGAGGCCGTCACGGACGTCTGGCAAGGCACGACCGATGATGACGGCCATCGCGTAGTCCAGGTAGGAGCGCTCCATCTCGGAGCGCAGGTCTACGCGGTTGACGCGGCCACCGGGCGCCACCGCAGATTCCAGCGCGCTACCGACAACCTCGCCCGGTACGGGCTGATCTGCTTCATTCTGTTGCTCATCGCTCATAAGAGGATTCCGTTTCTTTCTTCACCCTTGATATATATGCATTGAGCGCTATATAGCGCATGAGTCATGGGGTAAACCCCTAAATATCAAGGAATCGAATGTCTTTAGCGTTCTGCTGGATGAATTCACGGCGGGACTCGACGTCCTCACCCATAAGTACGGAGAAGACCTGGTCGGCGGCGGCAGCGTCGTCCATGGTGACCTGCAGCAGGGTGCGGGTCTCCGGGTTCATGGTGGTGTCCCACAGCTCGGTGTAGTCCATCTCGCCCAGACCCTTGTAACGCTGAATGCCGTTGTCCTTCGGGATGCGCTGGTTGTTCGCCAGACCGCGAGCCAAGACCTCGTCGCGCTCGGCGTCGGAGTAGACGTAGTCGTGCGGCGCGTTCGACCACTTGAGGCGGTACAGCGGCGGCTGAGCCAAGTACACGTAACCGGCCTCGATCAGCGGGCGCATGAAGCGGAAGAGCAGCGTCAACAGAAGGGTAGTGATGTGCTGACCGTCGACGTCCGCATCGGCCATCAAAACGACCTTGTGGTAGCGAGCCTTCTCGATATCGAAGTCGTCCCCAATACCCGAACCGAAGGCGGTGATCATCGCCTGAATCTCGGCGTTCGACAGGGCACGGTCGAGGCGAGCGCGCTCCACATTGAGGATCTTTCCGCGTAGCGGCAGGATCGCCTGGGTCTTCGGGTCGCGGCCCTGCACGGCCGAACCACCCGCGGAGTCACCCTCCACCAGGTAGATCTCGGAGATCGAGGGATCCTTCGACGAGCAGTCCTTGAGCTTACCCGGCATCGAACCGGTCTCCAGGAGCCCCTTGCGTCGAGTGGTCTCGCGCGCCTTGCGAGCGGCGATACGAGCCGAGGCCGCGGTGATCGCGCGGCGCACGATTTCCTTCGCCACCTGGGGATTACGCTCGAGCCAATCGCCCAGCTGATCGGTCATGATGCGCTGCACGAACGCCTTCGCCTCGGAGTTACCGAGCTTGGTCTTGGTCTGACCTTCGAACTGCGGCTCACCGAGCTTGACCGAAACCACCGCGGTGAGGCCCTCGCGGACGTCCTCACCGGTGAGGTTGTCGTCTTTCTCCCGCAGCAACTTGTTCTCGCGCGCATAGCGGTTGACCAGCGAAGTCAGCGCGGTGCGGAAGCCCTCTTCGTGGGTGCCGCCCTCATGGGTGTTGATGGTGTTCGCGTAGGTATGCACCGACTCTTTGTAGGCGGAAGTCCACTGCATCGCGACCTCGAGGCTCATCACGCGCTCGGTATCTTCGGCCTCGAACGCGATGATCTCGTCGTTGACCACGTCGAGCTTCTTCGAGGTGTTCAAGAACTTCACATAGTCCAGCAGGCCGTTTTCGTAGACGTAGGTGACGGTCTTGAAGCCGGCCTCGTTAGCACCGACCTGGTTGATCGTCGACTTCTTCGCCTCGGAATCCTCACCAGCAACCTGATCACCTTCGTGCATCTCGCGCTCGTCGGTCAGCGAGATGGTCAGCCCCTTGTTGAGGAACGCCATCTGCTGGAAACGGGCGCGCAGGGTCTCAAAATCGAACTCGACGGTCTCGAAGATCTCCGGATCGGGCCAGAAGGTCTGGGTGGTTCCGGTTTCGTCGGTAGCCTCACCCTTGGTCAGCGGCTGCTGAGTCACACCGCCGTTGGCAAAGGAGATATCCCAGGCGTACCCCTGACGACGCACCTGAGTCTCCACCTTGGTGGAGAGCGCGTTGACCACGGAGATACCCACACCGTGCAGACCGCCAGACACCGCGTATCCGCCACCGCCGAACTTACCACCGGCGTGCAGGATGGTCATGACGACCTCGACGGTGGGCTTGTGCTCGGTGGGGTGCTCGTCGACAGGGATGCCGCGTCCGTTATCGCTCACACGGACGGCGCCGTCTTCAAGGATGGTCACCTCGATATGGTCTGCGTAACCGGCCAGGGCTTCGTCGACCGAGTTATCGACTACCTCATAGACCAGGTGGTGCAGACCGCGTTCGGTGGTCGAACCGATATACATGCCCGGACGCTTGCGAACGGCTTCGAGCCCTTCGAGCACCGTAATGTCGGAGGCACCATATTCGTGGGGTGTTTCTTCAGTTGCCACAGTTAATTAGGCTCCTTGAGATGAGGATCAAAACGCCCCTAGCGGGCGCGTTTCATAGTTATCCCCAATTCTACCGCGATTCGGGCCACAAAACCCACTGATTATGCGTTCTGCGCACGGGTTATCACAGCCCAACCATGCACCAAAGGCCCGAGAAGGTGGTTTTTAGCGGTTCAGCACCCCCGGCTGTGGGTTCCCTCGGAACCCGCCTTCACCCCGGCAGAGCCGAAATTTATCCATAGGTGTCCCGCGGGCCGCGTCCACCGGGGGCGCGCAGCTTGCCGCGCTTCCAGCTGGGGGCGTTCGGCCCACGCACCACCAGCTGCGTGACCACCCCGTCACCGAGCTCGCGCGCGAACATCGCCAGGATCTCCCCGCGCATGAGCTTGATCTGGGTGGCCCAGGCGGTGCTGTCGCAGCGGATGGTCACCGTCGAGTCTTCGTACCCCTCCGGGTGGGCGTGCTGGGCCAGGCCGGGACCCATGAGGTCCTCCCAGCGAGCCAAGACCGAGGAGACGGCCACAGGTTCTTTCCAGCCACGGTGGGCGATCATCGAGTCGACGATGCCGCCCAGCGAGTGCGGGTCTCGCGCCGAACGTCCAGGGCCGGTGTACCCGCCGAGGACGCGGGTGTCATAGGCGCCGTCGTAGGTGCGGCGGGTGCGCTTCTCACCGCGGGCGCGCGTCATTTCTGAGCTGAAACCGCGCAGGATCTTCTTCGCGGCGTTTCCGGTCAGCCGCCCTTCACCGCGTTGGGCAGCGGCCAGACGGAGTCGGTTGAGCAACGCAGCCGGGGCGTCGATCACGTCTTCGTCGCGGTGGGGATCATATTCCTGCATGAATATATTCCTTATTCCGCATACTCGGTGTGACCGGGGCTGACTCGCACCATCGCAGGCTTTCCCAGCTCCTCGGGGATATCCGTGGCCACCGCACAGGTCACCAACACCTGCTCGGCGTCTGCCACGATGGCCCCGAGTCTGTGCCGTCGCGTGGCGTCCAATTCGGCGAAGACATCGTCGAGGATCAAGATCGGGGAGGCACCGGGCGAGTCATCTTCGCTGACGTGCACGTACCACGAGCCCAACCGCAACGCCAGAGCCAGGGACCAGGTCTCGCCGTGGGAAGCGAACCCGCGGGCTGGGATCCCGCCCAGATGCCACACGATCTCGTCGCGATGGGGACCCACCAAGGTCACACCGCGATCGATCTCCTCGTCTTGTTTCGCCTCAAAACCGGCCTGCATGGCAGCCACGAAATCCCGGTGTTCCATGAGCGCTGCCTTATCTAACACCTGCGCGGTGATATCGGGAAAGATCGTCGACTCGTACACCATCGAGACGTCTTTAGAACCGTCCGTCAGCTCGCCATAGGCTCGTTGAATCTGTGGCAAGACCCTGGCTAGAACACGCAGGCGAGCCTGCATGAGGTGCGCGCCAGCGTTCGCCAGCTGATCGTTCCAGACCCGCAAAGTATTGAGCTCGTCTTCACCGGCCCGGCCGCGACGCATCGACTTCAACAACGAATTCCGTTGCCGCAGAACCCGTTCATAATCGGCCCGGTACCCGGCCACGGCGGGTCGCAACGAGACCGCTAAATCATCGAGAAAGCGGCGCCGATAGGCCGGCTCACCTTTGATGAGTTGCAGATCTTCGGGAGAAAACACCACGGTGGCGACGATACCCAGCGCCTCGCGGGCACGCACCGGGGCCGCACGGTTAATGCGAACTCGGTTGCTTTTACCCGGCGCAATTTCGAACTCGGTAATGGTCTGTTGCGTGTGACGTACCACCCGGGTGCGGATGAAGGCACGCGAGGCCCCCACACGCACCAGCGGGGCGTCATTGCTCACCCGATGTGAACCGAGGTTGGCCGTGTAATCGATGGCCTCCACGATGTTGGTCTTGCCAACGCCATTGGAGCCGAGAAAAACCGTGGGCCCCGGGTTCAGCGGAAGGTTCAGCAGCTGGTAGGTGCGGAAGTCCATCAACGAGAGATGGTCGATGTACACGCGGACCTTTCCCCTCGGCATACCCCGTGCAGCAAAGTGCCCACGGGGATTACTGCGAGGTTACTGATTCGGCAGGCGAACCGGCATAAGCAGGTAACGGTAGTCCTTGGAGTCTTCCTCCATCGGATCCTTCTGCCCGGAGATCACCGCGGGCTTCGGGGGAGTGGTGAAGGAGAACCGTACGAACTCGGTGCCGAAGGTGTTCAACCCCTCGGAGAGGTATACGGGGTTGAAGGCAACCGTGATGTCGTCGCCTTCTAGCTGCGCGTGCAGGGTTTCGGACGCCTGGGCGTCCTCACCGGTGCCCGCATCGAGAGTGACCTGCCCCTGGGTGAAGGCCAGACGCACGGGGGTGTTACGTTCTGCCACCAACGAGACGCGGCGGACGGCCTCGAGCAGATCGGAGGTGCGGACGATCGCGTGAATCGGAGTGGATTCGGGGAAGAGCGCGCGGATCTTCGGGTATTCACCGTCCACCAGCAGGGAGGTGGTGCGGCGATTCTCTGATTCGAAACCTATCAGTTCGTGAGCATCGGAGAGCGCGATGTCTAGCTGACCGGCGCCACCGAGGGTCTTGGCAACTTCGGTGATGGTCTTTGCCTTCACGAGGGCGGCGGTTGAGATGTCGGCCTCGGTGGGGTTCCACTTCAGCTCGCGCATGGCCAGGCGGTAGCGGTCGGTGGCGAGCAGGGTAATGGTGTCGCCCTCGATTTCCATTCGCACACCGGTGAGGATCGGGAGGGTGTCGTCCTTGGACGCCGCCACCGCCACCTGCGTGACGGCACGGGCGAACTCTGAACCTTCGACGGTTCCGGAGACCGCAGGCAGACCCGGAAGGTCGGGGTAGTCGCCCACGGGCATCGTGGAGAGGTTGAAGTTGGCGGCTCCGCAGTTCAGGTGCAGCTTGGAGTCGTTGGTTTCTACGACGACGTCGGCTTGCTTCGGCAGTGAACGGCAGATCTCTGCCAAGAGTCGACCGGAGACGAGGGTGGTTCCTTCTTCGGAGATATCGGCTGAGACGTGCAACTTAGCTGAGGTCTCGTAGTCGAAGCTGGCGATGGTTACTTCGCCGGCTTCTGCCTTAATCAGCAGACCCGAGAGAACGGGTACCGGAGGGCGCGGTGAGAGTGAGCGGGCAGTCCAGCTGACTGCGTCAGTGAGTGCTTCGCGATCGATAGTGAATTTCACCGGGACTCCTCGTGAGAAAGCTTGGGGTGCCCACGCGTTAAATGTGCGCGCGACGGTGGGCAGTACTCAGCCTCTAACTCTACCGGATAGCCCAGAGAGAGCCGATCACTTTTGTAATTACCAAAATCTTCTCGTATCGGCCATGGGCGAGGGAGAAAATTTGTAATTACAGCTCCCCGAACATCCATCCGAGCCGAGCGGGGCAGGGAAAATGTTATTTGGTCTTTTTTCTTTTAAAGGGAGTAGTGTTAATAACGCGTGTGGATCGTGTGGAAATCCCGCTACTTCCCAGTATTTGCAAGGATCTTGCCTGTTGAAAAAATGTGGTCAACGACAGGCGATGCTGTGAGGCTTAAGTGGATGAATATTTATGCGCATAACGATCTCCACACCATTCGCATAACTATGCACTTAACATCCACACTTTAAGATATCCACAGCACAGGTTATCCACAGGCCCGTTTCGGCCCTATTTTTGAGTCCGCTGCTCCTGCTTGATCCGGTTCGTGAGCTCCGTGACCTGGTTAAACACCTGGTGACGCTCGCTCATCAGCTTGCGGATCTTACGATCGGCGTGAATCACCGTGGTGTGGTCGCGACCGCCGAACTCCTGACCGATACGCGGTAGCGACATATCTGTCAGCTCGCGCAGCAGGTACATGGCGATCTGACGCGCTGCCACCAGCGTCCTATTGCGTGACTTTGACTGTAGGTCTTCGATCGTCACGTCGTAATACTCGGCGGTGGCCGCCAACACCTGCGCGGCCGTGATCTCCTGGGCGCCGTCGTCCATGATGAGGTCCTTGAGCACCTGCTCCGCCAACGGCCGATCGACCTTCTGCTTGTTCAACGAGGCGAAGGCGTTGACGCGAATCAGTGCGCCCTCCAACTCGCGAATATTGGTGGTGATGTGCGAGGCGATGTACTCCATGACGTCATCGGGAACCTCGAGCGACTCGTTCTGCGCCTTCTTCCGCAGAATCGCGATGCGGGTTTCCAGTTCCGGCGGCTGCACGTCGGTAATCAAGCCCCACTCGAAGCGCGAACGCATCCGCTCCGCGAAACCGGTCAGCAGCTTCGGCGGCATATCGGAGGTGATGACCACCTGCTTTTGGTGATTGTGCAGGGCGTTGAAGGTATGGAAGAACTCCTCCTGCGTGTGCTCCTTACCCGCCAAGAACTGGATGTCGTCGATCAGCAGCATGTCCACGTTGCGGTAGATCTGCTTGAACGAGGAGCCTTCGTCGTCGCGGATCGAGTTGATGAAGTCGTTGGTGAACTCCTCGGAATTCACGTAGCGCACGCGGATCCCGGGGTAAAGGTGCTGGGCGTAGTGTCCGATCGCGTGCAAGAGGTGGGTCTTGCCCAACCCCGAGTCTCCATAGATAAACAGCGGGTTGTAAGCGCTGGCTGGGGTCTCGGAGACGGCGAAAGCCGCCGCGTGCGCGAAGCGGTTCGACTGCCCGATCACGAAGGTATCGAAGGTATATTTCGGGTTCAACCGCGCCGAAGATTCCCACATAGGCTCGCCGTTTTCTGCCGCGGTGGCGTGGTGGGCGGACGCCTGGTTCGACTGCGCGGCGGGGGCTGAGCCGTCCGCTCCGGGTTCGGGAGTGAGGGCGGGATCCTGCGCGAAGGTGGGACTGGACTGGCCTAGTTCCGCCTCGAGATCGCGCAACGAGGGCACGGAGCTTTCGCCCTGTGAACCACCCTCGGATTCGTCCTCGGTGCGGGGGCGTTCCTGCCGGGTGGCATCGGGAACCTGCGAGGCCAGCGAATGCGGTGCGGTTGCCTCGGGTAGCACCGGTTTGTCTGCGGCAAACGGCCCGTTGCCGGACTCTTCGCGGGGGCGCTCTTCGACCGCAGGGGCCGGGGGAGTGGACGCCGGGGTGTGCTTGGGTGCCGACGTAGCCAGACCGGTATCGATCACGATCGCCTCGGAGGTGCCCTCACCGAAAGCCGCCCCCAGCGCTTCTTTGAGCTGGGCATTAATAGTGGTCTGGAAGACCTCGCGAGTTTTCTCGTTGGGCACCGCGATCAGCAGAACATTGCCCATATGTGCTTGCGGTTCGGCGAGGCTGACGAAACCACCCCAGCGAGGGCTGACACTGTTGCGTAGCAGAGACATCATGTGGTTCCAGCGAACCATGATTTCTTCGTTGAGGGACTCTCCCATGATGCTCCTCGAGGGGTTGGTGGCAAATGAGTTTAAGATTTTAGCCGGTCTGAGCCGGTTAACCCCAGCTTATCCACAAGGTTTATACACAGCGTGGAAAACTTGTGATTTAAGCGGGGGAAATCGTGGGGGAGGCGTGTGGAGTTTAAATCGCACACACCCCTACAACCCTTGTAATTCTTGTAATTTCAAGCTGTTGATGAGTTAAACCTACCACCTGTGGATAAACTGTCGATATTCAGGGGACATTTAACAAAATCCACAGTGGTGCACAAGTACTTGTGCACCGGTTGTGACCAAACACCCACCGGGTTCGCGCTTGACCCGCGCCGCTTAAGCCCATAGAGTTTTTTAGTCGTATGTGTGCGCACCCGTGCACCCTTCCACGCCCGCCATGCCGGGCAAGAAGCGGAAATCGAGCGTCCACAGTCCATAGATCAAGCGTCAACCTGTTTCTAAACATTGGTGAAGGGTTGCGCCCCACAACCAAACGTTTTGGAGTAACACATGAGCAAGCGGACCTTTCAGCCGAATAACCGCCGTCGCGCCAAGAAGCACGGCTTCCGTCTTCGTATGCGCACCCGTGCCGGTCGCGCGATTCTCTCGAACCGCCGTTCCAAGCGCCGCGCTTCCCTCTCGGCATAAATAATCTCCTTCCCTTCTCGGCTCGCTCCGCAGTGAGCGGCCGAATCCGAAAGGAGTGCATGTGCTGGCTCAACAGCACCGGATGCGGACTCACGTCCAATTCTCAGAAACTACACGTTCCGGTGTCCGCTCAGGACGCCGGAACTTAGTTCTATATGCGGTCAAAACACCTCCGCGCCCCACCCTGGTCGGCTTCATCGTCTCCAAGGCGGTGGGTAACGCGGTGACCCGCAACAAAACCAAGCGACGCCTGCGCGAGATCGCGGCGGCAACCGTCGCCCAGCGTCCTGAAGGGTACTCGTTCGTGGTGCGCGCCCTTCCCGCCTCCGCCGGCGCGAGTTTCGCCCAGTTACGCAAAGACTATGAGTCCGCAGAGCGGGCGGTTCTTGCTAAACTTGCACCGCAAACATCTTCATCGGCAGTAGCAGATAGCCCCGAGGCTGCCGAACCCCAGACCCCGCGAGAGGAGTCGTAACCCTATGGGCGCACACTCCTCACATCAGCCGGATCCCAACGACGAATTGTTGGCGCGGGCGCCCCACGAATTTCTGCATCCCAGCACCGTTGGCGAGGCGATCTGGACGCTCCCACAGAACGCGCTGATCGCCTTCATGAAGGTCTACCGCGCGCTCATCTCCCCGCTCTATGGGCAGGTCTGCCGGTATTTTCCCAGCTGTTCCGCCTACGCCCTCGAGGCCTTCACCGTGCACGGCGCCATCAAGGGGCTCTCCCTCACGGTGCGCCGCCTGCTACGGTGCCATCCGTGGGCAACCGGCGGGATCGACGACGTCCCACCCGGCCCCCGGACGTTCGCACCGGGATCCGAACCCAAGATTTTGTTATTGAACCATCCGCGCGTGCACTCCTAAACCCTCCGCACGCCCCACGATAAACGCGCTTCTCGCAAGCCAAGGAGAACTCTATGGATGTCATTCTCTGGCCCTTCAAGTGGATCGTCTCGGCGATTCTCTGGGCCTTCCACTCCGTCTTCACCGCCCTCGGCATGGATCCGGCCTCGGGCCTGACCTGGGTGCTGGCCATCATCGGCCTGACCCTGGTGATGCGAACCGTCACCATCCCGCTCTTCGTCAAGCAGATCAAATCCATGCGCGGCATGCAGGAACTGCAGCCGGAAATGGCCAAGCTGCAGGCCAAGTACAAGGGTAAGAAAGATCAGCTTTCCCGCCAGGCCATGGCACAGGAGCAGATGGAGCTCTACCGCCGCACCGGCGCTAACCCGCTGGCCTCCTGCCTGCCGATCCTCGTGCAGATGCCGATCTTTTTCGGCCTGTTCGATGTGCTCCGCAACGTGCCGAACGCAGCCGGTAGAGGTGAGGGCATTCTCGTGCTCACCCCCGAGCTGGTCAAGCAGTTCAACAGCTCCTACATCTTTAACCAGGTGCCGCTGTTCTCCACCATGCTCAAGCCCGGCGACGGCAACCACGCCATGACCGTGGCCGTGGCCGCCCTGCTGGTGATCCTGATGTCGGCGTCCATGTTCTACTCGCAGAAGCAGCTCGGTGCGAAGAACATGTCGGACGCGGCCAAAGAGTCGCCGATCTACCGCCAGCAGCAGATCATGCTCTACCTTTTCCCGATCATCTTCTTGATCTCCGGTATCAACTTCCCGATCGGTGTGCTCATCTACTGGACCATCTCGAACTTCTGGTCGGTCGGCCAGCAGTACTGGGTTATCCGCAACAACCCCACCCCCGGTTCGCAGGCGGAGCGCGAGCTCAACGAGCGCCGCGCCGCTAAGGGTCTTCCCCCGGTCGGCAAGACCAAGGAACAGCACGAGGCGGAACAAGAAGCCATGCGTGAGCGCGCCAACCGCGGTCAGCGCGTGCAACCCGTGGGCAAGAAGCGCTCCAAGAAGAAGAACAAGTAACTTTTACCTCAGGAGAAACCACCACCGTGTCTGAGACAACCGAAAACTACGAGGTAGAAGACGACCTCACGGCCCTCGAAGAAGAAGGCGACATCGCCGCCGACTACCTCGAGGAATTGCTCGATATCGCCGACCTCGATGGCGACATCGACATCGAGGTGCGCAACGGCCGCACCTACCTGTCGGTCATTACCGACGACGAAGAGAACGAGGATCTGCAGGCCCTGGTAGGACGCCGCGGCGAGGTTCTCGACGCCCTGCAGGAACTGGTACGCCTGGCCGTGCTCTCGGAGACCGGCAACCGCTCCCGCCTGATCCTCGACATCGCCAACCACCGTGCGAACCGCATCAAGCGCCTGGCCGCCCTGGCCGAAGATGCCATCGCCCAGGTCAAGGAGACCGGCGAGGACTACCACCTCGAACCGCTGGGCGCCTACGAGCGCAAGCTGGTGCACGACCTGGTGGCCGAGAACGGGTTGCACAGCGAGTCTGAGGGGGAGGGCTCGTCCCGCCACATCGTTATCTCCCTGCCGGAGGACTAAACCGTGGCCGAGACTCAGACCAAACTGCCCGAGCTGACGGGTGAGGAGCGCAAGGCCGCCGAGGCCGTCTTCGGCGCTCGCCTGCCGCTGGCGCAACGCTACGTGGAACACCTGGCCACCTCCGGTATCGAGCGCGGCCTCATCGGCCCGCGCGAGGTACCGCGCCTGTGGGCCCGGCACGTGCTCAACTGCGCGGTGGTGCAGGAATACATCGCTGAGGGCGCCTCTGTGGCCGATGTGGGCTCCGGAGCGGGCCTGCCGGGCCTCTGCCTCGCCATCGCCCGCCCCGACCTCTCTCTGACGCTCATAGAGCCGCTGGAGCGTCGCGTGATCTGGCTGAATGAGGTCGTGGACGATCTGGGCCTGGAGAACGTGACGGTGTTGCGCTCGCGTGCCGAGCAGGCCGTGGGTGAGGTAGACGCCGATTACGTGACCGCCCGTGCTGTCTCGGCGCTGGTGGGGCTACTCGATATCACCCTGCCCATTCTGCGCGGACGCGGCGAGTTGCTAGCGATTAAGGGCCGCTCGGCGGCCGAGGAGATCACCAAGGCACGTAAGAAGCTCAACAAGTACGGCGCCCGCGAGGTGGACATTCTCACCGCCGGAGAGTCGTTGCTGGCCGAGCCGACGACGGTGGTGCAGGTGCGTCTCTAATCGCGCTGTAAACGCCCCTGTGGCTGCGCCGGTTCTCGAGAGTGCTGGGGCTGTAGCAGGGCCTTGACCAAAGAAATTTCCCCGCTCATTGATACTAGTGAGCGGGGAAATTTTTGTATTCATAGGTTTTTGTCAGGGTCTTTAAACAATTTCCTAAGGCCAATGCGGTTAGATGTATATCAGATGGTTCAAGAGAGCAGGGCGTAGCGGAGAAAAGCTACAGACAGACTCCTTGAAGCAATCTGAATGTGTGTGAGAGAAAGATGTGAATCTTCCTCAAAGAGGTTCCTAATCCTCTAATGTGTGTGTGATGAGAACGAACCCCCGTGCCAGTGCGGCACGGGGGTTCGTTTGTTGTGCGTGGGGGAGGGGAGCGAGAGCGCTGGGGTGGCGTGGAGGTCTCTTGGGGGAAAGCGTGGAGTTCTCTTATTGGATAGCGTTTTGGGATCTTGATTCCCGGGGAGGCTAAGACTCGACCACACTGAGGCTTTCTGCTGGCATCGGTGGGTCACGCTCCACCTTTCGTGGATTTGCACCCTTAAAAAGCGTTTTTAAGGGTGCAAATCCACGAAAGTTGGTTGGGGTGCACGTGGGTCTTGAAATGAAGTGTCTCTAGCAGGTGAGCGAGTACTCCGAGGGTCTTTACTCTCACGCGGTCTGTCTCTCGGGTGTAAATCAGAAAAACAACGATCAGAAGTTACCTCTAGCGTGCTCTTTCCAGTGGCGACTACTCAGCGGGTAACCTAGTCACAGCAACCTTGTACCCTCGTCCGCCCAGGAGGACACCCGTGGATTTACCCGTGAATGTGCCCGATTTCGGATTGCCCCCGGATCCGCAGGATTCGTCCATCAAGCCCGACCGGGGCGGCAATGTTTCACGTGAAACACGTGAAAAACTCGAACGTACCGTCAGCACCACACACCTCGACACTGCACTGGTGAAGGAAGTCATGAGCGAAAAGCGCAAATACCAGGACATTGAGAAGATCACCCTGGATCGCCCGGAGTCTACTCGCATATTCACCATTTCAAACCAGAAGGGTGGCGTTGGAAAGACGAGCACCGCGGTGAACCTGGCAGCCGCTCTGGCGGTGAAGGGTATGAACGTATTGGTAGTCGACAACGACCCGCAGGGCAACGCTTCCACCGCACTGAACGTGGAACACGGTACCGACATACAGAGCACCTACGACGTGCTCATCGACGATGTGCCGATGGCGGACATCGTCAAGGAATGTCCCGACGTTCCTAACCTGTGGCTCGCCCCGGCGAATATCGACCTCGCCGGGGCGGAAATCGAACTGGTCTCGATGGTTGCCCGCGAGACCCGTCTGAAGACGGCGCTAGCCGACTACGCCGCCTATCGAGAGCGTGAGGGGCTGCCCCGACTCGACTACGTCTTCATCGACTGCCCGCCGAGCCTGGGTCTGCTGACCATCAACGCCTTCTGCGCCGCCCGTGAGGTACTCATCCCGATTCAGTGCGAGTACTACGCCCTGGAGGGTCTGAGCCAGCTGCTTAAGAATATCCAGATGATCCAAAAGCACCTGAATTCGGATCTGCACATCAGCACCATTCTGATGACCATGTACGACGGTCGCACCAATCTGGCCTCGCAGGTAGCGGATGAGGTGCGAGAGCACTTCCCGAATGAGGTGCTGAATACTTTGATTCCGCGTTCGGTGCGTATCTCTGAGGCCCCCAGCTATCAGCAGACGGTCATCAGCTACGACCCGACTTCGAGCGGTTCGCTGGCCTATCTCAACGCGGCGATCGAGATTTCTCAGCGTGGAGCTTAGGCTGATAAACAACTTCATAAAGTATTTTCATTGATGGACGGCCCCTCGAAGAAGGGGCCGTCTTGTTTTTAAGTGAGGAGCGAACCAGGGGAGAGGCGCGAAAGTTTCACGTGAAACATCGCTCGGTCGGGTGCGGGGCGCATCGAGAATCGGACGCTCTCACCTACACTTGACGTAGAGAAAACTTTGCTGAGCAGATGGAGTTTATTGTGGCTGAAAAGCGACGCGGACTAGGGCGCGGTCTGGGCGCCTTGATCCCGCAGACTACCGAAGAAGCCCCGGAAACGAAGACCAAGACTCAGGAGCCGCAGAAATCCTCAGCGGACGCTGGTGAAGGCACCTCGGGTGCCGGCCGCAATAAGGCGGCAACGGGAGAGGCGAAGAGCGGTACCGAGGGGAAGTCGACTTCCTCGGCCACTCGCTCACGGACGTCCTCGGCGGGGAAGAAGACCGCGGGTAGCGCGAACTCGACTGCCCGGGGCAAAACTGCACAGTCTAAGACTTCGCAGCCTCAAGCCTCGCAGGGCGAACCTGAAGAGTCTCAATCCACCCAGGGTGAGACCGACCAGAAGAAGACTGCGGTACGTAAGACCGCGGTGGAGAAACCTGCGACTCAGGGAAAAAACGCATCTGAATCGGTCAGTGATTCGCCGGTCGACGAGCAGGCTATTGATACTCAGGCTGACAAGACGAAGAAGTCTGGCGATGCGGCCAAAACCGGCGATGTTTCACGTGAAACATCGTCTTCAACTTCTGCCGCCTCGAACGCCAAGAAACAGAATGTTTCACGTGAAACATCCACCGCCAAGGAGACTCGCAAGAAGCGGGCCGACATGGGAGTAGCCCTGCGCAACACCACCACCGCACGGCGTCCCGTGGACTTCTTCTTCGGTTCCGACGAGGACGATGGTGAGCAGCTGGTTCCCGTGCCGGGCGCAGAGTTCGCCGAGCTGAACGTCAAAGACATCCACCCGAACCGCAAGCAGCCGCGCTCCGAGTTCGACGAGCAGGACATGGAAGAGCTCGTGCACTCGATCAAAGAGATCGGCGTCTTGCAACCCATCGTGGTGCGTCCGTCTCGAGAAAAGGGTGCTGAGAAGTACGAACTGGTCATGGGCGAACGCCGTTGGCGCGCGACTCAGCGCGCCGGTCTGACGAAGATCCCGGCCATCGTTCGCGACACTCAGGACGTTGACCTGTTGCGGGACGCGTTGCTGGAAAACCTGCATCGATCGCAGCTGAATCCCATTGAAGAGGCCGCCGCATATCAGCAGCTCCTCGATGAATTCGGCACGACCCAGGAGCAGCTGGCGCAACGTATTGGACGGTCGCGTCCGCAGATCTCAAACACCCTGCGTCTGCTGAAACTGCCCGCACTGGTACAGCGTCGCGTAGCCGCCGGCGTGCTGTCTTCCGGTCATGCGAGGGCCCTGCTCGCTTTGCGCAGCCAGGCCGAGATGGAGCGTATCGCGCAGAAGACAGTCAACGAGGGACTCTCGGTGCGCTCCGTAGAGGAACTCGTAGCCGCTAGTTCGCAGACTCCTAAGAAGGAACGTAAGGCGCCTCAGCCACAGAAACATCACGAACGTTTGGACTACATTGCCGAGGCCTTCGCAGATAAGTTGGACACCGACGTGAAGATTCAGCTGGGTGCGCGCAAGGGCAAAATGACCATCGAGTTTGCATCCGTGGAGGATCTGAACCGCATCATTTCCGTCTTGGACCCGAAGATGAAGAAGTAGCGAACCGGCATTCAAGGGCCCGTCGAGCAGGTACGTTCGGCGGGCCCTTTGTCGTTTGCGTGGGAGGGTGTGCGGGGGCGTTGAGGGGATCGGAGTCGCGTGCCGTTTCACGTGAAACATGTTAGGGGTTCAGCTGGGGGTTCAAGGTTTGAGAACGTGGGCACCGCGGGACGGGTTTCAGGGGAGGCACTCGGCAACCTGCCCCGAAGGGCCGGAGATGCTGAACTAGACTAAAACGATGAATTAGACCAGAAATGCGGGCTTCCCGCGGGGTAAAAACGGCTGTGAGCGCTTCTCAGCACCTCTGAAGGGTTCGAATGCTCAATCATCCATGGTCAGCTCTAAAATCGCGGGAGACGACCGCCTAGCGGCCCGATTTTCGTCCTGAAACGTGAAATTTCTGAATTTTGGCGGTTCTGAGGCCTCTCTCGATGTTGTTGAGAAGATGTGCAGACGGTCAAGAATTTCTTCGGATGAGAAAGATGGAACTCGGTAGGAATGGTTGAAACGGGTCGAATCACCGCGTGAAATTTTTGAGTTAGAAGTTGTGAAGAACTTTGTGATGGCCCCTGGCCTCTGCGTGGTGTGGGCTGTTTTCACTGGATACCGCTGATGAAGAGAGTTGCGCGTGCTGGGTGCTGTGCACCCTGGATGCTGCGCGAGTTGAAGGCTGAGCGTTGTGAGTGCTCTGCTGGAACTGTGATCCAAGAACTCGTTGTTGTGCGCGAAGTTCTCACAAGGGAACTGAAACAAAGTAACAACGCACCCCTAGCACAGCGCTTCTTTGAGTCGCAGGAAATGCCTGGCGGGGGAGAGGGGTAGCTGGCGCAGGGTCGGGGACGTTAGTGAGCCCGGGTGGCGAGCACTCTTGAAGATAAGGCGTTGTTGAGAGACTCTGTGAATTAATTGGGGAATTGAATTTCGTGTTGGTCCATTAAATAACACTGGGGCGTTGAAAGTATATTTCAATTATTTTTTTTTGATGGATGTTGGTGGAGATTTATAAATATATCCCTTATATAGATTATCCCTGCCAGACCGTGAAAAATATGTGAGTGCATAATAGCTGAGTAATTATATTTGTGCATCACTAAAAGGAGAACGGATGTGAGCACATCTTGAGGGGAGCGCATATGTGGAGAGAGGGGGCTCTGTGGCGTGCGTTTTAGGGGTGTTGTTGAACCGATATTTCTGAGGTGGGTTCAGGAAAGAGGCTGCGATTCGGTGCGGATGAAGGTGTACTCCAAGTCGTGATCGCAGGTTGTTTTCCAAATTTCTGGTCACTGTTGACCGTGGGTAGTGGGGCAGAGTCGTCGGTTGATTTCGGGGTCTGAGAACGTTTCTTCAACGAGGGAGTGTGGAGATGTTTCACGTGAAACATGCGATGTTCATCATCTTGATACTAGGTCTGAACTGGTCCGCAGTCCCTCCGACGGGGGCGATTTCAGCATGGTCGAGGAATATAGTCAACGACCGTGTGGAAGGGTTGATGAGCCCCTTGTTTTGCTGCAGGAGTCAATCTTAAGTTTTGAATCTAGAATATAGAAAACCAACTTTAGAGATATGTTTACATGGTAAAAATCCCCAGAATGATCTTGACGTTTCACGTGAAACATCACGCGGAGTCCTGAGGTGAAGGGTCTACGACAGGATGAAGGGTAGGGATGGGAAAAGTAGCTGAAGGGGTCTCTCGATGGATGACAGTGGCGAGCTGGACCTGGTGCGTGAGACCCCCGGGTGGGGAGGCCAGTGGTCATTAATGAGTTGTAGATAGGCGTGGTCGACATGAGGGGGATGTAGAAGATTTTCAAATCGGATGGCAGAACTATCAGAAAGGACTTATTGGGGAACCCCCATCAGGTTCGTTCTGAGTGAGGGGGGCGGTTCAGAACAACAACTGAAGCCTCGAGTCGTAACAATGTTTCACGTGAAACATGACGTTAAGACATGGCGCCGATGCAGGCGTCTGGGGCTATTATCACCCGGTTTATTGAAGAATAATGAAGACCCGAGATTTTCTTTAGAAGAAATATGTAGAAAATAATCGTTGCTCGATAGAGGGTTTAATATTCATAAGGTTTTAGATTGTTACCCATTTATCGAGCTTGAACTGATTTATAATTGATCTATTTAAATAATCTGCCTTAATCTCGACCGGTTGCTCGTGCATCGATTTAAGCGCGGGTTTCCGGCGACTTTGCAAATAACTTATTTTGAGAAGTCACCTCATAGCTCAACGATACTTTCCCATCTCGCTACAGATCGTTACCGCCCCCGAAGCACGGGCTGTGCATCGGCAACTCCTCATGGGGCGGACGTTTCACGTGAAACATTCTTTCTCACCCTCGACTGGGGCATCACAAAGGTCTTATGATGATCTCGTCTTGTCGTCGACGAAGGGATCAGGCGTGAAGCAGCGCGCACTCTCCGCATAACGCTGATGCGCAACCGGCCGTCAGCGTCCTCAATTTCTACGCTGAGAGGCTCCTTCATGCCCACATACCATTCCCATATCGAGACCACTCCTTCTCGTCCCACGCTCACTTCGGGCGGCGGTCTGCAATTTTCACACCTCACCCTGCGCTGGCCTGACGGCACGCTCTGCCTCGATGATGTTTCAGGGTCGTTGACAGCTCCGTTGACAGGACTCGTCGGCGACAACGGTGGAGGGAAATCCACCCTGGCGCGCATCCTTGCGGGACGCCTGCAACCGACCTCGGGGGAGGTGCGGGGCTATCCACGGGTCGGCTACCTCCCGCAAGATCTCGGCATTACTGCTACCGCCACACTCGCCGATCTCTTCCAGGTAGTGGACGTGCTGGAGGCATTACAGAGGGTCGAAGCGGGGGAGTACTCCGACGAGCTTTACGAGACCATCGGCGACCGATGGATGCTACCCGATGAGATCGTCGCACACCTCGCCCACGAAGGTTTCGGCCCCGCCGAGAAGCACTCGGGTGCACCCGAAGCTCTCTTACACCGTAGGCTCTCGACCTTTTCCGGAGGCGAAACGGTGCGAGCTGCGCTCATTGCGCTGACGTTTGGGGCACCCGAATTCCTTATTCTCGACGAACCCACCAATAACCTCGATACCCCCGCGCAAAAGCGCCTGACGCGCCACCTATTGACCCTCAACGTTCCGGCTCTGATCATCAGCCACGACCGTAGGTTGCTGTCCCATATGCATGAGATTGCCGAACTTCATGCTGGTACCCTGCGCTTCTTCGGGGGTAATTACGAGGAATATCAAAAGGCGATCGTAGCTGAACAAACAACCGCTCAGCGTCGTTTGACTGAGGCAGAGGCGGTGGAGCGCAAGCAAAAGAGAGAGCGCATCGAAGCCAACGAGAAACTGGCGCTACGGGCCAAGCGGGGTGCGCAGGCGCAGCGAAATAAAACCGTTCCCAAGATGGTGGCCGGGTTGCGCGCGATGGACGCTCAGGTCTCGGCGGGGCGCCTCAAGGCTCGCCACGAGGCAGATGAGGCTCGGGCGAGAAGTGCCGTCGAGGCCGCCGAGCGGGAGATCCGCGAACAGAAGGCGATTTACCTAGAGCTCCCCGAGACGGCGCTGCCGGCCGGTAAACGTGCCCTCGAACTGACCCTTCGAGACTCGGACGCCGCACCCGACGAATTTTGCGCGCCCAACTTCAGCATGGCTACCGTAGCCGCCACCGACCCCGCCGGTGAGGACGAAGTTCCCCTCGCCGCGCGTCCGGTATCTGTCATCGTGCAGGGGCCAGAGCGGCTCCGCGTCGCAGGCCCCAACGGCAGCGGCAAAACCACGTTACTGCGCGAAATCGCCGGGGCGCCTACCGGCGGGGTCGAACCGGCCTACACCTGTTCGTACCGGTTGGAAAACCTGGGTTATCTACCTCAACAGATTGTTTTACCGTCTGAGAGTACCCTCCTCGACGTCGTTGCCCAGGCCAATCCGGAGGCCTCAGAACAACGCCTCCGGGATCAACTGGCCAAGCTCCTGTTCCGCCGCGAGGGCGTGCTGCAACCGGTGGGTACACTCTCCGGCGGCGAACGGCTCAGAGTCGCCCTGGCGCGCGTCCTGCTCTCCGCCCCAGCGCCCCAGTTGCTCCTCCTCGACGAGCCGACCAACAACCTCGACATCGCCGGGGTCGACTGGCTGGTCGAAGCGTTGAACTCCTATGCCGGGGCGCTGGTGGTGGTCTCTCACGACGAAGATTTCTGCGAGCGCATCGGCATCACCTGCACGCTCGATCTATGCGACGAGAGCACCGCACGGAAGAACCGATAACCGGGGAGGGTGCCTTCCCGCGGCGTCCTCCCCAACAACCGGCGCGCACGAAGAGGCCCCCGCACCGCGCGAGCGGAACGGGGGCCTGCGCCCGGGCATCACACCCAGGCAGAGCGCTTCAGCAGGTGATTAGCCCTCGAGGTAGGGAGCGAACTCCTTGAGCAGGGCGGCCTTGGGCTTGGCGCCCACGGTCTGCTTGTCGACCTCGCCGTCCTTGAAAACGTAGATAGCGGGGATGGAGGTGATGCCGTACTTCATTGCGGTCGCGGGGTTGTTTTCCACGTCCAGCTTCAGCACCTTCACCTTGTCGGAGTACTCCTCGCCGATCTCATCGATCACGGGGCCCACCATGCGGCAGGGGCCGCACCATTCGGCCCAGAAATCCACGATCACGGGCTTGTCGGAGGAGAGTACCTCGTCGGCGAAAGTTGCGTCAGTTACTTGCTCTGCCATGTCTATTTTCCTTTCAAAAGGCTAAATCTTTAGAGAGTCTCGAGGTAGTGCTGGGCGTCCAGAGCGGCCACACAGCCGGAACCGGCGGCGGTGATCGCCTGGCGGTAGGTCGAGTCGATGACGTCGCCGGCGGCGAAGACGCCGGGGATCGAGGTGCGCGAAGAACGGCCCTCAACCGCGATGGTGCCGGCTTCGGTCAGCTCCAGCTTGTCCTTGACCAGGTCGGTGCGCGGGTCGGAACCGATCGCGACGAACACACCCTCGACGTCCAATTCGGATTCCCCGCCGGAGACGGTGTCGGTGAGCGTCACCGAGGTGACCTTGGCGTCGCCGTTGATGGTCTTCACCTGCGAGTTCCAGATGACCTCGATCTTCGGGTGCTCGAACACGCGCTGCTGCATGATCTCCGAACCGCGCAGAGAGTCGCGGCGGTGGATCAGATAAACCTTCGAGGCATGGTTCGTCAGGTACAGAGACTCTTCGAGGGCGGAGTCGCCGCCGCCGACCACGGCCAAAGCCTTCTCTTTGAAGAAGAAGCCATCGCAGGTAGCACACCAGGAGACACCGTGGCCAGAGAGTCGCTGCTCGCCCTCCACGCCCAGCTTGCGGTACTCGGAACCGGTCGAGAGGATCACGGTCTTGGCCAGATGAACCGAGCCGTCCGTGAGGATGACCTTCTTGGTATCACCCTCGAGCTCTACAGACTCGACATCCTCGTAGCGGATATCGGCGCCAAATCGCTCGGCCTGCGCACCGATGGTGGTCATCAGTTCGGGGCCCTGAATACCCTCGACGAAGCCGGGGAAGTTCTCCACCTCGGTGGTGGTCATCAGGTCGCCACCGGGGGAGACCGACGACGCGAACAAGACCGGCTTGAGCGAGGCGCGCGCGGTGTAGATCGCCGCGGTGTAACCGGCCGGGCCGGAACCGACGATGATCACGTCGTGCACGGTCTGTTCGCCCTCAGCCGGTGCGTTCTGCTCGGGGGCGTCGTCCTGCTGGGCAGCGGCGCCCAGGTTCAGGTTGACCCCGGAACCGTTTGCGAAAACGCCACCAAATCCATTGGTCGTCATGGGCTTCCTTTCATCAGAAGGTAGGTCGTGTATCGATGAGTTCAACCGCCTCGCGCTTAGAAATATTCCGCGCGGCTCTCACCGACGGAACCCCTGCCCGCGGAGCGGTTCACAGGTTAGTTAGAGGCCTTGACCTCGGCAATGCGCAGGCCGTACGGCATGCCGGCGATCGGCTGCGACTGCTGCGGGGCCTCGGTGAACTTCACAATGACGTACTTGGCGCCTTCACCCTGCTTCTTGGTGTCCAAAGAGGTCTGCACCTGCGGGTCACTGAACGAGCCGGAGCCCACCTCAGTCGCGCCGTCCAGAGAGGCGGAATCGTTGGTGTACACGGTGAACGCGCCACCCGAGCCGCCGACCTGATCCATGGTCAGCTGCGAAACCGTGGTCTTATCCTTCAGCTCGAATGCCAGCGAGAAGTCGCTGACCAGGCCGCCGAAGTTAGCGGAGCCGAAACCGTAGCTCATCCACTGGGTGCCCGGGTTACCGTCGGTCAGCTGGCCCAGGGTCTGATCCTGATCCGCCATCAGATTCGGGTTGGAGGGCACCACGCGGGAGGCCGTGGTGATCTCGGCGTCCGGCTTCTGGGTGGGGGTGGGGCTCGGCGAGGCCGACGCCGATGAGGACGCCGCGGTCGGGGAGGGGGTCGTCGAGTAGGCGTCGCTGACGTCCGCGGCCTCGTTCGAGGCGTCCTGATCGACCATGCCGTTGAGGTTCGCAAACACTGCGGCGACACCCATCACCAGCAACAGGATCGCGGCGATGGCCACCACCAGCACGCCGCCGCGGCTGCGGTCGTCCTCGTCGTCGAAATCCGGCTCTTCGGGGTATTCGTCGTAGTCGGTGTACTCGTAATCCTCGTTTTCATCTTGGCCCGCGGCGAGGGTCTCGGTCGGATCCTCGTCGTGGGCCGCGGCACCGGCCGCTGCAGCCGCACCGGCGCCCACGCCTGCGGCACCAGCTGCCGCGCCCATCGCAGCGGGAGCAGTAGTGGTCGAACCGGCGGCCACCGAAGCCTCCGGTTCAACGTCGCGGGTCGCCGAAATGGACGAACGATCCGAACGGTCCGAACGAGTCGAACGCGAGACGTGGGAATTCTGGCCGGTATGTGCCTCGTCGCCGAAAATCTCCTGCCCCAGGGCCTCCTGGGTCTCCGAAGACGCCGCCAACACCTGCGAGTCAGCCAGCAGATTCTCCACCAGCGTCTCTGAACGGGAGTACGAGGTAATCAGGTACGTGCGGCCGTTCGTGTTGCCGAGGTCCAGAATCTGAACCGTGGACCGCGAGTTGCGCGCCAAAGTGCGGGCATTCGTCATCAGGCGGTCATTATGCTCGGGGGTCGCCACCACAATCGAGACCTTGCGGTTGAGAACCTGATCCTTGCCCTCCAACACGGCGTCGCCCTCAGCGGTCTCCAACGCAGACGCCGTCACCTTGTAACGCTCACCGAGCAGGGTGTGAAGCGGGATTGCATGAGATGGGTTCTGGGACAACGTACCCTCCGAGGCTAGAGTCTGAAATCGTTGAGAGTCTAAGGGGAAGTTTACTTGAGCAAACGTGTGTTGCGCGCAACCACCTTAGAGAAACGGAATCTTGCGGCGTAACGGAACCAACAAAGTATCGAGCTCGCTCACGCGGAAAACCTGCAAGAAGATGTAGTAGGCGAAAGACATTACCAGGCCACCCACCACGATCGTGATCATCGCGTTGAGCATCGAACCCCAGGCGAAACCGGTCAAGGCGTACCCGCCCAGCATCCACAACACCAGCGAGCCCACCAGGCCCGCACAGAAAGATGCCAGCGCCACCCGCGCGTGCGTGGAGACAATATTGCGCCCATCGTACGAACCGAAACGACGGTGGAGCACCCGATGGCACAGCACCACCGCGATCACGTTCTGCAAAGCGTAGGTGGCAGCGAGACCGAAGACGATGTAATGCGGGTCGAGATGCGAAGATATGAAGCCCAACACCACGATGAACACCGCCGAGATGAGCTGAATGAAGAAGGGCGTGCGGGCGTCCTCCTGCGCGTACAACACGCGCATCATCATGAACGAGATCGTCAAGAACGGGCCACCGAGAGCCATCACCGCAACGGTCTGACCGATCTGCGCCGCCGAAGCGGTGTTGCCGTTACCGAACAGCATGCCCACCGGGCCGGCGAAGACGATCAGCGCCACCGCCAAGAAGATCGTCGCCAACGACGAGACGCGCAGGCCCGACGACAGCGCGGCCACCACGTTCTCGTCGTCCTCATCCTGGGACGCCGCCGACATCCGGTTGAAGAGATAGGTGGCGATCGACAGGCCAATCACGCCGTGCGGCAACGAGTACAGCATCGAGGAGTAGTTCAGCGACTGAATACCCGGCACCACCGTGCCGTCGGTGGAGATGATGTTCGAGGCAGTCTGGGTGAGGTAAAAGAATGCCAGGTTCGAGACGATGCCGGTGGCCAGCGTCCAACCCGCCAACTTCGCCGAGTCACCCAAGCCGATACCGCGCCAACCGAACTTCGGTCGCAGCTTCAACCCGGTCGAACGTAGCGGAACCAACAACACCAGGGCCTGGATCGCCACACCCAACGTGGCCGAACCGGCCAACACCAGCGTCTGCGCGGTGGTCCAATTCGACACGTCGTGCAACGGGGGAGTGGAGTTCGTCTGACGACCGAACATCACGATGAAGAGAATCAGCGCGGCGATAGCCACCACGTTGTTGATCACCGGCGCCCACATAAACCACCCGAACGCGCCGCGGGCGTTGAGCACCTGACCGATGATCGTATAGAAACCGTAGAAGAAGATCTGCGGCAGGCACCACAGGGCGAAGATGAGGCCCAGCGCTCGCTGTTCGGGGGTCCACCCGCGGCCCATGAGCGAGATGATCGGCCAGGAACAGGCCACCACCACGGCGGTGACGGCCACGATGCCGGTGGTCGCCAGCGTGACCAATCGAGACACGAAGTCGGAACCGCCGTCTTCGTGCTTGGCGGCCTTGATAATCTGCGGCACCAGCACCGCGTTGAAGATACCCCCGGCCACCAGCACGTAGATCAGGTTGGGCAGGGTGTTGGCGGTTTCGAAGATGGTACCCATCGCCGTGCCGCTACCGATGGCGACCGTGATGAGGATGGTTTTAACGAAGCCGAGGATACGGGAAACCAGGGTTCCCGAGGCCATAATTGCGCTAGAAACTGCACCCGTACGTGCCACGTGTGTACCCTTTGCGACTGGCTCTACCGGTGCCTCGACGAGGCGTTAGGAGAGCTGGTGGATAATGTACTCGCGCGCGATCTCAGCGATGCGGCGTTCGTTGGGGAAAGAGAGTTTGCGACCGAGGTCGTCGATATTTACCCATGCTACGTCTACGGCCTCGTGATCCGGGTCTTTCTCGGTGGTGAGATATCCCCCGGTGGCGGAGAGCAAAAAGTGGTGCACGGTTTTGTGCACCCGGTGGCCGGCCACGGTGAACCAATAGTCGATGCTCCCGAGCGAGGCCAGCACGTCCCCGGCGATACCGGTTTCTTCTTCAATTTCGCGGGTCGCCGCCTGGACGTTGGTCTCGGCACCTTCGGGGTGACCCTTGGGTAGGCACCATTCGAGGCGTCCGCCGCGGTTGATGCGGGCGATGATGGCCACGGGGAGCTGGGGCTGATCGAAGTCGACGATCACCCCGCCGGCAGAGACTTCCTCAACCGTGGACAACATTGAAACGGGCGTAAATGCCCGCTTCTTGGGTGCCCGGGGAATTGGAAAGGTCATACCCCTACCTTAACCGATAGCGTGGAAGATGTATGAATGTGCTCCCACTCTGCAGGTGTGGTGGCGAATTATCTGGCACGATAGAGAGCACTATGGCGAACCTCTTAGATTCTTCTGCTATCAACCCTGTTGCCCTGTCTCTCGGCGAACTCTTTCACTCAGCCGGTTACGAATTGGCGCTGGTCGGCGGGCCCGTGCGTGACCTCTTCTTAGGTCAGCGGGCCACCGACCTCGACTTCACCACCAATGCCACCCCCGACGAGACGCTGGCGGTAGTCCAACACTGGGCAGACACCACGTGGGAGATCGGCAAAGAATATGGCACGATCGGCATACGTAAGGGCAACGAGATGCTGGAGGTCACTACCTACCGTGCCGAGGCCTATGATCCCGATTCACGAAAGCCCACCGTCGCTTTCGGCACGAGCCTCGAAGACGACCTGTTCCGCCGTGACTTCACCATTAACTCGATGGCCTTGCGCCTGCCGTCGATGGAGCTGGTTGATCCCTTCGGCGGCATACGTGACCTGAATGCCGGCGTGATTCAGACACCCGGCAAGGCAGAGGATTCCTTCTCCGACGATCCGCTGCGCATGATGCGCGCTGCCCGGTTTGCGGCTCGGCTAGATATTGACGTGGCCGAGGACGTCTTCGCGGCGATGAAAGATATGGCAGGGCGCATCGAGATCATCTCTGCCGAGCGGGTGCGCGACGAGCTGGTCAAGCTCATCAACGCCCCGGCTCCCGTGCGCGGCATTAACCTGCTGGTCGATTCGGGGTTGGCCGCGTACGTCCTGCCCGAGATCCCCGCGTTGAAGTTGGAGGTCGACGAGCACCACCACCACAAGGACGTTTATCAACATTCCCTGAGGGTAATGGAACAGGCGGCCGCGCAGGAGACCGGGCCCGACGGCGAGGTTCCCAGCCCCGACTTCGTTTTGCGGTTCGCCGCGCTCATGCACGATATCGGCAAGCCCGCTACCCGCAAGTTCGAACCCAACGGGTCGGTGAGCTTTCTGCATCACGATGTCGTGGGCGCCAAGCTGACCAAGAAGCGCATGCGCGCGTTGCGCTTCGACAACGACACGATCAAGGCCGTGGCACGACTCGTGGAGCTACATATGCGTTTCTACGGATATGGGGACGCCGGGTGGACGGATTCGGCGGTGCGCCGCTACGTGCGGGACGCCGGTGATCTGCTCGAACGCCTGCATCGACTCACGCGGGCAGACGTGACCACCCGTAATAAGCGCAAGGCCACCCGCATCGCGAAGGCCTATGACGACCTGGAGCGGCGCATCAAAGAACTGGCCGAACAGGAGGAGCTGGACGCGATGCGTCCTGACCTAGACGGCCAGCAGATCATGCAGATTTTGGGTATCTCACCTGGCCCTATGGTTGGTAAAGCATATAAGTTCCTGCTGGATATGCGGCTTGATGAAGGGGCCGTGGGTGAAGAAGAAGCCACCCGTCGGTTGAAGGCGTGGGCGGCGGAGAATTTGCCCGCCTCAGAGCCTAAGTAAAACGACTAAAAGAAATGTAGTCGTGAGTTCGTCTCTCGCGGTTGAAAATTTGCATTTTTAGTGCGTATTTTTAAGAGGGGGTTTTCCCCCCAGGTCACATACGCTTTTTCAACGAGAGAGACGCTCTCATGCGCAAAAGAATCTCCACGGCCGCTCGGCTCAAGACGGAACAACGCATCGATCATGTTTCCGCATATGCGGGCCGTGGCTGGGTGCAGGGTCTCGCCATTGTCTTGCTGCTGAGCTTCACCATTATGGCCATTCTGGCCATGCGAACCTACGCCCTATCGATGCCGCTGCCAGACAAAATCGTCGACGAACGCGGCAACACCATCGCCACTTCCGAGCAGATCACCCACGGCCAGGAGATCTTCCAAAGCCGCGGCCTGCAAGAATACGGTTCGGTTCTCGGCCACGGCGGCTACCTCGGCCCCGACTTCACCGCCGAATACCTGCACCTCACCACCGAACACGCTATCGAGGAATACCGTGCCCAGGGCAAGCAAGAGCCTGCCCAAGCCGTGCAGGACGAATGGCGCCAAAACCGCTACAACGAGGACAGCAAGACCCTCGTGTGGACGGACCAGCAGGTCAAAGAATTCCACCGGATGGTTGATCACTACAACGATTACCTGCGCACGCAGTCCGGTGAGAACGGCATGTTCCGCGATGCCCTGAAGACCGACCAAGAAATCTACGACACCACCGCCTTCTTCGGTTGGACGGCCTGGGCATCTGCCGCCGAGCGTCCGGATCAGAACTACACCTACACCAACAACTGGCCCGGTGAAGACAACGTGGGCAACAAGCCCACCGCCGAACTGCTCGTGTGGTCCACCCTCTCCCTCATCGCGCTGATCGGCGGCATCGGCATCATCTTCCTGATCTACGGACGCTGGTCGCGCACCATCGGGTGGCACGGCGAAGAAGCCCCCATCCTAGACTTCCGCCAGCCCGACGACGTGCACCTCACCCCGTCGCAGAAAGCCGCCGGTCTCTTCTTCATCACCATCACCGTATTGTTCTTCTTGCAGATGATGCTCGGTGCCCTGACCGAGCACTACCGAGTGGAACCCGACAGCTTCTACGGTGTGGACTGGATCGCTGAGATCCTCCCCTATACGGTCTCGCGAACCTGGCACCTGCAACTCTCGCTACTCTGGACCGCCGGTTCATTCTTGGCCGGGGGAATCTTCGTGGCTCCGCTGATCACCAAAAAAGAGCCCAAAAAACAGGGCTTGCTCACCGTGATCCTCTTCATCGCCGTGGTCGTGGTGGTCCTCGGATCCATGGCCTTCGAATGGCTCTCCCAAAAGGGCCTCCTGCCAGCGGGCAGCATCTTCTCCCAGCAGTGGGAGTTCCTCGACCTGCCCCGCGTCTTCCAGGTAGCGATCACGGCGGGTATGTTCCTCTGGATCTTCATCGTCTACCGCACCATGAGCCAAACCATCAAGGGCCAACGCAAAGACACCATGCCCTGGCTCTTCCTCTTCTCGGGCCTGGCCATCCCCATGTTCTACGCCGTAGGACACATGGCAAGCTCCGGCACCCACATCTCGGTCGCGGAATTCTGGCGCTTCTGGGTGGTGCACCTCTGGGTCGAGGACTTCCTCGAACTCTTCACCACCGTGATGGTGGCCTACCTGTTCGTGTTGCTGGGTGTCGTCCGCGAGCGGATCGCCATCGCGATCATCATGATGGATGCCATCCTCTACTCCTTCGGCGGCGTCATCGGCACCCTGCACCACCTTTACTTCTCGGGAACGCCCGCCGAGCAGATGGCCTTCGGCGCGTTCTTCTCGGCCATCGAGGTTGTGCCGTTGACCTTCCTGACGGTGGAGGCCTGGGGTTTCATGCAGCTGGGCGCCCGCCAGTACACCAACAAGACCAAGCCCTTCCCGCATCGCTGGGCCGTGATGTTCCTGGTCTCCGTGGGCTTCTGGAACTTCCTGGGTGCCGGCGTCATGGGCTTCCTCATCAACCTGCCCATCGTCTCCTACTACGAGATCGGCACCGCGCTAACCGCCAACCACGCCCACGGCGCCATGATGGGCGTCTACGGATTCTTGGCCCTGGCCTTCGCGGTGTTCGGGCTACGCTACATCATCCCCGAGAACAAGTGGCCCGAGAAGGGGTTGCGCTACTCCTTCTGGGCGCTGAATATCGGCCTCATCTGGATGGTGTTCATTTCGCTGCTGCCCATGGGCGTCAGCCAGCTTTATGAATCGGTGAACACCGGTTATTACGAAGCCCGCACCTTCGACTTCATCAACAACCCCACCAACTCGCTCATCGAGTGGTTGAGAATGCCCGGCGACATCATCTTCATCACGGGCGTGTTCCCGTTGCTGCTACTGAGCTTCCGCGCGATCAAGGCCTACTTCGCCAAGGACGCCAAGCCCACCACGTTGCAGCTACAGGATCCCCCGCTCTACGAGACGATCACCGAGGAGCGGATGAACGAGCTCGCCGCCCAGGAGAGAGCCGAGAAGACTCCCGAGCAGGTCAGCCCCTATCGCAGCGATCGTCGAGAGAGGTAGTCATGCCTGAGCATCTCTGGGGCGTGACCACCCTGGTCTGGGTCGCGGCCGGTTACGCGCTGCTCCTGGTGGGCCTGGGTTACCTCTTCGATTGGTTAGCCCGACGATCCTCGCAGCGATCCGTGGCCAACCGCACCTTCGGGTTCCACTACCACGAGGCGCATGACGCCTGGCTCTGCCCCGAAGACCAGTGGCTGTGGCCGACCGCCTACGACACCGACAACCGGGTGATGCGCTATCGCGGTAACGCCGATATCTGCAACACCTGCCCGGTCAAAAGCACCTGCACCGTCTCCAATCAGGGGCGGGAGATCGTGCGTGAGATCGACCCCTGGCCCTACTCGGATTCCGGACGCTTCCACCGGGGCTTGGCGACCGCGGTAGCCGGTTTCTCCCTGGTCATCATGGCTATGGCGGCTGTGCTCTTTCACTCTCCCGTGGAGCTGGCCGTTGAACTGGCGGTGGGTGTGCTGTGCCTGGGACTCACCGTGCCCCTGGGCATCAAGCTGTTGCACCACCCCGCCAACCTCGACGGGTTGGGAGTCACTCACGTACGCAACGTCTCGGCCACCGAGTCGACCGAGGTGCTCATGGATCGCTTTGCCCAGAAATGGGGTGGAGTAGCGAACGAGCGCAAGGCCAAGGGTGTGGCCACCCGAGAACGCGAACTGCTGCCGGTTGTTTCGCCGACCTCGAAACCCCGGGTGGGCGCCTCTCGTCTGGGGACGAACCGCGGGTGGAGCGGCGTGAAGGAGGCACCTTTGCATCGCACCACCGCAGAGGCGCTAGAGCGCATGGTCGTGGAACGCAGCGAACAACTAGAAACTTCGGCCTCGACACCGGGGCAAGAAAGGTAGAGACCCATGTCAGTTCTCATCATGGTGGGGAGCCTCATCCTCGTTGTTCTCGTATTGCTGATCGCCTCGATCCGCGTGATCCCCGAGTATGAGCGCGGCATAGCATTCCGATTTGGTCATATAAGGCCCATGCTGAACCCGGGCGTTCACCTTATATTCCCCTTCATCGATTCTCTGCAGCGGGTCGATCTGCGCGTGATTACCCTGACCATTCCGCCGCAGGAAATCATCACCAAAGACAACGTCCCGGCCCGGGTCAACGCAGTGGTGCTCTTCAACGTGACCGACCCGCTCCGGGCCGTCCTTGAGGTGGAGAACTACGCCGTAGCAACCTCCCAAATCTCGCAAACCACCCTGCGTAGCTTGCTGGGCCGCGCGGAACTCGATGACCTGCTGGCCCACCGCGACGACCTCAACTCCGACCTGCAGAGCATCATCAACGCCCGCACCGAAGGCTGGGGCATCGACGTCTCGGTGGTAGAGATCAAGGATGTCGAGATCCCCGAGGCGATGCAACGAGCCATGAGCCGCGAGGCGGAGGCGGAACGAGAACGGCGCGCCAAGATCATCTCCGCCCGCGGCGAGCTCGAATCCTCCGCCGAGCTCAAAGCCGCAGCAGACACGCTCAGCCAATCGCCGGCGTCCTTGCAACTGCGCTACCTGCAGACCCTCCTCGAGCTGGGAGCCGACCAGAACTCCACCGTGGTCTTCCCGCTACCGGTGGACGTCATGGGTCCGCTCATGAACGGCATCAAACCCGTGGTCGAGGCGTTCGCCGACAAGAAAGAGCCCTAAGTTCTACTGGCCACAGGCACCCTCATCGACCCCGCTGAACATCGACCACCCATCGGTGCTCGGCGGGGTCGTGGGGTTCTTGGGGTAACTCATACCCAAGAGAACCTACATTTCATCCTTGAGAGTGAGGAAAGCCTCCTCGACTCCCCGTACGGTAGAGATATGCCTTAGCAGCCACAAGGCCCGTCACGAGGAGTAAAAATTGCTCGAAGTCAAAAACCTAGTCAAGAGATACGGCGATAAGACCGCCGTCAACGACATCAGTTTCACCGTTCCCAACGGCAAAGTCACCGGTTTTCTCGGCCCCAACGGCGCCGGCAAATCCACCACCATGCGCATGCTGGTCGGCCTGGAGAAACCCACCAGCGGCGAGGCGCTGATCGATGGACGCCGGTACGCCAGCCTGACCTCCCCGCTCTCCTCGGTCGGAACCCTGCTCGACGCCAAGGCCATGCACCCCGGCCGCTCCGGCCTGAACCACCTGCGCTCGCTGGCGCTGACGCACTCGATCCCGAAGTCGCGCGTGGACGAGGTCATCGAAATGACCGGCCTGAGCGCCGTGGCCAAGAAGAAGGTCAAGGGTTTCTCGCTGGGTATGGGGCAGCGCATGGGTATTGCCGCGGCTCTCTTGGGTGATCCGCAGAACGTGATTCTCGACGAGCCCGTCAACGGCCTCGACCCCGAAGGCGTGATCTGGGTACGCAACCTGGCCCGCTATCTCGCCTCCGAGGGCAAGACGGTGCTGATCTCCTCCCACCTGATGAGCGAAATGGCACAGACCGCCGACAACCTGGTGGTTATCGGTCGCGGCCGAGTACTGGCCAACGCCTCGATGCAGAACTACCTGAACCTGGCAGACAACGACCGCGTTCTCGTGCGCACCGATGCGCGTGAAGAGCTTGATCGCGTTCTGGCCACCCAGGGCGTTACCGTCTCGGGCGTCGATCACGACGGCCTCATGGTCAAGGGCCTGGACTCGCGTTCCCTGGCTCGCCTGGCGGCCGAGAACGGCGTGCTGCTCCACGAGATCACTCCCCAGGTGGCCACGCTGGAAGACGTGTACATGCACATGACCCGCGAAGAGGTCGAATACACCTCCTCGCAACTGGGCACGGACAACTCCACCCCCGAGCGTATGCCCGTGGCTCAGGGAGCGACGATGTACGAGCAGGACGCCCGCGTCAGCTCCGTCGCCGCAGATTCGGCAGACGCCACTGCTCACCCTCGACATGCCGAAGTGCAGTCGAGTCAGCCGTCCACCCCCTGGGCAGACCCTTCAGCTAAGGAGACCAAGTAATGACTGCTGTAACCACTACTGAGGCTCGCCACGGTGCCGAGGTACCGTCGCGGTACGCCGATAAGAAACTCAGCTTCTTCGGGGTACTCCGCTCTGAGTTCCTGAAGTTCCGTTCTCTCACCACCAGCTGGGTGATGACCGCCATCATCTCGGCCCTCATGCTCGGTTTCTCTCTGCTGGGCGCCCTGATGGTCAACACCATGTATCAGGATATGAAAGATGCCGCGGCAGATGCTCCTCCGCAACACGGTATGGAAGGAATGAGTATCGACAGCCTGGGTAATATCGTGCATACTCTCGGATCCGTGGGTATCGATATGGGCAATATGCTGGTTGGTTCCGTGGCTGTTGTGTTCCTGGCTTCGGAATATGCCAACCGGTCTATCCACACCACGATGACCGTGGTTCCCAAGCGTTCGATGATCTACCTGGCCAAGTTGCTGGTCGTGAGCCTGATCAGCTTCGTGCTGGGTTTTGTGTTGGCAATGATCGGCTACCTGCTTGCCTTCCAGTTCATCAATGGCGAGATTCAAGATAAATTCCCGTTCGAGAATGGAGTGTTCTTTCACGCCCTGGGTGTGGGTCTGTACTTCATGATGGTGGCCTGGATGGGTATCGGATTCGGTGCGTTGCTACGTAACAATGCCGGCGGCATCATGATGGTCGTGACCCTCTTCTTGATCTTGCCGATCCTGCTGGCGATCTTCTCTATGGGATTCGACTGGGCTAGTGACATGACGCCCTACCTTCCCTCCCAGGTGGGTCGCGCGATGATTGAGTACTCCGTGCCCGAAGACGCCAAGTTCAACAACGTTGAGGCCGGCGGCATTCTGGCCCTCTGGTGCGGCATCCCCGCGTTGCTGGGTTACCTGCGCTTCCGCTTCACAGACGTTAAGGGATAACTAAAACATGCCCACCGGCGCATATCCTGTGGCAGGCGCTGCCCCTCTCAACGAGGGGCAGCGCCTGCTGACGCGTCGCTACGGCCTGATCCGGCGCTGGATGCTCCACCATCCCACTGCCGTGAACGCGATGTTGGCCGCGGCCAATATCCTCGGCGTGGGGCTAATGACGATCGCCGGTGTCGCCTCGGAGCGCGTCTTCTCAGATGGCGACCCTCAGTTTTTGGGTTCAACGGGGTGGATACTGATCGTCACCAACCTGGTCTTTTCGGGGCTGATCTTCCTGCGGCACCGGTTCCCTTTCCTGTTGATGGTGATCGCCCTGGTGATGGAGACGGTCATGATCTTCGCGACCAATTCGAATTCCAACTCGGTCAGCGGGTTTACCACCTGGATCTTCCTCTACACCGTTGCCTCTCTTCGCAACGGGAAAACCGCCAGCCTGGCCTATACCGTGCTGATGGTCTTCTACGTTCTCTTCGGCGCGGTGGACTTTCAACGCGGTTTCAAGAACGGTGTGGAACTATCTACCGGCGGCGTTCCCAATGATGAGAATTTTTGGGAATTGTTGTTGATCTACGGCATCGGCCTGGGTTTCATCGCCATGTTCAATTTGGTAGTGCTCATGGCCGGCCGTTCGACCCGCAAGAACCGTCTCTTCGACCAAGAGGTGCTTAAACACTTCGAGCAGACCCAGACCCTCGCGGCTACCGAGGAACGCACCCGTATTGCCCGCGAGATGCATGACGTGGTGGCTCACTCGTTGACTGTCATGATCGCGCTGGCCGATGGGGCACGCATCGTGAGCAAGAAGAACCCCGAGCGCGCCGAAGAGGTGCTGGGCGAGCTCTCCAGTACCGGGCGCTCGGCGCTGGCCGACATGCGCCGCACTCTGGGAGTGTTGCGCGACCCGGCGGGAGATCACGCCCCGTTGGCCCCGGCGGAGGGTCGGGCGGAGGACGCCGCGACCAACCTTGCCGAGCTGGTCGAGTCCTTCGCGTCCACGGGTTTGCCAGTTACGTTTGAACACCAGGGAGAAACCATCCCCGCCGATCACAATCTGCGCCTGAGCCTCTACCGCATTGTGCAGGAATCGCTGACGAATGCCCTGCGGTATGGCAGGGACGTCAGCAAGGTGCAGGTCACCGTCAACGTGAAGCTGCCCGATATCTGGGTGACCGTCATCAACGATGGCACCGCCGCGCTCACGGCCTCTCCGAAGACGTCGGGGCTTTCCGGCCTGGGTAGCGGCAAGGGCTTGGCTGGTATGCGAGAGCGCGTGGCTTTTTACGACGGTTCGGTGCGGGCCGGCGAGAACGATGTAGGCGGTTGGACGGTTCGTGCCCACCTGCGCTGGAGCGCCGAGAAGCCGGCGGGATCGTCCTAAAATAGAGGGGAAACCTTATATTTTCCCAGAACTATCGAAAGAGGTTTCGGTGTCTGAACCTAACGTCCCCCTACGGGTGGTACTTGTTGATGATCAGTCGCTGTTGCGCATGGGTTTCCGCCTGGTGCTCGAAGGTGCCGACATTGAGGTTGTGGGCGAGGCCAACGATGGCGCGGCGGGTGTGCGCATGGTGCGCGAGCTGGCCCCCGATGTGGTGCTGATGGACGTGCGCATGCCGGTGATGGACGGCATCGAGGCCACTCGACTCATCACCTCGGAGACCGACTCGAAAGTCATCATCCTCACCACCTTCGACCTAGATGAGTATGCCTTTTCGGGATTGCAGGCCGGTGCCAGCGCTTTCATGCTCAAAGACGCCGAGCCGGAGGAACTGGTGCGCGCGGTGCAGGTGGTGAGCGAGGGCGAGTCCATCGTGGCACCCCGGGTGACCGCTCGGTTGGTCGAAGAATACGTGAAGTCGGCGGGCCAACAGAAGCATTCCGAAACGAACATATACGCGCAGAAGGTTGAGTTGTTGACCCCGCGCGAACAAGACACCGCCAAAGCCATCGCCGAGGGGCTCTCCAACGCCGAGATCGCCCAGCAATTCTTTGTCTCCGAAACAACGGTCAAGACCCACGTGCGGTCGATCCTCTCGAAACTGCACCTGCGCGACCGCGTGCAGGTGGTGGTTTTTGCCTACGAGTCGGGTATGGTGTGCCCCGGCCATATCGAGGGGTAGGACGCCACCCGCAGCTTCCCCGTTCGACCTACTTAGCCCTGTGCGAACCCCCTATATCGGGAGGGTTCTGACCGGTAAGTTAAGGAGGTAAGACCCACCACCTGGAAAGTGCCCGGTGGATCCCTTACACCGAGGAGAATTCTTGTCTCAGCAACCTGAGCATTACACCCCGCAGTACCTGCCGAACCCCAACCAACGTAACCCCTTCGCCCCGAGCTACGGGCTGGGTGCTACCGCCGGGCGTCCGGTGTACGTGGTGCATCAGAAGTCTCTGTTGATCTCATATCTGCTGTGGTTCTTTGTGGGCGTCTTCGGCGGCCACAAGCTCTACCTGCGTCAGCCGTTCATGGCGCTGTTGTACCTGACTCTGCACGGCTTGGCCTGGTTGCTCATGCCGATCGGTATCGGCCTGATCTTCGCCGGTCTGTTGGGCATCTTGATGTTCGTTGACCTGTTCACCATGCCCATCCGCGTGGGCATCATGAACGCCCTGGCTCGCCCCCGCATGTACTAAAGCTCGGTCGAGCGAGCCACCACCGGCGTCCAGAAGTGCAGAAACCAGCGAAATTACACGGCTGGAATTACTGTGACCTTGAGCCGAACTACAGATACCCTCTGCTCAAAACCCCGCCTGTGCGGTAAAGTAGGGCGGGTATGTGCACGGTCGGCCAATCCCCGGCGTGTACACCACACGTAAGAATCTCCTGCTATGGAAATCCCATAGCCGTTTAGCCCAAAGGAGGGGTTTAATCATGCGTGCATACGAACTGATGGTTATCCTCAATCCCGAGGTAGAGGACAAGGCTGTTGAGCCCACCCTCTCCAAGTTCCTCGAAATCGTGACCAAGAACAGCGGCTCCATCGACAAGATGGACATCTGGGGCCGTCGTCGCCTGGCTTACGAAATCCAGAAGCAGAACGAAGGCATCTACGCCGTCGTTAACTTCACTGCTACTCCGGAAACCGCTGCAGAGCTGGACCGCGTTCTGAACCTGAACGAGTCCGTGATGCGCACCAAGATCATCCGTCCGGAAGATCAGAAGATCTCCTCCAAGTAATTTCGCACTTCCTCACCGGGATGGCCCTAAAATGTCATACCCCTGTGTGAGACTGTGAACGAAAGATACTTGAACGAACACCAGGAGGCATCACATGGCAGGCGATACCGTCATTACCGTCGTCGGTAACCTCACCGGCGATCCCGAGCTCCGCTTCACCCCCAACGGTGCGGCAGTAGCTAACTTCACCATCGCATCCACCCCGCGCAATTTCGATCGCGCATCGGGCGAGTGGAAAGAGGGCGAGACCCTCTTCCTGCGTGCGTCGGTGTGGCGCGAAGCGGCTGAAAACGTCGCCGAGACGCTGCGCAAGGGTATGCGTGTTATCGCCCAGGGCCGTCTGAAGTCCCGTTCGTATGAGACCAAAGAGGGCGAACGCCGCACCTCGATGGAGCTGGAAATCGACGAGATCGGTCCCTCGCTCCGCTTCGCATCCGCCAACGTGAACCGCAACCAGCGCTCCGGAGGTAACAACTTCGGTGGTCAGCAGGGCGGCGGCTTCAACAACGGTGGCGGCAACTTTGGAGGTAACCAGAACGGTGGCTACAACGGCGGCAACGCCGGTGGCCAGCAGGGCGGTTACTCCGGCGGCAACGGTTACAACAACGGCGGTGGTTACAACGGTGGCCAGCAGTCTGCACCGCAGGCGGCACCCGCACAGCAACAGTCCACCCAGGCAACCGATCCGTGGGGCGCACAGTCCGGCGGAAACTACGACTGGGGTGGCGGCGCTGACGACGAGCCCCCGTTCTAAACCGAACGTCCTCACTCACTAAAAATATTCACCCATCCCGCGGTACAGGCCGCGGGCTCCCACCCAAGAAGGAGCACCACGATGGCTAAGGCTGAACTCCGTAAGCCCAAACCAAAGCAGAACCCGCTCAAGGCTGCTGAAGTAACTGAAATCGACTACAAGGACGTTGCACTTCTCCGCAAGTTCATCTCCGACCGCGGCAAGATCCGCGCACGTCGCGTCACTGGCGTCACCGTACAGGAACAGCGCAAGATCGCTCAGGCAATCAAGAACGCCCGCGAAGTTGCACTGCTGCCCTACTCCGGCGCTGGCCGCTAAAGAGAAGGAGAGTAGAAGAACATGGCAAAGATCATTCTGACTCAGGAAGTAACCGGTCTCGGCGCTGCTGGCGACGTCGTCACTGTCAAGAACGGCTACGCACGTAACTACCTGCTGCCCCGCGGCTTCGCAGTGACCTGGACCCAGGGCGGCGAACGCCAGGTTGAGTCCATCCGCGCAGCTCGTGCCGCTCGTGCCAAGGCATCCCTCGAGGAAGCTCAGGCACAGGCAACTAAGCTGTCTGAGGCTACCGTCACCCTGTCGCACAAGGCAGGCGCTGAAGGCCGCCTGTTCGGCTCGGTGAGTGCAGACGCTATCGCACAGGCAATCGAAGCTGCTGGCCTCGGTTCCGTCGACAAGCGTGCGATCCACCTCGGTAAGGCTATCCGCTCGACCGGTGCTCACTCCGTTTCCGTGCGTCTGCACGAAGATGTTGTGGCCAACGTTGAGCTCGAGGTTGTTGCTGCCTAAGTAACCGATTTCGGTTATCGCCGGCAAGCGATCTAGAAGACGCCGCCGCCCCTCCCTGTGGAGAGGCGGCGGCGTCTTTATGCGAACTTCCAGCGATATTCGGCATACTGGTGGCATGGCCTCATCGAAAACGACTTCCCGTACCCCGCGCGCCGGTGCTCGCTTCGGCACCTCCCATCCGAGCACGCAGATGCTGTTAGCCGGTGTGATCGCCGAGGTGGCGGCAATCGTCGCCGGCATCCTGGGTTGGGTACTCACCACTGGCTCGCCCAGCGGTGCGATGACGGTCCTATTGGTGGGCACGGTGGTCGGCGTGGTCGCCTCGGCCTTGGCGGGCATCCTCGCGCTCGTCGGCCTCTTTCGTTACAGCCGGCACACGGTCGCCTTCGTGCTGTTGCTAGTTGCCTCAATCCTTTTCAACCCGATCACCGGTTTCATGCTGATCGCAATGTTCGCTTAATGCCGATCGCCTAACCCCGGCGGGGAACCACACTCACCACTGCGGGCCGCCCATGCGGGGCGGCCCGCTTTGTGTATCGCGTTTTAGAACCGAGCGCGCCACAGCTGCACGGCGTTGGGGAGCTTCTCCTTGGGTACCCGCAACTCGAGGGCGGCATGGGTGGCCCAGTGTGGATTGCCCAGGGCGGTGCGGGCGAAAGAGATACCGTGCGCCTGGTGGGTGCGGAGGATGCTTTCGGCCTGCACGGCGGAGTCGATCATGCCCACGGTGGTGACCACGACGTCGGTGTCCGCCAACTCGTTGAGCATGTGCTGGGCCAGCGGGGTCTGGTAGCCAAACCCGATCGGGATGGTCTTGCCGTCGGTCAGCCCGCCGGACGAAACGTCCACCCAGGTCAGCCCCGATTCCTCCCGCAGGGTGCGAATGAGCCGCGCTGATTCCTCGACGGTCCAACCGGGCTGATCGGTCTCTTCCAGCCAGTCGGTACCGGAGATGCGAATTCCCAACACCTTCTCCCGCGGCCACACGTCCGCCACGGCTTGTAACACCTCACGCACGAAGCGGGTGCGGTTCTCCTCCGAGCCGCCGTACTCGTCGGTGCGCTGGTTGGTGACGGGGGAGAGGAACTGGTGGATCAGGTACCCGTGCGCCCCGTGTAGCTGGATGGCGTCGTAACCGGCCTCGTCGGCGCGCCGAGCGGCGGCGGCGAAGGCGGCGATGACGTCCTTGATCTCGTCGGTGCTGAGCTGATGCGGGGCCGCCATACCCTCGAAGATGGGTTGGTCCGTGGACGAGACAACCTCCCAGCCGCCCTCGTCCTCAGAGAGCGTCGCCCCACTTTCCCCGGGGAACCACGGGGGAGTGGCGGCCTTGCCACCCGCGTGGCCGAGCTGCACCGCGGTCTTCGCCCCGAGGGAATGCATGAAGTCGACGATGTGGCGGTGCTCGGCGATCTGCCCGTCGTCCCACAGGCCCAGGTCGAGCGGCGAGATGCGTCCGCGAGCCTCGACGGCAGTGGATTCGACGGTCACCAGACCGAAACCGCCCGCCGCGAACGCGCCATAGTGCATCAGGTGCCAGTCGTTGGGCACGCCGTCGCGCTCCGTCACGCTGTACTGGCACATGGGTGCTACGATCGCGCGGTTCTTCAGCTGGACGCCGTTGCCGGCTCGCGTAGGAATGGTCAGTTCTTCGAAAAGTTTGGCGGCCATCATGCTCCTCTGGCTGGGGTGAACTTTTACTCCACCCTACCGCCGTGACCGAATTTGGCTAGGGCTCGTACGCGTTCCCGCAGACTTTTACTCGTTCCGCCGGGTAGTCCAACGGCCAATGTTCACACACCGTTTTTAAAACGCTCAGAATACTTTCAGGATTCTGTCACCGGAGTTGGAGCCACATGCGGTTAACTAGTTATCAGAAGGTTCGAGAAGCGCCGCAAGGCGTTCCGGCTTTTCTGGATAATGCCGATGCGAGATAAATGCTGAATCCGTATCGAGAATGTGTGTGTGATAGATAAACGACCGAAGCCAGTATGGGGGCTTCGGTCGTTTGTCATATACAGCCACTGTGCTAGGGTATGGGGGCCCGGACGATGTAAGCCGTACCCGGCAGGGCCGCAACCCCTGAAGCTAAGACGGCTTGAATAGAACTCATCAACCGACTTGAAAGTGCGTCATGTACTGGATTATTCTCGTCGTCTCTGGACTCTTCGAAGCCGTCTGGGCCAACGCCCTCGATAAATCTAACGGCTTCACCCGACTCGTCCCAACCCTCGTCTTTTTCGTCAGCTCGGGACTCAGTCTGGCAGGCCTCTCCTTCGCCCTGAAAGAGATCCCCGTGGGCACCGGATACGCCGTCTGGGTGGCCGTGGGTATGGTCGCCACCATCACCTATGCCTTCCTCACCGGTGCCGAAATGGTCTCCCCGCTGAAGCTACTCTTTCTCGCCATGATCATCGGTGGCGTGATCGGACTGAAACTCACCCACTGACCGGCGATACGCTTAACCCATGAACACCACACCCACCATTCTTATCGCCGTCGACAAGTTCAAGGGCACCCTCACCGGCGCCGAACTCTCCGAAGCCATCGCCGCCGGCATGCGCCAGACCCTGGGGGAGAACTTCACCCCGCGCATCTGCCCCATCGCCGATGGTGGTGACGGCACCGTGGACGCCGCGCTCGCCGCAGGCTTCGAAGAACAGGTGGTTAGCGTAGAAGACTCCTTCGGCCAATCGGTCGACGCCCGCTACGCCTACGACCCGGCGAGTCAGACCGCCGTGATCGAGGTTGCCCAGGCCTGCGGAATCTGGCGAATCCCCGCCGAGCAACTGGACACCTGGCGGGCCTCCTCCACCGGGGTGGGGCAACTCATCACGCACGCGCTCGACCTCGGGGCGCAACACATCGTGTTAGGCCTGGGCGGCTCGGCCACCACCGACGGCGGGGCGGGCATGCTCACGGCCCTCGGCGCTCGCCTGCTGGACGCCGCCGGCAGCCCGATCGCTCCCGGCGGGGGAGCGCTGAGCGGCGTGATGAACGTGGACCTCTCCGGCCTCGATCCCCGTGTAGAACGCGTGGACCTCACGGTCGCCTGCGACGTGGACAATCCGCTCTGCGGCCCCGAGGGCGCGGCGGCGGTTTTCGGCCCGCAGAAGGGTGCGAGTCCCGAGCAGGTTCCCCTCTTGGATGACGCTCTTAAGCACTATTCCAACCTTCTCGAGTTGGCTTTGGATGTTTCACGTGGAACATTCGCCGATCAGCCCGGCGCCGGAGCGGCCGGCGGCCTGGGATTCGCGGCGCTGGCGCTTGGCGCACACATGCGGCCCGGGGTGGATATCTGCTTTGAACTTACCGACTTCCACCGCGCCCTCGACGGGGCCCAGGTCATGATCACCGGCGAAGGGAAACTCGACGAACAAACCCTGCATGGCAAGGGGCCGGCCGGGGTGGCTCGGGCCGCACAATCGGTCGGGGCGCAGGTGGTCGTCGTCTGCGGCGTGAACGAGCTCAGCGAACAGCGCCTCACCGAGGCCGGTATCACCGCCGCCTACTCGGTGCTGGGACTGGGAGTCTCGTTGCAAGAGTCCCTGGCCAACCCGCGTCCTTATGTCGAAGAACTGGGGGCGAAGATCGCCGCCGACGTGCTGGCATAACCCGCCGGGGGCGTCCTCCTGCACCTCCGGCCGGGTGTGCGAAAATGGAGTCTCAAGAATCCCCGATGCACCGGCGCCCGTGACGGGTGCGCGCGAAAGTAGAGGCGAACGTGTCAGAGAACCCGAACGACTACGGAACCCGCACCCTGCCGCACGACGACACCGCGGAACAGTCGGTGCTCGGCGGCATGATGCTCTCTAAAGATGCGATTGCCGACGTCGTCGAAGAGGTCACCGGCGCCGACTTCTACAAGCCTGCCCACGAGACGATCTATGAGGCCATCATCACCCTCTACGGCCACGGTGAACCCGCCGACGCGGTGACCGTTGCCGACGAGCTCAACAAGCGCGGTGAGCTGAACCGGGTGGGCGGCGCGGCCTATCTGCACTCCCTGATTTCTTCGGTGCCCACCGCGGCCAACACCGGGTTCTACGCCGAGATCGTCGCCGAGCAGGCGGTACTTCGCCGCCTCGTGGAGGCGGGCACCAAGATCGCCCAGCTGGGGTACCAGGCCGACGGCGAGGTCGAGGGTTTGGTCAATCAGGCGCAGGCCGAGGTCTACAGCGTGGCCGACGGCCGCCAGAGCGAAGACTACGTGCCGCTGAAAGACGCCCTCGACACCACCCTCGACGAGATCGAGGCCAACGGCTCCCGCGCGGGCGGCATCCACGGTGTACCGACCGGCTTCATCGAATTCGACGAGCTGACCGCGGGCCTGCAGCCGGGGCAGATGATCGTTATTGCGGCTCGTCCGGCGATGGGCAAATCCACGTTCAGCCTCGACATCGCCCGCTCGGCAGCGATCAAACATAACATGACCACCGTGTTCTTCTCGCTGGAGATGGGTCGTAACGAGATTGCAATGAAGATCCTCTCGGCGGAGGCCTCGCTGAATCTTTCCGATCTGCGTAAGGGCAACCTGGACGACGATCAGTGGGCGAAGCTTGCAACGGCAGTGGGCAAGATGGAGGCCGCCCCGCTGTTTATCGATGACTCCCCGAATATGACCCTGATGGAGATCCGCGCCAAGGCGCGTCGCCTGAAGCAGCGCAACAACCTGAAGCTGATCGTGCTCGATTACCTGCAGTTGATGAGCTCGGGCAAGAAAGTGGAGTCTCGCCAGCAAGAGGTCTCGGAGTTCTCCCGCGCCCTGAAGCTCATGGCCAAGGAGCTTGAGGTTCCGGTCATCGCACTTTCGCAGCTGAACCGCGGCTCGGAGCAACGCACGGATAAGAAACCCATGGTCTCGGATTTGCGTGAGTCGGGTTGCCTGACGGCCGATACTCGCATCTTGCGTTCCGATACCGGTGCCGAAACGACAATGGGTGAGTTGTTCGCCTCCGGAGCCAAGGACGTCCCTGTCTGGTCCCTGGGTGACGACATGCGCTACGTTGAGCGCCACCTGACCCACGTATTCTCCACGGGAACCAAACCCGTCTATCGGTTGAAGCTAGCTTCGGGTAAGCAGATCCGCGCGACCGCCAACCACCCCTTTTTCACCTTCCGTGGCTGGAAAGGCCTTGGTGAACTGGAGGTTGGCACCCGCATCGGCACCCCTCGCCATGTGAACGGGCCCAGCCAGCGGGTGCACTGGAGCGACGAAGAGGTGTTGGACGCCGCCCATTCGGCTATGGCTGAAGGGGTCACTCCACCTGTATTTGGGTTGTCCAAGGAGCACATCCGCCTATTCTTGAAGGCAGTATTTGAAACTCATGCTGATTACAAGGAAGAGACGATCACTCTCGCTGCCCACCAATTCGTAGCGGACGCGCTCGGATTGCTCCTGTTGCGCTTTGGGATCTCGGTGGTAACGACCGACGGTTTCTTGAAGATTTGCTCCGCTGATGACCTGGTTCGCTTCTACCATGAATTCGGAGTCATCGTCCCAGTTCACGAGGTCGCAAGACTCTCAAAAACCGAAGAAGCTGACCCTCGGGTCTGGAACACTGTGGGTAACGTGCTTGAAGAACCCATCCATGTGGCGGACGCCTTGCGCTCACCAGACGCGCATTCCTCTGCCCCCGTGTTGGCGAAGGTAGCCCAAGTACTCGACTCCGCAGAGCTCGATATGTTGGCTGTCAACGATCTTTTCTGGGACACCGTGGTGTCCATCGATTATGAGGGTGAAGAAGAAGTCTTCGACGCCACCGTGCTGGGCAACCACAACTTTATTGCCAATGGCATCACCGTCCACAACAGCATTGAGCAGGACGCAGACATGGTCGTCCTGCTCCACCGCGACGACGTCTACGACAAGGAGTCCCCGCGCGCCGGTGAGGCCGACGTCATCGTCGCGAAGCACCGTAATGGCCCCACCAAGACCATCGCGGTCGCCTTCCAGGGCCACTACTCCCGCTTCGCCAACATGACCCATGATTCCTACGGCGGCGGCGATGGATTCTAACGAAGAACAAGGCGGCGACCTCGCCTGCTGGATGCACCTCACCTGCCCCGACTGCGGCGCCATCAAAGATGACCCCGCCGCCCCGTGCTGGCGGTGCGCCGGCGACGAAGAGCCGCCAGCGGCGTCCACAGAGTGAGGCCGAGCAGGTACTGATGAGACAGGGCAAAGTACCTGCGCCACAATAGAAGCATGAGCGAAATCCTTGTAGGCAAGACCATCGCCGTGACCGCCTCCCGCCGCGCCGAAGAACAAGCGGCCGCCTTCGAGCGCCACGGCGCGTTTGTGATCGCCGCGCCCACGGTGCGGATCGTCAAAACCGAGGATGACGCCCTGCTGCTGGACGAAACCCGACAGGTTCTCGAGCACCCACCCCAGCTGGTGCTGGTCACCACCGGCAACGGTTTGAAGGGTTGGCTGGAGACCGTCGACAAGACCGAACTGGGCGCCCCACTCCGCGAGGCTCTCGCCAGCGCGCAGATCCTGGTGCGCGGCGCCAAAGGACGCGGTGCGGTGCGCTCGCTGGGATTTGAAGATTCCGGTGTGGCGGCCGAGGAGACCACCGAGTCGCTGGTCGAACTGGCCATGGAACGCGGTGTGGCCGAAAAGAACGTGACCATTCAACAGCACGGCAAACCTGACCCTGCCCTGGTGAACGCCCTGGAACGGGCCGGGGCCACGGTGGTCCAGATTCACCCCAACCGATGGGAAGACCCCAAGGAGCCCGCCAAGGCCGAGGCACTGATCGACAGCGTGATCGCCGGGGAGGTAGACGCCATCACTTTCACCGCAGCTCCTGCCTTCGAGGCGATGATGCACCGGGCCGAAGCCACCGGAAAGCGACACGCCCTCGTGGGTGCCCTGCGTCATATGACGGTGGCGGCGGTGGGCCCCGTGACGGCCGAACCGATGCTGGCTCTGGGGCTTGAACCGCTCGTTCCGGAGCGCTCGCGGATGGGTGCGATGATCAAACAGGTGGTCGCTCACCTGCAGTGTGAGGGGTCTCAGGACGCCGGTTTCGAGCGATCTTAAGGGGTCTGAACCAAACCTTAGTGAGCGAGCATTGAGGGGAACATGAAAGCCCCCTTTACTAGATGCTCGCCCTGAGCTCTCTGCGGGGCTGAAGACGGAACCTTCTAAGGCCTCCTAGTGGCGATATGAACCCCTTCGTGATCGGTTGCGACCCGCAATAGACGCTAAAGCAATCGGGGTAAATTCGCACCATATGTAAAGCAGATTTACGATGTGCTCCCTCTGTGCTACGGCGGCGGGTTGCGGTATAGGCCGTCCGCAGTCTCTTCGTGGCGCTCCTTCCCCAGTGTTGCGTGGTAGGGGTGGTGGGCGTCTGCCGGAGGAGAATGTCCCGGTTGAGGTCTCAGGGTGGCTGACTGAGATTATTCTTCCCTTTTGTTGATAATCGATAAGAATAATATTCTCTGTAGCACCCCCTGTCTTTACCTTGTGATTTATTGCGCCTATGACCGTCAACAAACCGATTCGTATGTATATCGCATATCAATGAATTTAATAACATTAGATAATTTATTCATAATTTATAGCGCTGTATGAAATAAGCATTATTTACAAAACGAATGTCTGCATGATACACCACATCTGCCCACTGCCAACCATTTGGGGGAAGCTTCCGTTGAACTGGGGGACATTGTGGCTCAAGGCGTATACTTCCGCGCGATTAAGCCGAAGTGGGTCGATTGGAGGGAAGATCGCTCCAAAACAAAATTCATTATTTTTGTTGCGCTTTTCGCATTTATCGATGCTTTCTTTATAATCTTGTAGGCCATTGTGATGATTTGCATACTTAGACTTGTCGCAGGTAATGCGTCAGTTCGTGGAGATGTCTAATCTTTAGCGACAATCTCTCAATCACATACCTTTATTGGATATAGATCTCATGGCTTTTTCTAAGCGTTATAACGCTAAGTCCCCCTTTGCCAGAGGGCTCGTTCTTCTCAGCACCACTACAGTGGTCGTGGCCGGCTCGGTCATCTCGGCACCCGGTGCTTACGCTGCCCCCGGTGATAGCACCCTGACCGTCGACGGCGTCAACGTCATCGAGTCGGGCACTACCCAGGCCGATGCCCAGAAGACCGTCAACGGTAAGGTCGTGCACCGTCTGGGCGGCGTCCTGACCGACTACGCCGGTGCTGGCCAAACCCACCCGACCACCACGCCTCTCGAGGGCGTCCGCGTGTACGCCCAGTGGTACGAACGCGATGGTGCAACCTCGCCGATCTACACCGCTGTTTCTGACGCTACCGGCGACTACCACATCGTCATGTTCGCAGCTCGCCGCCGCAAGAACAGCTAAGAGGAGCACTCTCTCAAAGCTGTGAGTGATTGAGGCAGGGGCCTCCCGCACTATGCGGGAGGCCCCTGTTTTTGTTGAAGAATATCCCCGATTTTCGACAGGCGCCCGCTGGCGCAGCGGGGCTCCTCCTACCGGCCCGATTCCTCCTCGGCGAAGGGGTAGTCGGTGTACCCGGCGGCGCCGGGGGTGTAGAAGGTCGCCATGTCCATCTCGTTCAGGGGCAGGCCTTTCTCCCAGCGGTAAGAGAGGTCGGGGTTAGAGATCACCTCGCGGCCAACCATCACCGCGTCGGCCAGGTTCTCTTCGACGATGCGCTGCGCCTCGTCCTTGCCGGTGATCTCACCGAAGCCGCTGTTGAGCATGGTGAACCCGCCGAACCGAGCGCGCAGGCCGGCCACCAGCGGGCCGTCGATGTCGTGGTGCAGGATCGAGAGGTAGGCCAACCCTAGATCTTTCACGCCGTCGATCACGGCGTTGTAGGTGGCCACGACGTCCTCTTCGTTGGTTTCCATACAACCCTGGACGTTGTGCATCGGGGAGATGCGGAAGCCCACCCGATCGGCGCCGATCTCTGCGGCAACCGCGCGGATCACCTCGATGAGCAGGCGGGCTCGGTTCTCGGGTGAGCCGCCGTAGGAGTCGGTGCGGTGGTTGGCGTCGGGCGAGAGAAATTCGTGGAGCAGGTAACCGTTGGCGCCGTGGATTTCTACGCCGTCGATACCGGCGTCGATGGCGCGGCGGGCGCCGGCAGCAAAACCGGAGATCACGCGCTGGATACCGGCGTCGTCCAGGGCTACGGGAGTGGGGACGTCTTGCCGGCCCTCGGCACCGTGGAGGGTGACCCCCGGTGCGATGGCGCTGGGTGCCTCACCCTGGTCGAAACCGTTGATGGAGGGGAGGGTGAGCCGTCCACCGTGCATGATCTGCATGACGATCTGCCCGCCCTGTTCGTGGACAGCCTGGGCAACCTTGGCCCATCCCGCCTGCTGCTGATCGGTGGCGATACCCGCCTGGCCAACGAAGGCGCGGTTGATGTCTTCGAAGAAGGTGCCTTCGGTGACTACCAGGCCGTTGCGGGCACGTTGGCTGTAGTACTCGACGTGCAGATCTGAGGGAATGCCGTCTTTTTCTGCGCGTGAGCGGGTCAGCGGAGCCATGACGATGCGGTTGCGAAGTTTGATCGAACCGAGGTCGGCGGGATCGAAAAGGGTTGGCATAAATGTTCCTCCATTGAACTGGTGAGCCTGACGGAGGATAGAACGGTTGAGCTGGGAAAACTATTCCTGTCTATACAGGCGTCAGGCTTAAAGGACCGACCCTCTTTGCCGCCAAAGATGCACCGCTTTTCCCTACTAAAGTATCTCGTCAAGCCACCAACGGCGCCCTTACAATTTAGGCGTACACGTTAGATACACACACCGAGGTTCTCCGATGCAGCAGACCCTTCGTCGCGCCCTTGTCAGCGCAGGCACCCTCTCCGCAACCGCCCTTCTCACCCTGACCGGCCTCGCGGCCCCTGCCGCCGCAGAAGACCTACCGCACAACGCCACCGAATCGGCGCAGGTCACCGAAGCCGAAATCCAAAACATCGTCCCCGAACTCAACAACGCAGACCAGGGCGAACTAGCCGACTGGTACGGCAAGCTCAACTCCGATGCCGGTTTGCCGAGCGACTTCTATCAGGCTCCGGCAACGTTGCCCGCAAGCAACGGAGCGATCGTCAAGACCGCCCCGATGACCTTCAACATCGACCCCAATAACGTGATCACCGGCCCTGCGGCCAAGGCCACCAAGGTCATGTACAAGTCCACCGACTTCCGTGGCCGGCCCGTTGCCGTGACCGGTGCCGTGCTCGAGTCGAAGGTCGCGTGGTCCGGCCCCGGCGAGCGTCCGGTTATTTCTTTCGCTCCCGGCACCCAGGGTCTCGGGGATTCCTGCGCCCCCTCGTATCAGCTCGAGAAGGGCACTGAGTACGAGTTCATTGCCCTCACCGCGCTGCTGAACTCCGGTTACAACGTGGTGGTCACCGACTACGTGGGATCCGGCACCCAGGGCACCCACAGCTACCTGAACCGGGTAGATCAGGGTAATGCGGTGCTGGACGCCGCTCGCGTTGCTCAGGGCGCGGGCATCGCCACCGCGACCACCCCCGTCGGTCTCTGGGGATACTCGCAGGGCGGCGGCGCCGTGGCCTCCGCCGGTGAGCTACAGGCCACCTACGCCCCCGAGCTCAACGTTAAGGGCATCGTTGCCGGTGCCTCCCCGGCGGATCTCCAGGCCGTCATGGACAATATCGACGGCACCCTCTACAACGGGTTCATGCTCATGGGCCTGGCAGGCCTGGGTGATAGCTACGGCATCGACTACTCCAAATACCTGACTCCCCAGGGTCAGGAGGCCGTCTCGCAGATCCGCACCATGTGCACCGGTGAGGCCATCAGTGCGTTCGGTTCGGTCAAGAACACCGGCGCGTACACCCTGGCCGGTCAGCCGCTGTCCACCGTCATCAAGAACAACCCCGAGCTCACCCAGCTGCTCCGCGAGAACAGCCTGGCGGCCGAGGGACGCCACCCGCAGGCACCGATCCTGATCAACAGCTCCTGGGGTGACGACGTGATCCCGCACGCCACCAACCGCAAGCTGGGCCAGGCGTACTGCCGCGCCGGTAGCGACGTCTCTTTCTACTCACCGATGACGCCCACCCACGCCGGTGCGGCCCTGGCCGTGATCCCGCGCGGTTTGACCTTCATGGACCGCCGCTTCAAGGGTCTCGGGCAGTCGGACGACTGCTGGTTGGTCGGCGCATAGCGAAACGCTTTTAGGGGTCGGGCCAGCGCCGATAGGATAGTAAGTACACAGATCATTGAAAGGTTGAGTATCTATGTCTTACACCGTCAAAGCGTTGCAAAAAACCGGCCCCGAGGCGCCCTTCAAGGTGGTCGACCTTGAGCGTCGCGACCCCCGCGAAGACGATGTCGTCATCGACATTAAAGCGGCGGGAATCTGCCACTCCGACATCCACACCATCCGCAATGAATGGGGAGAGGCGCACTTCCCGCTGTGCGTGGGCCACGAAATCGCCGGCGTCGTCGCCGAGGTGGGTAGCAACGTCACCAAGTTCAAGGTCGGCGACCGTGTGGGCGTGGGTTGCCTGGTCAACTCCTGCGGTGAGTGCGAACAGTGCCAGGCGGGCATGGAGCAGGACTGCCTGCGCGGCAATGTAGGCACCTACAACTCCAAGGACGTCGACGGCACCATCACCCAGGGCGGTTACTCGCAGAAGGTCACCGTCAACGAGAACTTCGTCCTCACCATTCCCGAAGGCCTGGACTTCGACGTCGCCGCACCCCTGTTGTGCGCAGGCATCACCACCTACTCGCCCCTGGCCCGCTGGAATGTGCAGCCCGGTCAGAAGGTCGCCATCCTCGGCCTCGGCGGGCTGGGGCACATGGGCGTGCAGATCGCCGCAGCCATGGGTGCTGAGGTCACCGTGCTCTCCCGCTCGTTGAAGAAGGCGGACGAAGCCGCCAAGCTGGGTGCCTCCCGCACCCTGGCCACCACCGAGGAGGGCTTCTTCGCCGAGCATCGCGGCGAGTTCGACATGATCCTCAACACCATCTCGGCCCCCATTGACGTGGACGCCTACCTCAGCCTGCTCAAGCCCCGCGGCGTGATGTCGGTGGTCGGCCTGCCGCCGGAGGCGCTCAACCTGCACATGGGCAGCCTTGTGGGTGGAGGCAAGGTGCTCACCGGTAACAACATCGGTGGCATCCCTGAGACCCAGGAGATGCTCGACTTCTGCGCCCAGCACAACCTGGGTGCGAAGATCGAGAAGATCTCCATCGACCAGGTCGATGAGTACTACGACAAGGTGGTCGCCGGTGAGGTGCACTTCCGCGCCGTGATCGACACCGCCACTTTCTCGAAGTAACCACGAAAAAACCCCGAGTGCTCCTCGCGAAGAGGGGCGCTCGGGGCTTTTTGCGTCTCAGGCTAGCTGACCCACACGCCGGACTGAGCCGTCCAGTTCAGGGTGGTGCCGTTGGAGAAGGTCACCGAGGTGACTCCGTGGGCGTCGGTGGTCTCGTCGGTGACGGGGTAACCCATCCACGCCGCGCCGCCGAACTTCTGCCAGGCCGCGTGAATCGCGCCCTTCTCGTTCATGATGTGGGCGCCGGTGTCGTCCGACCAGTAGGCCACGGTGCGCTCGCCGTCCTTGACGAAGGATGCCTTGGCACCCGGGCCCGCTACACCGGTTGCATCCATGAAGATTTCGTCGGTGGCGGGGAAGCCGAGGGTCTTGGCGTGGCCGTGGTTGACCCACTTGGTGCGGATGGCGCCGTCCTTGACCAGCGAGTGCGCGCCGGTGGCCTTGGACCAGTACACAGCGGTCGCGCCGTAGGTGTTCTCGAAGTACTGCTTGGCGCCGCCGGCGTAGGAGGTCTCGTCGATGCTCGGGTAACCCCAGCCGTTCTCGAATCCCTGGCGTGCGAAGCGGTCGCCGATGGCACCCTTCCACGCGATGGTGTGGGCGCCGGTGGCCTCGGTCCAGTAGATGTTCTTCTCGGAGGAGAAGTTCTGGGTGATGCCGCGGGCGTTGGTGAAGGTGGGCTGCGCGGTGGCGTAACCGAGCTTGTCCAAGCCGCCGTGCTGGTAGTAGTAGTCGGCGATGGCCTGGTAGCCGGGCTGCGGGTCGAAGACGTCCACGGCCTGCGTCTTGTTGGACGCGGTGGTGAGGGTGGTCATCGACCAGGTGGCACCGGTGGTGTTGCGGTTGAGGGTGTCGTCCAGGATCTGTGCGTGGTTGTACTGGAAGTGGTTGGTGTTGGGCACCATGACCAGGTGGGTGTTGGTGAACCCGTTGGCGTCGTAGGTAGCCTTGCCCGAGAGGGCAGCGCGGTAGGCGGACCAACCGTAGGCGTTGCTGTCTTTGACGTTGTCGTTGGTGCCGACGTACCAGTACATCGGGATCTTGCGGTAGGCCGCCGAGGGGTCGGTCTTCATGCCGTCGGAGTTGCCGCCACCGACCATGATGTCGCCTCCGCCGTTGCGCCAGCTCTCCTGGGAGTTGGCGCCGAGCTCGTATCCGATGAATTCGGATCCGCCCGACTGACCCAAGGTCCAGACATTGGTGGAATCGATGCCGTGTTCAGCAATGAAGTTCTGTGCGAAGTCGCGGAACCACTTGCCGTTGGTCTGCTTGTCTTCCCACCAGGTGAAGCCACCGCGGGAGCCGTCCTTATCTGGGGAGACCACGGGAACCAACACCATGTTGTGCGAGTTGGCTACCTGCCCGATGGCCTGCAACGAAGCGCCGGAGGGGTTGTGGATGGTGGTCTGCTTCTTGTTGTGGTGATCGCCGTCCATGAAGAAGACAACGCCCACAGGTTTGGTCCAGTCAATGTTGTTGGCGATGACGTGGTACTGCGAGGTCACCCCGTTGGAGGCGGTGTAGCTGGCGTAGGTTTCGTTACCCGCCAGTGCGGAGGCCGGGGTGGTTGCGGTGATGGACGAGACGGCCAGTACTGCGCCCGCCAGGGTGGCGGCGTAACCAGCCTTGAACGCTTTGGTCTTAACCCAGGGGGTCTTCGGTGCTGCGTGCTTCATGGGTGTGCGGTAAATCCCTTGCTATCGATATGGCGTTTTCCCTAATCGCTCGCCGGTAGATGGGGGAGGCCGGCGAATGTGCGAACTCTCGATAGTCTAAAAGGAAAACTCTCAACACTGCCTGATTTGGGGACAATCTGCAGATGTATTTTCGGTGACCGCTGGGTGACGTGTAGGGCGTGTTGACGCGCTGAGAACGATCCGCGGCGATGTGGCCGGGGCGTGGAGCGGGTGCTCATGGACGCTGCTGACCGTTCACTGCGGGATCGTGGGGGGCGAAAAGATTAGATTCGTTAATCAATTCGCTGTCCTGCGGATTTGCGCGGTAACCGAAAAAGTTAAGGGAATATCCTAAAGCGCAATGATCATTCGATCAGTGAAGGGCGAGGTTACCCTCGGGTAACCCTGGAGGACGTTGCGGGTCGCCCCCACCGGCGGTGTGCAACAACGTGGGGGACAGCCAGCAGTACGACCCACAGTGTCTGAAATCACAGAGTTATCACACGCCGTTAGCGCAACACAACGTCGGGTATTAGTCGCGCAATGGGGCGTTCTCGCGCACGGTCTCATGCACTCAAGGTCTTTACCTCACTCATGTTGTGGCACACCCTGGCCCCGAGAATTACTTGGTCTCGGCAGCTGAGTTGCGGGGTGCGTCCGGCAAAAGCTGCTCGGCCACGATGTCTAGGGTGCGATGCACACCTGCGGTGCTGGGCGAGAGCGGCGAGAGCATGAGCTCGTCGGCTTCCACGAAGTTCGCAAAGCGTAAGAGGTATTCCTTAACCTGCGGTGCGGTGCCCGAGGCGGTGTACTTAAGCATTGCCAGTACCTGCTGACCCTGGGCGGAGTTCATCAGCATCTCCACCTCGGCGTCGGAGTAATCGTGGCCGCGGCCGACCATCCGCTTCACGCGATCCCGCCGGGCCTTCTCTAGTTGGGACGCGGCGTCCTCTTCGGTGTCGGCGGCCAGTACGTTGACCGCCGCGATGACGTAGGGCTCGGCCAACTGTTCCGAGGGCTCAAAACGCTCGCGGTAAACCTTCACCGCTTCTTCCAGGTGAGTCGGTGCGAAATGGGAGGCGAAAGCGTAGGGGAGGCCGAGCATGCCGGCCAGCTGGGCACCGAACAGCGACGACCCGAGGATATAGAGCGGTACGTGGCTACCCTTACCCGGGGTTGCCTCCACACCGGGGATCAGACTTTTATCGCCGAGAAAACCGGCCAGCTCCTGTACATCCTGGGGAAAGCTTTCGGCGGCGCGGGGATCACGGCGCAGCGCTTGCAGGGTGCGCATGTCGGTGCCGGGGGCGCGGCCGAGACCCAGGTCGATGCGGTTGGGGTAGAGACCGGCGAGTGTGCCGAACTGCTCGGCGATGGTCAGTGGTGAGTGGTTAGGAAGCATGACACCGCCCGAACCCAGGCGGATGGAATTGGTCTTAGCACCCACGTGAGAGATCAGGACGGCGGGGGCCGAGGAGGCGATCGACTTCATGTTGTGGTGCTCGGCGTACCAGATGCGTTCGTACCCTAAGCGCTCTGCGTGCTGAGCCAGTTCGACTGAGCGTGCGAAGCTGACGCTGACGTCTTCACCGTCGAAGATATGGGCGAAGTCGAGGATGGAAAGCGTTGGCATGGTTTTACTCCCTAGTGAGACGGTTACTGTATTGGTGATCTCAACGCATGAGGGAGTGGATTTGTTCCTGGGGTCTGTAAGGGGTTGGAGGGGATAATCCAGGAAGGTTGAGAGAAAATTTAGAAGAATTTTTCTACCACCGATAATGCCCTGACTAGGGGTTTTGCGAGTGTGTGGGTTCCTGGGGGAGCCGTTGGTGTCATTTTGTCGTTCAGGTCACGTCATTTCGAGTTGCACGACCGTTTACCCCTGTGTAAAGTAGTACGAGTCGCCGCGGCGAGGGAGTGAAAGAAACCCCTAGTCAACGCGACAATTTGGATAACTTTATCAGGGTGGTTTCGACCGGGAAACACATGATCTCAGCGATCAGAAAGTGAACTTCTCGAAAAGAAACGTTGTGGTGAGCGTCTC
>NZ_JAYWLS010000004.1:0-345160 GCF_040946465.1 Rothia sp. LK2588 | reverse complement strand
CGCTTTTTGAGGGGGGCCCCACCCCCGCGCCTACTTAGAGGTCGTGGTGCTGACGCAGCGCCCCCAGCCAATCCTGCAGGTGGGTCGAGATCAGCTCCGGCTTCTCCAGGTGCAGGTTGTGCCCTACACCGTCGAGCACCACGAAGCTGCCGCGCGTGTAATGGTCGATCCAGGCCAGCGTGTCTTTGAAGCCCAACACGTGATCCTGACGGCCCATCAGGTGCAGGGAGGGCAGGTCGTAGGGCTGCTCCGCCTCGGCCTCGGGGTGGTGGTCCAGGGAATAGCTTTCCGAGATCGCCTTCATGACCTTCTTATCGGCCTCTTGACCGGCGGGGAAGACACGCTCCATGTATCCGTGCAGGGCCTGCGGGGTGTGGATGACCGCGAGGTCTTCGAAGTCCTCGGCGTGTTCACCGGCTTCCTCAAGCACCTTCTCATCCCGCAGGATCACGCGCTTTTCCGGCACCCGGCGGGCCGATTCATCCGGCTCGAAAACCCCGGCGATGGTCGCCAGGCCGAGCACCTGATCGCCGAAGGAGTGGGCGATGCTGCGGGCCAGCATTCCGCCGAAGGAATTGCCCACTACCGCGAACGGGGTGTTTCCGAGCAGGTCTTTCAGCTCCTCGCTGAGCTTCTCGAGCACCGCCTGCGCCGAAGCCAGCGACTCGTCGTGGCCGGGCTCGGTCCAGGGGAGGTCCACGTAGATGCGGCGCCACCCGGTGAAGTCCACCGTGTCTTCCAGCGCCAGCATGATGCGGCTATCGACGGCGAACCCGTGAATCATAACGAGCGGGGTGCCCTCGCCCATATCGTGAGTGATCATGATGAAACCTTTCGAAACAAGGAGTAGTTGTGACTTATCGTAGGCCAGTTCGTGACGGAATGTGACGTGGTTACACCCTGTGCGAACCCGTCTTTTTGGGCGTCCGCCCGCTGGGTTACTGTTATACGCAGATACCTGTGTGAAGCCCGTGAGACTGGGGCAGCCCTTTCAGACGAGGAGTGAAGATGACCAACTCTATCCGCACCACCCGTGTTCGCGCGTCCGAACTGATCGGCCGCGGCTGGTTGAACACCGGCGGGAAGGACCTCGACCTCGAGGCGCTGCGCGGCAAAATCGTGATCCTGGATTTCTGGACGCTGTGCTGCATCAACTGCCTGCACGTGCTGGATGAACTGCGCCCGTTGGAGGAAGAATTCTCCGACGTGCTCGTGACCGTGGGTGTGCACTCCCCGAAGTTCGAACACGAAGCCGACCCGGAGGCGCTCGCGGCGGCGATCGACCGTTACGACGTGGCGCACCCGATTCTCGATGACCCCAACCTAGAGACCTGGCAGGCCTACACTGCGCGCGCCTGGCCGACCCTGGTGGTCATCGACCCCGAGGGGTACATCGTGGCGCACCTTTCGGGTGAGGGCCACGTGCAGGGGCTGATCTCCCTGGTGCGCGAGTTGGCCGAGGAACACGAGGCGAAGGGCACCCTGCATCGCGGCGATGGCCCCTACGTGCCGCGGCCGCAGACCGAGGGCGTGTTCGCTTTCCCCGGCAAAGCCATCGAACTGCCCGAGCATTTCGCCGAACCGGCCCGCACCACCTACCTGGTCACCGATACCGCCCGCCACCGCCTGGTGCAGGTCGAGGACGACCTGCAGACCCCCGTCGCGGTCTTTGGCGGCGCGGGCGCCAACGGCTCGGCGGGTAAGGGATTTGCCGACGGCACCGGTGAGGTCGCCCGCTTCAACGAACCCCAGGGCCTGGCGCTGGTTCCGGCGGAACTGCGTGAGCAGCTGGGTTATGACGTGGTGGTCGCCGACTCGGTCAACCACCGCCTGCGCGGGCTGAACCTGACCACCGGTGAGGTACGCACCCTGGCCGGCAACGGCGTGCAACGCCTCATCGATGGCGAAAACGCCCGCTCGAACGACCCGAACTTCATCGCCGAGGGCGCAGACCCGCTGACGGTGGCGCTCTCTTCGCCCTGGGACGTGGTCTACTCGCAGACCGCCCGCGCGTTTATCGTGGCCATGGCCGGCACCCACCAGATCTTCAGCTTCGAACCGGTCTCGGGGCAGCTGGCCGTGTTCGCCGGCACCGGCGCCGAGGGGTTGAAGGACGGCGCGGCTGACGAGGCCTGGTTCGCCCAGAGTTCGGGCATCACCGAGGCCACCGACGGTAGCCTCTGGGTGGCCGACTCCGAAACCTCCGCGCTGCGTAAGATCAGCTTCGACGAGGACGACTCGACCCAGGTGAGCGTGGAATCCGCTGTGGGCGTGGGCCTGTTCGACTTCGGTTTCGTCGATGGCACCGCCGAGACCGCCCGCATGCAGCACTGCCTGGGCGTGGCTCAGCTGCCCGACGGCTCCATCGCGGTGGCAGACACCTACAATGGCGCGATTCGCCGCTTCGACCCGTCCACCGGCGAACTGGGCACCTTGGCCCGCGGGCTGAAAGAACCCTCGGACGTGCTGGTGGAGCACACCGACGACGGCGCCCGCCTAATCGTGGTCGAGGCCAACGCACACCAGCTCGTGCGTGTGGCGATCCCCGAGAAGATGCAACGGGTCGACGAGGGCGCTTCGCAGACCGCCCGCCCGGCCACCAAGCTCACCGGGGGCACCGTGGAACTTATCTCGCGGTTCAGCGCGCCGACGGGCCAGAAACTGGACTACCGGTGGGGCGACCCGACCCAGCTGAAGGTCTCCTCAACTCCCGAGGAGTTCATTGTGGAAGGCGCTGGAACCAGCCAGGGCCTGACCCGCACCATCACGCTCAACCCCGGGATCACCGAGGCGGTTCTGCACATCACCGCCCGCGCCGCCGCCTGCGACGGCGAACCCGGTGGCGAGATTCCCGATCACGCGGCTTGCCACCTGTACCAGCAGGACTGGGGTATTCCCGTCGTGGTCACCGGTGACGACGCCGACGAGTCCGAGCTGACCCTGGACCTGCGCGGGCTCAACGACTAACCCCTACTGCTGCGGGGTCACCTTCACCTGCTCGTTGTCCGTGGAGACCGATGCACGGTAGGTGAAGGGGACCTCCTCGGTGAGCTGGCGGGTCTGCCCGGTGAGCAGATCCAGCTCGGTGAAGGAGATCTTGGCCTTGCCGCGCGACTCCGGCAGCAACCAGTTGCCCTCAGGGCCTACCGTGGGCTTGGGCTTGGGGTATTCGGTAATGGCCCACGAGACGTCGCCCTGCACGCGACCGGTGAACGGGTACTCGAAGGGGCACCCGGCCGGGTAGAGCGTGTCTTGGGTAGCACAAGAATCCAGGTGTGAGGCGATCTGGTAGGTGATCGCATTCTGCGCTGAAGAGCTGGGTTCCAGCTGCAACGAGAGTTTCTGATCGCGCTGATCGGCGGCGGTGACGGCCACCTGCTGTTCGGGCGCCTCGTAGAGCGAGGACACGTAGGTGGACTTATAGACACCGGGATAGAAGGTCACGAACTGACCCGTACCGTGGGTGAGACCCACCTTCACGTTGTTGACCGTGGCGGTCGTGGCGGTGGGGGAGGAGACCTGCACGGTCGGCAACGATCCGCGGTCGATATGCCAGCGGTCGAACACGCCCCAGTGGGAACCCACCCGGTGCAGGTGGAATTCGGTGCTCTGCCGCTGACCGGCCAGCTCGTAGTCTGCCGTGACGCTGGCGTGCTCGCCGTCCTCGCTGATGGATGTGGTGCGCACGTCGAGGTCTTTCAGGTCTGCCACCGAGTTCTTCAGGGCCTGACCGTCCATGAGTGCGGCGTCCGGGGCGGGCTTCTTGGCCTCGCCCTGACCGGCGGGGGCTACGCCCTGCGGGACCTGCGCATCGAGGATGCCTAAGGCGCGGGATCCATCACCCTCGCGCAGGGCCTGAAAGTATTGTCTGACTTGCCCCGCCGGATCGTAGACTGTGCGGTTGATCAGGGCCAACGCACCCAGCGCAAGCAACAGCGCACACAGCATGCCGGCGAACCAGCCAGCCAGAACACGGTCGACGGGGGAAGAAAAACGCATGATTCTAATCTAGCCCACAGCTCACACTCTCGCCGTCCCGGGGTTGGAACCGGTTCCCGATAAGATAGGCACCATGGCTGAATACGCACACCAGGTACCCGAGAAATACGGTCATCCTGCCGGGGTCTACCACCCGCGCATCCACTCCTACCACCGCCGACTCATGGCGGCGCTCATGCCTTCTCTCGTGGTCATCGGCATTATCTTCATGCTGACCCGTCACCGCTACGCGCTGCCCTATACCCTGGGGATGGTCGTGGCCATGCTCCTGGCCCTTTTTGCCATCTACTCGGTGCTCAAGCCCACGATCGCGGTGCGCACTGACACCCACCTGCTCCACAGCCGCGTCTTCGGCTGGCGCGCCGTGAAGCTGACCAACATCGCGCAGACGGTCTTCGTAGAGCGCTTGGCCTCGAAGAAGTCGATGCAGGTCAAGGACGGCGGGGCCAACTCCCTGCGCTTCAAGGGTATTCCCGCGCTGTGGGGCGTGAACGCCAAGGGCAAGAAGGTGATTCGCTTCGACGGGCGCATCTGGGACCACAAGACCCTGCGCCAGATCGCTGCCGAGTCGTCCCCGCAGACCGTGGTGTACGACCGCATCAACGTGGTGCAGATGAATAAGCAGCACCCGGGGTTGGTGAGCTTCAATGAGCTTCACCCGGGGTGGCGTTCGGCGACCATCACGATCCTCTCAGCCTTGGCGCTGATAGCCATCGCCGTCTTTTCGCTCATCCCCGAAGAGACCCTGCGTCAGTGGCACCTGCTGTAACCGCACAGTCTTAAATCAAGACGCCCCGCACGCATACCGTGCGGGGCGTTTTGTGTTGGGTGCTGGTAGATGAGTCTAGGATGCCCGGGTCAGGAAGGCCACGAGGAAGGTCGAGTCCTGCGTGAACGGGTGCATCTCCCAGGTAGCGAAGCGTTGCTGAACCTGCAGTCCCGCCGCGGCAGCGTCGGCGAAAAACTCCTCGAAATCGTAGCCGCGGCCGGCGCCGAAGCCGATCACGGCGCGTCCGGTGTCGGTCAAAACGGCGGCGAAGTTCTCGAGCACGGCCGCGCGGGTGGAGGGCGCGAGAAAGGTCATCACGTTGCCGGCGCAGACAATCGTCTCGAAACCTTCGTCCCCGAGCGTTGCGTCCGCAGCGTACCCCAGCGCTTCGCGCAGGTCGGTGAGGTCTGCGGTGACCCACTGCGCGTCGGGGCACACGCGGGTGGCCTCGGCGATGAGCTGCGGGTCGATGTCGATGCCGGTGACCCGGTGGCCGCGTTCGTGCAGGTAGGCGCCGATGCGTCCGGGGCCGCACCCGGCGTCCAAGATCTTGGCCTCGCGGGGGCTGAGAGCGTCGATCAGTCGCGCCTCACCCCAGATGTCGTTGCCCTGCTCGGCCATCGTCTTGAACCGCTGAATGTACCACTGAGAGTGGCCGGGGTTGCGTTCGGTCTGCACCTGCCAGAGCGACTTCTCGCGCATGTTTCTCCTTCGTTAGGCGTCGAACTCGGCGAGGAGTTCTTCCATAAAACGAATGATATCCCCGCTACCGATCACCGGGCCGCCAGCCATCAGACCGTCGGAGCCCAACGCCACCGCAAGCGGGGTACCGTGACCGAACAGGGCCTCGGTGCGGTAGTCTTCGTCCACCAACACCTCGATGTCGTCGCCTACACCCAGCCGCTCGACCCAGTCAACCGTGGAGACCACGGGGTTGAGCTTGAGCATCGGCAGGCGTTTCTGCCAGTCGGAGATGTGGTCGAGTACGTGCATGCAGGGAGTGCAGCCGGGGGTGACCCAGAACAGCACGCGGGCCTGCAAGATAGCCAGCTCCCGCAGGTTGGTGGTGGTGTTCAGTGCCGGGTTGCTCAGGGCGCCGTAGGGAATGGGCAGGCGCACGTAGTCGGCCTGCTCCTCGGCCTCGTCCTGGGCGCGCACGAAATCTTCGGAGATGCCCTGGGCCGGTGCGGCGCCCGCCGCCGCGGAGGAGCCACCGGGCGCACTAGCCGGGGCGGTGAGTTCCGAGCGGTACATGGACCACAGCGCGAGCGCGAGCAGGGCGGCTCCGCCCAGCCACAGGCCGTCGCGCAGGATGACACGCGTCAGCATGCCGACCACCGAGTGCCCCGTGATGATGGCCGCGCCCAGGGCCCCGAGGGACGCCCCCAGTAGCGCGGTGTTGCGGGCTAAGGTGTACCCGGAGATGGGCGCGGTGGACGCGCCGCCGAAGCAGTTGCAGCTGGCGGTGTTGCCGGCCACCACGGCGCGCAGGATGACCAGCCAGTAGATGAGGAACAGTGCCACGACTGCGGCTGCCCCGATGACTCCGAGCAGGCCGGGGGCGAAGAGTAGCCACAGCGCCAAGAGGATCTCTACCCAGGGCAACGCCGCGGCGGCCAGTTTCATGGGCACCCAGCGGTCGAGGTCGAGGTTCACGATGGCTGTGGCGGTGCTGGCGGGTTCTTTCGCCTTCGCCGCGCCGGAGACAGCCAGGGTAATGATCACGATAAGGGAACAGAGTACGAGGGGGGACACAAAAACCTCAGATATGGCGACAACGGTTTGTACTCCTTACAATACCGGCTCGCCCCAAGCGGCCCGCAAAATTAGGATATTTTTAAGACGTGCTTATTTCAGACCGAGACATACGCCAGGAACTTGCCAGTGACCGCATCAGGTTAGAGCCGTTCGACGAGTCGATGATCCAGCCGGCCTCCATCGACGTGCGGCTCGATCGGTTCTTTCGGCTGTTCGACAATCACAAGTATGCGCACATCGATCCCAGCCAGGACCAGTCGGAGTTGACTCGCCTGGTGGAGGTGGCACCCGACGAACCGTTCGTGCTACACCCCGGTGAGTTCGTGCTCGGCGCGACCTATGAGAAGGTCACGTTGCCGGCCGATATCGCAGCCCGGCTCGAGGGCAAGTCGTCGTTGGGTCGCCTGGGGTTGCTCACCCACTCCACCGCGGGGTTCATCGACCCCGGTTTTTCGGGCCATGTAACCCTGGAACTGTCGAATATGGCCACCTTGCCGATTTTGCTCTGGCCCGGTTCTAAGGTCGGTCAGTTGTGCTTCTTCAGACTGACCTCTGAGGCGGAGCACCCCTATGGTACCGGCCCCTACGGCAACCGGTATCAGGGTCAGCGCGGCCCGACCGCCTCCCGCAGCTTCCAGAACTTTCACAAGACCGTCATCCCCCTGACGGACTAACCCCCTCACCCCGCACCCCCAGGAGACCCCCATGCTACGTGGCCTTGACCTCGCACCGGCCGGCGTGCCCGTGCACCTGCGCTTCGACGAGTCTGTGCCCGAGCGGTTCATCGACCAGGTGCGGCAGGCGTGGGCTTCAATGCGCCCGCAGGATACACCTGCCAGCGACAGCCTGGACGTGCCCGCCAGCGTCCTCGTGACGGCCGAAGATACCGCCAAGGCGCGGGCGCGCTGGGGAGATGCGGAACTGGTGGTCGTGGACGCCTCGCAGCCACCCGCCGCGCACGAGCGGTTGACCGTGGAGGTCACCCTCAAGGTGTTGATGGCGCTCGCCGGGCAACAGAGCCTCTTTCACGCGGCGGCGCTGGGGCATCCCAGCTCGCAGGAGGCGATGATTCTGGTGGGCCCCTCGGGTCGGGGCAAGACCACGGCGGCCCGTTTTCTGGGGCGCCACTTCAGTTACCTCTCGGACGAAACGGCGATCGTCGAGCAGAGCGGGCGTATTCGCCCCTACCCGAAGCCGCTGTCGATCATCGAAGAACGCGGCACCCCGAAGGCACAGCACGACCCTGCGGACCTCGGGCTGAACGCGGTGGCGCCCGATGACTTCGGGTACACCCTGCGCCACGTGGTGTTGCTGGACCGGCGATCGGAGGGGGAACCCGCCCAACCGCAGCTGGAGCGGGTGGGCATCGTGGACGCCCTCATCGAGCTGGTGCCGCAGACCTCCGGGTTGGCCCGCACCGAGGCAGGCATGGAGAAACTGATCGCACTGGTGGATTCCTGCGGCGGGGCCTTCCGTCTGAGCTATACCGAGATCGCCGATACGTTGCCGCTGATGCGTGCGCTGTTGGCGGGGGAGCTTGCCCCGCCCGCCGAGCGTAGCGCGGTGCAGTGTTTTCCCGAGACGCCCGCCGGCGACGTTTCATCCTCGACGCGGCAGGGCCCAGATGGGCAGGCGTGGGTGGGGAGGATGCCCGGAACCTCCGGGTACCTGGCCGAGGACCGCATGTTGTTATTGCACGACAGCAAGCTCGTGGAGGTCTCGCCTTTTGCCGCCGATTGCTGGCTCACCCTGGAAACCCCTCGGCCGCTGGCGCAGCTGAAGGCCGAGCTTGAGGCCAGTTATGGCGAGATTCCCGATGACGCCTTTGCCAACGTGATCGAGCAACTACGCATGCATCAGGTGCTCGCCTAACCGGCGACCGTCTGTTCCTGTAGCGCGCGGTTCGGGGCGGCGGGCGCGGGGCTCAACGGCAGGGTCAACACCAGACCCAGTGCGATCACCGCCATGATGCCCACGATGCCCCAGATCTGTGCGCCCAGCAGGCTCACGAACAGCGTGAAGAGGGTCGGGGCCAAGAAGGACGTCGCGCGTCCAGTGGTGGAGTACAGGCCGAAGATCTCGCCCTCTTGACCCGCGGGTGTCAACTGCGCCAGGTAGGTGCGCGAGGCCGACTGCGCCGGGCCCACGAAGGCGCACAGCGCCAGGCCGCATATCCAGAACGCGACCGGCGAGCGGAAGACCAACAGCGGGGCCGCGGCCAGCAGAATGCCGATGAGGCTGGCGATGATCACGCGCTTGGGCCCCAGGGCGTCGTCGAGCTTACCGCCCAGCAGCGCGCCGAGACCGGCGACGATGTTGCCCACGATCGCGAAGATGATCACGTCGGTGGTGGCAAAGCCGAAGGTGCCCGCGGCCAAGACGCCGCCGAAGGTGAAGATGCCGGCGAGGCCGTCGCGGAAGACCGCCGAGGCCACCAGGAAGTACAGGGTCTGCGGAGAGGTGCGGTACAGACGTTTCAGGGTGCCCCAGAGTCGCCGGTACGAGGCGGCCAACGACTCCCGCTTGCCGCCGGCGTCCTGCAAAGGGTGCGAATGCAGGCGGGCGGCGTCCCGACGACGCATCGCGATGAGCAACGGAGTGGAGAGCACCGCGCACCAGGCCGCGGCGAAGAGCGCCACCGAGCGGACGTTGTAGGCCCCCTCTGCGGGAATGCCCAACATGCCGGTGTCTGAGCCGAGGCCGATGAACGCCACCAGCACGATTCCTAAGGCGATGATCCCGCCGAAGTACCCGCACGCCCAGCCGAAACCCGAGATGCGACCCACCGAGGCCGGAGTGGAGAGCTCGGGCAGCAGCGCGTTGTAGTTGACCACCGCGAATTCGTTGACCACGTTAGCCGCGCAAATCAGGCCCATACCCAGCAGGAGGAAGCTCGGGTCGGGGGCCACGAAGAAACAGGCGGCCATGAGTGCGGCGGTGGCGTAGGTGTTGATCCCCAGCCACAGGGTGCGCCTGCCGCCGACATCCGCGCGTTGCCCGGTCACCGGCGCCAGCGCCGCGATGAGGACGCCGGCGATCGTCAACCCCGCCGAGAGCGTGGCGGAGGCGTGGTCGGTGTCGCCGAAACTCTTCGAGGTGAGGTACACCGTGAACACGAAGGTGGTCATGATGGCGTTGAAGGCCGCCGATCCCATGTCCCATAGCGCCCAGGCCGTGATCGTCGAGCGTTTCGCCGGGTGCGGGGTGGAGCCGGAGTCACGGGCAGAGCTTGGTTCTCGGCTCGTGGCGGAGACGCGGTGAGCCTCCGGGGTGGGGCGGCCGTGCGGGCGGGAAGAGGAGCGCGGTGAACTCATAGGTTTAAGCCTAACGGTCTCCGGGCGCTCGCGGCCGTGCGGCACCCGATGTGGCGGGCGGGCACGAAAAAGCTCCCGCCCCGTGAGGGAGCGGGAGCTTGATCGGTGCGGGGAGAAGAATTAGATCTCCTTCTGACCGCCGCGAGCCTTGTTCTTCGCCTGAGCCTTTGCTGCGGCACGAGCCACGAAGACCTTGATCAGGGTGCCGGTCATACCGGAGATAGCAGCCCAGATCAGGATGTCGCGCCAGCGCTCATCGTCTTCGGGGTTGTTCTGCGGGGGCTCGTTGCCGGTGACCTTGCGCCAGGTAGCGGTCAAAATCTTGTTAGCCAGAGCCACGCCGCCCAGCGATGCTGCGGAGCTGACGATCTGAATCGGGTTCATATGAAAACGTCCTTTGGTTCGGTTTTTGAAAGGATACGAGTCTCAGAATATCCCCAACCGCTCTCTCAATCCATCCACACGCCGCACCGGCATGACACCGCCGGGTCTCACGGCGTAGACTAAACACCACACGTTTTGAATTTGATACGTGAGAAACGACAGGGGAGCACCGCCCGGTGCTGAGAGTGCGTACGCAGACCCTCGAACCTGATCCGGTTAGTACCGGTGGAGGAAGTCGAGTTCTCCAAGTCCACGGTTGTCCGTGGCCCCCTTCCATGCTCACTGGAAGGCAGATCAGTTTCATGGCCTCAAGCCACCAGTCATCGCGCACCGTCGGCGCTCGCATCGACGCCGCGGACTTCGGCTGGCACCATCCCACCCGCGAACACCCCTCTGTGCACGATCTGAACTTCACCATCGCTCCCGGCGAGAAAGTGCTGTTGCTGGGCGGCTCGGGTGCGGGTAAGTCGACGGTGTTACACGCTATGGGCGGATTGATGCACGACGAAGACGGCCAGTCTCAGCTGGGTCAAATGAGCCTCAACGGTCAGCCCTCGCACGAGACGCGCGGCGTGTCGGGCCTGATGCAGCAAGATCCCGAATCATCGGTGGTGCTGGCCCGGGTCGGTGATGACGTCGCGTTCGGCCCCGAAAACCTGGCGGTGCCCCGCGACGAGATCTGGACGCGCGTGGTGGCGTCCCTGCGCGCGGTCGGCTTGGATGACCTGGCGCTGAATCACCCCACCCACGCGCTTTCCGGCGGGCAGAAACAGCGGCTCGGGCTGGCCGGGATCCTGGCCATGCACCCCGGCGCGCTGCTGCTCGACGAACCCACCGCCAACCTTGACCCCGCCGGCGTGACCGAGGTGCGCGACGCCGTCTTGGCCGCGCAGGCCGCCACCGGGGCCACCCTGGTGGTCATCGAACACCGCGTGGGCGTGTGGGCCGAGCACATGGACCGGGTGATCGTGCTGGGACCTGAAGGCATCACCCACGACGGTTCCCCCGAAACCGTGTTGGAACAGGCCCGCGAAGAACTCATCGCCGCCGGTGTGTGGCTGCCCGGGTACGTCCCGCAGGTTCCCGAACGCGCCGAGAACCCCGGCGAGGTGCTGTTGACCGCCCGCAACCTGGGCATCACCCGGCAGAACCCCACCCGCGCACAGCTCAAACAACGCGCCCGGTCGTTGGCCGCCGGGGACGAACCGCGGTTACCGCTACCTACCGTGACCAGCGGCATCGACGTGGACGTCCGCGCCGGCGAACACCTGGCCATCCTGGGGGACAACGGTGCGGGGAAGTCGACGCTGGCGCTCACCCTGGCGGGTCTGCTGGCACCGACCGAAGGCACCCTGGAGGCCACCGACACCCTGCGCACTGACCAGCAGGGTGAGTACGCGCCCCGCCTCGGGGCCGACATCTTCTCCTGGAAACCCGCCGACCTAGCCTCCCGAGTGGGGCTGGTCTTTCAGGAACCAGAACAGCAGTTCCTCAAGGCGACCGTGCGGGAAGAACTGGAGTTTGGCCCCCGCCACCTGACCAAGTTGCGCCGTGAACCGCTCGACGAGGCGGAACTGGCGAGGCGCACCGAAGAACTCATGAGCCGCCTGCGGCTGGGGCACCTGGCCGAGGCGAACCCGTTCACGCTCTCCGGCGGGGAGAAGCGCCGCCTCTCGGTGGCCACCGCGTTGGCCACCTCCCCGCGGGTGTTGATCCTCGACGAACCCACCTTCGGGCAAGACGCCAATACCTGGCGCGAGTTGGTGATACTCATCGGACAGCTGCTCGGTGAGGGCATCGCGGTGGTCTCAGTGACGCACGACCTCGACTTCGTCGGGGCCCTCGGCGGACGCCGCCTGACCCTGCATCGCGAGAAGGCGGGTTCGCTCGCCGCGGCGGGGTCGGCGTCCCCCGCGCACGCCGCGCACGAGACAGGAGGGCAGCGATGAGCGTCAACCTCTTCGAAACCACCGCTGAGCGCACCGGCCCGCTGGGTCGGCTCAACGCCGGAGTGAAACTGCTGGGCACGCTGCTGCTCACCCTGGGCCTGCTATTGGTCAAAGACTGGGTGGCCGCCGGAATGATCCTCGTCTTGGAACTGGTAGCCATCGCTGCCTGCCGCATCAACCCGCTGCGTCTGCTCGGCACCTTTTGGCCCGTGCTACTGGGAGCGTTGCTCTCGGGGTGGTCCACCGCGTTGCTGGCCGAGAAGACCAGCACCGAGCTAATTCACGCCGGCCCGATCTGGGTCAGTACCGGCTCACTAGCGGTCGGTGGCGCGCTCATGCTCCGCGGGCTGGGCCTGGCCCTACCGGGGCTCCTGCTGATCGCCACGACCGACCCCACCGACATCGCCGACTCCCTGGCGCAAACCGCCAAGCTCCCCGCCCGCTTCGTGCTGGCCGCGCTGGCCTCGCTACGGTTAGTGGAAATCCTGCTGGCCGAATGGCGAGCGCTCGGCCAGGCTCGCCGCGCCCGCGGTCTCGGCGCCCAGCACAACCCGTTGGCGCGCGTGCATACGGCGCTGGGGCAGAGCTTCGCCCTGCTGGTTCAGGCCATCCGGCGCGGCACCCGGCTGGCGACCACCATGGAAGCCCGCGGGTTCGGCACCGCAGAACGTACCTGGGCGCGCGTGCCCACCTACGCTCGCGCCGACGCCTGGTTTCTCTGCGGTTGCCTGGCGATCGTAGCTCTGGGGTACCTGCTGGCCTGGGTAGCCGGCTCATTGACCTTCATCTGGCAATAACACCAATCGTTGTTCAACCACATTCAAGGAGAAAACATGAACACCACCGCAAGTACGCCCCGCACCGGGCGTACCTCACGCTCCTGGACCACCCGCGACATCGTGATCGCCTCGATCGTCGCCGTGGTCTCCGGCCTGATTTTCTGGCTCTGGTCCACGGCCATCTACCCGCTGCTCACCGCGGCCCTGGCCGTGGCCCCCGAGTACGCGCCCCTGGCCGGCGGCGGCTGGCTCATCGCCGGCGTGCTGGGTGGCCTCATCGTGCGCAAACCCGGCGCCGCCCTGTACTGCGAGGTCTTGGCGGCCATCATCGAAGGCCTGCTGGGCACCCACTTCGGCTGGACCGTGATTATCTCCGGCCTGGCCCAGGGCCTCGGCGCCGAGCTGATCTTCGCGATCTTCCTCTATCGCCGCTTCAACTTCATGGTCGCACTGCTGGCCGGCGCGGCCTCGGGCGTGATGATGGGCCTGAACGAAATCATTATGTACTACGCCGCCGAGCTGACCCCCGGCAAGATGGTGGTCTACACCGTCTGCGCCGCGATCTCGGGCCTGATCATTGCCGGCCTGCTGTCGTGGCTGGCGATGCGCGCGCTCGCGGGCACCGGCGCGCTACCGAACCTGCGCATCGATGACCGCCGCGTGACCCGCTAGGAGCGGGCGAGGTAACCGAGCAGTTCTTCGGTGAGGGCGGCGTCCACGGTCAACGGGTTGCCGTTGAGGTGGGTCACCGGTGCCAACAAGCGCACCGAGGACGCCAGCCACACCCCGTCGGATTCGTAGAGATCCTGCGGGTACAGCGGGCCGAAACCCAGCTCCCAGCCGTTGGCACGGGCGGCGTTGAAGATCGCGCCCTGGGTGGTTCCGGGCAGGATGCCGTGGTTGGGTTCGGGGGTCAAGAGGACTTTCGAGTCGCCTTCACGGCGTGCGACGATCACCGAGCTGGTGGCGCCCTCGAGAATACGGCGGTCGTCGGTCACGAAGATCGCCTCGTCGGCGCCCTGTTTCTTTACGTAGCGCAATACCGCCATGTTCAGCGCGTATGAGAAGGTTTTCGCTCCGGTGAGCAACCAGGGGTAGGCGCCGTCTTCGGCGGGGTCGTGCCCGCGCGGTAGAGTCAGCGCTTTCACGCCCTCGGCGCGCTGGCGCAGGGTCTTCTCGGGGGCTGCGGTGATGGTCACCCAGCTGTGGGGGCCGCGTTCCACGGTGCCGCGCGAGATCATAATCTTCACCACGTGCTCTTCGCCGACCACGGTCTGCGGGCCGGTCTCGGTGGAGGAGAGGCCGAGCTCGATGGCCGCCCGGAGCGCCTCGTGGTCGGGGGCAGGCAGATCCATCATGCGTGCCGAGTTGCTCAACCGATTCAGGTGAGCCTCGAGCTTGCGCACGGTGCGGTTGGCGGCGAGCATCGTTTCGAAGACGCCGTCGCCTCGGGTCAGCCCCTGATCCTCGATGTTGATGAGCGGTTGGGCGGGGTCGACGAGCGCTCCGTGCGGATGATCTTCTGTGAGCATGACTACAGTATTCATGCTCTTATCCTAGGCCAGTCTCACTCGCCTAAGGTAGGGAGCTGGCCGGTCTTGGGGCCGCCGTTGCTGTGGTACTCGGCCCCCTCCGGCGTCCAATCCCCGTACTTCACGGGGGTGGTGACCAAGCTGAGAAACGCCAACGCCGCGAAACCGAGCATGCACAGCGCCATCGGCAGGGTGGCGGTGGCCCCGCCGGAACCGACCAGGGGCGCGGCCACGCCGGCCACAAGAAACTGCACGGTGCCCATCATGGCGGAGGCAGAACCGGCCGTATGCCGGGCCTCCATGATCGCCAGGGAGCTGGCGGTGCCGAAGATCAGACCCATCGAACAGGTGCCGATGAAGAGCATGATCATGGTGGGAACCAGCGAGATGCCCATCATGAAGTGGGCGGTGAGGCAGGCGGCGTTGAGGACCATCAGGCTCGTGCCCACCATGAGGATCTTGCGCATCGAGACCTTACCCACCAGCTTGGTGGCCACCATGTTGGACCCGACGATGCCCACCGAGTTCAACCCGAACACCCAGGTGAACTGCAGCGGGGTCAGCCCCAGCACGTTCTGCAACACGTAGGTGGAGCCGGAGACATAGGAGAACAGGGAGCCGAAAGCGAAGGCCAGGGTGAACATGAAACCGCGGTAGCGCGGCATAGTCATGACCTCCACGACGCCCTTATAGGTGGAGAGCACGCTGCCGGTGCGGCGTTTTTCCACTGGCAGGGACTCGCGGATCACCGCGTAGACCGCAAGCATCGAGACGAACATAATGCCGGCCAACACCGCGAAGACGGTGCGCCAGGTGCCCACGGTCAACACGAACCCACCCAGCAACGGGGCCAGCACGGGGCCCAGGCCGTTAATCATCATGAGAATCCCCATGATCTTGGCGGTCTGCAGGCCGCTGGTGGAGTCGGCGATAATGGCGCGCGCCAGAACTACGCCGGTGGCCCCGGCCAGACCCATCACAAAGCGGGCCGCGATGAACAGTTCGACCGAGGGCGCGAAGACGCAGGCCAGAGCCGTAAGAACCGAGACCACCACCGAGATGTACAGCGGGCGGGTGCGTCCAATGCGGTCGGAGAGCGGGCCGATGAGAAACTGTCCCAGGCCCATGCCAATCATGAAGGCGGTGAGCGTCAGCTGCGCCATGGCTGCGGTGGTGTTGAGGTCGTTGGCGATGTGCGGGATAGCCGCCAGGTACATGTCGATGGCCAGGGGCCCAACCATGGTCAGTGAGGCCAAGGTGACCATGGATACCTTGGTGATGGTAAAGGCGCGCGGGGGTTTTCTCACGGGGTTCCTGTCTCGTCTGCTGGGGTAAAGATAAAGTCGGCGGTTTCATAGCGCGGGTTGTGGTTCATGAGCGCCTCTTCTTGAGCGGCCCAGATATCCCAATACGGGGCGTAGGTCTCGCCGTCGCGAGCCAGTGCGGCGGACTTGCGGGCGGCGTTCGGCCGGTGCACCCAACAGCGCAGGTCGACCTCAGCTGCGAAGGCACCTACGCCCTCGCCGACCACTACGGACGCTGGTGGCTGGGGCCGGTGCGTGACGCGGACGACACGCCCGGGCAGGGGCGTGGATTTCTCCCAGTCCCAGGAAGTCCAGGTGGCTTCACCGCGCTCACGCAGTTCGGTGGCTATACGTGCCCACTCATTCGCGGCTTGGGTTAGGCCGTGCCAGCCCTGGTAGAGATCTTCGAGCTGAAAGAGCGTGGCGTCGTAACCGGACTCGGAGAGTTGTTTGACCAGGTCAGCGGCCAGTGTGGATTTTCCGGCTCCGGAACGTCCGTCGAGTGCGACCACCACCGGTGCGGTGCGGGTCTCGGCCACTTGTTGTACCTGGCTCACCAGTGGATGCAATGAGGCCGGGCCGTGATAGGCGAGGCGGTGGGCTGCGAACATGGCGATACTTTCTTCCGGAAGGCGGGGGTAGGGCTGGGCTGTCGGTTTTTGTGTGGACGTCCCCTTGTCGTAGGCTGAATGTAACCTGTGTGACCCACAGAACTCGTTTCGCACACGATAAGAAAAGGTTAGAACAATGAGCCAGAACATTCCCGGCGCAGATCCTTCAGGCAACAACCTACCCGAGAATCAGAATATTCCCGACGGTCAGCAGAACCAGACCTACGGCATCCCGGGGCAGAACCACCAGGGCGGGCAACACGTCAACGCCGCCCAGCCCGGCCAAGACCAAACCTACGGTGTGCCGGGTCAGAACCAGACCGGTCAGAATCAACCCTACGGTGTGCCGGGTCAGAACCAGACCGCCCAGAACCAGCCCTACGGCGTGCCCGGAGATGCCAACCAGGGCAACTACGGTCACCAGAACCAGACCTATGGCCAGCCGAACCCCAGCTACGCCGAACAACCTAAGAAGTCGCGCATGGGCCTGTGGATCGGCCTGGCCGTTCTCGGTCTTTTGCTCATTATTGGTCTCATCGCGTTGCTGACCATGCTGCTGGGCGGCAAAGATAAGTTCGATTCCTACGACGATTTCACCTCCACGATGAAAGAGGCGAGTGCGGCCGGTGGCCTGGATAAGTGCCACAACTACTCCGACACCCTGCTCAATTCCTTCGCCTCAGAGGAGGAGTTCCGCGAGGAGATCGCCAAGAGCAATAGCAAGATCCCCGCTGATTCGAAGATCTACATCTGCTCGGATGTCGATCTGACCAGCTTCGAAGAAATCTCTCAGGTCACCGGCGAGCCGAAGATGAACCTGGGTATCTACACCGGTGACGACGCCGATACTTTCGATCAGCTCTCCAAGAGCGACGAGAAGGCCGATGAGACCTTCAAATGGGGTCTGGCTGGCAAGAACTGGGCCACCATCGGTTCCGAGCCTGACGTAAAGAAGGTCAAGGACATCATGGGTGGCGAGGAGATCGAGTTTAAGAAGTAACTACTGCGCGCTCTTCACGTGGTCGATGACGCCGGGAACGGCGTCCTTGATCATCTCGTAGGTCGTGTAGAAATCCTCTTGTGAGCCGTACCAGGGGTCATAGATCCCCAAGGAGTCGTGATCTTGATCGGCGACGGTCGGGTCGAATTCGCGCAACAGGCGAACTTTGGCTCGGTCGTCGTCGTTGTCTGCCATGCGCATCAGGGCCCGGTAGTGGTTGAGATCCAGCGCCAGGATGAGGTCGTTGGCGGCGAAGTGATCGCGGGTGAATTGCTGTGCGCGGTGCGCCGAGGTGTTGATGTTTAGCTCAGTGAGCACCTTGGCGGCGCGGCGGTCGATCGGGTTGCCGTGTTCTTCGTCGGAAATGCCGGAGGAGGTCACCTCGACGTCCAGGCCGGCGTCTGCGGCGGCCTTCTTTAGGAGGTATTCGGCGGTGGGGGAGCGGCAGATGTTGCCGGTGCATACCGTCATGATTTTGTACATGGGTTCTCCTATCGGGCAGGCGGCTCGGGGCTACTGCTCAGTTTTCGTTGAGCTTCTGGCCTTGTATGAGTTTTTCCTGAAAGAATTTGACATAAAATCGCCGATTGAGGCCGAAAACTGTGTATATTCTAATACCGTACACACATACTGCTTTGTGCTTCGGCATCAATTCAGATTGCTTCGGCTTCTCGAAGAATGACTTAGAACCCCGCGACCGCCGCACCGGTCGCGGGGTTTTTTGCATGCTCGGTTGGTTCTGGTGGATTTTGGCGGGGCCTCTGGGGGCGCGATGGGCCACCGAAGGACGCCTGTTGCGGCCTCGTGCGCACAAGTTGAGTCGGGTTCGCTCAAGGTGAACCAAGAGTTTTCAGTGGCTTTTTCCACATCAAAAACCGCGGAATCTCGCGGTTTTATCTCCTTTACTCGACTTCCTTGAGCTGCTTTGCCGAATAAAAATTGAGCGAATATGACTCAACTCTGTTGACATCGCCGCCAGAACTGACAGAATGGAATCAACGCGAAAGCCCGCGGAGCACTCCACGGGCCGCCGCACAAGATTTAGACAAGAAACAGCTCACGAAGGAGTAATAACTCATGGCACGTGCAGTAGGTATCGACCTCGGTACTACCAACTCTGTTGTATCGGTGCTCGAAGGTGGTGAGCCCACCGTCATCGCCAACGCCGAAGGCGCCCGCACCACCCCCTCCGTCGTCGCATTCTCCAAGGACGGCGAAGTTCTGGTCGGCGACGTCGCCAAGCGCCAGGCAGTGACCAACGTTGACCGCACCATCTCCTCGGTCAAGCGCCACATGGGCACCAACTGGACCACTGAAATCGACGGCAAGAAGTACACCCCGCAGGAAATCTCCGCCCGCACCCTGATGAAGCTCAAGGGCGACGCAGAGTCCTTCCTCAACGACACCGTCACCGACGCCGTCATCACCGTTCCCGCATACTTCAATGACGCCGAGCGCCAGGCCACCAAGGAGGCCGGCGAAATCGCAGGCCTGAACGTACTGCGTATCGTCAACGAGCCCACCGCGGCCGCACTGGCATACGGCCTGGAAAAGGGCAAGGAAGACGAACTCATCCTGGTCTTCGACCTCGGTGGCGGTACCTTCGACGTCTCGTTGCTGGAAGTCGGCAAGGACGAAGACGGCTTCTCCACCATCCAGGTGCGCGCAACCGCCGGTGACAACCGCCTCGGTGGTGACGACTGGGACCAGCGCATCGTCGACTGGCTGCTGGAGCAGGTCAAGTCCAAGACCGGCGCTGACCTCTCCAAGGACAAGATCGCTCTGCAGCGTCTGCGCGAAGCAGCCGAGCAGGCCAAGAAGGAACTCTCCTCGGCAACCTCGACCAACATCTCGTTGCAGTACCTCTCGGTCACCGCAGAAGGCCCGATCCACCTGGACGAAAAGCTCACCCGCGCTAAGTTCCAGGACATGACCTCGGACCTGCTCGAGCGCACCAAGAAGCCCTTCAACGACGTCATCAAGGAAGCCGGCGTATCGATCTCCGAGATCGCCCACGTCATCCTGGTCGGTGGCTCCACCCGCATGCCCGCCGTCGCCGACGTCGTCAAGGACCTCACCGGTGGCAAGGAACCCAACAAGGGCGTCAACCCCGACGAGGTCGTGGCCATGGGCGCGGCAGTTCAGGCCGGCGTGCTCAAGGGCGACCGCAAGGACGTTCTGCTCATCGACGTCACCCCGCTGTCGCTGGGTATCGAGACCAAGGGTGGCGTGATGACCAAGCTCATCGACCGCAACACCGCGATCCCGACCAAGCGCTCGGAAACCTTCACCACCGCCGAAGACAACCAGCCCTCGGTATCGATTCAGGTCTTCCAGGGTGAGCGCGAATTCACCCGCGACAACAAGAACCTGGGTACCTTCGAGCTGACCGGTATCGCCCCGGCACCCCGCGGCGTACCCCAGATCGAGGTGACCTTCGACATCGACGCCAACGGCATCGTCCACGTCTCCGCAAAGGACAAGGGCACCGGCACCGAGCAGTCGATGACCATCACCGGTGGCACCTCGCTGTCGAAGGACGACATCGACCGCATGGTCAAGGACGCCGAGGCTCACGCCGAGCAGGACAAGGCACGCCGCGAAGCTGCCGAGACCCGCAACCAGGCTGAAACCTCCGCCTACTCCATCGACAAGCTCATCAAGGAGAACGGTGACAAGTTGCCCGAGGACGTCAAGAACGAGGTCCAGGCCGACGTCGACGCCGTGAAGGAAGCCCTGGAAGGCGACGACGACGAAGCCGTCAAGACCGCGTTCGAGAAGCTCCAGCAGTCCCAGACCAAGCTGGGCGAGGCGCTGTACGCATCGGCACAGGCCGAAGGTGCCAACGGTGCATCGGCAGCGGCTGACGACAACGTAGAAGACGCAGAAGTAATCGACGACGAAGACGAAAAGAAGTAATCATGGCTGAAAACACCAACGACCAGCAGGGCAACGACCCCCTGGAAGACGCATTCAACGCGCCCTCCGCAGACGGACACCCCGAGGCCGAAGGTGTATCTGAGGACGCCGCCGCAGACACCAACCCTGCGGCGGCACCCGAAGAAGCCGAGGCTTCACCCGCCGAAGCTGATGAACAGCAGGAAGACCCCAACGCCCAGCTCGCAGCTGAGCGTCTGGAAGATCTGCGCCGCCTGCAAGCGGAGTTCACCAACTTCAAAAACCGCTCCAACAAGGAGAAGGAACAGCTCCGCGAATACGTGGTAGCAGACCTGGTCACCGCGCTGTTGCCGGTCATCGACGACATCGATGCTGCACGCACCCACGGCGACCTCAAAGACGGCCCCTTCGCCGCCATCGCCAACAAGCTCGAAGCGACCCTGAACCGACACGGTCTGGAACGCTACGGCGAAGTCGGCGAAGCCTTCGACCCGAAGGTCCACGAGGCGGTACTGCAGCAGCCGACTTCCGAGGTGGAAGAAGACCACATCGCGTTGGTTCTGCGCAATGGCTACAAGGTCAAGGATCGCGTGGTTCGTACGGCGCAGGTGGCCGTAGCTGTGGCGGAATAGACGGTACATACAAGGGAGTGGACAGCGGCTGTGCCGCTTCCGCCGACATCCCTTAAACGCCAGCCCCGAGCCAGTCGGCTGAGCGGCACAGCCGCTGTCCAACGCTCGGGTGCAACGTCTAGGGCGGGTTCGAGAGATCGGGCCCGCCCACACTCATAAATATGGGGGATCTGGCGGTGTCACCCAACCGCCCAAAATACCCCGCAAAGACTTTCTAAAAGAGATGAAGAACGACCCCGAAGGAGGCGTCACATGGCGAGCGAAAACTGGCTGAATCAAGACTTTTATAAGGTGCTAGGCGTCTCCGAGAGCGCGTCAGACGCCGACATCAAAAAGGCCTACCGCAAACTGGCCCGCAAATACCACCCCGACCAGCACCCCGGCGACGAAACCGCCGAGAAGAAATTCAAAGAGGTCGCCGAAGCCTACGACGTGCTCTCCGACAAGAAACAGCGCGAAGAGTACGACCAGATCCGTAAGTACGGGGCCGCCGGATTCGCCGGCGCCCAGGGCTTCCCCGGCGGCGCAAGCGGCTTCCCGGGCGGCTTCGGCGGAGCGGGCTTCCCCGGCGGTGCCGGCGGATTCAGCGCGGGCGGCCAAAACATCAACATCGAAGACCTGCTCGGCGGCATGTTCGGTGGCGGCGGTTTCGGCGGCGGTGGTGGCTTCCAGCAGGCACCGCGCCGCGGCGCAGACGCCGAGGCCAGCGTCCGCATCTCGTTCAAAGACTCGTTCACCGGCACCAGCCGCACGCTCGGCCGGCACGACGGATCGGAGACCACCATCCGCATTCCGGCCGGTGTCAAAAGCGGGCAGAAGCTGAAGCTGCGCGGCAAGGGCCAGCCCGGCCCCGGCGGCGCGGGCGACCTGATCGTCCACGTCACCGTTGACACCCACCCGGTCTTCACCCGCGACGGGGACGACGTCGTGGTACGCATCCCTGTATCGCTGCAGGAGGCCGTGCAGGGAACCATCCTCGAGGTGCCCACCCCGGACGCCAAGACCGTCAAGATGCGGCTCAAGCCCGGATTCACCGCGGGCAACAAGCTGCGCGCCAAGGGCAAGGGCTTCACCACCAAGAAGGCAACGGGTAACCTGATCGTGATCCCCGAGGTGCAGGTACCTGCCGACCTCAGCGACGAGGCGCAACAGGCCTTCGAGGCCTTCATCGCCCTCGCCGGACAAGGGAAGGTGCGCGAAGAATTCAGCAGGAAGGCGGCGCAATAAACCATGGCACTTGGATCAGAACGACCGGTTTTCGTGATTTCGGTGGCCGCGGAATTGGCGGGAATGCACCCCCAGACCCTGCGCCAGTACGACCGTTTGGGTCTGGTTCAGCCCTCCCGCGCGCCCGGACGCGCCCGCCGCTACTCCCAGCGCGACGTCGAGAAACTACAGGAGATCCAGCAGCTGTCCCAGGACGGCGTCTCGCTGGAGGGAATCAAACGCATCATGGACCTGGAACATCAGGTCGAGGCTTTGCGTTTACGCAATGAGGAGCTTCAAGAGGAGCTGAACCTGGCCCACGCCAAACTGGCCGAAGGGTCCCGGGTTTTCGCCGCCGGCACCGCCGGCGACGTGGTGCACCTGGCGCGCGGCAAGCGTCCGGCGCAGCGCTCCCGCTCCCAGGCCGTGGTGTTGTACCGCGGCCAACGCTAAACGTACTATTGCCGAGCGAGAAAGCTGGACCACATGAAATCCGTCAACGAACAACAATTACAGATGGGCCTCGATACTTCCGGGGACGTCACCGTCAACCCCGACGGTTCGCCTGTGCCCCAGGCGCAGGTGATCCGCAACGTGTTGGCGCAGGGGCAGCTGGCCGATCGAGTCGGCGTGGACTTCTTCGGGGTGGGGGAGCACCACCGCCCCGATTTTGCGGTCTCCGCACCTGACGTGGTGTTGGCCGGGCTTGCCACCAGCACCGAGCGGATTCACCTGGGGTCGGCGGTGACCGTTCTCAGCTCCGACGACCCGATTCGAGTTTTTCAGCGATTCTCCACTATCAACGCCCTGAGCAATGGACGCGCCGAGGTCGTGCTCGGCCGCGGTTCCTTCACCGAGTCTTTCCCGCTGTTCGGGTACAAGTTGGAGGACTACGACCAGCTCTTCGCCGATAAGCTGGAGCTGTTCTCGCGGGTAGCCTCTGAGGAACCGTTCAACTGGAACCCCGGCGACCGTAACCCGTTACGCAACCAGCGCGTCTACCCCGAGACCGAGGGCGGTCTGGCGCGCTGGATCGCCGTGGGCGGTAGCCCGGAGTCGGTTGTTCGCGCCGCGCAATACAAGACCCCGCTGATGCTGGCGATTATTGGCGGCCCGGCCTCGCGCTTCAAGCCCTTCGTGGACCTCTACCACCGCGCGAACCGGGAGCTGGGCAACGGTGAACTGCCGGTGGCCGTGCACTCGCCCGGCCACATCGCCGAGACAGACGCCGAGGCCCAGGAGCAGATCGTGGAGCACTGGATCACGAACCGCAACAAGATCGGCCGGGAACGCGGCTGGGGTCAGGCTTCGAAGGAGCAGTTCGACCAGGAGATCAAGCACGGCTCCCTCTACGTCGGCTCCCCGGAGACCGTCGCCCAGAAGATTGCCAAAACCGTCAGCGCGCTGGGCGTGAACCGCTTTGACCTGAAGTACTCAAACGGCCCGTTGCCGCACGAGTACTCGATGCGCTCGATCGAGCTCTACGGCACCGAGGTAATCCTCCGCGTCCGTGAGATTCTGGGATTGAAGGACGATGCCTAAGCCCCCGGGTGCATAACCGGTAGTGGCTGTGCAGATGCAGTTATATGAATGTTCATATAACTGCATTTTTGTATGGGGGGGGGAGTATTATGGAAAGTGTTGTAATCCATAACACACACAGGGATATGCTCAACTCTCACTCTTAGTAACCTTCTTATTGTGGCACCCCTCGCCGAGATCGGAATCGCATATTCTGCCCGCCTTGTGCATTGACCTTCATCGCAGTAGTTAACTCTGGCGTGTAATGCAGCGAATTGCGTCGATGATGTCCCTAGCTCGCAGGGCGAGAGCATTATGGGGCTGAAGCCGTAGATAAAAATAAAATGAAACACAAAGGATGAAAATAATGTTCAACCCATTCAAATATGTAAATGTTCCCCTTTTTATTATTAGCTGGATCGGATATGGAATTGTGGGATTTCTGGTTCTGCCACGGTTTGAACCCGGAAGCACCGGTTTCGTGGTGGGTGTCGTCCTGGCTGTGGTTTTCTTCATCTCCTTCGCAATCCAGTGCATGAAGGGCTTTTTTGGAATAATGCGCGACGCCAAAAAGGGAGCCGAGCTCAGAGAGAAAGAGGGAAGGGAGAACTCGCGACACAAAGAGGGTTCTTCTGAGTTCTAAGCTTCTCATAGCTATCCCCTGAAAAACATCCTTCACAGGTTTGTACCCCGCAAAGCGCCACGTACATTCCTAGATAGGTACACTGCACTTTACGGGGTACAAAACCGTGGGGCCGGCCGAACAGTGGCCCACCTCAGCCCTATTAGCGGCGGCGGTACGTGAGGTCGTGCGCGCTGCGTCCTGCCTCGCCAGCCTTCCGCTCGAAGGAGGTCAACGTGCGACCCTCCCACCGCGGAGCCCAACCACCGGCAGGATCCTCCTCCGTTGCGCCCTCGCCGGCGTGCAGATTCTCAAAATCGGGGTGAGCGTCCAGCACATCGCGCATCACGATCGCGTACTCCTCCCAGTCGGTCGCAAGTCGCCAAATACCGCCGGGCTTCAACACGCGGGCCACCTTCGAAGCGAACTCGGGGCTCACCAGTCGGCGCTTATGGTGGCGGGTCTTATGCCAGGGGTCCGGGAAGAACACCCACAACTCATCGATGGAGTTCTCCTCCAACATGTTGTCCAACAGCTCCGGGGCGTTGGCCTGCGCCACGCGCACATTCTCCACGCCCTCGCTCGCCATCTTGCGCAGCAAATCAGCGATTCCCGGGGTATAGACCTCCACCGCCAAGAAGTTCGCCTCGGGAACCTCCGCGGCGCGGTGCACAATCGCCTCGCCCAGGCCCGAACCGATCTCCAGCACCTGGTACGCCTCGCGGCCAAACACCTCAAGCTGATCGAAATGCGCCTCCGGGGCCACCGAGGTATCCGTCATCTCACGCGGGATATCCAGAACATAATCCTGCGCGTACTTCTCCCAAGCCTTCAACCGGCGCCCGGTCAAACGATCACCACGACGCACAAAAGACAACGGCTTACGATAAAACTTCTCAGGGGTCTGCTGCTCCGCCGGGTCAATGCCCGCCGCGCGCAAACGCTCCTGCTCGGCCTGCTTGGCCCTCTGCTTATTGGTTTCCACGAATCTTCTCCTCCGATTCCAGCAACTACCGGCGCATGCGGAAACACGAAAGCACCGCCGGGGCGCGCCCGCAGGCGCAGGCGCAAACTCCCATCTTAGCCGAACACACAAAGACGCCGCCCGCACCGAAAAGGTGCAGGCGGCGTCCGCAGATAAGCTACGCGCTAGCTGAGCTTAGAGGCCCTTGCGCGAGAAGACCAGAGCCAGGCCGGCGCCAACCAGGAACACATCCTTGGCCAGAGCGGTGCCCTCCTGCGAGGGGCGGATGCCGTCTTCCTGAGTCATGTCATCGTTACCGAAGTACATGGTCAGCATGCCAGCACCGAAACCGGTCAGAGCCAGACCAGCGATGCGAGGGGAAACCAAGGGGCACAGCAGGGCCGCACCCAGAGCGGTCTCGGCGTAGGAGAGAGCCTTGCCGAAAGTCTTGGCGTCCAGCGCCTCAACCTGGGGAACACCGGTCTTTGCCATACCCTGCAGGTAGCTTGCGGTGCCTTCGTCCATGCCCAACTTGCCGATACCGGAGTTGAGGATGAAAGCGCCAGTGGTTGCGCGCAGTGCAGCGTTTGAAATCAGCGACATGTGAGTTCTTCCTTTGCTAAATCGGGATTCACTTTCACAGATGACTTTACAAGGAAAACATCTAGATGTGGAATAGGTGGCCTGATTAAATCTCTCCCGAACGCTAGAGAGCCCACAGAACCGCAGATTTAACGTGACGCAGTACTCATTTACAGTGGTAAGGGTCTACTATTGACCCAATGACGTTGTGAACCACCCCGGGCGTGCCCTCAATCCAAACACTCCCTCGATACGGGTGGTCTTCACGCGCCACGCCATTTTCCACAAACATGACTGGGAGGCCTGATGCCTAGCACTAGTACGGAGCATCACCACGAACAGCACGCGGCAAGCGCCGAAGAAGGACTAAAGCGCGGGCTCAGCAACCGCCACATTCAGCTGATCGCCATTGGTGGTGCGATCGGTACCGGCCTGTTCATGGGTTCGGGCAAAACCATTCACCTCACCGGATCATCGATCCTCTTCGTCTACATGATCATCGGCGCGGTCATCTTCTTCGTGTTGCGCGCCATGGGTGAGCTGTTGCTCTCCAACCTGTCCTACAAGTCGTTCTCCGACTTCGCCTCCGACATCCTCGGCCCCGGCGCCGGATTCTTCGTCGGATGGTCCTACTGGTTCACCTGGGTGGTCACCGCCGTCGCAGACGTTATCGCCATCACCGGTTACAGCCAGTTCTGGTGGCCTAACATTCCCAAGTGGATCCCCGCTATCGTCGTGATCACCCTGTTGCTGGCGCTCAACTTGCCCTCGGTGAAGAGCTTCGGCGAAATCGAGTTCTGGTTCGCGCTCATCAAGATCGTCGCGATTCTCTGCCTCATCGTCGTCGGTGGCATCATGGTCGCCATGAGCTTCACCGCCCCCAGCGGCACCACCGCGCAGGTGGCTAACCTCTGGAACGACGGCGGCATGTTCCCCAAGGGCGTTGTCGGCTTCCTCGGCGCCTTCCAGATTGCGCTCTTCGCCTTCCTCGGTTCTGAGCTCGTCGGTACCGCCGCAGCTGAGACCGCAGACCCCTACAAGACCCTGCCCCGCGCCATCAACGCGGTGCCGGTTCGTATCATCGTCTTCTACGTGGCGACCCTGGCCGTGATCCTCATGGTCACCCCCTGGCGCTCCATCGACCCCGCGCACAGCCCCTTCGTGACCATGTTCTCGCTGGCCGGCCTGGGCTTCGCGGCCTCGCTGATCAACTTCGTGGTGCTGACCTCGGCAACCTCCTCGGCGAACTCCGGTATCTTCTCGACCTCGCGCATGATCTACGGCCTGGCAGAAGAAGGTTCCGCGCCGCACCTGTTCACCAAGCTCAGCCGCAACGGTGTGCCCCGCAACGCGCTGTTCCTCAGCGCAGTGCTGCTGTTCTCCTCGCTGATCCTGCTCTACTCGGGCGACTCGGTCATCCAGGCGTTCACCCTGGTCACCACCGTTGCCGCCGTGCTGGCGATCTTCAACTGGTGCATGATCTTGGTGTCCTACGTGGTGTACCGCAAGAAGTTCCCCGAGCGCCACGCCGCATCCACCTACAAGATGCCCGGTGGCGTTCCGGTGGCTTACTTATCGCTGGCATTCTTCGCGGTGATGATCGTGGTGCTGGCCTTCTATGAAGACACCCGCGCCGCCCTGTTCGTGATGCCGCTGTGGTTCATCATGCTCGGCATCGGTTGGATGTTCGTGCGTAAGCACCCCAGCCACCTCGAGAAGCAGGCCGTGATCAACGAGGCCCGCACCTCGCAGATCCAGCAGGTGCCCGCACCCGACGCGGAGACCCACATCAAGTAACACCCCGCTCCGCTGATACACCAGGACGCCGGCCTCACGTGAAGAACGTGACGCCGGCGTCTTGCTGTATGCGTGGTGATGAGAAGACCTACCCGCACCGCCGCGGGTAGCGGGTTAGCTGTTAGGAATGATGGGGAAGGCCCCGGTGTCTGGGTTGGGGCCATCGGCCTCGAGGCAGTTGGCGGGGTCGTCCGACCGGAAATACTCGGGGTACTCGCAACCCTGCCCGAAGCGCATCGCACCGACCAGCGCGAAGCCCGCCTGCGAGACCTCGAAGAAGTTCTGGCTGTAGGCGATAAAACCGTTGTGCGCCGACTTGTTCCAACCGTGCTCCTGCAAATACCGCTCGTCGATTGTGGGAGCGAGGGTGGAAAACGACTCGGCCGCGGAGACCTCGCAGAGCCAGCCACCGGGGGAACGCATAATCCGCACGTACGGCGTGTAGTCCTCGGCGGCGAGTACCTGCTCGCTGAGGTAGTACACCCGCAGGCTCTGACCCCAGGGCAGCTCCTGCAACCGCGCGGTCATCGCCTCGTTGAGCTCCGTCCAGGCCTGACGCTCCGCGTTCGGCTCGCTCAGGCGCGGGGTCTCTACCACGCCGATGCCCTGCGCCTTGATCTCTTCGATCGCTAGACCACCCGAACCTGCGGCCTCACCCGGCGGGGACGCCGGCACCGCCTGCGCGTTGGACATTTTCAGGGCGTCGTTGATCAAGCGGCGACCCAGGCGCAACGCGCGATACCAGGTGCCGTACTTGGCGCGCACCGCACCGAGCACCGGCACGCGGCCGTACTGGCTCTGCGACACCGCCCAGCTACCGTAGAGCAACACCGAAGGTTTGCGGTCGTACCGGATGCAATAGCTCAAGAACTCGCCGAGGGTGTTGCGGAAGGTGCGGTCGCTCAGCTCCGAACCAGACAGCGAAAGGTCCCGGTCGTCAAAATCGGTGGGGCAAATACCCACCCGCAGCAACGCCTGGCTCCAGCTGCCGTCTCCCAGGCGATCCTCCACGATATAGCGTGTGGGCGGCCAGGTGTTGACCTCGTCGGAAATACCGAGGGCCTCGGACGGCAGGTTCTCGAGCATCTCGTCGTAGGCGGATTCTTCGAGGGTGGTGTAGGGGTTCTCCGACAGGTACTTCAGGCCCGCACCCACCTTGTTGATGATGATAGCGGTGTTCTCGCGGGTGACCCCGGCCAGATCCAACAGGCGCGGGACGTCCTCAATAATCACCGGGTCTAGCGTGACCGCCGCGTGATCGGGCTCCGGGGGCAGATCGTACGAGACTGCCACCGCGTACCACAGGGCCGCGGCGGTCATCGTGTTCGAAAACAGCTGCTCCTTGCGCCCCACGAAGGTCCACCTGCCGGAATTAATCGCCTGCAGCACATACTCTGCCGGGGCATGCGGATAGACGGTCGTCACCCGGTGGTATGCCTCAGCAGGGGTCCACCCCATACCGGCCAACGACTCGATCAACTCTTCGTGATCCGCAAGGAACTCTTCGTAAGATCCGGTGTCTGTCACGGATAAAAGTCTTTCTGCGGGAGACCGAGGTTAGAAAAGGGAAAAACTACAATACAACGTGTAGTGCTTACCTCTTCAAACTCTATTGCTCCGCAATAGAGCGCACAAATATATGCGCAACTATTACCTGCACCCTTCAGAAATTACCCAGGCGGCTCTCAGCCTGCCGCCCCGGCGCACTCCAGCACCGCGGGGAACGTGAGAAACTAGAAACTATGACCATGCACAGTGCCACCGACGCAGAAATCATCGACGTTCTCGCCCAGGAACTCAGTGTTTCCACCTCCAGCGCCCGTGCCGCCGTAGAACTACTCGACGCCGGTGCCACCGTGCCCTTCATCGCCCGCTACCGCAAAGAACGCACCGGAGGGCTGACCGACACCCAGCTGCGCGCGCTCGCCGAGCGTCTGGACTACCTGCGCGAGCTCGAGCAGCGGCGGGCGTCCATCCTCGAACTGCTGGACGAACGCGGCGTGCTTGAAGACTCGCTGCGAGTGGCCGTGGAGTCAGCGATTACTAAGAACGAACTCGAAGCTATCTACGCCCCTTACAAGGTGACCCGCCGTACCAAGGCGCACATCGCGCTGGAGGCCGGGCTCGAATCGCTGGTCGATGACCTGCTCGAGGTGCCGCTGGCCCCGCTGGACGACATCGCCGCCGCCTACATTCGACAGGCCGAACCGGACCAGCCGGCCGACACCGCCGTGCCCGACGTCGAGACGGCCCTGGCCGGGGCGCGGGCGATCATGCACGAATACGCGCTCTTCGACCACACGCTCATGGAATCCCTGCGCGAGAAACTCTGGGAGACCGGGGTGATCAGCAGCCGAGCCACCGGCGCCTACCGCAACACTCCGGCGGCATCTTCCAACAAGTTCGCCGACTACTTCGATTTTCACGAACCCATCCGCCGCATCCCCTCCCACCGCCTGCTGGCCCTGCTCCGCGCCGAGAAAGAGGGCGTGGTCAAGGTACGCATCGACGTCGCCCAGACCCCGCCACCGCTCACCGGGCTGACCGGGGCTGACCGGGCGCGTGCCGAATCCCAGGCCGAAGAATTCGAGAGCGTGCGTGCCGCCTACGAGGCGGAGATCGCGACCTCCCTCGGCATCCCCGTGCAGGTGCTCAACACCGTCTCTGAGGAACACATGGTGCTGGGTTGGCTGGCCGGTACGGTGCGCTCGGCCTGGCGCTCGCGCATTCTGCCGCGGTTGACCACCGAGATCCGCGCTCGCCTCTTCGAGCGTGCCGAGGCCTCGGCGATCGAGGTGTTCGCCTCGAACCTCTCCGACCTGTTGCTGGCCGCACCCGCGGGCGACCGCGTGATCCTCGGTCTCGACCCTGGGCTGCGAACCGGTGTGAAGGTCGCCGTGGTCGGACGCACCGGGCAGGTACTCGAGACCGGCGTCATCTACCCGCACGCCCCGGCCAACCACTGGGAGCAATCCCTGGACACCCTGGAGGGCATGGCCCGCCGCCACGGGGTAGAACTGATCTCGATCGGCAACGGCACCGCCTCCCGCGAAACCGACCGGTTGGCCGGCCAACTGCTCAAACGCCTGAACCGCCCCGCAGAAACCGGCGCGACCCCGCCGCAACCCGCGCAGAAAGTCACCGTCTCGGAGGCCGGGGCCTCGGTGTACTCCGCCTCGGCTTTGGCCGCCGCCGAACTGCCTGAGCTAGACGTCTCCCTACGCGGCGCCGTCTCCATCGCCCGCCGCCTGCAAGACCCGCTGGCCGAACTGGTGAAGATCGACCCGCAGTCCATCGGCGTGGGCCAATATCAGCACGACCTCTCCGAGGCGCTGCTGGCCCGCTCGCTACAGGCCACGGTTGAGGACGCCGTGAACTCGGTGGGCGTGTACGTCAACCTGGCCTCGCCCGCCCTGCTCAGCCACGTAGCTGGTTTCAACCGAACCATCAGCGAGAACATCGTGGCTTACCGCGAGGAACACGGGCCTTTCGTCAGCCGCGCCGACCTGTTGAGGGTGCCCCGCCTGGGGCCGAAGGCCTTCGAGCAAGCTGCCGGCTTTGTGCGGATCGTCGACGGGGCGGAACCGCTGGACGCCTCCGCCGTGCACCCCGAGGCCTACGAGCTGGCCGCCGCGATCGTTGCCGACGCCGGGGGACTGGTGGGCTCCTCGGTGCCGGGAGAGGCGCTGGCCCGCCTCAACCCCGAAGACTACGTGACCGAGCGGTTCGGCCTGCCGACCGTGCGCGACATCTTCGCCGAGCTGGAGCGCCCGGGCCGCGACCCGCGTCCGGACTTCGTGACCGCCGAATACACCCCCGGCGTGGAGACCATCGAGGACGTCGCCCCCGGCATGATCCTCGAGGGCACGGTCTCGAACGTGGCGGCCTTCGGCGCGTTCGTGGACATCGGGGTGCACCAAGACGGCCTGCTACACATCTCGCAGATGTCCACCGACTTCGTGGACGACCCGCACAACATCGTGCGCTCCGGTCAGGTGGTGCAGGTGCGCGTGACCGAGGTGGACGTGCCGCGCAAGCGTATCGCGCTCTCGCTGCTGCTCGAGGAGCCCGAGCGTGCGGTGAAATCGGCCAAGAAAAAGCGCCGCCGCCGCTGACCCTTCTCTGTTCGAAGAGGGAAGCGGCGACGGCGTTCGTCGCGTCTGAAAGTTTTAGGCGGCCCGCTTGGTGGCGCCAGTGTTCACGCGGCCACTCGGTTGCGGCGTGACCGGGTGCGAACCGGTGATCGGGATGACCTCGCTCATCTGCGCCCGCTGACGGGCAGCCTTACCGTGGAAGACGAAGCGGTCCAGCGCCCAGAAGCGGAACACCATCGCCAGCGCGGTACCCAGCAGGGGGCCGGCGATGAAGTCCGAGATCTCTTGGAACGCGAAGCTCACGTACGGGGTCTCCAGGTGGAAGATGTACCGCGAGATCCACTGCGGGGCGGCGTTGATGATAATGCCGCCGATGGTCACCAGCACGAAACCGACGATCTCTTTGGGGCGGGGGTCTCCACCGGCGTCTTTCCAGGTCCACTGGGAGGACAGGATGTAAGATACCACCGAGGCGATCGCGGTGGCGATCAACAGCGCCGTGGTGGGTTTATGGGTGAGCACCGTGTACTTCAGGCCGTAGTTGATAGCCATGGTGAGTACGAAGCAGAAACCGCCGACGATCAGAAAACGGATTTTCTCGTTCGCCAATAACTTTCTGATCATAGAGGTGCTCTTTCTGGTGACATGCATGGTTCGTTATCTTTGAACCTAGCATTGACGCTTGGGAAAATTCTGGGAAACACGAATGTGGCGCCGAGTTGTCCCCAAGGTCACCGTCGCTAGTACCCACAAACCCGCCGGCGTTGTTTAGAAGTCGGCGGTCTTCGGGTCGGGGCCGATGCGGCCGTCTTCGCGGGAAAGACCGTCGATGCGCGCGATCTCTTCATCGCTGAGCTTCACCTCGGTCGCGGCGAAGTTGGACTTGATACGCTCGGGGGTCACCGACTTCGGGAAGACGATGATGCCGTGCGCCAGGTGCCAGGCGATGACGACCTGCGCGGGTGTGGCGTCGTGGGCCTGGGCGATTTCGGTGATCGTCGGATCCTGCAGTAGCTCACCGCCCTGGCCCAGCGGCGACCACGCCTCGGTCTTGATACCCAGCTCGTCGTTGACTGTGCGCAGGGCCTGCTGGTTGAAGTAGGGGTGTAGCTCGATCTGGTTGACGACCGGGGTCACCCCGGTGGCCTCGATGATCTCGCGCAGGTGCTCCTCGGGGAAGTTCGAGACGCCGATCGAGCGGGCCTTGCCCTGCTTCTGCAACTCGATAAGGGCCTTCCAGGTGTCCACGTACTTCTTGCGGTGCGCCGAGACCCAGTGGATCAGTAGCAGGTCCACGTAGTCGACGCCGAGGTCGGCCAGCGACTTCTCGAAGGCGGCCAGCGCCTCATCGTATCCCTGGTCGTCGTTCCAGATCTTGGTGGTCAGCCAGATATCCTCGCGGTTCACCGAGGACGCCGCCAGTGCCTTGCCCACGCCGGTCTCGTTCTCGTAGACCTTAGCGGTATCGATGTGGCGGAAACCGGTCTCGAGGGCGATGCCGACGACCTTGGTGGCCTCGTCATTTTCGACCTGCCACACGCCGAATCCTAGCTGGGGGATCGCGCGGCCGTCGTTGAGCTCGATGTTAGCTACGGTGCTCATCGTGATGTCCTTTCGTGGAGGTTAGCTGTCTTTTTCACTATATCGACTCAACCCCGGAAGGAGCGACGGTCGGAATAGATAGGTGCGCCCAGGTCGCCCTCGGCGGGGTCGGGGCCGCGGCGTCCGTCGGCCCTGGTCAGCGCATCGATGGCGGCGACCTCGTCGGGGTTCAACTGTAGTTCTTGGGCGGCGAAGTTAGACGTCAACCGTGTGGGGGTGACGGTCTTGGGCAACGGGACCATGCCGTGGGCGAGATGCCAGGCGATAACGACCGCACCGGCGTCCACCCCGCGAGCCTCGGCGATGTCGACGATTGTCTGGTCTTTCAGATCGTCACCCACGCCCAGCGGTGCCCAGGGCTCGGTGATAATACCGCGGTCGGAGTTCGCCCTCCGCATCTGCGCCTGGTTGAAACTCGGGTGCAGCTCGAGCTGATGCACGGCCGGGACCACGCCGGAGTCTTTCAGGTCGTCGAGTTGCTGCTCGGTGAAATTCGAGACGCCCACCGAGCGCACCAGCCCGCGTTCGCGCAACTCGAGCAGGGCGTCCCAGCTTTGGCGGTACTTGCCCAGGCCCGGTTGCGCCCAGTGGATCAGGTAGAGGTCGAGGTAGTCCAGGCCCAGCAACTCGAGGGAACGCTCGCAGGCCTCGAGCGCGGTGTCGTACCCCTGGTCGGTATTCCACAGCTTGGTGGTAATGAACAGTTCGCTGCGGTCGATGCCGCTGGCGCGCACCGCCGCGCCCACACCGGCCTCGTTGCGGTAGATCGTGGCTGTATCGATGTGCCGGTAACCCACCTCAAACGCGGCTTCGACCGCGGCCTGGGTGTCTACGGGCGGGATGCGGTGAACTCCGTAACCCAGTTGCGGGATGGTGTGGCCGTCGTTGAGCGGGAGAGTGCGTAACAATATAAATCCTTCTTTCATCTGCGGCTTTACTCTCTAACCTACCCCTGTGTGCTCGGTTACACTAAGGAACTATGCCAGCCTTACTGATGGACGTCGCCCCGCTGAAGGTCAGTCCTGCCTTCCGGCGGCTCTGGCTGGGAAGCATGTTCTCAACCCTGGGCTACCAGGTCTCGGCTATCGCCATCGCGCTAGAGATCTTCGACATCACCGGCTCCCCGGCGGCAGTGGGCCTCACCGGGTTGGTGGCCGTGACCCCGCTGGTCATCGGCGGGCTCTACGGCGGGGTGATCGCCGACCACTACGACCGACGCAAGGTGGCGCTGGCGGCGTCCCTAGGCATGTGGCTGGTGGCTGTGGCACTGGCCGCGCAAGCCTGGGCCGGGTGGCGCTCGGTGTGGGTGCTCTACACCGTGATCTTCTGTGAATCGCTGCTGCAGCCCATCGATAAGTCGGCCCGCGGCGCGATCATTCCGCGGCTGATCAAGAAACGGATGTTGCCGGCGGCCAACGCGCTGAACATGACCGTGCTGACGCTCTCCATGAGTGTGGGGCCGATGCTTGGCGGCGCGCTCGTGGCGCTGACTGGGTACCCGCTGACCTACACCATCAACATCGCCGCGATGATGGTCGGGCTCTGGGCGCTGTACCGGCTGCCGCCCATGCGCCCCGACCACACCGGCGAAGACAAACCCTCGCCGCTGGCCGCCATCGGCGCGGGGCTGCGCTTCGTGCGGGAGGTGCCCGTGGTCGGCATGACCTTCGTGGTCGACCTCATCGGCATGGTCTTCGCCCAGTCCAAACCGCTCATCCCCGCGCTGGCGGTCACCGCGTTCGGCGGCGGCACCGCGGCCTCGGGCGTGCTGCTCTCCGCCACCGCCGCAGGTTCATTCCTCGGGGTGACCTTCTCGGGGTGGCTGAGCAGGGTGCAACGCCAGGGGCGATTTCTCACCCTCTCCTACGTAGCCTGGGGCGCGGGCCTTGCCCTGTTCGGGCTGGTCGCACTCAGCCTCGACGGACGTTCGCCCTCCGACTCGCTCACCGAAAACCTGCCCGCGATCGCGGCCGGTTGCGCGGGGCTGGCGTTCTCCGGCTGGGCCGACGCGCTCGGGTCGGTTTACCGCTCCTCGATCATCCAGACGGTCGTACCCGACCGCATGCTCGGACGCATGAATGGGTTGTTCATCGTCACCGTCGTCGGCGGGCCCAACCTGGGCGCCGGTGTGATCGGCTTCGGCGCCGAACTCATGGGCCCGGCACTTACCGCGGTGGTTGGCGGGCTGGTCTGCATGGTCGCGATCGGCGTGTTTACCGCCTGCGTTCCCGCGTTGTGGCGGTACGTCTTCGAACCGCTCCCCGAGACCTCAGCCATTCCCTATCCCGAGCACAACCCGGACTCACCGGCTACCGGCGTGATCACCGTCGTCCCGCCACGACAAGATGAGAAACCGGATGTACCGTAAAATTTGAACGAATCCTAACTTTCACTCAACACAAGGAGTACCCATGGCAGGTGGCCTGGCCGCCCTACTCGATGACGTTGCCGCCCTGGCAAAGCTTGCCTCCGCAAGCCTTGACGATGTGGGCGCCGCCGCAGGACGCGCGTCCGCAAAAGCCGCCGGCGTGGTGGTGGACGACGCCGCGGTGACCCCCCAATACGTGGAAGGCGTAGACCCCAAGCGTGAGTTCCCCATGATCCGTAAGATCGCTATGGGCTCGCTGGTCAACAAGGCCATCATCCTGGTCTTCGCGCTTCTGCTCAGCCAGTTCATCCCCTGGTTGCTGACCCCGTTGCTGATGCTCGGTGGTGCCTACCTCTGCTTCGAGGGCGCCGAAAAGGTGATCGAGATGATCAAGCCGCACGAGGAGTCTGCACACGAGGAACCCGCCGCGGCGCAGGGTGAAGACGCCGAAAAGAAGGTTGTGAAGTCTGCAATCCGCACCGACTTCATCCTGTCCGCCGAGATCATGGTGATCGCGCTGAACGAGGTGGCCTCCGAACCGCTGCTCAACCGCGCTCTGATCCTGATTGTGGTCGGTATCGCGATCACCCTCGGTGTGTACGGCGCGGTGGCGCTGCTGGTGAAGATGGACGACTTCGGCCTCTTCCTGACCCGCAAGGGAAAGGGCTCGGCCACCCAGGCCTTCGGACGCGGTCTGGTGAAGGCCATGCCCAAGGTGATGGCTGTGATCTCCTTCGTGGGCATGCTGGCCATGCTCTGGGTGGGCGGTCACATCTTGCTCGACGGCATGCACAAGCTGGGCTTCCATACCCCCTACGAGTTCGTGCACCACATCGAACACGCGGTCCACGAAGCGATCCACGGCGGCATCGGCTCCGTGCTGGCCTGGTTCACCAACACCGGCCTCTCGCTGGTCTTCGGCCTGATCGTCGGCTCGATTATCGCCCTGGTGATGCACTTCCTGCCGATCGGCAAGAAGCACTAAGGCTCCGGACGCCGGTTCTATCCCGGACCCGGACATTACCGACCCGCTGGCCCGGTGAGCGAGGGCTCCGTCCGAAGCGCCGAGGCTGAGGCCGTCCACGGCCGAATCCTCAGCGCGAGGGGGCACTCCCGAGCGGCCGGGCCAGCGAACCGGCAACGTCCGGTCAAGCGGGTCGGCGGCATCCTACTCGGCCTCCGTCAGCAAGTCCCGTACCTGCTCCGCGGTGAGCTGCGACGAGAAGAACTGCCCCTCGTCCACCACCGCGTCGAAGAGCTGGGCCTTCGACTCCTTCAAGTCCATGACCTTCTCCTCGATCGTGCCCGCCGAGACCAGCCGGTAGACCATCACGTTCCTGCGCTGGCCGATGCGGTGCACGCGATCCACCGCCTGCTGCTCGGCCGCCGGGTTCCACCACGGGTCCATGATGAAGCAGTAATCCGCCGAGGTGAGGTTCAACCCGAATCCGCCGGCCTTGAGCGAGATCAGAAACACCGGGGCGGTACCCTCCTCAAAGGCCGCCAGCACCGAGGGACGGTCGCGGGTGGAGCCGTCCAGGTAGAGGTAGGGGATACCCAGGGTCTCCAGGCGGGCGGCGATCTTCTTCAGGTACGAGGTGAACTGCGAGAAAATCAGCGAGCGGTGCCCGTCGGCGATAATCTCCGGCAGGTTCTCTTGCAAGTAATCCAACTTCGCCGACTCCAGGCTGCCGTAGCGTTCCTCGTCGATCAGCGAGGCGTCCAGGGCCATCCGCCGCAGGGTCGTCAGGGACTGGAACACGGTAAAGCGGTTTTTATCCATGTCTTCCAGCAGGCCCAATACCTTCTTGCGCTCGCGCTGCAGCGCGGTGTCGTAGGCGCGGCGGTGCCCGGCCGAGAGCGGCACGTCCACCCGCACGTCGTTCTTCTCAGGCAGGTCGGCGGCCACGAGATCCTTCGTGCGCCGCTTCATCAGCGGACGAATGCGGCGGCGCAGGCGCGGCAGGGCCTGTTTGTCTTCACCCGACTCGATGGGGTTGGCATACAGGTCCTTGAACTGCCGCGCGCTGGGGAACAACCCTGGTGCCACAATCGAAAACATCGACCAGAGCTCCATAAGGTTGTTCTCCATGGGGGTACCCGTAACCGCCACCTTGAACCGGGCGGGCAGATCGCGGGCGGCCCGGTGTGCCTTGGTCTTGGCGTTCTTCACGAACTGGGCCTCGTCCAAGATCAGACCCGAGAAGGCCCGCTCGGCGCCGAGGGCCGCGTAGGCCTCTTCTTCGCGCCGAAACAGCGCGTACGAGGTGAGTAGCACGTCAGCCTCGGGGGCGGCGTCCGCCAGCGAACGCGCCGACTTCGCCTCCGAGGCGTAGCGCGCCTCGACCTTCAGCGAGGGCGCGAACTTCGTTAGCTCCCGCTCCCAGTTGGGCACCACGGACGTCGGGGCCACCACTAAGAACGGCGGGAAGGTCTCACCGGGTTTAGCGTTTTCGACCCACCGTGCCCGGGCATAGGCGAACATCGCGATGGTCTGCACGGTCTTGCCCAGACCCATGTCGTCGGCCAGCACCCCGCCGAGGCTGTGGTCATAGAGAAAGCTCAGCCACTGAAAACCCTCGAGCTGATAGGGGCGTAACTCGGCGTGAAGCTCCTCCGGGACCTCGGCCACCGCCGTGTTCTCGATGTTCAACAGCGCGGTGACCTGCTGCTCCCAGGCGTCCACGGTCTCCACGGAGGCCGCGAGCTCCTCCAGCTCCTCCCACATGCCGGCCTGGTGGCGGGAGATCTGCAGGGGAGTCTTCTTGTCTTGCAGACCGGTGGCCTCCCGGAGCAACTCCTGCAGCTTCATAAACTCCGGACGGTCTAGCGCGAAGTAGCTTCCGTCGCCCAGCAACAGGTGTGACTTACCGGCGTTGAGGGCCTCGAAAATTTTTGCGAACGGCACATACCATTCGCCGGCCTTGATCGCGATCCCCAGCCCAAACCAGTCGCGGTCCCCGGTGGACTCCACCGACACCGTGATCTCGGGGGCCTCTTCCAATTCTTTGAACTCGGGCACCGGGCCGTGCGTATCGACCCGCACCCCGTCGATGGCTTCGTAGCGGGGCAGGGTGTCTTCCACCAGCGTCCGCGTGGCCCAGCCCTCGGTGCGGTGACGGGTAAAGGGCACCACCGGGCGCACCGCCTTGACCTGCTTGAGCACGCGATACTCGAACTTGGTATCGCGGGTCTCGGCGTGGTCTTCGCCGGGGTATCCCAGCGCGGGCAACGAGGCGCGCTCGCCGTCGGGGTTCAGCGGGTCGGTCGGGTACTCCCAGTGCCAGCTAGTGGCCGCCGAATGCGGTTCGTTCTCGTCGAACTGAACGCTCAACACCAGCTCGGGGGTGGCCACCTGCGGCAGCGTGGGCCCGGCCTCGTCGGTGTGGAGCGTGAGCGTTCGCGCCAACCGCGGGTAGAACTCGCGCAGGAAGGGTTCACGGTCGGCGGCGGGCACCTCGATCGAGCCGGTGCTCGCCAGCGATTCGGCCATCGGGTCCAGCGGGTCGGCCAGGGGCACAAAGAGCAGGTCGCAATCGGACGGCAACCAGTCCGGACGCGCCCCGCCCCGCCCGGTAGCGTCTTCGGCGCGGTCATCACCCAGGGCCGCGGCGCGGGTGGCCGACCATTTTGCGGTCTGTGCCGCACCCACGTACTCGGCTTGCGCGCGCCCGCCCAACGCCAGAAATCCGGAGCGCGGGTCACCCAGCTTGTGGCAGTTCGCCGTCTCGATGCTGAAGTCATCCCAGCTGAGAATCGGGGTGAGTGCCAGGCGGTCGGCGTCGGTGAGGCCGCGCTCGGCGATCTCTTCCACCCGCACCTGCACGCCGGTGGCCGGGGCCATCGCGGCGGTGACCTGTTGGCCGTCGATGAGGAAGGGCAGGTCGATCTCCTGCGCCCGCGCCAAAACCTGCCAAAGCAACGAGGAGTTCACCGCGCTCAGCGAGACCCAATCGCGGTGCGAGGTGTAGGCCGACTGCCACGGCCGCACCACCGAATAGAACTCGGCGAACCAGCGTTCGTGTTCGGGGTAGACGCTGTGTTTCAGGTGGCCACGGATGAGGTCGCGTTGAAAGTCTTCCCAGCTCAACCCGCCTTTGATCCAGGTTCCGCGCGCACCCAGCATCATCGGCCGGGCCTGCACCTGCACCTGCGGCAAACCGGCGGAGGACTGGCCGATGGCGTACTTGCTGCCCACATGCAACCGCAGATCGAGCGCGCCGGAGACCCGTTGGGCGGAGTCGTCACCGAATTCTGGGCGCGCCGCGAGCACGTGTGAGAGCCGCCTGCGCCACTCGGGCAGGCGGGCGCCTGGTTGAGTCTCTGTGTCGGTGCCGGAGGTGTTGTCTGCCAGTTTCGAGGCGGCATAGACGCCGAAGTCGGCCAGCTTGTTCTGCAGGTCCTCGGGGAGGGCATCTAACCCGCCGGTCTTCTCGCGCATGGACTCGCCCATGCGGGGAGTGGGGTCGGCGACCGAAGACCGCCACGTATCTGAGGAGGCGGTGAGCGCCTTGCGGACCTTCGTGGCCCGATCGATCGCGGTGAGCATGAGCGCCACCGCGTGCTTACAGTCGGTGCGCACGGGGCAGGTGCACTGGGCAGAGAAAACCAGCGAACCCGCGGTCTTCTGCGCAGGAAAACGAACGGTGACCGAGTAAGGAGCCACCGCGGAACCGTTGACCTCGCCGGTCAACGTGCGGGTATCGGGGTCGAAGGTGTAGCGAGCCACGTTGCCAGCACGCATGTATTTCTGGCCGCGCGAATAGGCGGCGTGGCCCACCTGCCGAATAATCTCGGCGGCGGTCACGGGGATGTCTGGAAATGCCGACGAACTAGCCACGGACGTCCTCTTCCGTAGACGAAACGTTAACTTAACCAGCGTACCCGAGAGGCGCTACGGCGGGCGGGGTAACGGGTTAGTTCAGTCGCTGTAAGTTGTCCAAGGTGAGGGATTCGATGACGTGCCCGGCTTCGTCCATGAGGCTCACGCCCTGGGGGTCGAGCGCGCGGAACCAGGTGCTGACCAGGTATTGCCCGTGCTGGGCGAGGCTGACCAAGATGAGATCGCCGTTATACATGCCGCGCAGGGTGACCACGCCAGACTTATGGTCGACCGTGGTCGGGCGTAGATCGAAGCGACCCTGTTTGGTGGGGTAGTAGCTGTTGAGCGCGTTGGCACACTCGGTCGTGTTGTTGGAAAACTTCTCGAGCAGATCCTCGGCCGCCTGGGCGCTGTCCGTGCGTACCACGCTGTTGTACCCGGTGATCTGGTTGATGCCGGCCTGACCGAGGTTGATGCGGCGGCGCTTGCCGTCTTCGAAGGTGAAGGGCGCGTTCGGCGTGGAAATGAGGCCCAGCGCCACCTCCTCGTAGGCACCACACTGCTGATTGACCTGCTCGGCCAGGGTGGGGTCGGGGGAGGCCTCCGCTTCGAGGGTGGCGGCGGTTCTACCCGGGGACGTCGCCCAGCCGTCGGCGGTGAAATCTTGCACTGAAGGATCCGCCATGAGATAAGCAAACGGTTCAGTGGAACGGATCTGTTGCTGGCTAGGTAGAACCTCGGTGAGATCGGTGCTGTGGGGTGAAGTGTTGGCCTGATCGGTCTCTGCCGTGGTGGTCTGGTTGCCACACGCGGCCACACTGAGCCCGAGGGCAGTGACAGCGCAGGTAGCGATGATTTTGCGTATTCCTATGCGCGACAATCTGGCCCCCTCCATGAGTGATGTCTCTAATTGAAACACAGTCTGCCCATGTCAGACGGGGAATGTTGGCGCGGAACTTAAGGTGACATAATGTAAGAATTTCACCCGAAATGGGGGCAAGGATTTGCCGTAGATCACATTAAAAAAATTTTGAGACGCCACTTTTCAACGTGGCACACGTGCGCTAATCTGGGAATCAGCTTCAAGAGATTCAACTGTCAAGCTCCGACTTGGTTGAACGCCAACCCCATGTTCACGGGTGGCTCGGATGACGAAGCGGTCTGTATTCGCGTTGCTAACGCGTTTCGTTACCAACGCAGGCTGGTACAGACAAGAGCACTTCGAAAGGAATGCGCGCACGCGCACGGTCGCCATGACTACACCGGCTCGCCCCCACGAAAATATCCAGCGTCGTATCTCTGATGCCTCAGTTCCGGTTCGTGGAGGTTTCTCCGCGATCAGCATTCACGATTACTCTCGGATCTCTCACGAGCGGTCGGAGTTTCTGAACTTCCTCCTTACGCCTAACCCCGATGGCATTCCCGCAGCACAGCATGGAGTGCTTAAAGCCGCATGAATCCCAGCGCCGGACTCCTTCTGGATTCAGACGTTCTTGCAGAGATACGCAAGGCAGAGCCCGATCGCAAGGTCATAGCTTTTCTGCGCCGCCGCTCCTATAAGGTGCTCTATATTTCGGTGCTCAGCCTTGGGGAACTCAAGGGACTCTACCCATACCCCTCCACCGAGCGGTGGCTGGGGGAGTTGCTCGCGCGCTTCGGCGCCCACGTTCTCGAGATCACCCCGGAGATCTCCCTGCAATGGGCCGGTCGCCATGCCGAACGCGGCCTGCACGCGGTGGGCTCTGAGACCACCGCCCCGGTGGCCACCGCAGCCCTCGAGGGGCTCATCTCGGCCACCGCGATCATCCACGATCTCGAGATCATCTCCGCCAAAGCGGAGGTCTACCGGAGCTGGGGCGTGGCGGCCACCAACCCGTTCCTCGACGACTAGTAGTCGCGCGTGCTCTGAATCGCCCGCGCGCTCACCTTGCTGGGCAAGATCCGCGAGAGCGCAACCAGCACCTTGTAGGGTGCCGAGGGAACGCAGACGGCGCGTCCATCGTTGTTGGCCGCGATCGCGTCTGCGACCACCTTCTCGGGGCTCAGCCAGAAGAACCGCGGCAGGTTGGGCTCGCTCTGGCCCATGTTCTGATGGAAATCCGACCGGGTCAACCCGGGGCAGACCGCCGTGATGAGCAGGCCGTCTTTGCTGTATTGCGCGTTGGCCGACTGACTTAACGACACCAAGAAGCGCTTGACCGCCGAGTAGGTACCCCCGGGGGTGAACGCGGCCACCGAAGCCACGTTGATAATCTTGCCGCGGCGGCGCGGTAGCATCGTCTCGATCGCGGTGTGCATCAGCTGCAACGGTACGCGCGCCAAGATATCTACCTGATGCAGGTGTTTCTGCGTGGTGGCCTGATGGAACGACGACCCCAAACCGAAACCGGCGTTATTGATCAGAACCTCCACCGGTGCGTCCTGCGAACGCAAGCGCTCGACCACCTTCTGAACGTCCTCCTGCCGACCGAGGTCGGCCAGCAGAATCTCGGCCTGCACACCATAGCGGGAACGCACCTCGTCGGCCACGGCGGCCAGGGCCTGCTCGCGGCGAGCGGTGAGCACCAGGGAGTAGCCCTCGCTGGCGTATGCGCGGGCGAATTCCGCTCCGATACCCGACGATGCGCCGGTGATCAGTACGTACGAATTGCTGAGCTGGTTCGACATGTTCACCAGTCTATGTGACAAGATAAAAGGCGATGAAAACCACCACCAAAAACCCAGCGTCCCGCCCCGCCATGCGGGGGCTTCCCATGCCCCTGTGGATGCAGGGGGCCCTTGAGTTAGCGCTTGCCGCGGCCTTCTCGTTAGTGGCGGTGGCGGTGCTTCTGCTGGCGGTCTGGGGAGCCAACGGCTTCGACAACCGCGACGCGTTTTCGGTGGTCACGCTTTCGGGGCAGATTTGGCAGCTGATCCACGGTGTGCCGTTGCATTTGCAGATTCCCAACCACGGTCAGTTCGCCGCGATCTCCGGCACGATGAGTCTGATCCCTCTGGGGCTGACGCTCATCCCGCTGGGGTTGTGCTTCCGCTCGGGTCGTCGGCTGGCACAGGCCTCCTACGAAGGGCAGTTCTGGGTGCCCACCCTTGCTGGGGCGCTGGCCTACAGCGTGTTCTCGGTGCTGGTCAGCCTCCTGCTCCCGGGTGTCTACAGCATCACGAACCCCGTTTTGGCGGCCATCATTCCGCTGTGGGTGGTGTTGCTCGGTGTGATCGGCGGAGGCTGGTACGAATCGCGCTCGCTGGCGCGCATGATCGGTGTGGACGCTGCAACGTGGGTGGCAGGGTTCAGCCAGTACTCGCGCTGGGCGGGCTCCTACGCCTGGGCGGTGATCCGTTCGGCAGTGGTGGCGTTCGTGGCCTTGATCGGTCTGGGCGCACTGTTGGCCGCGGTCTCGATCTTTGTGCACTGGGGCAATATCGTGGCCCTGTTCCAACAACTTCATGCCGGGGCTATCGGCGATACCGCCGTGACCCTGTTGCAACTGGGGTACATTCCTAACCTCGTGGTGTGGGCCATGGCACTGAGCACCGGCGCGGGATTCTCGTTCGGCGAGGGCACCTCGGCGAACCTGGGTGGCACCAACTTGGGGATGCTCCCCTCGCTGCCGGTTCTGGGGGCTATCCCGCACCTGGCGGCCCCGTGGTCGCTGTTGCTGTTGTTGGCGCCGGTACTGGCCGGCATGCTGGCCGGTTGGTGGTTCTTCCGGGCCGGCGAGAACCACTTCGACGACTGGGTTTCGTTGAAGCTGAAGTTCCGTCCGCTTTCCTGGCTGTTGTCCACTCTTGGTCTGGCCGTTCTCATCGGCTTGCTCACCGGCCTGTTCACTGCCGCGCTGGGTTGGTTCGCCCACGGCTCCCTGGGTCTGGGCCGCTTCACCGACATCGGCCCGCACCCGCTGTTCTTCGCGCTGATGACGGCCGCGACGGTTGCCCTGGGTGTGGTGCTCGGATCGGCCTTGGCGCCCTTGCTGGAGAAGAACGATAGCGACGAGTTGGAACGCTTCGCTGAGAGCTCGCGCGGATCGCGCCGGGCGGAAAAGAAGCAGCGTCGCGCCGAGGCGAAGGCCGCCCGCCGCACCGGCCGGCGGAAAACCGGTGAACGTGCCGAGGAGGTCTTCGTGCCCGAGGAGGACGAACCGTCCGCCGAGCGAGACCTCGCAAATCAGGATGCTTCTGGTCAGGCCGTTGCCGTCAAGGGCGGTGCCGCGCGCAACGTCCCGGCACAGACCGCGGCAGAAGACACCGCACCCGGCTCCGCCAAGGTCATCCCGCTGGGTATTCCTGCAGAACCGGCCCCCGCAGAGCCGCAACCCACAGAGCCGCAACCCACAGCGCAGAACCGAGACCAGGATGCTCCCGCGGCGTCGGAGAGTGCTGAACCGGTTCGCGAGGACGACCCCGTGAAGCCGAAACTCAGCCGCGGGCGCGTGATCAAACGTCCTAAGTCGCGGCGTCCGCGCGACTAAGCGCTCAGGCGGGCAACCGGTGGATTATTTGCCCAGCAGGGTGCCCAGCATCGAATCTTCCAGCTGTTTCTGGCACTGAGCCTGCCGGGAGATCGTCAATGCCGAATTGGTGCACCGCGCGTACTCGTTGGTCTGCTCGATGAAAATCAACTGCACCACGGCGCTGAATGCCATGAAGAAGCAACTAACCAGCAACAGCGCGGTCAGGGTGAAATCCGCCGCGGTGGCGCGAATCTTGGCCATCTTGACCAGCGCCACGATCCCGCAGACGATGGCGATCAACAGAAACACCAGCGCGGCCGCGATAAACCAACCCGCATAGCTGAGCAGAAGGAAGCCCACCAGGGCCGCCGCCATGAAACCGCGATTAAATAGGCGCAGACTGGTGCGCTGACGCTCGATCTCGCGGTCGGAAAGTTGCTGGGTGCTCGGTGGCTGAGAGGTCTGAAGGGGCATACTCCCCAGGATACCGCCCCCTCTACCGTGCGACCGAAAGACAACCGGGGTAGCGGCCAAGACTGCGCGGGAAGACCCCGGTGAGGGTACGCTAAACTCTTTCTATGCGCATAGTAGTCATGGTTTCCGGATCGGGAACGAACCTGCAATCCATCATGGACGCCGTCGCCGAGGGGCAACTGAACGTCGAGATCGCTGCAGTAGGAGCCGACAAACCCTGCACCGGGATCGAACGAGCCCAGGCGGCCGGCATCGAAACCTTTATCGTCGCACCGGGTGACCACCCCGACCGCGAAATCTGGAACCGGGTGCTCGAAGCGAAAATCGCCGAATACGACCCCGATTACATCGTCTTCGCCGGGTTCATGCGCATCGTCGACGCCGCGCTCGTGGCACGCTTCGCGAACCGCATCGTCAACACCCATCCGGCGCTGTTACCATCGTTCCCTGGTGCCCACGGGGTGCGCGATGCTCTGGCGCACGGCGTGAAAATCACCGGCCTGACCGTTCACTTCGTGGATTCGGGCGTCGACACCGGCCCGATCCTGGCCCAAGCCGCAGTCCCGGTTCTCGAGGGAGACACCGAGGAGTCGCTCCATGAACGAATCAAGGTCGAAGAGCGCCAGCTCCTGGTGCAGACCATCGCCCAGTTGCCGCAACCGAGCAACTAACGGCCCCAAGATTTAGAACCACTTCGGTTCGAAGCCTGCGGGTCGGGGCTCAAACCGACTCAACCAACCGATGAATCCATCCACCAGCCCGCAGCTCATGCGGGCGAAAGACATGGGAGTATTTGTGAGTCTCATTGAGCTCGACCGCGTGCCCGTCAAGCGCGCACTGATTTCCGTCTTCGACAAGACCGGCCTGGAAGATCTGGCGCGCGGCCTCCACGAGGCCGGAGTGTCCATCGTCTCCACCGGCTCGACGGCGTCCAAGATCGCTGAGGCCGGAGTGCCCGTCACCGAAGTTTCCGACATCACCGGGTTCCCCGAGTGTCTGGAGGGCCGCGTGAAGACCCTGCACCCGCGCGTGCACGCCGGCATTCTCGCCGACCGCCGCAAGCAGGAACACATCGACACCCTGAACGAAATGGACATCGAGCCCTTCGACCTGGTGGTTGTGAACCTCTACCCGTTCGTCGACACCGTCGCCTCCGGCGCGGATCAAGATGCCATCATCGAGAAGATCGACATCGGCGGCCCTTCCATGGTGCGCGCCGCCGCCAAGAACCACGATGCCGTGGCCGTCGTTGTTGACCCAGCCCGCTACGACGACGTGGTTCGCGCCGCGAAGGAGGGTGGCTTCACCCTCGCTGAGCGCCGCCGCCTGGCCTCGGGCGCGTTCGCGCACACCGCCGCTTACGACACCGCCGTGGCCACCTGGACCGCCGCGCAGTTCGAGACCGATGAAGACGCAAACTACTGGCCGCCCTTCGCCGGTCTCTCGTTCGAGCGTTCCGAGTCGCTGCGCTACGGCGAAAACCCGCATCAGAAGGGCGCGCTCTACGTCGACCCGGCTGCCAAGCCCGGCATCGCCCAGGCGGAACAGCTCGGCGGTAAGGCCATGAGCTACAACAACTACGTCGACGGCGACGCCGCCCTGCGCGCCGCGTACGACTTCGACGCTCCCGCCGTGGCGATCATTAAGCACAACAATCCCTGCGGCATCGCCGTGGCCAGCGAAGGCGCGGAAGATCCGATCGCCGACGCCCACGCTAAGGCCCACGCCTGCGATCCGCTCTCGGCCTACGGTGGAGTGATCGCCGCCAACCGCAAGGTCACCGCCGGCATGGCTCAGACCGTCAAGGGCATCTTCACCGAGGTCATCATCGCGCCCTCCTACTCGGACGAAGCGCTGGAGATCCTGCAGAGCAAGAAGAACCTGCGCATCCTGGTGCTGCCCGAAGGCTTCGAGCGGGAGGCCCTGGAATACCGCGCGGTCTCCGGCGGCGCGCTCTTCCAAGAGGCCGATCGCCTGCAGGCCGAAGGCGACGACCCCGCCAACTGGACCCTCGTTGCCGGCGAACCGGCCGACGAGAAGACCCTGGCAGACCTGAACTTCGCCTGGCGTGCTCTGCGCGCGGCCAAGTCCAACGGCATCTTGCTGGCCGACAACGGCGCCGCCGTGGGTATCGGCATGGGCCAGGTCAACCGCGTGGACTCCTGCAAGCTCTCCGTCGAGCGCGCCAACACCCTGGCCGACGGCGCCGAGCGCGCACGCGGTGCGGTGGCGGCGTCCGACGCGTTCTTCCCCTTCGCCGACGGCCTGCAGGTTTTGCTGGACGCCGGTGTGCGCGCAGTCGTGCAACCCGGTGGATCGATCCGCGACGAAGAAGTCATTGAGGCCGCGAAGGCTGCTGGGGTGACGATGTACACTACCGGCGCCCGTCACTTCTTCCACTAAATAACGGAGGGACGGGCGCCGATTCCGGGCGGGATTTGTTTCCTCGCTCGCTCGGAATCCCGCCCTTCATCCCGTCACTTCTTCCACTAACCAACCTATCCGCTGAGCAGTAATACCGCGAGGAGGGAGGCGTTCGCTCCTGCTTCCTTCCTCGCCCTGGGGGCTCGTCAGTCCAGACGGAGCTTCACGCCTCCCTCTCTCCGCGGCTTAAGAGCAAACGGTGTCCGTCTCGCTACAGAGACGGCCACCGTTGTTTTAGGGAGGGGGGATCTAGCCGGCGGAGGGGCCTGCCGCCATCTCCTTCTTCGACTGCTGAGTCAAAGCCTCCTGGAAGACCTTCTGGATATCCTCGGGGCTATTGGCCTGGAAGGCCTCGCCACCGATCTGGGTCGCCAACGACTCGAGTGCGGTCATATTGGCGTCCTCCGAGATACCGATCATCACAAAGTAAATCGGGTTCTCGGGGTCTTGCTCCCGCTGAATGGTCTCGATGAGCTTCTCGGTAGAGATTCCGTTCGGGTCTGTATCTTCACCGTCGGTCATGATCACCACGACGTTCGCCGAGTCATTCTGGAAGTTCTTCTTGATGTTTCGGAACGCCGCCAGCGTGGTGTCGTTCAGGCCCGTGTACGAGTCCTTATGCGGGGTGATGCTCTCACCCTGCTGCAGCAGGACCTCGCGCTGGGTCTGGCCGTCCAACTCGGCACCGAAGCTACGAATCGGCACCACTTCGCGGTAATCGCGCGGTTTACCATCTACGGTTTCGAGGTTGTAGGCAAACTCCCACAGACCCATCGAGTCACGAATCGGGAAGAGTTGCGAACCGGCGGCCACGGCTTCCTTGGTAACATCCATGCGGGTCTTGCCGTCGCTATTCAGCTTCCACCCCATCGAACCGGATGAATCGATTGCGATGAGCGCGTTCATCGGCGCGGACTGCAACTTGTAAGCTGACCAGGTATCGGCGGTGACCTTCGGGTCTTTGGAGTCCAGTGGCTTGACCTGGCCCACCGAGTGGTCGGTGAGTGCGGAATTGTCTTCGGTACGCAGCCCGGCGTCGGCCAGCGCCTTCTTGCCTTCTTCAGAGCTGAGGTAGGCCGAGATCTTGTCGGCGGCCTGACCCACGGTGTTGTTCGCCTCGTTGCCCTGGGCGGGCTGATACATCGGGAAGTCCAACTCGTTGGTTGCCGAACCGGGAACCTGTGCCTTCAGGCCCGAGTCCCCGTGGTCCTTTATGTACTTGGCAAAGTCGGCCTCAGATACCACCGCAGACTTCATCTTGCCCTGCGCCACCGCGTCCAACTGTTCGGTGGGGGAGAGGTCTTCGGGCACGTCCACGCCGATGGTCTGGGCGCGCAAACTGGTATTGGCGGTCAGTACTTGCTGGTTCACCGCGCCCTGGGAAGTCTCGGCGGCGGCATTGATGACGGCCAAGAACGCGCCAGAATCAATCTTCGGGTCTGCCATCGAGACGTCGGTGTTGGCGGCCAGCACGTCGTTCCAGTTCTTATACGTGGTGGAGCCGTCTTTGCTGACAACAACGCCGGGTGTTTTCGCCAGCGACTTATCTTTGGTGATGACCTTAGCCTTACCCGCCAGCGCCAGTTGGGCGCGGGTGGAGGAGTCCGGGATCCAAAGATTCGGCGCGGCTTTATCGTCGGTGATCTGGTGGGCGACGTCGTTGGCCGAGTGGTTATCGGAGATAGCCAACGCGATGCAGTCGTCTGCGCTGACAGGGATGTTCTTGAGAACCTCTGCCATGGTCGTGTTGGTAGCAACGGTCACGCGCTGAGTCGACACACACGAGCTAGGAATAGCCTGCGGGTCGTTGGGTGAGGCTTCGTTGCCGGAGAGCTGATAAGCCAGCGCTCCGCCACTGAGCAAGATGACTCCGGCGCCGCCGAGAGCGATCCACTTACGGTTATTTTTCTTCCGCTGTGCTTCACGCGCTTCACGACGCGATTGAGCATTCCCCATGATGTGCCCTTTCGCGAAAATATGGTGGGTTCACCCGCAACGGTGAACTCTTCTGGTGAGACGTACGATGCATTTCCCCGTGCATCGAGCCCGCTCTAGTCTACCAAGCGAGGGCCGCCGGTCGCTGTTGGGTAGCTATGAGTTCTCAATTTTTCAGCCTGCGTTTCGGCACGTCATCGGAGGGTAGTTAAAAAGATCACTCGGCCAATTTTGTTTACCATCTAAACGAATTTGTTTCATATGTTGAACATTTTGGCTCTGGGGGCGGTAATTCACCTCCAATTAAGGGGATCGGCGTCGGCAATGGGTCAGGATCACCCTAAGATATACAGACATGACTCAACTCACTTAGACTGGTAGGGATGCGGGCGCATCGCGCCGAGGGAGTAGCCCTAAGACATCAAGACCGCTCAAGCGAAAGGACCGTTGCATGACCGTCACAGATTCGGTAATGAACAAGCCGCTGAATGAGGTAGACCCCGAGGTCGCCGAAGCCCTCAGAAATGAGCAGGAACGTCAGCAGAACACTCTCGAGATGATTGCCTCCGAGAATTTCGTTCCGCGTTCCGTACTCGAGGCTCAAGGTTCGGTATTGACCAATAAGTACGCCGAGGGCTACCCCGGTCGCCGTTACTACGGCGGTTGCGAGTTCGTGGACGTCGTCGAACAGCTGGCCATTGACCGCGTCAAGAGCCTCTTCGGCGCCGAGCATGCCAACGTTCAGCCCCACTCCGGCGCGCAGGCTAACACCGCCGTCATGCAGGCTCTGCTACAGCCCGGCGATACCCTGATGGGTCTCTCCCTCGCGCACGGCGGCCATCTGACCCACGGCATGAAGCTCAACGTCTCGGGCAAGCTCTACAACATCGTCGCCTACGGAGTGAACGAAGAGACCGGCAAGGTCGACATGGACGAGGTGCGCGAGCTGGCCCTCAAGGAGAAGCCCAAGGTCATCATCGCCGGCTGGTCCGCCTACACCCGTCAGTTGGACTTCGCCAAGTTCCGCGAGATCGCGGACGAAGTCGGCGCCTACCTCTGGGTCGACATGGCCCACTTCGCTGGCCTGGTCGCAGCCGGACTGCATCCGAATCCGGTCCCGCACGCACACGTGGTCTCTTCGACCGTGCACAAGACCATCGGCGGCCCCCGCTCGGGCCTGATCCTCTGCGTGGAGGACCTGAAGAAGAAGATCGACTCGGCGGTATTCCCCGGTCAGCAGGGTGGCCCGCTCATGCACGTGATCGCCGCCAAGGCCACCGCCTTCAAGATCGCCGCCAGCGATGAGTTCAAGGATCGCCAGCAGCGCACCCTCGAAGGCGCTCGCATCCTGGCCGACCGCCTGAGCCAGCAAGACGCCAAGGACGCCGGCATCCGCCTGATCTCCGGCGGCACCGACGTCCACCTGGTGCTCGTCGACCTCATCAACGCTGAACTCAACGGTCGCGAAGCCGAAGACCTGCTGCACTCGGTGGGCATCACCGTCAACCGTAACGCTGTGCCCAACGACCCGCGTCCGCCGATGGTGACCTCCGGCCTGCGCATCGGCACCCCCGCGCTGGCCACCCGCGGTCTGGACGCCGAGGCGTTCACCGAGGTTGCGGACATCATCGCCGAGGCCCTCAAGCCCGGTGCCGACGTTGAGGCCCTGCGTGCCCGCACCGAGGCCATCTGCGCGAAGTTCCCCCTCTACTCCGGCATCGAGGAGTGGTAAACAATGGCTCAGATTCTCGACGGTAAGGCAACCGCCTCACAGATTAAGTCAGAGTTAGCCGAGCGCGTGGCCGCGCTGAAGGAGAAGGGCATCACCCCCGGTCTGGGAACCGTGCTCGTGGGCGACGACCCGGCATCGCACTCCTACGTCGGCGGCAAGCACCGCGACTGCGCCGAGGTGGGTATCGCCTCGATCCGCGTTGATCTGCCCGAGTCCACCACTCAGGAAGAGCTCGAAGCGGAGATCGAGAAGCTCAACAACGATCCGGCGTGCACCGCCTACATCGTGCAGCTTCCGTTGCCCAAGCACATCGACACTAACCGCATTCTCGAGTTGATCGACCCCGATAAGGATGCCGACGGCCTGCACCCGACCAACCTCGGTCGCCTCGTGCTCAACGCCGGCGGAGAGATGGACTCCCCGCTACCCTGCACCCCCAACGGCGTGATCGAACTGATCACCCGTCACGGGCTGGATCTCAACGGAAAGACCGTGGCCGTCTTTGGTCGCGGTGTGACCGTGGGGCGTCCGCTGGGCCTGTTGTTGACCCGCAAGAACGTCAACGCGACCCCGACCCTGGTGCACACCGGCACTCAGGACGTCGCCGGCGCGCTCCGCGCCGCCGACGTGGTGGTTGCCGCCGTAGGACAGCCCCACATCGTGAAGGCAGACATGGTCAAGGACGGCGCGATCCTGCTGGACGTTGGAGTCTCACGCGTGGAAGACCCCGAGACCGGCAAGAAGAAGCTCACCGGTGACATCAGCCCCGAGGCCGCCGAAAAGGCATCGTGGGTTTCACCGAACCCCGGCGGTGTGGGTCCGATGACTCGCGCGATGTTGCTGGTCAACGTGGTAGAGGCCGCCGAGCGGGCTGCCTAAGACAATCGCGTAGCCTCAGCCAACCGAGCGTCGGGGTACCGGCGCGCGCATAATTACATCAACCGGTCTAGCGATGGAGTGAGAACTCGAAATCGTAGCGATCGGCCCGGTAGAGGGTGCGGGTGGTTTCGACCGCCTGCCCCTTTGCTGTATATCCGACCCTTTCCACCACCATTGCCGCCGAGCCGGTCGGCACCTGCAACCGGGCGGCGTCCTCTCCGAAGAGCGTGGTCGCCGAGACCCGCATCCGGGCCTGCGTGACGGCAAAACCGTTCTTGCTCAGCAGGTTCTCTAGGGTGGCGGTGGACTCCGGGGCCACCTCGGCGAAGGCCTCGGGTAGGAACCATGCGGTTTCGATGCCGATGGGTTCGCCGTCGGCTCGCCGCAACCGCACGATCTCGATCACCGCGGTGGACTCCTCCAAACCGAGGTCCGCGGCGACCTCGGCGGAGGCCTGCACCTGGTGGCAGGCCAGGGTGCGAGTCGAGGGATCGAGGCCGCGCCTGGCCATATCGCGGGTAAAAGAAATGAGCTTGGGTTCGCTGACGCTTTCCGCGGCGTCGGCGATAAACGTACCCGACCCCTGCACGTGGTAGATCAGGCCACGGTTTTCCAGAGCCGCCAGTGCACGCCGCACCGTATCGCGTGAGACGCCAAATCGCTCGCGCAGGGCCCGTTCGGTGGGGAGCCGGTCGTGCGCCGCTCCGGGGAGCACGAACTGGTCGTAGACGAAACGGGCGACATTCATGTATTTGGGTGAGCCACCGAAACCATCTGCCGCGATGGTTCGCGAGCGGGGGCCTCGCGCGGCGGGGGAAGTGTCTTGACTCATACTGGTTATCTTACGTGCACCCCACCGCCGGTCACGTGAGCCCGCGCCACTTTGGCATAATAGGAACCATGCAATCTTCGGCCACGGAAACCACCAGACAAGAGACCAATAAGCAGGCGATGATCGGCGCCGGGATCGGCGGGGTGATCCTGGTGATCCTGCTGATCTTTGCAATCCTCACCGCGCGCAACGAAGCCTCGGTCTTGGGCTGGATCATCGCCGGGTTGATTCTTGCCTGGCTGGGCGTGGCCATCTACCTGGCGTACTTGGTTAACCGGCAGGCCAAGGCCGCGCAACAGAACTTCGAGCTCGCCGCTTCAACCGCGCGCGACGAACAGAACTCGATGCTCGACAACAAACTCTCTCACAGTTTTCAGATCGTGTTGGTGCAGTCCAAAGTCATCGCCGACGAACGAGCCAACCCCTCGGCAGACGCCGAAGGCATGATTGATCGGGCCCTCGACACCATCAACACCACCGCTCAAAACGGCATGGGCATGATCAAAGAAGCGAAGAAAGGCCACTAGATGACCCGCGCGAAAAACACCCTGCGCGTAGCATCCGTGAACGTCAACGGCATTCGCGCAGCCTACCGCAAAGACATGGCCAACTGGCTGGAGAACCGCGATGTAGACGTGCTGTGCCTGCAAGAGGTGCGCGCCCCCGACAAGATCGTGCGCGAACTGTTGGACGAGAGCCAGTGGCACATCCTCCACGCCGAGGCCGCCGCCAAAGGACGCGCCGGCGTCCTGATCGCGACCCGCACCACCCCTAACTCCCACGGCGAGCTACTGGAAGGCGCCCACGTGGCCGAGCGCGCACACATAGGTGACGACTACTTCACCGACTCCGGCCGCTGGGTCGAAGCCGACATCACGCTACCCAATGGCGAAACCCTGACCGTGGTTTCCGCATACGTGCACTCCGGTGAAGTCGACACTCCCAAGCAAGAGGATAAGTATCGTTTTCTCGACCGCATGCTAGTGCGCATGCCCGAACTGGCCGAACACTCCGATCACGTGCTGATCGTCGGCGACCTCAACGTCGGCCACACCGAACTGGACATCAAGAACTGGAAAGCCAACCAGAAGCGCGCCGGGTTCCTGCCGCAGGAACGCGCCTACTTCGACAAATTCTTTGGCGAGACCGGATACGTGGACGTGGCGCGCAAACTCGCCGGCGACGTCCCTGGCCCCTACACCTGGTGGTCGTACCGCGGCAAGGCCTTCGACAACGACGCCGGTTGGCGCATCGACTACCACATGGCCACCCCTGCCCTCGCCGCGAAGGCAGTGACCGCGGTGGTTGACCGTGCCGAAACCTACGACCAGCGCTTCAGCGACCACGCCCCGCTCGTGGTTGATTATCAGTTTTAGAAACTAAGGACACCATGACTACTCCAGAAAACTCACCCGCAATCCCCAACGCCGCCACCGGCGCCCCGCGCGCCTTCTCCGGTGCGCAGCCCTCGGCCGATTCGATGCACCTGGGCAACTTCATCGGCGCGGTCAACAACTGGGTGGGCATGCAGTCAGAGTTCGAGTGCCTGTACTTTATTCCGGACATGCACGCGATCACCGTTCCTCAGGATCCTGCCCTGATGCTGGAACGCACCCGCAAGACCGCCGCACAGTACATCGCCTGCGGCGTGGATCCCGAGAAGACCCCGCTGTTCGTGCAGTCGCAGGTGCCCGAACACGCCCAGCTGGCGTGGGTGCTGAACTGCATTACCGGTTTCGGCGAGGCCTCGCGCATGACCCAGTTCAAAGACAAGGCCGCCAAGTCAGGTGCCGAAAACGCCTCGGTGGGGTTGTTCACCTACCCGATTCTTATGGCCGCAGACATCCTGCTCTACCAGGCCAATGTCGTGCCCGTGGGTGAAGACCAGCGTCAGCACCTCGAATTGACCCGCAACCTCGCCCAGCGGTTCAACTCCCGCTTCGGCGAGACCTTCGTGGTGCCCGAACCGACGATCCTCAAAGAAACCGCGAAGATCTACGACCTGCAGAACCCCACCTCCAAGATGAGCAAGTCGGCGCAGAACGACAAGGGCATCATCTGGTTGCTGGACGACCCGAAGAAGACCGCAAAGAAGATCAAGTCGGCGGTTACCGACGACGGCTCCGAGATCAGCTTCGACCGCGAGACCAAGCCGGGCGTCTCTAACCTGCTCTCCATTTACTCGGCAGTCTCGGGTAAGCCTGTTGACGACATCGTCGCCGATTACCAGGGCAAGATGTACGGCCACCTGAAGGTAGACCTCGCCGAGCTGGTCGCCGATACCCTCGGCCCGATCCGCGACCGCGCCCTGGAACTGCTGGACGACCCTGCCGAGCTGGACCGCCTGCTGGCGCTGGGGGCCACCCGAGCTCGCGAGATCGCCTCGGTGACCGTCAACAACGTCTATCGCAACGTGGGCTTTATGCCCGCCGCCTAGCGGATAGCAACGATGGTCAACGGCGGTTCTCCCACCCTTGTCGGTAGCGCCCGCTACCTCAGCGTGTTGGCCCCCGTGCCCGATGCGCTCGGGGAGCGGATCGCCTCCTGGCGAGCCCGGCATACCCCGGCTCAGCACCACCACGCGCACATCACGGTGCACGTGTGCCGCGAACCTGCCCACCTGGCCGCCCGGCTGGAGGTTATGCAACGGCGTGTGGCCGACCACGGCCCGGTGGCGATCAGCCTGGGGGAGCCGGCGTCCTTCGAACCGGAGAGCCCCGTGACCTACCTGCCGGTGACGCGCGGTGCGCAGCATTTATACTCGCTCAACCAACTGAGCGCCCAGGTGCTGGGCCCCAGTGCCTCGCCCTTTCCCTTCATCCCGCATTTGACCCTGGGAATGCGCTTGCCGGCGCCGGTACTTGCCGAGTCGTTGCGGCATTTTGCGCAGATACCAGAAGAGCTGGTCCACTTTGAAGTGGACCAGCTCCTGGTGTCTGAATACGAGTCGGGGCAGTGGTGGGATCACGCGGTAATACCGCTTCGCCGGTAGACACTACCCAGGCGTTCCCCGCCTCCACCGCTTTAGAGGAGTTTGGTGCCACCGTGTTTCTTCAGCTGCGCCACGGCCTCCTTAACGCGCTGGGCATCTTTACGGGAGGTCACCAACAGGGCGTCCTCGGTGTCGACGACCACCACGTCGTCCATGCCGATCACGACCACCCGGCGACCGGCGTTAGCCGCGATGATACCGGTGGTATCGCGGGCGATCACCTCTGATTTTTCGCCGAGGATGGTCAGGTCTTCCCCGGTTTTCTCCTGGTTGAGGCGTGCTACGGCGTCGAAGTCTCCGACGTCGTCCCAATCAAACGAACCGGGCACCATCGCCACGTCACCGGCGGCCGCAGCAGGTTCTGCCACGGCGTAGTCGATGGCGGTCTTGGTCAGCGTGGGCCAGGTTTGTTCCATGACGGACTCCCTCTCGGGGGTGTCCCACGCGGCGGCGATCTTGAGGACGCCGTCGTGCAACTCGGGCTCGGTGCGGCGGAGATGCTCGAGCATCAGCGAGGCCGGGGCAACGAACATGCCGGCGTTCCAGGTGTAATTACCCGAGGCCAGGTATTCGGCGGCGGTGGCGGCGTCTGGCTTTTCGACGAACGAATCCACCTCTTGCGCCGAGGGGGCGCCGGGGACGTCCAGGGGCTTGGGCGCGCGGATGTACCCAAAGGCGGTGGACGGCTCGGTCGGCTCGATGCCGATGGTCACGATCTTGCCGGTGGCGGCGGTCTCGATGGCCTCACGCACCACGGTGTGGAACTGCTCGACCGGGTTAATGACGTGGTCGGCGGCGAAGGAGCCGACGATCGCGTCTTCGTCGCGGGAGCGGATAATGGCGCAGGCCAGCGCGATGGCTGCGGCCGAATCGCGCGGTGAAGGCTCGAGAACGAGGTCTGCACCGCGTAGCTCGGGGATCTGCTGGGTCACTGCATTGGCGTGCGATTCACCGGTCACCACCATGACCGGCCCAGAAGACAGGGGAGCTAATCGCTCGTATGTCTGACGCAACAGCGACAACCCGTCGCCGGTGAGGTCGAGTAGAAATTTGGGGGCGGCCGCCCGGGAAAGCGGCCAGAGGCGGGAGCCAACTCCGCCGGCCGGGATCACTGGGTAGAACCGTTCTTGAGGTGTTTTCATCAGGTCAAAAGGATACCTAGATTTTGACTTCGAAGTGCCGCCGAGCGAGCCGAAGCTCGGTAAAAAATCTCACTTTTTGAGGCGATTCTCAAATTATTCGTTCACATTTGCAAACAGGCCGTCGCTAAGTTAGTTCAGGTCAGTTATACCTGGTACTCTCATGTCGTTAAGTAGAACACTAAATTAGCTGTCTGAGTGTTGCCTCCACGCCTACTTGACGCGCGCACATTCTTACAGCCTTCGGGAGGTCATTCAGTGCCGAATAATTCTCGTGGCACCCTGTACCGCGGTCGTGAAGGCATGTGGTCATGGGTTGCACATCGCATCACAGGTATTTCCATTTTCTTCTTCTTGCTCGTACACGTTCTCGACACCGCAATGGTGCGTGTGTCGCCTGAGGCGTACAACGCAATCATGGAAGTGTACAAGAACCCCATCATGGGTCTGGGCGAGGCCGTACTCGTGGCCGCGATCGTTTACCACGCTTTCAACGGCATCCGCATTATCCTCGTGGACTTCTGGAAGGACGGCGCACGCCACCACAAGACCATGCTCTGGGGCGTTCTGGTGCTCTGGGTTTTGGTTATGATCCCCTTCCTCATTCGCCACCTCATGAACGTCTTCGGAGGCTAATCCATCATGGCTACCCCGCTTAAAGCTCGTATTTCTGCTCCTCGCAGCAAGGACACCACCGTCAACGGTGTCAAGTACAACCGCTCGTCCTCGAAGCGCAACAACTCCGAGATGTACGCGTGGCTGTTCATGCGCATCTCCGGCGTCATCTTGGTAGTGCTGATCTTCGGTCACCTCTTCACCAACCTGATGCAGCCGCACGGCGTTCACGCTATCGATTTCGGTTTTGTGGGCGGCAAACTGGCTAACCCGTTCTGGCAGGTCTGGGATCTGCTGTTGTTGTGGCTGGCCATGCTGCACGGCACCAACGGCATCCGCACCATCATCATGGATTACGCCGAAAAGGATCGCACCCGCGTTGCACTGAAGACCATCCTGTACCTGGCATCGGCCTTCATCTTACTGGTGGGCACCCTGGTGATCTTCACCTTCGACCCCTGCCCGGCCAACGCCCCGGCAGACCTGGTGCCTTCTTTCTGCCCCGCACCGTAACAGCGACACTTTAGAACTGAGAAGAGAGCATTAACAGATGCAGGTACATAAGTACGATGTAGTTATCGTCGGCGCCGGTGGCGCTGGCATGCGCGCGGCAATTGAAGCCGGCCAGCGCGTTCGCACCGCAGTGCTGACCAAGCTTTACCCCACCCGTTCTCACACCGGTGCCGCCCAGGGCGGTATGTGTGCAGCCCTGGCCAACGTCGAAGAAGACAACTGGGAGTGGCACACCTTCGACACCATTAAGGGTGGCGACTACCTGGTTGACCAGGATGCCGCAGAGGTCATGGCCAAGGAGGCCATCGACGCCGTGCTCGACCTGGAAAAGATGGGTCTGCCCTTCAACCGCACCCCCGAGGGTCGCATCGACCAGCGTCGTTTTGGTGGCCACACCCGCGACCACGGTAAGGCGCCCGTGCGCCGTGCATGCTACGCAGCAGACCGCACCGGCCACATGATTCTCCAGACCCTGTACCAGAACTGCGTGAAGCACAACGTGGAGTTCTACAACGAGTACTACGTGCTCGACCTGGTCATGGTCGAAGACGAAAACGGCAAGCGCCGCCCGGCCGGCGTGGTGACCTACGATCTGGCCACTGGCGACGTCCACGTCTTCCAGGCGAAGTCCGTGATCTTCGCTTCCGGCGGTTGTGGCAAGATCTTCAAGACCACCTCGAACGCACACACCCTCACCGGTGACGGCATGGCCATCGCACTGCGCAACGGCATCCCGTTGGAAGACATGGAGTTCGTGCAGTTCCACCCGACCGGTCTGGCTGGTCTGGGCATTCTGGTCTCTGAGGCGGCCCGTGGTGAGGGCGGTATTCTCCGTAACTCCGAGGGTGAGCGCTTCATGGAGCGTTACGCACCGACCATTAAGGATCTCGCACCCCGCGATATCGTGGCCCGCTCGATGGCCAACGAAGTGCGCGAGGGCCGCGGTTGCGGTCCGAACAAGGATTACGTGCTGCTCGACCTGACTCACCTGGAGCCCGCGCACATCGACGCGAAGCTTCCGGACATCACCGAGTTCGCCCGTACCTACCTGGGCGTGGAGCCCTACACCGAGCCCGTGCCGGTCTTCCCGACCGCGCACTACGCCATGGGCGGCATCCCCACCAACATCGACGCCGAAGTCTACGCGAACTCGGAGGAGACCATCCCCGGTCTCTACGCAGCCGGTGAGGTAGCTTGCGTGTCGGTGCACGGTTCGAACCGTCTGGGCACCAACTCGCTGCTGGACATCAACGTGTTCGGTAAGCGCGCCGGTATTACCGCCGCGAAGCACGCTGCCAACGCAGACTTCCTGCCCATTCCCGAGGACGCCGCGGACCGCACCCTCGAGTTGCTCAACACCCTGCGTGACGGCAACGGCACCGAGAAGGTCGGCGCGATCCGCAAGGAACTGCAGGACGTCATGGACGCCGACATGCAGGTGTTCCGTACCGCAGACACCATCCACAACGCGCTGAACAAGATCGCTGAGTTCGAAGAGCGCTACAAGAACATCTCGGTTCAGGATAAGGGCAAGCGCTTCAACCTCGACCTGCTGGAGGCCGTGGAGCTGGGCTTCCTCCTCGAGCTGGCCAAGGTGATGTCGGTGGCGGCGTTGCACCGCCAGGAGTCGCGCGGCGGTCACTTCCGCGAAGACTTCCCGAACCGCGACGACGAGAACTTTATGAAGCACTCGATGGTCTACCAGGATGCCGAGGCAGAGATGGAGGGCATCGCCGGCCTCCGCTTCGACACCAAGCCCGTCGTCTTCACCCGCTACGAACCGATGGAGCGTAAGTACTAAAATGGCAGATTTTGAAGCACGCGAACCCGAATCCAAGGTTTCTCTGGCATCAGAGCAGGGCGGTGGCGAGGGCATCAAGTCCTTCGACGTGACCGTTCAGGTGCGCCGTTACGATCCCGAGATCTCGCCCGAGGCTCACTGGGACGAATTCAAGGTCACCATGTTCGGCACCGACCGTGTGCTGGACGCCCTCCACAAGATTAAGTGGGAGATCGACGGCTCGCTCTCGTTCCGTCGTTCGTGCGCCCACGGTATCTGTGGTTCAGACGCCATGCGCATCAACGGCCGCAACCGCCTGGCCTGCAAGACCCTGCTGAAGGATCTTGACCTGACCAAGCCGCTGACCATTGAGCCGATCAAGGGCTTGCCCTGCGAAAAGGACCTCATCGTAGACATGGAACCCTTCTTCCAGTCCTACCGTGAGATCATGCCCTTCTTGATCAACGACACCAATGAGCCCGAGCGCGAGCGTATCCAGTCCGCTGAAGACCGCGCGATCTTCGACGACACCACCAAGTGCATCCTCTGCGCTGCGTGTACCTCGTCGTGCCCGGTTTTCTGGACAGACGGCCAGTACTTCGGCCCCGCCGCGATCGTCAACGCTCACCGCTTCATCTTCGATTCTCGTGATGACGCCGGTGACATGCGTCTGGAGATCCTCAACGATAAGGAAGGCGTGTGGCGTTGCCGCACCACCTTCAACTGCACCGACGCTTGCCCCCGTGGTATTGAGATCACGAAGGCTATCGCCGAGGTGAAGCAGGCTATCGTGGCCCGCGCTTTCTAAGCACGGCCACCGTCGTTCACGCACCAGGCCCGCGCATCGACGTCGATGCGCGGGCCTGCGTCATATTCCGTCATAAAGAAACGATGAAGTCGCATTTCGCCGACGCGGCGTTGGCCGAAGCCAACTCGATATACTGTGGAGCCAGATAACCCTGGACGACGAGATACGTGGACGGCTCATGGCGCATTTTTCTGTAGCAACACTGCTGGATCAAGCGGGCCCGGTGATTGGACCGCGCATCACGGATCTCGTGCCCGAGCTCATCGACTTTCGACGCCGAGTGCATCAGCACCCCGAGCTGAGCTTTCAGGAGCATCAGACCACGGACCGTATTGTTGAGCGACTCACCGCCGAGGGGCTTTCCCCGCAACGTTTCGAGGGCACCGGTTGCTATGTAGACATCGGGCAGGGGAGCCATTCGGTGGCTCTTCGTGCCGATATCGATGCGTTGCCGATTCTCGAGCAGACGGGCCTATCTTTCGCCTCGGAGCGTCCGGGTATGATGCACGCTTGCGGCCACGATATTCATCAGACGGTGATGCTTGGGGTGGCGATCGCATTGCATCGGCTCCATGAGGAGCACCCGTTGCCGCGGAAGGTGCGGGTGATCTTCCAGCCCGCCGAGGAGCAATTGCCCGGCGGTGCCGTGCAAGTGATCGCGGCAGGGGGCTTGCAGGGCATTCCGCGCGCTTTCGCGTTGCACTGCGAGCCTAAGGTGGACGTCGGGAAGATCGGCACCCGCATCGGTGCCATCACCTCTGCCTCCGACACCATCAAGGTGCATTTGACCGGCCACGGCGGGCACACCTCTCGTCCGCACCTGACCGAAGACCTGATCTACGCGATGAGCCAGATCGCCATTAACGTTCCCGCGGTGCTTTCCCGCCGCATGGACATCCGCTCGGGTGTGCTGGTGGCCTGGGGGCAGATCGAGGCGGGCGTGGCCCCGAACGCGATTCCCTCCGAGGGGTTCATGGCGGGCACGATGCGCTGTCTGGACGCCGAGGCCTGGTATCGCGCCGGGGAAATCCTGGACGAGGTGATCGAACAGGTCGCGGCCCCCTATGGGGTGGATGTGCACGTCGAGCACATCCGCGGGGTGCCCCCGGTGGTGAACACCGAACACGAGACGACGATTCTTGAAAACGCCGCCCGCCAGGAACTGGGGGAGGACGCGGTGGTGCTGGTGGAGCAGTCCATGGGCGGCGAGGATTTCGCCTGGATGCTACAGGAAGTTCCGGGAACGATGATCCGCCTGGGCACCCGCACTCCGGGAGGGCCGACCTACGATCTGCATCAGGGGGATTACGATCCAGACGAACGTGCGATTGGTTATGGGGTGCAGGTGATGGCGACCGCCGCGTTGCGCTCTATCCGTTGGGACATGGCAAAACTCTCCGCCGAGCAGTTCCGTTCGGTGAGCAATTACAGCTAATGCGACAGACGAGTCAGTTACCGTCGGGTAACCCAGTGCGTTGCATGTCTTCATTCCTGCTCGTGAGCCAGTATCATATTCTGTATCACCTAGTGTCTAGCACACCACATTCTGTTCAGCGCCTCGATGCCTAGCGTTGCGGGGTTGCTGGGCTCGTCTGAACTTACGAAGGGATAGCTCACATGGCTACTCGCTCACGTTTTGCCGCTGCAGGCTCTGTTCTCGGCATTTCCGCTCTTTTGCTTGCCGGTTGCGGCGCTGCACCGGATGAAAAGGCTTCCTCCGACTCGAAGGGTTCTTCGGATTACAAGGCCTGCATCGTCTCTGACGAAGGCGGCTTCGACGATAAGTCCTTCAACGAAAACTCCTACAACGGCCTGAAGGCTGCTGAGGAAGAATACGGCATCAAGACCGCCGAGGCGCAGTCCAGCTCACCGGCAGATTTCGGCCCCAACGTCAACAAGATGGTTCAGGCCGGCTGCAACTCCATCATCACCGTGGGCTTCGCTCTGGCTGATACCACCAAGCAGGTGGCCAAGGAGAACCCCGATACCCACTTCGCGATCGTCGATGACGGTTCGATCGAGGCCGACAACGTGCGTCCTATCGTGTACGACACCGCTCAGGCTGCGTTCCAGGCCGGTTACCTGGCCGCGGCTCAGTCCAAGACCGGCAAGGTAGCTACCTACGGTGGCGCGCAGATGCCCACCGTGACCATCTTCATGGATGGCTTCGCCCAGGGCGTGGAGCACTACAACAAGGAAAAGGGCAAGGACGTCAAGGTTCTGGGTTGGGATACCAAGAACCAGTCCGGTACCTTCACCGGTGACTTCTCTGACCAGACCAAGGGTAAGACCAACACCCAGAACTTCCTGGATCAGGGCGCTGACATCATCATGCCGGTGGCTGGCCCCGTGGGTGCAGGTACCCTGGAGGCTGTGAAGAGCTACAACGCTTCGCACTCCGATAAGCCCGCAGCCGTGGTGTGGGTTGACTCCGATGGCTACGAGACCAACCCCGAATACAAGGACATCATCCTGACCTCGGTGCAGAAGAAGATGAAGGAAGCCGTGGAGTCCACCATCAAGGACGACATGGACCAGAAGTTCTCTTCCGAGAAGTACATCGGCACCCTGGAGAACGACGGCGTGGGCCTGGCACCCTTCCACGACTTCGAAGGCAAGGTTTCTCAGGAGACCGTGAAGGAGCTGGAGCAGATCAAGGAAAAGATCATCTCCGGCGAGATCACCGTGAAGACCGAAGGCCAGCCGACCAAGTAACGGTTGTGCCTCTGACGTTGAAAAGCGGCTCGAACTGCCCTGTGTATGTTCGAGCCGCTTTCAACGCTTTGATACCCTCTGTGGGTGAAGCGTTGCCCGCCGGTGTTTGTGCCTCGCCCAAGCGCCCGCGTCTCGCCCCTCCCATGTACCGGTTCCAGCCGCCATCGATAGATAAGAAAGCGCAGCGATGAAACTCGAACTGCGACAGGTCACCAAAAAGTTTGGTGACTTCACCGCAAACGACCGCATTGATCTGGTGGTCGAGCCCGGCACCGTGCACACCCTGCTGGGTGAAAACGGCGCGGGCAAGTCCACCCTGATGAACGTCATCTATGGACTCTACGAGCCCACCGACGGTCAGATCCTCATTGACGATAAACCCGTGAACTTCCGTGGTCCCTCAGACGCGATGGCGGCGGGCATCGGCATGGTGCATCAGCACTTCATGCTGGTTCCGGTGTTCACGGTTGCCGAGAACATCGCGCTGGGTTCCGAAGAGACGAAGGGCGCGACCCTGAACCTCGAGGCGACTCGCGCGAAGATCCGCGAGATCTCGGATCGCTACGGTTTCTCTGTTGATCCGGACGCCATCGTGGAGGACCTCCCGGTGGGTGTGCAGCAGCGCGTGGAGATCATCAAGGCACTGGTGCGCGACGCCGAGGTGCTGATCCTCGATGAGCCGACCGCTGTGCTCACTCCATCGGAGACCGATCAGCTCTTGGGCATCATGGATCAGCTGCGCCGTGACGGCAAATCGTTGCTCTTTATCTCGCACAAGCTACGCGAAGTCCGTGCGATCTCCGACAAGATCACCGTGATCCGCCGCGGCAAGGTCGTCGGCGACGCCGACCCCACCGCCTCCACGAACGAATTGGCGGAGCTGATGGTGGGCAAGTCGGTGCAGCTGGTAGTCGATAAGGACGCCCCGCGCCTGAACGACGACCGCTTCGAGGTCACCGACCTGAACCTGGTCGCCCCCAACGGGGTACCGTTGTTGAAAGACGTCAACTTCACCGTGCGTGGCGGCGAGATTCTGGCAGTCGCCGGCGTGCAGGGTAACGGACAGACCGAGCTGGCGGAGACCATTCTCGGTTTGCAACCGAAGGCCACCGGCTCGTTGAAGCTGGGTAACACCGAATTGCTGGGTAGATCCACCGACGCCGTGCTGAAATCCGGTGTGGGTTTCGTGCCCGAAGACCGCTCCTCCGACGGTCTGGTGGGGTCGTTCTCGATCGCCGAGAACCTCGTGCTCGACCTCTTCGACCGCAAGGAGTTCTCCTCCGCAGGCACGCTGAACCGCTCGGCAATCTCCAAGAACGCCGACCGCGCCATCGATGAATTCGACATCCGCGTGGGTAGCAAGCACGACGCCGCGTCCACCCTCTCGGGCGGTAACCAGCAGAAGATCGTGGTCGCCCGCGAGCTGACCCGCGATCTCAAACTGTTCGTGGCTTCCCAGCCCACCCGCGGTGTGGACGTCGGTTCGATCGAATTCATCCACAAGCGCATCGTTGCAGAACGCGACAAGGGCGTGCCCGTCATCATCGTCTCCACCGAGTTGGACGAGGTGTACGCGCTGGCAGACCGCATCGCCGTGTTCTTCCACGGCGAGCTCATGGGGATCGTGCCCGCAGACACCCCGCGTAACGTGCTGGGCCAGATGATGGCCGGGACAACCTACGAAGAGGCCACCCAGGCCGAGACCGAGATCCCTTGGGCTGAAGGAGAGACCCGATGAGCGCAACCGATAATCACGGCGTCGCCACCACCTCGCTGGCCGAAACCGCCACCGCGCTGGGCACCGCCGAACAACAGACACCCAAGAACCCCAACCCGCAGATGGGTGAACACCAGAAGCCTTCCCTGGCAACCCGACTGCTCGGCGGTGGATTCGGTCTCTCCGTGGGCGCGATGGTCGCGGCGTTCATCGTCGGTGGCCTGCTGATCGCGGTCACCGATACCGCCACCCAGAAGGCGTTCTCCTATTTCTTCGCCCGCCCCTCCGATACCTTTGTGGCCGCCTGGGACGCCGCGTCCGAGGCGTACATCGCGCTGTTTGAAGGCTCGATCTTCAACTTCTCGGCGACCTCCTTCACCAAGGCAATCTACCCGCTCATGGAGACCCTCACCGTCTCCACCCCGTTGATCCTGGCGGGACTGGCCGTGGCCATCGCCTTCCGCACCGGTCTGTTCAACATCGGTGCCCAGGGTCAGATCATCCTCGGTGCCATCGTCTCCACCTACGTGGCGATCACCTGGAACCTGCCGATCTACCTCATGCTCCCCATGATCGTTCTCGGCGGTATTGTCGGCGGTGGCCTCTGGGGCGGCCTGATCGGCCTGCTCAAGGCCAAGACCGGTGCGCACGAGGTGATCCTGTCGATCATGCTCAACTACATCGCCGCGAACCTGTTGCTGTACCTGTTGAAGACTCCGCTGCTGCAGCGTCCGGGTAACACCAACCCGATCTCCCCGACGTTCGAGGAGAACGCGATCTTCCCCTTGCTGTTGGGCAGCTCCTTCCGTCTGCACTGGGGCTTCGTGATCGCGGTGCTGGCCGTCGTCTTCGTCTCTTGGTTGCTGAACCGCTCGACCACCGGATTCCGCCTGCGCGCGGTGGGCGCTAACCCCCACGCCGCACAGACCGCCGGTATTTCGGTGGCTCGCGGTTACATCCTGGTCATGGCGATCGCCGGCGCGCTGGCCGGACTGGCCGGCTCCACCCAGGTCTCCGGAACCGAGCAGGTGCTTTCCACCGGCGTGGCCTCCTCCTTCGGTTTCGACGCCATTACCGTGGCGCTGCTGGGACGCTCGACCCCCTGGGGTACTTTCTTCGCGGCTCTGCTCTACGGCGCCTTCCGCGCTGGCGGCGTCTCCATGCAGGTTGATACCGGCACCCCGATCGACCTGGTGCTCGTGGTGCAGGCCATGATCGTGCTGTTCATCGCCGCACCTCCGCTGGTCCGCGCCATCTTCCGCCTGCCCGATCCCTCCGGCAAGAAGAAGCCCAAGAAAGCCAAAAAGGCTCGCAAGTCCGTCGTCGCATCGGAGGCTAAGTAATGTCCACCGCAGTAGTTGAAAATCCGCAGGGCTCCGTTGCCGACGAACAGGTGATCGTCAAGCACTGGAAGAACCCCATCATCTTCTCGGTCATCGCGCTCATCGGCCTTCTCCTGCTCGGGATCAACGCCCCGGCGAACGAGGTCACCTTCCGCCTGGCCGAAGGTATCACCTGGGCGCAGATTCCCGCCCTCGTACTCTCGGCCCGCGTCTTCGGCTGGCTGGCCGCGCTCGTCCTGCTGGCGATTGCCGCCTACTCGATCGTGGCGATGAATTCCGGCAAGCGTGTTCCCTTCGCGTTGACCGCCGTGTTCTGGTTTTTCTTCATCACCGGCCTGCTGGTCTGGGCTATCGGTTCCGCACGTACCTCAGACGTCTCACTGGTCTCCCTGCTCTCCGGTGCGCTGGCGCTGTCGATCCCGATGATATTCGGTTCGATGGGCGGCCTGCTCTGCGAGCGCTCGGGCATCGTGAACATCGCCATCGAGGGCCAGCTTCTGCTGGGTGCCTTCTCGGCCGTGCTCGTCGGTTCGATCACCAACAACCCCTGGGCCGGTCTGCTGGCGGCGATGGTCGGCGGCATGCTGGTTTCGTTGTTGCTGGCGATCTTCTCGATCAAGTACCTGGTCGACCAGACCATCGTGGGTGTGGTGGTCAACGTGTTGGTCTCCGGTTTGACCGGCTTCCTCTTTACCCGCGTGTTGCAGCCGGACGCCGCTAACCTGAATTCGGCCCCGAAGCTACCCAGTTTTGAGATCCCGGTGCTCTCGCAGATCCCGGTGATCGGCCCGGTGCTGTTCAACCAGTCGGTGATCGTCTACCTCATGTACATCGTGGTGGCACTGATCTGGTTCGGTCTGAACAAGACCCGCTGGGGTCTGCGCACCCGTGCGGTGGGTGAGCACCCCAAGGCAGCCGACACGCTGGGTGTGAACGTGAACCGCTTGCGTTTCTCGAACGTCCTGCTCGCCGGTGCCGTGGCCGGTATGGGCGGCGCCTTCTTCACCCTGGTTTCGGTCTCTTCTTTCAACTCGGATATGACCGCCGGTCAGGGCTACATCGCGCTGGCTGCGCTCATTTTCGGACGCTGGCGGCCGATGGGCGCGCTGTTCGCCTCGTTGCTGTTCGGCTTCTCCCTGCAGATGCAGTTCATGCTCTCGATTCTGGGCACTTCGATCCCGACCGAGTTGCTGGCGATGTTGCCCTACGTGGTGACCATCCTTGCGGTCGCAGGTCTGGTGGGTCGTTCGCGTGGACCTGCCGCCGCCGGTAAGCCCTACATCAAGGGGTAGCCGTGGGTAGCGTCCCCGACTCTAAGCAGATCGATTGGCAACCCCTGATCGACGCCGCTATCGAGGCGATGGGGAAGTCGTATTCTCCCTATTCGAAGTACCCCGTCGGGGCCGCCGCGCTGACTACGAACGGCGCGGTGGTCTCGGGGTGCAACATCGAAAACGCCTCGCTGGGCATCACGCTCTGCGCCGAGTGCTCGCTGGTCTCTGATCTGGTGATGAACGACGGTGGAAAGCTCGTCGCCTTCGCGTGCGTGGATCGTGATTCCAACGCTTTGATGCCCTGCGGCCGTTGCCGCCAGTTGCTCTATGAGCACGCGGCGCCGGGCATGTTGTTGCGTTCCACCTCTGGCATTCGCACGATCGAAGAGATGTTGCCGGATGCCTTCGGCCCCGAGCGTTTGAGCTAACCTTTCCCCACTGACAGGAGAACCACGGTGAGTACCGAAACCTTTGACGCTGTAGACGTCATTCGCACCAAGCGCGATGGCGGCACGCTGAGCCCCGAACAGATCGACTGGGTGATCGACGCCTACACCCGCGGTGCCGTGGCCGATGAGCAGATGAGTGCCCTGGCCATGGCGATCTTCCTCAACGGCATGGATCGTGCGGAGATTTCCCGCTGGACCACCGCCATGATCAGTTCGGGCGAGCGCCTGGACTTCTCGTCGATCGTGGGCCCGGGCAAGAAGCTGGCGACCGCCGACAAGCACTCCACCGGTGGAGTTGGTGACAAGATCACCTTGCCGTTGGCTCCGTTGGTCGCTACGTTTGGCGTGGCGGTCCCGCAGCTCTCGGGGCGCGGTCTGGGCCATACCGGGGGCACGCTGGACAAGCTCGAATCCATCCCCGGGTGGCAGGCAAACCTGACCAACGAACGCACTCTCGAGATGCTCGGTTCGACCGGTGCGGTGATCTGCGCGGCGGGTTCGGGCCTGGCGCCGGCCGATAAGAAGCTCTACGCGTTGCGTGACGTCACCGCCACCGTCGAGGCGATCCCGCTCATCGCCTCATCGATCATGTCGAAGAAGATCGCCGAAGGCACCGACTCGCTGGTGTTGGACGTCAAGGTGGGTTCCGGGGCGTTCATGAAGGACCTCGCGCAGGCGCGCACTCTGGCAGAGACTATGGTGGCGCTGGGTGCGGACGCCGGGGTGAAGACCTCGGCGCTGTTGACCGACATGAACACCCCGCTGGGTTTAACCGTGGGCAACGCCTGCGAGGTCGAGGAGTCGGTTGAGGTGCTCGCCGGCGGTGGCCCGGCCGACGTCGTGGAGCTGACCGTGGAGCTGGCGCGCGAGATGCTGAAGGCCTCCGGCGTAGACGCCGACCCTGCCGAGGCCCTGGCCGACGGCCGCGCCATGGACGTCTGGCGCAAGATGATTTCCGACCAGGGAGGCGACCCCGACGCCACTCTGCCCCAACCCCGCGAGACGCACACCGTGTACGCGGAAAGTTCCGGTGTGTTGACCCGCCTGGACGCGCTCTCGGTGGGTGTGGCGTCCTGGCGGTTGGGTGCCGGTCGCGCCCGCAAAGAAGACGCTGTACAGGCGGCCGCTGGAATTCGTCTGCACGCCAAGCCCGGTGATGAGATCCAGAAGGGTCAGCCACTGATGACTCTGATGACCGACACCCCAGAACGCTTCGGCCGTGCCTTGGAATCTCTCGAGAATGCCTATTCGGTGGGTGAAACATTCGAGCCAACCGACCTGATTCTGGGTAGGGTAGAAACCAACTAACCCCAACCGGTCGTTTACCCCGAGCGGCCGTGAATCCGTCATTGCAAAGGAAGCGAGAGCAATGGGTATTTTTAAGCGTCGTAAGTACCACGAAAACGACGGCCTCGATCAAGCTCAGCAGCCGGTCCAGTCCACGGATCAGAAGCAGACCGAGCACAGTGCTGAAGACTACCGGCTCGAAGAGTCGACGGTCGCCCCGCAGCACGAGCGTTTGACGCAGGGTTCGGGCCTGGACAGCCTGGTGCAGCTCATGCGTGACCGCGGCAACGGCCAGCTGACTCTTGAGCTGAAGCAAGAGGGCAACGACATGAACCTGGCGCTCTTCTCCGACGGCAACGAGGTAGAGCGTACCGTGGTCGTGCCGGGCAATGACTGGTTCGAATCGGTGGCCTCGCTGTACACCGATGAGGAGCGTTCGGAACGCGGTGCTTTCAACCGCGCGCTGATCAACGCCGACTCTGCAACCGACCGCGTGCAGGCTTCGTTCATGAACACCGAGACCGGCACCAGCAACAACCTGATCTTCGTCGACGAGAAGAACGCTTCCCGAGGTGCCGAGACCACCCGTCTCGGCGATGAGTCCGCTACGACCGAGGCCGAGACCGCTACCGAGGCCCCGGCTCAGCGCGTGCACGATACCGCCGGTGAAGACACCGCGGTGCAGGACGAACGCTTCAGTTCGATCGGTCAGCGCCTAAATTCCTCTGAGCAGGACGCTACTGCGCACGTCGAAAAAGATTCGGATCAGCGCACCGTGCGCGACGACGAGTCTTTCGATGCCGTGGCCTTCGGTCACAACGACGACCACGAACCCGCCGATCAGGGTGAGGCCGCCGCGCGTCGTGATGTGCTGGCTAATATCGTCGGTGGGGACGAGGACACCGAGCGTCAGGCCCAGGCCACCGACGCCGAATTCGAGAAGACCGAGTTCGCCCGCGCCGAGGAACCCGCCACCGAGCCCACCGAAGACGAAGCCTTCCTGGACCAGGCTGACCAGCACCAGGGCGGTGAGTTCCTGGCTGACCAGCAGCACGGCGACCAGTACCAGACCGAGGAACCCACCGGTGCGGCACTGTACACCTTGCCCAATAGCATCATCACCGACCCCGATTCCTCCTTCGTCGAAGAGGAAGAATCGAAGCACGAATCCGCTACCTCGAAGGACGAGAAGCCGGTTCAGGAGTCCGAGCTGTCGTCGGAGACTCACGCCGACAGCGCCCCGTTGCCCGAGCACATCGAGGAAGATTTCGGTGCTCAGCCCGCCTCTGCCGCTGAGGAAACTTCCCAGACTGCGGTGCCTACAGCGGCCCCCACGATCGTGCCCGCCGCGGCACCTGCGGCGGCCGTAGCGTCCGGCGCGGCACCGACCGCTAGCCAGTCGTCCGCAGGCCAGTCCTCCGGCGCGGCTCCGTCCGCGGCTCCGAGACAGGCCCCCGACTCCGACCTGCCCAGCTCCGCGGCAGACGTGGACGTGGCCCCCTCCTACACTCGCGAGACCGAGACCCAGCGGACCAAGCCCTCCACCACCGAGAAGGCCGAGGGCAACCTGGTGCTCACCGAGGCGGAGGTCGTCTCGCGCCTGGCCGAAGCTCAGCAGGCACTATTCGGTGAGAACGGCACTGCCCGTGACGTCTCCACCGTGCTGATCCGCGTACGCACTCTCGGTTCGTACTACGACGCCCTGACCCATGTGCGCACCGGTGGCTTCTGGGACCAGCGCAAGACCTTCGACCTGGTTCCCGAAGAGGTGCTGAACATCCTGCAGCTCAAGGCCGACTCCTACTCCGAAGGTGCCGGATCGCCGCTGGCCATGAGCCTGCGCTTCACCCCGGGCATTCCGCCCCAGGCCTCCTTCGACTACTCCAACGAAGAGGCTTTCGTGAAGTACTCCCAGCAGCTGCCGGCCCAGCAGTACGTTGAGGAACTGCGCATGTTCCCGCGTACCGGCGCGAATATTCCGCCGCACATGAACCAGGCCCTGACCTCCTGGTCGTTCTAAACCGATGATCGGCGCCAAGGCCCCGGGTAACCCGGGGCCTTGCCCTTACCCCGTACCTCTTCTCGCAACAACTCAAAGGAAGATATGACCACCACCGATTACAGCTGGATTCAGGGCCTGCCGAAGGTCAGCCTGCACGACCACCTCGACGGTGGTCTGCAACCCGACACCATCATCGAGATCGCCCAGGACGTCGGGCACGAGTTGCCAGTCACTGACGCCCAACAGCTTCGTCGCTGGTTCGAAGAGTCCGCGGACTCACGCTCCTTGGAACGCTACCTCGAGACCTTCGAACACACCCTGGCCGTGATGCAACGCGCCGAAGACCTCCGCCGGGTGGCCAAGGAGCACGTCATCACGCTGGCCGCCGACGGCGTGATCTACGGCGAGGTTCGCTGGGCGCCCGAACAGCACACGCGCGCGGGCCTGAGCATCGAGCAGGCGATCCTGGCTGTGGCCGAGGGCCTGCGCGAGGGCATGGAATTCGTGGGCCGCAGCGGTGGCCGGATCATGGTGAACCAGATCGTGTGCGCCATGCGCCAGAACGATAATTCCTTGGCGATTGCCGAAGCGGCCGTGGCACACCGTCAAATCGGCGTGGTCGGTTTCGATCTCGCCGGCCCCGAAGACGGTTTTCCGCCGAGCAAACACCGCCCCGCCCTGGAATACCTGGCCGAGCACTTCTTCCCAGTCACCCTGCACGCCGGTGAGGCCGCCGGCCTCGAATCGATCCGCGACGCCGTATTGGCTGGCCGCGCCCTGCGCATCGGCCACGGCGTGCGCGTGACCGAAGACTTCTCGTACACCACCGTGGGCGAGCTCGACCCCGACGGGCAGCTCATGCCCGGTGCCGACCCCGCCCAACCGATCCTGCAGCTGGGCGAGCTGTCCAGCTGGATCAAAGACCGCCGCATCACCCTGGAGGTGTGCCCGGCTTCGAACCTCCAAACCGACGCTGCGCACGCCGTAGACGAGTTCGGCAAGCCGCAACAGGACGTTTGGGCCGCGACCTACGCCCAGCACCCGGTGGCCGTACTGCGCGAGGCGGGCCTGGCGGTGGCCATCAACCCCGACAACCGCCTGATGTCTGGCACGAGCATCACCCGCGAGTTCACCGAGCTCGCCCGCACCTTCGGTTATGGCCCCATGGACTTCTTCGAGCTCACCATCAACGCGATCGAGGGCGCGTTCGTCTCCGTGGACGAAAAGCAGATGCTCATGCGCTCGGTGCAGGGCCCCTACATGCAGGCGGCCCAGGCGCAGCAGCCTGCGGGAGACGAGCCGGAGGGGCAGAACAACTAGCCGTTCGCGTCGAAGAACAGAGGAGATGAGCACTATGCCCCACGCCGAGTTGGAACCTCAGGGCGCGCAGGAAGAGTTCGCACGTCTGCTGGCGATCATGGACAAACTGCGTAGCCCCGGTGGTTGCCCATGGGACGGGGAACAAACCCACGCGTCCCTGTTGAAGTACCTTATCGAGGAGAGCTACGAGGTTGTGGAAGCGGTCGAAGCTCCGAAGGGGATCGACCGCGAGCTTTTGCGCGAAGAGCTCGGCGACGTGCTGTTGCAGGTGGTCTTCCACGCGCGCGTGGCCGCCGAGACACCAGCAACCGCGGGCGGTTTTACGATCGCCGAGGTGTTACGCGGACTTAACGACAAGCTACAGCGGCGTCATCCCCACGTCTTCGGTGACGAGAGTGCGGAGATAGCAGATGTCAACGCTCGCTGGGATGAACTGAAGAAGGCTGAGAAACCGGAACGAACCGGTGCACTCGACGGTATTCCGCCTCATCTACCGGCACTGGCGCTAGCGGAAAAGACCGCGTCGAAGGCAGCCAAGGCCGGGATCGATTTATCGAGCGTCTGCGCGAAAGAGAGCCCCAAGACTGAGGATGAGCTGGGGCGAGTGCTCTTCGATCAGGTCGTCGCCGCTCGCGAAGCTGGGCTGGACGCCGAACGAGCCTTGCGGTCCTATACCCGCGATTTTATCGCCGACAACAATCACTAACTTCTCGCGCTACACAATAACCCCGGGGCAACGCATTATCCGTGCCCCGGGGTTATTCTTCGAAGAACCGGAAGACTAGGCCACCACAGAGGTTCCTGCGGTACCTGCCACAAGCAATTCGATGTCGGAGAGAGCGCCAATGACTGCACGCTTGCCGGTGCCTTCCACGAAGTTGCGGGCTGCCTGGACCTTCGGCCCCATAGAACCGGCTGCTAGATCCATCGCGTCTACATCGGCGATTTTCACTTCGTCGAGCTTGCGCTGATCGGGGGTGCCCCAGTCAGCGTAGACACCGTCGACGTCGGTGGCGATCACCAGCAGGTCGGCGTCCAGGTTTTCCGCGAGAAGTGCCGAGCAGAGATCCTTATCGATGACGGCCTCCACGCCGTGCAGCTTCTGGTTCTCGTCGATGTAGGTGGGAATACCGCCGCCACCGGCACAGATGACTAACACGTTCTTCTCGACCAAGTGGTTGATGACTTCCTGCTCAATGATTCGTTGCGGCAAGGGAGAGGGAACCACGCGACGGAAGTACGGACCATCGGGCTTGACCGACCAGCCTTTCTGCTCGGCCATGGCGTTGGCGGTATCTTCGTCGTATACCGGTCCGATGAACTTGGTGGGGTTGTCGAATGCCGGGTCTTTAGGATCGACTTCGGTCATCGTCAACACCGTGGCAATGCGCTGCTCTTGGGGGAGCACGTTGCCCAGTTCTTGCTCGAGCATGTATCCGATCATTGCCTCGGACTCGGCGCCCAGCACATCCAGCGGGTACGGCTCAACGTCAGTGTAGGCCGCCGACTGTAGAGCCAGTAGACCAACCTGCGGGCCGTTACCGTGGGCGATAACTACCTGGTTATCGTCGGTGATACGCGAGATGCGTTCGGCCGCGATATTGATGTTTGCCCGCTGGTTCGTTGCGGTGAGCGGTTCACCTCGCTTGAGCAGAGCGTTGCCGCCCAGCGCTACCAAGATTTTCATGAAGAGCTCCTTTGCTCGTCAGTTGCAATAAGGGTTCTAGGTTTTAGCCCAGGCTGGCGACCATGATCGCCTTGATGGTGTGCATGCGGTTCTCGGCCTGATCGAAGGCTATGTTCTGCGCAGACTCGAAGACGTCCTCGGTGACCTCGATGCCGTTGGCGAATTCGGGGTACTGCTCGGCGATTTGCGCGCCAACCTTGGTTTCCGAGTTGTGGAAAGCGGGCAGGCAGTGCATGAACTTGACGCGCGGGTTGTTAGCTGCGGCCATGAGTTCCTTGTTGACCTGGAAAGGCTTGAGCATATCGATACGCTCGCCCCAAGACTCGATCGGCTCACCCATGGAAACCCACACGTCGGTGTGGATGAAGTCGACGCCGTCCACAGCCTCCTCAGCGGAGTCGGTGACCGTGATTTTCGCACCTGACTCCTTGGCCCATTCCTCACATTGCGCAATGAAATCGGCCTCGGGCTGCAGGGCCTTGGGAGCGCCGATGCGGACGTCCATGCCCAGCTTGGCGCCGATCATCAGCAAGGAACGACCCATGTTGTTGCGAGCGTCGCCAACGTAGGCGTAGCTGATCTGGTGCAACGGCTTTTCGGCGTGCTCGAGCATGGTCAACACGTCAGCGAGCATCTGGGTGGGGTGGAACTCGTCGGTCAGGCCGTTGAAGACGGGGACGCCGGCGTAGTCAGCCAACTCCTGAACGACCTCCTGCTTGAAGCCGCGGTACTCGATGCCGTCGTACATGCGGCCCAGCACGCGAGCGGTGTCTTTCATCGATTCCTTGTGACCGATCTGCGAAGATGTCGGGTCGATGTAGGTGACGTTGGCACCCTGATCGTAGGCGGCCACCTCGAAAGCGCAACGGGTGCGGGTGGAGGTCTTTTCGAAGATCAACGCGATGTTCTTACCGGCCAAGTTCTTCTGCTCGGTGCCTGCGTACTTTGCGCGCTTGAGATCCCGGGAGAGGTCCAGCAGGTAGCGGATCTCTTTCTCGGTGTGGTTGGTCAGCGAGAGGAGGTGACGGTTGTGCAGGTTGAAACCCATGATAATTTCCTTTTCTTTGAGAAGTTGAAAATGCGGAAGAAAACGTTTTCGGTTTAGTATTCGACGGCCTCGCGGGTGATGGGGCAGGTCATGCAGTGTCCGCCACCGCGGCCGCGACCCAACTCACCCGAGGGGATTTCCACGACCTCGATGCCGGCCTCGCGGAGCAAGGCGTTGGTGTGGATGTTGCGGTCGTAACCGACCACCACGCCGGGGGAGAGCGCAACAACGTTATTGCCATCGTCCCACTGTTCGCGTTCAGCGTCGAACTTTGATCCACCAGTGGGGATAACGCGCAGCTCTTTGAGGTTCAAGGCACGGGCGACCACGTCCACAAAGGGCTTGTCTTCCATGGTCACGGAGAAACCGCGGGCCCGGTCATCGGGGCGGAGCGAGATGGTCTTGATCTTGTCGACTACGTCGGCAAAGGCAGTGACGATGTCACGGTCACAGAAGCTGAATACGGTGTCCAGGTGCATGGACGCGCGATCCTCGCCCATAGCCGCAACGATCACGTGGTTGGCGGCGCCGGCTGCGAAGAGGTTCTTGGTTAGCTGGGTAATCGCCTGCCACGAAGAGCGCTCCGACATGCCGACAAGCACCACACCGTTACCGACGGGCATGATGTCTCCGCCTTCGAGGGTGGCCAGGCCGTTGTCCTGGTCGATCGCGTTGAACCAGATGTTGAATTGCTGGTCGGCGAACTTCGGATGGAAGGTGTAGATCGCGGTAGCCAACAGGGTCTCCTGGCGGCGAACCGGCCAGTGCATTGGGTTCAGCGAGACGCCGCCGTAGATCCATGCCGAGGTATCCCGGGTGAACTGAGTGTTGGGCAGAGGGGGCAAAATGAAAGAGGTCGAGGTGTAGACCTTGGCCAGTGCCGAGGTAGCGCTGCGTTTGAAGTCTGCAGGCAGGTCGGAGTAGGCGATGCCTCCGATGAGGAATTCTGCCAGCTCCATCGAGGGCAGTTCGGAGAGCCAGCTATGCAGCTCTTCGTCGACTCCCAGCCCTACCAGGTTCGGGGCCAGTTTGCGCTGCAGGATCCACTCGCGGGCTTCGGGGATGTCCAATACGTCGCGGAGCAGGTCGTGCATCTCGAGGGTTTCTACCCCTCGGTCTTGCATGGCTTGGACGAAGACTGCGTGGTCTTCACGGGCTCGCTGAACCCACAGGACGTCGTCGAAGAGCAGGTCGTGGCAGTTGGTAGGGGTCAGGCGCTGGTGAGCCAGACCGGGGGTGCAAACCATGACTTGTCGGAGGTTGCCGACCTCGGACCAAGCGCCGATGGGGGTTGTGTTCTGTGCCATGGGGATCATTCTCCTTTATCAGTGAGATTGTTCGAAGGGATGAAGTATTAGAAGAGGGAGAGGTTACCTGAGGCCATCTGGGCGATGGCGTAGACGGCTACGACCGCGAAGACCGCGACGATAACCCATTCGTAGGACTTGAAGTATTTGCGCTCACCGTGTTCCCGTTTTGCCCAGATATAGACGATGACACCGGGCAGGTAGAGCAACGCGGTCAATGCGAGATTGGACATTCCCGCTGCGACCAGCAACCAGATGCCGTAGGCGGTGGCAACGATGGAGATCAGCATGTCGCGGGTACGAGCTTTGGGTTCGTTGGCGTAACCCTCACCTCGGATGGTGATGAGTAAGGCGTAGAGGGCCGATAGCAGGTAAGGAATGAGGATGAGCGCGGCTGCCAGGGTAGCCATCGCCAGGTAGATATCCTCGGAGAAGAAGGTTCCGATGAGGATGAGCTGGGTCAGGATGTTAGTTACCCACAGGGCATTGGCGGGGGCGCCGTTCTTATTCAGACGACCTAGGGCCTTAGGCATGGTGCCGTCGGAACCGGGGACCTGCATGGTCTCACCGCAGAGCAGGATCCAGGAGAGCAATGCGCCGAGCACCGAGAGAATCACACCGATGCTGATGAACCATGCACCCCAGGGACCGACTGCTGTGGCGAGGACGTCTGCAGTGGAGACATCGGCCAGGTCGGCGATCTCGGCGCGTTGCATGATGCCCAGTGAGATAAGGTTCACCGCGATGAGGATGGCCAGCACGAAGAGGAAGCCGATAACGGTCGCCTTACCGACGTCCGAACGTTTGTTAGCGCGGGTGGAATAGACCGAGGCGCCTTCGATACCGATGAAGACCCACACGGTCACCATCATCATGTTTTTCGTTTGTTCGAGCACGCTACCGAGGCCGGAGTTCTGACCCCAGAAATCCATGGCGAACAGGTCGAACTTGAAACCGATGAGACACAGCGCGATAAATACAAAGAGGGGGACAATCTTGGCAATGGTGGTGATGAGGTTGACCATTGCCGCGGTTTGTACGCCTCTGAGGATCATGAAGTGGATTCCCCAAAGCAAAAGCGAGGAGCAAATGAGTGCCGGGATGGTGTTGCCACCTTCGAAAATCGGGAAGAATTTGCCGATCGTTGAGAAGATCAACACGAGGTATCCGACGTCGCCGATGAGTGCCGAGAGCCAGTAACCCCAGGCCGAGTTGAAGCCCATGTAGTCGCCGAACCCGGCACGGGCGTATGCGTAGATGCCGTTGTTCAGATCGGGTTTGCGTGCGGCGAGGAATTGATAAACCAGTGCCAGGCAGATCATACCGATGCCGGTGATAATCCAACCGATGATGGTGGGTCCGGCCGCTGCTGCTGCGGCGATGTTTTGTGGGAGGGAGAAGATGCCGCCGCCGATCATCGATCCGACGACGAGTGCAAGTAGCGCTATGAGCGATAGCCCGCCGGGCTTTGCTCCTGTGGTTGTCTCCGGGGAGGCAACCGACCTTTCAGAAGAGATGGAACTCATGACAATCCTTAGTCGGCCGTATAGACCGGTGGGTGTGGGATCGTCCTTGCCATATTTGGTAAGGGAAGGCGTAACTTCTTCGGTGCGCCTTCATGTATGAAATTAGTCCAATTGGGCAATGTATATTTTGGGCTTTGGGTGATCTGGAGTGCTCAGATCTCCGATCTTGCCTTAAGGTTGTTGAGAACTTATGTGACATATAGCGCATCGAGGGTCAATCTCAGAAGCGGCAAGCCCCCGACCACATCATGAGAAAAATTTATATTTACGGCGTGTTTCGGCGTGTTTTTGAATAGTTATACAAATGTAAGAAGGATTATGAGGGTAGAGGCTGGAGTGGGCGCGGTGTAAACGAGTCATGTAGTTTTATGTGGTAAATGGTGGTTTTACCTGTGATTTTCCATGCTGTGGCCTGTTATTTAACGCTAGAATTGCATCATATGGCTTGGTTTACGTGGGGTTTGCTAGTATAGGCAGTACTGGTTGACTCGTTTTAGCCGCCTCCGCAAGCGGGCGCGGTCCGAGTCATTACAAAGCCACTATCGTCCAGCTTCTAAGGAGCGTTTTCATGGCTGAAATTACCGCTGTACATTCTCGTCAGATCCTCGACTCGCGCGGCAACCCCACCGTTGAGGTTGAGGTTTTGCTCGATGACGATTCGTTCGGTCGCGCCGCTGTTCCCTCCGGTGCATCCACCGGTGAGTGGGAAGCCGTGGAGCGCCGCGACGGTGACAAGAGCGTCTACCTGGGCAAGGGCGTCCTCGGTGCGGTTGAGGCTGTCATCGAAGAGATCGCGGAAGAGGTCATCGGCCTCGACGCGGACGACCAGCGCGCCATCGACAAGGCCATGATCGTTCTCGACGGCACCAACAACAAGGGCAAGCTCGGCGCTAACGCCATCCTCGGCGTCTCCCTGGCCGTCGCCCACGCCGCAGCGCAGTCGGCAAACCTGCCCCTGTACAAGTATCTCGGTGGCCCCAACGCACACCTGTTGCCCGTTCCCATGATGAACATCCTCAACGGTGGATCGCACGCCGACTCCAACGTTGACATCCAGGAATTCATGATCGCCCCGATCGGTTTCGACACCTTCTCCGAGGCTCTGCAGGCCGGCGTGGAGACCTACCACGCCCTGAAGTCCGTCCTGCACGACCGCGGCCTGGCCACAGGTCTTGGCGATGAGGGCGGTTTCGCACCCAACCTCGAGTCCAACGCTGCTGCGCTGGACCTCATCATCGAAGCGATCGAGAAGGCCGGTTACAAGCCCGGTGAGCAGATCGCGCTGGCGCTGGACGTCGCATCCTCCGAGTTCTACAAGGACGGCTCCTACGAGTTCGAGGGTGCCCAGAAGTCTGCGGCAGAAATGTCTCAGTACTACGCAGACCTGGTCGCGAAGTACCCGCTGGTTTCCATCGAGGATCCCCTCGACGAGAACGACTGGGAAGGCTACCAGAGCCTGACCGCCGAAATCGGCGACAAGGTTCAGATCGTCGGTGACGACCTCTTCGTGACCAACCCCGAGCGCCTCTCTAAGGGCATCTCGATCAAGGCCGCTAACGCCCTGCTCGTGAAGGTCAACCAGATCGGTTCGCTGACCGAGACCTTCGATGCCATGGAGATGGCTCAGCGTAACCAGTACCGTTGCATGGTTTCGCACCGCTCCGGTGAGACCGAAGACGTCACCATCGCAGACCTGGCTGTGGCTACCAACGCCGGCCAGATCAAGACCGGTGCGCCGGCCCGTTCGGAGCGCGTTGCCAAGTACAACCAGCTGCTGCGCATCGAGGAAGAGCTCGGCGAGGCAGCCGTTTACGCTGGCAAATCTGCTTTCCCCCGCTTCACCAAGTAAGCGCAGGGATGCGGCCCGTGTAGGGGCCGTGAGCTGAAGTCGTGAGGCGCCCACCCGGTGACGGTGGGCGCCTCACCGCTTTAAGGGGACCGCCGCATACCCCTGGCTGGGGCGTTCAGCGAAAACGGGTAGAATGTCGGCACAGAAGTCGAACCCTGCCGAAAGGAAGTCGCCGGTGAAACCACGCCAGACCGCCGCCGGTTCGCGGACCAGACGCCCGGCCCGCAATCGCGCAGGAAAGTTTTCGGAGTTTTTCGGTGCCCGGCGCTCGGCTACCCCCGCCCCCAACGGACGCGCCGGCCGGGTACGCCCCGCAGAACAGGGCGACCGCAAGCGTCCTCAACAGGGGAACGGCCCGCAGCCCGTGGCCGCGCATATGTTCTCCGGGCGGTTCCTGCTGGTCGCGGCGGTGCTCGCATTCATCGTGATCGCCGCCTACGCCCCGCTCTCCTCGCTACTGAAACAGCAGGCTGAGATGAATCAGGTGCGTGACAACATCTCCCGCTTGCAGGGGGAGAACCAACAACTGCAGACGGAGTTGTCGTGGTGGCAGGACGACAACTACGTGAAGCAACAGGCCCGCGACCGCCTGCACTACATCAGCGAGGGGGAGACCCCCTACCTCGTCACCGGTACAGACTTCACCTCAGGCCTCGCCGACGACACCTCCGCAGCGGCGGCTACAGCCCCGAAGCAGAGCTGGACCAACAACCTCTGGAACTCCTTCCAGGAATCCTCCCTGGACGGACGCCAGAAAACCCAGTCGCAGCTGAACGTCAATGAGCTGAACACCGATCCCTCTGCCTCCGCTAACCCCACCGATCCGGCGGCGTCCGGAGCTGCGGGGCAAACCCCGGCGGCCACCCCGACTTCCGCACCCTAACCAGACAACGTACTGAAGGACACCATGAGCGAAACCGCAACCCCGCAGGGCTTTGGCGTAACCGACCAAACCCGCACTCCCACCCCCCTGGATATTCACGTACTCTCGCAGCAACTGGGCCGCCCGGTGCGCGACGTCGCCGAGATTCCTGCCCGTTGCGTGTGCGGCAATCCGCTCGTGGCGGCCACCGCGCCGCGCCTGAGCAACGGCACCCCTTTTCCCACCGTCTTCTACCTGGCGCACCCCGTGATCACGGCCGCCGCATCCCGCTTTGAGGCCGAGGGGGAGATGTACCGGATGACCGACCGCATCGCCGAAGATGAAGAGCTGGCCGCCGCCTACCGCGCCGCCCACGAGAACTACCTGGCTCAGCGGGAACGCGTGCGTGAGCTGACAGGCACCGGTGAGGTTCCCGAGATCGAGGGCATCTCCGCCGGTGGCATGCCGACCCGTGTCAAGTGCTTGCATGCGGTGCTGGGGCACACTCTCTCGGTGGGCCGCGGCATCAATCCCTTCGGCGACGAAACCCTGGATCTCATCGCCGAGAGCTGGACACCGGAGCAGTGCGCCTGCGATCCGGCGTGGCGCGAAGGGTTCGAGGCGGCCCCCGCCTCCTAACCCACGGTATAAACCACTGATCCCCGTCTCACCCCTAGAAGGAGCCCCCATGCGCGTTGCGTCTATCGACTGCGGTACCAACTCGATCCGCCTGCTGATCGCCGAGGTTGAACGGGCCGACCACGGCGTTCGCCTGCGGGACCTGCAACGGCACAACCGGATCGTGCGGTTGGGGCAGGGTGTGGACGCCACGGGAAGGTTCGCCGACGAGGCATTGGAGCGCACCTTCGCCGCCGCCGAAGACTACGCCACGCTGATTCGCGAATACGGCGTGGAGCGGATCCGCTTCGGCGCGACCAGCGCCACCCGAGACGCCGCGAACCGCGAGGTGTTTCTCTCGGGTATCGAGAAGATCCTGGGAGTACGCCCCGAGGTGATCACCGGTAACGAAGAGGCGGCCCTCTCGTTTGCCGGGGCCGTCTCTGTGGTCGGTGCGGACGACCAGAAGACCCTGGTGTTGGATCTCGGCGGTGGCTCCACCGAGTTCGTGCTCGGTACCGACGAGGGCATCATCTCGGCGGTCTCCATGGACATCGGCTCGGTGCGTCTGACCGAGCGGCACGCGGTGGATTCCCCGGTGAACGACACTCAGCGTCAGGCGGTGATCGCCGATGTGGACGCGGCGATCGAGACCGCGCTGCACACCGTCGATATCGCGTCTTGCCAGCGCCTGGTGGGCGTGGCCGGGACCGTCACCACCGTCACCGCCCAGGCACTAGGCCTGACCAGCTACGACGCGGCGGCCATCAACGGCACCGAGCTGACCCTAGATCGGGCCGCCGAGGCCGCGCAAGAACTAGCGGCCATGTCTCGTCAGCAACGCATCGACCTCGGTTTCATCCCCGAGGGGCGCGCGGACGTCATCGGTACCGGAGCGCTCATCTGGGCGCGCATTCTCGAGAAAGTGGGGGAGCTGACCGAGCGGCGTGTGACCACCGTACTCACCTCGGAATCGGACATCCTCGACGGTCTCGCGCTCTCCCTGGTGTAGCGCGGTGGTCGGGTTGCCCATGATCCTTTCCTCCAAGAAACGACTCAAGCTCGCCGCCCTGTTGACCGCTGCGACGGCCCTGTGCGGTGGAACGTTCCCGGCGCAGGCGGTCGAACCCGGTGCGCCGCTACCCTCGATCCCCACCGTTGATGCCCCGGCGATCGACGCCGTCCGCTCCCGCCAGTATTGGCTGGAGAGCTACGGCTTTACCGACGCCTGGAAAACCTCGCGCGGAGAAGGCGTGACGGTGGCCGTGATCGATACCGGCGTTGACGGTAACCACCAAGACCTCAGCGGGAACGTGTTGCCCGGTTACGACGCCTCGGGTGTGGGTAGCGAGAACGGTTGGAAGGGGCTGGGCCTGGAACCGGAGCACGGCACCTTGGCCGCCTCGGTGATCGCCGGGCACGGCCACAAGATCTCCAGCGAGGGCTCCTATGACGGCCCGGGTGAGCCCGGTGGCGTCATCGGCATCGCCCCCGAAGCGAAGATCCTGCCTATCTCGCTCGAGCTGGGGACCGTCACCCCCGGCGGCAAGTCGATCGACGAGCAGTTGCCAGACGCTGTTCGTTACGCGGTGGACCACGGGGCGAAGGTCATCAACCTGTCGGTGGGATCCGGCGATACCAACTGGCCGCAGTCCTGGGACGAAGCCTTCGCCTACGCCGAAGAGAAGGGCGTGGTGATCGTGGCCGCGGCGGGCAACCGAGGATCCGGGCTGACCCAGGTGGGTGCGCCGGCCACGATGCCGGGCGTGCTCTCCGTCGGTGGCGTGGACCAGCAGCGCAAGGCGTCCTGGGCGTCGTCTTCCGAGGGCATCTCCATCGCCGTGGCGGCACCGGCAGAAGACATGATCGGGGCGACGCCGCGCAACAAGTACGCGCTCTGGTCGGGGTCGTCGGCCTCGGCCCCGGTGGTCTCTGGCCTGGCCGCACTGATCATCGCCGAGCACCCAGAGCTCAACGGCAATCAGGTGATCCAGCGAATCATCTCGTCTGCCGATGACGCCGGCAAACCCGGGCGCGACCCGCTCTACGGCTTCGGCATCATCAACCCGGCCAAGGCACTGGGAGACGAAGCCTCTCAAAACGCTCAAGAAAACCCGCTGGGTTCTATGCGTCAGTGGATGAGCGTGCACCGCAAAGCCAGCCAGGCCGCCGAGGAGCAGCCCAGCCCCTCGGCCACCCCGGTGCACGAGGACGGCGAGACGATTCCGGCTGTGGCAGCGCCGCAGGCCCACCGAAGCGCAGAGGACTCCGGGATTCTCCCGTTCATCGTGCTGGGCGGGTTCGCGCTGTGGGTGGCCCTGTTGACCGGAACGGCGATCAGTCAGCTCAAAGAGATAGGACGTCGGCGGTAGGCCCCACGGCTGTCCGTGACTTCGGTGGCAGCTTTTGGGCCCTCGGCAAACAGGTGTTCAATTAGGGCGGCGTAAATGGGCAAACTGCTTAAAAAGTGGCAAGATAGCATATGAGTAATTGTCTTAGCTCACTGAGGGTCGCACGCTTGCAGTGTATTTATCTCAACTCTGGCGTGTTCAAGTCACGAGACCTCAGCGGCGCTCTCAGCGCATAGGCGAAGAACGCACAGCGTTCGCACCTCAACAAGGAAGTAATACAACATGGCATTCACTAAACTTGCTCAAGATCGCCCCCGCGTTCTCATCGTCGGCGGCGGTTACGTGGGCTTCACCGTTGCCCAGAAGATTCAGAAGGCGATCAAGGAAACCGGCGGCGTTGTGACCGTGGTTGATCCCAATCCCTACATGACCTACCAGCCCTTCCTTCCCGAGGTTGCCGCAGGCTCCATGGAAGGCCGTAACGCTACCGTGCCGTTGCGCCAGCACCTGCGTGACTCCGAGATCGTCGGTGGTTATGTGACCAAGATCGACCACGCCGCGAAGACCGCGACTGTCAAGCCGATCAACGACGGCGCCGAATTCACCATCTCCTACGACGAGATCGTCATCGGTGCCGGTTCGGTCACCCGCGCCTTCCCCATCCCGGGCCTGGCAGAGACCGCTATCGGTATGAAGACCGTTGAAGAGGCCGTCTCGGTTCGCAACTGGGTTCTCGAACGCATCGAGGTTGCCTCCCTGCTCGACGACGACAACGCTCGTCGCCGCGCTCTGACCTTCGTGATCGTTGGCGGTGGCTTCGCCGGCGTTGAGACCATCTCCGAGCTCGAAGACATGGCTCGTGAGGCTGTGCAGCGCAACAACCGCCTGCGCGTCTCCGACCTGCGCTTCGTCATGGTTGAGGCCGCACCGCGCATCATGCCCGAGGTTCCGGCGGATCGCGCCGAGAAGGTTGTCGCAGAGCTGCGCGCTCGCGGCATCGAGGTTCTGCTGAACACCTCGCTGTCGGACGCCACCGACGGCCACCTGCAGCTGATGAACATGGCCGACAAGTCCCCCGCGGGCGAGGTCGACACCGACACCCTGATCTGGACCGCAGGCGTTCAGGCATCGCCGATGCTCAAGAACACCGACCTGCCCCTGGACGAGCGTGGCCGCGTCCGTGTGGGCGCTGACCTCCGCGTGACCGGTGACAACGGTGTGGTCGAGGGTGCCTGGGCTGCCGGCGACAACGCCGCCGTGCCCGACCTCTCCGGCGCCGGCGTGGGCGGCTTCTGCGTGCCCAACGCTCAGCACGCGTCCCGCCAGGCTGTGAAGCTGGCCGAGAACCTGCTGGCCGCTCGCCGCGGCGAGGCTCTGACCGATTACTACCACGAGACCATCGGTGTGGTTGCAGGTCTGGGTGCTTGGAAGGGTGTTGCCAACTTCAAGGGCAAGACCATCGGCGGCCCCCTGGCATGGCTCATGCACCGCGGTTACCACGGTTACGCTATCCCGACCGTGGAGCGCACCGCTCGCGTCATGAGCGTGTGGGCCATGAACCAGATCTTCGGTCGCGATACCTCATCCATCCGTCACCAGCGCCAGCCGCGCCTCGCCTTCGAGGTTGCAACCGGCGTTCAGGACGGCGAGACTTCGACCAAGCTTTAATCCGCTATAGTAGATAACCGCCCCGCTCGCCATTCCAGGGGAGCGGGGCGGTAGGCCTCCATAGCCCAATTGGCAGAGGCAGGGGACTTAAAATCCCTGTGTTCTGGGTTCGAGTCCCAGTGGAGGCACCACACCGGCACCGTTGAATCGATTGCCACAAATGCAGACGTAAGGGGCCCGTGCACCATGGTGCACGGGCCCCTTACTGTGTTCAGAGTCTTGGGTGGAGGGGGAGCTTATTCCTCTGCCGAAACCTCATTCTCGATCTTCTCATGGTAGGCGGGAACCTTTTGTCCCGGCAGCACGAGCCCCATGCTGGCCAAGGCTAGCTGATGAGCACCGATGTACACGCCGTTGGTGGTCGCCTCGGGGCCATTGTTGCTGATATAGATCGAGGTCTCCGAGTAGGGGAGTTCATCTGTGATCAGGCGGTGCAGTAGCGCGGTGAATTCTTGGTGGGCGGTCATCGGACCGGTGAGCACCAGGGCGTCGGGATCGCTGAACGAGACGACGTTAACGATGGCCTCCACGATCGAATGGATGAACTCCTGTGAGTTCTTGGCCTCGGGGTTAGACATCACGCGCTCGAGGGTGGCGTCGATATTCAGGTAACCAAGTTCTCGGCCCACGGGGTCGTCTTCCAGTACCACGCCGTGTTCGCGGAAAATGCGGCTGAGTCGTTCGCCACGTACACGCAGTGCGCGCAGAGAACCGGCACGGCCGTGGGCACCGCGGTAGACCACCCCGTTGTTGCTCAGTGCCGATCCGATGTGGTTGCCCAGGTGAATCGTCAAGATATTTTCTTCGGAGCTTGCTACTCCGTGATGAACCTCGGAATGCAGGCTCCAGATCATGTGGCTGTCGACGTGTACCGGGCAGTCCAGCAAGCGGGTAAGTTCTCCGTAGAAATCGAGTGGCTTGCCCTCCAAGGTGGAGTCTTCGGGGAGAACGACCTGCTGGGTGCGCGGGTTGACGGTCGTGAGAACCGACATAGCACAGGCGAGGATCGGGCCGTTGGCATGAGGCAGAGTCTCCTGCACGGCCTCAAGCAGCGGGTCGATGGCAGTGTGGTCGGCGGTCCATTTGGTGGGGCGGATTTCTTCGTGGAGACAGGCACCGCGAAGATCATAGAGGTTCACCACGAAGCGGGCCAGTTCGGTGCGCATGGTGAGGATGCACCCGATGTCGGGCACTAGATCGTAGAGCTCGGGCACGCGGCCGCGGCGTCCTGTAGTGCCGGGCTCTTTGGTGAGCGCACGGATTACCCCGCGTTGCACGAGGCGAGAGGCCGCCTCGGACGCGGTGGGGCGGGAGAGCTTATGTTCGGCTGCAATGGTGGCGCGAGAGCTGGGGCCGTGCCGCAGAATGTGTGCGAAGAACAGCTTGTCGGACATGGGGGTTTGCACGGTGGGTTGGTGCGGGGAAAACATCGGTTCTCCGATCGAAGGTGCGCAATTGATGAAGTTAAAGTGTGATGAATAGAATAATTTTAGCTTTGAATAATTAATCCGCCAATTTACGTAACAAGTGTGTCAAATAATCCAATTCTCTCGTAGAGTCGAAGAAACGGCCTAGTAATGAGGCTGGAGGACGGAAAGGCACTCTGGTGACGCTCAAACTCATCGCCACCGATATGGACGGCACCCTGTTGACGGACGCCGATAAATCTTTCGACCGTGATCATTTTGACCGGTTGCTCACCCGCATGAATTCTGCGGGCGTGAAGTTTGTAATTGCAAGCGGTAACCAGTTAGAGAAACTACGTCAATATATGACAGGTTTCACCCATAGGGGCATCACCTATATTGCAGAAAATGGCGGGTACATTGCCGACGATGTCGAGGGTGACATTTTGATCTCGGGATTCAGCACCGCCATCGTTCACGAGATTATGGACGTTCTCGATGGTTTTCCGAGCGTGGGGTACATCGTCTCGGCCCATTCCGGGGCATACCTTCTTGAAGACCGCGCCGAACCGATCACCCAGCTGATTCGTGAACATCTGGATTTCATGGGTGCGGAGTTTCCGCGGGAGCTGGATTACAAGACCTTCATCAACCGCTTTTACCCTGGTACCCAGGTAATTCAGTCGCCGTCAGAGGTCAAAGATACCGTGATCAAGTTTGCGCTGCAGACCCGACGCCGCGATTTGGATACCGTTCTCAAGCAGCTCATCGAGGTGCTGCCTCGCCAGGTGGTTCCCGTCGCCTCGGGCTTCGGGTCTATCGACCTGGTCTCGCGCGGAGTGAATAAGGGTTCGGCGCTGAAGTGGTTCTGTGATCGCGAGGGCATCGATACCTCCGAGATGCTGGCCTTTGGCGACAACTCCAACGACCTTGAGATGTTGACGCTGGCGGGGGAGGGCGTTGCCGTGAGCAACGCGATCCCGGCGGTGCGTGCCGCTGCCGATACCGTAATCGGTTCCAACGAACAGGGTGCAGTACTGCACTACATTGAGCAGAAACTCGATGAGATGGGCGCGTAGGGGATTATCGGTTAGGCACCTGCTCACGCTGTGGGCTAAATAGCTATTCAACGGCGTTCATCTCAGATAACCTAGACCAAATATCCCTTAACACTCGTGAGGAGTTCGAGGCCCTTGGCAGGTAACCCACTCGTCCAGTCCATTGTTAACAACGAAAAGCGTGATTCGCGATTCGGCCAGTTCGGTGCCGGTGGCGCGTACGCCGGTCAGGCTCAGTATGGCCAGCAGGCCTACGGTCAGCCCGGTTATGGCCAGGCCCAGTATGGTCAGCAGGCCTACGGTCAGCCCGGTTACGGTCAGACTCAGTACGGGCAAACCCCGTACGGCCAGCCCAGCACCGAGCAATTGAATCAGATGTATAACTCGCCCAGTGCCTCCCCGATGCAGACGGGACAGCTGACCATCAACGACGTCATCGTCAAGACCGCCCTGAACCTGGGCCTGGTCGTCCTGGGCGCCCTGGCAGGCTGGTTTATCCCGGCCCTGATGTTCCTCGGATTCATTGGTGCCCTTGTTCTAGGCCTGACAAATTCTTTTAAGCGTAAAGTTTCGCCCGTGTTGGTGATGGGTTATTCGCTGTTCGAGGGCTTCTTGCTGGGTGGTTTCTCCATGATGATGGAGTCGCTGTACCCCGGTATCGTCTCCCAGGCTGTTCTCGGTACCCTGATCGTCTTCGCGACCGTCCTGGTGCTCTTCCGCTCCGGCAAGGTACGTGCAACCCCTAAGGCCACCAAGATCTTCATGGTCGCCATGATCTCTTACCTGATCTTCTGCCTGGCAAACCTTGGCCTAGCGCTCTTCACCGGCACGAACATGCGTACCATGGAAGTCGCCGGTTTCCCGCTGGGTCTAATCATCGGCTTGCTCGCTATCGTGATGGCTTCTTATTCGCTGGTGCTCGATTTCACCAACGTTTCTGAGGCAGTTCGATACGGCGCTCCCGAGCGTGAATCCTGGCGTCTGGCCTTCGGTCTCATCGTGACCTTGGTCTGGCTCTACATCGAAATCTTGCGAATCCTCTCGATTATTCGCGCCATGTCCGACGACTAACAGCACTCCTCATCTCATATCACACGAATGGCTCATGGTCTCTATGTCAGAATGGAGATCATGAGCCAACTTAGTACTCAAGACAAGGTCCCTTTGACCTCCGATAATTCTTATACTTCTTCCCGTCTCCGCCTTCCTTTCGCCCTGCATGCCGGTGCCGAATGGGGTTGGCGCTTTCTCGTTATCGTCGCCGCGGCGTACTGCCTGTGGTGGGGCCTGTCCAAGGTTTCCCTGATCATCGTCAGTGTCGCAGTGGCTGCTCTGCTCGCCGGCCTCATCTCGCCGGTGGTGTACTTCCTGCGTAAGCACAAGGTCCGTGCCGGTCTGGCCACCGCCATCACCGAGATCGGCCTCATCCTTATTGTGCTGGGTCTCTTCGCGCTCGTCGGCCAGCAGCTGGTCTCCGGCATCAGCGCCCTCTCCGAGCAAATCATGCAGGGCTACACCAAGCTCCTCGGTATGCTGCCGCCGGAACTGGTCTCCGGTAGCCAGGCCGAGCAATACCTCAACAAGGCCACCTCGTGGGCTCAGGATAACTCAAACAAAATCGTTTCCGGTGTGGCCACCTTCGGCGCCACCGCCGGTGACGTCTTGACCGGCACCCTGATCACCCTCTTCACCCTGATCTTCTTCCTCATGGAGGGCGAGCGCATCTGGCTCTTCCTCGTCAAGCTCTTTCCCCGCGAAGCTCGTCCCGCCGTCAACGGTGCAGGACGCCGCGGTTGGCATTCGCTGGTCTCCTACGTTCGCGTACAGGTGCTGGTCGCCGCAATCGACGCCCTCGGCATCGGCCTGGCTGCGTTCTTCTTGAAGGTCCCCCTGGCTCTGCCGCTGGCGGTGCTGGTGTTCTTGGCCTCCTTCATCCCCGTCGTCGGTGCGGTAGCATCGGGCATGATCGCGGCCCTGTTGGCCCTGGTGGCCAATGGCCCGGTCAACGCGTTGCTCATGCTCGGTGCGGTGATCCTGGTGCAACAAATCGAGTCGAATATCTTACAGCCGTTGGTGATGGGTAAGGCAGTCTCCCTGCACCCCCTGGCGGTCTTGCTCGCGGTGGCCATCGGCTCGATGCTCTTCGGCGTCATCGGTGCGCTGTTCGCTGTGCCTGTTTTGGCGGTCATGAACACGGTCACCCGGTATCTCGCCGATCGCACCTGGGAGACCGACTCTGGTATTCGTACCGAAGAGTTCCTCTACCCGCACGAAGTCGAACGTAAGAAAAAGAAGGCTATTGCTTCGCAGATCAAGGAACGCCTCGAACGTGCTAAGGAAAACCGCAAGCACGGCGTTGAAGAGCAGGAATCCCTGGAGGCTCCCCGCTCGGGTGCCGGATCTATCTCTCCGAAGTAGCATCGGGGGTTTGACTGGGAGGCTCTGCCCGGGTTTCTAGAGACATCGTTGAGGCTATGCCTGGCGACGAAGCAACCTAGATCATCGACCGCGGATGTTTCGACATGACCGTCTATGTACGGGTATGTTGAGACATCTGCGGTCGTCTTATATGTGATGACCAGACCCAATAACCCCTCACGGTATCTCGCACTACGAGAAGGCCGAGAAGCCGGAGGGGACATATCGCAGGCTCGCTTGTATCCTCGAAAGACAAGAAAGAATGAAAGGGATATCACCGTGACGGTGGTGTTCCCCGCTCACCTGTGCGGACTCACGAGAGAAGGGGCATTTAGTGTCGACCAACCTCACCCAGCTTCCGGTGCACTTGCACAACATCGAAGAAGCCGCAGAGTTGCTTGCCCCCATTATTGAGAAAACGCAGGTGGAACACTCACGTGCGCTGAGCGAGCAACTCGGTTCCGAAGTCTTTCTCAAGTGTGAGAACCTGCAGCGTTCCGGTTCGTTCAAGGTGCGTGGCGCGTATGTGCGCATGGCCAAGCTGAGCGAGACAGAGAAGGCACGGGGCGTGGTGGCGGCCTCGGCGGGTAACCACGCCCAGGGTGTGGCGCTGGCGGCGGCGTCCTTGGGTATCAAGGCGCGGATCTACATGCCGCTGGGTGCGGCACTACCTAAGATCGCGGCAACCCGCTCGCGGGGAGCGGAGGTCGTGCTGCACGGGGTAACCGTGGACGAGGCGCTGGCTGAGGCCAAGCGCTACGCCGACGAGACCGGGGCGGTCTTCGTGCACCCCTTCGATAACCCCGACATCATCATGGGTCAGGGCACCATCGGCCTGGAGATCCTCGAACAGGTACCCGAGGTAGACACCATCATCGCCGGCGTGGGCGGCGGCGGTCTGCTGGCGGGTATCGCCGTGGCCGTGCGCGGTATGGAGGCCAAGACCGGGCGGAAGATCCGCATCATCGGTGTGCAGGCGGAAAACGCCGCGGCCTACCCGCCCTCGCTGGCGGCCGACGCGTTGGTGCCTCTGCAACGAGTCTCGACGATCGCAGACGGCATCGCGGTGGGTCGACCCGGGCAGTTGCCGTTCTCGATCATCAAGCAGCTGGTCGACGACGTGCACACCGTCACCGAGGACGACATCGCCCGCGCGCTGATCTTCCTCATGGAGCGCAACAAGCTGGTGGTGGAACCGGCCGGGTCGGTGCCGGTGGCCGCAGTCATGGACGCGGCGCTCCAGGAGACCTACGGGGATCTCGGGACCACTGTGTGCGTGTTGTCCGGTGGCAACATCGACCCGATGCTGATGCTCAAGGTGATCCAGCGCGGCCTTTCGGCGGCCGGGCGTTATCTGACTATTAAGATGATGCTGACCGACCGCCCCGGTGAGCTGACTACGATCTCCTCGATCATCTCTTCACTTGACGCCAACGTGACCGGCGTGGATCACACCCGCGTGGGTGGCGCGCTGTCGATGGGTGACGTCTCGATCACCATCGACATGGAGACCAAGGGATCCGAGCACTGTCAGCAGGTGCTCGCCGCGCTCCAGGACGCCGGGTACGAGCCGATCGTCGTCTACTAGGAAAACCCGCGCCAGTCCCGCAAAGAATAACCCCGGTCGGGAAAACCCAGCCCACAGGGCTGAAAAGAGCGAAGCGGCCGCGTCCTCATTGAAGAGGATGCGGCCGCCTGCGCAGTCGGGGAAAGCCGGATTAGCCGGAGAAGGGCTTGGCTTCCTTGATCTTGACCTTGATGGTCTTGCCGTTGGGGGCTTCGTAGGAGACATCGTCGCCGACCTTGTGGCCGTTGATGGCTTCACCCATGGGGGACTTCTCGGAGAAGACCTGCAGGTCGGAGTCACCGACCAGCGATTCTGCAACCTCGCGCGAACCCAGCAGGAACTTCATGTCCTTACCAGCGATGGAGGCTTCCACGACCATACCGGGCTCGACAACGCCGTCGTCCTTGAGGTTTTCACCGACCTGAGCGTTCTCCAGCAGTGCCTTCAGCTGAGCGATGCGGCCCTCATTCTTGCCCTGCTCCTCGCGCGCTGCGTGGTAACCGCCGTTCTCCTTGAGGTCACCCTCGTCGCGGGCGGCGGAGATACGGTCGATGATTTCCTGGCGGTATTCGCCGGCCAGGTAATCCAGCTCTTTCTGCAGGCGGTCGTAGGCCTCTTGGGTCAGCCAGGCACCCGTGGTTTCTTCAGTCATGCTTTCTCCTTGATCGTTGGGGCGTCGTTCGCCAACGCCTCGGGATAAAACTAAAACACCGACCCGTGAGCCGGTGCATAATTAGCATCAATTGTACGTGTGCTGATGATGAATGCCTAATGTTCTCAGGGGAAAACGGCGGAAAATCAGTAGTTAACGTCTCGTCCAACAGTTGTCTACGGTGACCGCATTGGCGGTCTCGGTGGTCCGAAAACTCTCGCGGACCTCCATCACCTGGGTACCGCCGGCAGTTGCGGAGGATGCCGGGATGGTGATCTCTTTCCAGCCCACCGGGGCGCCGGCGTCGTTGAGGGCCTTCACCGCGCAGACCGCCGTTGAATCCGGGGCCTTGACGACCTCGAATGAGATGGCGACCTGGTCGGCGTTGAGAATCTGGTGACCGGTGTCTTTGAACTCCGGGGCGGCGTCGAACTGATCGCGTTGCACCCAGATGCCGAAGAAAATAGCCAGGACGATCCCTGCGGCGGCCAACGCCACCCAGACCCAGCGGGGCAGGGGCGGCCGCTGTGACGTGCGACCGTAACGCGAATCAAGGGAATCGCTCACTGGTTCTCGATTCATAGTAGTTAATATCGATGTAAAGTATTAAAGGAGATGCCGGTAAACTGGTCACCGTCTGATCCACCCGGTCAAGGGCTCTTACTCTGCAGCCCTTTAACTGTACCGAATGAGGAGTCTAAGAATCTACGTGAGCCAAGATCACACTGCATTCCAGCCCGCCACCGAAGCCCATCTCAACGAAGCTGCCGAACCGGCGCGCCTTGCAGACGACTACACCGGTTTGCGGATTCTGGCCGTGCACGCCCACCCTGACGACGAGTCCTCCAAGGGTGCGGCGACGATGGCAGCCTACGCGGCCCGTGGCGCCCGCGTCATGGTTGCCTCTATGACCGGTGGGCAGCGCGGCGACGTCCTGAACCTCGAGGTGCAAGAAAACCCGGCCGCATTCCGCGATCTGCCGGGGCTGCGTCGCAAAGAGATGGCCGCGGCACAAGAGATCTTGGGTATCGAACACCGGTGGATCGGTTTCGTGGACTCGGGCCTGCCCGAGGGCGATCCGTTGCCCCCGCTGCCCTGGGGTAGCTTCGCCACGCTGTCGCTAAAACGCGCTGCCGCGCCGCTGATCCGCCTGGTGCGTGAGTTCAAGCCGCAGGTCATCATCTCTTACGACGAAAACGGCGGGTACCCGCACCCCGATCACATTATGAGCCACAAGGTGGCCGTGGAGGCCTTCGAGAAGGCCGGCGACCCGAACGCCTACCCGGGTGAGGGCGAGCCTTATACCCCGGCGAAGTTGTACTACGACCGCGCATTCAACCCCGAGCGCATGGGGGCGTTCCACCAGTATCTGCTGGACGCCGGGCTCGAGTCTCCCTTCGCGCGCTTCATCGCGATGGCGCAGGAGTCTGACGAGGGGCACATGCCGCCGGTGTCTCGCCACGAAACCACTACCCGCATCCCCTGCGCAGAGTACTTCGACACCCGTGACCGCGCCCTGCTGGCGCACGCCTCGCAGGTGGCCCCGACCGACATGTTCTTTGCCGTCTCCGCTGAGACGCAACGCCGCATCTGGCCGCACGAAGATTACACACTCATTTCTTCTCGGGTAGAATCTGCTGTGCCCGAGACCGATTTGGCGAACGGGTTAGACCTCAGCCAGGAAGCCTAAAAAATGATGCTGGAAACACTTCTCGTCAACGTCAACACCGCGGCGATCATCTTAGCCGACATCACCCCCACGCCCACGCCGACCCAGTTCGCTAAGGACGGCACCCCGTTGGGCTCCCCGGGCTTCCTCGGCTTTGTTTGTTTCTTCATCCTGGCAGTGGCCGTGATCTTCTTGATGCTCGATATGAACCGCCGCGCGCGGCGCATGCGCTATCGCAATGAATACGCGATGGCGCGCGAGGCTGAGGAACGCGCGGCACGGGTCAACGATCCGGCCGTGGCCTCGGTGGCGGATCCGATCGACCAGACCTCCCCGCGTTCGGTGGCAGACCGAGCGCACTAGGCTCATCCCCACCCAACGTTGCCGGCGCTAAGCGTTGATCGCGAATACTACCGCGATGAAGTGCAACACGAAGCCGATCACCGTGCAGACGTGGAAAAGCTCGTGGAAGCCGAAGTGAGTCGGTTTCAGGTGCGGACGCTTGGTGCCGTAGAACACCGCACCGATGATGTAGGCCGCGCCGCCGGCGGCGATCAGCACGGTCGCTACGGGGGAGACCTGCCAAAAATCCCCGAGATAGAACACCGCCATCAACCCCATCACCACGTAAATCGGGGTGTAAAGCCAACGCGGGGCGTGCGTCCAGAACACACGGAAGACGACCACCGCAAGCGCGCAACCCCAAATTGTGTAGAGCAGGATCTGCTGTTGCGTGCCCTGTAACAACGCCATGGCGATTGGCGTGTAGGTGCCTGCGATGACCAGGGCAATGTTGGTGTGGTCGAGGCGTTTGAAGAAAAGGTTGAGCCGCCGCGGCCAATAGGCGCGGTGATACATTCCCGAGACGCCGAAAAGTAGCACGCCGGTCAACGCAAAAATGGCGCAGGCCAGTCCCATCGCGCCGCCACCCGAGATGACGATTAAGACGATCCCAGCGACGAATACCAGCGGCGCGAAGCAGGCGTGAATCCAGCCGCGCATGAGCGGTTTCTTCTCTACAGACGCGGTCGCCATGTCCCTCCTAAGGCTGTACACTCGGTGCGGCGATTCGGGAAATATCGCCACTTCACATCGTAGGGGGATTTCTTCAATGTGAGTATCTTTGGCGTCAAAAATGACGCACCGATTCAGATTTGTGGGGTACTTGGGTACCTCCGTAGGTTCCCCAAAGTGCAGAAAACGGCGGTACGATGATAAAACGTCGCAAGACAGCTGACGGTCGAACGTAAGGGGCCCGAAGCGCCGTAGCCGATCGACCGAGGAGCATCCATCACGTGAAAATCTCGCAGCCCCTCTACACCGTGTACGAAAAGACCTTGGCTGGCGCTATCCCTCACGACAAACTACCGGCACACGTCGGTGTGCTGATGGACGGTAACCGTCGCTGGGCTGCGCAACTGGGGGAACCCACGCGGCATGGTCATCAGGCCGGCGCCGAGCGCGTAGTTGAATTCTTGGGGTGGTGTCGAGAACTCACCATCCCGATGGTCACCCTCTATATGCTTTCAACCGAAAACCTCAAACGCCCCGCCGCCGAATTGAGGGACCTCTTGGAGGTTATTGAGAATCTCATCCGTTCGCTGGCGCAAGCGCAGGTGGCAAGGGTTCGCCCCGTCGGCAACCTCGGCATTCTGCCCGAGTCCCTGGCCCAGGCCCTGGAGAAGGCTGTGGCGGCCACCGAACATATTGACGACGTGCAGGTCAACATCGCGGTCGGTTACGGCGGCCGCCAAGAAATCGTGGACGCGATGCGCGAGATGATCTACGAGGCCCTCGACTCCGGGGCCGACCTGCGTGAGCTCGCCGATAACCTGCAGATCGCCGACGTCGACCGTTACCTTTACACCCGCGGCCTGCCCGACCCCGACCTACTGATCCGCACCTCGGGGGAGCAGCGGCTTTCCGGGTTCTTGACCTGGCAGTCGGCCTACTCGGAGTTCTATTTCTGCGAATCGCTCTGGCCCGATTTCCGCCGGGTTGACTTCCTGCGCGCTCTGCGCGACTACGCCAGCCGACAGCGTCGCTTCGGGTCGTAACCATGCTGGGCCGGATCCTGGATTTCGCGGCCGCCGGGACGGCAACCGGCTGGGTCTGCGCGGGGTTGCTGACGCTGGCGTCCGCGATCTTTCTGGTAGCGGCGGCGGTACTGACCCGCATCGACATCGCCGAACACCGCCTGCCCGACAAAATCGTGCTACCCCTTTACGCGGCGGTAGGGTTACCCATCTGGACGGTGCTGTTTCTACACCACGACCTGGCCGGGATGCGACAGACCGCCTATGCCTGCGTCTTCTTGGGCGGTTGCTACTGGGTGCTACGCTGGGCATCGCGCGGTGCGCTGGGGATGGGCGACGTCAAACTGGCCGGGGTGATCGGGCTGATCTGCGGGTATCTCTCCCCGATGAACATCCTCTGGGCCACCCTCATCGCGTTTGTCACCGGGGGAGTGGTCTCGTTGGCGCTGATCATGTTCCGCCGCGCTCGCGCCTCGACCCACATCGCTTTCGGCCCGTTCATGCTTCTCGGCGCGGTGATCGCGCTGATTTTTCCCGTCTAACAGGCTCACCAGCACGAAAGGATCTCGTTCATGCCTACGCCTCCGTACATCCTCTCCCTGCGCGAGAAGATCGGCCACGACATGCTCTGGCTCTCCGGCGCTACCGCGGTGATTCAGCGCGAGTCCGACGGCAAGTTCTTGCTCGTGCGCCGCTCAGATAACGGGATGTGGACGCCGATCACCGGCATCGTTGACCCCGGAGAGAACCCCGCGCTCACGGCCCGCCGGGAGGCCCTGGAGGAGGCCGGCGTGGAGATCGAGGTGGTGGCCCTGGCCCAGCTCAAGGTGGACCCACCGAAGACCTTTGAGAACGGGGACCAATGCCAGTTTCTCGACCACACCTTCTACTGTCGCTGGGTCTCGGGGGAGGCAAAGGTCAGCGATGAAGAGTCCAGCCAGGTGCGCTGGGTCTCGCTCGAGGAAATCCAAGAGCTCTGCAACGAAAGAATGCGGGACCGGTTTGATGCCGCTATCGACTATCAAACCGGTACCCGCTTCGGTTTCGAAGAGGTGCACTGACCTCTTAGCGTGTTAGAACTGGCGCCACGCGCTGGCGTTGCGCAGGTTCGAACGTGCCATGGCCACGGTCTCTGCCGCACCGCGGTTCAGCGCGATCTTCGACAGCGAGGTGGCGAAGCCAACGATCTGGCTGGCCTCGACCTCCGGCGGCATGGACAGCGCATTGGGGTCGGTGATGACCTCAACCAGCGAGGGACCGTTGTGCTTCAGTGCCTTCTCATAGGCCGCCTTGAGCTGCTTCGGCTTCTCCACGCGCTGCGCCTGGAAACCGGCGGCGGTGGCGATCTCGGCGTAGTTGACCAGCGGGACGTCCACGCCGTAATCCTCGAAGCCCTGCACCAGCTGCTCGAGCTTGACCATGCCCAAGGTCGAGTTGTTGAACACGACAATGGTCAGCGGCAGGTTGTACATGGAGGCGGTGAGGATGTCACCGAGCATCATCGACAGGCCGCCGTCGCCGGAGACCGAGATGACCTGACGATCGGGGTGCGAGAACTGGGCACCGAGCGCCATCGGCATGGCGTTGGCCATCGAACCGTGCAGGAACGAACCGAGCAGTCGACGCTTGCCGTTGGGGGTGATGTAACGGGCGGTCCACACGTTGCACATACCGGTATCGGCGGTGAAGATGGCGTCTTCTGCTGCGACCTCATCCAGGATGGCGGTGGCGTACTCGGGGTGGATCTTGCCGCGGGTCGGCTTCTTAGAGTAGGCGCCGACCACCTTGTTCATGATGGTCTCGTTCTTCTTCAGCAGCTTCTTCAAGAAGCGGCGGTTGGTCTTGCGCTCAACCAGCGGCAAGAGGGCCTCAAGGGTGGCCTTGACGTCTGCCTCAACCAGCAGATCCACGTTGGTGCGGCGTCCCAGCACCTCACCGGCGCGGTCAATCTGGATGGTCTGCACGTCGGGCAGGAACTGGTCGTAGGGGAAGTCGGTGCCGAGCAGAAGCATGAGGTCGGATTCCTTCATGCCCTCGGCGGCCTCTCCGTAACCCAGCAGGCCGGTCATGCCCACATCGAAGGGGTTGTCGTACTGGATGAACTCTTTACCGCGCATCGAGTGACCGATGGGGGCCGCGGCGGCGTCTGCCAGGGCGATCACTTCGTCGTGGGCACCGGCAACACCGGCACCGGCGAAGATCGAGACCTTATCGGCCTTGTTGATGCGGTCGGCGATTTCCTGCACGGTCGCGGCGTCGGGGGTCTTCACGCCGGCGCGGTGGTCGCCCCAGGCGGGGACGTGGTCCACGGCGTCTTGGGCAGCGATGTCACCGGGGATGGTCACCACGGCTACACCGCGGAGGGTGGTGGCGTGGCGCATACCCGAGTTGATGATGCGCAGGGTCTGGTGGGCGGAGACAGCCATCTCGTTGTAGACCGAGCAGTCTTCGAAGATGCGCTCGGGGTGGGTCTCCTGGAAGTAGCTAGTGCCGATCTGCTCGGAAGGAATGTGGGAGGCGATCGCCAACACGGGAGCGTGGGAGCGGTTGGCATCGTAGAGGCCATTGATGAGGTGGGTGTTACCCGGGCCGCAGGAACCGGCGCAGACGGCGAGCTCGCCGGTCATCTGTGCCTCGGCACCGGCGGCGAAAGCTGCCGATTCCTCGTGGCGTACGTGTACCCAGTCGATGCCGCCCTGAGCGGAACCACCCGAGGCGCGTACGGCGTCCACGATGGGGTTCAGCGAGTCGCCCACCACGCCATAGATGCGTTTGACGCCGGCTTCGGCGAGCTGCTGAATGATCTGCTCTGCGAGCTTCATATCTCTCCTTAGAGTTTCCAGCACACTGGATGAATATGTGCCATATGAGGAATCTTTAGTAAGCATACTCCTGAGTTCAGGTGAATCTACCCCTAACTCCTGATGCCGCTGGTGAGGTTTATCGCAGACCCCATAGACGCGTGCCACCCCGGTCCAACGCCCCGAGTACAACAGCGCACCGAGGGATGAAACGTGATCTTTCAACCCTCGGTGCTGCTGTAATGAATGGATGTGTGACTATTCCTAGGAGTAGTTGCCCAGCATGGTGGTCACGTCCAGAGCCTTATCCAGCTGCTCCTCGGTGACCTCGCCGCGCTCAACGTAACCCAGGGCCACGACTGCCTCGCGCACGGTGACCTTGTTGGCTACCGAGTACTTGGCGATCTTCGCCGCTGCCTCATAGCCGATGAGCTTGTTCATCGGGGTCACGGTCGAGGGGGAGGCCTCGGCCAAGAAGCGGGCGCGCTCCACATTAGCCTCCAGGCCGTCGATCATCTTGTCGGCCATCACGCGAGAGGAGTTGGCTAGCAGACGGATCGACTGCAACAGGTTGGCTGCCATGACGGGGATGCCCACGTTCAGCTCGAAGGCGCCGTTGGTGGAGGAGAGCGCGATAGTGGTGTCGTTGCCGATGACCTGCGCGGCTACCTGAATCACGGCCTCGCAGATCACGGGGTTGACCTTGCCCGGCATGATGGACGAACCCGGCTGCAGGTCGGGGATGTGTAGCTCGCCCAGGCCGGTGTTGGGGCCGGATCCCATCCAGCGGATGTCGTTGCAGATCTTCATCAGGCCGTAGGCGATGTTGCGCAACTGGCCCGAGGCCTCGATCAGACCGTCACGGTTGGCCTGAGCCTCGAAGTGGTTGCGTGCCTCGGTCAGCGGCAGGCCGGTTTCTTCGGCAAGCAACTCGATGACGCGAGCCGAGAAGCCCTCGGGGGTGTTGATGCCGGTGCCCACCGCGGTTCCACCCAGGGGAACCTCGGCCACGCGCGGCAAGGACGCCTCGATACGCTCGATGCCGTAGCGCACCTGAGCGGCGTACCCGCCGAATTCCTGACCCAGGGTCACCGGGGTAGCGTCCATCAGGTGGGTGCGGCCGGACTTCACCACGTCCTTGAACTCCTCGGCCTTCTTCTCCAGCGAAGTGGCCAGGTAGTCCAGGGCGGGCTTGAGGTCATTGATCAGTGCGGAGGTCGCGGCTACGTGCACCGAGGTGGGGAAGACGTCGTTGGAGGACTGCGAGGCGTTGACGTGGTCGTTCGGGTGAACCTCGACGTCCTTGCCTTCGAGCTCCTTGTTCGCCAAGGTGGCCAGCACCTCGTTGGTGTTCATGTTCGACGAGGTACCTGATCCGGTCTGGAAGACGTCGATGGGGAAGTGCTCGTCGTATTCACCAGTAGCAACCTTATCCGCGGCGGTGCGGATGGCTGCGGCGCGCTCGGCGTCGAGAACCTTGAGCTCCTCGTTGGCGGTGGCGGCGGCCTTCTTGATCAGCGCCAGGGCCTTGATGTGGGCCGACTCCAGCGTCTGACCCGAGATCGGGAAGTTCTCCACGGCACGCTGAGTCTGTGCACGGTAGAGGGCGTTCGCGGGCACGCGAACCTCGCCCATGGTGTCGTGTTCGATACGGTATTCAGTGTTATCTGCCATACTTCAAATCTTAGACCCGAGACCCGAGCCAGGCAGAACCGTCGCGGGGGTGAATCACAAGATTAAGTATTTTTTACCCGAACTCCACCGCGCGCCGAGATCTCACTATGCCGAACACCTGCACGATACCCCGGCGCCCGGATACTTACTTGAGGTTGTCGGTGCTCCACACGATCTCGGCGCTGCCTTCGGCCAGGTGGTAGAACATGCCGACCACCGCGGTCTGGTTGGCGGCCACGGCCTCGGAGATCACGCGGGACTGTTCGATGATGCGCTCGCAGGTGAAGCGGGTGTGTTCCCGCACCATGTCGTTGACGGTGGGGTTGTCCGGCAACTGCGATGAGAGCGCCGAGGGCAGGATGTCCTCGATGAAATTGCGCTGAAAACCACCGGGCAGTACTCCCGAATCGAGGGAGTTCTTCGTGGCCGTTACCGCACCGCACGAGTCGTGACCGAGCACGACAACCAGGGGAGTGTTCAGGCCGGAGACGCCGAATTCGAGGGAGCCGAGTACGGCCGGCCCCGAGGCGTGGCCTGCGGTGCGCACCACGAAGAGGTCACCGAGGCCCTGGTCGAAGATCACCTCAGCGGCCAGGCGGGAGTCACCGCAACCGAAGAGGGTCGCGAAGGGGTTCTGGCCGTTCTGCGCCAGATCCGCGCGACGCACCGAGTCTTGGTTGGGGTGAGTGGGGCTGTTGGCGGTGAATCGCTTGTTGCCCTCGAGCAAAAACTCTAGTGCCTGAGCCGGGGTCAGCTGATTGGTCATGGAACGCTCCGCAAAAAAGATCAGTGTACGAACTATCTGCGATTATAGACCCCGCCCCTTAATAAATGCGACTAACACAAAGTGGGGTGGATTACTGAATGCCGCTGGTACCCGAAGGGCTCGGAGCCACGGTGCGGGTGGGATTATTCGCATAGTCCACCACGGCCTGCGCGGCGGCCACAAAAGTCTCGCGGCTCGCGTCTCCTGAAAGGATCACGGTGTTCTTCTTCACCTCACCCACCCAGTAGGTAGTTTTCTTGTCGTCCTTATCGGTGTACACCCGCTCATCCCAGCGCACCCCGGCCACCTCATGCTCAGCCTGCGGTGTGGCGTTATTGGTCTTGTTCGCCACCCAGGTGGGGTTGACGTCCTTAGCCTGGGTGATCTCGACATACTGCTGGTGGTCGGTCAACAACCCGGCGTTCCAATAGCTGATCTTGTCGGCCTGGTTGGTGGTCCAACGGGCAAAGTTATAGCGCCACCCCGCCGGTTCCGGCGCGATGACCGGGTAACCCGCCTCGGTGGAGGCGTGATAGGCAATCGAGTCGATATCCACCTTGGGATCGAAGTAATTCCGGGTGTTGGTCAACTGCGGAGAGAGCAGCAGAATCGGTACCAACAGCGCCACCATCACGATCATGGAAATAATCATGCTGCGCGCCGGGGCGTTGATGCGGCGCGCCTGCTTCTCCGTGATGACCGGCTTGACGTTAGGCTCTTCAGAAGTACTCACCCGTATATTGTCCCCGAGAACACGGCAAAACCTAAAAACCCCCGCGGTGCCGGGGCGTCGAGCTCCACGACACCCACGCAACAATTGTTAGCCACCCCACAAACTCACGCTAAAAATGCGCTAAACGGCGACCGGAGCGCGGTGGGCACTCTAAGGTAGAGATGGAGCGTGTTCAACGACGTCGCGCTCGCACAGACTCTGAATGCGCTGGAGACCCCAGCGACAACTCGAAGGTGAGGACAGATGTCAGACACTCTGACTGGGCAGAAGAACACCCACGGCGACCGCAACCTGGCGCTGGAGCTAGTACGAGCCACCGAAGCGGCTGCGATCGCGGCAGGCCCGTGGGTCGGCGCCGGTGAGAAGAACAAGGCAGATGGCGCCGCGGTGGACGCTATGCGTTACCGCCTCTCAACCGTCAGCTTCAACGGCACTGTGGTCATCGGCGAGGGCGAGAAGGACGAAGCCCCCATGCTGTTCAACGGCGAGCGCGTGGGTGACGGCACCGGCCCGGCCCTGGACGTCGCGGTGGACCCGATCGACGGCACCCGCCTGACCGCCCTCGGCATGGACAACGCGTTGTCGGTCTTGGCCGTGGCCGAAGGTGGCTCGATGTTCGACCCCTCGGCGGTCTTCTACATGGACAAGCTCGTGGTGGGCCCCGAGGCTGCCGATCTCGTTGACCTGCGCCTGCCGGTCAAGCAGAACCTACACCTGACCGCCAAGGCCCTGGGCAAGTCCATCAACCAGCTCACCGTGTGCGTGCTGGACCGCCCCCGTCACGCGAAGCTGATCGAAGAGATCCGTAGCGCCGGTGCCCGTACCCGCATCATCCTCGACGGCGACGTTGCCGGCGCTATCGCCGCCGTCCGCGAGGGAACCGGTGTGGACATGATGCTCGGCATCGGTGGCACCCCCGAGGGCATCGTGGCGGCCTGCGCTATCAAGGCCGCCGGCGGCATCATTCAGGGCCGCCTGGCCCCGACCGACGACGAAGAGCGCCAGAAGGCGTTGGACGCCGGCCACGATCTGGATCGCGTGCTGACCACCGACGACCTGGTGACCTCCGACGACTGCTTCTTCGCCGCCACCGGCATCACCGACGGTAAGCTGCTGCGCGGTGTGCGTTACGGCCGAAACAACAACTCGATCACCACCCAGTCACTGGTGATGCGTTCGAAGTCGGGCACCACCCGCCTCATCGAGGCGACCCATCGCCTGGACCGCTGGGAGGGCCTGCTGGCCAAGAAGTCCCAGGCTCGCATGGGCGAGGAATAAGCTTCTCACGCACAGGACGGCCGCCGTTTCGTACTTAACGAAACGGCGGCCGTCCTGTCTGTATTCGGAACTACTTGCCGAGCTTGGAACGCACCGAGGCAACGGCGCGCTTGGCCGCGGGCACGGTAGCCTGCAGAGCCGGCGCGGCCTTGGTCTTGGCCTCGGACAACTTCGCCTTGAGTGCGGGTGCCTTGGCTTTGGCCGCGTAGAGGCCGGTGTAGGCCTTGTACTGCAGTGCGTTGACGGGCAGATCCCAGGTGCCGGGGTAGGCGACCGATCGGCCGCCGAAGGACTTCTTGAACTTGGTGAAGCCGGCCCACTCGTGGTCGGGTTCGTTCTCCGGGGCGATGCCGAACAGGTCTACATACTTCAAACCCTTGGCCTTGGCGTCCACGATGAAGTTGGTGACCAGCGGGATACCCGCCGAGAGCTTGCGGTGCGCGAAAGAGGCCGCCGCGTGCGCGTAGGTGCGGGTGTCGTCCGAGTCGTAGACGAAGGCCGCCGCGATCGGTTCATCCTCGACGCGGGCGATATACAGGCTGGCGGCGTCGGCGGGCATGAGCACCTTGGCGACCTGCATCAGGTACTCGTCGCGCTGGCGGTTGAAACCGGTGCGGGTGGCGGTTTCGTCCAAGAACCGGAAGAGGATTGCCATATCCGCCGGATCCTGCGAGGCCTCGAAGGTCACACCCTTCTTGTGGATGTTGCGGTGCAGGTTGCGGTTGGTGGACTTCATGTCCTTGAAGATCTCGTCTTCGCTCCGGTCGAGGTCGATGATCTGCGTGTGGGCCGGCTGAATCTGGCGCGGGGAGAGCTTGAAACCGCGCGCCTTGAGGAAGGCCTCGCCGCCCTGCTGCCCCCAGATGCGCTCGTCGGTGGGTTCCACGCGGATGAACCAGTACTTGTTCTCAGCCGCGACGCGCTTCATATCTGCGATGGCCGCCTCGAAAGCTGCCGCCGAATCGGCCACGGGGCCGTAGGGCGCGTACAGGTAGCGGCCCGTGGAGCCGCCCTCCAGCGTGGCTAGATAACTCCACCCCTGGCCCTCGCCGCGGAAGACGCGGTGGCCATTGGATTCTTGAAACGTCGCCCAGATGTCGGATTGCAGTATATTACTCATGCCTCCCAGCTTACCGAAACTCGTCTCACCCCCGCTCAATACTGAAGGACGCACCCGGTCGACTTTTAGGGAACCGAGCAGGTTCCATTCGGGGAGAGCTGGGCGACGGTCTGAATCTGCACGGTGGACTGCAGGGGCTGCCCCTGAGCCTGGGTCGAACCGCCGAAGAAACCGGCCGCTTCCGCCGCAGGGGAGGGGGCCACGCCCGACTTCGAATCCTCGATGACCTTCTGCACGTCGGAATGGAACTTATCGAAATCCGGGTAGGTCGGGAACATGTGGTCGTAGTAGGGCGGGCCGGCCGCGTACTGGATCAGCTCGAAATTCTTAGACTTCAGCGCAGTATCCGCCAACGAGCTCAGCGAATCCTGGGGAATGTTGGTCTCCACGATCTGCTCACCGGCTGCGGTGATATCGCCGAACTTGGTCAGCACGTTGTAGGGGTCGAGCTGTTTGAGCATCGCCTGCTGCACGCACCGCTGACGGGCCTCACGATCGTAGTCGGAGGCACCCTCGCGGGAGCGGGCGAACCAGAGAGCATGGTAACCGTCGAGCTTCTGGGTGCCGGGTTCGATGTAACCGTCGATGGGGTTCTTCTCACCGGTCTCTAGATTGGTTCCGCCACCGATGGGGATGCGGTCGCCGACATTAATTGTCAACCCGCCCATGGCGTCGATGAGCTGCTGGAAGCCGCTCATATCGACCAGCACGTAGTTGTTGATCTTCAGACCCACCACGCCAGAGACGGCCTCCATGGTGGCCTGCGCACCGGGATCCTCCACACCGGGATAGAGATCCTGATGATTCTGCGTCACGTCGGTGTAGAGCGCGTTGATGATGCACTCGTCACCGCAGTTGAACCCGTTGGGGTACACCTTCCATAGCGGTGAACCCTCCGAGAAAATCGCGTTCTGCGTATTACGCGGAATCGAGATCGTCACGGCCTGACCTGTGTCCGCGTCGATGGAGACCACCGTCATCGAGTCGGGGCGGCGTCCTACGCGGTCGGCGCCGGCGTCGCCACCCATGAGCAGAATGTTGTAGCGACCGTCCTCGGCCTGCAACTGGGTGCCGCCGTGGAAGATCTTGCCCAACGCCCCGCGCCCGGTATTGGCGATGTAGGCGGTGTAACCCAGACCGCCGCCGGTCAGCAACATCAGCGCCACCATGCCGAAGATCAGCGGCTTACGGGCGCGCTGCGGCAGGAGCTTCAACTTGATCACGCGCAGGGTATCGAGAAAGAGATACAGCCATCCGACCGCCAACCCGAGGAGCGCAATCACCACGGCGATCAGTACGACATTCGAGGTGAAGATCGCCAGAACGATCGAACGCTTAATGAACCAAAGCGAGATAAACAGGAGCGCCAGCGCCCACACCGTGAAGGTCACGGTCAGCGCTCGCCGGCCCAGCGTCTTGCGGTCGGCGATGAGCTGCACCGAGCCGGGTACCAACAGGGTCATCACCACGAACAACCAACCCCGCTTGACCTTGTCTGTATCGGTCACATACTCGGGGTGGTTGATCGGATCGGTGAATCGGGTAGCGCCGAGACGCTCGCCCTTCACACGGGTGGCACTGATGTCGTTGGACGGTGATGGCATAGGGATACTGTATAGCGCGAAACTGAGAGACCACGCAAAGTCTCCCTCACGCGGGGTTTGTTACGGGGTGTATGCCTGAACTTCGTCGGCACCGCCGATGAGGTCTTTTTCCGACTCGGCACCGGTCTCACGTGCCCCGGTGCGGGAGGAAGACTGCTCCGGCTCCTCGTTTTCGGCGGCGCGGGTGGCCACCTTAGAACGCAGTTGCGAGCCCTTATCCATGGCGGTCTGCCGCAGGTCAGAGGCGAAGGAGATGAGATCGTCGCGTACCTGCTGGGCGAAGCCGTCGCTGCCGGTGCCGAGCATGCGCAGAGCCAGCAGGCCTGCGTTGCGGGCGCCGTTAATCGAAACGGTGGCCACCGGCACGCCGGCGGGCATCTGCACGATCGACAGGAGCGAGTCCATGCCGTCGAGAGTCTTCAGCTGTACCGGGACGCCGATCACGGGCAACGGGGTGACCGAAGCGAGCATGCCGGGCAGGTGGGCTGCGCCGCCTGCACCCGCGATGATCACACGGATGCCGCGTTCGTGCGCCTTCTTGCCGAATTCGATCATGTCTTCGGGCATGCGGTGCGCCGAAACCACATCGGCCTCATAGGGCACGCCGAATTCTTCGAGCACGGCCGCGGCGGCCTCCATGGTGGGCCAGTCAGAGTCGGAACCCATGACGATGGCGACGATGGGTGAGTTGGAATCGTAGGGGGAGCTCATGCTGGCCTCCTGAGGTTAGGTGGTAGTGGATGAAATATTAGGCGTGGCCGTCGGAGATGATCCTGGCCGCGCGGGTGACCGCTGCGCGCAGGGACTCCGTCTCGGCAGCGGAACCGCCGATGTTCACGTGTCCGATCTTGCGTCCGGGCTTCACGCCCTTGCCGTAGAAGTGAACCTTAGCTGCCGGTTCGGCTTCCACGGCCTCGGGGATCTTCCCAAAGATGTCTTCGTTGGCGCCGCCCAAGAAGTTCTTCATAATGGCGACCTCGTCTTTAACGGCGGTCTCGCCCAGCGGCCAGTTCAACACCGCGCGCAGGTGCTGTTCGAATTGGCTGGTGTGCGAGCCGTCCTGGGTCCAGTGGCCAGAGTTATGCGGTCGCATGGCCAGCTCATTGATCAAGAAACCGTGTTCGGTCCCGGGCACCTCGAAGAGCTCGGCGGCCATCACGCCGGTGACGCCCAGTTCGGTGGCAAGGCGGACGGCGGCGTCGGCCGCGGCTTGTGCCACCGCGGGGTCCAGACCCGGCGCCGGCGCGATCACTTCATCGCAGACCGAGTTGACCTGAATAGACTCGGCCACGGGCCAGGGGCGCACCTCACCGGAGTCGCGTCGAGCCACCAGGGCCGAGAGTTCGCGGGTGAAAGGTACCTTCTGCTCGGCGAGCAGGGTAGAGAAATCTTCTCGTTGGCCGAGCTGGTCGAACCAGGTGCTGGCCTCGCCGCCGCGGGCGTCCTCGGCGGTCTTGACGATCAGCACTCCCTTGCCGTCGTAACCGCCGCGGGGAGTCTTGAGGACCACGGGCCAGCCGATCTCGTCGCCGAAGCTCACCAGATCGTCGACCGAGGCGACCTCCGCCCAGCGCGGGTTCGGCAGGCCCAGGCGCTCTACGGCCTTGCGCATCTCGAGTTTTTCTTGCGCGTGCACCAGGGCCGCAGGGCGCGGTTGCACGTTAACACCCTCGTCGATGAGGGTTTCGAGGAACTGGGTGGGAACATGCTCGTGGTCGAAGGTCAGCACGTCAACGCCGGCCGCAAAGGCGCGGAGCTGATCGAGGTCGGTATAGTCGCCGACCGGTGCGTGGGGCACCACCTGCACCGCGCATACCTCGGGGGATTCCGCGAGAATCTGCAGGTTGATTCCGAGTTCGTGGGCGGCCGGGGCCATCATGCGGGCCAGCTGGCCGCCTCCGACAACGCCGATTACAGGTCCAGTTATTGGGTAAGTCACCTCTCTAGGCTACCGCCCGCCGCGGGGAGGGGGAAAGTCCAGTTGGTATGGTTGGCTCGAGAACCGGATCCGGCGACCGACCCTGCCCACCGCACCACCTGCAATCTAGAAGAACGAGATGACTACCATGGCAACCGCAACCTTCGAAAACTTCTTCAAGACCTTGGCCACTAGCCAGCGTCCGGCACTGGTGTGGTATTCGGTGCCGGGGGAGCGGATCGAGCTGTCGGGGCGGGTGCTGGAAAACTGGGTAGCCAAGACGGCAAACTTTCTGGTGGACGAGTGTGAGTTGGCCTCGGGGCAGAGCGTCGACATGGCGGTACCCACCCATTGGCGCTCGGTGATTCTGGCGCTGGCGGCACTGCGGGTCGGGGCCCGGTTGAACCTGGGGCAACAACCCGGTGCAGACTCCCACCTCGGCTTCACTTTTGATCCATCCGACCTTGCTGAGGACGCTGCGGGGGACTGGGAATATGTGGTGGCCGTAGAGCGCGCCCCGCTCGCGCCGCGGTTCATGGGACAGTTGCCCGAGCAAATCGGGGATGCCGAGGTGCTCGACTATGCCGGCCAGGTGCGGTCTTTCGGTGACGTCTATTCCGGCCTGGAGTTGCCCGATGCCTCGTCGGTGGCGTTGACCGAGGCGGGGTTGACGAGCGGTGACGTGCTCGCCGCGGTGACCCGCAACGGTGATTTGTTACGCAATGATGACGCCGCGGCCGCCTATGCCCTCGAGATTCCCCACCAGCTCACCGAAAATTTTGTGCTTGAGGTGCTCACGGTGCTGGCCGCAGGGGCGGGTGTGGTGATGCTGGATCCCAGCATCGAGTGGGCAGACGATCGTCGTTCCCGCGTAGTAGAAGACGAACAGGCTCACGTTGGCTTGAACTAAACGACCCTCTTTGGCCTACACGACTGAGGCCACCTGACAGGGGGTTGTTGGAAAATAGACAGATTTGTCCCCTGTGTTGCTTATATGGTTTAGTAAAAATAATCAACCTTTTTAGGGCAATACCACAAAATATGACGAAATCTCGGCAGAAATACAGTGTCATCCGGTAGAGATTCAGCCCTCAGCTTGACTCTCGGGGCCTGAGACGCGTGTAATAAAGGTCAGGGTTTTCAATTTTTACTCTTTGGTGTGTCGCTCACTGCCCCCAAGTTCGCAAAGATCAGTTAGCGCAATCCAGAGAAGTGATAAGAGAATGTGCCCCCAGCTGACGTGGGGGGTAGCCCCAAAGGTAACTTCTCAAAAATCAGGGATATAGAAGGGACAACAGTGAGCCTGTGCTTGCGCCACCCCAGGGTGGTCCGAGCATCGCGTCGCACCTCGTGAAAAAGGCTCTACGCTACGCTATGCATTCTGCTCAATACCTAACAGACCAAGCCGATGCGTTCTTGGCTGCGGCTGAAGCCCGCGAAAAAGCCAAAAAACCGGCTACGCAGCGCCAGCAGGTAGATATTTATTCTTCCGAACCTGAGGCGCTTTCGCTCTGGGAAGCGGCCGCCGGCCTCTACAGCACCGACGGCGATGACGGTGAACTTTCCTGGCAGGCAGACGCGCTCTGCGCGCAGACAGACCCCGAAGCGTTCTTCCCCGAAAAGGGCGGTTCTACGCGCGATGCTAAGCGGGTCTGCAACGAATGCCCAGTCCGTGAGGCTTGCCTCGAGTACGCTATGGATAACGACGAGCGTTTCGGCATCTGGGGTGGACTCTCCGAACGCGAACGCCGCCGGTTACGCAAGCAGGCCGTTTAGAGATAAAGGACTCCACACATCATGAGCAAAGCTCGTTTGTGCTCGCGTCAGACGTGCACCCGTGAAGCTATCTATACGCTGACCTACGCCTACAGTGAGTCTGCGGCGGTCATCGGCGCACTCTCCGAGCATCGCGAACCCCACGCCTATGATCTGTGTGAGTTCCACGCCGACCGCTTGACCGCGCCCCAGGGGTGGACGGTCAAGCGCGTCGATACCGTGCCTGAATTTGGCACTTCCGATCGGGGCAAGGATGCCACCGATCGCCAGGGGGCTGCATACCCTCCGCTGCGCAGCGTCGACTAACCGCACCCGGGTTGGTGCGCCGTACCAGGTATCTCTTGTTCGCGGCGTGGCCGGCGCAGGAGCCCGTGGGCACCCGAGAGCCGCCCGTTTTCGAGGGCACCCCCACCCTTGTCAATCACCACCTACTAGAGAGGCCTCTTTCCGTGCGCCCGAATGATTCAACAGAGAACGAACCCGGCCGCTTACAACGCCGGGTGATCTCCCGTCGCCCCTTGTTGGCGGCGTCCTTCTCCACCGTGAGTCTGGCCGTGCTCTCGGCGTGCTCGTCGTCGAACAACAGCTCCGGCGGCGGCTCGAGCACGAGCGCCAGCCCCACGAACACTCCGGAGGCCTCCGCCAGCGCCACCCCCACCGAGAAGAAGTTCTCAGGATCCATCACCATGGATCCCCAAGACGGTGCCACCGAGATCAACCCGGTGAAGAACGCTACCGTGACCGCCAAGAATGCCAAGCTCACCCAGGTGCAGCTCTCCACCGCGGGCGAAGACGGCTCGCCCATCCCCACCGCGGGCAAGCTCTCGGCAGACGGCACCAGCTGGACCAACACCGATCCGCTGGAGTTCAACACCGCCTACGACGTGCACTGGGAAGCCACCGATGACACCGGCGTGAAAGAATCCGGTGACTTCACCTTCTCGACAGTCACCCCCGCGAACCAGGCCGATTACGGTGTGAACATCACCGAGGGCAAGCAGTACGGCGTGGGCATGATCCCCGAATTCATTTTCTCCGAGCCGGTCAAGAACAAGGACGCCGTCGAGAAGGCTCTCAGCGTGACCGCCGGCGGGAAACCCGTCAAGGTGGCCTGCCGCTGGTACTCCGACCGCAAGATGCGTCTGCGCCCGGCCGAGTACTGGCCGGCCAATTCCACCATCGTGATCACCGGGAAGACCCGCGGCGTGGATTTCGGCGGCGGCATGATCTGCAATTCGGATCTCACCCGCACCTTTACCACCGGTGACAAGCACACCGCCTTGGCCGACGACAAGACCAAGACCATCAAGCTCTTCGTCAATGACAAACTCGTCCACGAGAACCCAGTGACCCTGGGTAACCCCGACTGGCCCTCGGTCGTCGGCAAACTGGTGGTTCTCGAACAGTCTGAGAAGTACAAGTTCGACCCCACGTCGTTGAAATTGGAGCCCGGCGACTCGCACTGGTACGAACCCTTCTACGCCACCAACGTCTCTCGTCTGACCGGTTCCGGTGTGTTCGTTCACCAGGCGCTACCCACCGCCTACAGCTCGGTTGGCGTGGCCAACGTATCCCACGGCTGCATCGGCATGCTTCCCGACGACGCCAAGTACTTCTTCGACCTCTTCGACGTTGGCGACGTGGTCGAGACGATCAACACCGGCTACCCTCAGGCCGATCCCGATGACGGTCTGGGAGACTGGAATATCCCCTTCTCGCACTATGCCAACGAGAAGTGGAAGGGCAACTGGTAAGACAGGCGTGCGTCCGAAGCGGGGTGACCGCTTGGGGACCAGACGGCTACGAGCAGAGGAGTAACCCTCGGTGGCACCACAGCACAAGGACCGGGGCAGGGAATGGGAGAAGCTTTCTCCTGCCATAGCGGTTCCCAAGGACCAACCGGCCGCTCCCACGGCAGGCCCGCGTCAGCGGCCTGCCTCGCCGGTGAACCCCGCCCCCGGTGGCGCCCAGGGGTCGGTTTCTGCTGACCACTTCGCCGGGGCGCGCCGTCCACGGCAGGCTCCGCACGACAGTGAAGACACCCGCTTCGAGGAACCGGAGCACGAGGGCAACTACGAGGTTCCCGGGTGGCGTAGCCAGCTAATTAGCGAAGATCAACCGGTCACCATGGACCCCGACTCACCCGCCCAGGCAGCCGCCGACCTGCCCTGGGAAGGTGCGGGGCTGCGTCCTCTCAAGGAGGACATGGCCGCCGAAACGGTGAATCGACCCGACTACGAGACCACCGAAATACAGACTCGCTCTAGCGCGCGCACCCGGGCCAGCGCGCGGGCGGCGGCCGTGAACGACCGCCCTCGGGTTTTGCGTCTGCGTCAGCTCATCATCGGGTTGGCAGTGCCGTTGGTCAGCCTGGTGTTGGGCATCCGAGCGGTCGCTACCACCTCGTTCCTCGCGCTGGAGTACCATCGCCCCGGGTTCCCCGCCGATAACTATGGATTTAGCGCCGAGGACCGCATGACCTACGGGTCCTACGGCCTGAACTACGTGACCAACCTCGCCCCCGAAACGTATCTTTCCTCGCTGACCACACAGAGCGGCACCGCGCTATTCCGGCCCAGCGAGGTGGGGCATATGACCGACGTCAAACATGTTCTGACCTATGCCACCCTGGCTGCCGTGATCGCGGTGATCGTAGCGTTGCTGGCCGGCCGCACCCTCAGCAACCGCGCTCCCGGTGCCATCCGCCGAGCCCTCTTCATCGGGGCGCTGGGCACGCTGGTGCTGATGGTGGTTCTCGGGGTGCTCGGCGCGCTGGGATGGGAGAGCTTCTTCACCACGGTCCACGAGATCTTCTTCCCGCAGGGCAACTGGATGTTCCGCGCCTCCGACACCCTGATACGGCTCTACCCGCCGCAGTTCTGGGTGGACGCCGCCCTCACCGCGGCCGCGGTGACCCTGCTGACGCTGGGGATCCTGTTGGCTCTGACCTGGCCCACCGCTCACCGGCGGATGTGCGAATCCAAACGCGTTGAGCAACTGCGCGAGATGCGTCGCATGCTCTCGAGCTAAACACCGATGGCGGCAGTAAGGGGCGTTTCGGCTACCATGACTAGCGTGAATACATCAGTTGCGAGCAGGAATTCCGGGCGCCACCGCCCCGCACCAGCCCCTTACAGCCTCGACGCGTTGCGCGACCGCCTGGCCGTCTCCGCCTTCGCGGCCCCACGCTATGCCTGGGTGCTCCCACTGATCATCACCGTGCTCGGGGGAGTACTGCGCTTCTGGAACCTCGGGCACCCCAACGCGATCGTCTTCGACGAGACCTACTACGCCAAAGACGCCTACTCGATGCTACACTTCGGGTACGAGCGCAACTGGGTTGAAAACGCCGACGAGTCCTTCGTGGCTGGCGCCCCCGCCGGGCTGAAAGACACGGCGGAATACGTGGTGCACCCGCCGGTTGGCAAGTGGATGATCGCCGCCGGGATGGCGGTCTTCGGCGACAACAACCCCTTCGGATGGCGTTTCGCCGCCGCGCTGATTGGCACGTTGTCCATCGCGCTCATTGCCTACGCCGCCTGGTTGCTCTTCCGCTCTGCCGCCGTGGCAACGCTGGCCGCCCTGTTCACCGCCGTAGATGGCCTGCATCTGGTGCAATCACGGTTGGCGCTGTTGGACATCTTCCTCATGTTTTGGCTCTTGGCCACCTTCGTCTGTCTGCTCTTAGATCGGCGCAGCGCCCGAGAACGGCTCGCCCGCAAGATAGCAGACAACGCCGCCGTCCATAGTGGACATCCCACACCGGAATTCATGAACTATGGCCCGATGTTGGGGTTGCGCTGGTGGCGACTCGCCGCCGGTATCTGCGCGGGTCTGGCCGTGGGCGTGAAGTGGAACGGGTTGTTCTTCATCGTCGCCTTCGGCCTGCTCACCGTCTTCTGGGACGCTACCGCCCGCCGTAGCGTCGGAGTGCGGAAGTGGTGGCTTGCCGCGACGGTGCGCGACGGTGTCCCCGCCTTCTTCTCCCTAATCGTGGTGGGCTTGGGCACCTACCTGCTGACCTGGACGGGCTGGTTCCTCTCCGAACACGCCTACGACCGGCAGTGGGCGGCCAACCACCCCTCCGAAGGGGTGCAGTGGTTGCCGCCGGCGTTGCGCTCGCTGTGGGAATACCACAGCTCCGCCTACGCGTTCCACTCCGGTCTCGATAGCCCGCACACCTACCAGGCCGCTGCCTGGCAGTGGCTGATCCTGGGCCGACCCACCTCATACTTCTACGAGTCACCGCAACAGGGCGAGGCCGGCTGCCGCGTGAGCAAGTGCTCCGAGGCGGTCTTGAACATCGGCAATCCGCTGCTGTGGTGGGCATTTATCATCGCGATCATTTTCGCGCTGGTGGTGCTCATCGTGCGTAGCGACTGGCGTTTCGGGGCTCTGTTGGGGGTCTTCGCGGTGGGTTACCTGCCCTGGTTCGCGTACCCACACCGCACCATGTTTTTCTTCTACGCGCTGTCTTTCATGCCCTACCTGGTGTTGATGCTGGCGGGTCTCTTCGGCCTGGCGTTGGGCCGGCCCGGCGATTCACCGGCCCGCAAGAAGTGGGGCCTGATCGTGGCGGGCGTTTTTGTGATTGGACTGCTGCTGATCTCGATCTTCTTCCTTCCGCTCTGGACGGCGCAGACGATCCCCTACGAGCATTGGCGTTGGCGCATGTGGTTCGACGCCTGGATTTAAGGAGCTTTCAATGAGCGCAGATCTCTCAAATCCCGCACCGAGCGGGGGTGCGGCGTCCCACGATGCCGGTGTGTTAGTGCTGGGCGGCACCCCGATCGGTAACCTGGCCGACGCCACCGACCGGCTCAAGCATTACCTTGCCACCGCAGACGTCATCGCGGTGGAAGACACCCGCACGCTACGGCGGCTGGCCTCGGGGCTGGACGTGCAGACCCGCGGACGGGTGGTGACGAACCACGATCACAACGAGGCCGCGCGGTCGGCGCAGATCGTCGAGGCAGTGGAGGCCGGTCAGGTGGTGCTACTTCTGTCGGACGCCGGCATGCCGACGGTCTCGGACCCCGGCTTTGCCGCCGCCGCGGCGGTCGCCGACGCCGACCTCCCGGTCACGGTCGCCCCGGGGCCCTCGGCAGTGCTCTCGGCGCTGGCCGTCTCGGGTTTGCCCACCGGCCGCTTTACTTTCGAGGGATTCCTGGCCCGTAAGGGGTCGGACCGCACGCAGCGGTTGAAGTCGTTGCAAGACGAACAACGCACGATGGTCTTCTTTGAATCCCCGCATCGCACCGCCGCCACCCTGGCCGATTTCGTCGAATACTTCGGCCCCGAGCGCCGCGCGGTGGTGTGCCGCGAGCTGACGAAGCTACACGAAGAAGTGTTGCGCGGCACGCTCGCCGAGTTGCAGCGATGGGCTGAGGAGCACGAGGTACGCGGTGAGATCGCGATCGTGGTGGCTGGCGCCAAAGAGCCCACCCCCGAGGCCGTCGAGAATCTGACCGAGGCGGTCGAGGAGTTGGTGGCCAAAGGTGTACGGTTGAAGGCCGCAGCGGGGCAGGTCGCCGAGGCACACGGAGTGTCAAAGCGGGATCTGTACCAGGCGGTATTGGCCGCTCGATCCGACGAGGAGGAGTAACGATGTGTCAGGGACACTGCGGCATGACTGAGGCCGAACTGGCGGAATTCGCACGAACCGTGGGCGCGAGCGTGCCCAGCCGTGACGAGTTGCAGTCCACAATTTTCGAACAGCGGGCCACAGGCGACGACCGGGACTCCGTGCGCGCCGGTGAGGTGCCGCCGGCGTATGAAGCGCAACGATACAGCGTGGCCGATGAAGAATCGGGGGAGGGCACGCGGCGCCGCTCGACCGAGGGCGACGGTGGCCGTCGTCGTAACCTGGTCTTTCCGCCCGCCCCTGAGCCGTTGCCGTATCCGATCGTCGACAATCACACCCATATGGATCTGCTCGACGGCGAGGTGGCTATTTCCGCCCGCGATGCCCTCGACACCGGCGAGGCGCTGGGCATCGGTTCGATCGTTCAGGTCGGGTGCGACGTGCCCAGTTCGCTCTTTGCGGTGGCCGCGGCCGCAGCCGATGCGCGTGTGCTCGCGGCGGTGGCGTTGCACCCGAACGAGGCACCGAAGCTGGCCGAGGCCGGGGAGTTGGACGCCGCTCTCAAGGTGATTGAGACGTTGGCGGCCGAGCCGCGCGTGCGGGCGGTGGGGGAGACCGGCCTGGACTATTTCCGCACCGGGACCGAGGGCGTCGCGGCGCAGAAGCAGAGCTTCCGCGAGCACATCCGCATCGCCACAGAGCACGGCCTGGCACTACAGATCCACGACCGAGACGCCCACGACGATGTGGTGGACATCCTACTTGAAGAGGGCGCCCCGGAGCGCACCGTCTTCCATTGCTATTCGGGGGATGCTGACCTGGCTCGCGTCTGCAACGAGCACGGGTGGTATATGAGCTTCTCGGGCACGGTCACCTTCAAGAATTCCCGGGGAATCCAAGAGTCGTTGTGCCTGGCCCGTCCGGAACTGATCCTCGCCGAGACCGACGCGCCGTTTTTGACGCCGCATCCCTTCCGCGGGCGTCCTAACGCCTCGTACATGACCAATTACACCGTGCGATTCATGGCCGAGCATCTCGGGACCGACCTCGAGCAGCTGTGCCGACAGATTGCCGCAAATTCCCGAGAGGTCTACGGCTCGTGGGAGAGCTGATGACTTTCTCATCGCTCTGATCTCACGCCGTGGTGGCCGCAACCTCACAGAGGTTGCGGCCATTTCATATTCTGACGTGGGTGTACTTTCAAGGGCCGGTTATTTACTAAACACCTGTCGGCTAACTAGCGGGTAATCGCGTAACATCTCGTAACACGCCGCGACACGCTTGCCCCCCAAAAAATTAGTAAGGGGCATTTCATCAGGTGGCAAAACATATTCCCCGCGGCGCACTAGGGGAACGGGGTGGAGCGACGATACGCGACACTTCATCGGAGTAGCTTTAGATCATTGATTGCGCCACCTAACTAAATAAGTTAGGGCCCGTATCCACGGGTTACTTTTGGGGAATGGTGCGATCGGTCTATTACCGCAACTCCGGGGGCTTTCACTCGCTCTCGATGATTTTCTATGTTTAGGGAGATAGAAAATGACCGACATTTCACGTCGCAACTTGGCCAAGGGCGCCGCCTGGGCCGTACCCGTTATCGCCGCCACCTCCGCGATTCCCGCCTACGCGGCGTCCCGCGTGACGGCCACCGTCACCCCGCAGATGTGGCAGACCCGCTACGCGCGCCTGCCCACTTCTTGTAACCCCACCACCAACCCGATCAAGGGTTACCTGGACACCCTGCCCTGTAACTCACCGGCATACACCTACACTGCAGGTATCAAGGGTGCTTCGAATTCTGACTGTAAGCAGGATCCGAACACCTCGGACGGTTTCTGGCTGGAGTCCACGACCGCAGGTACCGCGATCATCAACTCTATCTCGGTGACCTACACCTTCAGCACCGCTGTCATCTTCGACGGCACCACCTACGCCACCGGTAACGCTAACTCCACCGGTAACTCCCGCTGGAACAGCAACGACATCCTGATGTCGGGATGGTCGATCACCTCGAAGAGCTCGACTTCCATCACCCTGACCTACTCGGGTAGCGGCGTCATCGATGCCTCGACCGCGGTCGCCGGCTCGGGCTTCGCCACCGGTTACTTCATCAACTTCCGCGTGGCCAGCACCTGTACTTCCACCGTGACCGTGTCCACCGCGGTGACCATGAACTACACCGACGCCACCGGTGCCAACAAGACCTGGACGAAGAACACCTCGTCCAACGTCATCCAGCCGTAGTGCTGATCCGCCGGTGTGGCGTGCTGTTCGGTCACGGTTCTCAGCCCCTGGGTTGCACCCAGTAAACTAGACCCGTGACTGAACAGCAGCTACTCGGCCCCCAAGAAATCCGCGAACTCGCGGCAACCCTCGGCATTCGCCCCACCAAAACGCTGGGGCAGAACTTCGTGATCGACCCGAACACGATCCGCCGCATCGTCGCCGCCGCGAACATCGATCCGAACGAGACCGTCCTTGAAGTCGGCCCCGGGTTGGGATCGCTGACCCTGGGTATTTTGGACGCCGCCGCGCGCATGGTCGCCGTCGAGATCGACCCGCCACTGGCCGAACAGCTACCGCACACGGTGGCAAAGTTCCGGCCGGGTTCCGAAGACCGCATCGACGTGGTGCTCAACGACGCCATGCAGGTCACCGAGTTGCCCGTCACCCCCACCGCACTGGTGGCCAATCTGCCGTATAACGTGGCGGTGCCGGTGCTCATCCACCTCTTCAGCCAGTTCGATTCCATCGCTCACGCTTTGGTGATGGTGCAAGACGAGGTGGCCGACCGGCTCGCCGCCAAGCCGGGTTCCAAGATCTATGGTGTGCCCTCCGTGAAGGCCAATTGGTTCTGCGAGGTATCGAAGGCCGGAGTGATCGGCACCAACGTTTTCTGGCCGGCCCCGAAGATCAAGTCGGGCCTGGTTGCCTTTACCCGCCGCCCCGATCCGCTCTCGGACGTCCCGCGGCAGCTGGTTTTCGAAATTGTGGACGCCGCCTTTGCGCAGCGCCGCAAGACTCTCCGCGCCGCCCTGGGACCCTGGACCGGTTCGACCGCCCGTGCCGGGAAAATCCTCGAGGCCGCCGGCATCGACCCCAGTCTGCGCGGTGAGAAACTCGATATTCACGACTTCGTCAAAATTGCCGAGGCATATCGAGACCATTTCGCCGAGCCCGACTCTGGCGAGGTGCAGCCGTTCGACGCCGTGCGAGGCGAGTAGCCGTGAGCGATTTTCAACAGCTGAGCGTTGCGGCGACCGCGCCGGGCAAGATCAATCTCTACTTCGCCGTCGGTGATGTGCAGGCTAATGGCTATCATCCGGTGGCCTCCCTGTATAGCGCTGTGTCATTGCAAGAGCGGGTGACCGTGACCGCGGCGGAGACCAGCGGCATTTCGCTAAGCCTTGAGATCGTGCCCGGTTCTGCGTTGGCTGCCATGGAGCAAACCGGCGAGTTCGACCGTGCCGCGGTGCCGCTGAACCACAAAAACCTGGCGTATCGCGCCGCCGAGGCCGTTCTTGAGGCTCACGGCATATCGTCGCCCGCCGCCGGCCTGCACCTGCACATCGAGAAGGAAGTTCCCGTGGCCGGTGGTATGGCCGGTGGTTCCGCAGACGCAGCCGCCGCCCTGAAGGCCGTCAACGAGTTTGTAGTTAAGGCCGGCTGGGCCGATACCGAGCTGACCCGTGAGCAACTGATGGCCCTCGGCACCAGGCTGGGGGCAGACGTCCCCTTCTGCGTGATCGGCGGCCTGGCCGTTGGTTATGGGGTGGGGGAGGAACTCACCCCGATCACAGTGCCCGAGGGGACGCGGCAGCTGCCGCTGGTGATGGTACTCAACGACCGAGGGCTCTCGACCCCATCGGTTTTCACCGAACTGGATCGTGCCCGCGCGGCGGGTGACCTGCCGGCCGGCGGGGAGCTGACCGTTCCTGCTGAGTTGGTCGACGAGCTGACACGCGGCGGTGAACTCGACGTGCGACGCATCGCCGAGCTGATGCGCAACGATCTGCAGGCCCCGGCGCTGGCCCTGGCACCCGAATTGCGGCAGACCCTCGCCGCAGGTGACACCGAGGACGTCGCCGCCGCCTTGGTCTCGGGCTCAGGTCCCACGGTGGCGTGGCTGGTCGCCAATGACGAGACCGCTCGGTCCCTCGCTCAGGCCCCTGGCGGCCACCGCCGAGTGTTCTGTACGACTACTTTCTCAGCTGATGTCAATTAACCTCTATGACGGAATTCTAAACCGTCGAAATGCTTTAAATTTCATTCGCCTGTGTTTGGCGATCATGGTTATTTTTGGGCATTCTTTTCAGGTGGTCGTTGCTCGACATTCACGGTGGGAAGGGTTTGCTGGGCTGGCCGTTGATCTGTTCTTTATGATCTCCGGTTTTTTGATTTTGGCATCTGCTCAACGCAACAGTGCGCTGGGGTATCTCTGGCGCCGAGTACTACGTATTTTTCCTGGTTATTGGGTTGCGCTGATGTTTGTGGCATTTGTATGCGCCCCGCTGGGATCATTACTCGGTTATGCTACCCACCCTTGGACTCTCTCAGAAGCTTTGGGATTTATGGTTAGGAATTTCGACCTCATGGGAATTCAATACGAGCTATTGGGGCCGATCAACGTCCCTAATCCTGACGCGTGGAACGAATCCATCTGGACTTTAGGTTATGAATTTCTCGCCTATCTGCTCTTGATACCCATCGCATACCTTCCTGCGGTTCGGCGCTACCCTCGAACGGCTGTTACCGTTGCTTTTCTGTTCAGTCTTATGATGTTTCCCGTGCTCGAATTGGCCGATGCCACCACGAATCGCTATTACGTATATGCACGGTTATTCCCCTGTTTTCTCGCTGGGAGCCTGCTCTACGTCTGGGGAAAAAAGATTACCGTACGTCCCCTATGGGTTATCGCCAGTCTCGCACTCAGTCTAATAATTTACTTTGGCTTCGATTCACTGGCGTTGCGCCAATTCACTCAGCTCATCTTCGCTTATGCCATACTCGGTTTGGCGTGCATGATAAAGATTTACTGGGGTTCCCACAACGATCTATCGTACGGAGTTTATATTTACGCTTTTCCGCTACAACAGCTTCTGGTGATGATGGGTGCTACCCCGTTAGGGATCATGGGTAATACCCTCCTCGCCACCATACTCTCTCTAGGAATGGCCTACCTCTCGTGGAGATTCGTAGAGAAACCGGCCCTGGCATTGAAGCGGCTCATCAACTGAAAGGCAACCGTGCAATGGCTGTTGGTTAAATGCACAGAGTAAAAGAGAGATCAGTTATGCCATCCGCGCCGGGCGAACTCATCAGTGATCAAAGACCACATTCGCCGGTAAGGGTAGTGGCTCTGCACGTGGTCGCAGACTCGGCGTCCTAAATCTTGCCGCAATTGTTCGTCGTTCAGCAGTGAATTGATCGCATTCCGCAAACCATCGACGTCTCCTGGTGCCGGCATGCGGGCCGTCGTCTCGTCGAAATATTCGCGCATGGGGGCGGTGCCCGTTACCACCACAGCGGCACCCGTTGCGGCCGCCTCCAACGCCACCGTTTGGCCGGTAGGGTAGGCGAGCTCCTTGCTGGGAACCACCACTACCTGTGCGCGGTGTATCAGCGCCTTGTATTCCTCATAAGGCACCACGCCCAGTTTCTTTACATTTTCCGGGACCTCGGTGCCTTGCAAGTTGCCCTCTTTGCAAGCGATCAACAGCTCTTCGTCAACCCCGCGCATGGCAGCCATGAGCGTGGGGTAATCTCGACCCCGATCGAAACCAACCGCCAAGAGGGGAATGTCTTTTTCCGACTGGGGCGTAAAAGAATATTGAGATGGGTCGAACCCAAAAGGAATGGCAAAAAGTTTATCGCGCGGTACACCGTATTCGACCAACAAGGGTATTTGGTTCTGGCTAAAGACAAAGATGAGATCAACGTTCTCAAAACGTTTCAGAACATCCTGACGTTGATGCGGTTCAAGTTGAGAGAGCTCTTCGGTCAACCAGCACGCGATGGTCGCCAGCGGCTTCTTGCCGTACCCGAAGGGCAACCTCTTGAGTTTTGCTGGAAAGATCGATTCGGGTTCTAAAAATGCGAGGACTACGTCTGAACGTTGCGCTTTGATCAAGGAACGCACAGCTTTATCGACGGGGTAACCCAACCGGTGTTCGAAAACGTCACGCACTTTAACGTGCGCGCGAGTTTTTGCCGGAGGAACCTCGATCATCTTCAGGCCAAAAGAAGATAAGAGATCTACACCGTAGGGGCCGTCAGAGGCGTGGCCCGCCGTCAAAACAAGTACCTGAGACATAGGGGACTGAGTAACTTTCGTAGAGGAAGGGGAGAGCCCCATACCGGTTGGTAGGCGATATGGGGTCACCGATCAACGATACTGCTGTTCTGGATATCCAAGTTCGTCGGTGACCTGAGTATGTTCCAGGTATTTCAAACACAATGGGTGGTGCACCTGGTTGAGTAACCGGTTCCAGGAGATCGGGTAACCCACGACGTCTCCCACCACATTGCCGGGGAAGGTCTCCAACTGAGGTGCGAAATAATCTAATAGACGGTTGACCTCGCGCATCCACTCAAGAGCCATAGGTGTTGCCGCACGGGCAATGAAATGCCCGTTGGCGGGTATCCGTTGGTGGAATTTCTTCAAGTCCCAGCCCAGTTTTCCGCTCATGTGGGCAACGTCCATGTTGTGATGATGTTTGGTGCCTAAAAACCACAGCTGGGGGTTCTGGTCAAACTGTGCGAAAAGGCCTGCTACATTTCCCTTAGGCCTTTTAACATCTACATACATTCCGCCTTTATAAGCAGCCAAATAAGCTCTCAGATAATCGGAGCGGTGCACAAGAGAAAGCTTCTCGTAAGAAGGGTGCAACGGAAAACCTTCCACAAGAAACTCGTCCAAATTATCCGGCGTTATGAGCTTCACCGGAACACCGAGGATTTCCTCCATGGCATCGATGTTCTTGGCGCGGTTGGGGGTCAGCGGGTTGTTACCTGTCCAGAACGCATACGCAACGCGGGGCACTTCGGCAGGTATGTTCTCGGGAGAAACCATATGTGTGTGGTCTTCTCGAAGAATAAACGATCGTCGATAACGACTCGGATCAAACCGGTAATCAGTCAGCGGTTCTAATGCATGGAAGTAGCGGTCGAGCAGAACATTGCCTGCAGCGGCCGAAAGATGATTGCTCTTCTTGATGCCAATATATGAGTAATGTTTAGCCTTTTGCGCGAGTCTCTTGAGGGTAAGCGAATTGGGAGTATTCACCTGAGCTCCTGCGGTGATTAATGGGGGATGGGGGTAACCATTATATAACCTCCCTCACATGCAAGAAGAGCGCCACCCCGGTCACGGGGTGGCGCTCCCCTACAAACAGAATGCAGGCGAATGATTAACCGGCGATTTCCGAGAGCTCCATCCAGCGCATCTCCAGCTCCTCAACCTCGGCGTCGATCTCGGCCAGCTGCACCGAGAACTCGGCCAATCCCGTGTAATCAGACTGATCGTGGGCGGCCATGTCTTCGTGAACCTTCGCCTTGCGGTCGGCGAGTTTCGCCAGTTTCCGGTCGATCTGGTTGATCTCCTTCTGTGCCGCGCGGATCTCCGCACCCGAGGCCTTCGGCGCATCGTCAGGTGAGGACGTGGCGTCCTGCTTACCCAGCGGAGAGGCAGAACTGCTCACGCCCGCCGAACTGCCACCGGCTCCTGCGGCCGAAAGGCGCAGGTACTCGTCCACGCCACCGGGCAGGTGTCGGAACGTGCCGTCGATGATCGCATACTGCTGGTCGGTCACACGCTCCATGAGGTAACGGTCGTGAGAGACCACCAGCAACGTGCCCGGCCAGGTGTCGAGCAGGTCCTCCATGGCAGCCAGCATGTCGGTGTCCAGATCGTTCGAGGGCTCGTCGAGAATCAACACGTTCGGCTCGTCCAACAGAATGAGCAACAGCTGCAGGCGACGTTTCTGGCCGCCGGAAAGATCTTTGACCGGGGTCGCGAGCTGGGCCGAGGTAAAGCCTAAGCGTTCGAGAAGCTGACCCGGGGTCATCTCTTTGCCGCCGGCCACATAGGAGGTTTTCTTCCGCCCGATCACATCGGAGACCCGATCGGTCTCGACCTCTTTCAGCTCGTCCAGTTGCTGAGTCAGCGTGGCCACCTTGACCGTCTTGCCGTGCTTGACCCGGCCCCGCGACGGAGTCACCGCGCCGGTCACCAATCCCAGCAGGGTCGACTTGCCGGCGCCGTTCACGCCCAGGATACCGGTGCGCTCGCCGGGAGCAATGCGCCAGGTCACCTTCTTCAGCACCTGGCGGCGGCCGTCCGGCTGGGTGGGGTCGTCGTAGGAGACATCGGCGTCCTCGATATCCACGACGTCCTTACCCAAGCGAGAGAGGGCCATCTGCGAAAGTTCCACTGTATTGCGCACCGGAGGCACGTCGGCGATCAACTCGTTGGCGGCCTCGATGCGGAACTTCGGCTTAGAAGTACGAGCGGGGGCGCCGCGGCGTAGCCAGGCAAGCTCTTTGCGCATGAGGTTTTGTCGCTTAGCCTCGGCGGCGGCCGCCTGACGGTCGCGTTCCACGCGCTGCAGAATGTAGGCGGCGTAGCCACCCTCGAAGGGCTCGACAATGCCGTCGTGCACTTCCCAGGTGTCGGTGCAGATTTCGTCGAGGAACCAGCGGTCGTGGGTGACGGTCAGCAGGCCGCCGGCGTTCTTGGCCCAGCGGTTCTTCAGGTGGTTGGCCAGCCAGGTGATCGCCTCGACGTCCAGGTGGTTGGTCGGCTCGTCCAACATCAGGACGTCCCAGTCACCGGTCAACAGCTTGGCCAGTGCCACGCGTCGCCGCTGACCGCCAGAGAGCGCGGTGACGTTGGCGTGCCAGTCCAGGTCACTGACCAGCCCGTGAATGACATCGCGGATGCGCGCGTTGGACGCCCACTCGTACTCGGGGGTGTCACCGACAATGGCCTGCCCCACGGTTAACTCGTCGTCGAGAACGTCAGACTGGTCGAGAAAACCGATGCGCGTTCCCGAGCGGTAGGTGACCTGACCGGAGTCGGGGGTCAGGCGTCCCGCCAGGAGCGAGAGCAGGGTGGACTTACCATCGCCGTTACGACCGACAATGCCGATGCGGTCGCCTTCGTTCACGCCTACGGTGATGCCTTCGAAGATCGTGCGAGTGGGGAATTCTAGATGCAGGTTTTCGCCGCCGAGTAAATGTGCCATATTGAGCACGATTTTAGCGTGTGCCAACGGCGTGCAGAAAGCGCGTTGGGCGGGTCAGACGGTGTTGGAGCTTGTTAGCATGGGTTTCAGCCCCCGCCCCCGCACCTTCGTGAGATGAGGAAGATGTCTAACTTCAACGTGTCTTCGTTGCTAAGCCGTTTCGGCCACCAGCGCGACCCCCTCGCGGATTCTCTCGCGGAGCCAGAGAAGAAGATCCTCTTCGTATGCACGGGCAACATCGCTCGTAGCGCTTCGGCGCAGTACATCGCCACACAACTGGCGGGGGAGACCACCTGGACTTTCGACAGCGCCGGCATCGGAGCGGTCGTGGGTGCGCCGGTGGCCGAACACATCGATGCCGAACTGGATCGCCGCGGCGTCAACCACACCGGCCACCGCGCCAAGCAGCTCACCGAAGATATGGTCGCCAGTTCCGCTCTGGTGCTGTGCATGGAGAAAGAGCACCTCGACTGGATCGTGCGGGAGTGGCCGAAGTACCGTTCGCGCGTGCACCTGCTTAAACAGATGGCCCGCTTGCGGGAGAACGCCGGACGCCGCGCCGACCCGGTCTCGTTCATGATGCAACAAGACGTCGCCCCGCAACGCGGGGACGCTATCGCCGACCCCTACCGGCGAGGTGAAGACGCCGCGGCCACCGCTGTCAGCCAGGTGGAGAGCTCGCTCGAAGTGATCGTCCCCTGGCTCGGTAAATAACGGTCCGACAGGGAAAACGTTAGAGTCAAGGCCGATTTTTCGCATGGGAGAGAGGTCTTTGGTATTCTGTTTCCTATGTGAGTTCACGCCGCCTGCACACGTGCTGGGCTGGGTGAAACGCATGATCCGCCATGGTGTAATCGGCAACACAGCGGCCTTTGGAGCCGTTATTCTAGGTTCGAGTCCTAGTGGCGGAGCTACGCTAGCATCGCACCCCATAAAATCACCGCTATCACAGCTAGTGTTTCACCATTGAGGAGTCTCGAACCCGTGGCAAATGCAGTTCAGAATGGCCCATCCGCAGTAATCGTTCTTGCCGCAGGGGCTGGAACTCGCATGAAATCCGAGACCCCTAAGGTGATGCACCCCATCGGCGGGCGTTCGATGGTGGAGCATGCGCTCGCTGCGGCCCGCGATCTGGGCCCCCAGCGTCTGGCCGCCGTCGTGCGGCACCAGCGCGATAAGGTCGCCGAACACATCCTGAACTTTGACTCCGAGGTCACCATCGTCGACCAGGACGACATCCCCGGCACTGGCCGCGCCGTCGAGGTGGGCCTGTTAGGATTGGACGAATCCGGCGAGGTATCCGGCACCGTGGTCGTTACCTACGGCGACGTCCCGCTGTTGCGCACAGAGACCTTGCGCGATCTCATCGCTTTCCACGAAGAGGGGCATAATGCGGTGACTGTCTTGACCGCCAATATCGATCAGCCCGGTTCCTACGGCCGCATCGTGCGTGATGCCGCCGGTGAGGTCACCGCCATCGTCGAGGCGAAAGACGCCACCCCCGAACAGCTCGCCATCACCGAGATCAACTCGGGCATCTACGCTTTCGACGCCGCCGTTCTGCGCGACTCGCTGACCCAGGTCACGACCGACAACGCGCAGGGCGAGAAGTACATCACCGACGTCCTGGAAATTGCGCGGAAGGCCGGCCACCGCACCGCGGCCCTGGCCATCGACGATCGCTGGGAAGTTGAGGGCGCCAACGACCGCGTTCAGCTCGCGCAGTTGGGCCGCAAGCTCAACGACCGCATCGTTGAGGCTCACATGCGTAACGGCGTGACCATCGTCGATCCCCAGACCACCTGGATCGACTCCACCGTGACCATCTCCAACGACGTCACCGTGTTGCCGGGAACCCAGTTGCAGGGCACCACCACCATCGGCACCGGTTCGGTCGTTGGTCCCGACTCGACCCTGAAGAATGTCGAGATCGGCCAGAACGTGACCATCGCCCGCACCCACGGATCCGATGCGCAGATCAAGGACGGCGCTACCGTCGGCCCGTTCGCTTACCTCCGCCCGGGCACGGTGCTCGGTGAGTCCGGCAAGATCGGTACTTTCGTCGAGACCAAGAACGCCTCCATCGGCAAGGGTTCGAAGATTCCGCACCTCACCTACGCCGGAGACGTCACCATCGGCGAGAACTCGAACATCGGCGCGGCCTCCGTCTTCGTCAATTACGACGGAGTCAACAAGCACCACACCACCGTGGGTAATAACGTCCGCATGGGTTCGGACAACCTCTACGTCGCTCCGGTGAACATCGGCGACGGCGCCTACTCCGGTGCGGGAACCACCATCCGCAAGGACGTGCCGGCCGGCGCGTTGACGGTCAACGAAGCTCCCCAGCGCATCATCGATGGCTGGGTTATCAAGAATCGCCCGGGTACCGACGCCGCTGCGGCGGCCGAAGCCGCGGGGTCGAAAGCTCAAAACTCATCTGAGGAAAGCGACAAGTAAATCATGACGGAGATTACCAATCCCGGCGAAAAGAAGATGGTGCTCGTTTCCGGCCGAGCACATCCCCAACTCGCGGAGGAAATCGCGGCCGAGCTCGGCAACGAGGTTCTGCCCACTTCTGCCTACACCTTCGCAAATGGCGAGACCTATGTTCGTTTCGAGGATTCGGTACGTGGCGCCGATGCCTATGTGATTCAGTCGCACCCGGCACCCATCAACGAGTGGCTCATGGAGCAGCTCATTATGATCGACTCGCTCAAGCGTGCATCGGCTCGTTCGATCACCGTGGTATCTCCTTTCTACCCCTACGCTCGTCAGGACAAGAAGCATAAGGGCCGCGAGCCCATCTCGGCTCGTCTGATCTCCGATCTGTACAAGACCGCCGGCGCGCACCGCCTCATGAGCGTTGACCTGCACACCGCTCAGATTCAGGGCTTCTTCGACGGCCCCGTGGATCACCTGATGGCGATCCCGTTGCTCGCCGAGCACGTCCGTTCCGTGGTGGACGACGTCTCGAACGTCACCGTGGTTTCCCCCGACACCGGCCGCGTGCGCGTGGCGGAACAGTGGGCCGAGCTACTCGACAGCGCCCCGCTGGCCTTCGTGCACAAGACCCGTGACCTGAGCGTGCCGAACAAGGCCGAGTCGAAGACCGTAGTCGGTGACATCAAGGGACGCACCTGCGTGCTGATCGACGACATGATCGACACCGGCGGCACCATCGCCGGTGCTGTGCGTGTGCTGAAGGAAAACGGTGCGAAGGACGTCATCATCGCGGCGACGCACCCGGTGTTCTCCGGCCCCGCCGTGGAGCGTCTCTCGCAGTGCGGTGCCTGCGAAGTCGTGGTGACCAACACCCTGCCCGTGCCGGAAGAGCACCAGTTCGAGAACCTCACCGTGCTCTCTATTGCGCCGCTGATCGCCCGCGCGATCCGCGAGGTCTTCGACGACGGTTCGGTGACCAGCCTGTTCGACGGACGTTCGAACTAACCCACGTTGAGCTAATGAAAAACCGCGAGGCCCACAGGCCCCGCGGTTTTTCTGTGCTCGGTTGGCCGGCGGAAGTCACAGTGAACCGTTCCGCCGGTTGTCCCCCTAATACCGCTAAAATGGTCAAAACTGGGGACAGCCTTCGAGAGGGGATTCGAGGGCATTGCGTGCCCTTTTCGCACCAAGGGAATTAGGTTATGTTGTGCTGGACAAAATAAAGAACGTTCTACAGCTCATCGATTATCCGTACCGGGGAAAAGTCATCTTCTCGGTGATCGGGTCGGCCATTGTATCGCTGATTGACATGTTCGGCGTGGCAGCCAGCTACCCGCTACTCATGTTGGTCTCCGGGGCGGACGTCCACCAGGGAGTCCAGGGGATGATCTCGGGATTCTTCGCCACCGACGACCGGCAACGGCTCATCGTGATCACGGCGGCCCTGGTGGCTACCTGTTTCATCGCGAAGTCGCTGGTCATGATGGCCTTCCGCTGGTGGCAGCTCGGCTTCGTGAATACCCTGGAGAAAACCGCCCGCACCAACCTCTTTCGGGCATATCTCGACGTTCCCTTCATCGAACACCGCGCCAAGCAGATCCCTGACCTGCACACGAACCTGGTCACCGCCGTCTCGCAGGCCTTTAACCAGGTGATCTTGGGGTCCATCAGCTTCTTGGCCCAGCTGTTCACCATCACCACGCTGACCATCGTGATGTTCGTGGTTTCTCCGCTGGCGGCGCTGGTTGCTATCGTTCTCTTCGCCGGCGCCGGTGCGTTCCTGCCGATGCTTTTAAAGACTAAGCTCCGCGCGGTCAGCAGCGACCTGACCGAGGCCGACCGCATCTCCTGGTACGCCTCGATCCCAGCCTTCCAGGCCTTCCGCGAGATGCGACTCTTCAACGTCGCCGATAACTTCGCTCGCGATTACTCCACCGGGGCCACCCTGCGCGCCGGAGCGATGCGCCGCAGCAGTTTCTTCTCGGAGCTACCCAAGTACCTCATCGAGGTGGTCTTCGTCTTCGGCGTGGTGGTGTTGGCGCTCTTGCTGTTCAACCTGTACCCGGCCGAAGAGGCCATCTCGGTGATGGGCGTGTTCACCGTGGCTGCGATGCGCATGATGCCCAGTGTCAACGGCGCTATCGCCACGGTCAACATGATCCGCGCCGGTTCGGTGGGTCTCGAAATCCTCAGCCACGAGGTCGACAAGATCAAGCGCAACACTCCGAACTCCGCCCTGCCGACCTCGGGCACCGAGTTCGCCGGTGACATCGAGGTGCGCAACCTGGTCTTCGGTTATGACCGTGATCAACCGGTGCTCAACAAAGTGTCGCTGCGGATACCCCAGGGCAGCACCGTTGCCTTCGTAGGGTCGTCGGGTTCGGGCAAGTCGACTCTGGTGGACGTCATTCTCGGTCTGTTACCGGTGCAGGAGGGCGAGGTGCTCTCGGCGGGCAAGAACATTCACGACGACGTTCGCGCCTGGCAATCGCAGATGGGCGTGGTGCCGCAGACCGTCTACATGATCACCGGTTCCCTGCGCGATAACATCGCCTTCGGGCTGGACTCGCACCTCATCGACGACGAGGCCGTGCTCCGGGCCGCCCGCGATGCCGACCTGGGGGATCTCGTGGATTCGTTGCCCGAGGGCATCTACGAAGACCTGGGGCAAGACGGCAATCGGCTTTCCGGCGGCCAGCGTCAGCGCCTGGGCATCGCCCGCGCCCTCTACCGTGCCCCGCAGTTGCTGGTGCTGGACGAGGCAACCTCCGCGCTGGACAACAAGACCGAGTATCGCATCACCGAGACCATCAACAATCTGCGCGGTAAGGTGACCACCATCGTGGTCGCCCACCGACTCTCCACCATTCGCGACGCCGACCAGATTTACTACCTGAAGAACGGCGTGGTCGCCGGCCAGGGTACCTTCACCGAGCTGGAAGCCGCAGTGCCGGAGTTCGCCGAGCTGGTGAGATTGGGGAAGCTTTCATGAGCAAGAACATCGTGATCCTCTCGCCGATTGTTCCTGAAACCAATCCCTTCAACGCGGGGGAGAAGCTGGTGCGGAACCTCGGTACCACGCTGGAATCGTTGGGTCATCGGGTGACCTTCATCGCCACCGACACCAATCACAACGCGCAGAAACAGACCGACTTCACCGCCATCGTCGTCCCGTCCCCCGAAGCAGGTCGGGCGCATCGGGAGCACGAGGTGCTTCGTCGTTGCCGCGCGCCGTTTGATAGTTTCACCCCGCACCTTGAGCTCTGGCGGGCCATTCAGGAGAACGACCGAGCGGTGGCGGCTCTGTGTGCGGCGGACGTCATCGACCTGCAGTGGTCGGCCATGGTCCTGTTAGCACCGTGGATTCGGCGGCTCAACCCGGGTGCCCGCCTCGTCGGTACCCTGCACGACGTCAACTCACAGCGCTTTGCCCGCCGCGCCCAGGTGGAGACCCACCCGCTGAAAGCAGCCGCCTGGCGTGCTCAGTCGCGGGCCGCGGCCCTCCTGGAGACCGCGGTCGTACGGTGGCTGGATACGCTCGTGGTGCTCTCGGACAAGGACGCCGCGCTGATCCCCGCCGGGGGAGCGCAGGATAAACTCCGGGTCGTCACCCCGCCTATCTACGACGAACCGCACGAGGCACCCCTGCCCGCCAAGACCCTGAGCGCCCAGCCCTCGCTGGTGCTCATGGGGTCGTTGGCGCGGTGGGAGAACCTCGACTCCTTGCACTGGCTCATCGAACAGGTCATGCCGCGGGTTTGGGAGAAACACCCCGAGACCACGATCGACGTAGTGGGCCCCGCCTACCCGGCCCTGGCCCAGTCGCTGACCGACGAGCGCGTAGTCTATCGCGGCAAGGTCGAGCGGATCAGCGACGCCTACGTTTCCCCGTGGGCGGCCGTGGTGCCCCTGCGCCTGGGTGCCGGCGTCAAGTTCAAGACCGTGGACGCCCTCCTCAACGCCACACCGTGCATCGCGACCTATGCCGGGGCCGAGGGAATCGTCGATACCTCGTGGTTGGCCCGCATCGCCGAGGGGCCCGAACGCTTCGCCCAGGCCATTTGCACGGTGATCGAAAACCGTGCCCACTTCGCCAGCGCCGCGCAACGTCAGGTGGAACAGGTGCGCGCCGTCTACGGTATGGCGGACTACCGCCGCCGCGTCCAGGAGGTCTACGGAGCATGACCCAGCCAGTATCGATCGTGATCCCGGCCTATAACGCCGAACCATTCATCGGCGAGCAACTCGAGGCTCTGAGCAACGTCCGGATGGACAGCGCCTCCGAGATCATCGTGGTGAACAACCGCAGCACCGACCGCACCCGACAGGTCGTGGAGGACGCCGCCGAGCTGGACCCGCGCATCCGGCTGATCGACGCCCCCGCGCGGGCCGGAGTGAACTACGCCCGCAACACCGGAGTCTCGGCCGCGCACCACGAAAACATCGTGATCTTCGACGCGGACGACGTGGTGATCGAAGAGAACTTCAAGCATTTCGTGCAGCTCTTCGACGAAGCGGACTTCTTCGGCGGTGGGTACACGCTTTATCTCTGGGACCCGGCAACACGCAGTTATCACGAGGGTGAACAGATGCTGGAAGCTCCCACCACAGCGGATGGCAGACCCTATGGGATCGGGGGTGCCCTAGGTTTCACCAAGACCCTCTTCGAACGGGTCGGCGGGTTCGACGAATCTTACGTCGGCGGCCACGACGAGGTGGATTTCGCTATGCGCGCCTATCGGTGTGGTGGGCGCTTCGCGTGGCTCGATCGACCGGTCATCCGCTACCGTCAGCGCTCTAACACCAAGGCCGCCATCCGCCAGAAGTACCACTATGGGCGCACCTCGGTGCAGCTGGCGCTCAACTTTCCCGACGAGCTGGGCTCATCCGTGCCCGGATACAAACTCCTGGCGCGCAAGGCAGGCCACGCCGCGCTGAACTGGTGGTCGCGCCGGGGCACGGACACAGCCGGTGAGGCGCTTCAGGGGCTGGGGTGGACCGCGGGCCGGCTGGGCGGAGCGCTGACCTATCGCGCGCTCGACCGCCTGCCCGAGCGGCAGCTGCTCACCTCGTCCATCGGCATGGGGAGCCGCCGGCGGCTTCTGGTTCTCTCGCCCTGGAACATGGACGACCCCAACGCGTGGTCCGGCGTGGTGTACCCCGCAGTGCGGGAACTGGAGAAGCACGCCGAGGTCACCCGGGTGCCCGTGCCGGAGGTCAAGGACGCCCTCGTCGATCGGGTATCCGCCAAACTCTTGGGCAAAACCGGGGTGGTGTACCTTCCGCACCACGCCCTAGCGACGGGTCTCAAGCGGGCCTGGGCCGTGCGCCGGGTGGTGCGCCGGTACCCCGCCCAGCCGGTGGTCGCGCTCGCAGCGTCCACCGAGTCTTTGCTGATCCCCCGCGCGTTTCCGGTTCTGCAGGTGACCGATTCCTCGTTCGCCGCCATGGCGGCCACCTATTTCGGCGGAAGCACCCGGTTGGCAGGTGTTTCGCGCGTGCAGGGCACTGTGCTGGATCGCGTGGTGGCGGCACGCTCGCGCGGATTCTCGGTGGCGAGCCGGTGGTCGAGCGAGGTCATCGGCCGCGATGTGCGGGTCGCACCCGAGAAGATCCTGCTCAACCCTTTCGGCCCGGGCGTGGCTCCCGTGGCGTTTGCGTCCCCGGCACAGGCGGAGCACCCGTTGAAGGTTCTGTTCGTCTCTTCCCACTGGGAACGCAAGGGCGGGCAGAAGGTGCTGGACGCCGTCGAGCGGGCCCGGGGCACCCGAGAGATCGAGCTGACCGTGGTCGGCAAGGTGCCGGCTGACCTGCCGGGTTGGGTTCGTCACCTGCCGCGGTTGAGTCGTGAGGAGCTTTCCGCCGAATACGCGCGGAATCATCTGTTACTAGAGCTCAGCTCCGCCAGTGCCGGCGGCGTGGTGGCCACCGATGCGGTGGCGCACGGGTTGAGCCTCATCGTCACGGATCTTGGCGGACTGCCCACCATCGTGGGGGAAAGCGGTTGGCTTGTTCCCGCCGATCAAGCGGTGGAGCAGGCGGCACAACTCTTGTCCGATCTCACGGTGGAGCAGATCGCTGATGCGCAGGCGCGTTCGCGGCAGCGGGCCGCGGCGTACCTGAACTGGGAGGGCTGGGCTGAACGGCTTCTGAGCGTTCTGCCAAAATAGCTCGTATAGCCGGTGTGGGGCACAAAGTTTGTGGGCGGTTCTGTGGCATAATCTGTAAAGTATTCGCATCGCGTGCATGAAATTAGGGAAAATCTTGCGCACCAATCCAGAGATATCTGCCGTTATACCGTTCTATGGAGACCCGGCAGACACGCTTGAACTGATCGCACAGTTGCAAGCGCAAACCATTGCCGATCGCATCGAAATCGTCGTCTCCGACGACCATTCGCCCACCCCTTTCCCGCAGACGGAAGGGGTCAAGGTGGTGCGACGATCCACTAACGGGGGCTTCGGTTCCAACGTCAACACCGGGGCAGAAACCGCCACCGGTGAGTGGCTGTTTATCCTGAATTCCGACCTGTCGCTCACCCCCGACTTCGCCGAAAAGACGCTGGCGGTTGCCCGCGCCGAAGGGGATGTCCTGCTTAGCCCGCAGGTGCTCGGCCAGGACGGTCAATCGCAGTACGTGGGCCGCTCCTTTCCCAGCACCTTTCAGTTCGCCTGGGAATGGTTCACCCCGCTTGCCCGATTCCGCAACACCACCTGGTGGCATCAGGCCGTTGGCCACGACACCGATTGCGTCAGCGGTGTCACCAAACGTGTGGACTGGGTCATGGGGGCATGCATGATCCTGCGCCGCGAAACCTTCGAGCGCATCGGCGGCATGGACGAACGCTACTTCATGAACTCCGAAGAGGTCGACTTCCAGCGACGGCTGAAAAACCGCGGCATCGACCGCGTCTTCGCCGGTGACCTGACCGTTGAGCACGTCGGGGGAGCGTCCTCGGGGGCCTCCGATCTGCGCCGCCAGTGGGTACTGAACTCCCGCTACATCTACTCTCGCAAATGGCGGCAGGGTAAGTACCTCACCCCCGCACTAAAGGCGACCACCTGGGCCAACTTTTGTGTGAACGTGTTGCGGCAACGCTTCAATCCGGCGGTGGATGCCCGCGCGATCAAGGATTCAGAGTTATCCCTCATCAACACAGCAGAATCGAGGGCTCGATAGTGTCTTCCAAAAAACTACTCATCATCTCACCGGCATTTCACGGTTACTGCTACTCCATTGCAGACGGATTCGCGCAGCTGGGGTACGACGTCCACGTACACCGTTACGACGCCTTCGACGGCTGGCAGGCCAAGCTGCGTAACAAAGTGCAGTACGAATTCCCCTCGAAACTCGGACTGGACGGCCGCAAGGCTGCTGAGCGTCACGCCACCATCACCGCGCTACGCGTGCTCGACGAGGTGAACCCCGATAAGCTCATCGTCATCAAGGCAGACACCCTCGGCGAGGATTTCTGGCAGAAAGTAGCCGACCGCAAGATCCCCTATATGCTCTGGTTGTACGACGACCTCAAACGGCACCTTTACACCGAAGAATTCCTCCGCGAGATGCCGGTGGTACTCAGCTACGCACGCTCCGAAGCCGAACGCTTCGCCGCCGCCGGCGCCAACGCTCACTACATCCCCAACGGGTACGATCCGAAGCTCGCTCAGCTGCCCACGCATCGCACCGAGGAGATCGTGTTCGTGGGATCCCGCTACGAGAATCGCGTGCGCATGATGGAACAGCTGCACGCCGCCGGCATTCCCGTGCGCGTCTATGGACGCGGGTGGTCGCACCACCCCTACGATCGATTACGGATGTGGGAGTGGAAGCGCCCCGACCTGCCCGCCAAACGCGACATTCCGCTCGCGCAGGCCTACCAGGTGCAGGCCGGCGCCGCGGGCGCACTGAACATCCACGGGCTCCAGGCCGGTCTGGCCATGCGCACCTTTGAGGTGCCCGGCATGAACGGCCTGCAACTGATCGACCGGCCCGACGTCAGCGAGTTCTACGAGGTCGGTAGCGAAGTGTTGCTGTACACCTCGATGGATGAGCTCATCGAGCTCTGCCGCCGGGTGATCGCCGATCCGCAGTGGAGCGACTCCATCCGCGAGGCCGGTCGCCGCCGCAGTCTCGCCGAGCACACCTTCTTCCACCGAGCACAGAAGATGGATCAGCTATGGGTCTAAAATTCCCTGAAAATCTCGAGGAATGGCGAGCCTGGTCGCGCAAACAGAACACCGCCCGCTATCTCAAGACCCAGCTCACCCAGTGGATGCCGGGGGCGCACCAGGCCAGCCCGGACCCCAGCTTCGTCTTTGCCCGGGCGACCGATATCGAACCGCAGGTGCTGGTGGGCCTGGACGCCACCACGCCCACCCAGGTAGCGGCGTTGCTATTGCCGGGTGAATCCCTGCTCTTCGCGGACGTGCCGACCGGTGTGATCGCGCCCGCCGCCCACGCTGACTGGCTCACGCGTCGCGGGTTCGACGTCCAGATCAACTTCACCCCGGCCACCGCACCGGCACTGCACGCCGTGACCCAGGTCATCGCCGCCGGCCATTACCTGCCAGTCGGGGACTGGTTATACCAGCAAGCACAACGCCAGGGCTGGGGATTCAATGTGGTTCAACACGGCATCCACACCCCCTTCGTGCCGCCGCTACCGGCTCACAGCACCCTCTTTGCGTTCTCCGCGGAAGACGCCGAGTTTTGGCGTTCCGGCCGCACCGATGTGAACACCCACGTGGTCGGTTCGCAGCTCTTCTTCGAGGCCCAAGACAAACCGAAGGTCGCACCCGAGGACGTCGGTGACCGGCTCACCTTCCTCGGCCAGATGCACGGGGCCGAGTTGCCCCGCTACAGCTTCGCCCACGCCTCGTACACCTTCTGCAGCGAACACGATGCCGTCTACCGCCCGCACCCAGCGGAGACCGACAAGCTCTCCATTCTCACCCACGCCCTGTGGGAGAAACGCGGGGTGACGATCGACCGCTCGAAGTCGCCGCTGAATCAGCTTAACGACCCGGTCGTCTCGATCTTTTCTACCGGCGTGCTCGAAGCCGCCATGCGCGGTGTGCCCTCGTGGGTGTACCACCCCAACCCGCCGGCCTGGCTTCAGGAATTCTGGGCGCGGTACGGGATGAACCAGTACGGCCAAGCGCCCACGCCGGCACCGGCTTTCATCGAAGAGGAGCCCGCCCAGCTCATCGCACAACACATCACTCAACAGCTGTAGAACAGGGGAACAATCCATGCGCATTCTGTGCGTCATACCGGTTCGCGGCGGATCTAAGGGAATCCCGCGCAAGAACCTCAAACCGATCGCCGGCAAGCCGCTGGTTGCGTGGACAGTCGATCAGGCCCTGGAAGCGAAGGCCGCACTCGCCGAAGAATTCGACATGGACGTCATCGTCTCGACCGACGACCCCGAACTGGCTCAGATCGCGATCGACTACGGCGCCGAGGCGCCCTTCATCCGCCCGGCACACCTGGCCAACGACACTGCGGCCACCGAGCCGGTGATCGAACACGCCATCGAGTTCATGACCGCCGATGGGCGGCGTCCGGATGCGGTGATGCTGTTGCAGGCCACCAGCCCTGTGCGTATACCCGGCACGCTGGAACGCGCCGTGCGTCAGTTCGTTGACTCCGGGGCGGATTCGATGGTCGGTGTCATCCCGATCGGCCCCTTCATCTGGGCGGCGACCGAGCCGCCGACCGCTCAATACGAGGTGATGAACCGGCCCCGCCGTCAAGACCTGACGAGGGAGACCTACCGTTACCGTGAGAACGGCTCCATGTACATCACCAAGACGGAAATCTACGAGAAATACCACAATCGCCTCGCTGGGCGCATTGAACTCTTTATGCTGGACGATATCGAGGGCGTCGATATCGACGTCATGATCGATTTCTCCGTTGCAGAACATCAGCTACAAGAGATCCTACGAAAAGAAGGACGCATAGCATGATCATCGATCGTAATATCACCCCGTTTATCGTCTTCGCCGAAGACCCCGTACTGGCCGCCCTACAGAAAATTACCGCCAACCAACAGCGCATCATCTTCCTCGTCAACGAATCGGGTGTGCTCAAGGGCTCCCTCTCCGACGGCGACTTCCGCCGCTGGCTGATCGCTAACCCGGGGGCGTCCCTGCAGACCTCGGCACTGGACGTAGCTCATCAGGACGTGCGCACCTACCCCGTGGGAACCGACCACTCGGAGCTGCACAAGGAGTTCTCCCGGGGCATCACCCACATCCCGCTGGTGGACGAGCGCGGCCACCTCATCGCCATCGCCACCGACGACCAGAACGTGTTGCGCATCGGTAAGCACGAGATCGGGGAGGATACGCCGTCCTTCATCATCGCTGAGATCGGCAACAACCACCAGGGCGATGTCGACCTCGCCAAGCGGCTGGTAGACCTGGCCGTGGACACCGGTGCCGATGCCGTGAAGTTCCAGCTGCGCGATATGGAAGCTCTCTACCGCCAGAAAGGCTCAGGCTCGGCAGGCGAAGACCTCGGTGTGCAGTACACCCTCGACTTGCTCTCCCGCTTCTCGCTGAGCGTGGAGCAGATGTACGAGGTCTTCGACCACGTCAAGCAGCACGGCATGGACATCATGTGCACCCCCTGGGACGCTCCCTCGGTGCAGGCACTGGTCGACTACGGCATTGCCGGTATGAAGATCGCCTCCGCCGACCTGACCAATCACGAACTCTTGCACGACGTGGCCTCCCGTGGTCTGCCCATGTTGGTCTCCACTGGTATGAGCCGCGAAGAAGAGATCCGCGAATCGGTGCAATTGTTACAAAACCACGGGGCCTCGTACGCCCTGTTGCAGTGCCAGTCGGCCTACCCGGCCCCGTTCAAGGACGTCAATCTGGCCTACATGGATCGTCTGGCCGAGATCGGTAACTGCCTGGTTGGCTACTCCGGTCACGAACGCGGTTATCACGTGCCGATCGCCGCCGTGGCGCGCGGTGCGAAGATCATCGAGAAACACTTCACCGTCGACAAGACCCTGGAAGGCAACGACCACACCGTCTCGCTGTTGCCCGAGGAATTCAAGGCCATGGTGACCCAGATCCGCCAGGTCGAGGAGGCCATCGGCACCGCGGCCCCGCGCGAGGTATCCACGGGTGAGCTGATGAACCGCGTCAACCTGGCGAAATCCCTGGTGGCCACCCGCACCATCGCCAAGGGCGAGGTCGTGCGCGAAGCGGACGTCGCCGTGAAGTCACCCGGTCGAGGCCTGCAACCGAACTACCTCAACCAGCTCGTGGGCCGCACCATGGCCCGCGAGGTCGAAGAGGGCACCTTCTTCTTCGAGGGCGACCTCAAGGACGATCTGGTGACCCGCCGCGACTTCACCTTCGACCGCCCCTGGGGCCTGCCGGTGCGCTACCACGACTTCAAGCCGCTGATCTCCGAAGCTAAGCCGGACTTCCTGGAGTTCCACTTCTCGTACAAGGATCTCGAGATGAACATCGACGAGATCTTCGACGAGAAGCTGCCGATGAGCTTCACCACCCACCTGCCGGACCTTTTCGCCGGCGACTTTCTGGTGGACCTGGCATCCAAGGACCAGGACGTCTGGGAGCGGTCGATCGCCGAAGTGCAGCGCACCATCGACATCACCCGCGACCTGACCCGCTACTTCACCGTGGACGACGACCCCGTCATGGTCGTTACCATGGGCGGCTTCACCAAAGACGGCCACATCGCCCCGGCGGCACGTGCCGAGAAGTACGAACGCATCGGTGAGGCCCTGAAGCGCCTCGACAGCTCCGGTGTGCGCATCGCCGCCCAGACCCTGCCCCCGTACCCCTGGCTGATGGGCGGGCAGCAGTATCACAACCTGTTCTTGGACCCGAAGGACACCGCCGAGTTCTCGGACGCCTACGACACCAAGCTCTGCCTGGACATCTCCCACACCATGCTGGCGGCGAACTTCCTGAAGATCCCGCTGAGTGAGGCCGTGGAACTGCTCGCACCCCGCTCGATTCACCTGCACCTGGTGGACGGCGTCGGCGTGGACGGCGAAGGCGTGCAGGTCGGCGAGGGCGACGTGGACTGGGCATCGCTGGGCAAACAGCTACGCGAGCTGACCCCGAACTCCTCCTTCATCCCCGAAATCTGGCAGGGCCACATCAACAACGGTGAGGGCTTCTTCACCGCCCTGGATCGGTTGGAAAAGTGGCTGTAGACACCCACCATCCGGTGGTTCTCTGGGTCGTCCCCGTACCCGAATTCGGCGGGGTAGCCCGGCACGTGGCGGACGTCGCCGCGGCCGGGTTACCCGGGTTCGACCTTGCGGTGCTCGCCCCGGCAGGGGCCCTGACCAAGCGCCTTGAACAACTGGGTGTGCAGGTGATCACCGCCGATTTCGGACCGGCCGCCGGGTTTGTTGCCTCGTTCAAGGCGCTCAATGCCGCCATTGACGAGCTTCAACCGGTGGCCGTTCACAGCCACCTGGCTTATGCGGATGTTGTGGCGGCCGCGATGATCAACGCGCGCAAGGCCCAGCGCCTGGCACGCCGCCCGGTCACCGTGCCGCAACTGGTCACGACCGAACACGGGATCGCCGGTGACGACGCGGTCTATCACGGCACGCACCTCAAAGCACGCGGGCGTGAACTGATGCACCGTGTGCGGTTGTGGGGTACGGACCGGAAGATCGCGGTCTCGGAATCGACGGCTCAGCAGATGGCCGCCAAGTGGGGCGCGCGCGGCGTGGAAACCATCTATAACGGGGTGGACGCCGCGGCGGTGCGTTCGGCGGTCGAGCGGGCGCGGGCGTCCTCTTCGGTGGAAGGCGGTCCGCGGGTTCTTTCGCTCTCGCGCCTGGCCCCGGAGAAGGGACTGGACGTGCTTGTTGACGCCTTCGCGCGGGTTGCGGAGGAACACCCGCAGGCTCACTTGGAATTGGCCGGAATCGGTCCGCTCGAACAGCAATTGCGGGAGCAGGTTGACCGATGGGGGCTGACCGATCGGGTGAGTTTTCCCGGTTTCGTAGATCCGATCCAGGCCATGGGACGCGCCGACGTGCTCGTGCAGCTCTCGGTGTGGGAGAACTGCTCCTACACGCTGCTGGATGCGAAGTCGGCAGGGCTTGCGGTGGTCGTGACCGCCGTGGGCGGCAACCCCGAGATCGTCTCGGAAACGGAGCTGGTTGAATCGCTGACCGGGGGAGACCGCAACCGGCAGGTTGCCGAGATCGCCGAGTCGATAACTCAGGCGTGGCGACGTGAACCGGCCGCCGACTTTAGATGGATGACGAACGCGCAGATGAGCGAGCGCATCGCTCGTGGTTACTGGAAGGAGGCGCGCCGATGAGCAACGTGGTGACGTCCCACCCTACCCCCGCTCAGCCGAAGAAGACCTGGAGCCAACGGGCCGGCGCCGAGGTCAAGGACCTGGCGGATTCGACGGGCAAGATCAAGATCCCGGATTTTCTCTTCGGGTTCGCGATGGTCTTTCTCTCTGTGCAGTTACCAGGTGGTCTTCCGCTGGGCACGGTGGCAGTAGTCATCTACACCATTTATACTTTTATGCGGAAGGCACAGTTCGAGAATCCTCGTGCCAACGTGTTCGTTATGCTGATGATGCTCTGCGTGGGATTCACGGCACTGACGTCCATAACCCTGGGGCAATCTGAAACCGGGGACGTCATCAGACGAGTCGTGCGGTTGATGATCGTGATCGCCTTCGTCGGTGTGATCGCTGACCGCCGCGTGGACTTTAAGTCGATGATTCTTGGTACGGCCAGCGCGCTGGTAGCAAACGTTCCAGTGTTCTATGCGGGGCTGAGCTCGAATACCTATGGTGGTTACTTAACGGGGTGGATTCCCGATAAGAACGTTTCAGGTCTCTGGTATGCGATTATCGGATTGCTTCTCGTCGTATCTCTCGATAAGCGCCATCACAAAATCTTGGCCGTGTTGTTTTTCGGAGTTTTTATTTATCTGACAGGTTCACGTACGTCGACAGCGGCTTTCATCTTTGGCCTGATCTGGCTACTCGTGGCCGGGCGTCTGAATCTCATTGCGAAGATAGGTCTCGGAGCGTTTGTGGTGTGGGCGGTTGAATATCTAACGGCCAATTTCGCTAATACCGCGGCGTTCGGTGACCGTACCGGAACAGACGCGCTACGAGAGCGCATCGACGCCGCCAGCCTGGAAAAACTCAACAACACACCGTGGTCTGGATTGGGGTACGGTCAGGCAACTGTCGACGTTGAAAACCTCACGTTCTTTTTCCATAACTCCTTTTGGAGCCTCATCGTCGAGGGCGGTTACATTTACATGATTGCGGTAGTAGCCCTCATGATTATTGCCGTGTATGCCTGGAAGCAACCGGGAGAGTTGCGCGGGAAAAAGCGCGTGGTAATCGGTGAAGCTGCCTTGGTATTGCTTTTCATCTGTAGTTGGCGTCTGGGAGAGGTCTTGCTGACAACACCGTGGGCAATGGCAGTGGGATTAGCGCTATCGCAATTGGGGGTTTTTAAGAACAGACGTGAAATCGAGTACTTATCGAGGGTCTCCTCATGCAATTGAATATCGCCACAAATAACGGTGACATCGGCGGTGGCGAAGTGATGCTCTTCAACATTGCCCGGGCCGCAAGGTCTGCGGGACATCACGTCACCATTGTCGCTCCAGCCAAACCTGCCGAGGTTGCCGATGCAGCGCAGGACGAGGGATTCGACACGGTGGTTCTGCCGGTAAGAGACCGGAAACAGTACATGGCGGCATTGCGGGTGTGGGATGCCCGGCAGCGGCAGGGTATGTTGTGGGCCAACGGTCTTGTGCCGGCCGTTGCCACGGCTGGCCACAAGAACCGCATCGTGCATCTTCATCAATTGCCCCGCTCAACTGCACAAAAGCTTCTGGTGGGTCCTGCACGACGAGGGGCATTAGCGACCTTATTGCCCAGTAAGTTCGCCGCAGAGCGGTTCAAAGACGCCGCAGTCTTCTATAACTGGGTTGAGGCGGTGGATCTGCCGCTCACCGAACGTGTAGTTGAGGAGACTGTGCGCGTGGGTTTCGTGGGGCGTCCTTCCTTCGATAAAGGCACCGATGTTCTCGCAGATGCGATCCAGGAACTAAACCGGGATGCAGCTACCCGCTCGACAGCGGTGAAGTATCAATTGGTTCTCGCAGGAGAGCCGAAATTTGTGGAGGAAGACGGTGCCCGCGAAATCGCCGAACGACTCGACGAGTCAGGCGACAGCGTAATCTCGTTGGGCTGGGTCCCACCCGCGGAACTGCTGAAACAGGTAGATATGCTGGTGGTTCCCTCCGTCGTTGAAGAAACATTTGGATTGGTAGCTACTGAGGCGATGAGTGCCAGGGTGCCGTTGATTGTTTCAGATGCAGGTGCGCTCCCCGAAGTCGTCGGAGAGACTTACCCGTTTGTTGCGAAGAAAGGGTCGGCGTCTGAATTAACAGCGATGATCTCCTCTGTGGCTTCTCAGCTCTATACCAAGGACGACACTGTGGGCCATTCTGTCGTGGAGGCCTACTGGCGCTGGTACGAAATGTTTTCACCCGAAGCTGGGCGACAAAGGGTCACTGAACTCATGGATTCATTGGAGACAGGCGTTTTATAGACTGAGACGCAATCAACGGGTGCGATATTTATCTCTCGCCGCCTTGTAGGCTATGAGGAGGACAATTCGCTGGGTAATATGAGAATGACTTAGCCCTCGTTTCTTTTTGAGTTGAGCAAATAATTAGGGATTATTTGCTTGCTGGGTCTCAAGGAGACTGTGGCTTTGTTATCCGTCAGTTACTCGCCTACCAACTCGGCACCTTGAAAGATAAACATGGCACTGTACAAAGCCGCCGTCATCATTCCCACCAGGGGAGGAGCGGCAAAACTGCACTACCCGTTAGACGCACTGGAACACCAGACCGAGAAGAATTTTCAGGTCATCGTTGTTTGCGACGGTGACATCGACGGCACCGCCGAGGTCGTGGAAGACTACCGTGCCCGCAGAGTGCTGAATATCGAGGCGATCGTGTTCGAAGAAAATAGGGGACGCTCCACCGCGCTGAACGCCGGCCACCGCGCGGCCGACGCCGACGTCCTCATCCGCTGCGATGACGATCTTGAACCCGGCCCCGATTTCGTCGCTCAGCACGTGGCTCATCACGAGGGCGACCGGGAAACCGGCGTGGTCGGTTTGGTGCGCAATATCTACCCGGACAACTCCTACGCCCGCGCCTATGGATATTCTCGGGACGAAAAGTTCCGCGCAGATGCCTACGCCACGGCCCCTGACCGCCGCTGGCATTTCTGGAATGCCAACGCCTCCCTCACCCGAACGATGTTCGAGAAGCTCGGCGGGTACGACGAACGCTATCGCCGCTACGGCTGGGAAGACGTCGATATGGGGTACATGATGCACAGAGCCGGTGCTGAGATCCTGCTCGTTCCCGAACTTGAATCCAACCACCACATCGCAGCCACCACCTCATCCATGCGCGCCACACGCGCCCTGCACTCCGGTGCCGCTCGAGCGACGTTCGTGGAGAAACACGGCCAAGACGTGCTGCCTACCCCCAACCCGGCAGGTCTCTGGGGCAAAGCCGTCAAAACTGCCGCAGCGGTGACCACCGAACGGACGATCAACCTGGCCGGGCGAGGGATTGACCGGGTGGCCGACAAACTCCCGCGCCCGGTGGCAGAAAAACTGATCTCCTTGCTCGTCGAATCGGCAGGTTACGCCGGGATCGTCTACCCCCAGCGTGCCCGGAAGGTGTTCTAAATGATGCTCTCCACGATGTTTCACTCCCTGACTGCTCCATTGCGTGGGAAAGCGGCCACCGCAGAGCTGGCTATCGCCCACGACTACCTCACTCAGCGGGGCGGGGCCGAACGCGTGGTGCTCTCCATGCATCAGGCGTTCCCCGAGGCCACCATCTACACCACCCTCTACGACCCCGAGAACACCTACCCGGAGTTCAAAGACGCCAAGATCGTGGTCTCACCGCTTAACAAGGTGGCGGTGTTCCGCAAGAATCATCGGCTCGCCCTGCCGTTGCTTCCTATCGCCTCATCCCTTTTGCGCGTTCCCGCCAAGAAGGCCCTCGTCTCGTCGACCGGTTGGGCACACGGGTTTAACTTCACCGGGCAGTCCTACATCTATTGTCACTCGCCGGCCCGTTGGCTGTACCTGACCGACCAATACCTCGGTGACCACAGCGGCCGCCTGGCGACGGCGGCAATCCGGGTGCTTCGTCCCGCCCTTATCCGCTGGGATCAGTGGGCGGCCAGAAAGGCCGGGCCCTACGTGGCGAATTCCACTACAATTTCGCGTCGTATCGCCAACGTCTACGACAAACTTGCCGACGTGATCTTCCCGCCCTATTCGGTGGCGGAGGACGCCCCCGAGCAGCCGATCGCCGGTCTCGAGGATTTTCTCGCCGACGGGGATTACTTCCTCATCGTCTCTCGACTCCTGCCGTACAAGAACGTGGACAAGGCGGTCGAGGCGTTCTCCGGTAGCGACAAGAAACTGCTGGTGATCGGCGCCGGCCCCATGGCCGATGAGTTGCGGGCCATGAGCGGGGAGAACGTGCAGTTCGCCTCGAATATCTCGGACGCCGAGTTGCGCTACGCCTACCACCACTGTGCGGCCCTGCTAGCGGTCTCTTACGAAGACTTCGGCCTGACCCCGTTGGAGGTCGGTTCGTTCGGTAAACCGACGATCGCGTTGCACGCCGGCGGATACCTCGACACGATTACCCCGGGTCTCAACGGAAGCTTCATCGACGAGTCCACACCCGCCGAGATCCGCAATGCCGTCTTCAACTTCGACGCAGGGGAGTGGGACGCCGCCGCCATCAAAGAACACATGCGCGGCTTCTCGGAGGAACGCTTCATCCGCCAGCTACGCGTATTCCTCGACAGTCAATAAGACGCTCTCAAAGATACGTTGAAGGCCCGCGTATTCACGCGGGCCTTTGTCTTATCCGTGTTCAGCTAGTTGTGACTGAAGATTTCCTCAATGTGCGTTTCAGAGAGAGTGCCGGTTTCTCGATCACCGTCCACGAGAGGAAAGCGAAAACGAAGCTGAGTGCCAATGTCGCAATGGCGTTTGCCGTAATGCCCCAGACACCGAAACCAGCGATTAACAGCAATTGTTGAATAGGCCAGCCATAGATGTACATCCCGTACGAAAGATCCCGTTTCTGTGCGAAGCGAGAACGCAGAACCACACCAAGGCAGAGAATGCCCATAGCGAAGAGAGGAACCAGAATCACCTTGAGGGAGACAGGGAAGAAAAAATAGACCACAAAAGCCACGACAAAGAGGCTGATGCTCAAGGGCCGATGCACAGGGATCCTGTCACCCCACACATACATCATGGAACCGCTCAGGAAATAGGCGAGAAGCCAGGGAAAATTCTCGAAGACCGGAAATACAAAAGGGGTGAATTGATCCAGTCCGGTCAGAGCCATGGCGGCAACCCACGCCCCCGTGATGACCGCTTTCTGGTGGTTTCTCAAGACAGCTACGTATGCGAATGGCATCAGAAGCACGTACATCACAAGCTCGTAGCGCAGAGTCCATAATGGTCCATTCCACACCATCGGAATCGGAATACTCTGTGGCGTAAGCCCTACGTTCCATTGAAAGCCGGGGCCGAAAAGGTTCCAGGAGTGCACGAGATGCGACAGCGAATCTGTGAACTTCCACGAGGAATGAGTAGGGTCGAGCAAGAGCGTTAGGGGAGCGGCAACGAAAGCTACAAACAGCATGGAACCCCAATATCCGGGGTAGATGCGCAGAACTCTACTGACAATATAATCCCTCAATCGCGAACGATTAGCGCTTGCCAGGATCAGATACCCGGAGATGACGAAGAAAAGACTGACAGCTACTTCACCTATAGATCCTATTCGTTGCAAGACTACGTTGTGATTTTCCAATGTGCCGAGAGTTTGCAACGGTGCGTGGCCAACTATCACCAGAGAGGCTAGACATAAGCGAAGCAGGTTTAGTGAATTGGTTCCGCGGAGGAGACCATCGTTGAGACTAGCGCGAGAACTAAAACCCATGTCAGGCGCTGACCGCCACGAGGTCTTGAGCCACCAAGCTTTCGACGAACTGCTGCACGCCGGGGGCGACGGTGGCGACGTCCTCCCCGTAGATCTCGGCGACGCGCTCGGTGAGCCGCCCCATAGTCATCGGTTCACTCAGGAGCTCCCACATGGTGCTCCCGGAACCCTGCACCATCACGATATTGGGTTCATCCAGGTGCGCGATGTGGATGACGGTATCGGCGGCGTCATTCTCCTGATCTTCAACTACGAACGCGGTATGCGCGGCCTGCGCCAGCTGGGCTGCGGGGTCGATAGACATTAAATCTTCCTCCTGAAGATCTGGGCGGCCTTGAGCTTTTCAAACCGGCGGAAGAATACGCGCCGTTTCTCAGAGTGAGTCGGTTCGTGGCCCAGCGTCATCGCCAGATGATCCTCGTTGACGGTCACGATCTGCCAGAGCAACAGCAACTTGGCACGCGGCCCCCTAGCACGGCGGAACCGGGCCCACCACTGGGTATAGATCGGCACGTTCTGAGAGACGGCTTTCCAGATCAGATAATCTGGGTGGCCGCGATGATCTTCCAACCGGCCCAACGCGGTATCGAAGGCTACCTCGGCGCGCAGTTGATGCGCGCGGGTACGAAGCCGCTCCCAATCGTCCTGACTGAGAACCTTCTTCAGATGCTCGATATCGGGGTTAGTATCGGCGGTGGAGCGGGCCCCGTGCACCACGACCAGCAACAGGGAGTCGTCGAGTGAGGGCACCGCGCACTCAAAATTGGCGATCGATTTATAACGACGCTGCTCCCACAGCTGATCGAAGGCGTACTGTGGGCTGCGGTCGTCCAAACCGGGAAAGAAACGGTGGACGTCGGTCAGACCCCAGCACGGGTGATACAGCGTCGAGGCATGTTCAAAGATCGACCCCGAGTTGAAGTGGGCGATCACCTTCCACCCCGACGCGATGAGCAACTGTTTGAACTGCTGTACCTGCGAAGGGCGCACCAAGAGGTCGACGTCGGTGCTGTTGCGGTGGACATCGTACGTATCAGACCCAAACGCGTAACCCTTGACGTGCAGGATGTCGATGCCGTGCTGGTCGGCGAGGCGCTGGAAGTATGCGTGCGCGAGTTTGATACGTATCGATAGCGGCGTATCAGGTAAATCCTGATCAAATTCAACCATCGTGCGAACCCCCACTTCTCCGATGGTGCGGTACCTAACAAATGAGCGAAATAAGTTATTTTCTGTACAGACGTGGCGTGAAACATCCCCATATGTTTCACGCCACATACTGCATCAGATTCTCTGTGAACCTAACCGAATTATAGGCGAGGCCTCTGTCTGCTATTTACTTCTTTTGGCTCGGCGAGAACCGAGGCCCTTTTTATTATGACCTTTTCCACTTTTGCTCTCGTCGGAACCGTAATAGCTGGAATATCCGCCATACGATCCGCCATAACCGAAGCCGTAATAGGAGCTACCCAGACCCTTGAGCGGGGTGCGGTTGATGACGGTACCGATCAACGGCGCGGCCACCTTATTGAGCATGTTGGATGCTTCCGTCAGGTGCTCCTTATGGGTCTTGCCCACGGTGGCCACCAGCACCACGCCGTCCACGGCGGTGGAAAGCAACGAAGCGTCCGTCACCGGAAGAACCGGCGGAACGTCCACAATCACCATGAACTCCTGAGAGAGTTCCTTGATGAGCTGGCGCATCTTGTCCGAACCCAGCAATTCTGAAGGGTTCGGGGGAATGCGACCGGCGGGCAGAATGAAGAGCTGCGAACCCTCATACTGACGGACCGCCTCGGAGAGTTCCACCTGACCGGCGAGCACCTGGGTGAGGCCGATCTTCGAGTCGAGGCCGAACTTTTTAGCGACGGTAGGACGGCGCAGGTCGGCGTCGATGATGATGGTGGGTTGACCCGACTCGGCTAGGGAGCGAGCCAGCGAGGCCGACACGGTCGACTTGCCCTCGCCCGGATCGGAGGAGGTGACGATGATCGACTTCGGCGGGTTGTCGACGTTGACGAAGCGCAGGTTGGTGCGGATCTGACGTACGGCCTCCTGGGAGACGTGGTCGTCCTGATTCTGCAGCAGGTTCTTTTCGTCGAGCATCTCCGTCTCGGGCAGGGTGCCGAGCACGCCCACCTCGGTGGCCTTGGTGACGTCGTCACGGGTGCGAACCTTCACGTCCAGCTGGCGGCGCAGGAAGATGATCGCGAAGGTGAGTACCAGGCCGGCCAGTGCGCCCAGTGCGATGTTCTTCTTGAAGCTGGGGCTGGACGGTGCGCCCGGTAGGGGTGCGTCGTCCAGCGGGACCACGCGTACCGCGGTGGAACCCTCGAGATCGTTCACGACCTTCGCGGTGGATTCCAGCGAGGAATTAGCCAGAGCCTGGGCTTTTTCGGGGGAGTCGGCTTTTGCGGTCACGCGCATCAGCGCGGAGTCACCCTCGAGCTTGGCCGACAGGCTTCCCATGACCTGTTCTTTGGTCAGACCCAGCTGGGGGTTCTTAGCGACGATTTCGTCGGCTACCGGCCCAGAGGTGACGAGTGAGAGGTAGGAGCCGGCTTTGTCTTTGGCGGCGGTGCTACCGGAGATTACGTCTCCGATGCCGGTAGAGCCGCCGATGGTGACGTATCCGCTGGCAGAAGATGAGTACACGCGAGGCTGCATCATCGAGTATCCCAGGCCCAGGAGGGCACCGAGCAACAACCCGATCAGCAGGTATTTGAGATTCGCCCGGATCAAACGGGCGAAGTCAAGAACGGTCATATGTTGTTTCCCTAAAAGGTGCTGATTATGGCAATAATTTTGCGAACTATTATGTCAATGCTAACAGGGCATGTTCCCCAAGTGGGGGACAATCGTAGGCTGTCAAGAAAAATGCTTCGCGGGCGTGGCGGGTGCCACCTTAAACGACACGTGGCCCTGTCTTTCCTAGACAGAGCCACGTTCGATGTCGATTTTCTACTTCAGCAGATCCAGCAGGTATCGACCGTAACCGCTCTTGACCAGAGGTTCAGCCAGCTCTGCCAGACGACTGTCGTCTATATAGCCCATGCGCCAGGCGATTTCTTCGGGGCACCCGATAGATAGCCCCTGACGAGCCTGTACGGTACGAATAAAGCTCGTGGCATCTGCCAAGGAATCGAAGGTTCCGGTGTCCAACCACGCGGTGCCGCGGGGGAGCACCTCAACCTGTAACTTGCCCTGCTCCAGGTACATGCGGTTCAGGTCGGTGATCTCTAGCTCACCGCGGGCAGAGGGCTTAATCTGCTTGGCGTACTCCACCACGTTGTTGTCGTAGAAGTACAGACCCGGGATCGCATATTCGCTCTTCGGGGTCTCGGGCTTCTCCTCGATGGAAACAGCCTTGAAGTTCTCATCGAACTCCACCACACCGTAGGCGCGGGGGTCGGCCACGTGGTAACCGAAGACGGCGGCGCCGTCGATCTCGTTGTACTTGCGCAACTGGGTACCCAAACCGGGCCCGTAGAAAATGTTGTCACCGAGCACCAGCGCCACCGGTTCGTCGGCGATGTGTTCCTCGCCCAGCAGGAATGCCTGGGCCAGGCCGTCCGGCGAGGGCTGCACCTTGTAGGTGAAGCGCACCCCGAAGCGGGAGCCATCGCCCAACAGGCGCTGGAACTGTTCTGAGTCCTCCGGCGTAGTGATGATCAAGATGTCGTCAATACCCGCCAGCATCAGCGTAGACAGCGGGTAATAAATCATCGGTTTGTCGTAAACAGGAGTGAGCTGCTTACTGATCCCTAAAGTGATGGGGTGTAACCGGCTACCGGTTCCACCCGCCAAAATAATTCCCTTCATGGGCAATATTGTGACATGTTAGCGATTTAGAATAATCCCGAGAAACGCTGAGTTTAGATTTAATTCCCGTAAAATGGCGGCCATGGGAAAAATTTTAGTAACCGGCGGCGCCGGTTTCATTGGTTCGAACTTTGTTCACCACGTACTCGAAAATACTGATCACTCGGTAATTGTTCTCGACAAGATGACCTACGCGGCCAACGAAAAATCGCTCGAAGGTCTCGACCCCGCCCGCTGTGAACTGGTGCGGGGAGACATCGCCGATCGCGACGTCGTCGACCCCCTCGTCCAGGCGGCGGACGCCGTGGTCCACTACGCGGCCGAATCGCACAACGATAACTCGCTCAACGATCCGACCCCCTTCATTCACACCAACCTGGTGGGAACCTTCACCCTGCTCGAGGCAGTTCGCAGCCACGGCACCCGTTTTCACCACATCTCCACCGACGAAGTCTTCGGCGACCTCGAACTAGACGACCCCGCCAAGTTCACCGAGACCACCCCGTACAACCCGTCGTCCCCCTATTCCTCGACCAAGGCCGGCTCCGACCTGCTCGTACGTGCCTGGGTGCGTTCCTTCGGTATCGAGGCCACGCTGTCGAACTGCTCGAACAACTACGGCCCCTACCAGCACATCGAGAAGTTCATTCCGCGTCAGATCACCAACGTGCTCTCGGGCATCAGGCCGAAGCTTTACGGCGAGGGTCTGAATGTGCGTGACTGGATCCACGCCTCCGACCACTCCTCGGCCGTGTTGACCATCCTTGAGAAGGGCAAGCTGGGGGAGACCTACCTCATTGGTGCCGACGGTGAAGAGAACAACATCACCGTGTTGCGCACCATCCTGCGCCTTATGGGTCAGCCCGAGGACGCCTTCGACCACGTCGTCGACCGCCCCGGCCACGACCTGCGCTACGCGATCGACGGCTCACGTCTGCGCCGCGAGCTCGGTTGGGAGCCGCGCTTCACCGACTTCGAATCCGGTCTGCAAGACACCATCGACTGGTACGCCGAGAACCGCGCATGGTGGGAGCCGCTCAAGGCCGAGGTCGAGGCGAAGTACGCGAAGGCGGGCCAGTAATGCCGCGTCAGCTGAAGGTCAGCACCACCGAGATCCCCGGCCTGCTCGTCATTGAGATGCCGGTGCACGGGGACAACCGTGGCTGGTTCAAAGAGAATTGGCAGCGCGAGAAAATGGTGGCCGCCGGGTTGCCCGACTTCGGCCCGGTGCAGAACAACATCTCGTTCAACGCCACGGTCGGCACCACCCGCGGCATCCACGCCGAGCCCTGGGATAAGTACGTCTCGGTGGCCACCGGGCGCGTCTTCGGGGCCTGGGTCGACCTGCGCGCCGGGGAGAGCTTCGGCAAGACCGTGACCGTCGAGGTCGGCCCCGACACCGCGGTGTTCGTGCCCCGCGGCGTCGGGAACTCGTTCCAAACCCTGGAAGACAACACCGCCTACACCTACCTGGTCAACGACCACTGGTCGCCCGACGCTCAGGGGGAATACTCCTTCCTCAACCTCGCCGACGAAACCGCCGGGATCGCCTGGCCGATCCCGCTGGAGCAGGCCGAGCTCTCCGAGAAAGATAAGAACCACCCGCCCCTGTCCCAGGTCAGCCCGGTGAAGCCGGCGCCGGTGCTGGTGGTCGGCGCCAACGGTCAGCTCGGGCGCGAGCTCACCCGCCAGCTCGACGAGGCCGGCGTGCCCCACATCGCCGCCACCCGCGAACAGATCGATCTCGCGCAACCGGCGCAATGGGCGCAGGCCTATCGCTGGCGTTCGCTCTCGGGCATCATCAACGCTGCCGCGCACACCGCCGTGGATCAGGCCGAGACCCCCGAAGGGCGCACCGCCTCCTGGGCCGCCAACGCGACCGGAGTCTCCGCCCTGGCCGGTATCGCCCGCGAGGCGGGCATCCCGCTGGTGCACATCTCCACCGATTACGTCTTCGACGGCAACAAACCCGTGGGGCAGTTCTACACCGAGTCGGACGCCGTGGCCCCGCTGGGCGTGTACGGCCAGTCCAAGGCCGCCGGCGAGATGGCCGCACGCTCGGTGCCGCAACACTACATCGTGCGCACCTCCTGGGTGATCGGCGACGGCAAGAACTTCGTCGATACCATGCGCTCGCTCGCTGCTCGCGGTGTCGACCCGAAGGTCATCGCCGATCAGCACGGCCGCCCGACCTTCACCCGGGACCTGGCAGCCGGCGTCCTCCATCTGCTCAACAACGGGGCTGAGTACGGCACCTACCACCTGACGAACTCCGGTGACGTGATCACCTGGGCCGACCTGGCCAAAGCTGCGTTCGAGGCCGATGGCCACGACCCTGCGCGGGTCGCCGAGACCACCACCGACGAGTATTTCGCGAACACCGAGGTGTACTCACCCCGGCCTTTCAACTCGGCGCTGGATCTGAGCAAGATCATCGCGGCGGGCTTCACCCCGCGGGATCACCGGCAGGCACTGGCCGAGCACGTCAAACAGGGTTAGCGAACTATGTGGACTGTGAGCCGCGCAACCGGGCGTCGTTCTTGAAAACAAGGGCGACGCTCGGGCATACTTAACAAGTTGCCCGCACCCGGGTAACAAGCCAAGGCGGTGGAATGCCGAGCGTGAAGCGCGGTAGGTCCGTAACCGACGGTGGCTGACTGGAAAATATTTTCTGGCGTCAGTGCACTTACAACTTGGCGCAATACTTTCCAGTAACGAAAGGACGTTCACTATGTCGAACGCAACCAAGATCTCCGCAACCCTGCGCGAAGACTTCGGCAAGGGCTACGCACGCCGCATCCGCATGGCCGGCGACATCCCCGCAGTGATCTACGGTCACGGTGAAGATCCCAAGCACGTTGTTCTGCCCGGTCACGCAACCACCCTGGCAGCCCGTACCGCTAACGCTATTCTCGACCTGGACATCGAGGGCGAGTCGGTTCTGGCCATGATCAAGGACATCCAGCGTCACTCGATCCGCCCCGAACTGCAGCACATCGACCTTCTGATCGTCAAGCGCGGCGAGCGCGTTGAGATCGAGGTTCCCCTGGTTGTTGAGGGTGAAGTCGAGCAGGGCGCAGTCGCTAACCAGGAAGAGACCGTTCTGCTGGTCGAGGCAGACGCTCTGAAGTCCCCCGACGAGATCGTCATCAACATCGAAGGCCGCAAGATCGGCGAGCACGTTACCGCTGCAGACATCGAGCTGCCCGCAGACGTTACCCTTATTGCTGATCCCGAACTGCTGGTTGTCAACGTCTCCGAGCCCCAGGAACTCGACGTTCCCGAGCCGGGCGAAGAGGGCGAGACCGACGCCGAGGGCAACCCCATCGAGACCGACGAAGACGGCAACCCCATCGAGCCTGCAGAGGGCGAAGGCGACGTTGTCGAGGCTTCGGAAGAGTCGGATCAGGCCGGCGAGGCGCACGACTCCGACAACGACAAGAACTAAGGTTTCTGTCTGGCTTCCGTGTTCACGGCAGCCGTTTAACCGGTGGCCCGCAGATCGCTTCGCGCGGTGTGCGGGCCACCGCTGTATCTGAATACCGATACTCTTGAGAACATGGCAAACATTCTGCGGCGTCTCTTTCAGGCGCGAACTCGAAGGGGCGAAGATATGAGCGACGCGTGGCTCATCGTGGGGCTGGGCAATCCGGGCCCCGAGTACGCAAAAACCCGTCACAACATTGGTCAGATGGTGCTCGACGAGCTGGCTGGGGTTGTGGGTGGTTCGTTTAAGCGGCACAAGGCGCGAGCCATGGTGCTCGAGGGACGCCTCGGCATGGGCGGGCCCAAGGTGGTCTTGGCGAAACCGCTGACCTACATGAACACTTCCGGTGGCCCGGTGGCTGGCTTGGCGCAGTTCTATGGCATCGACCCCCAGCGCATTATCGCGGTGCACGACGAACTGGATATTGATTTCGCGGCGATTCGGCTCAAGATCGGCGGCGGAGAAGGTGGGCACAACGGTCTGCGTGATATGACCAAGGCGCTGGGCACGAAGAATTACTATCGCGTGCGCTGCGGTATCGGGCGCCCGCCGGGGCGGATGCAGGTGTCTGACTTTGTGCTGAAGCCGTTCACGGCTACCGAGGCGAAAGAGCTGCCGTTCTTGATCGGTGACGCCGCGGACGCGGTGCAACAGCTGATCACCGAAGGGCTGACTGACGCGCAGCAGCGCTACCACTCGCGTTAAGGCTGGCCTCACTATCATTTTGAGGTTCACGGGAATAAGCTATAAAAATGTGCCGTTAATACGGCCAGACAGCAGACCCGAGAACTCGTGAGAACAACGACCACGAAAGAGGCACCGTGAGCAGCACAGGTTACGCACTAGAGGCCAACACCCGCCTAAACAACGAGGCGGCGACCGCGCTGGCGGCCGATTTCCCGATTCTCAACTCTGAGGTCAATGGGCACCGCCTGACCTACCTGGATTCAGGGGCTACCAGCCAGACCCCGCTGCAGGTCTTGGACGCCGAACGCGACTTCTACCTCAAGGCGAACTCTGCGGTTCACCGCGGCGCCCACACGCTCGCCGTAGACGCCACCGATTTGTTCGAGAACGCCCGCGCGACCGTCGCGGCGTTCGTCGGTGCCGACGAGGACGAGTTGGTGTGGACGTCCAACGCCACCGAGGCGCTGAACCTGGTGACCTATTCGCTGGCCAACGCCTCGGCGGGCCTGGGTGGGGAGGCCGCACGTCAGTTCGCGCTGAAAGCCGGCGACGAAATCGTGATCACCGAGCAGGAGCACCACGCTAACCTGATCCCGTGGCAGCAGCTGGCCGCCAAGACCGGTGCCACCCTGCGCTGGATCCCGCTGGAGTCCGACGGCACCCTCGATTACGCCGCGGCCGAAAACATCATCACCGAGCGCACCCGCGTGCTGGCCTTCACCCATGTTTCAAACGTTCTGGGTTCCATCACCGACGTTGACCTGCTGGTGAAGCTCGCTCGCAAGGTCGGCGCGTTCGCCGTGCTGGACGCCTGCCAGTCGGTCCCTCACATGCCGGTCGACTTCCACGCGCTGGACGTGGACTTTGCCGCCTTCTCGGGCCACAAGATGCTCGGCCCCACCGGCATCGGCGCCCTCTACGGCAAGGCCGACTTACTGGCCGCCATGCCGCCCTTCCTTACCGGCGGCTCCATGATCACCAAGGTCACCATGACCGAGGCCGAGTTCATGGCACCGCCCACCCGCTTCGAGGCGGGCACTCAGCGTATCTCGCAGACCGTGGCCTTGGCCGCCGCCGTCCGCTACCTGCAACACGTGGGTATGGAGAATGTGCACGCCTGGGAGCAGGAGCTGGGGCAGCACCTGGCCGCTGGCGTTGAAGAGATCGACGGTGTGCGTCTGCTCGGCCCCGCCGCCGGCAAACCGCGCGCCGGTGTGGCCGCCGTCCACGTGGATGGAGTGCACCCGCACGACGTGGGGCAGCTGCTAGACATGCAGGGTATTGCGATTCGCGTGGGACACCACTGCGCACAACCGCTGCACCGCGCGCTGGGCGTGACCGCCTCGACCCGCGCCTCCGGTTACATCTATAACACCACCGACGATGTCGATCGGTTCCTGACCGAACTCGCGAAGGTACGCGAGTACTTCCGGGTTTAACTCGATCGCAGACACCGCAGACTGACAACGAAAGAAGCACCATGAGCGGACTGGAATCTCTCTATCAGCAGATCATCCTCGATCACTCCAAACAGCGCACGGGGGAGGGGCTGCTCGAACCCTCGCACGCTGCCGCCGAGAACCATCAGTACAACCCCACCTGCGGCGACGAGATCAACCTGCGCGTGGAGCTGAACGAAGAAAAGTCGGCGATCGAGCACGTCTCGTGGGAAGGCGATGGCTGCTCGATTTCGATGGCCGCCGCCTCGGTGCTGTCGGATATGGCGCCGGGCATGAGCCTCACCGAGTTCCAGGAACTGGTGGACAAATTCCGCGAGATGTTGCGCTCGCGCGGACAGATCGAACCCGATGAGGAGTACTTCGGGGACGCCGCCGCTTTCGCAGGCGTTTCGAAGTTCGTCGCACGCGTCAAGTGTGCCATGCTCTCGTGGGTGGCCGCCGAGGAAGCCGCCAAGGAAGCTACCCAGCACTAATACCGCCCACAAAGAGGCCCCGGAGCGTCCCCCAAACTATGCGCATCCGAGGTGACCGTACCCCGTTCTCCCTGAATGTAATCTGAAAGCTATTGACATAAGGCGTGGCCGCACACCGTCTTCAACAACACCACCGGTGCGCGCCTTAAAGATAGTTTGATTAGGGGAAACTTCATGAATATTGGGTACGCAGCCGGAGCTTTCGATCTGTTTCACGTAGGTCACCTCAACGTACTTCGACAGGCCAAGAAAAACTGCGATTACCTGATCGCCGGCGTGGTCTCCGACGAGATGCTGGAACTGACGAAGGGTCGCAAGCCCATCATTCCCCTGGCCGAGCGCATGGAGATCGTCTCTCACATCGATTTCGTGGACGAAGTACGTGCCGAGACCGTTGAAGACAAGCTGGAGACCTGGGAACAGGTTCGCTTCAACACCTTCTTCAAGGGCGATGACTGGAAGGGCACCCCGCGCGGTATCGACCTGGAGAACCGCTTCGCCGAGAAGGGTGTGAAGGTGGTCTACTTCCCGTACACCATGCACACCTCCTCCACAAAGCTCCGCGCGGCTCTGGCGGCGCTGACTCCGGCAGCCGCCTAAGACACAGCTTCTAGGCTGAGAAAGTTTAGCGATAAACGCAGCACACGGCTGGTGGAACCTCATCTAAGGTTCCACCGGCCGTGTGCTATCTACGTGTTCGTCGCCCGTATTCGGTCACCGAGAGCAACCAGGGCGTGCGACGGAGGGGAGCGGGCCAGACCCGGCCCGCTCTCAGCCGTTTAGTTCTGAGCCAGCCACTCTTCGACGAGGCGACCCAGCTTGGTCAGCACGCGACCAACATAGGGCTCGGCAGCGGCGGCAATCTTCTTGCCCACCAGCGGAATACCGCAGGTGACCTCACCGGAGACGTTGATGACGGTCTGCTCGCCCTGCGGCTTCAGCTGCTGGGTGGCGGTCGCGTTCACGGGCATACCGGTGACCTTGATGTTCGAGTTCACGGTGCGTGCACCGTCTGCCGCGGGAGCCGAAACCGAATCTTCCTGGGTCATGTGCAGACCCTTCGAGACGAACTTCTTGGCTACGTCGGGCACCTTGTCGGCGCCGACCTCACGGGTGGTGGTTGCGGTAAAAGCGCCCTCGGGGGAGCCAGCCACCTGGAACGATTCGAAACCGATTCCCAGCTTCTCGCACACGAAACGAGCGAAACCCTCGTCGGCAAGGGCTGCGGCCACACGATCGACGGGCGCGTTGACAACGGTTGATTCCTGAACAGACATGTTCTTCCTTTCTCATGAGGTACCGCTCGGTGAAGTGCGGTACACAGCAGGCTTTGTTTCAAGATACTAAACAAGAGCAGAAAAAACACATTTTCTGCTCTTGTATAGCTCAGAGATGAAGTTGGAGTTACCGACCGGCCATGCCGCGCAGTACCTGCCCCCAGCGTCGTACGAACTTCCGGACGTCGTGGCCGGGGGAGGGTGCGAAGGTCTCGAAAGCGCGCGCCAGCTCTGCTGCGGCGGTATCGGCACCGGGAACCCGGTAGCTGCCGGCCACCATCGACGGATCAGCCAGGGCCGCGTCGATCTTCGCAGCCAGGTCGGCGGCGTCGTGAACGATGATCGTCTCCCCGTAAGACTCCATGACCTTCGAGAACTCGACCTGGTGGTTATCGACCACCTCGTCTAACTCCGCCACGCGGGGAACCGCCAACGGTATAACGCCCACCTCGCGGGCGTCCAAAATGGAACCCGGGCCGCCCTGTACGAGAACAACCTTCGAGGCCTCGTAGATCTTCAGCAGCTCCTTGCGGGGCATGCGATCGACGGTGGCCGTAGCACGCTGCGGTGGGTCGGTGAACCCGTGTTGAAACAGGCAGGTCAGCTCCGGGTGCTGCGCCAGGTAGGCGTCTACCCACTGCACCAGGCGATCGAACTTGTGATAATCGGTGCCCAACGAGACCACCAGGTCGTAGCTGGGGGTTACCTCATCGGCGGCGGTCGTGTGTGAATGTGCTGCCACGGTTGAACTTTCTCCCTAAAAACCGGGAGCCCGTTGCGGGGCTCGACAACGAACCCCGCAACGGACTACATGATGGGGCCAATATTGACTGACTCGGGGAACGCCTTCTGCTGTTCCTCCCACTGCACCACAAACAGGTCGCTCATGGGGTAGCAAAGGCGGGCGCTCATCGTGGGCATGGTAATGCGGTCGTAGGCCTCGATGAATACGGTTCGAATACCCAACAACTTGGCTACGGCGAAGAACGACACCGCAACGGCCGCGCCCGAGGTGATGACCACGTCCGGCTTCTCCCGGCGCAACACGCGCCAGGCGACCCCCACGTTGCGCACTGCGTTGGGGATATTGCGGGTGGTGGGGAAGTAGACCCAGTCGATCTTCTCACCCTCCAGCGCCGCCTTGACCTCCGGCAGTTCGAAGGTCGCCCAGGTGCGATCGTGTTCTTTCCAGAACTTGTCGATGGCGATGAGCTGTGCCAGGTGACCTCCGGCGCTGGCTACATACAGAGCTTTCACGCTGAAAATCCCTTTCCTGTTACTTCTGCAGGTAGACGTACTTCACGTCTGCCTCGGCGGTGTGTGCCACGGCGTCGAACTCCTTGAGATCGCGCATGGTGGTTTCCGGAGTGATGACGACCAGGCAGGTACCCAGCTCGTAGGCGTCGCGTAGCACCTGCGAGATTTCGGTGTCTTCACCGGCGGTCAGGATGGTGGCGCGGCCAGCCTCGGCACCGGCGTGGATCGTATTCCACGGGGTTGCCTCGTTGCCGGAGGCATAGTTGATGTCAGCGGTACCGGTCGCCTCAGAGAGCAGGGTGGAGAACTCCCCAGCCGCCAACGGGGTGGGGGAGTAGATCACCGCACCGCGGCGTCCGGAGCTGAGGAAGTCACCGCGAGCGGCACCGAGCGAGAAGAGCAGACGGCGGGCGTCTTCAACCTGGTGGTTGCCACGGATCTCGTGAACATCCTGGCTCACGGCCTCACCGGCACGGTCGAAGTACTTCACGCGACGTTCCCGGCTATCGACGAGCCACGCCAGCAGGGCACCGACCAGAAGACCGGCAATCGCGCCCACCAGCAAGTACTTAGGCAGACCGAGGTTGGTGGGAGCATCGGGCTTCTCAGCGTAGGAGACCACACGACCTGCGGAGGTCGAGGTGATCTGCACCTGAGCCAGCTTCTCCTCCAGCTGGCTGCGGGTGATCTTCTTGCTATCGTCCAGCGAGTTCAGCGCGTCGTTGATGTTCTGAACGTTGCTGTTCACGGTATCTTTCAACGCATCGCGGCGTACCTGCAGGTACGCGTCTGCCACGGCGTTAGCGTACTGAGCGGCCTCGTCTGCGCTGTCAGCGGTCGCGGTGAAGTCCAGGATCGCGGTACCCGAGTGAGCCGCCACGTCAACGGTGTCGTCGAGCTTCTGCGGCAGGTTGGTGTCCGAGGGATTGAGCTTCTCGGCCGCCGCATTGGCCACCTGGCGCGAATTAGCCACGGACGCCTCGGTGTTAATATCCACCGTGATCTGGTTCGAGGCCTGCGCGTTCGGGTCGGTGGTCAGCGGGTACGCCACCACCGTCGAGGTCGCCTTATACGTCTGGTCCTGCGTCAACGAGGCCAACCCGGCCAAACCCATACCGGTGAGCACCGAGAGGAGGAGCACCAACGGGTGGCGAAGAACCTTGCGGAGCTGCTCGGAAAGAGAAACGGGATTAACCGCGGCGGACGACCGAGACGATCGGGAATCGGTGGACGCTCGGCGGATCGCCTGAGATTTACTTGCCACTGTGACCACAGCCTTTCTATGCGAAGTGTTTACCGGAATACGAACGATTATTTTTCTTGCGAGACTTGAAGAGGTTTTCGATGCCGATCGCCTCGCGGAATCGGTACATCAACAGACCGTAGATCGGCAGAACGATCGCGGCGTAGGTGAAAATCGCCGGCCAGCTCTGGCCCATCAACTGCGCCACCCCGAAGGCCCCTATCAGCGGCACACCGGCGGAAATCACCATGACCGCAATCATCTCCTCGGGCTTGGCCCGAATACCCACCAGGCGCATCACCTGGAAGGCCGCCAGCAGGGTATCTACCAACACGGCCGCCGCCCACGCGGTCACCGCCCCTAACAGGCCCCACAGCGGCACCAGCCAGAGGTTCAGCGCCACCGAGACCGCCAGCGACGACAGCTTGTTGTAGAGCTGCCAGCGCGACTTCCCAGACATGAGCAACACCGACTGCACACCGCCGGCTGCCATCTGCAACATCATGGCCGGGCAGATCACCCACAGCACACCGGCCGCCTGCGCGAACCCGTGGCCGAAGACCTCCATGAGCGTGGGGCCGAAGAACGCCAGGGTGATGTAGAACGGCCACCCCACGGCGATCAGCGCGCGGGTGTTGCCGACGAAGATGCTTCGGGCGCGGTCAAGCTTGCCCGTGGCGATCGCCGCGCTGATCGAGGGGCCGGTCACCACGCGTCCGATATGGTCGACCATCACGCCCATACGGACCATGCGGTTGACCGCACCGTACATACCCGAGGACGCCGCCCCGAGGAACAGCGCCACCGCCAGCACGTCGATCCACTCGAGGATCGCCTCGACCACCGCCGAGACACCGCGGGCGGCGCTGAAGCCCCAGAACGACTTGGCGGTCTCGGCCGGGCCGGCGTCCGCGACCAGTTCATCGGAAGCCTTCGGCATGCCTCGCTTGACCAACACGATGGCCACCAACGCGACGACGACCACGGGGATCGTCCACGCCAGGGCCAGCGAGAGCATGTTTCCGGCGAAGGCCACCACCAACAGGACGGCGGCAATGCGTAACGTCGGCAGGAGCACGTTTTGCAGGGCGGTGAAAGTCACGACCTTGTGCAGACCCCGCAAGACGCCGAAGCTCAACGTCATCACGGCGGCCGCAATCAAAAACGGCGCCGAGACGTTAAACGCCACCCGGTAGTTATCCGACAGCTGCGGAGAAACCCCCGGCAACGTGTAGATCAGCGCCACCACGGTGATGCCGATTGACAGGCACAGCGAAGGAATCGCCGCGAAGCGCACCAGCTGACGCACCGCCGAGAAGCGGCCCATCGCCCGCTGCGCCGAAACGGTACGCACCAAACCGGTATCCGCACCGAACACCGACAGCGAGGTGCCGATAGCGAAGAGGGCCATCACCTGAAAGAACTCACCTGAGGCGGACTTGCCCAGGCCGTTCGTCACGATCAGGGTCGCCACAAATGCCGCGGCGGCCCCGTAGATCACGAAGACAGAGGAGATTGCGCCGCTCTTAGCCAACGAGGGCATGCTTTACAACCCCTCCCTGTACGCGGCCGAACGCATCATCAACGACAGGCACAGCATCATGGCTGCCATCTGCATGGTGTCGAAGCTGTAGAAGACGAACACAAAGATCGCGGTTACCGGAACAGAGTGGATCCACATGCCGGCGTCTGACTGCACACCCCAGGTGGTGAGAATCGAGTACACCATGAACGCCAGGAACAGGCCCAGGCCAACGAGACCGAAACAAAACATGAGCGCCCACAGGTACCCCTGAGTACCCATCGAGACACCGATCGAGACATTCATGCGCGCCGTGCCGTAACCGACCACCGGGGACTGCATCACGGCGTCCCAGGTAGCCGCGTACAGCGAGGCGCGACCGCCGGTGGAATCAGAGTATTCCTGACGGCCCAGAATCTTGGCCAGTGCACCCGAACCTACTAGGGTGACCACCGCCAGCAGCGCACCAATGAGCGCCCAGACAGCAACCTTCAGGTTGCCTGCCATCACCTGACGCATGATCACATACCCCACGCAGATGGCCAGGCCAATGAACATGCCGCGGTTTGAGGTGGCGACCGCAGGCACCAACCCGGCGATTACTGAGAAGCCCAAGCAGATCTTGATCCACAGCGAGCTCGAGGCGCTCATGGTCGCCAGGACGATCGGGGTCAAGAAGGTGAACGCCAGGCCCCAGCTATTCGCGTAGGGGAAAGGCGCAGAAGGACGCACGTAGGGCTCCGGAGCGCCCCAGGGCAGCTGCACCTCCGCCAGCGGCGGCATCACGTAATCTTTGACCAATTCGTTCGACACCAACCCACCGGGCATGATCATCGACATCGGCGTGGTGAGACGGAAATCGGGAAATTGCAACGAGAGCCAACCCAGGATGACCACGGTGTACCACACGACGATCAAACCGATCATGATGCCGTGGCTGGTGACGCGCTCGCGGGCGTTAAAGAGGTAGATGCTGTAGATGCCGGCATTGAAGATGATGACGAAGCGTAGGCCCCAGGCCAGGATGTCGCTGCCGCCGTGGAGCGAAACGGTGCAGACCACCGTCCAGATGCACAGCGCAATCCAGATCCATTGGGCACGGAAGATGACGATCTCGCGGCGAGCCACCATGTAGGCCAACATGATCAGCGCCAAGATGGTGGGCATGAACTGCGCCATGCCCAGGGCCCAAATGAAGGGGAACCCGTAGAGCAGGGTGTACAGCGGCCAGGCCGGCAACTCGCGTGCGGTCGAGGAAATGGCGGGGTCTTCGACTTCGTCGTAGCGCCCCCCACGGCGCGGCTCAAAAAGTGTGAGTAACATGGCGGTCGATTCCCTAGAGACCGCGTCCGGTCTTATTGACCAGATTCAAAAGCATCTGCGGCTTGAGCACGCCGGAGGCCACCGTGAGCGCTGCCCACCCGCGCAGCTGGCGAGGATCGCGGCGCAGAGTAGCCAACGCGAAGTCGCGGGCCTCTCGGCGGTTACCCAGGGCGGCGTGTGCGAAGGCGATCTGTCCGGCGATGCGGGCCAGCCCCTTAGGTTCGCGTTCGAACTCGGGGAACTTGCGCAGAATATAGCTCAGGCCGTCCACCATGGACTGCCATTTGCCGGCAAAGAACGAGGGGCGATCCCACAGCACCAGGATCTGCGGTTCCGGCACGCAGTGGATATCGCCGAAACGGGTGGCGCGCAAGAGTAGGTCGTAGTCCTCACCGTAGGCGGAGGGCAGGTCCTCATCGACCGGCCCAAAACGGCCGCCCTCTAACAGGTCGGCGCGCTGGAAAAGCATTGCCGAAGGGTGGATCTCGGTGATGCGCGAGAGCAAAAACTCGTCGAACGACGCGGTGGCGGGAGCCTGACGTTCAATATCCTGCCCGCCCGAGCGAACGGTGATGCCGGAGGAAATCGCAACGGCCTTGGGGTGCTCCTCCCAGAGGGTCAACTGGGCAGTGACCTTAGTCGGGAACCAGTAGTCGTCGTCGTCGCAGAAACCGATGTAGCTGCCGGTGGCGGTGGTGATACCGGTGTTGCGGCCTCCGGCCAGACCCTGGTCGCGCTGGTTGACGACGGTCACCAGGCTGCGGTTGGCGGGGACGGTCATGTCGTCCAGGGGGTCGATGTTCACGTGGTCGAAGACGACGACTACCTCGATCGGGCCGGGGTAGTCCTGGTCGAAGATCGATTGGACGGCGGTGCGTAGCAACTCGGGGCGGCTACCGATAGTCGCAATGACCGCGGAAACGGTGGGAAGAGACATGGTTAGCCCTCCTGCGGAGTGTTGAGGGTGATGAACTTACGACGCATCGACACCATCGTGGTGGCCAGGTGCGCCAGGAAGAGGAGGCCGTAGACGACGACGAAGCCGAGACCCCAACCCCAGAAGATGAAGATCCAGCAGAAGGTACCGGCGTCCATGTGCAGGTTGACAAAGGAACGCATAGTTCCGCCGGTGGCGGGTGCGGCCGTCTTGCGGCGGGTGCGCAACTGCTCTGCCAGGATCTGGCTCATGAAATGCCCGACGACTAGCACGGTGAATGCCATGGGCAACCACCACAGCGACCAGCCATGAGCCGGCCAATGGTCCTCGAAACGAATAAAGCCCACGAGAACGGCGAGGTGCTGGGCGGGGGTGCGGATCGAGTCCACCACGTGGTCCAGCCACTCGCCGGCGGGTGAGGACGCGCCGGTGACACGGGCTACCTGGCCATCCGCCGAGTCCATTGCGTAACCCAGCGCGAAGAATACAGCCACGCCCAGGGCGGTCCAGAAGGTGGGTTCGGCGAAGATCAGGAGCAGGATGCCCACCAGCGACAGCGCCGAGCTGATAGCGGTGACGCCGTTGGGGGTAATACCGAACTTCACAGCGGCGGCGGCGAAATAGCGGGCAATGCGGCGGTTGACCCAACGGGTGTATGCGGGCACGCCGTGGCCGGGTTTCTGGGCGGCGCCCAGCACCGCGAGGGTATCGCGGAACCCGGTAGGACGTGAGGGTGTATGTGTACTGTGCGAACTCAAGTAATTAAGACCTATCCAGTTAGCTATCTCATCGCGGCTAAATTCGATGAGGCGTAGAGCGAGTGGCAATCCGAGAGTCGTTCAATCGGTCAAGCCCCTACCAGCTGACCCAGTTAGTCAGGGGCATTGCCTGGAAAACTTTACCTAGAATTCAGCTCTTGAGTAGGACAAATAAGCCTATCTGGGGCGATTGTGGGGCAATGTGTGTGGGGTTTTCCTAGTGGCACTAGGAAAACGGGGGTTTGTGGGCTATTTAGACGGGGTGTGCTGGATAAGCGACGGGCTGGGTAGTACTCGTTGTACTACCCAGCCCGAAGATCTCTCACTATTTCAGATTTTATTGACCCATCTCAGCTTTGAGATCGAAGCTGACCGAAGGAGTGCTGCGGTAGTTCGAGTGAACCGAAACCGCGATCACGTTCTTACCCTCGCGCAGGTACTCGGCCGGAACCGTCACCTCGACCGGCTTGGACTGAGCGGTAGCGGTGCTGGGAGCCGCGGTTGCGTAGGTCGTGTGCGTCACCGTGCCCTCGGGCATATTGGAGCGCTTGACCTCGCGACCGTTGACGTAGATCACCAAACCGTCATCGGCGTAGGTGGTCAACTTCAGGTCGCGACCTTTGATGCCGAAGAGCTCTAGATCATGGCGAGCGATAAAGGAGGTGGCGGTAGCCTTCTCCAGAGTGGTCGCCAGGGGAGCGGAGCCCCAACCGAGAGCCGCCTTACCGGAGGACCAACCGGTCACCAGGGTGCGGACGGCATTCCAATCCTCGCCGAAGGCCTCGGTGCCCAGCTTGTAATCCCAGGTAGAGCCGTAAGCGAGCACCTCACCGGAGGCTTCTTCACGGTCGGTCAACTGACCCTGGCTCGCCACGGCCACCGGGGTCGAGGCGGAGAGGTTTCCGGCGGCGTCCACTGCGCGGACGAAGTAACGTGCACCGTCCTGATGAGCCACGGAGTAGGAGGGCTCATCGACCGTCGCGATGACCTTGTTATTGCGCAAGACCTGATACTTCACGCCTGCCTCGGCCACCGGAGCCCAGTCCATCTGGTCGGTGGTGCCGTCGGTGACCACACGCAGAGCCGAGGGAGCTACCGGCGGCTGAGCATCACGTGGGGCGAAGCGAGCGAAGCCCACCGTGCGCTGCGGACCGCGGGCGCCCATCGAGGTGTTGATGTCGCCACCCACCCAGAGCACACCCTTGGAGTCGGTGAAGGAGTCCCAAATGCCGTAACCGCTGGCACCCGAAATCTGGGGCGAGAACTCACCCAAGACACGTCCGGTCACCGCGTCGAAGGCGGCGATCAGCTTGATCTGGTAGACGTTGGTGTAGTTCGGCCAGGGGTCCTGCCACATGTCAGAACCTTCGTAGATCCAGTCACCACAGTGGCAAGCGCCGTAAATGACGTCCTTCTGAGGCGAACGGGAGAGATCCTGGAAGTCGCCACCGGACTTGGTGATGGCCGAAGACAGACGTGAGTAATCCGCCTTAGAGTACTGAGCGATGATGTGCTCCGAACCGCCGGTGAAAACTGTGTCGCCGGAGTCTTGAACGTCGAACTGGAAGCCGGTCTGATCACCGATCAGGTTGAAGGAGAGCTTCCAGGTCCACTCGCGCAGGCGGCTACCATCGACGGGGTTGATCGTGGCCAGCTTATAGGCAGTTTCACCACCCAGGGTCGAGAAGTAACCGGCAGCGAAGACGTTCTGGCCGTCGTCAGAGGCATTGAGCCCGTTGACGGTGCCGTTGAAGTTCGGTCGCCACTGCCAGTCCACACCACCGTTGGAAAGCTTGATACGCGCTGCGTTGCGGGCAAAGGCCGCCACATCGCTGGTGTGACCGGTGACGTGGGTGAAGCGTCCGGCCAAGTACAGGTAACCGTTGCTGACCTGCATGTCCTTCACGTAGGAGGTTCCCGAGCTACCGCGGTTCTCTACCTTCCAGTTGAAGGTGCGGTCGATCTCACCGGTGACGGGGTCCAGCACCACGAACCCGTTGTTGGGTTCGCCGTTGACCTGGGTGAATTCACCACCGACGGCCAGTTTGCCGTTCGGCAAACCGACCAGCGACTTCACCTGGCCGTTCAGGCGCGGGGTGAAGGTGCGCACCAACTCACCGGTGTTCACGTCGTAACCGGTCAAGAAGGGCTGTTGCACCTGCTCACCGGCCGCCGACTGTACAAACTTGTAGTCGCCACCGACGAACACGGTGCCGTTGACCTCACCGAAGGCCTGGCCGTAGGAGTTCATCTCTCCCTTGGAGCCGGTTCCAGTCTGCTCCGAGGTGCGCCACTTCATGGGCTCGGTGTAGCTATTGGGTAGCTGCACGCGTGCCTTGCGTGCGGTACCCTGATCGCCGATCGCCTCGGGCCACTTCAGGTCAGCCTGGGTGACCTTGGGACGCTGATAGATCTGGGTGAAGGGTAAGGCATACCCGTTGCGCTGGTACGAGTAAACATAAGAGGTGTCGTTATCTTCACCTCGAATGAAGGGTCCATACCCAAATCCAAGCTGACGGTTCTGCTCGTTGCGAGGCACGAAGTACATCGCGTTGTAGTTGAGGTTAAGCCCGATGATGCGGTCTTTGGACGTACCCCAGGTGCGGTCAAAACCGTAATAGAGACGCGGGTTGTCGAACTTGATGTCCGACCAGTTGGCATAGGCCGACAGGCCCCAACTCCAGTTCTCTACCTGGTCGCGAGTGGCACGGAACTCCTGCCACTCGGTGCCGGCGTTATCAAGGGCTCGGCGAATACGGGTCCCCTGGTACTGGTCCTTGGGCGGTTGGTTGTAGTTAAGGGCGTCCACGGTGGCCGAAGGCAGCTGCACCGGCTTGAAGGCGTCAGTGCCGTCGGGGTTGGTGGCGATCTCGGCTGGGTCGCCCACGCCGTTATCGTTCTCGGTCCAGCCTTCACGACCGCGACCGATCATGACCCAGCCGCCACCATCGGTCTCTTGGTCGCAGTAGAACTGGCCGGGGGCGTCCATATCCGGGGTGTAGAGCCAGTAGGAGCCAGAGGGGGCCGAGGGGTTGTTCTGCTTGATCTCAAAGCAGGAGGCAGCCGCCGTTTCGGAGGTTTTGCCGTCTACTGTGAGGGGTTGCTCCGCTGCGGAAGCCACAGGCAAAGTGCTGAAAGTGGTGGCTAGGGCCAAGGTGACCCCGACGCACCCCTTCCAGCGCTTTGTGAATGCGCTCATGAGGTTATTCCTTAGAGGTGAGGTGTGACGTGTGTTGTTTTTAGTTTTTCAGCGTTGCTGAAAGATCGAAGCTGGCGCGTGCGTTGTAGTTGTTGTACGCGTGAGTAGACACCGCGATGGTGTTCTTGCCAGTTCGAAGTTTGTCGGCCGGGATCTGAACGGTAACAAGGTTGTCTTGGGCGTCCGCATCAGATTTGGGCTGGAGGGCGTGGGTGTAGGCGTAGACGGTACCGGAGGGCAGGTTGTCTCGCTTCACTTCTTCACCATTGACGTAGATGATGCTTCCGTCATCGGAGCGAACCTTGATCTCAAGGGTGGTGTAGTCACCGGGGTTGTCGATCGTGACGTCCTTGCGGAGGTACATCGAGATCGGCTGATAAGAGATGCTCTTCCAAATGTTGGTGGTCAGGTTCGTGGTGTTCCACCCGATCGCGGCGTTGGCCTGACGCCAGCCGCTAACGGTGACATCGGGTTGCATCCAGTTCAGCGGGGTGTACCAGGCATCCTTCATGTAATTCCACTGATCTCCCATGGCCACGACCTGCTTATCGGCAGCTTTCTGTTCGGGCGTGGGGGTAGGAGCGGGAGTGGGTTCGGCTGGAGCCGGCTCCGCGGGAGTGGGTTCGTTGGGAGCAGGGGTCGGTTCCTGCGGCGCCGGCGCGTTCGGGTCCACGACGGCGGTTGCCACCGGGGCGGTCGCCGAGTAGTTACCGGCGCTGTCCACGCTACGGACGAAGTACCGCGCACCGTCGGTGTGGTCCACCGAGTAAGTGGTGGTGCCTGCCGGAACGGTAGCGATGACACGGTCGTCGCGCAGAATCTCGAAGGCGGTCTTACCGGCGGTGCCCGGGGTCCAGGTCAGGGTGTCCCGAGTGCCGTCGGAGGTGACCTTCAGGTCGCGCGGTGCGGCCGCGGGGGTGACGTCAGCGGGAGTGAAACGGGCGAATCCCACGGTGTTCTGAACCCCGTTGCTACCCAGGGAGCGGACGATGTCGCCACCGACCCAGAGCACGCCCTGAGAATCCTTGAAGGACTCCCAGACACCGTAACCCTTTTGGCCGCTGATGTTGGGCTCGAACTCGGGGATGACCTTACCGGTCTGGTCATCGATCGCGGCCAACAGGCGAATGCTGTGGATGTTGTCCGACTCAGACCAGGGCGAGTTGAAGGTTTCGCTACCCTCATAGATCCAGTCACCACAGTGGCAACCGGCGAAGATGGTGCCGTTGGTCTTATCGCGGTACAGATCCTGGAAGTCGCCACCGGACTTGGTGATCGAGGAGCTGGCGCGGGAGAGATCCGACTTGTTGTACTGGGCTACCAGGTGCTCGGCGCCACCGGTGAACACGGTGGACGCGGCGTCCTGAACATCGAACTGGAAGCCTGCACGGTCGGGGTTGGTGGTTGAGATGTAGGAAAGCTTCCAGTCCCAGGCACGCTTGCGGGTGCCGTTGTTCGGGTCGATCTCGGCGAGCTTACGTGCGGGTTCCCCACCCAGGGTGGAGAAGTAACCGGCAGCATACACAGCCGACTGATCCTCGGCGGCGTTGATGCCGTTGACGGTGCCGTTGAAGTTCGGGCGCCAGTTCCAGTCGACGCTACCGTTGTCCATGCGGAAGCGCGCGGCGGAACGAGCATAGGTGTAGGTGGCAGAGGTATTGCCCTTGACGTGGGTAAACGCACCACCGATGTAAAGGTACCCGTTGATCTCCTGGATGGACTTGACCTGCGGGGTACCGGAGACCAGGCGGTTCTCGATCTTCCAGTCAAAGGTGCGGTCGATCTCACCGGTCACCGGGTCCAAGACCACAAAACCGGCTGCCGGTTCACCGTTGACGGTGGAGAACTCACCACCGACGGCCAGCTTGCCGTTGGAGAGACCCTCCACGGCCTTGACCTGACCGTTGAAGGTCGGGGTGAAGGTGCGCACCAACTCGCCGGTCTTGACGTCGTAACCGGCCAGGAATGCCTGGTTGACGACCTCGCCAGAGGCCGAGACCACGTTCTTGAAGTCACCACCGGTGAAGACGGTGCCGTTGACCTCCGAGATGGCCTGGACGCGGGTGTTCATCTCAGACTCGACACCGGTACCGGACTCGGTGGAGGTTCGCCAGCGCATGGGAGCGGAGTAAGAGTTCGGTAGCTGACGCTTGGCCTCCGCGGCCAGACCGTTATCACCGATCGCCGCGAAACCTGCGTTGTCCTGGGTCAACTTCGGGCGCACAAAGACCTGGGTGAAAGCCTGGGCGTAGTTGCCCTGGGCGCTCCACAGGTAGGAATCCGCGCTGGTGTTACCCATGATGTAGTAGCCGTAGTTGAAGCCGTTCTTCCACTGGGTATTGCGGTCGGAGTTGAAGATCAGGGTGTTGTAGCGGCTACCCCAGTCACCGATGAAGCCGGTGGTATTGCCGGCGTAGTAGTCAGCGCCGATTTGGGTCGGGTTATCGAAGCGTACGTCGTTCCAATCCGCGGTGGCACGCAGTGCCCAGCTCCACGACTCGGTGTGAGCACGCTTGGCGTAAGCATCCTGCCAGACGGTGCCTGTCGTGTTGGCCGCACGGCGGAACCGTACACCGTCGGCGAGCTGATCCACACGCTGACCGCCCAGCAGCTCGTTGACGGTGGCGGAATCCAACTGCACGGGGCTGAACGCGTCGGTGCCGTCCGGGTTCTTGTGCAGCTCTGCAGGGTTGCCGCGTCCGGCGTAATCTTCGCTCCAGCCTTCACGGCCGCGGCCGATCATGACCCAGCCGCCGCCGTTGGTCTCTTGGTCGCAGTAGAACTGGGCGGGGGCCTGCATCTGCGGGGTGAACAGCCAGTAGGTGCCCGAGATCGAATTGGGGTCGTTCTGCTTGATTTCGTAGCAGGACGCCGCGGCGGTCTCGGCGGACTTGCCGTCGACGCGGGGTGCGGCCACCGCGCCGGTCACCGGCAACATCGAAGCGGTGACGGTCAAGGCTGCCAGGGAAGCCAATACGCCACGGGAGAGAGTCTTGTAGCTCATGAGAAAAGCTCCTTAGCAGTCAGGGTTGTTGGGGAAGTCGTGGGTAGCGATTTTCCAGGTGCCGTTTTCCTGCACCAGGGTGAAAATGTTGAGTGATCGCTTGGGGCCGTGATCGGGCGTCATGATGTTGCCCGCGGAATCTTTGACCTTCACGGCCGAGGAGTCCACGCATACCTGCATGATCTTGGCTTTCTTGCCGTTGAAGGTGGTGTCTGCCAACTTGGGTTCGCCGACAATCTTCGAGGAGCCCTCCTGGCTCCATCCATTCACGCCGTACTCGAGAGCCTGAGCGAGGAACTCATCGGCGGCCGCGCCGGTGGCGGCCTTGTTGATCTTGTCCTTGGTCTGGGTGTCTACCTCGGGCACACCGTTATCGACGGGGGTGCCCGGTTCCGATTCCTGTTTATCTTTCGGCGCGGTGCCCTCGACGGGTACGGTCTTCACCGCGGCGTAGGCGTTTTCTACCTCGTTATACAGCGACCCGGTCTGCTTGACCTGCTCGTGATCCACGGGCACGGTCGGAGCTTTCGCAATCTCATTGGCGCCGGAATAGTTCTCGGGCACCTCGGCCGCAGCCGGGTCCTTCGCATTGGCGGAAGGATCCTTCTGCTTCTCGTCGGCGGCCTCGGTCTTCTTCTCGTCGGCTGCAGCAGACTCGGTCGGTTGATCGGACTTCTTCTCCGCGGGCTTCTCCGACTTCTTTTCGGAGGGCTTAGCCGATGCCGAGGGCGCGGCGGAGGACGCCGAGGCGCTCGCGGACGAGGGGGCGTCGGAGGGCTGGGAGGAGTTGTCGCTGGAGTCGCCTGCGGCGCAACCGGCTAGCAAAAGGGTAGCCGCTGCCACCGAGGTGATGGAGCTGACGACGAATGAGGAGTGCGATTTTTTGCGAACGGAATGGTTCATCAATACCTCTATGTAGTTGTCTCAGTGATAACTGAAGTTTTGCGATGCGAATGAACGTGACGACGATTGCGACCTCGCGCCACGGTATTCCCCTGGTTTTCTCTGTCATTCTATGGAGTCTGACGTGGTCACATATATCCCCACATTGACTGGAACAGCAGGGTGTGGGCCAATAGGCGTATATCCGTCAGGAGGTTTGTGGGGCAGTCAATTTCGCGTGATTTCAAGGTTTCTACCCGGCACGTGATGGGTCTTGCGGGCCCGGGGTGTGAAAAGCTGGTTCGTTGTCCCCTCAAGTGAAATCAGTAAGCCCTGTTGCTAATGAACGACACAAAAGGGCGGATCTGTCAGATTTCTCGACAGATCCGCCCTCTGGAGCAGGTTAACTCTTCCGTTAAGCCGCCGGTGCCGGGGCCGCAGCGGTGGCTACCGGGGTCGAGGCCGAGTAGTTGTCGGCGACGTCCTCGCTCCGCACGAAGTAGCGTGCACCGTCGCGATGGTCCACCTCATAGGAGGTTCCCTTCACGGTGGCGATCACACGATCGTCGCGTAGCACCTGATAGGTGGTGCCGCCCTCGGCCACGCCCGTCCAGGTCAAGCGGTCGCGCCCGTTCTCGGTAGTGACCTGAAGGTTGGTCGGTACGGACGCCGGGGTCACGTCACGCGGGGCGAAGCGGGCGAAACCGACGGTATTCTGCACGCCGTAGGCACCCAGCGACTGGGCGATGTCACCGCCGACCCACAGCGTGCCGGTCGAATCGGTGAACGACTCCCATATGCCGTCCCCGCGGAAGCCCTTGAGCTGCGGGTTGAACTCGGGCAGATAGGCGCCGGTCTCGGAATCCCACGCGCCCAGCAGGCGAATCTGGTGCACGTCGGAGGCTTCGTCCCAGGCACCCATCCAGGTTTCGGCGCCCTGGTACATGCCGTCACCACAGTGGCAGGCGCCGTACACCACTCCGTTGGAGTAGCTCAGGTCTTGGAAGTCGCCGCCGTTGCGGGTAATCGACGATGACTTCCGGGCGAAGGTGTTCTTGTCATAGGAGGCGATGAGGTGCTCAGAGCCGCCGGTGAAGACCGCGGAACCGACGTCCTGCACATCGAACTGGTAGTTGTAGGAGGAGCTACGGACCTTGTCGTAGCTTTCCTTCCAATCCCACTGCCCGGTGCGGGCGGCGTCCACGGTGTTCAACGAGGCCAAGCGGAAGGCCGGTTCGTTGTTGACGGTGGAGAAGTAACCGGCCGCGAACACCTGGGTGCCGTCGGCCGAGGCGTTGATGCCGTTGACCGAGCCGTTGAAGATCGGGCGCCACTTCCAGTCCACCCCGCCGTTATCGAGGCGGAAGCGGGTGGCGTACTTCGAGTAGGCTGCCACCGTGGAGGTGTTGCCCTTGGCATGCGTGAAGGTGCCGCCCACGTAGAGATAGTTGCCCTGCACGTCCAGCGTAGAAACCGACACCACGCCGCCGGTGTTGCGGTTCTCCAGGCGCCAGTCCCACGTGGTGTCGACGGCACCGGTAGCCGGGTCGAGGATCACCAGGTTGCTCACCGGTTGGCCATTGACCTCGGTGAACTCACCGCCGACGGCCAACTTGCCGTTGGGCAGGGGAGCCAGCGCCTTGATCTGACCGTTGAACTTCGGGGTGAATCCGCGCACCAGCTGACCGGTCTGCACATCGAAACCGGCCAAGAACGACTGATCGACGACCTCACCCGAGGCGGAGACCAGGTTTTTGAAGTCGCCACCGGTGAACACGGTGCCGTTGACCTCGGTGATCGCCTGAACGTTGGTGTTCATCTCACCCACGTTGCCGGTACCGGTCTCTCGCGAGGTGCGCCAGAGCATGGCTTGCGAGTAGCTATTGGGCAACGCGCGGCGGGCCGAAGCGGGCGCGCCGGATTCGGGGATCTGCGAGGTAGCCAGATCGGCCTGGGTCACCCGCGGACGCAAGAACGCCTGGGTGAAGGGGATGGGGTAGCCGGCATCAGCCGAGGCCGAGTAGATGTATGAGCCCGGGTCGGTGGATCCCAAACGGGTATCGCCGCCGTAACCGAAGCCTAAGTTCCAGTTCTGCACCTTGCGACCGGCGAAGGTGATCGAGTTGGTGTTGCCGTGCTGATCGATGCGGTCCATCGAAGCGGCGTAGGTGCGGTTTGATGCCGAACCGGGGCCGTAGAAATACGAGATGTTCTTCCAGTTCGCAAACGACGACAGCGCCCACGACCAATGCTGAATTTGGGCGCGGGTGGCGGTCGCCTCCTGCCATTGGGTGCCCTCGGCGTTGAGCGCGCGGTGCAAGCGCAGACCGTCCTGCATCTGCGAAGGCGCCTGGCCGTTGAGCAATGCGTCTACCGTCTTCGAGGGCAACTGCACGGGCTTGAACGCGTCGGTACCATCGGGATTCGTGGCCAGCTGAGCGGGGTCGCCCTTGCCGTCGTAGGTGTCGGTCCAACCCTCACGGCCGCGTCCGATCATGACCCAGCCACCGCCATCGGTCTCTTGGTCGCAGTAGAACTGCGCGGGGGCGCTCATGGCCGGGGTGTAGAGCCAGTACGCACCCGAGGGTGCCTCGGGATCATTCTGCTTAATCTCGAAACACGAGGCGGCCGCGGTTTCGGAGGTCTTTCCGTCGTACTTGACGGCGGTCTTGGTGGGCACGGGTTCGGCGGTTGCCGGGGCCACCGGGCCCAGGCTCAGACCGGCCAGTAAAGCGGCGCACGAAATGGCGTACCGCCGTGAACGGGAGGCATTCATGAATTTTCTCTTCTCTAAAGGTGCTTCAAGTGGTGGGGTGCGAATGATTGATGAGAATCCGCCGTGGGGGGCGACGGTTATCAATAAGGCTAGTCAACGCCGGGTTGCTCGTGTCGTAAGCGGTTGTCACCATAAAGGCACGCAAACGACCGGTGCGGGCGGGGGAGTCCGTGAGACAATGTAAGCCGCATACCTCACGGCCGATACGGTCGCGGGGCTATTTCTGTCTCCACACCGCGAAAGGCGCCGCCATGAGCCTGCGAGGGCTGACCCAACTTCTGCACGACGAACCCAGCTTCTCCCGGATCTCGAAAGCCGCCGCCCAGCCAGTAGCGCAGCGTTCCGCCGAGCTACTGATCTCAGCAGTGGACGGCGCCCGGCCGCTGTTGCTGGCGGAGATCGCCGAACAGGTGGGTCGGCACGCGGGCACGGAGGCCCCCGTCGTGCTGGCGATCACCGCCACCGAGCGCGAGGCCGAAGACATCGTGGCCTCGCTGGCCTCGTTCTTGCCCGCCGAAGAGGTGGCGCTCTTCCCGGCGTGGGAGACCCTGCCGCACGAGCGTCTTTCGCCACGCTCCGACACGGTCGGGCAGCGGTTGACCGTATTACGACGCCTGGCGCAGCGTCCCCCGCGCGTGGTGGTCGCGCCGGTGCGAGCCGTCATTCAGCCTTTCGTCGCCGGCCTGGACGCCATGGAACCGGTGCATCTGGCCGTGGGGGCCGAGCGAGACTTCGACGAGACCGTCAAGGCCCTGGCGAACGCGGCCTACTCGCGCGTGGATCTGGTTTCTAAGCGCGGCGAATTCGCGGTGCGCGGTGGCATTCTCGATGTCTTCTCACCCGTGGCCGATCACCCGGTGCGCATCGAATTCTTCGGTGACGAGATCGAAAACATGCGCTACTTTTCGGTAGCAGACCAGCGCACCACCTCGGGAGAACACCCCACCGAGCTTATCGCCCCGCCCTGTCGCGAACTGCTGATCACCCCGGCGGTGATGTCCAAGGCTGCGAAGCTGCAACGGGACTTCCCGGGAGCGGCGGGAATGCTCGAGAAGATCGCGGGCGGCATTTACGTCGAAGGCATGGAATCGCTGACGCCGCTGTTGGTGGAGAACATGCAAACCCTGATTAGCGTTCTGCCGGCGGGGTCACTGCCGGTGGTGATCGAACCGGAAAAGGTGCGCGCCCGCGCCGCAGACCTGGTGGCCACCAACGAAGAGTTCCTGTTGGCCGCCTGGGAATCTGCCGCCGACAACTCCAACGCGCCCATCGACCTCGGCCAGAACGCCGGGTTCGCCGCCGGGGCCTTCCGCACCGTAGCGGACACCCGCGACCAGGCGCTGGAGAACAACCTGGGGTGGTGGGCCATGAGTGGCTTCGGCGTGGACGACGCGGTCGATGACGGTCTGGACACCCTCACTTTTGAGGCCCGCGCCCCACATTCCTACGCCGGTAACGTCTCCGAACTGCTGGACGAGGTCGGCAAGAAGGTGCGCGACGGGTGGCACATGGTGGCCGTCACCGACGGCCCCGGCCCGTTGTCGCGCCTGCTGACGGTCTTCCACGAGGCACAGATCCCCGCCGCGCGCAACGAGAGCCTAGACGATACCCCCGACCACTCGATCGTCGAGCTGACCTGCGCGTCCGCCGGTAAGGGTTTCATCATGGAGGCCGCCAAGATCGGGTTCCTCACCGAGGCCGACATCCTGGGGCGTTCCTCGACCTACGCCTCGGCCACGCAACGCGGAGCCAAGCTACCGGCGCGACGCCGCAAGAACGCGGTCGATCCGATGTCGTTGAAGACCGGCGACTACGTGGTGCACGAACAGCACGGTATCGGCCAGTTCGTCGAGCTGGTGCAGCGTCCCATCGCCGGGGCCATGGTCAAACCGGGCCAGCCCAAACCGATGAAGGAATACCTGGTACTGGAATACGCCGCCACGAAGCGCGGCGGGGCCAAAGATCGCCTCTTTGTGCCCACCGACCAGCTCGACCAGGTCTCCAACTATGTCGGCGGTGACGCCCCGGTTCTCTCCAAGATGGGTGGTTCGGACTGGGCGAAGACCAAGTCGCGGGCACGCAAGGCGGTCAAGGAGATCGCCGCGGACCTCATCAAGCTCTACTCGGCGCGTCAGGCCTCGAAGGGCCACGCGTTCGGCCCCGACACCCCCTGGCAACGCGAGCTGGAAGAGGCCTTCCCCTATACCGAAACCCCCGACCAGTTGGCCGCGATCAACGAGGTCAAGACCGACATGGAACGCGAAGTGCCCATGGACCGGCTGATCTCCGGGGACGTCGGTTACGGCAAGACCGAGATCGCCGTACGCGCGGCGTTCAAGGCGGTGCAAGACGGCAAGCAAGTTGCGGTTCTGGTGCCCACCACGCTGCTGGCCCAACAGCACTTCGAAACCTTTAAGGAGCGTTTCTCCGGATTCCCCGTGCGCGTGGCGGTGTTATCGCGTTTCCAGACCAAGAAGGAGTCATTGGAAACCCTGGAGGGTATGAAGAACGGTTCGGTGGACGTGGTGATCGGCACCCACCGCATCCTCTCGCAGACCACCGACTTCAAAGATCTGGGCCTGGTGATCATCGACGAAGAGCAGCGTTTCGGTGTGGAACACAAAGAAAAGCTCAAGACGATGCGCACCAACGTGGACGTGCTGGCGATGTCGGCGACCCCGATTCCGCGCACCCTGGAGATGTCGCTGACGGGCATCCGCGAAACCTCGACCCTGGCCACGCCTCCCGAGGAGCGCCACCCCGTCCTTACCTTCGTGGGTGCGCGTACCGACAAGCAGATCTCGGCGGCCATTCGCCGCGAGCTCATGCGCGAGGGTCAGGTATTCTTCGTGCATAACCGCGTCTCGTCCATCGAGCGCGTGGCGGCGGAACTGCAGCAGCTGGTCCCCGAGGCCCGTATCGCGGTCGCCCACGGCAAGATGAGCGAGTCCCGGCTCGAGCAGATCATCGTCGATTTTTGGGAGCGCAAGTTTGACGTTCTGGTGTGTACCACCATCGTGGAAACCGGCCTGGATATCTCTAACGCCAACACCCTCATCGTGGACCAGGCGCAGAACTACGGTCTCTCGCAGTTGCACCAGCTCCGCGGACGCGTGGGGCGAGGCCGTGAGCGCGCCTACGCCTATTTCCTGTACCCCACAGACAAGATTCTCGGTGAGGTGGCCCTGGAACGTTTGAAGGCCGTGGCTACCCACAATGAACTGGGTGCGGGTATGCAGCTGGCGATGAAGGATCTGGAGATTCGCGGCGCGGGCAACCTGCTCGGCGGCGAACAGTCCGGTCACATCGCCGGGGTGGGCTTTGACCTCTACCTGCGTCTGGTGGGGGAGGCCGTGGCGAACTTCCGCGGCGACGAGGAAGACAGCGCACCGGCCGATGTGAAGGTGGACCTTCCGGTCAACGCGCACCTGCCCCACGATTACGTGGATTCGGAGCGCCTGCGTTTGGCCGCTTACCGTCAGATCGCTCAGGCCACCACGGATCAGGAACTGGCCGAGGCTCGTGAGGAACTGACCGACCGGTACGGTGCGGTGCCCGAGGCCACCGAGAACCTGTTCTCGGTGGCGGCCCTGCGCCTGCGTGCCCGCGCGGTGGGGCTGACTGAGATCGTGGCGATGGGGCCGAAGGTGCGCTTCTACCCGGTGGATCTGCCGGAGTCGAAACTGATGCGCCTGAATCGTATGTATCCGGGCTCGTTGCACAAGCAGGTTCCCGGTACGGAGCTGTGGCAAATCTTGGTGCCGCGCCCCAAAACCACGCGTGTGGGCGGCAAGGATCTGACCGATCAGGCCATGCTGGACTGGACGAACGAGTTCATCCACGCCATCTTCGAGGCCTAGCCGACTGCGGCGTCCTTCGACCGGGCGGGCCGCCCACCAGGGTGGCCCGCACATGATGACCCGCACACACAAAAGCGGCCCCTCGCAGTAACGCGAGGGGCCGCCGTCGTGTCGTTTGCGAGACCGTTTAGAGCTGGGTGAGCTCGGTGCTGGTCTTACGCGGTGCTCGGTTCGTCTTCGACGAGGTCAGGTGGAAGATGATGAACCAGGGGACGATCATGCACACCAGGGCGATGACCCAACCGAGCCAGCCACCGCCGGGGTACCAACCCAGTGCGTAAATGCCGAAGGCGAAGAGCGCGAAGGTGATCAAGAAGAGCACCAGCGACGAACCGGTCTTGCCGTAACCCGAGTAGGTGGGGCCGTCTACGTTGTCGTTGCCGTGCTGCATACCCAATGACTCCATGTTCGAACGCTTGTCGGTGTCGTTACCCTGACCCTGGGCGTTGGTGTGTGCGGTCACGGCCTGGTTTGCGCCGGTGGTGTTCGCGCCGGCGGTGTGGCGGTCGTGACCACGACGCTCAGCGCGGGCGTCGGTGGTGTGCACGCGGGTGCTCTCGCGGGCGTCGGAGATCTTGTCGGCTCGCAGGCTCTTGTCTGCCATAAACGTCTCTTTCGATACTCGCCTCGCTGTGGGCGGGGCTGAACGTGGTGATGGGTACTTAGTCACAGTATAGGTTGTTGCCCGGCTTTATGCACAGTGTGTCAACCTATCTCAGGCGTCGAATATGCGGCCTAATAGCTGCCCTCGCCTGCCTCGCCGGCACCGATGATCGCGATGCCCTTGGACGCACCGATGCGGTTGGCGCCGGCGGCGATCATCTCCAAGGCCTGTTCGCGGGTGCGGACGCCGCCGGAGGCCTTCACGCCCACGTTCGGCCCCACGGTCTTGCGCATCAGCGCGATGTCCGCGGCGGTCGCACCGGAGGAGGAGTACCCGGTGGAGGTCTTCACGAAGTCGGCACCGGCCTCCACGGCGGCCTCACAGGCCAGCACCTTCTGCTCGTCGGTGAGCTCGGAGGTCTCGATGATGACCTTCAGCGATGCGCCGCCCTCATGGCAGGCCTCGGCAACCGCGCGGATATCGCGGACGAGAGCTTCCCGGTCTTCGGCGATGGCAGCGGCGATGTTGATGACCATGTCGACCTCCTGTGCACCGGCGGCCACGGCGGTCTTGGCCTCGAAGGCCTTGACCTCGGTGGCGGATGCGCCGAAGGGGAATCCCACCACCACACAGGCCAGGGCGGAGGAGCCGGAGAGCTCTTCGGCCAGCACCGGTGCCCAGACCGGGTTGGCGCACACGGAGGCGAAGCCGTACTCGCGGGCCTCGGCGCACAGGCGGCGGACGTCCGCCTCGGAGGCGTTGGGGGCCAGGATCGTGTGGTCGATCATCGCGGCCAGTTCTTGATTGGACAGTTCAGTCACGGTAGTTCTCCTTGAAAAGTAGTGGTTACAGACCCAGGGCGGTGCGGACGTCCGCGGCGACCTGTTTCAATTGCTGCTGCGCCTCGGCGCGCGCCTGGGTGAGCGCCTGCGGGGTGGCTTCGGGGACGGCGCGGACGACCTCGAGGTAGCACTTGAGTTTCGGCTCCGTGCCGGAGGGCCGCACGATCACCCGGGTGTTGTCTTCGGTGAGGTACAGCATGCCGTTGGTCGGCGGTAGCGTGGGCGTGCCCTGCGAGAGGTCGTAGTCTTCGATGACCACCGAACCGCCGAGGGTCGCCGGGACCTGACCGCGCAGGGTCGCCATCATGGTGGTGATCTGCGAGAGATCTTCCACGCGGATGGAGACCTGGTCGGTGGCGTACACGCCGGTCTCATAGGCGATCTCGTCGAGCACCTGAATCAGCGAGGAACCGGCGGACTTCAGCTGCTGGGCGTAGAGGGCCACCATCAGACCCGCCGAGATGCCGTCCTTATCCTTGACTGCCTCGGGTGCTACCGAGTAACCGATGGCTTCTTCGTAGCCGTAGGCGAGATTCTCGATGCGAGCGATCCACTTGAAACCGGTGAGGGTTTCACGGTGCTCGATGCCGGCGGCGGCCGCGATCGCACCCAGCTGACGGGAGGAGACCACCGAGTTGGCGAAGACCGGGGCGTTGGCACCCGAGGGGATCTCGCCCAATCGCTCAATCATGGCCCGGCCGAGTAGCACCCCGATTTCGTCCCCACGCAGCTGACGCCAGCCGGAGACCGCCGGGTCGTACACGGCGAAGGCGGCGCGATCGGCGTCGGGATCGTTGGCGATGATGAGGTCGGCCTCGGTCTTCTTAGCCAGCGCAAAGGCCAGGTCCAGGGCGTGGGGTTCCTCGGGGTTGGGGAAAGAGACGGTGGGGAAGGCCGGGTCGGGTTCGAACTGCTCGGCCACCGGAGTCACATCGGTGAACCCGGCGTTGGCCAGCACCGAGGTGATGGTCGCACCACCCACGCCGTGCATCGCGGTGTAAACGATGCGCAGGTCGCGATCCTCGCGTGTGCTCAGCTGCCCGATGCGTTCGATGTAGTGGTCAGCGATGCCCACGTCGAGAATCTCCCAACCGGACTCTGCCAAGCGGATCTCTTCGTCCTTGACGTCGGCGATCGCCGCGGCGATATCGGTGTCGAAGGGCGGCACGATCTGCGCGCCGGCGGCGGACTCCTCCACGGCCTGACCACCCAGGTACACCTTGTACCCGTTGTCGTTGGGCGGGTTGTGGCTGGCGGTGACCATCACACCGATCTCGGCGTTGTACTCGCGGGTAGCCCAAGCCAGGACGGGTGTGGGCAACGCCCGCGGCATCAGGCGGGTGTGAATGCCGGCGGCCTCAAAGATCGCCGCGGTCTCCTCGGCGAAGATATCCGAGTTGTAGCGGGCGTCGTACCCGACGACCGCGGTGGGGGCGCGCCACCCCTCCTTCTCGGCGCGGGCCACGGCGTAGTCGGCCAGACCGGCAGCGGCCCGACGAACCACCACGCGGTTCATGCGCATGGGGCCGGCTCCCAGTTCGGCACGGAGACCTGCGGTACCGAACTGAAGGAACCCAGAGAACCGCTCGGTCAACTCGGTCAAGGCCTCGGCCTGTCCGGCCTCGGCGGACTCGATGAGTTCCGTCAGTTCGGCGCGGGTGCGCTCGTCGGGGTCGATGGAAACCCAGTGCTGGGCCTCGGCAATGAGGTGAGCGTTGGCGGCCTCATCTGCCACCGGGGCGGTGGTGTTATCTGCCATGGTGTTGGCCTTTCTTAGAGTGCGGCGATGATGTCTGCAAGCAGTCGCGAAATGCGCGGGCCGGCGTCCTTGCCTGCCTGGATCACTTCTTCGTGGTTGAGCGCGGTCTCTTGGATGCCGGCGGCCATGTTAGTCACCAGCGAGATGCCGAAGACCTCCAATCCGGCGGCGCGGGCTGCGATTGCCTCCAACGCGGTAGACATGCCGACCAGGTCAGCGCCGACGGTAGACATCATGCGGATCTCGGCCGGGGTTTCATAGTGCGGCCCCGGAGCCTGGTAGTACACGCCCTCCAACAGGGAGTCATCGATCGAGCGGGCGATCTCGCGGATGCGCGGCGAATACAGGTCGGTCAAATCCACGAAATGCGCCCCGGCCAGCGGGGAGGTAGCGGTGGCGTTGATGTGGTCGCTGATCAACACGGGCATGCCGGCGGAGAACTTGGGGTTCAACCCGCCGCAACCGTTGGTGAGGATCATGGTCTGGGCGCCGCAGGCGGCGGCGGTTCGTACGCCGTGGACGACGGCGTCCACACCCCGGCCCTCGTAGTAGTGGGTGCGGGCGCCGATGACGAGCGCACGCTTGCCGCTCTCGGTGCGGATCGACGAGATGGTGCCGGGGTGACCGGCAACCTGCGAGGCGTGAAAACCGGGAACCTTCGAGGCCGGGATCTCGTGGGTGGTCTCGCCGATGAGCTTCGCCGCCTCACCCCAACCGGAACCCAGCGTCAGAGCGATATCGTGGCGTTCGACGCCGGTGGCTTCGGCGATGGCCGCCGCGGCACGTTGGGCCGAGAGGTTAGCGGGGTGTTCGGGATCTGAGGTGGCGCGCTGCGAGGCACGCTGTTGCATTTCATTCATCACGGTAACCAACTTACCAACTCGGGCACACCCCCGAAACTGCGTGACCTGAAAACCGGCTTAAGGTTTGCCTGGCACTATCTTCTCGGTCACAATGAAAGATGTGAGTGAGAATAACGAGACCTTGACACCAGAAATCGTCGTCATCGGTGGCGGCCCGGGCGGTTACGAGGCGGCGCTGGTCGCCGCGCACACCGGGGCCAACGTCACCCTCATCGAAGAACACGGGGTGGGCGGTTCTGCCGTGCTCACCGACGTCGTTCCTTCCAAGACCCTGATCGCATCGGCGGATCTCATGGGGCGCATCACCGAAGGCGCTCAGCTGGGCATCACCCTCGGTGAACCCCACGAAGACACCGCCATTAATGTCGATTTCCAACTCGTCAACGAGCGCCTGCGGAACCTGGTGAAACAGCAGTCTCGCGACATCCGCACCGGATTGGAATCCGCCGGGGTGACCGTGATCGAAGGCCGCGGTCGTCTCATCGACAACACCACCGTTGAAGTCACCGATTCAACGGGTGCGACCCAGCAGATCAGCGCCACCTACATTCTGCTGGCCGTCGGCTGCCACCCGCGCGAATTGCCCACCGCAGCTCCCGACGGCAAGCGCATCTTGAACTGGACCCAGCTCTACCAACTCGACGAAGTCCCCGAAGAGCTCATCGTGGTCGGCTCCGGCGTGACCGGTGCCGAATTCGCCTCCGCCTACAACGGCCTGGGATCGAAGGTCACCCTCATCTCCTCCCGCGACCGCGTGCTACCCGGCGAAGACGAGGACGCCGCGTCTACCCTCGAACGCGTTTTCGCCCGCCGCGGGGTCACCGTGATGGCGCGCTCGCGAGCCGAGGGTGCCCGCTACACCGACAGCGGCGACGGCGTAATCGTGAGCCTCTCCGACGGCACCGAGGTGAGGGGTTCGCACGTGCTCATCGCTGTGGGATCCATTCCCAATACCGAAAACCTCGGCCTGGAAGCCGCGGGTGTTCATGTTCAAGACTCCGGCCACATCAAGGTCGACCGCGTCTCGCGTACCTCGGTGCACAACATCTACGCAGCCGGTGACTGCACCGGCGTGTTCCCGCTGGCTTCAGTAGCCGCCAAACAGGGCCGCACCGCGGTCGCCCACATGCTCGGTGACACCGTGCGTCCCTTGCGCGTGCACAAGGTCGCCGCGAACATCTTCACCTCGCCCGAGATCGCTAATGTGGGCATCAGTGAGGCCGACATCGCCGAGGGCAAGGTACAGGCGGAGTCGGCAATGATTTCGTTGCCCACCAACCCGCGGGCCAAGATGATGTCGGTTCAAGACGGTTTTATCAAGATCTTCTCGCGCAAGGATTCGGGCACGGTGCTCGGCGGGGTGGTCGTTGGTCCCCGCGCCTCCGAACTGATCTACCCGCTGACCCTGGCGGTGGACCGCAAAATCACCGTGGACGAGATGGCGGATACCTTCACCATCTACCCCTCGCTGTCGGGTTCGATCGCAGAGGTCGCCCGCCGTCTGCACCACACGACCGAGGATTAGTACATGCCGCATCAGCGGTGAGAGAGGCGGCGCACCGGTAAAGAACCGGGGCGCCGCCTTGTGCTCTGTACGGCTTCTCACCATGTGAACACCGGATACGGGTGGGACGCGGGGCGAACCTACCCTGGGTATACCTTCACTACCACACACCCAGGAGGATCCGTGACCCTCAGCTCAGGCACCCCGCGCACCGGGGAATCAGTCACCACGGTCTCGCCCGATACCACCGGCCGGGGGAGCGTTCCCGATGTTCCCCGGGCACGCATCATCACCGCGTCCCTGGTGGGAACAACCATCGAGTTCTACGACTTCTACCTCTACGCCACCGCAGCCGTAGCGGTGTTTCCGGCCCTGTTCTTCATCGGCAGTGACGACACCGCTAAATTATTGGCCTCCATGGCCACCTTCGGCGCGGCCTTCATCGCTCGCCCCATCGGATCGGTGGTCTTCGGGCATTTCGGTGACCGCATCGGTCGAAAGGCAACGCTCGTCGGTGCGCTGTTGACCATGGGCATCGCTACTTTTCTCATCGGCCTGTTGCCCACCTACCATCAGGTAGGCCTCTGGGCGCCGGCCATGCTGACCATCCTCCGCTTTACCCAGGGTCTCGGGCTGGGCGGTGAATGGTCGGGGGCGGCTTTGCTGGCCGGTGAGTACGCCGAAGACGGCAAGCGCGCCCGCGCCGCGATGTGGCCTCAGCTCGGTGCTCCCTTCGGGTTCATCCTCGCTAACGGGTTCGTGTTGGTGTTGACCAGCTGGTTGGCGTTCGATTCTTCGGCTGACAAGGGCAACCTGAACCACATCTTCATGGTGTGGGGTTGGCGTATTCCCTTCATCCTCTCCCTGGTTATGGTGGTACTGGGCCTGTACGTTCGGTTCAAGCTGGAGGAGACGCCTGTCTTCCGTCAGGTGCTACAGAACGATCAGAAGGTCAAGACTCCCTTGGTCGAAGCGTTCAAGACCGCCTGGTGGTCGATGATCCAGGGCACCTTTATCATTTACGCCTGCTACGTGCTCTTTTACATCATGACGGCCTGGTTCCTCTCCTACGGCATCGCCAAGGTCGAAGCCGGTGGGCTGGGCATCGCCTACCACGACTTCCTCATCATCCAGCTCATCTCGATTGTCTTCTTCGCGCTGTTCATCCCCGTCTCCGGGTGGTGGGCCGATCGGGCCGGACGACGAACCCAGCAGATCGTCACCACGATCCTCATGGGGCTCTTCGGCCTCGGGTTCAAGTTCTTTCTCACCCCGGAGCTACTGGGCACAGGGGAGCACGCCAATAAGGTGCTGATCACCGTGGTGCTCTCTGTGGGTATGGCCATCATGGGACTGTCTTTCGGCTCGATGTCGGCCTACCTGCCCGAGCTGTATAAATCGAATGTCCGCTACACCGCCTCGGGCGTGGCCTACAACATGGCCTCCATCATCGGCGCTGCGCTTACCCCGTTCATCGCGGTGGCTCTGAACCGCGCGGTCGGTTCAGCCGCGGTGGGATGGTACCTCGCCTTCGCCGCGGCGGTCTCGGTGTTCTTCATGGCGATCACTCACGAAACCAAACACGTGGATCTTTACGACCGCGACTAATCTCCGGGGACAAACAACATCGCCCGCTGACTCACAGGAGTCGGCGGGCGATTGTCGTTGTGGCTGCGTTACTTGATGGTGGCGATCACGGCACCGGCGGTGACGGTGTCACCGGGTTTAGCCTTCAGGCCGCTGACCTTTCCGGCCTTGTGGGCGGTGATCGGCTGCTCCATCTTCATCGCCTCCAGCACCACGATGGTCTCCCCGGCGGCGACCTTGGCGCCGTCCTTGACCTCGACCTTCACGATGGTGCCCTGCATGGGCGAGGTCAGCTCGTTGGAGTTCGTGGAGGCCGCACCGCGTGAAGAACGTTCCTTGCGCTTCTTGGTGGCCGCCTTCGGCGCGGCGGGGGTGGCCGACATGTTCGGCATGACTACCTCCATGCGCTTGCCGTTGACCTCTACCACCACGGTCTGGCGCTCGTTGTCTTCGTCGTCGTCGAGGGCGGCGAACCCACCGTCGTAGGGCGGGATCGTGTTGTCGAAGTCGGTCTCGATCCAGCGGGTGTGCACCGCGAAGTCCTCGGCGTTTTCAGAGACGAACGCCGGATCGTTCATGATCACCCGGTGGAAATTGACCACGGTGGGCATGCCGTCGACGGTTAGCTCCGCCAGGGCGCGACGAGCCCGCTGTACCGCCTGGGTGCGGGTAGCGCCGGTAACGATCAGCTTCGCCAGCATCGAGTCGAAGGAGCCGCCGACCACGTCGCCCTCGACCACACCGGAATCCCAGCGGACGCCGGGGCCGGTGGGGATGCGCAGTTTCTCGACGGTGCCGGGGGAGGGCATGAAGGAGCGTCCGGCGTCCTCACCATTGATGCGGAACTCGAAGGAGTGGCCGCGCAGCACCGGGTCGTCGTATCCCAGCTCTTCACCGCGGGCGATGCGGAACTGCTCGCGCACGAGGTCGAGCCCGGTGACCTCCTCGGAGACGGGGTGCTCGACCTGCAGGCGGGTGTTGACCTCCAGGAACGAGATGGTGCCGTCGGTGCCGACCAAGAACTCGCAGGTGCCCGCGCCCTGGTAACCGGCCTCGGCCAGGATAGCCTTGGACGACTCGTAGAGGCGGTTCTGCTGTTCCTCGCTCAAGAACGGCGCGGGAGCCTCCTCGACCAGCTTCTGATTGCGGCGCTGCAGCGAACAGTCGCGGGTGGAAACCACCACGACGTTACCGTGCGCATCGGCCAGGCACTGGGTTTCCACGTGGCGCGGGGCGTCCAAGAAGCGCTCGATGAAGCACTCGCCACGGCCGAACGCTGCGGTGGCCTCACGCACGGCCGAGTCGTAGAGCTCGGCGATCTTCTCGCGCTCACGCACCACCTTGATGCCGCGTCCACCGCCACCGAAGGCGGCCTTGATGGCGATCGGCAGACCAAACTCGTCGGCGAAAGCCTCCACCTCGGCCGCGGAACTGACCGGGTCGGCCGTGCCGGGAACCTGCGGGGCGCCGACCTTCTCGGCGATGTGACGGGCGGCCACCTTGTCACCGAGCAGGGTAATGGAGTCGGGGGAGGGCCCGATCCACGTCAGGCCGGCGTCGATGACCTTCTGAGCGAACGCGGCGTTCTCCGAGAGAAAGCCGTAACCGGGGTGTACGGCGTCGGCACCCGAGCGGGCGGCGACGTCCAGCAACTTATCGGCGACGAGGTAGGAATCGGAGGCAGTCGTACCGCCGAGCGAGTAGGCCTCGTCGGCCAAACGCACGTGCAGGGCGTCGCGGTCGGATTCCGCGTAGACGGCAACGGTAGCCAAGCCTTCGTCTTGGGCCGCGCGAATTACGCGCACCGCGATCTCACCGCGGTTGGCGATCAAAACCTTGGAGACGGGGCCGGTTAATCGGCCTTCCACAGGGGTAAACTGCTTCGCCCCTTGCTCAGATGGTGTGGTCAATGAAAATGCTCCTTGCTAGTCTCCACACGATTCTACATAGCCCCTCGTGGAGAACACTTTGAAACTTACTGCGATTTTTTCCAAAAATTGGTCAGGTCTGCACTCAGGGTGCGGAGCATCTCGCGCAACGCGTTGACCGACAACCCCACCACGGTGTGAAATTCACCCTCAATGCCGGTGATGAACGCGGCACCGAACCCGTCAATAGTGAAGGATCCCGCTACCCATAGCGGTTCCCCGGTGGCCACGTAAGCGTCGATCTCCGCTTCGGTGAGCTGCGCGAAATGCACGGTGGCACTACGCAACTGGGACGACTCGGCACCGGTGCGGGTATCCACGAGCCAGTGCCCGGTGTGCAACACACCCGAGCGGCCACTCATCGCGGCAATACGCTCGCGGGCGACCTGCTCGGTCTTGGGCTTGCCGAAAGCCTGGCCGTCTAGCTCGAACACCGAGTCACAACCGAGCACCAACGCGCCGGACGCCTCTGCCCGGCCAGCGACGTCCCGCGACTTGGCCTTGGCCAACAAGAGCGCGGTCTGCGCGGGACTGATGGTCGACAACCCGGCGGCGAAGGCTTCTTGTTGCGCGCTCGCGAGCGCCTGCTCTTCGTCTACTTCCGAGGGCATGACGTCGAATACGATGCCCGCATCGGTGAGGATCTTCTTGCGGGCCGGTGAGGTAGAGGCCAGCAGAAGGCGCGTGCTCTGCTCGGTGGAAGTCGTTGTCATGCTGGCTAGTCTACCTGTCTACCGGGCCACCCGGCGAAGCCTTAGTAAAGCCTGACAACATCCACATGTTGGGCCTCGGCGGGGAATCTGAGGCTCTCTCAGGGTTAACATAAGGGAGTTGAGTCACACTGTTTTCCGCTGACGCTGAAGATGAATCGGAGAGGATATTTCTATGACCGAAACACGTTCCCTCGAGCAGGCCCTCGCCGAACACCAGGTGGTTGACGACGCTCTCAATACGCTGACCACCGAGCACAACATTCCCTGGCGTCAGGTGGCCGTCTTCCGCGCCTACGCCCACTACCTGACACAGCTGGGCCTGCGGGTTAGCCCCGAGCAGCTCTCCGGGTGGCTCACCGAAAATCTCGAGCTGACCGCGCTTTTCGTGGAACTCTTCGAGACCGGTTTCGATCCCGAGTTGCACCACGATGCCGAGGAACGTCGGGTTGCCCGTGAGCAGATCGCCGCGAAGATCACCGAGGCGGTTGAGTCGTTGCAGGGTGAGCCACAGCGTTTCTTCTCGGCCCTGCTCGAGGCGCAGCTGGCCACCGTCCGTACCAACTTCTACCGGGATCGGCCGACCCTGGCGTTCAAGCTACGCCCCACCGAGATCTCCCTGGCACCGCAACCGCGCCCCATGTGGGAGATCTGGGTCGATTCACCGGAGGTTCAGGGCACCCACCTGCGCTTCAGCATGGTCTCCCGCGGCGGCCTGCGGTGGTCCGACCGCGCCGAGGACTTCCGCACCGAGGTGCTCGGCCTGGTCAAGGCACAGCGCGTGAAGAACTCGGTGATTATCCCCAACGGTTCCAAGGGTGGTTTCGTCCCGCAGAACCTGCCCGACCGCGATACAGACGCGCAGGCCTACGCCGACGCCGGCTTGGCCGCGTACAAGCTGTTCATCGGTTCCCTGCTGGATGTCACCGATAACCTGGTACGCACCGACGGCGAGGAACGCATCGTGACCCCCGAGAACGTGGTCGCTCTCGACGGCCCCGACCACTACCTGGTGGTGGCCGCCGACAAGGGCACCGCCACCTTCTCCGACACTGCCAACGCGATCTCCACCGAACGGGGATTCTGGCTGGGCGATGCCTTCGCCTCCGGCGGCTCGGTGGGCTTCGACCACAAAGAAATGGGTATCACCGCCCGCGGCGCCTGGGAGTCCGTCAAGCGTCACTTCGCCTCGCTGGAACACGACAGCCAGACCGAGGAATTCACGATGGTGGGTATCGGCGGCATGGCCGGCGACGTCTTCGGCAACGGCGCACTGCTTTCCCCGGCGATCCGCCTGGTGGCCGCCTTCGACTCCCGCCACATCTTCATCGACCCCACGCCGGACGCCGCGTCCTCTCTGGCCGAGCGCCGTCGCCTCTTCGACCTGCCGCGCGCCTATTGGACCGACTACGACCGCAGCCTCATCTCCGCCGGCGGCGGGGTCTTCTCGCGCCGCGATGAGGCCATCGAGCTCAACGACCAGATCCGCTCGGCCCTGGGTATCGAAGGGAACGCCGCGTCGATGACTCCCGCCGAGCTGATCCGCGCGATCGTCGCCGCCCCGGTGGACCTGCTGTACACCGGCGGCACCGGCACCTACGTCCGCGCCAGCGCCGAGACCGACGAGGACGTCGCCGACCACACCAACGACGCGATGCGCATCACCGCCCAAGAGCTACGGGCGCGGATCGTCTCCGAGGGCGGCAACCTCGGCTTGACTCAGCGGGCCCGCATCGAGGCCGCCCGCCGGGGAGTACTGCTGAACACCGATGCCGTGGACAACTCCGCCGGTGTGGAAACCTCCGACCACGAGGTGAATCTGAAGATCCTGATCGACCGACTGATCGACGCCGGGGAGATCTCCACCGACGATCGCGCGGCGATGATCGAGGCGCAGGTCGACGAGGTGGGGCAGCAGGTGTTGCAGTCCAATATCCACCAGAACATGTTGCTGCAAGCCGAGCGGATGACCGGGCGCACCGATGCTGCCGAGGCCGAGCAACTCATTGAATTCTTGGCCGAGCACGCCGGCCTCGACCGAGACGTGGAATTCTTGCCCACCGCCGAAGAGCTCGCCCAGCGCACCGACGGCCCCGCGCTGACCGCCCCCGAGCTGGCGGTGCTGGCCGCCTACGTGAAGCTCTGGCTCACCCAGGAACTCATCGACGCCGATTCCTTCGACGAACGCTTCGACGTAGTACTGCGGGAGTACTTCCCCTCGGCGATCGCCGAGAAGTTCGAGGGCTATTTCGCGCAACATCCCCTGCGCCGCGAGATCCTGGCGACTCGCGTGGCCAACACCGTGGTCGACCTTGCCGGTATCACCTTCGTGCGCCGGATGGTGACCTCGCGTCAGGTCTCGGCGCTCGCGGTGGTCTCGGCCTTTTGGGATAGCTACCGCGAAGATGGCCTGCGGGAGGAGTTCGAGGAGATCGCGCAGCTGAGCCCCACCACCTCGGTGGACGAGTGGCTGCAACGGATCACCGATGTGCAGCGTCGTTCCGAACAGGGAACGGGGCGGCGCCTCTAAGTCCCCGTGCGGGCCGTAGCGCGCCGGTGTGCCGTCACATTCCGTCACATGGGTTTCCCGCTCGGGAAAACCCGGGCGTACCTTATTCAGCATGAAATCTTCACACACATCCCGATTTCCTGCCTGGATGACCTCTTTCGGCAATCAGATCATCATGGCTCTGATCGTCGGCGTGCTCTTGGGTCTGCTGGCGTCGTCCCTCGGGGGCGACGCCAAAGAGAACCCCAACTGGCTGATGACCACGCTGGACACCATCGGCTCCTCCTACGTGACCCTGCTCAAGGCCGCGATCGTGCCGCTGGTGTTCACCGCCGTCGTCTCGTCGATCGCCAACCTGGCGCAGGTGACCAACGCGGCGCGTCTGGCCGTCAAGACCCTGCTGTGGTTCGCCATCACCGCCTTCTTCTCGGTGCTGGTCGGCATCGCGCTCGGCGTGCTGGTGCAGCCCGGTGCCAACACCGGACTGCCCGCACCCGAGGCCTACCAGGGCACTCAGGGCTCGTGGCTCGCGTTCCTCACCGGGCTGATCCCGGTCAACTTCTTGGGCCTGGGTGTCTCGATCAAGACCGCCGATTCCGGGGATCTCACCGGGGCGGCCACCTTCAACGTCCTGCAGGTGCTGGTGGTCTCCGCCGCCGTCGGCATCGCCGCGCTGAAGGTCGGCAAGGAGGCTGAGCCCTTCCTCGCGATCGTCCGCTCGGCCCTGAGCATCATCCAGAAGATCCTCTGGTGGATCATCCGCCTGGCCCCGCTGGGTACCGTGGGCCTGATCGGTCACGCCGTCTACGCCTACGGGTGGACCTCCATGGGTGCGCTGGCCAAGTTCGTGGTCACCCTCTACGTGGGTCTGCTGATCGTCGCGTTCGTGATCTACCCGATCGTTGCGAAGGCCTCGGGGCTTTCGGTGCGGCAGTACCTGACCGGTGTCTGGCCGGCCACACAGCTCGGGTTCGTCTCCCGCTCGTCCATGGGCACCATGCCCGTCACCCAGGCGGTGGCCGAGCGTAACTTCGGCGTGCCGCGTGGCTACGCCTCGTTCGCGGTGCCGCTGGGTGCCACCACCAAGATGGACGGCTGCGCCTCCGTGTACCCGGCGCTGGCGGCGATCTTCGTGGCCCAGTTCTACGGAATCGACCTGAACATCACCCACTATCTGCTGATCGTGTTGGTCTCGGTGCTGGGTTCGGCGGCGACCGCCGGTACCACCGGTGCGACCGTGATGTTGACGCTGACACTGTCGACCCTGGGACTGCCGCTGGACGGCGTGGGGCTGCTGTTGGCTATCGACCCCATCGTGGACATGGGCCGCACCGCGCTGAACGTGACCGGTCAGGCTCTGGTGGCCGCCGTGGTCGCCAAGCGCGAGGGGATCTTGGATCAGCGAGCCTACGATCACGCCCGGTCTGATAACGGCTTCGTTCCCGGGAGGGAGCTGGTCTAGCCGCGAAGTCCTAGAAACTGCTCGAGGTCCTAGCAAACTTGCTAGGACCTCGGTGCGTTAAGCGGACTTCGGCGCTAGGGGGTGAAGCCGCCAGCCTCACCCTCGAAGAAGATGCCAGCTACCTGCCGGGCCTTGGTGCAGACGTCGTTGACGGTCCGCGAGAGCATGGTCAGTTCGCGGTAGCGGGTCTGCTGCTCGGTGGTCAGCCCGCCCTCGCTGTGGGCGGTGAACATGGTGGTGAAGAACTCCGCTTCGAAGAGCATGAGTTCGGGCATGGTGCGGGTTCCCGGACGCGCGCCCGACTCGTAGAGCAGAGTGGAGTTATCGGCGCTGTAACGGGTGACGCGGTCAATACCCTGCACCGAGGATAACCGTAGCGCCTCGCGTCCGAAGACGATGTCGCTGGGCGTCTCGGCGTGGCCGTTCTTGGCGATGGTGATGACCGCGTCAAAGTCCTCGTACGAGAGGATCAGCGTGCCGGCAGCGTCCACACCGGTCGGGGCCATGGTGGGGAAGTACTTGAGGCTGTCGGGCTCACCGAACCAATACACCGCATCGTAGATCGCGTAGATGCCCAAATCCACCAGCGCCCCGCCACCGTGGGCCAGCGAGAAGATGTTGGGTTCCTCGCCGGCGAGTACGGCGTTCCAGCGGGAGGAGTACTGGCTGTAGTTCATCCGCACCGATACCGGCCGCCGGCCGGCCAGTTCGTCGAGGATGTACTGCTGGGCGGGCTCAAAGAGGTGGCGGGCGGCCTCGAAAATCAACACGTTCGCGTCGTGGGCTGCCTGGAAAACCTGGTCCCACTGAGCCGGGTTCCACACCGCCGGCTTCTCGAGCACCACGTGTTTGCCGGCGTCGATGGCGATCAGTGCGTGCGGGGCGTGCAGGGAATTGGGGGAGGCGATGTAAACCGCGTCTACTTCGGGGCTTGCACAGAGGGCGGCCACGTCGTCGAAAGCCGCGGCGTCGTCGAGGCCGTGCTCCTCGATGAACCGCTGGGCCGAGTGCAGTTCGCGGCTGGCCACCGCCGTCACCGACGCGCCGTCGGTCAGGGCGAGCGCGCGTGCGAAGGCGGAGCTGATGGGGCCGGTTGAGATGATTCCATAGCGCATGGTTTCTTTTATACCCCCTCGAAGTCCTTGAAACACAGCGAGGCCCTTGCAACGTTGCAAGGACCTCGAGCTGTTAGGCGGACTTCGGCGAGATGGAGAGGGCCCGCTGCAGGGTGTCCAGGCCCATCGAGCCGAGCATCAGTGCGCGGGTATGGAAGTCGCGGTCGTGTTCACCGGCGGTTCCCGCCTCCCGCGCTTGTTCCCGCAACTGCTCCCACACGCGCTGACCGATTTTGTAGGAGGGCGCCTGACCGGGCCAGCCCAGGTAGCGCAGGTACTCGTGGCGGAGGAATTCGGAACTGCCGGTGAGATTGGCCTTGAGGAACTCGAAGGCGGCCTCGGGCGTCCAGACGCCGGGAGTCAGCCCCAGGCGCTCAACCCACTGCTCAGGGATCTCAAATCCGCAGTGCAGACCGATGTCGAAGACCACGCGGGCGGCCCGCATACGTTGCTCGTTGAGCATACCCATGGTGTTGCCGGGGTCGTCGAGAAAGCCCAGCTCTTGCATGAGCCGCTCGGCGTAGAGCGCCCATCCCTCGCCGTGGCCGGAGGTCCAACACCCGTGGGCGCGCCACTTGTTCAAACGCGATTCCAGCGCGGTGGCCACCGCGATCTGCAGGTGGTGGCCAGGCACGCCCTCGTGGTACACGGTGGACGTCTCCCGCCAGGTTCCGAACTCGGTGTCGCCTTCGGGCACGGACCACCACATCCGCCCCGGACGCGTGAAGTCGGGGGAGGGGCCGGTGTAGTAGATGCCGCCGTCGTGGGTGGGGGCGATGCAACACTCGAGTTTCTTCATGGGCCCGCCGACCACGAAGTATTTCTCAGCCATCTCGGTCATGGCGGTATCGGAGAGCCGCTGCATCCACTCCTGCAGAGCATCTACACCGTGCAGAGCCCGTTCGGGGTCGGCGTCGAGAACCGCCTTGGCCTCGTCGATGCTGGCACCGGGTTTGATCTTCTCAGCGGTCTCTTGCTGTTCGGCGATGATGCGTTCTAGCTCGTCCACGCCCCAGTGGTAGGTCTCTTCGAGGTCCACCGTGGTGCCCAAGAACTTGCGGGAGTAGAGGCTGTACCGTTCGGGCCCCACCGCGTCAGCCTCGGGCGCGACCGGCAATAGCTCGTCGCGCAGGAAGGCCTGCAGCGTGCGGTAGCCGGCGATCGCGCGGGTTTCACCTAACCGCGCCTGTTCTTCTAGCTCGGGTGCGGCGTCGATGATTTCTTGTGTGAAAGTTGCGAAGAAGCCGCCGTCTCGCACGAAGTCTTCGATCTGTTCGATCGCCTCGGAGACCTGTCGACGAGCCGAGACCTTGCCCTGGTCTTTGGCCTGCTTGAGGGTCAGAATCCACCCTTCGATCGCGCCGGGGATGTTGGCCATGCGCCCGGTGAGGTGGCCCCACTGTTCGGTGGTCTCGCGGGGCATCAAGTCGAGCACTGCGCGGATGTCTTGAATGGGGCAGGCGATATTGTTGATTTCCCAATCGACTAGGCCGGCCTCGGCGAGTTCGATGTCGAGGCCGAGGCGCTCGTTCATGGCGTCTACGGTGACCCGATCGACATCGTCCACCACCTCGGCGTCGCGAACCTTGGCGAGGGTGTCTCGAGTGAGGTCGAGCACCGCCCGGTATCCTGCGGGGGAGTAGTCGAAGTATTCGGTTTCGTGCCCCGGTTGGCCGGCGATGGTGGCGGCGGTGGGGTCGAGTTCCAGTAGCTTGTCGTAGTAGTCGTTGGCGATCGCGTCGATGGCCGTGGCCTGGCGTGGTTCGGTGTAGATACCGGGAAGATCCTGAAGGTGAGTCATGTCACCATCTTAGGGTTCCCGGCGGGGCGCACCAAAGCGGCCGCCACAATATGACGGCCGCCTAATATTCACGGATGGGTTTATTGCGGACGCGCGCGGCGCCACGATCCCGGGCCGGGGCGCAGGTACGTGCCCAGGCGCTGACCGCGGTTCAGGCGGCGCTGCCACAGCGCCAGCGCCGAGTAGTCGTGCTGGTCGCGGGACTTCTGGAGCGAGCTCACCACCGCTACCAGCGCGGCGATCTCTTCTTCGGTGGGGTTGCCGGAGACCACCGACAACAGCGGAGCGGTCTCGGCGTTGCCCTCGGAGGCGACATCGTCCGGGGTGTTCTCGGCCCCGCCGGGGGTGCCCTTGTGCCCGCCAAAGTTGAGCAGGGGTTTTCGTGGAGCAGACATATAAACCTTCTCTTACAGCGGGATGTTGCCGTGCTTTTTCGCCGGGGTAGCCGCGCGCTTATCGCGCAGGGCACGCAGGGCTGCGATCACGCGAACGCGGGTCTCCGAGGGGGCAATGACCTCGTCGATGTACCCCAGTTCGGCGGCCTGATAGGGGTTCAGCAGCTCTTCCTCGTACTTCTCGATGAGCTCAGTACGCTTGGCCTCGACGTCACCGCCCTCTTCGTCAACGGCCGCCAGCTCGCGGCGGTAGAGGATGTTCACCGCACCCTGAGCGCCCATCACGCCGATCTGCGCGGTGGGCCAGGCGAGATTGATATCGGCGCCGAGTTTCTTCGAGCCCATCACGATGTACGCGCCGCCGTAGGCCTTGCGGGTATTGATGGTCACCATCGGCACGGTGGCCTCAGCGTAGGCGTAGAGCAACTTGGCGCCGCGGCGAATGATGCCGTTGAACTCCTGATCGGTGCCGGGCAAGAAACCGGGAACGTCCACCAGGGTCAAGATCGGGATGTTGAACGCGTCGCAGTGTCGCACGAAGCGCGCGGCCTTCTCCGAGGCGTTGATGTCGAGGGTGCCGGCGAACTGCATGGGCTGGTTCGCCACGATGCCCACGGTGCGCCCCTCCACGCGGGCGTAGCCGATCATCACGTTCGGGGCGTAGAGCGCCTGCATCTCGAGAAAGTGCCCGTCGTCGACAACGGCCTCGATGACAGCGCGCATATCGTAGGGCTGGTTGGCCGAGTCGGGGATCAGGGTATCCAGTTCGAGATCGTCCACGGTGATCACCGGGTCTTGATCGTGATCCAGCGGGAGCGGCTCTGTGAGGTTGTTCGAGGGCAAGAACTCGATGAGCTCGCGCACGAAGTCGAAGGCGTCGTCCTCGTCCTCGGCCAGGTACGTGGAGGTGCCGGTCACCGCGTTGTGGGAGTGGGCGCCGCCCAGGGTCTCCATATCCACCTCTTCACCGGTGACGGTCTTGATCACGTCGGGGCCGGTGATGAACATGTGCGAGGTCTTGTCGACCATGATGATGTAGTCGGTCAGTGCCGGCGAATATGCGGCGCCGCCCGCGCAGGGGCCCATGATGACCGAGATTTGCGGGATCACACCCGAGGAGCGCACGTTCATGCGGAAGATGTCGGCGAACATCGCCAAGGACGCCACACCCTCCTGGATGCGCGCGCCACCACCGTCGTTAATCCCGATCACCGGGCAGCCGTTCTTCAACGCGAACTTTTGCACCTTTACGATCTTCTCGCCGTTGACCTGAGACAGTGACCCGCCATAGACCGTGAAATCCTGTGCGTAGACGGCCACCAGGGTACCGTCGATGGTGCCGTACCCCGAGACCAGACCGTCACCCAGCGGACGCTTGGCCTCCATACCGAACGCGGTGGAACGGTGCCGAGCCAGGGCGTCAAACTCAACGAAGGAACCTTCATCCAGCAACATCTCGATGCGCTCGCGAGCCGTATTCTTACCGCGGGCGTGCTGCCGGTCGATCGGTGCCTGCCCGGTGGGGGCAAAGGTGGCCTCGCGGCGGTCGTAGAAGTCGGCGATCTTACCTGCGGTGGTGCTCAGATCGTGGGCCGAGCTGGTGGCGCTAGCAGAAGTATCAGTCACTGTGATTCCTTGAGACTTTCAGGCACCGGTCGCGGAGAGACGGTGGATCTTTGACGGGTGTAACTACCCAACTATATGCGCAGGGCAGGGTAAATGAGTAGCCCCGGAACGGCTGTGCACGCTGAGTTTAGGCAACAAAACCGACCGGGGCGTCGTTTATATGAACCTGCTGGACCGATTAGAGGCCGCCCAGCACCGGGTTCCACTCGTGAATCTCGAAGGAGAGAACGGCGCCGCCCACGTTCATCGGATCGTTATTGATCAGCCCCTCGATCTCGGCGGCCGTCTCGCCGGTGAAGATCAACAGCGCACCGGGTTCATCGCCGCCCACGAACGGGCCAGAAGCCACGAGCTTGCCCTCGTTGAGCAACTCGCTGAGGTATTCGCGGTGGGCGGGGCGGTGCTGCGCCTGCTTCTCGGCGTCGGCGTAGGTGTATACAACGGCGAAATGTGCCATGGGGTGCTCCTGAGTTTAGGTGGTGACTGCCTATGTTCTAATGTAACCCAGACCATGTTTGAAGAGGCACTGATGGGGAGAATAAATATGAGTGAACGCGCCGAACAGCCGCAGGAATACCGTGGATTAGACGATTCCCGCGTGCAGCTCCCGCAGTTTCAACGGGTGCAGCTTCTGACCGAGGTCGATTCCACGAATTCCTACGCCCAGCGCGCCCTCGCCACTGCCGACGAGACCCAGTTGTGCGGCTGGGGCGAGCTCTCGGTGATTGCCACGGGTAACCAGGTCGCCGGAAAAGGACGCCTCAACCGGGTCTGGTCCGCCCCTGCAGGTACCGCCCTGGCGACGTCCTTCATCATCCGGCCGCAGGCCAACCCCGCCGTGAATATCCCGATGGCCCAGTATCACTGGTTCACCCTGCTGGTGGCACTTGCCGCGGTGCAAACCTGGCGTGAGCTGGGAGTACGCGCCGAGATCAAGTGGCCCAACGACGTGATGGTGCAGGGGAAGAAGGTCTGCGGCGTCTTGGCTCAGCTGATTAACCTGCCGAGCGGGGAGTTCGCCGTGGTGGTGGGGATCGGCATGAACATTAACCTCACGGCAGAACAGCTTCCCGTGCCGACCGCCACCTCCGCACTCATCGAATCGGGCCGGCACCACGCTCTTGAAGAGTGCCTGAACCTGCTGGGCGCACAGGTTCATCGCTACTACCGGGCCTTCGCTGCGGTCAGTGGGAACGTGCACGCCGACCTGCACCTACAGGGAATCCCGGGTAGCCTGCTGGATCTGGTGCGCGCGAAGACCGCGACCATCGGGATGAACGTCAACGTGCATCTGCCTGGCGATCAGATCGCCACCGGTACCGCCGAAGACATCAACGATAAAGGGGAGCTGGTGGTGCATCACGAGGATGGCAGCCGCCGAGCGTACGCGGTGGGTGATATCGTCCATATGCGCCCGCGGTAGCGGGTAGCATGGACAGGCCATGAAATTTCGACCCAGCCTGCACCCCGCCGAAGAAGTCATCACGATGACCCGCCCCCATCTCACCGCGCTACTCGGCGCGGCCATGGGTGCCTTTTTGGCGGCGGCCGCGGCCAGTTTCGCGGCGACGATCTTCCCGCTATCCACGTTCTTCGGGGTGCTGGGGTACGCGCTGGCGCTGTGGTGCGGGTGGTTTGCGGTCTCCCGGTTAGTGTGGTGGGCAGGTACGTCCGTGGCGCTGACCACGCAACGTCTGGTGGTGCAACAGGGGCTGCTCCATCACCGCTCTGAGGAGGTCCCACTGGCCTGGATCCAGGGAGTGGACGCCGCACACGCGGCCCTGCGCACCGGTGGCAGCGCCCATCTGAGCGTGTTTCACCCCGGGGGCACGTTGGTTTTACGTCAGGTACCTGCGGGCCACCAGTTCTCGATGGAGATTCGCCGCGCGCAACAGGAGCTTCTCGGGAGAGCCCCGACGGGTTTTGACCGTCGTTACTAATCTGCGGTGCACCGGCAGGGGTGCGGTGGATGAAATTGAGTCGTCAGTATGTAACTATTGAGTAGTCTGCATCACAGGTAGAAGCGCGGTCGCCCGCCGGTCCCCGCCTGAAAGGTGCGACCTCCAGACATTCGAGAAAGGTATGCACGTGGAATCAGCGGCAGCAGGGGAGAACCCCACCCCTGAACCGAACCCCGACGCACCGCGCCGGAACCGCCGTACACCGGATCCCGTGCAAGATAACCTCTACCACTCGGCCGAGGACAAGCAGGCGGTGCGGCACCTCGAGCACGTATTGCTCGGTGAGAACCTCAACCGTACCCGTGGACAAGTGGCCGAAGAGGCCGGGGTCTCCCTTATTCAGGCACGGCGCATCTGGCGGTCGCTCGGTTTTCCTAAGCTGAAGACCGACGATATCTTCTTCACCGCCGCCGATGTCGAGGCGTTGAAAGACCTCAAGCATATTAGTGAGAGCCACGGCGTTTCCCCGGAATGCTCGGTCTCGTTGACCCGCTCGGTGGGTCAGCTCATGGACCGCATGGTGGCCTGGCAGATCGAGGCCCTGGTCGAAGACATGACCGCCACTCGCGGAATCAGCGACTCCAAGGCACGCCACGAGTTGCTGGAACTGCTACCTGAGCTCATGGACGACCTCGAGCGGGTGCTCACCTACGGTTACCGGCGCATGATGAACGCCGCCGTGTTGCGACTGGCGCTGCGCGACGAAAACTCGGAAAACCTCGATCCGACCGACCTGCCCCTGGTGCGCGGTGTGGGCTTTGCCGACATGGTCTCGTACACCACCCTCTCGCGGCGGATGAACGAAAAGACCCTCAGCTTCTTGGTCAAACGCTTCGAGGAACGCTGCGCCGAGATCGTCGCGGTCGGCGGTGGCCGAATCATCAAGACCATCGGCGACGAGATTCTCTTTCTCACCGAAACCCCCGAGGCCGCGGCGCGCATTTCGCTCATGCTCTCCCAGCTGATCAGCGAAGACCCCGACCTGCCCGAGGCACGCGTTTCTTTTGTTTGGGGTCGAATACTCCCTAAACTGGGAGACATATACGGACCAACTGTCAACCTAGCCTCCCGCTTGGTCGCGCACGCCACCCCGGGCGTGGTGATCACTGACGAGGCGACAGCCGAGGTCCTAGATAATGATGACCGTTTTAAGATGACCCCGATGGGCGCACGTGAGGTGCGCGGATTTGGCGATATGACACCGGTGGCTGTTACCCCAGGTGCCGGAATAGGTCACGAACTGGAGATTGATTTCGAATGAGCAAGCACCTCACTACGCGCGCCGGTAGCGCAACCGACGTCGGCATGCACCGCGACAACAACGAAGACTCGCTCTCGATCGCGGGCACCCTACACGTGGTGGCCGACGGCATGGGCGGGCACGAAGCCGGCGAGGTCGCCTCGCGTCTGTGCGTGCGCACCCTGGCTTACTCGCACATGTTTTCCCGCCCCGGTGGCATGACCGAAGAGGAGCAAGAGGCCTACAATGCCGAGGTCTCGGCCGAGGGCGCGAGCTCCGAGGAGGGGGAGGGCGCCGGCCTGCTGCGTCGCCGCAAGAACACCTCCGCGTTGAACCGCCAGATCATGCGCACCCTCGAGAAATTGCGCGAAGCCATCGGCGAGGCCGACGAAAAGATCAAAGACATGCTCGGTCAACGGGCCGGTACCACGGTGACCGGCGCGTGGCTGACGAGCATCGGCGATCAAGACATGTGGTTCATCTTCAACGTGGGCGACTCCCGCACCTACCGCCTGGTACGCGACGAAGAGGTGCTGACCGACGCCGCCGACATCTCGATGTCCGCTGCCTCGATCGACGGCCTGACCCTCGAGCAGATCACGGTGGACCACTCGGAGGTTCAGTACCTCGTCGATACCGGCCAGATCACCGAGATCGAGGCCCTGACCCACCCGCGCCGCAACGTGATCACCCGTGCGCTGGGCACCGGCAACTACTGGGAGCCCGACTTCTGGGTGATCCCTGCCCACCCCGGTGACCGCATGATGATGTGCTCAGACGGACTCTCCGGCGAGCTCTCCCACGCCTACATGGCCCGCGTGCTGGCCACCGTCGAACACCCGCAGGACGCCGCTGACGTGTTACAAATGGCCGCACTGCGCGCCGGAGGCCGCGACAACATCTCGGTGATCGTGGCGGACGCACTGCAAGACGACTCCGAGGATTCGGCAGAACCGCTCACCGAGACCACGGTGCTCTCGATTGTGGACGAGTCGCAGAACTTCGACACTAAACACACCGCCACCGACGAGCAAGAGTCTTACCGAGACGAACGCAACCTGATGCGCGAGAAGAAAAACTCGGCGAACGGTTCGGTAGAAGCATAAGAGACAGGGGAGCCTGTGACTGACGATCAGCAAATTCCGCAGGCCGCACCCGAGGGCCTGAACGACGACCTCAAAGAACGCTATGCCCAGCTCATCGAGCAGGTGCGGAGCGCTCGCCAGCAGTATTATGTCGACGATGCCCCCACGATTTCAGACGCCGAGTACGACCGTCTCTTCCGTGAGCTGGAAGAGATGGAGGCGCTCCACCCGGAGATCGTCGCCAACGATTCTCCAACCCAGGAGGTCGGCGGTGAGGCCTCGGCCGCCTTCTCCCCGGTGCAGCACATCAGCCGCATGTACTCACTGGAAGACGTCTTCTCGATCGACGAGCTCAAAGCCTGGTTCGCCAAGGCCGAGCAGAACGCGGCGGCGGTGGCCGGGCATGAACCCGAGTGGCTCTCCGAGTTGAAGATCGACGGCCTGGCCATCAATCTGCTGTACCGCCAGGGCAAGCTCGTGCGTGCGGCCACCCGCGGCGACGGGTACACCGGTGAGGACGTCACCCACAACGTCCTAACGATCAAGACCATCCCCACCGAACTGGCGGGCAGCGACTGGCCCGAAGAGGTCGAGGTGCGCGGGGAAATCTTCATCTCGAGTAAGGACTTCCGCGAGCTCAATGAGCGCATCGTGGCCGAGGGAAAAGCACCGTTTGCGAACCCGCGCAACGCCGCCGCGGGGTCGTTGCGTCAGAAGGATCCGAAGCTGACCGCCCAGCGTCCGCTGTCGATGTTCGTACACGGCATCGGCGCGCGAACCGGTCTGGATATCGCCACCCAGTCAGAGACCTACGAGAAGCTTGGCGAGTGGGGCCTGCCCGTCAGCCCCTATACCCGCCTGCTATCGTCCCTGGACGACATCCTCGAATACATCGCCGAGTTCGGTGAGAAGCGCCACTCGCTGGTGCACGAGATCGACGGCATCGTGATCAAGGTGAATAACTTCCGCACCCAGGAGCAGCTGGGGTACACCTCCCGCGTGCCGCGCTGGGCGGTGGCCTATAAGTACCCGCCGGAAGAGGTTAATACCAAGCTCTACGATATCCTGGTGAATGTGGGCCGGACCGGCCGCGTGACCCCGTTTGGAATGATGGAGCCGGTGAAAGTGGCCGGGTCTACGGTGGAGATGGCCACCCTGCACAATCAGGACGTCGTCAAGGCCAAGGGTGTGTTGATCGGCGACACCGTGGTGTTGCGCAAGGCCGGGGACGTGATCCCCGAGATCGTGGGGCCGGTGACGGCTCTGCGAGACGGCAGCGAGCGGGAGTTCGTGATGCCTACGCACTGCCCCAGTTGTGGAACGAAGCTGCAGCCTGCCAAAGAAGGGGACGTCGATATTCGTTGCCCCAACGCGCGGTCCTGCCCCTCGCAGTTGCGCGAGCGTATCTTCCACGCCGCCTCTCGTGGGGCCTTCGATATCGAGGCCCTGGGGTACGAGGCCGCGAAGGCGCTGACCGCCCCCGCCGAGCCGAGCGATCCGCCGCTGTCGTCGGAGGCCTACCTCTTCGACCTCACCGCCGAGCAACTGGAGAACGTCAAGATCGAGCGCGAGAAGCGGGTCAAGGGCGAACCCACCGGCACCTATGAGCTGGTGCCCTATTTCTGGACGAAGGGTACCGTGAAAAACCCCTCGAAGCCGACGAAGACCACGCAGAACCTGATGGAGCAGCTGGAGAAGGCCAAGACGCAACCGCTGTGGCGGGTGTTGGTCGCGCTGTCGATTCGTCATGTGGGCCCCAACGCGGCCCGAGCACTGGCCGCGGAATTCGGTTCGATGGCGGCGATCCGCGAGGCCAGCCAGGAGCGCTTGGCCGAGGTCCCGGGGGTCGGTGGCATCATCGCCGCCTCCGTCAAGGATTGGTTCTCCCACGACTGGCACACCGAAATTGTGGACAGGTGGGCCGCAGCCGGCGTCCGGATGGAGGACGAACGCGACGAGTCGGTGGAGCGCACCCTGGAGGGCCTCACGATCGTGGTGACCGGTACATTAGAGAACTTCACGCGTGACTCGGTGAAGGAGGCCATCCTGCTACGCGGCGGTAAGGCGACGGGATCTGTCTCCAAAAAGACGGACTATTTGGTGGCTGGCGCGTCGGCCGGTTCGAAGCTTGATAAGGCCGAACAGCTGGGTGTGCGGGTGCTCAACGAATCCGAGTTTGAAACGCTGCTGGAGACCGGCACCGTGTAGACCGTTGTGAAATCAGACGCTTAACGGCCCTTTTTTGAAAAAATTTATGCCCCGTTCACCTGCCGTGAGCGGGGCTTAAATGCGCCTGTGATCACACCCTGATTAAGAAGAAGTAAGCATACTTAAACCTGGGGTTACAAGGGCAATAAGGGGTGCCTGGAAGAGTGGTTAAAAATTGGTACGTACATAATCGCGCGCGTCACCTTACCGTGCTCCCACGAAAAATCCCAAATTTTCTCAGTAGAAAGGGGTTGGCGGATACCAAATCGTTACAGTATCGTTATCAACGAACGTAATCCTCGAGGTTCCTCGAGGCACATCAGTTCGCTGTCATGAACACTCATGGAGCGAGCGACATGCCGGGTTTTGCCGCACACCTGAGTCCGTCTACAGGGCAAAACCTTACACAGATACCCAATAGCATCTAGGGTAGACGGCGACGCATTGAACCCAGGGGACTGGACGAGCGTTAGGTGGCCTTCATGGAGCATTGTGAAAAAGACTTCAATTCGCCGTAACGTAACTCGCTCCGCCGTAGCTCTGGCTATCGGTGGCGCGGCCGCAGCAACCTTCGCAGGTGCACCCGCTAACGCAGTGCCCACCTCCACCTGGGACGCTCTGGCACAGTGCGAATCCGGCGGTAACTGGGGCATCAACACCGGCAACGGTTTCTCCGGTGGCCTGCAGTTCACCCCCTCGACCTGGGCAGCATTCGGCGGTCAGGGTTCCCCGACCACCGCTTCCAAGGCTGAGCAGATCCGCGTTGCTGAGAACGTCCTGGCAGGTCAGGGCTGGGGCGCATGGCCCGCATGCTCGGCTAAGCTCGGTCTCTACGGCAAGGCTGGCGCTGGCGTAGCATCCGCTCCCCAGCAGCAGGCTCCGGCACCGGCTCCCAAGCCCGCACCGGTTGCACCCCAGGCTAACACCGTAAAGCCCGTTGAGGCTCCGGCTCCGGCACCGGCTCCCAAGGTTGTTGAGGCTCCGGCTCCCCAGGCAGCTCCCGCTCCGGCCCCCAAGGCTGTTGAAGCTCCGGCTCCCGTTGCTGCACCCGCTCCGGCACCCGTGGCAGCACCTGCTCCGGCACCCGTGGCAGCACCTGCTCCCGCACAGGCTGTAGCTGGCACCTACGTGGTGAAGGCTGGCGACACCCTCTCGGAGATCGCAGTTGCTCACGGCATCTACGACTGGACCGTTCTGGCCAACGCTAACGCAGCAACCGTGCCGAACCCCAACGTCATCGAAATCGGTCAGGTTCTGAACATCCCCGCCGTCTAATCACGGTCGAGATCGTCAGCCACCGCTGATTGACTTCAAAGACCCTGTTCTGTGCCCTCGGGCTCAGAACAGGGTCTTTTGCTATGGGATAAACTGGACAGGAACACCTTTCGCCGATAACGGAGAATCCATGTCAGAGATTAACCGTGAGACAGTCGCGCACTTGGCGCAGTTGGCTCATATCGAAATGACGGACTCGGAGCTCGATGCCCTGGCATCGGAACTGGGAGTCATCGTCAAATCCGTAGCCTCAGTATCGCAGGCGGTATCCGAAGATATCCCGGCTACCTCTCACCCCATCCCGCTCAAGAACGTCTTCCGCGAAGACGTCGTGGGTCAGACCTTATCCGCCGAAGAGGCTCTGTCGGGTGCCCCCGATCAGGCCGATGGCAAGTTCAAGGTCCCGGCAATTCTGGTAGAGGAGTAATTCATGAGTGAAATCTTCAAGCTCAGCGCCGCTGAACTGGCCGAGAAAATGGTCGCCGGTGAAGTGTCCTCCGTCGAGGCAACTCAGGCTCACCTCGACCGCATTGCCGCAACCGACGGTGAGGCCCTCGAGGCCGGCAACCGCGCCGCCGGTAAGTCCGGTCTGAACGCTTTTCTGCACGTCAATACCGAAGAGGCCCTGTCCGAAGCGCGCTCGGTCGACGAGGCGCGTGCTGCCGGAGAGCAGCTTCCCGCGCTGGCCGGCGTCCCGATCGCTATCAAGGACCTCATCGTCACGAAGGGTCAACCCACCACCGCTGCCTCGCGCATGCTGGAAGGCTGGATGAGCCCCTACGACGGCACCGTCATCGAGAAGGTGCGCGCCGCCCGCATGCCGATCTTGGGTAAGACGAACCTCGACGAGTTCGCCATGGGATCCACCACCGAGCACTCGGCGTTCGGCCCCACTCGCAACCCCTGGGCCCTGGACCGCATTCCCGGCGGATCCGGTGGTGGCTCCGCCGCCGCTGTGGCCGGATTCCAGGCTCCGCTGGCGCTGGGCACCGACACCGGTGGCTCCATCCGTCAGCCGGCGGCCGTGACCGGTTCGGTGGGCGTGAAGCCGACCTACGGTTCGATCTCCCGCTACGGCGTGATCGCCATGGCATCCTCGCTGGATCAGGTCGGCCCCTGCACCCGCACCGTGCTCGACGCCGCGCTGTTGCACGAGGCCATTGCCGGCCACGACCCTAAGGACTCCACCTCGTTGAACACCCCCGTCGGCCCCTACGTTGAGCAGGCGCGTGCCGGTGCAGCCGAGGGCGGGCTCAAGGGCCTGCGCGTGGGCGTCATCAAGGAACTGCACCAGACTTCCGAAGGGTTCACCCCTGGTGTGTGCAACCGCTTCAACGAGTCGTTGAAGTACCTGGAGGCCGCCGGTGCAGAGCTGATCGAGGTTTCTCTGCCCACCGTTGAAGAAGCCATCGCCGCCTACTACCTCATCATGTCTTCCGAGGTCTCCTCGAACCTGGCGAAGTACGACGGCGTGCGCTTCGGCCTTCGCGTGCTTCCCGAAGAGGGCCCCATGACCATCGAGCGCGTGATGGCCGCGACCCGCGCCGCCGGTTTCGGTGCCGAGGCTAAGCGCCGCATTATTCTGGGAACCTACGCCCTGTCTGCCGGCTACTACGACGCCTACTACGGTTCGGCACAGAAGGTGCGTACCCTGATCCAGCGCGACTATGCCGCCGCGTTCGAGAAGTGCGACGTTCTGGTCTCGCCCACCGCCCCGACCACCGCCTTCAAGATCGGCAGCACCGACGAGTCCTCCGATCCGATGGCGATGTACAAGGGTGATATCGCCACCGTGCCCGTGAACCTCGCCGGCGTACCGGCGTTGTCGCTGCCGGCTGGCTTGGCCGAAGAAGACGGACTGCCCGTGGGCATCCAGTTCACCGCGCCCGCTCACGAGGACGCCCGCCTCTACCGCGTGGGCGCCGGTCTAGAAGCCGCGTTGAACCAGGCGTGGGGCGGACCAATCTGGAAGAACATGCCCGATACCGAATCGCTGATTCGTGACTTTGATTTTGGGGGAGTTAAGTAATGACCGAAGAAATCCTGAGCTTCGATGAGGCTATGGAGAAGTACGATCCCGTACTCGGTTTCGAGGTTCACGTGGAGTTGAACACCGCCACCAAAATGTTCGACGCCGCTCCCAACGAGTTTGGCGATACCCCGAACACCAACGTCACCCCGGTCTCGTTGGGCTTGCCCGGCGTGCTTCCGGTGGTCAACGGCAAAGCGGTCGAGTCGGCCATCAAGCTCGGTCTCGCGCTGGGCTGTGACATCGCCGAGAAGTGCCACTTCGCGCGCAAGAACTACTTCTACCCCGATACTCCGAAGAACTTCCAGACCTCACAGTACGAAGACCCGATCGCCGAGAACGGTTCGTTGGATATTGAGCTGGAAGACGGCACGGTCTTCACCGTGGAGATCGAGCGCGCCCACATGGAGGAAGACGCCGGCAAACTGACCCACATGGGTGGTTCGGCCGGTCGCATCCAGGGTGCGGAGTTCTCACTGGTCGACTACAACCGTGCCGGCGTGCCGTTGATCGAGATCGTGACCCGCCCGATCGTCGGCGCGGGCAAGAACGCCCCTGAGCTGGCACGGAAGTACGTGGCGGTTATCCGCGAGATCGTCAAGGCCCTCGGTATCTCGGACGCCCGCATGGAACGCGGCAATGTGCGTTGCGACGCCAACGTTTCGCTCATGCCCAAGGGTTCCACCGAGTTCGGTACCCGCACCGAGACCAAGAACGTGAACTCGCTGCGTTCGGTGGAGCGCGCGGTCCGCTACGAGATCCAGCGCCACGCCGCCGTGCTCGACGCCGGCGAGAAGATCGTGCAGGAGACCCGCATGTGGCACGAGGACACCCGTGAGACCACCGCGGGCCGTCCGAAGTCGGACGCCGATGATTACCGCTACTTCCTCGAGCCCGACCTGGTGCCCGTGGTGACCGACTCCGAGTGGATCGAGTCGCTGCGTGCGCAGCTTCCCGAGATGCCGGCGCAGCGCAACCGCCGCCTGCAGGGGGAGTGGGGCTTCTCGGACGAAGAGTTCCGCGACGTCCTCAACGCTGGTGCGCTGGACGCGATCGAAGCCACCGTTGCCGCCGGCGCATCGGCCGCCGTCGCCCGCAAGTGGTGGATGGGCGAGATCGCCCGCCTGGCCAAGCAGCGCGAGGTGGAGCTGACCGAGACCGGTGCTACCGCGCAGACCGTGGTGGAGCTCAACCAGCTGATCGAGTCGAAGAAAATCAACGACAAGATCGCCAAGCAGGTACTCGAGTTCGTTCTGGAGGGTGAGGGCACTCCCGCCGAGATCGTCGAGAAGCGTAACCTCGCGGTGGTCTCCGACGAGGGCGCGCTCAACACCGCCGTCGACGAGGCGTTGGCCGCTATGCCGGACGTCGCCGAGAAGATCCGTGCCGGTAAGGTCCAGGCCGCTGGTGCCGTCGTGGGACAGGTCATGAAGGCCACCCGCGGCCAGGCAGACGCCGCCCGCGTCCGCGAGCTGATCTTGGAGAAGCTGGGCGTAGAAGGCTAATCAGCCGCGCCCGCTCGGCCCTAGAGCACAAGAAAGCCGGTAGGAACTTGGGGATGTTCCTACCGGCTTCTTTGGTATGAAAGGTTGGGGATGCCTTCACACCGTGATACTTGGTCACCAGAAAAGCCCTAAGTATCTATTACCGCATCACTTGTGGAGAGTTGGGAGTATATGCAGATAACCACTGTGCATCCTCAACCATCTCATTCCGAAGAACCCTTAGTCGAGGCTCTTCAAGTGATGTAATTATCCTAGGTAATGATCTGTCGCTCTTATAGCGCAGCCCGCCTCGCCTGGCGATTTAGGGTGTTTCCGCACATCAGAACGTGTCATATTTCCGTAACAGTTCGCCGGTGTCGGGTCTATTGCGGCGCCCTGGCACTAGAGATCCTTCAGATCGTAGAAGTAAATGTCTTCGTGGTAGATGGTGTCCAGGTGCAGGCTACACCGCCCCTCGTATACGGGCATCGATAATCTCGTGGGAATCGGGGAGCCATCGCTGTCTTTCACATCGCGAATGGCGATGACCTCTTCGGGGGCCGTCGCGGGGTCGTCAAAGATCAACCGAAAGAAGTTAGCTGGGCGCGGCATCATGTATTGCACCATAAGTAACCCGTTTTCCTGTTCGACCGTCGGATCAAGCTCCAGCTCGTAGCGGATGGCCATGACCTCTTGGGCTTTGAGCGGGTAATCCAGCTGAAAACAGTAAACCTGTTCTACCTCATTCCAGGAGCATGTGCCCCCTTCCAATAAATTGATTCGCTGAACCTCGTTGCTGGGGAGCACCTTCATCGAATCGACCCCGTCTTGGACAGCCAGGATAACCATGGAACATTCACACCGGTACACGCGCTGTTGGCTATCGAAGAAGAAATCGTTGAAGGTGCTGGTGATTTCGTAGCCGGGACGGTTCTGAACTTTCTGCGACTTCTCCGGGTTGCTCTTGGCGACGCTGAGATGCCCCAAGAGGCGGGAGGTTTGCTGCGGGTTGAAGTCGAAGGTTTCGGCGAAGAGCTGCACCGTGTCTGCGGTGAGTCGCTGACCGATAATCGCCCGGCGCACTCGGTCTTTATATCGATTGGGTGAGTCTTCGACCCCATAGCGCTGATTCTCGAAGGCCGAGATGGAGCGGGCGATGGCGCGATAACTGAGCACCTGGGTATCGGGTGAGATGTTCTCGGGCAGGTACTTACACCAGATCTTTTTGGCGCGAGGCGCCGCCAGCAGGGAACGCAAATACTCGCTGGCCTTATGCGTAGCGGATACCCGGGGATCGTCGGCGGGCTCGTCAGGGGTGGTCACACGGTCCTCCATCTTCTAAGGCGTCCTGATGCTTTATTCGGTTTCGGGAGGGGTAACGATCGGCCACCGGAAACCGCAGAAGGCCTGATCCATGATGGGGTAGTACATCGAGTAGTGGGTGTGGCCGGGGGTGAGATATTCCTCCAGTACCGGTTGTTCGAACAGCTCATCCCACACGCAGTGGGTGATGTATTCGGGGGCCTTCTTGAAACGGATAATGGTGGTCACCTCGTATTTTGGGTTGTTGCGCGAACCCACCCGGAAGAAGTTGATCGATTGATCTTTCTCCGGGGTGTCGGTGAGGTGAATGAGAAGGCGGGTGCGGTGTATCTCTCCGCGGCGCAACGGCCGCGGGGTTTTGATATAGACGCGGACGATGTCGCTCTCTTTATCGCGGATGCGCAACGTGGTATCGGAGGTGGTGCCGGTGACCTCTCCGCCCTCAAGCACCTCGAATTGCAACTCGTGGCCTTCGATCACCGGTCGAATCAGGGTCAGATTATCCTGCTTGACCAGGTAGGTTTCGGTGACGTCCATGGTCTGCCCTAGGCCGTACTCGTCGCAGTTCAGGATGATCTGCTGCGCCAAGACGACCCGATCGTCACTGGGTGCCTTGGAATCCGAGGGTAGCTCGAGATCGGGCGAGGGGTATAAGCCCGCCCGCTTGCGTGCCGAAACCAATGACACCCAGAGATCCTGGGTCTCTTGCGGGGTGAAGCCAAAGGCCACGATGAAGCGGTTCAGTGTGCGGTCGGTGACTAATTCACCGGCCAGCGCCCGCCGCACCGAGTCCTTGAACTGGCTCGGGTTCATCTCCTGACCCGCGGCGTCCGAGAGCTCACCGGCCATGAACGTGGCCACGGCACGCACATTCACGCCGTTGCCCCGGCGCCGCTGCACGTATTGACCCCACATTTCTCGGTAGGGCGGTTTACTCAGGAGCTCGGTCAATATCTCTCCCGGCTGGAGCAACCGTTCTCGGAAAGGCATAAAGGATTCCAATTTCTCTGCGAGGGATGTGTGTTGATCCTGGGGAAAGAGGCGTTATGCCGCCGAGAGCTGGGTGAGCGCCCACGCGTACACCCACGCCGTGTCACGCCAGCGGGTGTAGCGGCCCGATCCGCCGCCGTGACCGCCGTCCATCTCGATCTTGAGCAGGGGCGTCGGCGAACCGGGGTCGATGGTTTCGCGCAGTTTAGCGATCCACTTTGCCGGTTCCACGTAGAAAACTCGGGTGTCGTGCAGGCTGGTGATGGCCACGATCGGCGGGTACTTCACCGGGCGGATGTTTTCGTAGGGGGAGTAGGACTTCATGTAGTGGTAGACATCCGGGTCGGTGATCGGATTACCCCACTCTTCCCACTCCAGGGCAGACAGGGGAAGCTCGGGGTCGAGGATGGTGGTCAGCGCGTCCACGAAGGGCACCTCGGCGATGGCGCCGGCATACTTTTCGGGGGCCAAGTTCAACGTGGCCCCGATCAACAACCCGCCGGCCGAACCACCCTCGATGACGATCCGAGAGGCGTCGACCCATGCTTGCTCACGCAGAAAATCAGTGACGGCCACGAAGTCGGTGAAGGTGTTCTTCTTCTGAAGCTTCTTACCCTCCTGGTACCATCCGCGGCCCAGCTCGCCGCCGCCGCGGATATGGGCCACCACGTAGATCACACCTCGGTCGAGCAACGAGAGCCGAGCGTAGGAGAAGTAGGGATCCATCGAGGCCTCGTAGGACCCATAACCGTATTGCAGTACGGGGTGAGGTTGGCTCTTATCGAGATCAGCCCGGTGGATGATCGACAGGGGGATCATAGTGCCGTCCTCGGCAGGAGCCCACATGCGGTACGCGGTGTAGTCGTCCGGTCGGTACCCGCCGAGCACCGGGGTTGCCCGGCGCAACACCAGCTCTTCGGTATCGGGGTAGTAATCGTAGACCTGCTGGGGCGTGACCCACGAGGTGTAGCTCATCCGCACTACCGGGGAATCGATGCTGGTGTGCGTGACCGCGGTGGTATAGATCTCCTCGGTGAAACCGTGGGGTTCGGCGAACTCCACACCCGCACCGGACGGAGCGGCCAGTAACCCGCGCAGGCCCTCCAGCGGTGTGAGGCAGACCTTCAGCGTAGTATCTTGCCGGACGCTGGCCACCAGGTGGGTCGCGGTGAAGCTGACGGACTCAACACGGGTCTCGCTGCGATGCGGCATGACCTTGATCCACGACTGCCGGTAGGTCTCAAAGGGCTCACCGGTGGGGTAGGGGGCCAGCACGATCTCGGAGTTCAACGCCTGGTGATCGTGCACGATGACGACCCAGCGTTGGTCCCCAATGGAAAGCGGCTCGACCGCGTACTGCACCCGCTGAGCCTTCTCGATCACTACCTGCGCCGGTGCAGACCACTGGCCCACCGGCAACAGCCGAATCTCTGAGAACTCCGAGGAGTAAGAGGTGATCACCAGGTGCGTGCGGTCCTCCGACAGTGCCGCCTCCAGCCACAGGGCGGCGTCCTGTTCGGTGTAGATCACTCGATCGTTTTCGGCGGTGGGCTGGCCGACCTCGTGGACCCGGATCTCGTAGGGGCGCCAGGAATCGTCGACCACCGTGTAGACGATGTGGGTGGCGTCGGGGGTGAAGAAGGCCCCGGCGAAAATGTCTTCGATGCGGTCGGGCAGCAGCTGGCCGGTCTGCAGGTCCATGACGTACTGGGTGTAGCGTTCGTCGCCGGTGTCGTCTACCGAGAAGGTCAGACGCTGCCCGTCGAGGGAAGGATCAAAGGAGCCCAACGAGAAGAAGGAGAGGTCGCGGGCGAACTCGTTGCAGTCCAAGAGCACCTGCTCACCCTCGAGCGGCACCCCGGCCTCGATGAACGGGGGAGTAAAGCGTTCCTGAACGCTGCCCTCTTCGGCGGCGGCCACGCGGCACATGACCGGGTACTGTTCACCCTCGACCGTACGGGAGTAGTACCACCACTGGCCGATACGGGTGGGCACCGACAGATCCGTCTCTTGCACCCGGCCCTTGATCTCCTCGAAAATGGTCTGCCGCAACTCATCCTGCGCGGCGGTCTGAGCCGTGGTGAATTCGTTCTCGGCCTTCAGGTACTCGATGACCTCCGGGTTTTCCTTGTCGCGGAGCCACTCGAAGGGGTCTGAAAAGGAATCTCCGTGATGGCTACGCTCAGTCGGGATCGAATGGGGGCGAGGAGGAACAACGGGGGTCATTAGGCAGTCTCCTTCATGGACGGTCATGACAAATCTGCGAGCGCGGGAGCAATACCCTGGCCTGAACCTCGACCTGAGCGTTTCACTCACCAGCTCTAGTGTAGTTTCGCTACACCTGTTGTGCACTGAGGACGTTTGGCCTACTCATACGAAACTAACGCGAGCTCATCATGCAAACCTGGAGTGACGATGGCCACCCGAGGCTAGATGAAGAAATATGAACAGCGAATTTCACGCCGGCGCAATAAAGTTTAATCTCTTGCTCGCCGCTCTACCGGGCTGGATAAGATGAGTTTTAGGTCATGAGAGCCAGCGAAAAGCCCCAGCTTGCTGGCCGGCAACCCTCCACTCGCGGTGGGGTGCCCTGGGTGAAGACCAGGCGTAATGCAAAAGTATTGCGCAAGCGCGGGACCGATGCCCCCAGCCTTTGCGTCTGCTGGAAGTAGTGCATCCATCAAGCTCCTCTCCGGTACACCCGAGGTGTGAGGCATGCGGCCCCAACGAGTTCACTGGGAGCAACGATGAACACTCAACCTCAGACCACCGTCCCGAACCCCGAGAACCCCTCGGGTTGGCGATTCGAGACTCAACAGATCCACGCCGGTCAAAGCCCCGATCCGGCAACCGGTGCCCGGGCCCTGCCAATCTACCAGACGACGTCCTTCGTTTTTGACGACTCCGAGCAGGCGGCGCAACGTTTCGCTTTGAAGGAATTGGGACCTATTTATACCCGCATCAATAACCCCACTCAGGAGGCCGTCGAAAACCGTATCGCTGCCCTCGAAGGCGGTGTCGGTGCCCTGTTGCTGGCCTCGGGTCAGGCCGCGACTACCTTCGCGATCCTCAACATCGCAGGCGCCGGTGATCACATCGTCGCCTCTCCGTCGCTCTACGGAGGCTCGTACAACCTGCTGAAGTACACCCTGAAGAACCTAGGCATCGAGGTCACCTTCGTGCACGACCCTGGCAACATCGACGACTGGAAGAACGCGGTGCGCCCGAACACCAAGGCGTTCTTCGGGGAAACCCTGCCGAACCCGCGCGGGGACGTGCTCGATATCGAGCCGATTGCCGCCGTCGCGCACGCCGCCGGGGTGCCGCTCATCGTCGACAACACCATCCCCACCCCGTTCCTACTGAACCCCATCGCGTTCGGCGCCGACGTGGTGGTGCACTCGGCCACCAAGTACTTGGGCGGTCACGGCACCTCCGTGGGCGGCGTGATCGTGGACGCCGGCACCTTCGACTACACGCGGGACCCCGAGAAGTATCCGCAATTCAATACTCCCGATGAGGGATACAACGGGTTGGTCTACGGTCGCGATCTCGGCGCGGAGGGAGTGTTCGGGGTCAACCTCTCCTACATCCTGAAGGCGCGCGTCTCGTTGCTACGCGACCTGGGGTCGTCTATCTCGCCGACCAACGCCTTCAATATCGCCATCGGCCTGGAGACCCTCTCGCTGCGGGTCGAACGCCACATCGAAAACACTCGCCGAGTCGCCGAATTCCTTGAGGCGCACGAGGCGGTGGAGTCGGTGCAATGGGCGGGGCTGCCGTCCTCCCCGTACTTCGAGCTGGCCCAGAAATACATCCCCAACGGCCCCGGTGCGGTGCTGGGATTCACGATCAAGGACGCTGACGCCGACATCGCACAGGCCTTCGTCAATGCGCTCACCCTGCACTCCTTGTTGGTCAATATCGGTGATGTGCGCTCGCTGGCGGTACATCCGGCCTCCACGACGCACTCGCAAGCCAGTGAGGAGGAACTGTTGGCCCTCGGCATCAACCCCGCTTTCGTGCGGTTGTCGGTGGGTATCGAACACATCGATGACATCCTCGATGATCTGCGCCGCGGCTTCGCCACCATCGGCCGCTAACGATCTGCACCGCGTATTCGATCCGAACCCATTCCAGGAGTTTCATGTCTGCACAGCTGTTGGTTGAGAAGAAGGCCGTTCGCGACGACGGTGTCTTGGATTTTGCCCAGGTGGGTGAGGTGCCCCTCGAGTCGGGTGCGGTGCTACCCGAGGTGACGATCGCCTTCGAAACCTGGGGACGGTTGAACGAAGATGCCTCCAACGCGGTGCTGGTTCTGCACGCCTTAACCGGAGACACTCATGTCTCCTCGGGCAGGGTCGGGCCCGATACAGACCTGTGCACCGCGGTGCAGGCGGCAGCGCCCGGATGGTGGGAAGGCACCGTGGGGCCGGGGTGCGTGATCGACACCGACCGCTACTTCGTGGTGGCCCCGAATATCCTGGGAGGTTGTTACGGTTCCACCGGGCCGTCGTCCCCCGCGCCCTCCTCGGTGGACCCGAACCGTCGCCCCTGGGGGTCACGATTCCCTCGACTGACAGTGCGCGACACCGTGGTAGCCGAGAAAAAGCTGGCGCAGATGCTGGGTATCGAGCGTTTTCAGCTGGTGGTCGGTGGTTCTCTGGGCGGCATGCGCGCTCTCGAGTGGGCGTTGATGTATCCGGAGGCAGTGGCGTCCTGCGCGGTCATCGCCTCCGGCCCGTCTGCCACCGCAGACCAACTGGCCTGGGCGCAGGCGCAGGACTACGCGATCACGATGGATCCGAACTTCGCCGGGGGTGACTACTACGACGGTCGCCCGCCTACTGAGGGGTTGGGGCTGGCACGCCGCATCGCGCACACCACCTACCGTTCTGCGGCGGAGCTGCACCATCGCTTTGGACGCGAGGCGCAAGACCTCGAGAGCCCGCTGACCTGCCCGATGACGCGAGGGGAGCGGGGCCGGTTTAAGGTCGAGTCTTACCTCGACCACCACGCGCGCAAAATCACCGACCGCTTCGACGCCAACAGCTATCTGGTGATCAACGGGATTTTACGCAGCCACGACGTGACCCGCGGCCGGGGGAGCCTGCGGCAGGCGATGGCGCACTCGCAGTGTCGCTGGACGATCGCCGCGGTGGATTCCGACCGGTTGTTCTACCCCTCGGAGTCTGTGGTGTTGGCCGCCGCCCTGCCCGATCCGACCGAGGCCATCCTGATCAACTCGCCCTCGGGGCACGACGGGTTCTTGATCGAATCGGGACAGGTCAAGGCGGTGCTACAGGCGGCGGTGGCGGCACTGGACGAGTGAGCGGGGCGGATACTTGTGAGGTGCATAGCCTCCGGGCTTATGTTGTAGTTTTAAGGCACTATCACCGGATTTAAGGAGCGCCATGGAACACCTCGTTGAATATGCCAACCGCCCTGAGGAACGGGAAGACAGCCACCTGGTGTTGATGCTGCACGGTTACGGTTCCAACGAGCGCGACCTGCTCGGTCTGGTTCCCTATCTGCCCGCCAAGGGCTTCACCTATGCCGCGATGCGCGCCCCGCAACCGGTCGGCGCCACGCTCCCGGCCACGGCCAGCAGCGCGGCGATCCCCGGTGCGGCCTTCGGTTACCAGTGGTATCCCCTGGATCGCTCACTGAATACGGAGTTTCACGCTATTCGCTTGGCCACCGATTATCTCGAGGAATTTCTCTCTTCGGTGGCAGACACCTACCGTTCCGTCACCCTGCTCGGTTTCTCGCAGGGCATGGCGATGGCCACCAGTCTGGCCCGCCGCACCCCCTCCCTGCCCAGCGCCATCGTGGGTCTTTCCGGGTATGCCGTGCCCGATGACTCAGACTACTTCCGCGATGACGAATTGGCGCAGGCGCAGTTGCCGGTCTTTTACGGCCGCGGCGACGCCGATCCGATCATCACGGAGTCCCTCGTGGAATTTACCGAGCGCTGGTTGCCCTCCCACGCCCAGGCGGAGACCAAGGTTTACCCCGGTCTGCAACACTCGATCAACGCCGAGGAGATGCGGGACGTGGCGGAGTTCCTGACTCGGGTGCACCAGCAATAACGTCATATGACGAGAAAAATGTGACAGGGAATACTGGCATGGGTAGGCTGTCTCACACCTCACCGTTCATACACATCAGAGGACAATACCCGTGCCAGATCACAATTCACTGCACACGATGTCCCCAGAAACTCAGGGGATACGTATCTCAAAACCCCAATCGAAAATACTCAAAACCCTTGGCGCACTCGTCGCGGTAGCAGCGATCGGAACCGCCACGGTCGGATCAGTGCGAGCGGCGGACGAGGGCACCAGCCTGACCTCGTCGCTGACCATCGTCGCCCCGGCGGCCGCCGGCGGTGGGTGGGATACCGTCGCGCGAGAAATGCAGCAGGCCCAGCGGGCTCACTCCATCGTCAATAACATCCAGGTCATCAACATGCCCGGCGCCGGAGGCACCATCGCGCTGAACAACCTCGGCAACCTCTCCGGCCAACCGCAGAACCTGATGGTGGGCGGAACCGGCCAGCTTGCGGCGTCCATCCAGTACGACAGCGAGGTCACCTATGAGGACGTCACGCCCCTGGCCGTCACCGTCGAAGAGATGGACGTCATCGTGGTGCCGGCGAACTCACCCTATAAGACCCTCGACGATCTGATGGCCGCCTGGAAGAAAGATCCCTCGAAGGTGCCCTGGACCGGCGGCGGCTCCTTCGACCGGCTGGTGACCGCCGAAATGGCCATCGCCAACGGCATCAGCCCCGACGACATGATTTACGTCAGCTCCGACGGCGGCGGCGAAGCCACGGCGGCGTTACTCAACGGCACCGCACAGGTCTCCGCCAGCGGTTACCCCGACACCATCGACCAGATTGAAGCCGGTCGCCTGCGCGCGCTGGCACTGGTCTCCAAAGAACGCCCCGAAGGCGTGGACATCCCCACCACCGTTGAACAGGGTGTGGACGTCACGCTCACGAACTGGCGGTTGATTGCGGCTCCCGGTGGCATCAGCGCCGAGGAAAAATCGCAACTGGAATCAATCGTCCGCGACACCGTCAACACCCCGGAGTGGGACGAAGCCATCTCCCGCTACCACTGGAACGAGAACCTCATCATGGGTGATGACCTGCAACAATTCTTGAAAGACGAACACGACCGGATCGCGAAACTCAACGAGGAGCTGGGACTGTGAGCGCACCGAATATTCCCGTTCATCATCAGAAAGTCGTGATTTGGCGTGAGCTTTTGATGCCCGCCGTCATGCTCGCCTTCGCCGCATATCTGGGCTGGGGGATTGCCGCCATGGAGGTTCCTGACTCAGCCGCCTTCCCCGGCCCGCGGTTCTTCCCGGCGATCATCACAGCCGGTTTGGTGATCTTCTCCGCCCTCGATATCGCAGACATCTTCCGCCGCGCCCACGTTCAAAAGATCAACCGGGAGCAGGTCGAAGAACAGGTCTCCGAATACACCGCCCCGATCATGATCGGCGCGGCCCAGCCCACGCATCGCATCGACGTGGCCTCGCTGGGCTGGACCATCGGCGGATTTCTCTTCTTTACGCTGTCCCTGAAATTCCTCGGCTGGGTGATCGCCGCCGGCCTGCTGTTCTGGCTGGTCGCCCGCGGCTTCGGCGCACACCGCCCCGTCTTGACGTTGGTCATCGGGTTGACGGTGAGCTCGTTCGCGTACATCGTCTTCGACATGGTCTTGGGGCTCTCGCTGCCCTCGGGCATTCTGGGAGGGGGATTCTAAATGGAATCGCTGCAGCTTCTCATGGAAGGTTTCAGCCACGCGCTGACGCTCTCGAACCTCTTCTGGGTGCTACTGGGCTGTCTGCTTGGCACGGCCGTGGGCGTGATACCCGGGCTCGGCTCGTCAATGGCCGTGGCCCTGCTCCTGCCGGTGACCTTCGCACTGGACCCGACTGCCGCGTTCATCATGTTCTCGGGCGTCTACTTCGGCGGTCTCTTCGGGGATTCGACCATGGGCATCCTCATGAACACCCCGGGGCAGGCCTCGGCGATCGCCTCCACCTATGAGGGGCACCGCATGGCGAAATCAGGACGCGCCGCGCAGGCGCTCGCGGTGGCCGCCATTGGCGCGTTCATCGGCGGGTTCATCTCGTCCATCGTGGTGGTGTTCTTCGCTCCGCTGTTGGCCGAGTTCTCGACCAACTTCGGCCCTGCCGAGTATTTCGCTCTGGCGCTGTTCGCTTTCGTCGCTACTTCTTCTGTGGTCACCGACTCGGCGATTAAGGGACTGCTATCCCTGTTGTTTGGCCTGGGTATCGCGGTGATCGGTATCGATGCGGTCACGGGCGTGCCCCGCTTCACGATGGGTTCGACCCACCTCTTCGACGGGATCTCACTGGTGACGGTGACCGTGGCGGTGCTGGCGCTGGGCGAGGTGATTCATCAGGCCGCGATCGCGCGTCATCACCAATCCGGGCGGATGATTCGCCCGCAGGGGCGCCCCTGGCTCTCCCGAGCTGAGATTAAAGAGGCCGCACCGGCCTGGTTACGCGGCACCCTGATCGGTTTGCCCTTCGGCGCGATTCCCGCCGGTGGCGCCGACATCCCGACCTTCCTGGCCTACGGCGCCGAGCGCAAGCTGGACGCCCGCCGCGCCACCCCGCGCTTCGGAACGGGTGCGATCCGCGGCCTGGCCGCCCCGGAAGCGGCTGGTAACGCGACCACGGGCATGGCCATGGGCGCGTTGTTGGCTCTGGGGTTGCCGATCTCGGCTACCGCAGCGATCATGCTCGGGGCGTTCCGTCAGTACGGTCTGCAACCCGGCCCGCTGCTCTTCGAGCGCGCTCCGGAACTCGTCTGGGCGCTGCTGGCCAGCTTCTTCATCGCCATGGTGGTGCTGCTGGCCGTGAACCTGCCCTTCGCCATGGTCTGGGCGAAACTGTTGCTGATCCCGCACCACTACCTCTACGCGGGGATCACCGTCTTCTGCGGCCTGGGTATTTACGCGGTTTCTAACTCGATCTTCGACCTGCTGATCGTGTTGGCCATCGGCGTGATCGGATTCTTGATGAGAATGAACGACTACCCGCTGGCCCCGCTGATCATCGGCATGGTGCTGGGGCCGCTGGCCGAAACCAGCGTCCGTGATGCGCTGACTGCCGCAGACGGCGACGCCTCCGTGTTGATCGCGGGCCCGATCACCTTGACCATCTACACGCTGATGGCGCTGGTGCTCCTGGCCACCGTGATCAAGCGGTTCAAGGAGCGCAACAACGTCTAACCGTCCCTAGACGGCGTCGGTCGCTACTTTGAGGCTGACGCCGTCGAAGGTGACTTCATCGCCCGGGTGCAATTGTTTGCCCCGGGCTTCTTCTATCTCTCCGTTGACCTGCACCAGGCCGTCCTGGATGACCTCGCGGGCGTGCACCCCGTTCTCGACCATATTCGCCAGTTTCAGGAATTGGCCCAGTCGGATGGACTCGTCGCGAATAAACACTTCTTCAACTTCACTCATGCTCTCAGTCTAGTGGGCTGCCCCGCACCCGCGATACGGCGCACTGCCCGGGATAACGACGCGGCGTGCGGTTACGGTAATCTGGTGAGACGCACCCCGTGTGATGGGTGCGCGCGCTAACGAACACCAAACCCCAGCACGTCGCATCCAGCGGCGGGGCAATGAGGAGACACCATGGCAGCTAAGTCCACACTCGACAACGTCATCACCCTGGCCAAGCGCCGCGGCTTCGTGTTCCAGGCGGGTGAAATCTACGGTGGTACCCGCTCCGCGTGGGACTACGGCCCGCTCGGTGCCGAACTAAAAGAAAATATCCGCCAGCAGTGGTGGCAGACCTTCGTGCGCTCCCGCATGGACATGGTCGGCCTCGACTCCTCGGTCATCCTGCCCAAGCAGGTCTGGGAGGCCTCGGGCCACGTGGCGACCTTCACCGACCCGCTGGTGGAATGCCTCTCGTGTCACACCCGCCTGCGCCAGGACCACCTCATCGAGGCCTACGAAGAGAAGCACGGTAAAGAGCCGGAGAACGGCATGGCAGACATCAACTGCCCCAAGTGCGGCACCAAAGGCCAGTGGACCGAACCGCAGAACTTCTCCGGTCTGATGAAGACTTTCCTTGGCCCGGTCGATAACGAAGAGGGCCTGCACTTCCTGCGCCCCGAGACCGCTCAGGGCATCTTCGTGAACTTCAACAACGTGGTCACCGCCTCCCGCCAGAAGCCTCCGTTCGGTATCGGCCAGATCGGTAAGGCCTTCCGCAACGAGATCACCCCCGGTAACTTCATCTTCCGCACCCGCGAGTTCGAGCAGATGGAGATCGAATACTTCGTGCACCCCTCCGAGGCGCAGCAGCACTTCGACCAGTGGGTCGAGGACTGCTGGAACTGGTTTGTTGACCTCGGTATCAATCCCGACAACATGCGTAAGTTCGACGTGCCGGCAGAAGACCGCGCGCACTACTCCGACGGCACCATCGACCTCGAATACAACTTCGGCTTCCAGGGCAACCCCTGGGGCGAGCTGATGGGCGTGGCCAACCGAACCAACTACGATCTCGGTGTGCACAACGAACACTCCAACACCAAACTCGAGTACTTCGACCAGGCATCCGGTGAACGCTACGTTCCCTACGTCATCGAACCCTCCTTCGGCCTGACCCGCTCGATGATGGCTTTCTTGGTCGACGCCTACGTCGAAGATGAAGCACCCAATACCAAGGGCGGCGTCGACAAGCGCACCGTGCTCAAGCTCGACCCGCGCCTGGCCCCGGTCAAGGCCGCCGTGCTGCCGCTGTCGAAGAAGGCGGAGCTGACTCCGACCGCCGAGAAGCTGGCGAATGAACTACGCAAGAACTGGAACATCGACTACGACACCTCCGGTGCTATCGGTCGCCGCTACCGCCGTCAAGACGAGATCGGCACCCCGTTCTGCATCACCGTCGACTTCGACACCCTCGAAGATCAGTCGGTCACGATCCGCGAACGCGACACCATGGCTCAGGAGCGTGTGAGCCTGGACCAGGTCACCTCGTACCTGGCAGGCAAACTGGTTCGCTAGCTCGTCAGTAGACAATTCAGCGGCGGTCTCCCCGGCAGGGGAGACCGCCGCTTCTTTATGCGCAGGCGAGACCCGAGAGTGATGGGTTACAACGTCACCTTCGGGATCTTCGCCGTGTGCATGGCGGCCAGCGAACGGTTCTCTTCCCATTCGCTGCGGATAATCGACTTAATCAGCGCGTCGTGGAACTCGCCGTTGTAATACAAAGCCTGCCGGCGGCGTCCTTCGGTGACGAAACCGCACGACGTGTAAACGTAGCGGGCCCGCTCGTTGAATTCGTAGACTTCCAGTTCGATTCGGTTGAGATTGAGGTCCTGAAAACCGTAGTTGATCATCAGCTGTGTTGCTTCGGTGCCCAAGCCGCGGCCGCGACCGCGCTCGCCGATGGCGATGCGGTAGTTCACCGAGCGGTTGAGCCCGTTGTATTCGTTGAAGACGACCTCGCCAACGTATTCTTGCCGTTGCTTGTCCCAAATCGCGAGATCGAGGCGATCGGGTTGTTCGTTGCGGGTGTGGTACCAGCGCCGATAGGTCTCTATGGAGTGGGGCACGTGCGCGGCCCCTTCGGAGTGTACGGAGCCGGTTTTCATGAGGACGACGGGGTCGGCGAGGATCTCCAATATGGCGGTGATCGCCTCGTCGTCAAAGGGGCGGAGTTCGATGAGTCTGCTGGTCAAAGTGGGCTTGGGCAGGAATGGGGAGGGAGTACTCATAGACATCAAGCCTAGTCAGACTCTGTGAGCGTACAAGGGGGCCTTGCCGAGTGTCGATTGACTTTTGGGTGAACAACCTCGCTTGAATGGTCTTTCTAGACCGAGATACCCCACCGCGGGACCGTTGCGAGGATGGGATAAGGTGTAGACACACTAGAGCTGAGAAAGGTTTTTATCGGTGCAGGATTACACTTTTCGCCCGTGGCAAGAAGGCGACGATCTTCAGTTGCTTCAGTTGTGGAAAGACGCTGAAGATCCCCAGCAAGAGGCCTTCCGGGGTTTGTTGACGGCGGATAACGAGGGGGAGCCATTTTCGCGGACGCTGGTGGCTGAGCACCAGGGCATTCCGGTGGCTGCCGGCACGGTGTACGAGTCTTCTCTGCACGATCATCATCTGTGGGTATACGTCGAGGTCGCCGAAGACCACCGTCGCCAGGGGCTGGGCTCGGAGTTGCTGCGTCGCCTGCGCGAGGCGGCCGGCGAGGCGCCCTCGGGCGTGACGTCTCTGCGCGCCAAGGTGATCTCTGACTCCGGTGGCCGCCAGTTCGCGTCCGCTCAGGGTTTCGAGACCGTGCAGCACATTGATACCGTCCGCGTCGAGGCGGGCGGAGTGCCGCCCGTGCCTCTGCGCGTGGACGAGGACGATCGTCCCACCCAGGCGGTCGAAGACAGCGCGACCGGTTCGGTAGAGCTGACGCAGGCTTTTTGGGAGTTCTATCGTCGATCGCATCAATGGGATCCGCCGGCGGAGCAGTCGATCGGGCGTGTGAACCGTATCTTTTTGTCGGACGAGGCCGAGGCCTACGGTGCCTTGGTCTTGCGGGATGGAATTCAAGAGGCTCAGAAAACGGGAAAGAAGGCACCGATTGTGGCCTTCGCTGTATCTTACCGGCCGATGCAAGCCGACCTTCCGGGCTTTGAGATGCCGGAGGATCACGCCACCGAAGTGGTGCTGGGGTACGACTTCGACTATGCCGGTGCGCGCGAGGCCATCATGCAGCTGTTGTCTCTGTTGGTGGCTCAGTACCCGGTCACGATCGAGGTACAGGAGTCCATGGCTGATCTGCAGACGATGATGAACCCGCTGGTCAAGATGGGATCGGCCAAAATCCTTCATCGGGCCGAGGTGATGGTCAGCGATCAGTAGCTCTTACCACAAGCATGGTTGGGGGTGCGGAGATTGCGGCGCAATATTCTAGGAAAATAATTTTCAAATTTTTATTATTTGATTTGGAAAGTTATTTGAACTTTGGTCAACCGTGATTCTGCAAGGGATTCCGGGGTTTTTCAGGCATACCTTACTAGCTCTGTTGTTGGGATCACTCCCAGGTGACACCCAGTTTCATGGCGATTTGATGGTTGCATCAAAAAAATATGTCTGCTTATGATTGTCGTGGTCGATGCGTCAGAACGCAGGCATGATCGTGTAGATCGGCCTCCGTTTCAGTATCAATCCGCTAACAGAGATAAGGATCGAAATAATGACTCAGAACATTGTTGAACAGCTCCGTCGTAGCACCGTTTTCGGCACCGATGGTGAGAAGATCGGTAAGGTCGGCGTTGTATACGTTGACGCTGATTCGGCTCAGCCCACCTTCGTGACCGTCAACACCGGTCTCTTCGGTACCAACGAATCCTTCGTTCCCGTGAACGACGCTAAGTTCAACGGCGACGACGTCACCGTTCCTTACACCAAGGAATTCGTCAAGGACGCACCGAACATCGCTGAAGACGGCGAACTCTCCCCCGAGGAAGAGCAGCGCCTCTACGAGTACTACTCGCTGAACAACAACACCGCTCACACCGGTTACGACAACAACCGCGGCACCGCAGCAGGTACCGCAGGTGTTGCAGGTGCAGGCGCAGACCTGGATCGCGATCGCCACGAGCATGCTGACCGCGATCACCACGCACATGCTGGTCACGAGGGTCGCGACGGCGACGTCGTTGCTCACGAAGAGCGCCTGCGCGTTGACAACGCAGCAACCGCTCGTGAGACCGGTCGCGTTCGCCTGCGCAAGGTTGTTCACACCGACACCGAGACCGTTGAGGTTCCCGTTCGCCGTGAAGAGATCCACGTTGAGCGCGAGAAGATCGACCCCAACTCGGCTGAGGCTCGTTCGACCCACCACAACTTCGACGAGAAGAACGAAGACGTCACTGTGACCGCTTACGAAGAGCGTCCGAACGTCTCCGTTGACACCGTTGCAACCGAGCGCGTGAACGTCTCCAAGGAAGTTCACACCGACAAGGAGCGCGTCTCCGGTGAGGTTCACAAGGAAGAAATCGTTGTTGAGGGTGACGACACCACCGCTCGCAACGACGCTGACCGCAAGGGTCGCCTCTAATCATTACGTCGGTTAGCGCAAGCTAGCATGACGTAAGAAAAGACTCCCTCACTCCTCACACGGGGTGGGGGAGTCTTTGTATCCACTAACAGACTCAACCTATAGATCCAGAAGGAGTTTTCATGTCTGAACTCATCGATCCCCGGACCAAGTACGAAAAGATTGCTCCTCCGAAGCAGACCCAGCCCGAACCCGGTCTCGATTCGAAGCTCGAGCCCCTGGCCGACCTGGGCGAAGAAAGTTACGTGGGCCACGGCCGCCTCAAGGGCCGCAAGGCACTGATCACCGGTGGCGACTCCGGCCTCGGTGCGGCTGTGGCGATCGCTTACGCCCGTGAAGGCGCAGACGTAGCGATCTCCTACCTGCCCGCCGAAGAGTCCGACGCTCAGCGCATCATCGGATTCATCGAAAAGGAAGGCGTCAAGGCCCTGGCATTGCCCGGCGACCTGCGCGAGAAGGAGCAGTGCGAGAAGATTGTCGAAGAGACCGTTAAGGCTTTCGGCGGTATCGACATCGTGATCAACAACGCCTCCAAGCAGGTGTGGCACGAGTCCATCGAAGACCTCTCCGACGAGGACTTCGACGCGACCATGAAGGCTAACGTCTACGCTTCTTACCGCGTGACCCGCGCCGCGGTTCCGCACCTGAAGCCGGGCTCGTCCATCATCTTCACCTCGTCGATCCAGGCCTACGATCCCAGCGAGACCCTGGTCGACTACGCGGTGACCAAGGCTGCCATGAACACCATGAGCAAGGGCCTGGCTCAGCAGCTCGGACCCCGCGGCATCCGTGTGAACGCGGTGGCACCCGGTCCGTTCTGGACCCCGCTGCAGCCCAGCTACGGTCAGCCGCAGGAAAAGTTGCAGACCTTCGGTCAGGACACCCCGCTCGGCCGTGCTGGCCAGCCCGCCGAGATCGCCGGCGCCTACGTTTACTTGGCTTCGGAAGAGGCCTCGTACGTCTCCGGCGAGACCCTCGGCCTGACCGGCGGACGCCCGACCCCGTAACCGGTCAGCGGTTAGTCCTAGCCGGTGGAGTCTTCGGGTAGTTCTGCGACCGCCGCCTCCCACGCGGAGGTCAGGTGAGTGAGATCGACCCGATGATCCGCCAATAAGGTGCGGGAGCCGTCCGGGGTGGTGCCGATGTTTTCTTCGGCCCACTTGCCCCGGGCGGCTTCTGCGTGTCCGGGGATCTCCCCGCGGGCGTTGCAGATGCGCCACCAGTTCACGTTCTCGCCCCACTGGGAGAGCACCCAGCCCACCACGCGCGGCCTCTCGCCGCACACCTTGCCGATGTCACCGTAGGTGGCCAGATGACCGGCTGGAACGCACTCCACGGCACGTAGGATTCTCTCGAGACGCAGGTCGTCCATGGTCTAGACTCCGATGTCTTTGGCTGTGCGTTGACGCTTGGATTCAGATGGGCCGTACAAAGCCCGCATCAAAATGATGGCACAGATGCCGAAGATCCCTCCGGTGGCCAGGGAATTAAAGAGCCAACCCAAGAACAGGGCTGCCGCGATTCCTACCGCCGTGTATGCAGGGCGCCAGGCGATCCACGGCGTGTTTTTCCGCGTGTCTATCAGGGCAAAAACGTTGCCGACCGCGAAAGAAAGCGTTGAAACGGCCGTAAAGATCAGGCGTGCCTGCTCCTGATCTTCCGATGACTGGTGCCACCACCCCCATGTCAAGAAGGCTAGCGCGGCATAGACACCCCAGAGCGCCACTGTTAGCCACTTGCTGCGGGCGTGGTGAGGCTCGATGTAGGGGGAGGGGGCGGAGGTGTGGTTACCAGGGAAGTTCTGCTGAGTCGTCAAGGTAGATCACCCATCCTGTGATTTTGGTGCGGGAATTGAATGTGATTTGACCGACCGGTTCGCCGTGCTGGTGTTTGAGCCGATAGGTCAGAACGTTCTGGGAGCCGGATTGCTCAATGACGGTGCGCTGAATCTTCAAATGTTCACCCACTGCATCGGTGACCGCCTGCCAGGTCTTGAGGATCTTCCGTTTGGAGAGCAGTCGCGCGGTCGCGTACGTCATGAGGTCGTGCGCCGCCTCGATATCGGAGCGGGAAACCGCGGCGAAGAGTTCCTCGGCCCTGGCATTGAGCTCCCGTTGGATGTGATCCAAGGCCTGCGGGGTGGCGGTTGCCTGATTCTGGTATTTCTGGGAGGCAGCCTGTTTGCTGACGCCGAGAACCGAGCCGATCTGTTGCCAGGTTGCACCTGCTGTGCGGGCGGCGCCCACTGCGTCCTCGAGATGCTGGGTGGCGAGTTCGACATCTTGCTGTGCCGAGCGTAGTCGAAGTAGTAGCGGGTCGGTGTCGTCCATCGGTGCCTCCTTGTGTTTTAGTCAAGAATTATTTACATTACACACTTTCTCTTACAAATGTGCGGATGTCAAGAAAAATTTTCAGGCGCACACTTTATTGAGAGTGTGAGTAAACCAATCCGCGGGTATTCGGCAAATATGCGAAAATTACACCGTGACTGAAACCGTTGAACCCCCCAAGACCAAGCAGCTCAAACTGCCGCCGCTGCAGCTGGGCAAGCACACCGTGGATGTACCCGTCGTGCTCGCGCCGATGGCCGGCGTCACCAACAAAGCATTCCGCCGCCTCTGCCGCGAATACGGGGGAGGGCTCTACGTCACCGAAATGGTCACCGCGCGCTCACTGGTCGAGCGCCGCCCGGAGTCGCTACGCATCATCGAACACGATGACGACGAAGCCATCCGTTCCATTCAGATTTACGGCGTGGACGCCGTGAACGTCGGCAAGGCCGTGCGCATGGTGGTCGAAGAAGACCGCGCCGACCACATCGACCTCAACTTCGGTTGCCCCGTCCCGAAAGTCACTAAGCTCGGCGGCGGCTCCGCCCTGCCGTGGAAGACCGACCTCTTAACCGCCATCGTCCAGGCTGCCGTGCGCGAGGCATCCCGCAACGACATTCCGGTCACCGTCAAGATGCGCAAGGGTATCGACGACGACCACCTGACTTTCCTCGACTCGGCCAAGATCGCCCGCGACGCCGGTGTGGCCGCCATCGCCCTACACGGGCGCACCATGGAACAGCACTACTCCGGCAAAGCCGACTGGAAGGCCATCGCCGATCTACGCGAGGCCATCCCCGACGTTCCGGTGCTGGGCAACGGTGATATTTTCTCCGCCGAAGACGCAATCGCCATGGTCGAGCAGACCGGGGTGGATGGCATCGTGGTGGGCCGCGGTTGCCAGGGCCGCCCCTGGCTGTTCGGCGACCTGCAGGAGGCCTTCGAAGGTTCCGAAAAGCGCTTCAAGCCCGGGGTCTCCGAGGTGGCCGACATGATCTACCGCCACGCCGAACTGCTCGTCGAAACTTTCGGCGACGAGGGTAAGGGCCTGCGCGAGATCCGCAAGCACGTCTCGTGGTACTTCCACGGTTACCCGGTCGGCGGCCAGCTACGCCAGAAGATGGCGACGGTTCCCGACCTCGCCTCCTTCCGCGAATACCTCTCCGAGCTGGACCACTCCATCGGCTACCCCGGCGAGGCCGTCGAGGGCCCGCGCGGCCGCGCCGGCAACCCCAAGAAACCGCACCTGCCCGACGGCTGGCTGAACTCACGCGTGTTGGGCGACGCCGAACGCCTGGGCCTGGTCGACGCTGAATTGGATGTCTCCGGTGGCTAATCGAGAATCTTCTGACGGCTTGGTCGACGGCATCGAGGTCGCCCGCACCCCCGGGTACAGCAACCGTGACGCCGAACGCTGGGTGCCCGAACACCACCGCAACATCTACCGTTCGGCGTTCGAACGCGACCGTGCCCGTGTCTTGCATTCATCTGCGCTACGTCGGTTGGGTGCCAAGACTCAGGTCATGGATCCAGACACCGACGACTTCGTGCGCACCCGCCTGACCCACTCGCTGGAGGTCGCGCAGATCGGCCGCGAGGTCGGGCACATGCTCGGCTGCGACCCCGATGTGGTCGACACCGCCTGCCTTTCCCACGACATCGGCCACCCGCCCTTCGGCCACAACGGCGAGACCGCACTGAATGAGCTTGCCCGTGACATCGGCGGGTTCGAGGGCAACGCGCAGACCCTGCGCCTGCTGACCCGTCTCGAGCCCAAGCTCATCCGCCACGACGGCGGCTCTGCCGGTCTCAACCTGACCCGCGCCACCCTGGACGCCACGTGCAAGTACCCGTGGACGGCGTCCGTGGCTCCGGCCCGCCCCGACGGGCGCCCCAACCGCAAGTTCGGCGTCTACGAGGACGACCGCCCCGTCTTCGATTGGTTCCGCGCCGACGCCGAGGCCGCCGGGGCCGCGCCCACCCAGAAGTGCATGGAAGCTCAGGTCATGGATCTGGCCGACGACATTTCGTACTCCGTACACGACGTCGAAGATGCCGTCTTCGGCACCCACGTGCAACTGGGTCAGCTCCGCGACGCGACCGAACGCGCCAAGGTCTTCGAAAAGACCCGCCAGTGGTACCTACCCGGCGTGGAGGATTCCGAAGTGGACGCCGCGCTGAGCCGACTGGAGGCCCTGGATGAGTGGGTGCCGTACATGAGCGGAACCCGCGCGTCCATGGCAGCGTTCAAAGCGCTGACCTCAAAACTGATCGGCCGGTTCGCCGCGACCTCCATGGAGGCAACCCGCGCGCAATACGGCAACGACCGTCCGCTCACCCGATACTCGGCGCAGCTGATCGTACCCGAAGAGACCGAGCACGAGATCGCCGTGATGAAAGGTATCGCCACCGCGTTCGTGATGACGGTTCGCGACGCGCAACCGCACTACGAGAACCAGCACGAGATTCTGCACCTGCTCGTCGAGGCGCTCATGGAGAACCCCGGCTACCTCGACCCGGTCTTCCGCGCCGATATGCGAGAGCTGGGCCCGCACGACGAAGCGGCCCGCCTGCGCCTGGTCATCGACCAGGTCGCCTCGCTGACGGACCGCTCGGCGGTTGCTCTGTACAACCGCATCAACGGCACCCACTGGATGCTCGGGGACAAGCCGCTCTGGGGAGCCGACTAGACAACGTTCGCTAAACTAATGGGCGTGGCTGGACTCATCAAACGCGAAGACATCGATGAGGTGCGCTCGCGCACCGACATCCGCGAAATCGTCGAAGGATACGTAACCCTCAAGGGCGCCGGCATCGGCTCGTTCAAGGGTCTGTGCCCCTTCCACGACGAACGCACCCCGTCCTTCCACGTGCGCCCCCAAATGGGCACCTACCACTGCTTCGGGTGCGGCGAATCGGGCGACGTCATTTCCTTCGTCATGGCGATGGACCACACCTCCTTCACCGAGACCGTGGAGAAACTCGCCGCCCGCATCAACTACGAGTTGCACTACGAGGCCGGTAGCGGTGTCAGCCGCGAAGAGATCGGACGCCGCCAGCGCCTACTCGACGCCCACAAGGTTGCCGCCGAATTCTTCCAACGCAACCTCTACACCCCGGCCGCGCGGGAAGCCCAGAAATTCCTGGGCGCTCGCGGATTCGACCCTCGCTCCACTCGGCAATTTGGGGTCGGGTTCGCGCCGCGCGGTTGGGATCACCTCTTGCGCTACCTGCGGTCGCAGGGCTTCACGGAAGAAGAGCTCGAGGCCACCGGGATGTTCTCGCGGGGTAACCGCGGCCTCTACGACCGGTTCCGCGGCCGACTTATCTGGCCCATCCGCGGCATCGCCGGTGAGACCATCGGTTTCGGAGCGCGCAAACTCTTCGACGACGACCAGGGGCCGAAATACCTCAATACTCCCGAAACACAGCTGTATAAGAAGTCCCAGGTGCTCTACGGGCTGGACCTCGCGAAGCGCAATATCGCCAAGAAGAAGCAGATCGTGGTGGTCGAGGGGTACACGGACGTCATGGCCGCGCACCTGGCCGGCATCGATACCGCCGTGGCAACGTGCGGCACCGCGTTCGGGGCCGGTCACATCAAGATCGTGCGCCGCTTGATCTCCGATGACGGTTCCGGGGGAGAGGTCATCTTCACCTTCGATGGGGACGCCGCGGGGCAGAAAGCGGCACTACACGCCTTTGAGGAAGACCAAAAGTTCGTGGCGCAGACCTTCGTGGCCGTCGCAAAAGACGGCATGGATCCCTGCGACCTTCGACTGGCTCGCGGTGATGCCGCCGTGCGGTCGCTGATCGAACACAAGCGTCCTCTCTTTGAGTTCGCGTTGGACGCCACGATCCGCAACTACGACCTCGACACGCTGGAAGGGCGCGTACGGGCGATGCGCGCGGCCGCCCCGATCGTCGCCGGGATCAAGGACCGCACCCTGCGCCCCGCCTATGTTCGAGAACTCTCGGGCTGGCTGGGCATCGATACCGCCGAGGTGCAGTCGGCGGTCGACTACGCCCTGCGCAACCCGCAACCCTCGTATCGCGACCGTGCCCGGGAGCAAGAGACAGCTCAGGACGCCGCGTCTTCGTTACCGGCGCCCGAGCCGCGCTTCGAACGCCCCGACATGCGGGATCCGGTGGCGCGGGCTGAACATCAGGCGCTGACGATCATCGTGCAACACCCCCATTTTCTGTCGGTGCCGCAGTGGCAAGAGTTGGCAAAATCGCGCTTCCGGTATGACATGCATCAGGCCATTGCTGAGGGAATCGTGGGTGCGGCGGCCGAAATGGTTCCGCAACCGGGGGTGAACTGGGTGAACGCGATCCGATCCCACACCGATGAGCAGGCCCACGGGTTGTTGGCCGAACTGACGGTGGCTCCGGTCTTGGCGAAGGAGTCGGAGTTGGCTCGCTATATTCACGGAATCGTCAACCACATCTTGCAGTTGCAGATCGATCGGGAGAAGTCTGACCTCTTGATGCAGCTGCAGCGTATTAATGTTCAGGCTGAGCCTGATGCTTTCAATGCTGTGCAACAGCAACTTCTCGAGCTGGAGCACCGTAGACGTTCCATCATGGAGGGCCAAAACTAGCCTGTGAGTGACGTCATAGGATTCCGATTTGCGAGCTGCGAGGAGACTGTGTAAAGTAATTACTCGTTGCGACGGAGAAAACGTTGTAACGGGATTATTCCCCCGTAGCTCAATTGGCAGAGCATTCGACTGTTAATCGAAGGGTTACTGGTTCGAGTCCAGTCGGGGGAGCAGCAGTAAAACCGGTTCCTACGGGAACCGGTTTTTTGTTTCTCTAGACTTTTCGAAATAGAACAAAATTTACTTGCCGCGTGCGGTATTGTCGGCCTTGTAAAAACCTCTACTGTTACACTTGGTAACTAAAAGCACACTCAATTTTGGAGAAGTAAAGGGTATGAACGAACACGTTAACCCCGGACCCGAAAGCGTTCGCGCTGACGAGTTCTATGAACGCCGTACCCCCACGTCGGGCATCAAGTCCGCATTCGTGGGGCTGAAGTCGTCGGTCACCAACACCGCCGACGCGGCTAAGGTGCTCACCCGCCTGACCCCCAAGCAGCTCAAGGACGAAGTTCAGCTCGCAAAGCTGGAAATGGTCGATAAGGGCAAGTCGATGGGTAAGGGTGCCGCAGTGGGTGCTGTTGCCGCGATCTTCGCTCTGTGCATGCTGATCGCCCTGATCTCCGCGGCTATTCTCGGCCTCGGCAAGATCATGGAAGCATGGCTGGCAGCTCTGCTGGTAGCACTGCTCTTCCTCATCCTCGCCGCTATCTGCGGTCTGGTTGCTATGAAGATGATCAAGAAGCAGCTCCCGCTGAAGCCTGAGTCTGCTATCTTCGGTATCCTCTACGACCTCGGTGTTCTGAAGAAGGGCTCCGACATGACTGCCGCACGCGTCAAGCGCGAGCAGGAGGAGAAGGAAGCCAAGAAGGCTGAGCAGAAGAAGGCTAAGGAAGAAGCCGCTAAGCGCGAAGAGAAGGAAAACGAGCACGATGGTGCCGCAACCAGCGAGGAGCGCCTGAAGCTACGCACCGAGCAGCGTCGCGAACACCTGAAGTCGCTACGTGACGACATCGACACCTACTCGAACACCGCTAAGCGCGATGCTAACGGTCTGGTCGGTGCGGCTAAGACCTCCGCATCTGCCACCCCCAACCACCTGGCCGACCGCGGTCGTGTGCTGGGCAAGAACGCTACCAACCCCGAGTTGTTGAAGGCCCGCTGGGGATCCTTCGCCACTTTGGCAGCTTCGGTTAGCGCATTCTTCGTTTTCCTCGGCAAGCTCATCCGCCGATAAAAACATTTTCTCCTGAGGCCCCGTAACCTTTCGGTTGCGGGGCCTCAGTTTATCTACGGTGCGTTTGATGAACACACCGCGCGCCGGGTAGGCTCAAGTGAGAAAGATTCTTTTTAACGCCCACCGTGGTGGGACAATCAGTTTCTGATCATCGCCTCGTATCCGCTTCGAGTATGCAAAAGGGCCCACTGATGACCACAACCGCACCCCTGAAGATCCTGATCGGCGCAGATACTTATCCGCCCGACATCAACGGGGCGGCACAATTCGGTCACCGTTTAGCCCAGGCGATGCACGAGCGTGGGCATGAGGTGCACGTGGTTGCCGCTAACCCCGATGAGAAAAAGACCGAAGACCGGGTGGTTGACGGCATCGTGGAACATCGCCTGTTCTCCTATCGGCCTCCCACTCACCCCTACATTCGCATCTGCACCCCCTGGGGCATCTGGGCCGAGGTGGGGCGCCTACTTGACCGGGTTCGTCCGGACGTTGTGCACGTGCAGTGCCACTACATCGTGGGCCGTGTGCTGGTGTTACAAGCCAAGCGGCGGGGGATCCGCATCGTAGCGACCAACCACTTTATGCCCGAGAACCTCGACCCGTTCTTGCCTTTCCCGCGCTGGTTCAATGATGCGTTCGCCCGCTTTAGCTGGGGGGATATGCGTCGCATCTTAGAACGCGCCGACGTGGTCACCACTCCCACTCCCATCGCAGCCAAGGCGATGAAGGAATCGGGGCACTTCCGCCGGCCCGTCATCCCTGTTTCCAACGGCATTCAGTCTTCCGACTACGAATTGCACGCTAACGAGAGCATTCCCTCCGATCCCGAGCACCTGCGGATCTTCTTCGCCGGTCGTCTGGCGATCGAGAAGAACATCGATGTGTTGATCGAGGCCGTCTCGAAGTTGCCGCAGGAGCTGAACACGGTGGTCCTCGAGGTCGCCGGCACGGGGGAGATTCTCGAAAAACTGCAGGCCAAAGCCACCGAATGCGGGGTCTACGACCGGGTGAAGTTCCTGGGGTATGTCTCCGACGAAGAACTCCGTGCCGGATACCTGCGCGCTGATGTTTTCTGTCAGCCCGGCACCGCCGAGCTACAATCGCTGGTCACGCTGGAGGCGATGAGCGCCTCGAAGCCGCTGGTGCTGGCTAACGCGTTGGCCTTGCCGCACCTGGTACGCGAGGGGGAAAACGGTTTTCTCTTCGAACCGGGTAACTCGAGCGACTTGGCGCAGCGTCTTGCCCAGGTGCTTCTGCTCTCGCCCGCCGAGCGTCGCAGGATGGGCACGGTGAGCCACGAGATGGTGAAGAAACACGCCGCGCAGAAAACCTGGGAAACTTTCGAATCCCTCTACACCTCCAACGAGCTCTACGACCGCTTCGTGGCGGGGTTGGACCGTTCGTAACGGCACGGGAGGGAATTTCGTGTTCAGCGGCGGTCTCCGGTAACCTTGAGGGGTCTGCCGGTGCCGATTGCGCGGTGGACGCGGGGGGTTAGCTCAGCTGGTTAGAGCAGGGGACTCATAATCCCTTGGTCGCGGGTTCAAGTCCCGCACCCCCTACCATTTCAAATCAGGCGCTGAAGTCTGACCCCACCGGTAACAATATGCTCGGCCCCTCGGCTCCCAGGAGAGCGAGGGGATTGAGATAGGTCTTCGCCTTACCTCGGTTCTCATACACGCCCCAGTGCACGCAGCTTTGCTGGCAGTGCTGGGGCTTTTCTGCAACGGTGGCGATGATCTGCCCCGCCGACACCTTGTCACCGCGCATTACCCGCGGCGTCACAGGCTCGAAGGTAGATCTCTTGCCATCACCGTGTTCGACGGTCACCACCGTCCGGTCGACGACCTTGCCCACGAACACCACCGTTCCAGCGGCAGGGGAGCGAACCTCCGGGGTGGGCGCGGCCAGGTCGACTCCGCGGTGGCCCTCGTCCCAGCGCTGGGCCGGCTTATCGAATCCTCGGAGCACGTGGAGCTCCCCGTCGATGGGGCGAACCCACCCGGATCGATCGGCGGCAAAACTCGGTGGCGCTCCGGCATTCGGCAGGACGCCGGTGGCGGCAAACACCATCGCGATCAGTACCCAACGCATGCGGAGAAACATGAGAAACCTTTCTGCTTAAGCGGGTGGTTTCTTTGCAGTAGACCACGGGGGCCTTCGTAGCGGAGTTGTTTACCTAAAATTGTGGATATCTTTAGGCAATTTCCGCCAATTCACCACCTATCCACAAGTTAGTGATGTCACACTAATGAAAAGCGGTGAATCTAACGCCGTGTACCCTCACCGTCTAGCCCGGTTTAAGTGGTGGCCGCGACCTCCACAACCGGGACAATTTACGCTATAGTTGAACACTGCAGTTTGTCCTTAACAGCTTGCGCTCTCGGTGCGAGAAGTTGAGGAACAAGGGGAGACGCATACATACGAATCCCCTCGGTCTTCCCACGTTTTGCATGAGAACCCGATCTGACAACGCGTAGCGCAAAGTCGCTCGTTATTTATCCCGCTCTATTTAGCACCGGGAAAGATGACCGCGACGAAGGGACTTTCGGTCCGGCGTCCTCGCCGGCATGAGGCCTGAGAAAGCATGCTTTCTGAGCGCTACCAGGGGAGCGGTGCCCCCACCATGAGGCACCAAGGCTCCAACTTGTAAACCGATAACTACAATGCGCGTGTTCGGCTAGCCTGGAATCAGGGGTCGGCACGGCAACCTCAAAAGGAGACGACATGCCCGTCGTAACTATGCGCCAGCTTCTCGATTCCGGTGTTCACTTCGGACACCAGACCCGCCGCTGGAACCCCAAGATGAAGCGCTTCATTTTCACCGAGCGCAACGGCATCTACATCATCGACCTGCAGCAGTCGCTGGCGTTCATCGACCAGGCTTACGAAGCTGTGAAGTCCACCGTGGCACACGGCGGCACCGTTCTCTTCGTCGGTACCAAGAAGCAGGCTCAGGAAGCCATTGCTGAACAGGCTACCCGCGTGAACATGCCCTACGTTAACCACCGCTGGCTCGGTGGTATGCTCACCAACTTCGAGACCGTTTCGAAGCGTATTGAGCGTATGAAGGAACTTGAGCAGATCGACTTCGACGACGTCGCCGGCTCGCAGTTCACCAAGAAGGAACTCCTGCTGCTGCGTCGCGAGCACGAGAAGCTCGAGAAGACCCTCGGCGGTATCCGCAACCTCACCAAGGCTCCCTCGCTGATCTGGGTTGTTGACACCAAGAAGGAACACCTGGCTGTTGACGAGGCACACAAGCTCAACATTCCCGTTGTGGCTATCCTCGACACCAACTGCGATCCCGACGAGGTCGCATTCCCCATCCCGGGCAACGACGACGCTATCCGCTCCGTCAACCTGCTGACCCGCGTTATTGCAGATGCTGTGGCTGAAGGCCTGCTGGAGCGCAACAACAAGAAGTCCGGCAAGGGCAACGCAACCGAAGAGCCCATGGCTGAATGGGAGCGCGAGCTCCTCGAGCAGCACGAGGCATCGAAGAACGAGTCGAAGTCTGAAGAGCAGACCGAGACCGCTTCTGCTGAAGCATCGGCTGAATAATCTTGCTGTGAAGAGACGGCACCCGCCCACTAATACCGAGCGTGGGTGCCGTCTTTTCACTACCTGCCGCTTCTAAGCGGCACCCTAGAGTTGTAGTCAAGACGAACAAGGAGTTCACACTATGGCGAACTACACCGCAGCAGACATCAAGGCACTGCGCGAAAAGACCGGCGCAGGCATGCTCGACGTCAAGAAGGCTCTGGACGAGGCTAACGGCGACCAGCAGAAGGCACAGGAAATCATTCGCGTGAAGGGCCTGAAGGGCATCACCAAGCGCGAAGGCCGTGCGGCAGCTGAGGGCTTGGTGGCCGCTCGCGCCGAGAACGGCGTCGGCTACATGGTCGAGGTCAACTCCGAGACCGACTTCGTGGCAAAGTCCGACCCCTTCATCGACTTCGGCAACAAGGTTCTCGAAGCTGCCATCGCTTCGAACGCAACCTCGGTGGAGGAGCTCAACGCAGCGTCCATCGACGGCAAGACCGTTGAGGAACTGACCACCGACGCCGCAGCACTGCTGGGCGAGAAGGTTGTCGTGCGTCGTATCGCCCGCATCGAGGGTGAGAACGTATCGCTCTACCTGCACAAGACCTCCAAGGACCTGCCCGCACAGGTTGGCGTGCTGCTGGCTGTCTCCGGTGCAAACACCAACGAGGTTGCTCACGACGTAGCTGTGCACATCGCAGCGATGTCCCCGAAGTACCTCAACTCCGAGAGCATCCCGGCCGCAGACGTGGACGCTGAGAAGCGCGTTGCTGAGGAGACCGCAGCTGCCGAGGGCAAGCCCGAGCAGATCATCCCCAAGATCGTTGAAGGCAAGCTGAAGGCTTTCTACAAGGAGAACACCCTGCTCGATCAGGACTTCGCCAAGGACTCCTCGAAGTCTGTGGCTCAGGTCCTCAAGGAAAACGGCGCTGAGGCTACCGGCTTCGTCCGCTTCCGCGTAGGCGCATAATTCGTTCTCAACCTGAGAACACACTCGCACCTGATCGTGTGAGTATGCACCAAATCGCATAGTGCAAAGGGAAGCACCCCACGCGGTGCTTCCCTTTGTCGTATGCTGTTACAGACAAACACGCCGCAGCGTACATCATCCACGACCTTACGGAGGCCAGTATGACTGAATCCAACCTGCACCCCATTCAGCGCGATGAGACCGGACGCCGCCGCGTCCTTTTGAAGCTCTCCGGTGAGGTCTTCGGCGGCGGCAGCGTCGGAATCGACACCGGCGTGATCCGCGGCATCGCCGAGCAGATCGCGGCCACCGTGGGCCAGGTTGAAACCTCGATCGTGATCGGCGGCGGCAACTTCTTCCGTGGCGCTGAGCTATCGCAGGCAGGCATGGACCGCTCCCGTGCAGACTACATGGGTATGCTCGGCACCGTCATGAACTCGTTGGCCCTGCAGGACTTCCTCGAGCAGGCGGGCATTGATACCCGCGTGCAGTCCGCGATCACCATGCCGCAGGTGGCTGAAACCTACATCCCGCGCCGGGCGATCCGCCACATGCAGAAGGATCGCGTGGTTATCTTTGGCGCCGGCGCCGGCCTGCCTTACTTCTCCACCGACACCGTGGCTGCCCAGCGCGCCCTCGAAATCCATGCCGATGAGGTGCTGGTGGCCAAGAACGGTGTGGACGGTATCTACACCGCCGACCCCAACAAAGACCCCAACGCCGAGCGCCTGTACAACCTGACCTATGATGAGGCACTGCAGCGCAATATCCGCGTGATGGACCAGACCGCCTTCTCGCTGTGCAAAGACAACAACGTGGCCATGCGCGTCTTCGGTATGCAGGGCGAAGGTAACGTCACCAAGGCCCTGCTCGGTGAAGAAATGGGCACCCTGGTTACCGCATAATCTCGGCTAAAGATTAGTCACAACACTTAGAACCCCAGTAGACTGAACAGGAAGAAACAATCCCTGTTCAGCGGGGAAACGTCAACCTCGAAGGAGCGATCCTCAGTGATCGAAGAAACACTCAAAGAAGCCGGCGAGAAGATGGATAAGTCCATCGTCGCACTCCAAAACGAATTCGCAAATGTCCGAACGGGTCGCGCTAATCCCGCGCTCTTCTCTTCGATCACCGTGGAGTACTACGGTACACCCACCCCGTTGCAGCAGCTGGCGTCTTTCCAGACCCCCGAGGCTCGCACCATCCTCATCACCCCTTACGACAAGGGTTCGTTGCGCGATATCGAAGATGCCCTGCGCAACTCCGATCTCGGCGCTAACCCGGCTAACGACGGCAACGTGATCCGCGTGGTCATGCCCGAAATGACCGAAGAGCGTCGCAAGGAATACATCAAGCTGGTCTCGAACAAGGCCGAAGATGCTCGTGTTTCCGTGCGCAACGTACGTCGTAGCGCTAAGTCTGCCATCGATAAGTTCGTCAAGGACGGCGAGATCGGTGAAGACGAGGGTGTCCGCGGCGAGAAGGATCTCGATGCTCTGACCAAGAAGCACGTGGATCACATCGACGAGCTGTTCAAGGGCAAGGAAGCCGAACTGCGCGAGGTCTAACTGGATGAGCGCACAGACACCCACACAAACAAAATCAGGGACCACGTCTAAGGCCGGGAGAAACCTCCCAGCGGCCATCGGTGTGGGCCTCGTCCTGGGTGCCGTGCTCATTGTCGGGCTGTTCTTCCTCCCTTGGTTGCTCGTGGTGTTTGCCGCCTTGGCGGCCGCGGTGGGCACCTGGGAGGTAGTGCAGGGTATCAACCACAAGCGTGACATGGGCATCCCGATGATCCCCGCGGTCGGGGTAGCTCTGGTGATGCCGTTCTTCGCCTACGTCGGTGGAGGTCAATGGCTGATCTTCGCCGTGGTTGCCTCGATGATTTTGCTGATGTTTTGGCGCTTGACCGGGCCCAAAGACGGCATGATCATGTCGGTGATGGGTTCCATCTTTGCGGTGAGCTGGGTTCCGTTCATGATCGCGTTGGCGCTGTTGCTGTTCCGCGAACCGCACGGGGCGGGAGCTATCTTCCTCATCCTGGTCATGGCGATCGGCAACGACACCTGGGGTTACATCGCCGGAGTGTTGTGGGGCAAGCATCCGATGGCTCCGCGCATTTCGCCCAAGAAGACCTGGGAGGGATTCGCCGGGTCGATGTTCGGGTCGATGGCGGTGGGGCTCATCGCCTCGCTGGTGATGCCGACGGTACCCTGGTGGTTCGGTATCCTCTTGGCCGTCGTCCTGGTGATTACAGCTACCACGGGTGATCTCGCCGAGTCGATGGTCAAACGCGAAATTGGCATCAAGGATATGTCGAACATTCTTCCCGGGCACGGGGGAGTGATGGATCGCCTCGATTCCATCGTCTTCTGCCTGGCGATCGGTTCGGTCATGTTCACTCTTTTCAATGGCATTTTGTAAACCACAGAGTGCGTGCTGGGGAGCCTCCCGTGTGATCGCGGGTGGCTCCCAACGTCTTTGAGAACGGAGGATGAGAAATGAAGCATCGGGGTGCCCCTTCGCGCAACGAATTTGCCACGGTGACTTCCCGCCACACGGGATATTCGTGTGCTCAGGTGGATCAATATTTCTCTGAGTTGGCCGAGGATTACGAGGCGTTGCGTTCTGGACGCCCGCGCCCCGGTGGCGCTACCTCGGAGAGCATACGCGCGATGAGTTTTGAGGCGCAGGCCGGGGGATACCTGCCTGCCGATGTGGACGCCGCCCTCGACCGGGTCGAGGATCGCTTCTCCGAGTTCGAACGACGCGCCTACTACTCCAGCGTGGACCGCAACCAATGGGAAACCCAGCTGGAGGCTGAGGCCGCGCTGATCATGGGCCGTCTGGATCGGGCGGCCGGGAAGCGGTTCCGCCGACCGTCCCATAAGCTCACCAAGGGGTACTACGTGCGAGATGTGGACGCCCTGTGCGACCGTCTTTCGGACATGTTCCGTAGTCAGCACGTACTTGACCCCGGCCTCATCCGCTCGGCTGTATTCCGCAGTGCAACCACCGATATGTGCTACGAAGAGACCCAGGTGGATGCTTTTCTGGATCGCTGCCTGAAGCTGATCCTGGATCTCAAGTGACCGGAATGTTGATTTAATCTACGTCACACTTGTGTGTGAGTTGGCTCATACAGTAAGTTTAGGTCTCAACCAATTAAGAAGGAGGTTGAGATGGCGTCTGTTGCACCTCATCACACATCCCACGCACAAGGGCCTGACCCTCAGAGCGGTCAAGAGCCCCAGAACTTCACTGATTTCATTGACTTCGCTGGCACCCAGTCCAGCCCTGAATTTATCCAGTTGAAGAAGAAGCATCGCTCCTTCGTCTTTCCTCTCGCGGTGGCATTCTTCGTCTGGTACCTGCTGTACATCATGTTGGCGATCTACGCTCCCGCATTCATGTCGCGCCCGGTGCTGGGAAACATCAACTTAGGCGTGGTGCTGGGTCTGTTGCAGTTCGTCACCACCTTCATCATCACCGGCCTGTACGTGTCTTTCGCTAATAAGACTTTGGACCCTCAGGCTGAAGCGTTGCGCGAGACTATGGAAGACCAAGCTCGTCGCACCGCAGGACAGGGGGCATAATGCAGCACCTCAATGCTTCTGCCACTATCGTGGCCGCAGAAAATTCCCAAACGGTCGGTAGCCCCTGGATTAATATGGCGATCTTCGGGGCATTCGTCCTGGTCACCATGATCGTGGTCCTTCGGGCCAGCAAGAACAACAAGACTGCCGCGGACTACTACGCAGGTGGCCGCTCCTTCAGCGGTACGCAAAACGGCCTGGCCATCGCCGGTGATTACCTCTCCGCGGCGTCCTTCCTGGGTATCGTGGGTGCGATCGCAACCCAGGGTTACGACGGGTTCCTCTACTCCATTGGCTTCTTGGTCGCCTGGCTGGTGGCGCTATTGTTGGTGGCCGAGCCCCTGCGTAACACCGGTAAGTTCACGATGGCCGACGTGCTCTCGTTCCGCCTCCGCCAGCGTCCGGTGCGAATCGCTGCGTGTATCTCGACCCTGGCTGTGACTCTGTTCTACCTTCTCGCTCAGATGGCCGGTGCTGGTGCGCTGGTGTCGTTGCTTATGGGCATTAGCTCCAAGGCGGGGCAGTCTCTGGTGATCATCATCGTGGGCGTGCTCATGATTGCCTATGTGCTCATCGGCGGCATGAAGGGTACCACCTGGGTGCAGATCATCAAGGCGTGCCTGCTGATGGCCGGCGTGGCAGTGATGTCGGTCTGGATACTCGGCATGTACGGATTCAATCTCTCCCAGCTGCTGGGCTCGGCAGTAGACCAGGCCGGTACGCATAAGATTCTCGAACCCGGCATGAAGTACGGAAAATCAGAGGCCACCAAGCTCGACTTTATTTCTTTGGGACTGGCGTTGGTCTTCGGTGCTGCCGGACTGCCTCACGTGCTGATGCGCTTCTACACCGTGCCGACCGCAAAAGAAGCGCGCAAGTCTGTGGTCTGGGCGCTGACCCTCATCGGCCTGTTCTACCTCTTCACCCTGGTGCTGGGATACGGAGCCGCAGCTCTGGTGGGCAAGGACGCCATCAAAAACGCTCCCGGTGGAGTCAACTCGGCCGCCCCGCTGTTGGCGTATGACCTCGGTGGTTCGGTGCTCATGGGTGTGATCTCGGCTGTAGCGTTCGCGACCATTTTGGCTGTTGTCGCCGGTCTGGCGATCACCGCCTCGGCCTCTTTTGCGCACGACATCTACACCAACGTCATCTGCAAGGGTAAGAGCGATCCTCGCCAGGAGATCAAGGTGGCCAAGACCACGGTTGTGGTGATCGGCTTGCTCTCGATCGCTGGCGGTATCGGTGCCCAGGGCCAGAACGTGGCCTTCCTTGTGGCGCTGGCGTTTGCTATTGCGGCATCGGCAAACCTGCCGACCATCCTGTACTCGTTGTACTGGCGAGGTTTCAAGACCCGTGGTGCGGTGTGGTCGATGTACGGTGGTTTGCTGATCTCGATCGTGCTGATCATCTTCTCCCCGGTGATGTCGGGGTCGGAGACCTCGATGATCCCCGGCGCAGATTTCGCGATCTTCCCGTTGGCTAACCCGGGCATCGTCTCGATTCCCGCCTCATTCCTGCTGGGATGGCTGGGCTCGCTGGGCGGTGCCGCTGAGGACGTCGCCAAGCAGTCCGAAATGGACGTCCGCTCCCTCACCGGTGTGGGCGCCGAAGGTGCAATAGATCACTGATGTGGGTGAAGTGGCCCACTTCGTGTCACCCAAAGCGCGACGTGGGTCACCCGCTTTTGTCGACAACTGTCGATTATCCAAGAGTTATCTAAGTATTTCATATTTGAGATTAGTTAATGGTCATGCCCACCTGTACACTGGGTAGCGATCGGCGTAAGCTTTCCGGCTACGCGCACAAACATTCTCGAAAGGAATAACAAATGGGTATTCTCGGTTGGATCATCATGGGCCTCATCGCTGGCGCCCTCGCTAAGCTCATCATGCCCGGTCGCCAGGGTGGCGGCATCATCGTCACCATGCTCCTCGGTATCGTAGGCGCATTCGTTGGTGGCTTCATCGCATCCGCTCTGGGCATCGGCTCCGGCGTTGCAACCTTCTCCTTCGGCACCCTGATCGCTGCCATCATCGGCGCACTCATCGTGCTCTTCATCTGGGGCTTGGTTACCGGTCGCCGTCGCTAAGTCTTAGCACAAGCACAGCACGCTGAGCGTTAGCTCAGCCACTGTCTGATAAACCCCTCATTGCGTGAGCGATGAGGGGTTTTTCGTGCGATACAGTGACCTCGTACCCGGCAGAAAGACTCCCGTGAAAAGCATCCTTCGCATCCTCAGAGCCACCAAAGAACTCAACCGCTACTACATCTTCATCATGGCCTGCGCGGTGCTGACATCCGTCACCGCCTTGGCCTCGCCCTTCGCCATCAAAGGCGCCACGGACGCCGTCGTGCAGCATTCCGGCGAAGGCTGGGGCCGCGGGCTGAACGTCATCATCTGGTTCGCGGTAGCCTATCTTGTCGCCCAGTTACTGAACACCCTGTTCACCAATATCGGTGGATACCTCGGTGACGTGATGAGCCAGCGTATGCGCACCATGCTCTCGGTGCGTTACTTCGACAAGCTACTGTCGTTGCCGCTGTCGTATTACGACGAAGAGCTCACCGGCACGATCGTCTCGCGCTTGAACCGCACCATCATGGAGATCACCCGGTTCATCCAAATGTTCTCCAACACCTTCGCATCGTTGCTGATCACCACGGCTTCGGTACTCATCATCAGTGGCATCTACTATTGGCCGCTGGCGGTTTTGTTGCTGATCATCTTCCCGGTCTATTTCTGGTTGACCAGCAAGACCAGCGAGAAATGGCAGGTGTGGGAGGGCGAAAAGAACGCCGACATCGACGTCGCTTCGGGTCGCTTCAACGAGGTGATCGGCCAGATCCGCGTGGTGAAGTCCTTCGGTCAGGAACGTCGCGAACTGAGCATCTTCCGTCAGCTGTTCCACAGCACCATCGGAACTACCAGCCAACAGTCCCGGTACTGGCACAAGATGGACGTCTACCGACTGGCCTTCTTGAACATCGTGTTCTTCCTGCTCTACCTGCTGATCTTTGTGCGTACTCTGCAGGGCAAGTTCAGTATTGGCGACATGGTATTGCTCATCCAGCTGATGGGCATGGCGGTGCAACCCATCACCTCGTTGAGCTGGGTGGTCGATGCCGCGCAGCGCGCCATCGCCGGCTCCAAGGATTACTTCGACGTCATGGAACGCGAGGTGGATCCCCGCGCGGTTGCTCTGACCCAGGGCGAACTGACCGAAAAGGAGCCCGAACCGGTCAAGGCCGAGCCGGGGCAAGAAATTATCCGCTTCGAGAACGTGACCTTCGGTTACGAGGGGGAGGGAGACGTCCTGCACGACATCGACCTCTCGATCCGCCGCGGTGAGAAGATCGCGTTCGTGGGGGAGTCCGGCGGCGGCAAGTCCACCCTCATGTCGTTGCTGGAGGGCCTCTACGATCCGCGCAGTGGCTCGGTGACCGTGGACGGCATGAACCTGGTCGAGGGCAACCTGCAGAAACTGCGTTCTCAGATCGGCATGGTCTTCCAAGACGCCTCGCTGTTCTCGGGTACCATCGCCGAAAACATCGCCTACGCGCGCCCCAACGCCACCCGCGAAGAGGTGCGCGAGGCCGCCATCAAGGCGAATGCGGATCAGTTCATCCGAGGCTTTGCCGACGGGTACGACTCGCTGATCGGTGAACGCGGGCTCAAGCTCTCGGGTGGTCAGAAGCAACGCATCGCGGTGGCCCGCGCGATCCTCAAGGACGCCCCCATCCTCATCTTGGACGAGGCCACCTCCGCCCTGGACACCAAGGCCGAGCGAGCCGTCCAGAAGGGCCTCGACGAACTGATGGCCGGTCGCACCTCACTGATCATCGCGCACCGGCTCTCGACAATCTCGGCCGTGGACCGCATCGTCACGCTCCGCGATGGACGCATTGACGAGGTCGGCACGCCCGCAGAGCTGGCGCGGTCCGGTGGTATCTACGCCGAGTTGTTGGGTCTGCAGAATTCGAGCTCGAAGGCGGATAAGAACCGCTTGAAGAGCTACGACATCGTGGGATAGATATTTGTGAAGGCGGGGGTGAGGTTCTTACTCCCGCCTTCTACACATACATAGTGGGTAGTTTCAATGATTCCCACATCTGGCTAAGATCCTGTTGTGGACGGCGCTTACTCTGAGGAAATCCGCTCAATCCATCAGCATGACGGCGGGGAAGAATATGCAGATGTAAGTGAAATTCGCTTTGTTCCGCGGCTTGTCCATTGGCGTTGAGAACATTGAAGCCGTCATATCCCGCCACCTCAACCAGGTGACGCCCTACTGTCTGAACTGCTCTATTCACAGCTAGTAGTGAAACACTATCGGCATCCAAATAATTGACCACGTGCTTTTTGGGTATCGCAAGCATATAGCCCGGAACCTCAGGATGGATGTCTAGAAAAACTAAAGACTGGGAATCTTCAAAAATTTTGTACGAAGATATTTTCCCATCAACGATGTCGCAGAAGGTGCACATTCCTGGATTCTAACAAGGTTCTAGCTTTCCAGAACTCTTCCAAACGTAGAATGGTGAGTATGAAATTTGGCGCCTCCATCACCCGTGACTCTTCTCGTGACCGGCTCACCGACGAGCTGAAAAACTTCCTCAGCGGATCGCGTACCGTGGCCCTGCTCGGGTCCACCGGTTCGATCGGCACCCAGGGGCTACAGGTAGTCGACCACCTGAACTCCCTGGCTGGCGTGCCTTCGCACGATACCTCCGCGCCCCTAAGCGTGGTGGCCCTCAGCGCCGGGTCCCGCTCGCTCGAGCTCCTGGCCGAGCAAGCGGTGAGCTACCGAGCTGAGCTGGTTGGCACGTCTGGCACCGCGAAGGACGCCGCGCGCCTCAAAGAGCTCATCGCCGACGCTGCCCGCGCCGCGGGGCTGACAGATTTTGCGCCACGCATCGCCCACGGTGAGGACGCCGCGACCGAGGCCGCCCAGGCCGGGGCGGACGTCGTGCTCAACGGCATCACCGGGTCCATCGGGTTACGACCCACGCTCGCCGCGCTGAAAACCGGTTCGCAGGTGGCGCTGGCTAACAAAGAATCCCTCATTGCAGGCGGGCCGCTGGTGCGCGCCGCCGTCGACGCCTCGCCCCTGGACCACCCCATGATCCCGGTGGACTCCGAACACTCGGCACTGGCGCAGGCGCTGGCCTCCGGCAGCGACGTTGAGGTCGATCGCCTGATCCTCACCGCATCGGGCGGCCCGTTCCGAGGCATGACCCGCGCACAACTGCAGGACGTCACGCCCGAACAGGCCCTGGCGCACCCCACCTGGGACATGGGCCTGGTGGTCACTACCAACTCGGCGTCCCTGGTCAACAAGGCCCTCGAGGTGCTCGAAGCCCACCACCTCTTCGGCGTGGACCTCGACCGCATCGACGTCACCGTACACCGCCAATCGGTGGTCCACTCCATGGTGCAGTTCGTCGACGGATCCACTATCGCCCAGGCCTCCCCGCCGACTATGTTGCTACCCATCGCGCTGGGACTGACCTGGCCGCACCGACTCTCCGGGGTGGCCGCGCCCTGCGACTGGACCCAGGCCGCCGAGTGGACCTTCGAACCCCTCGACAACGAAGCCTTCCCCGCCGTGAACATGATCAAGGACGCCGGAAAACGCGGCGGAACCTTCCCGGCGGTCTTCAACGCCGCCAACGAGGAGGCGGTGGCGGCCTTCCACGCGCGCAAGATTCGATTCCCCGAGATTATCGACACCGTGGCGCGTGCACTCGATGAGCACGCCGGCTCGGACGCCTGCACAGCGGAGGCCGACCTCACGCTGGAGGCGGTGCTTGAGGCGGAGCGATGGGCGCGGGTGCGCGCGAACGAACTTTTGGGTTAGTACTGGTTGAAATGGGGTAGGGCAGGGTGTCCCCACCCAACATCCCTTAAACGCCAGACCCGAGCCAGTTGAGTGGGAACACCCTGCCCTACCCAACGCACCCGCCAACCCCATTCCGAGCCAGCTGACCGCAGACGCCCCAACCCACCCCTGCTCCAATCCCAAAACGACAACGATGCACTCGACTCAACTAGCTCGGGATGAAGCTAGCGGGTGCGAGCACAGAAACGACGGCGGTGCGCTCAACTCAACTAGCTCGGGATGAAGCTAGCGGGTGCGAGCGCGCGAGCACTCAAGAGCTAGCGGAATCGCGGAGCGGCGTTTAAGGGATGTTGAGTCGAGCACACCGCCGTCGTTGGCTGTGTCTATCGGTCATCGTTCCACGGATGTTGACTGCCCGGCATCTCGCCGAAAGCTAACGAGACCGGATTAGTAGACGGTCAAACCGCGCGCACGGAACTGCTCCCGCACCCGCTCCGTCTCCTCCTTGCTCGGAGGCTGCACGTCCTTGAGCTTGTAATCCAAGCCCAGGGTCTCCCATTTGTCGGTGCCCATCTGGTGGAAGGGGAGCACCTCTACCCGGCTGACCGAGTTGGGCCAGCGACAGACGATGTCCGCCACCTTCTCAACGTTCTCGTAGGAGTCGGTGTATCCGGGCACCGAGACGAAGCGGATCCAGACCTCTTTGCCCAGGGCGTTGAGGCGGTCGCCGAAGTCGATGGTGGGCTGCAACTCGCGTCCGGTGAGGTTCTTGTAGATCGCAGGGTCGCCGGACTTAACGTCGAGCAGAACGAGATCCACCGATTCGAGGAAGTCGTCGGTTGCGGCGGCCCCCAGGAAACCCGAGGTATCGATGCAGGTGTGGATGCCCAGGGATTTCGCACCCATGAGAATGTTCCACGCGAAGGCGCGTTGCATGAGTACCTCGCCTCCCGAGATGGTGATGCCACCACCGGTGGAGCGGAAGACTTTGCGGTAACGCTTGATGCGCTTGATGAGGTCTTCGGCCTCGATGGGTTGGCCGTCCCTCATGTTGAAGGTGTCGGGGTTATGGCAATACAGGCACCGCAGTGGGCAACCGTTCATGAAGATGGTCAAGCGGGTACCCGGGCCGTCGACTGCCGTGACCAGTTCCCAGGAGTGTACCGAACCCAGCTCACCTTTGCGCATTCGGTTAAGTTGCTCGTGGCGTTCGAGCTCGGTGTTATCGCCTAAGCCCCAGGTACCTGCGCCTAATTGGCGGGACGCCGGGGGCGCAAAATCTTGCTCCCCCGGCGTCTGAACCGTAGTAGTAGTCATAGAAGTGATTCTATATCGCTTCTACTATGCACCCTGGTGGAAGGTGCGGGACAGAACATCGAGCTGCTGCTCACGGGTCAGGCGCACGAAGTTCACTGCGTAACCCGAAACGCGAACGGTGAGGTTCGGGTAGTTCTCTGGGTGCTCCATGGCATCCTCGAGGGTTTCGCGGTTCAGCACGTTGATGTTTGCGTGGTAGAGGCCGGGGCCGACTTCCTGCGAGTGCTCGGCGCGAGCTTCTTTCATCGAAGCCAGGCGCTCTTCAAAGGTCTTTACTGCCATTTTCTTCTCCTTCATCAGAGGGGGTTTGGTGCTGGCTGACGTTCTGTTCTCGTCAGCCAGCGAAGTTTTTTGTCAGGCGGGCCGCATGAGTTGCGGCCCGCACTGCCTGGAGAGGGGTTAGTCTTCTTCAGGTACGAATCCGGCGTCCAAGATGCCGACCAGGTTCTTGATCTGGTCTTCCTTGGTGCGGCCGAGGGCGGTCGGGGTGATGGTGTTGGTCAGCGAGATGCCGTCGAGGGCGTCCTGGTAGTCCAACTTGCCCACCGAGAGCATCGAGGCGACCATGCCGTGGGTGTCCTTGCCGTTCTCCGGGTTTGCACCGGGGGAGAAGGGGGTGCCGGCGCGGTGACCGGACGGGAAGTTGCCGGTTGCCTTGCCGTAGACCACGTTGGAGGTAATGGTCAGCACGGACTGGGTGGGGATCGCGTCGCGGTAGAGCGGGATCGCCTTGATCTTCGACATCACGGTGTGGACGACGGTTGCGGCGATGTCGTCGGCGCGGTCGTCATCGTTGCCGTAGCAGGGGAAGTCACCTTCGACCTTGTAGTCCACGATCAGGCCGGTCTCGTCGCGTACGGGGTAGACCTTGGCGTACTTGATGGCGGACAGCGAGTCGGCCACGATCGACAGGCCAGCGATGCCACAGCCCATGGCGCGGATGATGTCCGAGTCGTGCAGTGCCATCTCGATGGCCTCGTAGGCGTACTTGTCGTGGCTCCAGTGGATGATGTTCAGAGCTTCGACGTAGGTGCTGATGACCCAGTCCAGCATCTCTTCGTACTTGAGCCAGACTTCATCGAAGTCGAGCGCGTCGTCACCCTTGATGGGTTCGTAACCCTCGACAACCTGCTTGCCGGACATCTCGTCGCGGCCACCGTTCATTGCGTAGAGCAGAGCCTTGGCGGCGTTCACGCGAGCCCCGAAGAACTGCATCTGCTTGCCCACCTTCATGGGGGAGACGCAGCAGGCGATGGCGGCGTCGTCACCCCACTGGTTGCGGATCTGCGGGTCAGACTCGTACTGGATCGAGGAGGTCTCGATCGAGATCGCCGAGCAGAATTCCTTGTAACCGTCAGGGAGGGTTTCGTCCCAGAAGATGGTGATGTTCGGCTCGGGGGCGGGGCCCAGGTTACGCAGGGTCTGCAGCAGGCGGAAGGAGGTCTTGACGACCAGCGTCCGTCCGTCGTCGCCGAAACCGCCGTCGGACCAGGTGGCCCAGTAGGGGTCGCCGGAGAAGATCTGATCGTAGTCGATGGTGCGCAGGAAGCGGGTGATGCGCAGCTTGATGACCAGCGCGTCGATCATTTCCTGTGCGTCGGTTTCGGTGATGGTGCCGGCGGCCAGATCGCGTTCGAAGTAGCAGTCCAGGAAGCCCGAGAGGCGGCCGATGGACATTGCCGCGCCGTCCTGCGACTTGACCGAAGCCAGATAGCCGAAGTAGGTCCACTGGACGGCTTCTTGGGCAGTCTTGGCGGGGCCGGAGATGTCGAAGCCGTAGTCGGCTGCCATCTTCTTGAGCTTCTTCAGGGCCTTGATCTGCTCGGCGTGTTCTTCGCGGTAGCGTGCCCAGTGCTCGGAGAAGCCCTTGTCGGCGACCTTGTGCTTGTCGGCTTCTTTCTCTTCGATCAGGAAGTCAACGCCGTAGAGAGCCACGCGGCGGTAGTCGCCGATGATGCGGCCGCGGCCGTAGGCGTCGGGCAGGCCGGTGATGATGTGGGAGGAACGCGCCGCGCGGATACGCGGGGTGTACACATCGAAGACGGCCTCGTTGTGGGTCTTGCGGTACTTGGTGAAGATTTCCTTCACGGCGGGGTTGTATTCTTTGCCCGCCTCGCGGATCGCGGTCTCGACCATGCGCCAACCGCCGTTGGGCATCATGACGCGCTTGAGAGGCTTGTCAGACTGCAAGCCGACGATCACGTCGTCGTCTTCGCTGATGTAACCGGGGCGGAAGGCGTCGATGTCGGCGGGGGTGTCGACGTCTACGTCGTACACACGCTGCTTGCGCTCTACCGAAAGGAATTCTTTTTCAAGGGTGTCCCAGACACGCAGGGTCTTGTCGGTCGGCCCGGCGAGGAAGGAAGCGTCACCGAGGTAAGGGGTGTAATTGCGCTGGATGAAGTCGCGAACATCAACATGTTGCTGCCAGGGGCCGCCAACGAAGCCCTCCCATGCTTGTGCCTTGGGGTCGTTGTCGGCGAGGTTAGGTGCCAGTGCCTGATCCGAATTAACGGTCATCTTTACGCTCCTGCATTAGATACACGTGCGAGGTTCACTTCGGTGAGAACCTTCGTCTTCGATATCAGCATAGACACATTCCGGGATGAATATCAGTGTTACGTTAGACCTCTTCTGACCCTAAGAATTAGGTAAAAATGACCTTATACGGAACTCTGCGGAACTTCCCATCCGGATGTGATGAGATATACGCTGACGGTTCATGTTTGTTACGAGGTGGGGGAATCGACCATGGGAATGTTGCTCTTTGTGGTGGGTGTGGTACTAATGGCGCTGGCGATTGCCGCGTCCATTGCCCTCCACGAGATCGGGCACCTCGTTCCCGCTAAGCTCTTTGGGGTGCGCGTACCGCAGTACATGATCGGTTTCGGCAAAACGGTGTTTTCGCGCCGACGCGGTGAGACCGAGTACGGTATCAAGGCCATTCCCTTGGGTGGTTATATTTCGATGATCGGGATGTACCCGCCTGCCCGCGGTGCCCGCCGCCCCGGCCGTCTTGCCGAGATCTTCGACGAGGCCCGTCGCGCCGATAACGAACGTATTACTGCAGCCGATGAGGGCCGTCTCTTTTATCAATTGCCGGTGCACCGTCGCATCGTCATCATGTTGGGCGGGCCACTGATGAACCTGCTCATTGGTACCGTCTGCACCGCCATACTCATCATGGGGTTCGGCAGTCAGCAGCCGACCACCACGGTCAGCGAGATCTCGCAATGCGTGAAGAAAGTCGAGGCGCAACAGGAGCAAGATTCGCCCCAGAGTTGTACTGCTAAGGATCGGCAGGCCCCGGCGGCGCAGGCGGGGCTGAAACCCGGGGACGTCATTACTTCCTTTAACGGCGAGCGCGTGGGGAGCTGGGATGAGCTCACCGACGCCATCAAGTCCCGTGCCGACCAGCGCACCGAGCTTACGGTGGAACGCGACGGGCGGGAACAGCGATTGACCCTCACTCCGATCAAGACCGCCCGGCCCATTTTCAACGATCTGACCGGTCAGTACGAGAAGAACGCGGACGGCTCGTTGAAGACGGAAGAGGTGGGATTCGTCGGCGTCAGCCCCACCACCGAGCTGACCCCCGGTCAGGCTCAGGACGTGCTACCCACGGTGGGACAGAACCTCCAGCAGATCGGTGCGACTGTTATTAAGTTGCCCGCCCGTGTGTATGGGGTTGCGGAGACGCTGGCGACCAACGGTCAGCGTTCGGCCGATTCGCCGGTGTCGGTGGTCGGCGTGGGGCGTGTGGCCGGTGAGATTGCCGCCACCGATCGCATCGACCTGCACGCCAAGACTGCCTCGTTGGTCTCATTGGTGGCCTCGATGAACCTGATGCTGTTCGTCTTCAATCTCATCCCGCTGCTACCCCTGGACGGCGGTCACGTGGTGGGTGCCCTCTGGGAGGGCGTGCGTCGCACCGTTGCTCGCCTCTTCGGACGCCGCGACCCCGGCCCCTTCGACCCTGTGCGCCTCTTGCCGCTGACGTGGATCGTAGCCGGTTCCTTCATGCTGATGTCGCTGATCTTGATTGTGGCGGACGTGGTCAAGCCGATTACCCTCTTCTAGCGCGAAGGGCGGTGCGTCGGCGAGGCGTTCGACGGGTTACTTCGATTTTTCAAGGGTACGCACGAGGCGGTCGTGGTAGAACGGCGGATAACAGGCGGCCTCCACGAGGGTGCGCATGGCGTTTCTGTCTCCCATGGCGGCGCGGAACGCCTGCCCCATGGTCACTCCGTGCTCGGGCGGCGCGAGGAATTCTAGGGCGTCGCCGGGGTGAATGACGCCGGGTTCGATCACCCGAAAATAACTGCCGCAGTCGCCGTGTGCGGCGAATTTTTTGACCCACCCTTTGATCTCGAGCCATTCGGCGAAGGTGCGGCAGGGGGAGCGGGGCACACTGACCTCGAGTAGCGCGCTACCCACACGGATGCGCTGGTTGATCACCGCCTGCGTCCAATCCATCCCGACGGTCGTGAGGTTCTCCCCGAACGCGCCGGGCACATAGGTCTCACCGTTCTGATCGGACCAATAGCGCAGCTCTTCGTTGGCGAAGGCGTACACCGCTTTGTGGGCGCCGCTGTGGTGTAGCAGGTCTCCCACGAAGTCACCGCGCACCCCGGATCCGTCGCCGTAATGAGGCCCCGGTGCGAATACCGAGATCTCGGGCTGGGGACGCTTGTCGATGCCTGTCTGACGTTGAGCGTCGGCCGGGCAGGTAAATGGTGCGGCGACGTTGGTGGACAGCACGCGGGCCGCGGCCTGTTGATGGGTGGTGGGGGTAGAACCGGCAGATTGTTGATCCATGTCACTATCCTAAGCATCCTTCATCACCTCGAGGCATTGTGCTAAGCCCCGGCCGCGGCATATCGCCGGGGGAGCGCGCGGGAGACGGCCGGTGCGTCCAGCGCTATCTCAGAGCTGAAGAGGGCGCAAAAGTTCGCCCAAACCCGCCTGTGTGGGGCACAATGGAGAGGTATCAGCGCGCCCGCAGACGCGCTGAAGTAATCAGTCGTTGGAGGATTATCTTGTCGGTCAACCTTGGAATGCCCGCACCCGCACCCCAGACGCTTCATCCGCGTCGTAAGACCCGCCAGTTCAAGGTCGGTAACGTCGGTGTGGGATCAGACTCGCAGATCTCGGTACAGTCGATGACCACCACGAAAACGCACGACATCGGGTCGACCCTGCAGCAGATCGCCGAGCTGACCGCAGCCGGTTGCGACATCGTCCGCGTGGCGTGCCCCACCGATAAAGACGCCGAGGCGCTCCCGATCATCGCTCAGCAGTCCCAGATCCCGGTGATCGCCGACATCCACTTCCAACCCAAGTACGTCTACCAGGCGATTCAGGCCGGTTGCGGCGCGGTTCGCGTGAACCCCGGTAACATCCGTAAGTTCGACGACCAGGTGAAAGAAATCGCCCAGATGGCCTCCGACCACGGAGTCTCCCTGCGCATCGGCGTCAACGGCGGTTCGCTCGATAAACGCCTGCTCGAGAAGTACGGCAAAGCGACCCCCGAGGCCCTGGTGGAGTCGGCCGTGTGGGAGGCCTCCCTCTTCGAAGAGCACGGTTTCAAAGACTTCAAGATCTCGGTCAAGCACAATGACCCGGTAGTCATGGTCGAGGCCTACAAGCAACTGGCCGAGCGCGGCGACTGGCCCCTGCACCTCGGCGTGACCGAGGCTGGCCCGGCGTGGCAGGGCACTATCAAGTCCGCCACCGCATTCGGCGCCCTGCTCTCCCAGGGTATCGGTGACACGATTCGCGTTTCCCTCTCGGCCCCGCCGGTCGAAGAGGTGAAGGTCGGCCTGAAGATTCTCGAATCGCTGAACCTGCGTCAGCGCCAGCTCGACATCGTCTCTTGCCCCTCCTGCGGCCGCGCTCAGGTCGACGTCTGGGAACTGGCCGAGAAGGTCACCCAGGGTCTGGAAGGCATGAAGGTTCCGCTGCGCGTTGCCGTCATGGGGTGCGTGGTGAACGGACCGGGCGAAGCCCGAGAGGCCGACCTCGGTGTTGCCTCGGGTAACGGCAAGGGCCAGATCTTCGTCAAGGGCGAAGTCATCCGCACCGTGCCCGAAGAAGAGATCGTGCAGACCCTCATCGACGAGGCGAACCGCATCGCCTCCGAGATGGAGGCCTCCGGCGAATGGACCCCGAACGCAGACTCGGCCCCCGAGGTCACCGTCAAGTAGTTGCCCAGCCTGCCGGACGAGTCAGACCCCGGCAGGCTTTCCCGAGAAAGCCCCCAGATCTTCCGTGTTCTCACTCTTCCCCAGCCCCGGTGACCACGTGGTGGTGCGCCCGTTGACCACCGACGAGTGGGGGCAGCTGGAGGCGATGATCGAAACGGATCCGGCGGTTTTCCTTTACGCCTTAGAGCACCTGGAACACTTCGGGCTCCCCGCGCCGTCCACACTGAACCTCAGACGTAACCCTTTCGGTTTCATGGGCATCTTCGCCCCCGAGGCCGCCACCCCCTGTGCGAATTCGGGTTTCACCGCGGATGCCGGCGGCGGGGGAATCCCCGAAGTCACCGCCCAGGTGCGCCGTAAAGTGGCTAGGGGGCTGCGAGAGGTTGCCGTGCAACTGGCACCGCGCGCGGCTCAGCTGACGGCGCCAAACCGACCCTCCCCGGTCGCCGACCCAGGCACCGAAGTCTTGGACGTCGTTCCCGCGCAACGGGCTCACACCGAGAGCCCGCTCCAGCTGGTGGGCGCATTCTGGCTTGGGTCGAACTGTGTGCCGTTGACGATCCCCGCCTGCGCTCGCGGCGCGGTGGCGGCGGTTATTGCGCGACATCGCCGCTCGGTGGCGTCCATCTTCGGCTCGGCGGAGCAGGTACTGCCGCTGTGGGAACTTTTGGCGCCGCGCATGGGACGCCCGCTGTCGGTGCGTCCCAACCAACCCTTGCTCACGCTTGACCTCTCGCAGGATCTCGCGGATCTCGCCGACGAAACTTTGGAGCGTCCAGGCCTATCGGCGCCTCCCCTCAGCTCCGGGGGAGCACGGTGGGCGCGCACCTCCGACCGCCGTTCCCTGTTGAAGGCCTCGGTAGCGATGTTCGTGGAAGAGGTGGGTTACGACCCGATGACGCGCGATGCAGCCGGGTACGCCCGCCGCGTGGAGGAGTATATCCGCACCGGGCGCTCGGTGGTGGCCACGAATCGTGACGGCGTGGTGGTGTTTAAGGCAGACCTCGGACTAGCCCATGAATCGTATTGTCAGATACAGGGTGTCTGGTTGCATCCGGCGTATCGGGGCCGGGGGTTGTCGAAGACTCTGTTGGCCCAGTCCTTCGACTTGATCCGCACGCGTTTCCCGCAGATCAGTCTGTATGTCAACGATTACAACCACACCGCCCGAGCGCTGTATGAGGCCCTTGGCATGCGGCAACACGACACTTTCTCCACCATCCTCTTCTAATCTGTGGGCGGGTCGGGGGGGCTCTGTCGCCCGCCCTGTGACTAGGAAAGACTTTTCTGGGGACATTTCTTGAGTTTTGCGGCTATAAGCTAGGAAACCTGGAGCGACGCCGCTAATTTGAGTGATATTCCAAGGGGCCTGCACCGGCCCTTCACTGAATTTTCTTCACCATGGAGCCCATACAACGCAGGGCCTTATGGTTCACACCCATCACTCACCACCAACTTAGAAGAGGTCACATGAAGTTCTCCGCCTCCAAGATCGGCGCTGTTGCACTGTCCGCCGCAGCTCTGTTGAGCACCGCTCCGGGTGCGGCTGTTGCAGCAGAATCCGTTTACATGAACCCCAACGCGGGCATTACCAAGGTCTGGAAGAAGAACCCCGAGAAGTACGGCCAGCCGCTCTCTGCCGAGAAGTGCGTCAAGGGCAAGGGCTGTGAGCAGATCTTCGAGAACGCCGTGCTGACCTGGAACCAGCGCAACGGCGTGGACGCTCTTATGGGTGCCGACCGCGTGAAGGCCTATCAGCAGGCCGGTGGCGTGGCTGCCGTCGGTGCGGTGGAATCGGACGCCTGGAATCACGCCCAGTGTGGCCCCGTGGTCACCACTTACGATGGTTCGACCCGCTGGCTGGTCGTGGTCGGTGACGAAAAGGCCAAGGCCGCTTCGAAGCTTGACCTTTCTTCCCAGGCAGCCAAGGACTGGAAGACCACTCGCAACCAGACCGGCGCCTGCTTCACCGGTTCGGAGCACACTCCCGAACCGCAGCAGCCCGCACCCACCCCTGAACATCCCGTGGGCGACGGTTGGGAAAAGGTCAATGACTACATCTCTGCTCGGGTGCTCTACAGCATCGATGAGGGAATCAACTTCCAGTACGACGTCTACGAGGTATTCGACGCCCGCACCGGTTACACCGGCAAGATGGACGGCCGCGTCTACAACGAGTTCATCAAGAACCCTGACTTCTTCGGCAAGTTCACCCACACTCATCAGGTCGGTGACGACCGCGGTGGAGCCCGCTACAACTTCTTCGTCTCCATCTTCGAGCGCCCCTCCGGTGAAACCGTGGAGGCTTGGGGAGACAAGATCGCTTCGGTGAAATACACCCTTTACTCCGCACCCGATGCTAACGGACAGAGCACCGCTACTAACGGCGTGATCGACAACGAGCCCGCCTTCACTCCCACCGACCCGGTGAACGTGGATTGGTCACAGCAGTCTTATCTACACTTCCCCGGTCTGCCTAATGAAGAAGGCGGCGCACTGTTCTACCAGGACGGCGAGAACTCCGCCATCATCATCAAGGCCGACGCCAACGGCAAACCCGTGGCTGGCGCTCAGGCATACCGCTCCGACTGGCTGGGTTACTTCATGTCCCGCGAGGGTCGGTTCGACATCAACCAGGCAACTGAGTGGGGCTATGGCGGATACTTCGGTTGGTTCAACGAGGTTTCCACCCTGGGCGCTCCCATCGCCGAGCAACAAAAGGTCACCGAGAACGGTGTCACCTACCTGACCCAGGAGTTCGAGCACGGCTCCATCAAGTGGGAGGTTCCCGCCGAGGGTGCCGTCGCTCAAGACGCCGTGATCACCCTGCACCCGGATGCTGCTGCGGCGCTGGCAGAGTACGAGAAAACCCTGGATTACTAATCCCCAAGTCGAGCCACCTCAACTCCGCACGCTAAACTAGGTGGAAAATGTTCCCCGCACCCGACACCGTTCGGGTGCGGGGATTCGCACCCTCGTGGATTGGATAACCCAGGTGACCGTAACCCGCTTTTCTCAGTTCTTCCTCCGCACTCTGCGCGACGACCCGGCCGACGCCGAGGTTGCCAGCCACAAACTCCTGGTGCGCGCCGGTTATATCCGCCGCGCCGCACCCGGCATCTACTCCTGGCTCCCGCTGGGTCTGCGGGTTCTGAACAAGGTCGAGAACATCGTCCGCGAAGAGATGAACGCGATCGGTGCCCAAGAGGTTCACTTCCCGGCGCTACTGCCGCGCGAGCCCTATGAGGCCACCAACCGCTGGGACGAATACGGGGATAACCTCTTCCGCCTCAAGGACCGCCGCGAGGCAGACATGCTGCTGGCTCCGACCCACGAAGAGATGTTCACCCTGCTGGTTAAAGACATGTACACCTCGTACAAAGACCTGCCGGTGTACCTCTACCAGATTCAAACCAAGTACCGCGACGAAGCCCGCCCCCGCGCGGGTCTGCTGCGCGGTCGCGAATTCGTGATGAAGGATTCCTACTCCTTCAACATCGACGACGAAGGCCTTGACGAGGCCTACCTCGCCCACCGCGCCGCCTACCAGAAAATCTTCGAACGCCTCGGCCTGGAGATTGCCATCGTCAAGGCGCAGTCCGGCGCCATGGGCGGATCCCGCTCCGAGGAGTTCCTGCACCCCACTCCCGTCGGTGAAGACACCTTCGTGCGTTCGGCCGGTGGTTACGCGGCGAACGTCGAGGCCGTGACCACCGTCGTCCCCGAACCGCATGACGCCACTAACGTGCCGGCCGCAACCGTGCTGGAGACCCCGGATTCGCCCACCATCGAAACTTTGGTGCAGCGCTCCAACGAACTACACCCCAAGAACGATGGGCAGTGGTCCGCCGCCGACACCCTGAAGAATGTGATCGTGGCCGTGGTGCGCCCCGACGGTGAACGCCAGCTGGTAGCCATCGGCGTGCCCGGTGACCGTGCGGTGGACATGGGTCGAGTCGAGGTCAACGTCGGCGCACTGCTGGGTATCGGCGGCGAGGTGGAGGTCGAGGCCGCCACCGAAGACGACCTCAAGGCTTACCCGCAACTGATCAAGGGGTACATTGGCCCCGGTCTCAGCCTCGAGAACCCCCTGCTGGGCAAGGAATCCGTCACCGAGATTCCCTACTTCCTGGACCCGCGCGTGGTCGCCGGTACCGAGTGGATCACCGGAGCCAACGAACACGGCAAGCACGTCTACCACCTGGTCGCCGAACGCGACTTCACCGCAGACGGCGTGATCGAAGCCTGCGTGGTGCGCGAGGGAGACCCCGCGCCGGACGGCTCCGGCCCGCTCCAGGCCGCACGCGGTATCGAGATGGGGCACATCTTCCAGCTTGGCCGCAAATATGCCGAGGCCCTGGGCCTGCAGGTGCTGGATCAGAACGGAAAGTTGAAGACGGTCACCATGGGCTCCTACGGCGTGGGTGTGACCCGCGCACTGGCAGCGGTGGCCGAAGGTAACCACGACGATAAGGGCCTCATCTGGCCGCGCAACCTGGCGCCCTTCGACGTACACCTGGTAGCAACCGGCAAGGGCGCGGAAATCTTGGAAGCCGCCGAGAAGCTGGCCGAAGACCTGGCCGCCGAAGGCGTCGAGGTTCTGCTGGACGACCGCCCCAAGGCTTCGCCCGGTGTGAAGTTCGGCGACGCCGAGCTGGTCGGCGTGCCCACCATCGTGGTGGTCGGCCGCGGTTTCAAGGACGGCAAGCTGGAACTCAAGGATCGCCGGAGCGGCGAGGCCCGCGACATCGCCGTGGACGCCGCAGTGCAGGAGATCCTGGCGGAACTGGGTCGCTAAGTGCTCGGTATCGAGACATTAGAGCCCGGCACCCTGGTTTTACTGGTGGTGGCCGGGCTCTTGGCTGGGTGGGTGGACGCCGTGGTCGGCGGTGGTGGCCTCATTCAGCTACCGGTGGTGCTCATGGTGCCCGGCCTCTCCCCGGTGCAGGCCCTGGCGGTCAACAAACTCGCCTCATCCATGGGTACCGCCACCAGTGCCCTGACGTACTATTGGCGCACCGCGTGCGATGTTTCGACCGCCCTACCGATGGCGGGTGTGGCGCTGGCCGCCAGCTTCTGTGGAGCGATCGTGGCGACACTAATACCGGCCTCCGCCTTTCGACCCATCATTCTCTGCGCCCTGGTGGCGGTCTTACTCTTTACTGTCCTCAAACCCGGTGCCGGCGAGCTCACCCAGCTCAAACACTCCGGCCGACGTCACCTGATCATCGCGCTCGCGGCCGGTTTGATCATCGGTTTCTACGACGGGATTTTGGGGCCGGGAACCGGTTCATTTCTCATGATCGCCATGATCAGCCTGCTCGGTTTCAACTTTCTCATGGCCACCGCGCAGACCAAGATCGTCAACCTGGCTACGAACCTGGGTGCGCTGGCTTACTTCACACTCTCGGGCCACATGCTCTGGGCGGTGGGGTTGATCGTCGGTGTGGCGAATCTGGTGGGCGGTTACCTCGGCGCACGCACCGCCATTGCCCGCGGCAACGGATTCATCCGCGGAATGATGATCGCGGTGGTCAGCGCGCTCATCCTCAAACTGGGTTTCGACATCTACGCCGGTTAAGACTGCGACGAGGCGGCGTTTCCCGCGGTGAACTTCTGGGCGGCGAGGAACCGGTACAGGGCACTATCGCTCGGTAGCGCATCGTCGGCCAAGGCCCGATCGAGGTGCTGGCTCACGGAGTGTTGGGCCTTCTTGAGATCGGCACCGGGGTCAGCGGCGCTCACCGGATAGGCAGGAGCCTCGGTCACGGGTGCAAAGGAACAGGCCAGTGCCTGGTCGAAACCGCTATCGAGAGACTGAGCCTGCTCGCTGAGCCGCTCGCTTTCGGGGGTGGGCTGATCGGACTGCTCACCCCGGGCGTCCGTCACCTCGGCGATGTAGACCTGCGCATCGATGGCATGAGCCAGGTCGGTGACACTCTCGGGAGCCGCGGTGGAATCCTGCGCCAGGTCGCACTCGGGGGAGGGCGCTACGGCCCACTCCGGAGACTTTGGGTGTGAACCGGAGGCCTTCCACACCCGTTGCGCGGCGTTGAGCGCCTGAAGGCGGGTAGCGGCATCTGTCTCGGGGGAGCCGGCAACGCGGAAGAGCTCCCGTGCGGCCGCATCAGCCGCGGACTTTATCGATGGTGGCGTTTCGCTGTCTGGCTGTTGGGAGGCTTGCTCCACCGCGGCGCGGGGGAGGCGATCGAGCTCTTCCATTGCCACCTGCTTCAAGGACGCCGCCGCTCCGGAGTCACCCGACGTGGCGGGGGCCTTCGCGGCGGCTCGTTGTACGGATAGTAATTGCGCGGCGGCCTGCGTCGAGTCACCCAACTCTGCTCGTGTGTGCTCGGCGTCCTGTGTGCTGAGGAATCCCGTAGCGCCCAGACCCACCAGCGCACACGTTGCGGTCAGCGTTAGCATCGTGGATGATCTCACGCAGCCTCCTCAGCAGATTAGGTCACAAGCTATCCCCTTATTCTTTCACAAGCCGCATGGGTAAAATGGGGAATTCAACGCGTACCCCATCCACCTGGGAAGGTATTAACTATGGCAAAGCAGAACGAACCCAATGCCCGCGCTCGCCGAGCAGCCGAACGCGCGGCGTCCGGCGCGACCGTGGCGGAACCCAAGGCGAGCTTCCTCGACGTTTCGCAGGTGCGCGCCGAGTTAGAGCAGGCCGCCGCCGAATTCGGGTGTGTGGTGGAGTCGGTGACCGCCAAAGGCTCCGGTGCTAACCGTACCCTCGAGGTCGTGGTCGATTACGCCGAGGGCACCGAACAGCTTTCCCTGGACACCATTGCCGAAATCTCGCAGGCGATGTCGGCTCGCCTCGACGCAACCGACGACGGCGAAGCCCCGTACATGCTCGAGGTCTCCTCCCCAGGAGCCACCCGCCCATTGCGCGAGACCCGTCACTGGGAACGCTCGGTGGGCCGCCTCATCGCGGTCACTCCGGCAGAGGGCGACGGTTACCTCGCCCGCCTGATTGAGGTCGGGCAGGTCGGGCCGGTGTTGGCGCGGAAGAAGAATACCAAGAAGGGCCAAAAAGAGTCGTACAACCCCGAAGAAACCGTGCGGTGGGAAGCTATTTCTTCGGCGCACGTCGAAATCGAATTCAATCACTAGCCGAAAAATTCGCTAGAATCTATCCATAACAACAGAATTTGTGCGGGAGTACTCGCGTGAATTGACCACAGCGGCGGTGCCGGGGCGCTCATGGCGTCCCGGCCCTGTTCTACCGAGAAAGGCCTGCCATGGACATTGACTTGAGCAACCTGCGACTTCTTGGAAATGAGCGCGATATTTCGATCGACGAGCTCATTCCGATGATCGAAAGCGCCCTTTTGCTGGCGTATCAGAAGCAGCCCGGTGCCATCAAGGATTCCCGCGCCGAGATCGACCCGGTGACCGGCACCGTCACCATTTGGGCTCCCGAGCTTGACGAAAACGACGAACGTATCGGCGAGTTCGACGACACCCCGAACAATTTTGGACGCATCGCGGCGTCCACCGCACGTCAGATCATCTTCCAGCGCCTGCGCGACGCCGAAGACTCCCACCTCTTGGGTGAATTCCGCGACCGCGAGGGCCAGCTGGCCTCCGGCGTCATCCAGCAGGGCCCCAACCCCCGCATGGTTCACGTGGACTTAGGTACTGTCGAGGCCGTTCTGCCGCAGTCCGAGCAGGTGCCCGGTGAACGCTACCCGCACGCCTCGCGTCTGCGTGCCTACATTCTCGAGGCTCGTCGCGGCCCCAAGGGCCCCTCGATCGTGCTCTCCCGTTCGCACCCGAACCTGGTTCGTCGCCTCTTCGAGCACGAAGTTCCCGAGATCCAAGACGGCTCGGTGGAGATCATGGCGGTTGCCCGCGAGGCCGGCCACCGCACCAAGATCGCGGTGACCGCGAAGAAGCCGGGTATTAACCCCAAGGGTTCGTGCATCGGTGAAATGGGTTCCCGTGTGCGCGCGGTGATGTCGGAGCTCAACAACGAGAAGATCGACATCGTCGACTACAACGACGATCCTGTGGCCTTCATCTCGGCTGCGCTTTCCCCGGCCAAGGTCAAGAGCGTGACCGTTACCGATCAGCGCACCTTCTCCGCCCGCGCCGTCGTGCCCGACGACCAGCTCTCGCTGGCTATCGGCAAGGAGGGGCAGAACGCCCGCCTGGCCGCGAAGCTGACCGGTTGGCGCATCGACATTCTCTCGGAATCCCGCTACGAGCAGGCTCTCGCCGAGGCGAAGAAAGCAGGATTGCAGTCGGAAGAAGATGCGAGCTAAACCACTTACTTGCACCACAACCCCTCATGGGGGATAAACTGGTATTTGGTTAACATGACTTCTGTGTAGCCGCTTGCCACCTCGGTGGCGAGCGGCGCAGATATTTCTCGGTAAAGGAGGGGACCCCTGAGCGATCCCCAGCGTACCTGTATCGGGTGTAGAGAAACCTGTGCTCAGCACGAACTCGTTCGCCTCGTGTGTCGCACCCCCTCAGGCCAAGACGTGCCCGAGGTCGTCTGCGATGAACGGCGCGAACTCCCCGGACGCGGAGCGTGGATCCACGTGGATCCGAAATGCGTGCAGGCCGCCCACAAAAAGGGCGCGTTTCACCGAGCGTTTCGCGGACGGGTCAACGCCGCTGAGCTGGACATCCCGGGTCTTCCCGGGTGAGCCGGTTTATGCGAACCGAATGTAAGTCAACGAGTTTGACGACTTCTTACATCGAAAGCGAGTCAGAAAACTGATGGAAACCCAATGAGTGCCGCACGATGAGTACCCACCTGTGCTCTCACCACGGCAACCCGTACGGCGTAACGCGCCTTCGCGTTACGCGGTTACATTTGAATAACTGAAGGTTCGCGCCTGTTGTGGCGTGAGCCAGAACAGGAGAAAAGTGGCAAAGCCCCGCGTACACGAGATCGCTAAAGATCTCGGCATTACGTCTAAAGAAGCTGTCGCAAAGCTTCAGGAACTTGGCGAATTCGTCAAGGGCGCCTCTTCCACCGTGGAACCCCCGGTAGAGAAGAAGCTGCGCGCAGCATTCCCGAAGTCGGATGCGGCGAACAAGTCCGCCGAGAATTCCGGCACCAAGTCTTCCTCTGCTCCCAAGCCGGGAGCAAACCAGTCCGCTCCTCAGCCGGGAGCATCTTCCGCGAAGCCGGGCCCCAAGGCACCGAGCTCCGCATCGAACGTTAAGCCGGGTGCTCCTCGCGCCCAGCAGCCCACCGAAACCAACGAGTCGGCCAAGCCGGCTAGCTCCTCGGCATCGGGCGCTGCAAAGCCCGGTCCGAAGCCTGCGGCCAAGCCCTCCGGCCCGCGTCCGGGTAACAACCCGTTCTCGACTTCTCAGGGCATGACCCGCAACGAGGCTCCGAAACCCGCTGCCGCTCCCAAGCCCGCGCCGAAGCCTGGTGCAGCCGCACCGAAACCCGGTGCCGCACCCAAGCCGGGTGCCAAGCCCGGTCCGCGCCCCGGCAACAACCCCTTCTCCACTCAGCAGGGGATGGGTAAGCGCAACGAGCGTGGCGGTGGCCAGGGCGGCCCGCGTCCTGCCGGCGGTCGTAACAACCCCCGCAGCGGTGGCCCGCGCCCCGGTGGTGCAGGCCAGGGTGGCCCCCGTCCTGCCGGTGGTGCTCGTCCGCAGCGTCCGGCGAACGGCGGAGCTCCGCGTCCCGGTGCAGAGCGCACCGCCGCACCGCGTCCGGCAGGTGGCGGCAACCGCCCCTCGCCGAACATGATGCCCAAGATGACCAACGTGGGCGCCCCCAGCTCGAACGCCGGTGGCGGTCGCGGTGGCAACGGCCCGCGTCGTGGCGGACCCGGCGGCGGCTTCAACCGCGGCCCCGGTCGCGGTGGCCCCGGCGGTCGCGGAAATGCCCAGGGCGCTTTCGGTCGCGGTGGCGGCAAGCGCGGCAAGAAGTCGAAGGCAGCTAAGCGTCGCGAGCAAGAGCAGTTGCAGGCACCTAGCGTGGGCGGCGTTGTCGTTCCTCGCGGTAACGGTGACACTCTGATCCGTCTGCGTCGCGGTGCGTCCATCATGGACTTCGCCGAGAAGATCAACGCTAACCCCGCCTCGCTGATCACCGTTCTCTTCCACCTGGGTGAGATGGCTAACCAGAACACCTCGCTGGACGGAGAGACCTTTGAGCTGCTCGGTGCCGAACTGGGTTACAAGATTCAGATCGTTTCGCCGGAGGACGAAGAGCGCGAGCTGTTCGAATCCTTCGACATCGACCTCGAAGGCGAAGCGGAGTCTGAGGGCGACGACGTTCTCGAGTTCCGCCCGCCGGTAGTGACCGTCATGGGTCACGTTGACCACGGTAAGACCCGCCTGCTGGACGCGATCCGTAACACCAACGTCATCGAGGGTGAGGCCGGCGGCATTACCCAGCACATCGGTGCGTACCAGATTCATACCGAGGTTGAGGGCGAAGACCGCGCGCTGACCTTTATCGATACCCCCGGTCACGAGGCGTTTACCGCTATGCGTGCCCGCGGTGCGAAGGTCACCGATATCGCGGTTCTCGTGGTCGCAGCTGACGACGGCGTGATGCCTCAGACCGTTGAGGCGCTCAATCACGCCCAGGCGGCTGACGTGCCGATCGTGGTCGCGGTCAACAAGATCGATAAGGACGGCGCTAGCCCCGACAAGATCCGTGGTCAGCTCACCGAGTACGGCCTGGTGCCGGAAGAATATGGTGGCGACACCATGTTCGTGGACGTCTCGGCTCGTCAGAACCTGAACATTGACGAACTGCTCGAAGCCATCTGCCTGACCGCAGACGGTGCCCTGGAGCTGAAGGCTAACCCCGATAAGGAAGCCCGCGGCGTGGCCATTGAGGCCAACCTCGATAAGGGCCGCGGCGCGGTTTCCACCGTGCTCGTACAGTCCGGTACCCTGCGTATCGGTGACGCTATCGTGGCCGGTGTGGCACACGGTCGCGTGCGTGCGATGTTCGACGAAAACGGCAATGCGGTGGAAGAAGCCGGCCCCTCGCGTCCTGTGCAGGTGCTGGGTCTGTCGACCGTGCCCCGCGCAGGTGACACCTTCATCTCGACCGAAGAAGAGCGCACCGCTCGCCAGATCGCCGAGAAGCGTGAGGCAGCCGACCGCAACGCGATGCTGGCCAAGCGCCGTAAGCGCGTGACCCTGGAGAACTTTGACTCCGCAGTGGCCGAGGGCAACATGGACACCCTCAACCTGATCATCAAGGGCGACGTCTCCGGTGCCGTGGAGGCCCTGGAAGAGTCGATCATGAAGATCGAAGCCGGCGGCGACGAAGTTCAGGTGCGCGTGATCCACCGTGGCGTGGGTGCGATCACCCAGAACGACGTCAACCTGGCGACCGTGGACTCCGCAGTCATCATCGGCTTCAACGTTCGTCCCGCAGAGCGCGTGACCGAACTGGCCGAGCGCGAGGGCGTCGAGATGAAGTTCTACTCGGTGATCTACCGCGCGCTGGAAGACATCGAGGCCGCTGTCAAGGGCATGCTCAAGCCCGAGTACGAAGAGGTCGAACTCGGTTCGGCGGAGATCCGCGAGGTCTTCCGTTCCTCCAAGTGGGGCAACATCGCCGGCTCGATCGTCAAGTCTGGCCTCATCAAGCGCAACGCCAAGGCTCGCTTGGTGCGCGACGGCAAGGTGGTTCAGGACAACCTCACCATCGAGTCGTTGCGCCGCTTCAAGGACGACGCCACCGAGGTTCGCGAAGGATACGAGTGTGGTATTGGCCTCGGCTCCTTCAACGACATCAAGGAAGGCGACATCATCGAGACCTGGGAGCTTCAGGAGAAGCCCCGCGACTAATCGATGCGCTTTCGGTTGGCTCTCTGCTGAGGCAGCGAGCTAGTCGATGACCAACCTTCACGGGCGGGGTACCTCAGCGGTGCCCCGCCCGTGTTGGTGATGACGCCGACGCAGACTGATTCAAGCCGCCGGCGTCGAACAGATAAACTTGTGCCTAGATCAGCACAAACCAACTACACAGGAGACTCACCATGGCTGACGCAGCACGCGCGGCACGACTGGCAGATCGCATCAAAGTCATCGTTGCTCAGGCGCTGGAGCGCCGCATCAAGGATCCCCGCCTGGGATTCGTGACCATTACCGACGCGCGCGTGACCAACGACCTGCAGCACGCCACCGTCTACTACACCGTGTACGGCACCGCCGAGGAGCAGGTTTCGACCCAGGCCGCGCTGGAATCCGCCAAAGGCATCCTGCGTTCGGAGGTTGGCAAGAACATCACCGCGCGCCTGACCCCGACCCTGACCTTCGTCTCCGACGAGGTGCCGGTCAACGCCGCTCACATCGAAGACCTGCTACGCAAGACCCGCGAGCGCGACGCCGAGTTGGCAGAGGCTTCAGCCGGTGCTACCTACGCCGGCGGGGAAGACCCATACAAGAAGCCCGAGGCCGACGAGGACGACGAGGCGTAACGGGGCGTTGGCAAAGAAACAGCATGTGGGCCCGTCGGGCCTGGTGGTCGTGGACAAGTCCGGCGGCATGACCAGTCACGACGTGGTGTCTCGCGTTCGCCGCTTGGCCGCCACACGGAAGGTCGGCCACGCGGGCACGTTGGACCCGATGGCGACCGGTGTGTTGATCCTCGGTGTGGGCAAAGCGACCAAGTTGCTGACGTGGATCGTGGGGGAGTCGAAGACCTACACCGCCACGATCCGTTTGGGACTGGCGACGGTCACCGATGATGCCGAGGGCGAGGTGACATCCGTTGCCCCGGCCGACCGTGTGAACGCGGTGAGCCGAGAAGACATCCAGGCTCAGGTGCAGCGTCTGACGGGCGAGATCATGCAGGTGCCGTCTTCGGTCTCGGCGATCAAGGTTGACGGAGTGCGCTCCTACGCCAAAGTTCGTTCGGGTGAGGACGTCACTCTGCAGGCGCGTCCGGTGACGATCTCGCGTTTCGAGGTGCACGATGTGCGCCGGTTGAGCATCCCCGCCGTCGAACTGTCCGATGCGGCCGAGGCGGTCGACTTGAGTGGCGACTCGTTGCCGGTCATCGACTGCGACGTGACGGTGACCTGCTCATCGGGCACCTACATCCGCGCCTTGGCGCGCGATATCGGTGTGGGCCTGGGTGTGGGCGGCCACCTCACGGCCCTGCGCCGCACGCAGGTGGGGCAGATCGGTCTCGACGCCGCTTATGACCTCGAGGAGCTTTCTCAGCAGCGTGAGAAGCGCGGCGCGCTCGAGCTCTTCCCGCTCGAGGACGCCGCCACCGCGCTGTTCTGCACCCGGCGCGTCTCCGCCGCCGAGGCTAACGACCTGGCCAACGGACGCCGCATCCCACCCAGTGCTGAACCGAGCGATCCCACGAAGAAGTTCGCTCACATCACCGCGGCTTTTGCGCCGAACGGGACGCTGGTGGCCCTGCTGGAGAACGATACGTTCCGCGGTGAGAAAGTTGCCGCACCGACTCTCGTCTTCGAGGCGGGAAGCGTTTTTGAGGAGATATCATGATCGCCGGTTACGATCTCTGGTTCTGGATCACTCTCGTCCTAGGATTGATCTCCTGCGCTGTGTGCCTGGTGCAATTCGCTCGTGGCGCGGCCCCCGACGACTTCTCCCAGGGCTCCGTCATCGCGTTGCAGGGGTGGTTGTTCATCTACCTGGTGGGTTCCATCATCATGCAGGTTGTGACCGACGGCCCCGGCGGTGATTGGCTCGAGTATTACGGGTATCTGCTGACCGCGATGGTGATTCCCGCCGGCGCGTTTACCTGGTCGATGTCCGAACGCACCCGGTGGGGCACGCTGGTATTGGCGCTGGTTGGCCCCGTGCTGATCGTCATGGTTCAGCGTATGAACGTCATCTGGTACTACTACCACTAGTCACTGGCCGCTACTACTTTCAAGGATGATCCGTGCAGAATCACTCAACCGAACACCCCTCGGCACCCGCTGCGACAACGACCGGTGAGCCCGGCGTCCCCGCTAAGAACCGGGGTTTTGGCCGCCTGCTTATCGTTATCTACTGGGTATTTTCGCTCTCCGCCACCGCCCGCGCCGGGTATCAGTTGGTGCGTAAGTTCGACGAGGCGCCGGTGTCTATTGCGCTCTCGGCATTGGCCGCGGTGATCTACATCGTGGCTACCGTGTTCCTGGCGAAGAAAGACAAGACCTCCTGGTCGATCGCCGTGACCACGATTTCGATCGAGCTGGCGGGCGTGTTGCTGGTCGGTATCTATTCGCTGATCCGCCCGCAGGACTTCCCGTTGGCCTCCGTGTGGTCGCACTTCGGCCAGGGGTACGGCTTCGTTCCTCTGGTGTTGCCGATCGTCGGTTTGTGGTGGCTTTTCCATACTCGCCGCAGCGGCAAGTAGGATTGAGCTCAGAGAGAGAAGGGAGGCAGACGTGGAAATCTACCAGGATCTCAGTAACTTCCCGGCCGATTTCGGCCCGTCTGTGGTGACCATCGGTAACTTCGACGGCGTTCACGCCGGTCACGCGGCCGTGCTCGGAAAGGTGGTCGAGTTGGCCGAGGAGCACCAGTTGGTGGCCACGGCTGTCTCCTTCGACCCGCACCCCTCGCAGGTGCATCAACCGCAGTCCCCGGTGGAGCAGATCATGGGGCAGGCGGATCGCAAACGGTTTTTGGCCGAAGTTGGGATCGACGCCTACGTGCTGATCCATTACACCCTGGCCTTCGCGCAGCAGACTCCGGCAGAGTTCGTTCGCTCCACCTTCGTGGAGAAACTGCACGCCAAGTTCGTGGTGATCGGTGACGATGTGCGGTTCGGCCGCAACAATGAGGGCGACCTGGCGACGATGCATCAGCTCGGCGCCGAACACGGCTTCGAGGTGGTCACCGTTGCCGACCTGATGGCCGACGCGAGCCGCCGCTGTTCTTCCACCCGCATCCGTCAGCTCTTGGCGCGCGGCGAGGTGGCCGAGGCGGCGCGGTTGTTGGGGCGTCCGCACTTGATGAGCGGCGAGATCGTGCACGGCGCCGCCCGCGGCCGGCAGCTGGGATTCCCGACGGCCAACCTGTCGTTCGATGCTGAGGGCTTCATCCCCGCCGATGGGGTTTACGCCGGTTGGCTGACCGACGCGTCCGGACGCCGCCACCCGGTTGCGACCTCGATCGGCAAGAACCCCACGTTCGACGGTATCGAACGCACCCAGGTGGAGGCCCACGTTATCGATCGCCCCGAGAGCGAGAGCATCGAGGATTTCAATCTCTACGGGCAGCACGTGATCTTGGAGTTCGTCGCGCAACTGCGCGACATCGTGGCCTACACGGGCCCGGAAGCTCTCATCGAGCAGATGCAGAAAGACGTGGCCGAAGCAAAGAGGGTGCTGGGAGTCTAACCCCCAGCACCCCCTCGACACGCCATCACGCGGGCCGCATAGCGGCTCTGACGTTTAGTACTCTTCGTGCGTTGTAGGGTCGAAACCGAAACCGGAAATTCCGGTCTCAAGCATCCGCAGTTGTTCCATGTGCTCCTCGGAGAGTTCCCAGCTGAAGACCAGAAGGTTCTCCTGAGCCCGCTTCAGTTGCGAGGTCTTAGGGATCGGCAGGAAATTCTTCTGCACGGCCCACCGCAAGACCACCTGCGCCGGCGTTGCGTGCACCTCGCGCGCGATCTCGAGAACGGTCGGCGAAGACAGCAGATCGGATTTACGACCCAGCGGGGTCCAGCATTCGGTGATGATGGAATTCTCGGCGTGGAAACGAGTCAACTCTTCGCGCTGGAAGAAGGGGTTGAGCTCCACCTGATTCAGCACCGGCTTGACCCCGGTCTCCGCCACGATCTGTTGCAGGTGCTCGGGCAAGAAGTTCGAGACACCGATCGATTTCACCAGACCCTGTTCGCGGGCGTGGATCAGACCCTCCCAGGCCTGAACGAACTTACCTTGCGAGGGGTTGGGCCAGTGGATGAGCGCCAGATCCAGGTAATCCAACCCAGTGCGGGACAGCGACCCCTTGACGGCTTCCACCGCCGAACGCATACCGTGAGCGTTGCCGGGAATCTTCGAGGTGACAAAGAGGTCATCGCGGTCGACACCGCAGTACCGCACGGCGCGCCCGACGACCTCCTCATTCTCGTAGCGCACGGCGGTGTCGATGAGGCGGTACCCGAAGCGGATGGCCTCGGAAATCTGGGCTTCCCCGGCCGCGCCCCGCAATCCGTAGGTGCCCAGGCCGATCTGGGGAATTTCTCGGCCGTCGTTCATCGTATGTGTTCTCATGGCTTGTCCTTCAGGGAAGTCGGGGAGTTTACGCTAAAGCGCTTCACCAGGTCGAGGGTGAGGGCCGCGGACCGAGGCCCGACGATCTCCACTCCTAAATGGAAGTCTTGGTCTGCTGCCGGGCCGCACAGGTCGGAGATGCCACGTACAGCGATGAAGGGGACCCGCAGGCTGTCGCAGACCTGCGCGATGGCGGTGGTTTCCATATCCACCGAAATGGCGCGGTCAAAAAGCTCCCGCGTATTCGCAACGTTCGCGGCGGTCACGAAGGAGCCACCGGCGAGCATGGTGTCGCAGAAGACCGTACCTTCGCCCCGGTAGTCGGCCGCGGCGTCCTGAGCGATGCGCAGCAGTTCGGGCGTGGTGGCGAAACGCTCGGGCATGCCCGGCACCTGCCCGCGGACGTACCCGAAGGCGGTGGCATCTGCATCAGCATAGGTGTAGTCGGTGCCCACCGCGAGATCGCCGACGTTAATGTCGGAACGCAAGCCACCAGCGGTACCCGCAGAGACAACGAGCTCACATCGCGAGGCGATCTGCAACGCGGCGGTGATGGCGGTTGCGGCGTTGACCAAACCGATCCGCGAGCGCACCAACAGCAGGGGGAGCGAACCGTGGTCGGTCTGCACCGCCCGAGGGTAGATGCGGGCCTGACCGAAGTCGAGGGCCTCCCCGGCCTGTTCGGTGAGTTCCAGGAAGGGCGCGGCCTCTTCGTCCATCGCCACCTGGACGATCGCCGCGGCGTCCACGGCAGGCAAGGAGATCGGCGACACTACGCCATCACCTGTTCCCACTCGTCGCGACGGTCGAGGAATTCCTTGACGGCGGCCTGCGCCTCGGCCAGCGAGTGGTTGGCGCCCCAGCCGCACTGGATCTCGTTGGCGGCGGGCACCTCGGTGGCGTCGAGCAGGTCTTGCATGGTCGCGGCCAAGATGGGGAGGAACTCTTCGGGCTCGAGGCCGTTGGTCATGGCGTAGAAACCGGTCTGGCAACCCATGGGGGAGAAGTCGATGAGCTTATCGGTGTGGTTACGCATGTGGTGAGCCGTCATGTGTTCGATCGAGTGCACGGCTTTCATTCCCAGGTGGCCCTTGTTGGGCTGGGTGAAACGCACATCGTACTTGATCAGCTCAACCCCGTCGCCCAGCTCGGTGCGGCCAGCGACACGCACATACGGTGCGGCCACGGCGGTGTGGTCAAGATCGAAAGATTCTACGTTGGTCTGCTGTGTTTTCGTCATGCATCTATTCTTTCGCACAATGTCACCGCACACCACATTGGCGGGCAACGGTGTTGCGTCACGGGGCCAAAGTGTGGTCTGGGAGTCAAATGTACAGATTGACGTGATGGAGGTAACCTTTATTCAATCTATCCGGTTTACAAAAGAGAGGGGACAACTATGAACGTTGTCATTCCTACCGCAGCCGCTGCCGCGGGCCTCATGGGCGGGTACTCGATTGCCCGTTCCACCGGCGTCCGCGCCCTGGGCGGCGTGGGCCTAGCCGCTGGCGGCGCCGCTGCCTTCTACGGCTGGCAGCGCAACGCCGGAACGGCTACCGCCGCCGCACTCACCGGCGTGTACCTGGGCGCGTTTGGTTACTCGCACGCGCTCGCCAAGCAGATCGGTGCCTGGCCTTCGGTCTACACCGTGACTGCGGCCACCGCTGTAGCCTCCCTCGTATTGGGTCGAGAGAAATAGGAAGTACTCGATGAACTCCGTACCCGCTTCGCGTTCCACCGCCGAGAACATCACCCTTGAGCGCCACGACTCGGCGCTGCATCGTGGTTTGTCGCTACGACATATCCTGTTCATCGCGCTGGGATCGGCGATCGGTACGGGGCTCTTCTACGGCTCGGCGAGCGCGATCCAGCTCGCCGGCCCCTCCGTCTTGTTGGCCTACCTCATCGGCGGCGCCGCCGTCTTCATGGTCATGCGCGCCATGGGTGAGATGGCCCTGGCTCACCCGGTGGCCGGTGCGTTCTCTGAGTACGCGACCCGCTACCTGGGCCCCTGGGCAGGTTTTGTTACCGGGTGGACGTACGCGTTCGAGATGGCTCTGGTGGCGGTGGCTGATGTGACCGCCTTCGCCGTCTACATGCAGTTCTGGCTCCCGAATTCACCCGCCTGGCTGTGGATCGTGCTGGTATTGCTCATCATCATCACTATCAACCTGGTGCACGTGAAGGCGTTCGGCGAAAGCGAATTCTGGTTCACCATGATCAAGGTGCTGGCGATCATTGCCATGATCGTCGGCGGCGCGGTGCTCTTGCTGCTGAATATGAATTCCGCCGACTCTCCCGCCTCGGTGACCAACCTCTGGGATGAAGGCGGATTCTTCAGCAACGGATTCGGCGGGTTCCTGGCCTGCTTTACCGTGGTGATGTTCGCCTTCGGCGGCATTGAGACCATCGGCGTGGCCGCCGGAGAGGCAGATAATCCGCGCGTATCAATCCCGAAGGCGATCAACACTACCCCGGTGCGCATCTTGCTCTTCTACGTGCTGACCCTGACCATCATCATGTCCCTGACCCCCTGGTCGGGCATCAACGGAGACACCTCGCCGTTCGTGCAGATCTTCGAGAACCTCGGCATCCCCGCCGCGGCTCACGTGTTGAACTTCGTGGTGATCACCGCGGCAGTCTCGGCAATCAACGCCGACGTCTACGGTGCCGGGCGCATGCTCTACGGCCTGGCGGCGCAGAAGATGGCCCCGGCGTCCTTTATGAAAACCGACCGCCGCGGCGCACCGTACATGACCGTGGTCTGCATGGCTGTGGTGCTCGTGGTGGGCGTGATCGTCAACTACCTCTTTGAGGACGCCTTCCTCGTCATCGCCTCGCTGGCCACCTTCGCCACGGTGATGGTATGGGTGATGATCCTCTGGGCCAATATCGGATTCAAGAAGGCCATGGCGCGCCAGGGGCAGAAGATCGAATTCGAAACCCCCGGCGGTATGGCCGGCACCGTCATTGCCCTCATCTTTATGCTGGCGATTCTGGTGCAGTTCGCGTTCTTCCCCGACACCCGTTTGGCGCTCGTGGTGGGCGCGGTGTGGTGCCTGATTATGGCCGCGCTGTACTTCGGCGTGACCCGCAAGAAGCTGCACGAGGCCCCCGCGCAACGGGAAGACGAGGCGTTGCGGTAGCCACCACAAGGAGGCGTGTCTTTCGCTCACCGGCCCTATCAGGTAGAGTAAGAAACGCATGACTGCGGTCCGCGGTTGTCATGCTCTCCTCTATAGGGGGATAACCCGTTCGGTAAAAATTCAGTTCGGGACGTTCGCGGCACTAACTCTAGGAGTTATTCAGTGGCACTGGATCCGGCAATCAAGCAGGAAATCATCAAGGAATACGCAACTCACGAAGGCGACACCGGTTCGCCCGAGGTGCAGATTGCAGTTCTGACTCGTCGTATCACCGACCTGACCGAACACCTGAAGTTCCACAAGCACGATCACCACACCCGTCGCGGTCTGATGATCCTTGTTGGTCGTCGTCGCAACATGCTCGGCTACCTCAAGAACACCGACATCGAGCGTTACCGTAACCTCATCGAGCGTCTCGGTCTGCGTCGATAATCTAAAACTTGTGAGGGCGGTGCTTGTCCACGGCGTGGGGACCACAGGGTCTCTGCGACCTGGGACGGGTGCCGCCCTTTCACTCATATAGTAAAAATCCGTTCTCGAGAACGGGTGAGGCACCGATGCAGTGGCGGTCCTCGGTTGCGGTATACGGAAGCGTTGAGAACCAACGAGACCGTGTTCTTCAATCGAAGATCGAAGCTGTACACTCACTCGCCTCGATGACATGAAAAGAGATGGAGGAACCTTGGAAGGTCCCGAAATTCAGTTTGCAGAAGCAATCATTGACAACGGAAAGTTCGGTCAGCGCACCGTTCGTTTCGAAACCGGCCGTCTGGCCAAGCAGGCCGCCGGTTCGGCACTGGTCACCATCGACGATGAGACCACCCTGCTCTCGGCAACCGCCATCGGCAAGAGCCCGCGCGAAGGCTTTGACTTCTTCCCGCTGACCGTGGACGTCGAAGAGCGTATGTACGCGGCCGGCAAGATCCCCGGTGGCTTCTTCCGCCGTGAAGGACGCCCCGCCACCGAGGCCATCCTCGCCGCCCGCCTGATCGACCGCCCGTTGCGTCCCGCCTTCACCAAGGGCATCCGCAACGAGGTACAGGTCGTCGTCACCGTGCTGACCTGTGAGCCCGACGAAATCTACAACACCGTGGCTATCAACGCCGCCTCCTGCTCCACCACACTCTCGGGCGCTCCCTTCTCGGGCCCCATCGGTGGTGTGCGCGTGGCTCTCATCGACGGACAGTGGGTCTGCTTCCCCAAGCACTCCCAGCTGGCTGATGCCACCTTCGACATGGCAGTTGCCGGTCGCATCGTGACCAAGTCGGACGGCACCGAAGACGTGGCCATCATGATGGTCGAGGCCGAAGCTACCGACTCCTCCTGGAACCTCATCAAGGAGAAGGGCGCTCAGGCACCCACCGAAGAGATCGTCGCCGAGGGCCTCGAGGCCGCCAAGCCCTTCATCAAGGCACTGTGCGAGGCACAGCTGGCCCTGAAAGAGAAGGCCGGCAAGGAACCCCTGGAACTGCCCTTCTTCGGTTCTCACGGTGACGACGTTGACGCCGCCGTCAAGGAATACGCACAGCAGAAGATCGTCGACGTCTACTCGATCGCCGGCAAGCAGGAGCGCGAGCAGGCCTCCGCAGACCTGCAGCAGGAGCTCGTCGAAGAGCTGGCCGGTGAAGGCAAGGAATACGAGGGCCGCGAAGACGAAGTCAACGCCGCCTTCAATGCGCTGACCAAGCACACCGTGCGCCAGCGCATCCTCACCGAGCAGGTGCGTATCGACGGCCGCGGCCTGACCGACATCCGCCAGCTGACCGCCGAGGTCGAGGTTCTGCCCCGCGTCCACGGTTCGGCCATCTTCGAGCGAGGCGAGACCCAGATCATGGGTGTGACCACCCTGAACATGCTCAAGCTCGAGCAGCAGCTGGACTCGTTGCACCCGGTCAAGACCAAGCGCTACATCCACCACTACAACTTCCCGCCGTACTCCACCGGTGAAACCGGACGCGTGGGTTCGCCCAAGCGCCGCGAAATCGGTCACGGTGCGCTCGCCGAGCGTGCGCTGACCCCGGTGCTGCCGACTCGCGAAGAGTTCCCCTACGCGATCCGTCAGGTCTCTGAGGCTCTGGGCTCCAACGGCTCGACCTCGATGGGTTCGGTCTGCGCCTCGACCCTGTCGTTGCTCAACGCCGGTGTGCCGTTGCGCGCACCCGTGGCCGGCATCGCAATGGGTCTGGTCTCCGACGAGATCGACGGCGAGACCCGCTACGCGGCGCTGACCGACATCCTCGGCGCTGAAGACGCCCTGGGTGATATGGACTTCAAGGTCGCCGGTACTTCCGAGTTCGTCACCGCCATCCAGCTGGATACCAAGCTCGACGGCATCCCCGCCTCAGTGCTGGCCGCCGCACTGACCCAGGCTCGTGAGGCTCGTCTGCACATCCTCGAGGTGCTCAACGCAGCGATCGACGCCCCGGACGAACTCAGCGAATTCGCTCCGCGCGTGATCTCGGTGAACGTGCCCGTCTCGAAGATCGGCGAGGTCATCGGCCCCAAGGGCAAGATGATCAACCAGATCCAGGAAGACACCGGCACTGACATCTCGATCGAGGACGACGGCACCGTCTACATCGGCGCCACCGACGGCCCCTCGGCAGAGGCAGCCCGCGCCGCCATCAACGCCATCGCGAACCCGCAGGTTCCCGAGGTGGGCGAGCGCTACCTGGGCACCGTGGTGAAGACCACCACCTTCGGCGCGTTCATCTCGCTGACCCCGGGCAAGGACGGACTGCTGCACATCTCTGAACTGCGCAAGCTGAACAACGGCAACCGCGTCAACGACGTGGACGAAGTTGTTTCGGTGGGCCAGAAGGTTCAGGTGGAGATCACCAAGATCGACGATCGCGGCAAGCTCTCGCTGGCACCGGTGGTCGCTGATTCCGACGACTCCGCAGATGAAGACGACGAGTAAGCTCGCCGGATAGCGGAGCTGATCTCCCCGAGCCAGGGGGAGACCGGCGACGTCTTCAACTCTTACAGCCCCGCCTCCCGTTCAGAGGCGGGGCTGTTCCCTCTCCACGGGGGTGCGCTTGCTCGACGAGCGCGCCACCTGCAAGAACATTTCAGAAAGGGTCTTATGCCTATCTCATTGCCAACCGGCGCCGATTCCGTGGCCGAAGAGCTGGATTACCGTACCGGGCGCCTGATCGCCGGAGAGGGCGGCAACGAGGTGCGCCGCTCCATTTTGCCCGGTGGGGTGCGCGTCATTACCGAGGCAATGCCCTCTCTGCGCAGCGTCTCGATTGGATTCTGGGTGGGTGTGGGCTCCCGCGACGAACAGGCGGGTATGTTCGGCTCCACCCACTTCCTGGAGCACTTGCTCTTCAAGGGCACCACATCCCGCTCGGCGCTGGATATTGCGCAGGCCTTCGACGAGGTGGGCGGTGAATCGAACGCGCTCACCGCCAAGGAACACACCTGTTACTACGCGAGGGTGCTCCGGGAGGATCTCCCGATGGCCGTCGACGTGTTGGCGGACATGGTCTCTGACGCGGTGATCGACCCCGAGCTGCTTGAGCAGGAACGCGGTGTGATCCTCGAAGAGCTCGCGATGGACCAAGACGATCCCACCGACGTGGCGTTCGAGAATTTCATCGAGCAGCTCATGGGCAAGAACCCGCTGGGTCGCCCCATCGGCGGCACCCCGGCCGAGATTCAGGCGGTCCCGCGAGACAAGGTATGGGAACACTATCAGAAGTTCTACACTCCGAACCGATTGGTGATTTCCGCCGCGGGCGGACTGGAACACGGTCAAGTGGTCGATCTGGTGCTCGAGGCGCTGAACAAGCACGGCTGGGAGCTGCCGGAGGGTCAGCTCCCCGAGGCCCGCCGAGTACGCAGCGCGGTAGAACTCTTCCCCGACTCCGCGCTGCGCGAGGTGCAGAAGGGTGTGGAGCAAACCAACATCGTGATGGGCTGCCCGGGAATTATCGCCGGTGACGACCGCAGATACGCGATGAGCGTACTGAACTCGGCGCTCGGCGGAGGAATGTCGTCCCGACTCTTCCAGGAAATCCGCGAAAAGCGGGGACTGGCGTACTCGACCTTTGCCTTCTCCGGCGCCTACTCCGATGCTGGGTATTTCGGTCTCTATGCCGGTTGCTTGCCCGCGAAGGCGGAACAGGTGCAACAGCTCATGCGAGACGAGTTCGAAAAGATTGCCGTGCACGGCCTGACCGAAGCCGAGCTAGCCAAGGTCGTGGGGCAACTCGGTGGGGCGACCATTATGGGCTCCGAGGACGCCGGTTCCCGGATGAGCCGACTCGGCCGCGCCGAATTGGACGCCGGTCAGTTCGTGAGCCTCGACGAGCTACTCCAGCGCATCCGCGAGGTCACCCTCGAAGACGTCCGTGAGCTGGCAACCTGGCTGGCCGGTCACGATATGGTGACCACCATTGTCCGCTAACCGGCGTGCGCGGGAGCATTCGGGTTCTCCGGGTGCTCCTGCAGGCTCTTCTGAACGCGGGCGACTTCGTCGGCGATCACCTTAGCGTAGACCGCCTGGCCGTTGGCTTCGGGGTGGACGCCGTCGGAGACGAGGTATTCGGGGTGGCCGGCGGCGGCCTGGGCCCAGTCGGCAACCGAGACGACCTCGGGGTGGCGTTTGGCCGCGGCGTGTACCTCCGCATTGGACGATGCAACCCACTCTAATCCGGTGGGCGCCACTCCCGTCACGAAAATGATGCGACGCTGCTTATCGTGGGCGAGCCGGTCGACGACCTCATCGAGTTGCTGGGCGGTCAAGGTGGAGTTGGTGTTCAGCGAGATCACCACGATGCGCCCCAGCTGGCCGGCATCGGCCTGACGCTCCAGCTCCGGTAGCTCCTTGACCAGGGTTCGCGAGACCGCCGCGTCGATGGAGGCCTGAGGCAGTTGCTTGCTCAGCTCCGAGGAAGATGCGACCGTCACCGAGTCACCGATGATGCTCACTCCCTGCGGCTGAGCCGGGGTCGCGGAGCCCGAGGGCTCAGGCTCCGCCGAAGCAGATGCGGAGCTCGCCGCGGGGGCCGGTTTCTTGATCTCCCCGCTACCGGGGCCTGCGGCCGCTACCACCTGCTCCGCCTCGGTCAGTTCGGGTGCCGTGCGCACGGCGGCCACCGTCCCGGCCACTGCCAACGTAGCCACGGCCAGGCATGCGATCGGCGCGGTCTTCGCCGGACCCACCATCGCCGAACCCCACGAGCGCAGGCTGGGGAAGAAACCGTGGCGACGCACCGGTTCTTCAATGAACATGTACGACAGTCCGGCGATGATCAGCGTCAGCACCACCACTGCACCGCGAATCCACGGGTTGAGATTCGGGCCAAAGAGGTAGTGCGCCAGCACCGCCAGCGGCCAGTGCCACAGATAGATTCCGTACGAGCGCCGCCCAATCCACACGAAAACGGGGAAAGAGAGCACAGCCCGCAGTAGCCTCGCCAGTGGGTTGCGGACGTCCGCCAGTAGCGCCTGAATCACGCCGACGGAAAGCACCGAGGCCAGCAGCAGACCCCAGGGCATCATGCCGGCGGTCGCGTCCGTCATCGACACCGCCAGCGGGTACATCGCCACCAGGCACGCCCAGCCCAAGACGGCGCGCAACAGACCCTGCCAGCCGTTGCCGAAACCCACCACGGGGTACAGTCGTGCATCGACGGGCGGGTACATGCTCCACGGGATGAGCAAGGCCAACGCAACACCGAGCATCAGGCCGAAGAGGTGACTATCGGTGCCGTAGTAGGCGCGGCTCGCGCCGGCCCCCAACAGTCCGAGGACCTCCGCGGTGAGCAGGGAGAGCACGCCCAAGACCACCGGCACCAACAACCGACGCGACCAGCGGGAGACAAACATGAACACCAGCACCAGCACCACAGGCCACAAGATGTAGAACTGCTCCTCCACCGCCAACGACCAAAAGTTAGTTAACAGCTCAGGGGAGGTTTGGGCAAAGTAGTCATTGCCCGACGCGATGTAGAGCCAGTTAGAAGAAAACGTCAGCGCGCCGATGATTTGGCGCGGAAGACCTACCTGGACGTCGCCGCCGATGAGAAAGGCGAGGCTGGCGACGGTGATAATCAAGACCAGCATCGCCGGCAGCAGACGGCGGGCACGGCGGATCCAGAACTGGACGATGTTCATGCGGCCGGTGTAGGCGCCTTCGCGCAGTAGCAACGCGGTGATGAGGTATCCGGAGATCACGAAGAAGATGTCTACGCCCATCGCGCCACCGGGAACGATCGCTGGGAACAGGTGGTAAAGAACCACCAGGGTCACCGCAATCGCGCGCAGGCCGTCTAAGCCGCGCAATACGAAGCGACGGTCACCCTCTGCTGGGTCTACCGAAGAGTAGAACACGTGATCTTGCACAGTTCACCTTTGAGCGTTTTATGAAATCCTCAGCGGCCACCTCGCTGGCGTGGCGGGGGCTGGGAGAGCTGACGAGGCGCGCCCGGATCTTCCACCGTGGCAACTGTATTAGCTTACCGTCTCCGATTAGAGTAAACAGAAATAACTGGAAAGTATGACATGCCCCAGGCGAAGGAGAATTCATCATCATGAGCAAGGTGTGGAAAGTGGCCATTGCCGGAGCCACGGGACGGATGGGAACCGAAGCCGTCAAAGCCGTGAACGCGGCCCACGACATGGAACTGGTCGCCACTGTCGGTAGCTCAGACTCGATCTCCACCATCGTTGAGGCCGGCGCCGAAGTGCTCATCGACCTGACGGTGCCCACCGCCACCGAGGCCAACGTCCACTTCGCCGTGGAACACGACATTCATGCGGTGGTCGGCACCACCGGATGGGACGACGCCAAGCTCGAGAAGTTACGCGACGCCTTCGATCAGCACCCCCAGGTGGGCGTTCTCATTGCCCCCAACTTCGCGATTGGGGCGATCCTCGCCACCGAATTTGCCACCAAGGCCGCCCGCTTCTTCGAATCCGTCGAGGTCATCGAGATGCACCACCCGAACAAGGTGGACGCGCCGTCCGGCACCGCGGCCCACACCGCCGCGAAGATCGCCGCGGTTCGCGCCGAAGCCGGCGTGGCACCCTCACCCGATGCCACCGAGACCGACCGCGGAAACTCCCGTGGTGCCGACATCGACGGAGTGCGCGTTCACGCGGTGCGCCTGCGCGGCCTCACCGCATCCCAGGAAATCCTCTTAGGAGACGAAGGTCAGCAACTGGTGATCCGGCACGACTCTTTCGACCGGGTCTCCTTCATGCCCGGAGTGTTGCTGGGCGTGCGTGAGGTCGCGAACCACCCCGGCCTGACCCACGGACTGGACAAGTTCCTTGACCTCTAAACCGTCCCGCGAGGCGTCCTCGCTGAAGCTCTACATCGGCCTGGCCGTGGCGCTGGCCGTGTTGACTGTGTTCCTCTTGCCGATCCCGTTCGGGGTGCGCCTATTTTTACTCGTGGTGTTGGCCGTCTCGGCGGTGTTCGTGTTCGTCGACGCAACGGGTAAAGGGAAGACCTTCTCAGCGATCGTGGTCGCCGCGCTCGTCTTCTACCTCGGCCTGTGCATCCAGCGCGGCGTCTTCCTCCTCGCAGACCCCACCCCGGCGTCCGTCGTTCTGGGTGTGGGAATGATCGTGTTGCCGCTGGTAGGTGCCTGGGCGATGGTCCGGGAGATCATCTTCGGCGCTCGCGTGCAGGCTATGGCCGCCGAGATGGACGCGGCCGGGGAACTCCCCGAGGACAACCTCCCGCGTAGCGCCTCGGGCCGAGTCGACCGCGCAGCGGCCGATGCCGAGTTCCGGCGTTTTACCTCGTTCGTCGAGGAAGAACCCCTGAATTGGAAGTACTGGTTTAATCTCTCCACGCTCTACGGTGCAGCGGGTGACCGCAAGCGGGCGCGGAAGTCGATGCGTACGGCTATTGCCCTGTATCGCGGCAAGACGGATCTTGACTTGAGCGTCTAGCTGACGGCCTGTGATGCTCACCAGGTGAGAGACAAATATCCACGTTCCATCGAAAAGGCGGTAGGCTAAGGGTATGACTGAGTCCTCGCAAATTCCCCAGAGTACCCGCTCCGAGCCGATCTTTGGTCGCCTGCTGACCGCCATGGTCACTCCGTTCGCGGCCAACGGTGAGGTTGACGAGCAGAAAACTGCCGCACTGGCCGAGGAGCTCGCAGACCGGGGTCACGACGGCCTGATCGTCTGCGGCACCACCGGCGAGTACTCCACCATGACGGATGACGAAAACGAGCGCGTTTTCCGCATCGTCAAGGAAGCCGTGGGGGAGCGCGTGAAGATCGTGGCCGGCGTCGGCTCGAACGACACCGCGCACACTCTTGACTTGGCCGCACGCGCCGAGTCTGTAGGTGTAGACGGCCTGCTGGTTGTTACCCCGTATTACAACAAGCCAACTCAGGCCGGCGTGCAGGCACACTTCACCACCGTCGCCGACGCCGTTAAGACCCCGGTGATGCTCTACGATATTCCCGGACGTGCCGGCATCCCGATCTCCGTCGACACCTACCGCGCTCTGGCCGAGCACGAGAACATCGTGGCGGTCAAGGATGCGAAGGCTGACTTCGCCTCAGCGAGCGCTGTCATGGCCGCAACCGACCTGCAGTACTACTCCGGTGACGACGGCCTGACCTTGCCGTGGATGGCACTGGGGGCCGTGGGCCTGGTGGGTGTGACGACCCACGTGGCACCCGAGAAGTTCCGAGAACTCATCGACGCAGTGGTGGCCGAAGACCTGGCGACCGCTCAGCGTGTGCATCAGGAACTTATCCCCGTGATCGCCGCGACCATGACGCGCGTACCCGGTTGCGTGGCAGCCAAGCAGATCCTCTCCTGGCAGGGGCGACTCGATTCCGCTTTCGTTCGCCTGCCGCACGTGGCACCTACCGCGGAGGAAGAGAAGCTCATACGAGCAGACCTGAAGAATTCCGTGGTGGCTGACACCCTTATTCGATAGCAATACTGACAATTTAGGTGAAGCGGGTTCACGAATCATCACCGATGGTTCGGGAGCTCGCTTTCGCCGTGAAGTGAAAGGAATTTAATGGCAATCATTGATTCTGAACTGCGCCAGCCGCGCAAACTCAAAAAAGATACCCTGCGCGTGGTGCCCCTGGGCGGCCTTGGCGAGGTCGGCCGCAACATGACTGTCTACGAGATCAACGGCAAGTTGCTGGTGGTTGACTGCGGAGTGCTCTTCCCCGAAGACAGCCAGCCCGGTGTTGACCTGATCCTGCCCGACATCAACTACATCGAGGACCGCCTGGACGACATCGTCGGTGTGGTGCTGACCCACGGCCACGAAGACCACATCGGCGCTGTGCCGTACCTGCTCAAGCGTCGCGCCGACATCCCGTTGATCGGTTCGGAGTTGACCTTGGCACTGGTCGAGGCGAAGTTGGCCGAGCACCGCATCAAGCCCTTCACCCTGACCGTGCGTGAGGGCGATATCGAGACCTTCGGTCCCTTCGAATGCGAGTTCGTGGCCGTCAACCACTCGATTCCGGACGCCCTGGCGGTGTTCATCCGCACCCGTGCGGGCAAGGTCTTGCACACCGGCGACTTCAAGATGGATCAGTTGCCGCTGGACGGTCGTCTGACCGACCTGCGCCACTTCGCCCGTCTGGGAGAAGAGGGCATCGACCTGTTCCTGCCCGATTCCACCAACGCCGAGGTCCCCGGCTTCACCCCGACCGAAAAGAACATCGGGTCGGTGCTCTCCAACGTGTTCCGCGATGCGCGCCAGCGCATCATCGTGGCCTCCTTCTCCTCTCACGTTCACCGCGTGCAGCAGGTGCTGGACGCCGCCCACGAGCGCGGACGCAAGGTGGTGCTGGTCGGTCGCTCCATGGTGCGCAACATGACCATTGCCGAGAAGCTGGGCTACCTGCACGTTCCCGAGAACACCCTGGTGGATTTGAAGAAGATCGACGACTACCGTCCCGATGAGATCGTGATGATGTGCACCGGTTCACAGGGTGAGCCGATGGCGGCGCTGTCCCGTATGGCCACCGGCGATCACAAGATTCAGGTGGAAGAGGGGGACACCATCGTCCTGGCCTCCTCGCTGATCCCCGGTAACGAAAATTCCGTCTTCCGCGTGATCAACGCGCTGCTCAAGCTCGGCGCGGACGTCATCCACAAGGGCAACGCCAAGGTTCACGTCTCCGGCCACGCGGCGGCAGGGGAGTTGCTGTACTGCTACAACATCCTGCAGCCCAAGAACGTCATGCCAGTGCACGGTGAGGTGCGCCACCTCATCGCCAACGGAAACCTGGCGATCGAGACCGGCATTCCCGCCGAGAACGTCTTGCTCTGCGAGGGTGGCACCGTGGTGGATCTGGCCAACGGCAAGGCCGAGATCGTCGGTCAGGTCAAGTGCGACTACGTCTTCGTTGACGGTAAGTCGGTCGGCGAGATCACCGAGGAAGACCTCAAGGACCGTGTGACCCTGGGCGAGGAAGGCTTCGTCTCCATCGTCTCGGTGGTTGACCGCAAGCGGAAGCGTGTGGTGGCCGGCCCCGACATTCACACCCGCGGTGTGGCTGAAGAAGAGAAGGTCTTCCGAGACATCACTCCGAAGATCGCGAAGGCGCTGGAAGACGCGTTGTCGCAGGCCCCGGGGAAGACCTACACCAACCACCAGCTGCAACAGATCGTGCGCCGCACGATCGGAGCCTGGGTGGCTCGTCGACTTCGTCGTAAGCCGATGATCATCCCCGTGGTGGTAGAGGCCTCTTCCGACGATAAGAACTAGTGCTGTAAGTTAAACGTAAGGTTTAAACTACAAGCTCTCTTAACCGTTCACCGGGGAACCTTCAACCTAGTTGAAGGTTCCCCGAAACATCACTTCTAATTCGGGATATATGGCACCTAGAAGCTCCTCCAAACAATCGGGATCCACGCGATCCAAGGCGTCTCAGAAAAAGAATTCACAGCGGTCCGCTTCCTCCACCCGGGGCAAGCGTGGTTCAGCCGTGGCTGAGCCGAACTGGTTTATGCGCATGGTGTTGGGTGCGTGGTTGAGTCTCGCGCACACCGTCGGAGCCGCGGTGCGCCGCATGGGGCGCCTCCGCACCGACCTACGTTTGGAGGATCGTCGCGATGGCGGGGCGCTCTTAATCCTGGTGTTCGGCCTGATTACCGCGGGTGTGGAATGGTGGGCTTGGCGCACCGCAGACACCATCTCGCTGGTGGAGTGGCCGCTACGCATGTGGCATGTGGCCGTGGGCGGAACCTTCGGCCAGGGTGCGTTGCTCATCCCGATCTTCTGTTTGATCTTCGCACTACGCATCTTCCGTCACCCCCTCGAGGTGCACGACAATAACCGCATCGCCTTAGGCATGCTCGTGATGGTTATCGCCATTTCGGTGATGGGTGCGAAACTCGCCGATTACCCGACTCTGGCCGGCGGTTTCGAGAGCGTATGGTCCGGCGGCGGCATCATCGGATTGGTCATCGCTGCACCCGTCATGCGGCTGGTGGGTTACCTGGCTTTCTTCGAGTGGCTGATTATCCTGTTGATTTTCTTGATCGGTCTGTTGATCGCCACCAAGACCCCGATCCGCCATATTGGCCCGCGGTTGGTACACATCATGGGCATTCTGCTCGGTGAAAAACCCGCCGGGCAGCGAGAAGAAAACACCACGGATCTCTCGGCAGAAGAACACGATCGTAGCTATCTCTACGGCAACGACCCGCAACCCGCGCCGAAGAAACGCGGTGGTCTGTTGGCATGGCTCGGCTTTGGCGCCGGCCACGAGAAATACTCCCGTCTAGACCGCTACGACGGTGATGAAGCCTTCAACACCGCCCTGCTTCACGAGGATTATCAACCCACTGGCGAGGTTCGTCCCGAACCCGCGCCCGCACGGAGCCGCGGTTCTCAGCGTGCTGCCGGTGCGCGTCCGCGTAGTGGGGATACGCAGGCCTTCGACGTGGTCGCCGAGTCGAAGCGCTCGAAGAAGAAGCGTCAGCGCCCCACCGCGCAGCCCGAACTGTTCGATCAGGGGGATTGGGAACAGTCGGAGCAACAACTGCAAGACGACCGTTTTGAGCCAGGTGACGACGCCCCCTACGATCGCTCCTCCGACGCCCCCGCCCGCCGCCTAGCGCAGGCTCAGTCTGCCGCGGTCGAGTATGGCCGGGTGGAGCAGCCGGCAGAGACCGACGACCTCGACGATTCGCCGGTGATGGCCGAAAACGGGGTTCCGGAGCCGCCCAAGTCCGAGCGTCCCTCCCCGGTGGCAGCTCCCACGCAGGCCGCCGCGGCATCGCGTCCCGCCCCGGCGGCAGCTCCGTCTGCCTCCACCGGTTCGATCGAAAACCATACGGTGCAGGCGAAGGTCAACGCACCGCGCCCGGCGCAGGTCGTCGAGTCCTCATCCGGCCAGTACGAGCTGCCCGAGGAATCGATGCTGGTGGCAGGCCCGCCCGCCAAGGAATCGTCCGAGGTCAACGAGCAGGTGGTCGAATCTCTGACCAACGTGCTGGATCAGTTCAATGTCGATGCCGAGGTCACCGGCTTCTCTCGCGGCCCGACCGTGACCCGCTACGAAATCGAGCTGGGCCCCGGCACCAAGGTCGAGCGCGTCACCGCACTGTCGAAGAACATCGCCTACGCGGTGGCCAGCGCCGACGTGCGCATCCTCTCGCCGATCCCCGGTAAGTCAGCGATCGGCATCGAGATCCCCAATACCGACCGCGAGACTGTGGCGTTGGGCGATGTGTTGCGGTCCCCGCAGGCACACCAGAACCCGCACCCGATGATCATGGGCGTGGGTAAGGACGTCGAGGGTGGCTTCGTGCTGGCCAACCTGGCCAAGATGCCGCACATGCTGGTGGCCGGTGCAACCGGCGCTGGTAAGTCGTCGTTCGTGAACTCGATGATCACCTCGATCCTGATGCGCTCCACCCCCGACCAGGTGCGCTTGGTCATGGTCGACCCCAAGCGTGTGGAACTGACCGCCTATGAAGGTATCCCGCACCTGATCACCCCGATCATCACCAACCCCAAGAAGGCCGCCGAGGCCCTGCAGTGGGTGGTGCGTGAAATGGACGCCCGCTACGACGACCTGGCCCACTACGGTTATAAGCACATCGACGACTTCAACAAGGCCGTGAAGGCCGGCAAGATTCAGCCGGATCCCGGTTCGCAGCGCACGATCCGCGCCTACCCGTATCTGCTGGTCATCGTGGACGAGCTCGCGGACCTGATGATGGTTGCCCCGCGCGACGTCGAAGAGTCCATTGTCCGTATTACCCAGTTGGCACGTGCCGCCGGTATCCACCTGGTGCTCGCTACCCAGCGTCCTTCGGTGGACGTGGTCACCGGCCTCATCAAGGCGAACGTGCCCTCTCGCATGGCGTTTGCGACCTCCTCGGTCACCGACTCGCGCGTGGTTCTTGACCAGCCCGGTGCTGAGAAGCTCATCGGCCAAGGTGATGCGCTCTTCTTGCCCATGGGTGCCTCGAAGCCGATGCGAGTGCAGGGTGCCTGGGTCGGCGAGTCAGAGATCCACGAGATCGTCGAGCACGTCAAGACGCAGATGCCCGCCATCTACACCGAAGACGTTTTCCAGACCGCCGAAAAGAAGAAGATCGACGAAGACATCGGAGACGATCTCGACGACCTGCTGCGTGCCGCCGAGTTGGTCGTGACCACCCAGTTCGGTTCCACCTCGATGCTGCAGCGCAAGCTCCGCGTGGGCTTCGCGAAAGCCGGCCGACTCATGGACCTCATGGAGTCTCGCGAGATCGTCGGCCCCTCCGAGGGGTCGAAGGCTCGCGACGTTCTCGTGCAGCCGGATGACCTGCCCGCGGTGTTGGCGAAGCTACGGGGCGAAGACCCGCCTGCCCCGGCTGCCGAGGAACCCGCTACCGAACCGGGGTGGGACGATCCCTACGGTTCGGACGCGGTCGGCAACTCCCTCGGTGAGCCGGTCACCGACTACCACGACTCCGCCGAGGAAGACTCGGAGGATGCGTGGAACCTCACGGGGCGTTAGGCTACTAGCAGTCCGCACCACCACTACACCGGGCCGCCAGGCTCGAGACGAAAAGAGATAACCATGAGCGAGAAGGCCTCGAACCTGAACCTGCCCAATATGCTCACCACGATCCGCATCATCATGGTGCCCTTCTTCGTATGGGCCATGATCGCAGGCGGGCCCTGGGGTAACGATTCCCTAACCGCTCGCTGGGTGGCTCTGGCGTTGTTCATCCTGGCGATGATCACCGACTGGCTGGATGGTTCGATCGCTCGCTCGCGAAACCTCATTACCAGCTTCGGCAAAATTGCCGATCCTATTGCAGACAAGCTGCTGACGGGTGCCGCGTTCGTGATGCTCTCGGTGCTGGGCGAGCTGTGGTGGTGGGTGACTCTGGTGATCCTCATCCGCGAATGGGGTATCACGATCATGCGTTTCTTCGTCATCAAGTACGGTGTCATGGCGGCTGGCAAGGGCGGCAAACTGAAGACGGTGTTGCAAACCGTGGCGCTGGTCTTGCTCATCGCTCCGCTGGGACAGCTGGGAAGCTGGGCCCTGATCCCCGGGTACATCGTGATGGCGGCAGTCGTCGTGATCACGGTGGTTACCGGACTGGACTATGTGAATAAGGCGCTCAAGTTGCGCCGCGATTACTTAGCCGGGCAGCGATGAATCAGGCCGAACGCGTCACCCTCGCCGATCTTGAACGGGCCGCGGCAGAGGTTATCGCCACTGCCACCGCCAGCCGGTGGACGCTCGCCACGGCGGAGTCGCTCACCGGTGGCATGGTGGGGCAAACGCTGTGTGCTGTTCCCGGAGCCTCTGCCGTGTTTCAGGGCGGGGTCATTTCCTATGCCTCCTCGGTGAAAGCGCAGGTACTCGGGGTAGACGGTAAATTGCTCGCCGAACGCGGTTCGGTAGACCCGCAGGTGGCCGAGCAGATGGCGGCCGGTGCGGCGCGAGCGTGTGGTGCACAGGTCGCGGTTTCGACCACCGGCGTCGCCGGCCCGCAGCCGCACGACGGCAAGCCGGTGGGGTGCGTCTATCTTGGCATTTTTTCGCCTCGAGGCGTGCGTCAGATCGAACGCCACTACACCGGAGATCGCGCCGCCATCCGAGCCCAGGCTACGTGGGATGCGTTGAAACTGATGACGGAAGAGTTGCAGGGCTGATTCCGCGCTCAGACCCCTGATCAGATAACACCTGAGCAACTTGCAGGAAACGCTCAGGAAGATTTTTAGTCCAGCGGGAATGAAACGGTCACGGAATACGGTTATATAGTGTGCAAGCCGTGAGATGGTTTTCGACCACCGAGCGTTTACCAGATGCTTGCTTACCAGATCAGATCAGTTAGGCTAAACAATACGGTTCCGGAGCTTTTCGGAACACTTCTAATCAGGAGATTAAAAATCACCATGACAAAGCAACCCGTATCCGTGAACGGAGTCGTCCGTTGGAAGGATGTGGGTCAGTCCGCTAACACTGCACCCGCATCGCGCGAGTCGAAGGAAATCTTGCTTCGTCACGCGATCGGCGAGGTGCTCCGTGACGTTCGTCAGCGCCAGTCTCGAACCCTCCGCGAGGTTTCCCACAGCGCTCGCGTCTCGCTGGGTTACCTCAGCGAGGTAGAACGCGGTCAGAAGGAAGCTTCTTCTGAGTTGCTGGCATCTATTTGTCAGGCTCTGGAGGTTCCCCTTTCGCAGATGCTGCGCGAGGTCTCCGATCGCATGGCCGTCGAGGAAGGCTTCACTGTGCCCGACACCGTGCCCACCGAATTCTCTGAGCAATTCAAGCGTGAGTACGGTATCGCCGCAACGTCTTCGAAGGACATCCCCGCCGATGACGACTCGCTGACCGCAACTCGATAATACTGTGCAGGGTGCTCATGGGGGAGTGCCCAGCGTGATAGAGGGGTTGTGCCCGCACTAAATAGTGCGAGTACAGCCCCTCGTCTTTGAGTGGAGAAATCGGAGGAAGTCGTGAAGCTCAGCGAGTTTTGGACGTGTATGGACCACGAGTTCGGCGCGAACTATTCCCGGGTGCTGGCGCGGGATTTGGTGCTCTCTGAATTCGGTGACCGCACGGCAGCCCAGGCGCTGGAAGCCGGCGCGGACGTCCGCGCGGTGTGGCTGGCCATTTGTGAGATGCAGGACGTGCCGCCGCAGCGCCGCTTCGGCCCCGACATCTCGCCACGATAGTGCGCAGGTGAAGATGTGTTCGATGGCGAGCAGGTAACTGTGGATATCACTAGAAAATATGTTCGAAAACGGGTAGGCTCTGTACACAGGCAACGAAAAACGAAAAAATCTCAGGATTTTTTCCACAGAATCCGAAAAACTTCTTATTTTGTCAGTCGGCACCCCTACTGTGGTCAGTGAAAAGCAAACTCACCCCCGTCAGCCGGGGAATCGGAATGAGGTAGAAACACATGGCAGCTAAAGCCCGCAATAACCAACAAGTAGGTCGTGTGGCCGAAGACGGTCGCGAGAAGGCCCTCGAGGCTGTCCTCGCCCAGATCGATAAGAACTACGGTAAGGGCGCAGTCATGCGCCTGGGTGATAAAGAAGCCGTCAAGGTCGAAACCGTCTCCACCGGCGCTCTCTCGCTGGACGCCGCCCTGGGCATCGGCGGTTTGCCGCGCGGCCGCGTCATCGAAATCTACGGTCCCGAATCTTCCGGTAAGACCACCGTCGCCCTCCACGCCGTGGCCAATGCACAGAAGGCCGGTGGCATTGCCGCCTTCATCGACGCCGAGCACGCCTTGGATCCGGTGTATGCGGCCAAGCTGGGCGTAGACACCGATGCGCTGCTGGTCTCTCAGCCCGACACCGGTGAGCAGGCCCTGGAGATCATGGACATGCTCGTGGGCTCCGGCTCCGTGGACATCATCGTGGTCGACTCCGTGGCAGCTTTGGTGCCCCGCGCCGAGATCGAGGGTGAAATGGGCGACTCCCACGTTGGTCTGCAGGCTCGCTTGATGTCGCAGGCTCTGCGTAAGATCACCGGTCGTCTGGCGCAGACCGGCACCACCGCGATCTTCATCAACCAGTTGCGCGAAAAGATCGGTGTCTTCTTCGGTTCCCCGGAGACCACCACCGGTGGTAAGGCGCTGAAGTTCTACGCCTCGGTTCGTATTGACATTCGACGCATCGAGACGCTGAAAGACGGTTCTAACCCCATTGGTAACCGCACCAAGGCGAAGATCGTCAAGAACAAGATGGCTCCGCCCTTCAAGCAGGCCGAGTTCGACATTCTCTACGGTGAGGGTATCTCCGTCGAGGGCGGCATCATCGACATGGGTGTGGAGAACGGTATCGTCAAGAAGTCCGGTGCCTGGTTCACCTATGAGGGTGATCAGCTCGGTCAGGGTAAAGAGAACGCGCGCCGTTTCTTGAAAGACAACCCCGAGCTCGCTGAAGAGATCAAGTACAAGACTCTGGTGAAGCTGGGCATCATCGAGTCTGAAGAAGAGGCCGATGACCTCATCACCGATGAGTTCTCTGCCGAGATCGATCCGTTGGATGCCGTGACCGAGTAACGGGTCGCGGTTCAGCACCCGCCCACCCGAAAACACCACGAGGCGCAGGGAGTAACGATGCGAAAGGACGACGCACGCGACGAGTTTCCTTCGTGGCACCCTGCCGCCCTGGGCGAAACCGAGGACGCCCCCGGAACTTCTGTTCCGGGGGCGTCCTCGGGGCGTACAGGTACCCCTTACACGGGGAAAGCCTCCACGCAGCAATCCTTCGGGACACATGCGGAGGAGGCAGAGCCCCGAGAAAGATCTCGCCCCCAGCGGTCGGCCGGTCGGTCTTCTTCCCGCGGTCGCCGTCGATCCGACGACTACAAGAAGGGCTTCCGTAAGCCGAAGCCTCATCCGAAGAGTCCTTTTGCCCCGGCTATGGGGGCGGCACCTGTGGAAGAACCCGCCGCCACCAAGAAATCCTCGTCGAAGAACCGGGTGATGTTCCGCGAAGACAGCCGGCTGGCTCAGACGGAACCTGCCGACGAGCTGGAGGCCATGTTGGTGCAGGGCCTGGGATCTCGCCCCGAGAATGAGCGCTCGGGTCGGGGCCGTCGGGCCCCTCAAGAACCCGAGTCGGAATTCACCCAGGCCAAGAACATCGTGTTGAACCAGCTGGCGGCGTCCGCGAAATCTCGGCAACAGCTCGAGAAGAAACTGGCCGAGAAAGAGATCAGTGCCGAAACGGCCCAGGACGTTCTCGACCGCTTCGAAGCGGTGAACCTCGTCAACGATGAAGAGTTCGCACAGATGTATGTGCGCACGCGCGCCAGCGTCAAAAAGCTGTCGAAAAACGCCATCCGACGCGAGCTCAAAGAGAAGGGCGTGACCGGGGAGCTGGCCGAGACCGCCCTGACCCAGCGCACCGAAGAAGACGAACGATCCGATGCCCACGAACTGGTACGCAAGAAAATCCGGCCCTCCATGAACTTCTCCGACCGCAAGGAAAAAGACAAAATCATGCGGCGGTTGGTGGGAATGCTAGCCCGCAAGGGGTACCCACCCTCCATGGTGTTCTCCGTCGTCAAAGAAGAAATCGAACACTACATCGAGACCAACGGCATCGACTCGACGGAGAGTGCAGACGATCCGTGGGGAGGATTCTGATGAGCGTACAGTCCACCGGTCGGCTCAGCCCTCGGCAGGAGCTACAGGCTCGTAGGCTCATCGCCCAGGGGCTGGCTGCTTCGCAGGCACGGCCGCAACTGAACACCCCCGAGCACGTAATCGAGCACCTGCTCGCCCTCCAGGGCCAAAACTATCGAGCCGGGGTGCAAGCCATCGCCACGCGCATCCGAGACGGTCAAGACTACGCGGCCGACCCCGAAAAAGCGGTGGCCGCCGTCCATCGCGCAATCGCTGCACACCGTATTGTCCGAGCCTGGCCGATGCGGGGAACGCTCCATTTTCTCAGCGGTCGGGAGGCGCGGTGGATCATGCGTCTGTGCGGTCCGCGGGTGGAATCCGCCGCCGCCCGTCGCCGGCCCGGTCTGGGGTTCAGCGACGGCGATTTCGAGACAGCCCGAGACGCCCTCCATCACTCCCTGCTGGACGTAAACCAGGGTGAAACCATCTCTCGCACCGCCGCCTACGAGGTGTTCGCTCAAGCGGGGATAGACCCCTCCCAGGGGAGAGGCCCCCACCTGCTCCGGGCCCTGGGCGGGATGGGCGACGTCGTGCAGAGCGGGTTAGAGAATAACGCCGAGACGTTCCACCACGTCGACCGCCTCAGCATTGCCCAGCGCGAGGTGCCCGCCGATGCGGCCCTGGCCGAGCTCGGCACGCGCTACGTCAATGGGCATGGGCCGGTGACTGCCGCGGACATCGCGTGGTGGTCCTACCTGACTCAGCGCGATGCGAAGCGAGCGTTGGAAACGGCAGAAAAAACGGCGAGAATCACGATCGGTGATGCCGAATACGTGATCCCCGCCTGGCAACGTGACGTCACCGAGAACGAGCTAGAAGCCGCCCTGGAGCGCACCCTGCACCTGCCCGCGTTTGACGAGTACCTGCTGGGTTACTCCGACAAGTCCTTCACCATGGCCGATGAGATCCGCCACGAGGTGCTGACCAAGAACGGTATCTCGTGGGATTTCACCGTGACCGGCGGCGAGGTAATGGGCAGAACCCGCAGCTAACGGCCGATGTTCGACCGCTCCGCATCAAGGGCGCGCGCAACATCGTCGTAGACGAATTGCACCTGCGGCCCGATGACCACTTGCACAGAGCGAGCGGTCGGGCGCATCACGCCCGCGATAGGTGCCCGTTTCAGGGTCTCCTCGGAGACCTCTGAGTCGTCGGCGACCTTCACCCGCAAACGGGTGGCGCAGTGCTCAAGCGAGGTGATGTTCTCCGCGCCTCCCAGGCCGGAGATGATGGTCGCGGTACCGTCCTGGGGGCGGTCGCCGCCGGCGTCCTCGGTCTGATCTGCATCGTTCGTACCGGCCGCGACGGAACCTGCCACCGCGCCTTCCGCTACAGGGTCGTCTGCGCCGCGGCCAGGGGTGCGCAGGTTGAACGCGCCGATGAGCACATAAAACAGACCCAGGTAGAGGAAGAAGTAGACCAGGCCCAGCACGAGAAGCATCCACCAGTCGTGAGCCAGCGGATTACGCGAGGCCAACAACAGGTCGATGCCTCCGGCGGAGAATCCGAAGCCGGCCGTCCACCCGAACTGTGCCGCCAAGAACACCGAGAGACCGGTCAGCAACGCATGCACCAGGTACAGCGGAGGTGCGGCGAACATGAAGGCGAACTCCAGCGGTTCGGTCACGCCGGTCGCGAAAGACGCGATGGCACCGGCGAGCATGAGAGAGCCGGTGACCTTCTTGCGGCGGGTGTCGGCCCGCAGATACATGGCGAGGGCGGCGCCCGGCATACCGAACATCATGACCGGGAAGAATCCCGCCTGATAGCGGCCGACAACACCCTCCACGGTGCACTGACCGTTTTCCCAGATGCCGGGGCAGGAGGCGGCGTCGGTGGCAGACTTGGCCGCCTCGATGGTGGCGCCGCCGGCGAGGAACTTCCCGATGTCATTGATGTTCACCACGTCGAACCAGAAGATCGAGTTCAGCGCGTGGTGCAGACCCGTGGGGATCAGCAAGCGGTTGGCGGTTCCGTAAATGCCCGCCCCGAGCGGGCCCATACCCTGAACGGTCTGACCAAAATGGAACATCACCCCGTAGAGCATTGGCCACAGGAAGTACATGACGCCGGAGAGCGCGATACACAGCAACGCCGTGACGATCGGTACCAGCCGTCGACCCGAGAAGAACGCGAGCGCGTCCGGCAATTTCACGCTGTGGAAGGTGTTGTAGGCCCAGGCCGCCAACAGGCCCACCAGAATGCCGAACAGCACGTTGCTGTTGCCGATCTGGTCCCAGCCCTGGGACGCCCAGCTCAGCGCGGTGTCGCCGGTGAGCTCTTTCGGGTCTTCGATGCCGCGATATGCCGCGATCGAGGTGGGTGCCAGCACCGAGGTGAGTGTCATGAAGCCCACCAGGCCAGAGAGCGCTGCGGCGCCGTTCTTGTCTTTTGACAGGCCGAAAGCGATGGCGATCGCGAAGATCAGACCGAGGTTGTCCAGCACGGCTTTGCCGGAGGTGATGAGCACGGCGGCGATGATCGAGTTGGTGCCCCAACCGGTGGGGTCGATCCAGTAACCGATGCCCATCAGCAACGCGGCGACGGGCATGACCGCCACTGCGCCCATCAGAGCCCGCGAGAGGCTCTGAAACTTTCCCATAATCATATGAGTTCACTCCTTTGTGATGACTGCGAGTGATGATGCTAGTGAGGTGTCGATGGTCTCCGGGCGTTGTTCGGCTAAGACCGCGCGGGTATAGAGCACGGCAGCACGAACACGGGCGTCTTCGCGGAGATCGGCCAGGGGAGCCGGGGTGACGCGTTCGTAAAAATTCTGTGTATGTTCCAGCCAGGTGGTCGCCGAGAAACCGAGAGTGTATGTGGGGTAACCGGGCGCTGAGGGAAAACCTAAGAACAATTCTGCCACCGGTAGCAGGCGGTGATGTACACAGGCGCCTTCGGCGTCGATACCGCGAATCCCTCCCTGCGGGCAGAGCAGTAGATTGTGTGGGGAGAAGTCTCCGGCGCTGAAGACGGCCAGTTCTGGTGGCGGGGTCGTGACCTGATCCAGCTGGTCAAGCAAGAGCGAAAATGCGGGGGAGTATTCTGCCATGCCGGACGCCGCAGCCCACCGCCGCAGGCCCCGTTCCGCCAGGCGTGGGGAGGGCAGCGCTCCGGGGCGTCTGGCCTGCGGATCGGCGCGGGCGATGCTCTGTGTGAAGTGCCGTACTGCGTCAAGGTCAGACGTCGGGTGGGCGTTGAGAATCTCGACCCAAAAATCACACCAGTCTGCCAGAGCCCCTTCTGTCCACCGAGGATCATCCCGCGGGGAGAGCCCGATGAGCGGGACACCGTCGATATCTTCCAGGCATAGCAGGCGGGCGTCGTCGTCGGCGAAGAGGAGCGCGCAATATGAACCGGGCAGTAACCCATTCAGTGCCGGCAACCCGTGTTTTTCGCGCAGGTACCCGAAGCCACCGGAGTTGTGTGCCGAATCGCGGCGACGAAAGTATTTGAGGATCACTGAGCTGCTAGGGCCGTGGGCACGCAACACCACCGACCGCATCCCGGCCGAGAGAATGCGCACCGAGCGGATCTCTTCGAGGCGGGGCGCTCCCGCATTCTCGGCGTGTGGGTCGTAGGCCTGGAGGATGTTCCGAAAGAGCCGGCCGAAGGCGTCCGTGGCGACCGGTGCATCGGCCGGGGCGGGTATGAAGGCGGAGACCGCATCGGTGAGTAGCGACCGAATGTGATGTTCTGAACCCTTCATAGAGTCATTATCACCGATCTAGTACCCTTGAACGGTGACTTTGAACATGAATGAACGCGATAGCCAACAAACCACTGCGGGGGAGCAGAACGCCCCTCGTACCTACGAGGTGCGCACTTTCGGGTGCCAGATGAACGTGCACGACTCCGAGCGCATGTCTGGCCTGCTGGAATCCCACGGTTATGCGCCCGTCCCCGAGGGGGAAGAGGCCGACCTCATCGTGTTCAACACCTGCGCGGTGCGGGAGAACGCCGATAACAAGCTCTACGGCAACCTCGGCATGCTGGCCCCGCGCAAGCGTCAGGAGCCAAACATGCAGATCGCCGTGGGTGGATGCCTGGCCCAGAAAGACCAAGACGCGATTCTGAAGAAGGCACCCTGGGTTGATGTGGTTTTCGGAACCCACAACATCGGCTCCCTGCCGACCCTGCTAGAGCGCGCCCGCCACAATCATGAGGCCCAGGCTGAGCTGCTCGAGTCGTTGGAGGTCTTCCCCTCCACTCTGCCCACCAAGCGTGACCACGTGTACTCGGGTTGGGTCTCGATCTCGGTGGGTTGCAACAATACGTGCACCTTCTGCATTGTGCCCTCCCTGCGCGGTAAAGAGAAGGATCGCCGCCCCGGTGACATCCTGGCGGAAGTGCAGGCTTTGGTGGACGACGGTGCCATCGAGGTGACCCTCCTGGGTCAGAACGTAAACTCCTATGGCGTGGAGTTCGGCGATCGCCAGGCGTTCTCGAAGCTTTTGCGTGCCTGCGGTGAGATCGAGGGGTTAGAGCGCGTCCGCTTCACCTCGCCGCACCCGGCGATGTTCACCGACGACGTCATCGACGCCATGGCAGAGACCCCCAACGTGATGCCCGTGCTACACATGCCCTTGCAGTCGGGCTCCGACAAGGTGCTCAAAGACATGAAGCGCTCCTACCGCTCGAAGAAGTTCCTCGGCATCCTCGAGAAGGTGCGCGCCAAGATGCCGGACGCCGCGATCACCACCGACATCATCGTCGGCTTCCCGGGTGAGACCGAAGAGGACTTCCAAGAAACCCTGCGCGTGGTAGAAGAGGCCCGCTTCTCCTCGGCCTTCACCTTCCAGTACTCGATTCGCCCCGGTACCCCGGCGGCCACCATGGACAACCAGGTGCCCAAGGAGGTCGTGCAGGAGCGCTACGAACGCCTCATCGCCCTGCAAGACCGGATCGCCGGCGAGGAGAACCGCAAGCAGCTGGGCAAGACCGTGGAGCTGATGGTCGTCGCCGAGTCTGGTCGCAAAGCGGAGGAAACCCACCGACTGGCCGGCCGCACCCAAGACATGCGGCTCGTCCACTTCTCGGTGCCTGCAGGAGCCGAGACCCCGCGTCCCGGTGACCTGGTGACCCTGCCCATCACCGAGGCTGGATCGTTCCACCTGCTCTCCGATCCCTCGCCTGAGCAGTACTCGGTCCGCCGTTCCCGTGCCGGCGACGCCTGGGACCGCTCGCAAGCGGATTCCTGCGGTACTGGAACCACCCAGGTCTCCGGTGGCGCAGTTAACCTGGGTTTCCCCACCCTGCGAAAGTAGGCGGCAGTGATGACAGCGAGTTTGCCCGTGGCACCCGATGCACGGCAGAAACCGGTCATCGCGGTCGTCGGCCCCACGGGTACCGGTAAGTCGGACCTGGCCATTGCACTGGCCCAGCGCCTCGGTGGGGAGTGTATTAACGCTGATTCGATGCAGTTCTACCGCGGCATGGACATCGGCACCGCCAAGCTTGCCGAGGACGAGATGGGCGGGGTACCGCACCACCTGCTCGATATTCTCGACGTCACCGACGAAGCCTCGGTAGCGGTCTTTCAACGCCAGGCGCGAGAGCTCTTCGACGAGGTGCGCGCTCGCGGAAACTATCCGATTCTCGTGGGCGGATCTGGGTTGTATGTCCGGGCGGCGCTGGACCACCTCGAATTTCCCGATACCGATCCCGCCGTGCGCGCGCGGTTAGAGGCCGAGTTGCAAGAACGAGGACGCGGCGTGCTCCATGCCCGGCTCGCCGAGCTGGACCCGGCGTCCGCTCAACGAGTCAACGACGATCGACGCCTGGTGCGCGCCTTGGAAGTCATAGAGGTGACGGGCCGCCCCTTCTCCTCGTTCATGCCTGTGCGTCAGTACGTGCAACCGGCGATCCAGATCGGGCTCAACGGGCCCCGCGAGCTGCTACATGAGCGCCTTCACCAGCGGGTGGTGAAGATGGCCGAAGTCGGGTTGCTCAACGAGGTGGCGGAGCTGGAGACACGAGGGTTGCGCCAGGGGAAAACCGCCTCACGAGCCATCGGCTACCGCGAGTTTCTCAAGGTGCTCGATAGCCAGCGCGGTGTACTGCAGGAAGAGTACTCGGTGGCCGACGCGATCACCGACACCGTGGTGGCCACCCGTCAGTTCGCCCGGCGTCAGATCACCTGGTTCAGTGCCGATGAGCGGGTACGCTGGATCGACTTCACCGACCCCGCCTCGTTATCGCACGCTCTCCGCGCGGTCACAGACGCGTAGAATAACTGTAGATTTCTGGAATAAATAGCTCGGGAGGATTCATGAGCACCACCGAAACCGCTTGGGGCGAATTGGCCGGCCTGACCCTGACCAAGGGCCACGGCACCGGCAACGACTTCGTTTTTGTGACCGACCCCGAGGCCAGCCTGGAGCTCAACCCCGAGTTGGTGGCCGCGGTCTGCGACCGCCATTTCGGCATCGGCGCAGACGGGTTCATCCGCGCCGCGAAGTCGACCGCGATTCAACCCGGTACCGACGCCCCGGCGGAGCAGTGGTTCATGGACTACCGAAATGCAGACGGCTCGGTCTCCGAGATGTGCGGAAACGGCGTGCGCGCGTTCGTCGAATACCTCACGACCGAGGGCCTCATCGAACTTCCCGAAGGGGCACGGGTACAGATCGGTACCCGGGCGGGAGTCAAAACCGTCGGACGCACCGAGAACGGGTACGCCATTGACATGGGCCCGTGGTCCTTCATCCACGGCGACGCCGCCCGCGAAGACGGTTCCGACTCGATGGTGGCCGCACGCGGTCTTCAGACTCAGCGTCCCGCACTCTCGATCTCCATGGGCAACCCGCACACCGTGGTCATGCTGGGCAACGAGGGCAAGCTCGACGGCCTCGGTCTGGAGGTGGCGCCCAGCGTCACTCCCATTCCGCCGAACGGAACCAACGTGGAATTCGTAGTGCCCGAAGAGATCGAAGACACGATGGAAGAAACCGGCACGAATTCGGTGGGGGCCATCCGCATCCGCGTTCACGAACGGGGCGTGGGCGAAACCCTTTCCTGCGGTACCGGCGCCTGCGCCGCCGCCGCGGCGACCCGTTTTTGGGGCGGCGAAGAATCCCCGGACGAGTGGCTCGTCCACGTGCCCGGCGGCACCTTGGCCGTGACGTTCGTCCTGGGGCCCGACGAACTCGAACACGTGGTGTTGGCGGGGCCGGCAACCATGGTGGGTAAGGTCGTGCTCAACTAGCACCGCCGCCGACTCATTCCCATCTGACTTTGCGGCAGGCCTCGCACCAGTACCGCGGCCTTCTTCATTCCGACTCTGCGGCACGCCTCGCGTCAGCATCCCTTAAACGCCAGACCCGTGCCAGCTGACGTGAGGCGTGCCGCGTCGTCGGTGAGTCGGGTGCGGCCGGCAAGTCCCAGCGAAGCGGCCCCTGTACAGCTAACTGGCTCGGGTCTGGCGTTGAGGGATGTTAGCTGAACCGGGGCCGCGACGCTGGCACGAAACGTGCCACCGATCGGAGAATCTAGGCGCGGGCGACTTCGAGGATGCGGAAGCTCTTGCTGGTGGCGTACCGGGACACCTCGAACTCGCCCGGATGTGCCGACTCGAGTTCGTGAGCCAGCCACTTCTGCAACGAATCGGAGCCGAGGTTCTTCTGCACCACCAGGTAGGCGCGTCCACCGGGAGCCAAACGCGGCATCCAGGTGCGCAGGATCCCGTGTAGAACGTCCTTACCCACACGGATGGGAGGATTAGACCAGATGGTGTCGAAGCTCAGATCGGCCGGAACCGACTCGGGGGAGTAGACCTCGACGTTGCCCAACCCGAGGGCAGTAGCGTTGTCGCGGGTCAGCTGGGCCGATCGCTCATTGACCTCGACGCCGATGACGCGCGCTTGCGGTAGTTCTTTGGCCAACGTCAGGGTGAGCGGGCCCCACCCGGTACCGATATCTAATACCGTGGCGCCCTCGGGAGCGGGGGCCTCAGCCAGGAGGATCGCCGTGCCCTTATCGATGCCCGCCGGGCTGAAAATCCCCGGGCCGGTGGTCACTGTGACGTCCTCACCGGCGATACGTACCTTCACCTGCCGCGGGGTGAACTCGCCTGCGGGGGTCTCGGAAAAATAATGCTCGTTGGCCATGGGTACAACTTTACGGGAATCCCCCGAGTGGCCACGAAAACACCGAGGGAACCAGGTAGTGATTGCTGTAAGAAAACATCTTCACGCTCTCGCGACAGAACGCATAAAATGAGGGGAAACCTCTCGAAAGGAACTATGAGCACCCACGACGAAACCGCCGCCAACGGCAACGCACCCAGCGATGAACTCCTGCGGGAAACGGTTGACCGTGTTCTCGGGCGGGTGGGACAGCAATCCCACGGTGTTCTCGACGAACGTGCCCGCGAACTCTCCGACAACATCGAAGAGCACTCCAGCTACGACGGAGACCAAGAGGATCTCGCCGATCGTCGCGCCCTACGCCGTGTCGCGGGGCTCTCGACCGAGCTCGAAGACGTTACCGAGGTTGAGTACCGTCAGCTCCGTCTGGAACGGGTAGTGCTGGCCGGACTCTGGACCGAAGGCACCGTCGAAGAGGCTGAGAACTCGCTACGTGAATTGGCCGCGCTCGCAGAAACCGCCGGATCGGAAGTGCTCGACGGTATCGTGCAGCGTCGCATGAAGCCAGACCCCGGAACGTTCCTCGGATCCGGTAAGGCCCTCGAACTCAAAGACATCGTCACCTCCACCGGCGCCGATACCGTCATCGTCGACTCCGAGCTGGCTCCTTCTCAACGCCGCGCCTTGGAAGACATCGTGAAAGTCAAGGTCATCGACCGCACCGCACTCATCCTCGATATCTTCGCTCAACACGCGAAATCTCGTGAGGGTAAGGCCCAGGTCGAACTGGCGCAACTGGAATACATGCTTCCGCGCCTGCGCGGTTGGGGCGAGTCGCTCTCCCGTCAGGCCGGTGGCCGCGCCGCCGCCGGTGAAGGTATCGGTTCGCGCGGTCCCGGTGAAACCAAGATCGAGATGGACCGCCGCCGCCTGCGTGCCCGTATGGCCAAGCTTCGCCGCGAGATTGCCGCCATGGCCCCCGCACGCGAAACCAAGCGTCTCAACCGCCGCCGTAACCGCGTGCCCTCGGTAGCCATCGCCGGTTATACCAACGCCGGCAAATCCTCGCTGCTGAACCGCCTGACCGATGCGGGCGTCCTCGTCGAAAACGCCCTCTTCGCCACGCTGGACCCGACGGTGCGCAAGGCGCAGACCCCTGACGGTGTAGGGTACACCCTCTCCGATACCGTGGGGTTCGTGCGTTCGCTGCCGACCCAATTGGTCGAGGCTTTCCGCTCGACCTTGGAGGAGGTTGCCGACGCCGATCTGATCGTGCACGTCGTGGACGGCTCGCACCCGGATCCGGAAGGGCAGATCAAGGCGGTGCGCGAGGTGTTTACCGAGGTGGGAGCCCAGCACCTGCCCGAGTTGATCGTGCTCAACAAGGCAGACGCCGCCGATCCCTTCGTGATCGAACGCGTGCGCCAGCGTGAACGCCTGACAGCGGTCGTGTCGGCCCGCACGGGGGAAGGCATCGAAGAGCTCAAACAACTCATCGCCGATCTGATCCCGCGTCCCTCGGTCGATGTGCAGTTGCTGGTGCCCTATGAACGCGGCGAGGTGGTCTCCCGTCTGCACGAGTGGGACGCCGAGATCCTGCAGACCGCGTTTGTTTCCGACGGCACGTACGTGCACGCACTGGTTCGCGAGGAAGCCGCCGCGGAGCTGGCACAATACCAGCTGGACGACGATCTCCTCGAGGTACTGCAACCGGAGATCGACGCGGCGGTCGCTTCTGGAGCTGTGGAGAACTCTCGCGCATGAGTGAGACCCACGCCGGCAACATCCCCGAGGAAGAACTCACGGCGCCCACCGGGCGGGAACTAGAAACCCTGCCCGGTGCACAGAGCGTCTTGCACCTTTTGGACGCCGCGGTCAGCGCCAGCGGCGGGCAGAACCGTCCAGGACAGCGCGCCATGGCTGCCCACGTGGCCCAGGCCCTCGAGCTGAACAGGCATCTACTCGTTCAAGCGGGCACGGGCACGGGTAAGTCATTGGGGTATCTGGTGCCGGCGCTGGAACACGCCCAGCACAGCGATAAACCGATCGTGGTCGCGACGGCTACCCTGGCGCTGCAATCGCAGATCGTCAATCGTGATATCCCGCGATTGCTCGAGTCTCTGGAGGGGGAACCCGTCGCGGAGACCGAGGTCGCGATCCTCAAAGGCCGCAACAACTATGTGTGCCTCCACAAGCTCGAGGGTGGCTATCCCGAAGACGACCAGGATGCCCTGTTCGATATCGCACCGGGTGGTCAGACCGGGCGCCTCGGGGAGGAGATCGTCCGGTTGCGCAAGTGGGCTGAGACGACCGACTCGGGCGACCGCGATGAATTGATGCCCGGTGTTTCCGATAAAGCCTGGCGCCAGGTGTCGGTGACCTCGTCGGAATGCCTGGGTCGACGTTGTCCGCTGGTCGAAGAATGCTTTAGCGAGCTGGCGCGCGAGCGAGCCGCCGAGTCAGACATCGTGATCACCAACCACGCGCTTCTTGCGATCAACGCGTTCGAGGGGATCGGCGTGTTGCCCGAACACGAGATTGCGATCATCGATGAGGCCCACGAGCTGGCCGATCGAGTGACCGGTGCCGTCACGGGGTTGCTGTCGCCGCTGATGGTGTCTACGGCGGCGCGGTCGGTGCGCAAGAACACCAACGCGAATCACGAGCCGTTAGAACAGGCGGCCAGGGCGCTCGATAACAGCCTCGATGGGGTGCCGGCGGAGTTGCTCCCTCAGGGTCTGCCGCCGAAGGTGCGTTCGGCGATGGAGGCCGTGCGAGACGCCACCCGCGTGGCACTCTCGGATACCAAATCCGATGCCAAGGACGCAGACGCGGGCCGTCAGCTGGCGCGCGCCAAATTGACTGAAATATTGGATTTGGCGGAGCGGATTCTGGGCACCGACGAGAAGCACGAGGTGGTTTGGGTATCTCGCCAGGGATCGTGGGAACCCGGCAAAGGGTACGTCGCCGCGGACGACTCCGACCCGGCAACCCTGCACGTGGCACCGCTCTCGGTGGCCGGGCGGTTGCGCGAGGGCCTCTTCGAAGACCGTACCGTCATCTTGACTTCCGCCACGTTGACCGTGGGGGAATCCTTCGACGCCGCGGCCGGGGCGTTGGGTCTGCAGGGCTCAGGAGCCCCGCCTTGGGAAGGCATCGACGTCGGTTCTCCCTTCGACTATCCCAAGCAGGGTGTGTTGTATCTGGCAGCGGACCTGCCCAAACCGGGGCGGGGGATCTCACGCGAACAGTTGGAACGCGTGGTGGAGCTCGTGAACGCTTCCCACGGGGGAGCCCTAGGACTATTTTCTTCACGGCGGGCGGCGGAATTGGCCGCTGAGTATGTGCGCGAAGAAACTGCTTTCAACGTGTTGGTCCAGGGCGAATCGTCTTTGCGGGCCCTGGTCAAGGAGTTTTCCGAAGATCGCGACGCGTGCCTGTTCGGGACCATGAGTCTGTGGCAGGGGGTAGACGTTCCGGGAGATTCCTGCAGACTCGTGATGATGGATCGCATCCCTTTCCCACGGCCTGACGACCCGCTCTCCGCGGCGCGCACCCGGGCCGTGGCCCAGAATGGCGGAAACGGGTTTATGGCGGTTTCTGCCTATCACGCGGCTATTCGTATGGCGCAGGGAGCTGGGCGTCTGATTCGCTCTGTGGGAGATCGTGGAGTGGTTGCGGTGTTGGATTCCCGCATTGCCACCCAGCGGTACGGGAGCTTTATCGTCAAGGCGATGCCGCCTTTTTGGACCACGCAACGCACTGACGTGGTGCTGGGGGCCCTTCAGCGTTTGTCGGCCACGCTCGAGGATGAGTAGTGCACTGAAGCCTTATATAACTAGAGCCGCCGGTCAATATGACCGGCGGCTCTGATGCACTGCGCTGGGGTACGCGATGATTGCGTGGCTCCTAGAGCGAACGCAACACCGAAACGACCTTGCCCATAATCGTTGCGTGGTCGCCGAGAATGGGTTCGTACTGGGTGTTTTGCGGTAGCAGCCACGTGTGACCGTCGCGTTGCCGGAAGGTTTTGACCGTGGCTTCGTCGTCGAGCAGGGCCGCAACAATATCGCCGTTGTTAGCGGTGTTTTGCGAGCGGACAACTACCCAGTCACCATCGCAGATGGCGGCATCTACCATGGAGTCACCCTTGACGCGCAACATGAAGAGCTCTCCGTTGCCTACGATCTGACGCGGCAATGTCATGACGTCTTCGACCGATTGCTCAGCGGTAATGGGGCCACCGGCGGCGATGCGGCCTACGAGCGGAACAACCGCGAAGTCATCGCTGGATTGGTCTACCTGAGGCAGTTTTAAGACGGCGGCCTGAGACTCAGGTTCATCCGCCGGAGCGGTCGGTTCGTCGAGCACCTCGATGGCCCGGGGGCGTTTGGGATCGCGACGAATGTACCCCATCTCTTCGAGCCGAGAGAGCTGATGGGTCACTGAGGAAAGCGATGCTAATCCTACGATGTCACCGATCTCACGCATAGAAGGCGGGTATCCGCGGTTCTCGATGGCCTCGGCGATAGCCGTCAGGATTTTCTGCTGACGCGCCGTGAGTGGACGGCGAGAGCGGCCAGTGCCGCCTGAATCACCTGTCTTTGTGTGAGCGCTCACGGTGTTCCCCTCAAAAATTGGCTTATTTTGTCATACCCGGCGTGCAGACTAATCACGTGTTCGAAAACATCTGCGTGTTAACCGTTGTCTGGTTACCAGATTAAGGGATATCCGGGGAAAATCCAAACATTTGTTCTAATTCATATCGACGATGTTCGAAAGTTCTGGTAGAAATTAACTACGATGTTCGAACACAGGTTCGAAGAATGTGTTCGACATTCGAAACTTCACCACTGGTTAGGGGATACACATGTTTTCTATGAAACTCACACGACGGGGCCGCTTCGTCTTCCGTGGTCTTCCTGTACTCACCCTGGCCGCCCTGTTGGTGCTGGGCGCGCTCATGGTGATCAACCCGCCCACGGCAAAGGCGGGCAACGATGGTTCTTCCGCTGCTGCTACGCAAATAGTCAAGGTGCGAGCGGGTCAGAGCCTGTGGGATATTGCCTCAGAGCACCGTTCCGGTGAGGATGTCCGCAATGTGGTCAACGAAATCATGGTTCTCAATGACCTTGATTCCGTTGCTATTCATAGCGGGCAGGAGCTCCAAGTGCCGGTTTATGCCCAGCACTAGAGCGTTCACGCCGGTGGCTCGATAGAATGCCTGTGTGGCTGATACAACGAGAAGACTGCACGATATAAACCTCGAGGATCTACCCCTTCGAGACGACCTGCGAGGTCGGTCACCGTACGGCGCGCCCATGATTGACGTGCCCGTGACCATCAATGTCAACGAGAACACTCACCCGATGCCCGACGAGGTGGTGCAGGCAATCACCCGCGAGGTAGCTTCGGTGGCTACCACCCTCAACCGTTATCCTGATCGGGAATTCCAGGTGTTGCGCGAGGAATTGGCTCGCTACCTGGGGCATGGGCTCACCCCCGAAAATATCTGGGCAGCCAATGGTTCCAACGAGATCTTGCAACAACTCTTTCAAGTCTTTGGCGGTCCCGGACGGAGCGTGATGAGCTTCGTGCCTACATATTCGATGTACCCGCTCTTGGCTAGCGGAACCAATACCGAATTTATTGCAGGTGTTCGCGATGAGGATTTCACGCTGAGCGCCGAGTCAGCGGTGCAACAGATCGAAGATCATCGCCCGGAGATCGTAGTGCTCTGCTCCCCGAATAACCCGACGGGAACGGGGCTGGAACTCGAGACGATCGAGGCAATCTATGAGGGTATGATGCGGCATCGAGGCATTACAATCGTCGACGAAGCGTACGCGGAGTTCGCACAGGACCACAAGAAGACCGCCCTAAGGCTCTTGCCTCAACGACCCCATCTCGTGATCACCCGAACGATGAGTAAGGCTTTCGCTTTAGCGGGTGCCCGGCTCGGGTACTTCGCGGCGGCGCCAGCCATCACCGATGCCGTCCGTCTGGTGCGGCTGCCGTATCACCTCTCGGCGGTGACCCAGGCAACCGCCGTCGCTGCACTCCGGCATCGCCAACAACTGCTGGCCAATGTCGACGACATTCGCCGCCAACGCGATCGCATAGTGCGCGAACTGAAGGCGATGGGGCTCACCCCGGCAGTTTCCGATTCGAATTTTGTCTTCTTCGGCGGGTTGGCCGACCAGCAGGCGGCGTGGAAACACCTGCTCGACGACGGTGTGTTGGTTCGAGACAACGGTATTCAGGGACACCTGCGGGTCACCGCCGGAACTGAAGAAGAAACCACCGCCTTCTTGACCAGTCTGAAGCGCTATCTGCAGACCTCTGCATCGTGAGATACGTTTCTGCCCTTCTGAGTTCTGCATTAGGCTAGAACCCATACTTTCGGTCAGTAACTCCACGGTGAGGAAATATGTCATCTTCAAGCACTGGGATCGGGCCACGAGAGGCCGCACTAGAGCGAGTCACGAGCGAGTCTTCGGTGAGCGTTGCACTGAATCTGGACGGCACCGGGCAATCCACCATCGACACATCCGTGCCGTTCTACGACCACATGCTCACCGCACTGTCTAAACACTCCCTGATCGATATGACGATCCGTTGTAGCGGCGACACCCATATCGACGTTCATCACACCGTGGAAGACACGGCGATCGTGATCGGCGAGGCGCTCCGCCAGGCGTTGGGTGATAAGGCCGGGATTCGCCGTTTTGGGCAGGCAACCGTCCCCCTCGACGAGGCCCTGGCTCACTGTGTAGTCGATATTTCCGGCCGTCCATACCTCGTGCACACGGGGGAGCCGGAAGGTTTCGAATTCCACCTCATCGGTGGGCACTTCACCGGTTCGATGGTTCGCCACGTGCTCGAGGCCATTGCCTATCACGCCGGTATCTGTCTGCACATGGAGGTCACCAGCGGTAGGGATCCCCACCATATCGCCGAGGCTCAGTTCAAGGCCCTGGCCCGAGCCTTGCGCGAAGCGGTGGAGCCCGACCCCCGCCATCATGACATCCCCTCGACGAAAGGCGCCCTGTAGGTGAATTCGCACTCTCCACTTCAGAACACTCAACCGCCCGCGGTGGTGGTTCTCGATTACGGTAGCGGCAACGTGCGGTCGGTGGTGCGCGCCCTCGAACATGCCGGGGCGAACGTCCTGCTCTCGCGCGCCGAAAAAGATGTGATGGACGCCGACGGTTTGGTCGTGCCGGGGGTGGGAGCCTTCGCTGCGGTGATGAACGCACTGAACTCGGCACAGGCCGTGCGCATGATCGGCCGCCGCATCGCCGGCGGACGCCCGGTTCTCGGTATCTGTGTCGGGCACCAGATCTTCTTCGAACACGGCGTCGAACACGGGGTGCGCACCGCCGGCATAGGAGAGTGGCCGGGCACCGTCGAAAAGTTGCGCGCCGACGTGGTGCCGCACATGGGCTGGAACAGCGTGGAACCCCCGGAGGGGTCTCTACTCTTTGAGGGCATCGAAAACGAGCGGTTCTATTTCGTGCATTCCTACGCCGTGCAAGAGTGGGAATTCGAGCAGAACAACGACGCGATGTTCCCGCCGCAGGTAACCTGGGCCCACCACGGCCAGCGTTTCATTGCCGCGGTAGAAAACGGGCCGCTGAGCGCCACTCAGTTTCACCCCGAAAAATCGGGTGGGGCCGGCATCGCGTTGCTCCGCAACTGGTTGGCCACGTTGCCGAGAACCGGAAGACTCAATTTCGAAGGAAACCGATAACTATGGATCCCACCACCTCAGGCGTGCTGCTCATGATCGTCGGAGCCTTTCTCTTCGGCGGAGCGATCTCTTTTCGCCAACAGAAACTACCGGTACTCGTTCAGGCTCTGATGGCTCTGGTAGCCATCGCCTTCTTTGGCTACGGATTCTACGTGGTCTTCGCGTACTAACCCAGTTTTCTTTTGATTGATTCAAGGAGTAAGACCATGACACATCACCTCGAGCTGCTCCCGGCAGTAGACATCGCCAACGGTCAGGCCGTTCGGCTGGTGCAGGGCGAAGCAGGGTCAGAGACGGGTTACGGTGACCCGGTCGAAGCCGCCCTGGCTTGGCAAAACGCGGGGGCCGAGTGGTTGCACCTGGTGGATCTCGACGCCGCCTTCGGCCGCGGGGAGAATACCGAGGTCATGCGTCGTGTGACGGAGGCAGTCAGCCTCAAGGTGGAGCTCTCCGGCGGCATTCGCGACGACGAATCGTTGGAGCGCGCGCTCTCTCTCAACCCGGTGCGGGTCAACCTGGGCACCGCCGCCCTCGAAAACCCGGAGTGGACGGAATCCGTAATCCGCCAGTACGGCGAGAAGATCGCGGTCGGTCTGGACGTGCGAGGCACGACCCTGGCCGCACGCGGTTGGACGCGCGAGGGAGGGGACCTCTGGGAGGTTCTTGAGCGGTTGGAGTCGCACGGTTGCGCCCGCTATGTGGTCACCGACGTCACGAAAGACGGCACCCTGACCGGCCCCAACGTGGAACTTCTGAAAGAGGTGGCGCGGCGCACTGACAAGCCCGTCGTTGCATCGGGTGGCATCTCGAGCCTCGACGACATCAAGGCGCTCGCCCAGCTCGTCCCCGACGGGGTCGAGGGGGCTATCATGGGCAAGGCGCTATACGCGGGTAAATTCACTCTCGAAGAAGCGCTCGAAGTCGCCGGTCGTCCCGTCCGCTAAGTACATCCCTGGCACGAGAAGGTATTGATGAGCCCGAAACACCCTCATAACGCGCACGAAGCGTCGAAGCCTTCGCAACATCGCGAACTTCCAGCACACATCCAAGCGCAGCTGGCCAGTGCCGGGCGGGCCACAGATACCGCGGGCCAGCCGTGGGCGGGGAGGAACCTGGGGGAGGGAACCAGCCATACCCATCAGTTCCCCGCAGATGATGGTGCCACCGAACCGCCGGTCAGTCAGGCGTTGGAGCATTTTGCGCAGGGCGCGCTGAGCGAGGCCGAGCTGGTGGACGCCTTGCGCGACGCCCGCATTTTTACGCCGGTAGTAGCAGAGGTATCGAACGCGACGATCACCGATGAGGGGTTGGTCTCCGATAAAGAGGCCGATATGGCTGTGGTCAGCATTCAGGCCCCGGACGGTCGTAAGGCACTTCCCGTGTTTACTTCGGTGGAGCACCTCACCCAGTGGCACCCCAAGGCACGCCCGGTGGCTGCGAATATGCGTAAAGCGGCCTTGGCTGCGGTGGAAGATGAGAACCAGCTGATGGTCCTCAACCCCGGGGCGGATCTCACGTTCGTCATTCGTCGCCCAGCGGTGTGGGCGATAGCCCGCGCCGACGAGTGGATTCCCTCCTACGGCAACGAGCGGGTGCAGGCCGAGTTGCACCGTATCGTCGCCGAGGTGGACGGAGTGGTGGCAGTGAGGGGAGAGTCGGGTCAAGGTGTGGCTTCTTCAACCGCCGACGGACGCCGCTTGCAAGGAGGCGGCCCCGGGCCTGAGCTGAAGATCGTACTCACCCTGGTTCCCGATCTCACCCAAGACCAGCTCAACCGCGTGCTGGGCGCAGTTCAGCAGTTCCTCGCTTCGTCTACCGTCTTTTCAGAGTTGGTGGATTCCATCCAGCTAGCCTTGGAATCCGCTTAGATCGTCTCTCTAGTAGACGGTAGACAATAAGATGCGGGGAAGGCTTTAGTACACGGGGCCGGTGAATTTTTCACCGGGTCCCTGACCCGGCTGATCGGGGTATACCGAGGCTTCGCGGAAAGCCAGTTGCAGAGTGCGCAAACCATCGCGCAGTGGAGCCGCGTGCTGTGAACCGATCTCGGGGGCTGCCGCGGTGACAAAGCCGGCCAGCGCGGTGATGAGTTTGCGAGCCTCATCCAGATCCTTCAGCTCCTCGGCGTTTTCTTCAGCGGCGAGTCCGCACTTGACGGCGGCGGCAGACATCAGGTGTACAGCGGCTGTAGTGATCACCTCTACCGCAGGAACATCGGCGATGTCACGAATCTGCTGGTTGACCGCGCCGATATCCTCGGTGGAGATGGTGGGCTGGTCAGAGGACGCCGTTGCGGAGCCCTCGGTCTCTTCGTTGAAACGAAAGGTGTTCTGTTCAGTCATATCTTTGATTCTAGCCCTCGCTGTGGATCGTCAAACACATCACTGAACTATAAGAACTCTTGAAGCCCGGTAATACATCCGCTAAAATAGGTTAAAGTCTGCAAGCGGAGTCATACTCCCACCCGCATCGACCGCATTCATCCATATGATCAGGTCGACGGGTCGCTGAGAAGGTCTTCGGACCTCCTCATAGGGTTTCTACCCTGGAGAGCCTTCGTTTGCGTGCGCAACGGAGGCATTTTTTATGTCTTGGTTGGGCTCATATCATTTTCACGGGGAAACCCACTGAGCTAACAGGAGCTACTCATTAGCGATCCACGCATCAATGAACGTATTCGCGTTCCGGAAGTCCGCCTCGTCGGCCCCGGTGGCGAACAGGTCGGCATCGTCCGCGTCGAAGACGCATTGCGTCTGGCGCAGGAATCCGATCTTGACCTCGTTGAGGTTGCACCCTCTGCGAAGCCGCCGGTATGCAAGCTCATGGACTTCGGCAAGTACAAGTACGAAGCCGCGGTTAAAGCACGTGAATCCCGCAAGAAGCAGGTTAATGCTTCTTTGAAGGAAATTCGTTTCCGCCTGAAGATCGATACCCATGACTATGAAACCAAGGTGGGGCACGCACGTCGCTTCCTCACCGGTGGTGACAAAGTCAAGGCAATGATTCAGTTCCGTGGTCGTGAACAGCAGCGCCCCGAGATGGGTGTGCGTCTGCTGGAGCGCATGGCCGCCGATCTGTCGGAGGTTGGCTCGATCGAGTCGAATCCCCGCGTTGACGGCCGCAACATGGTGATGGTTCTTGCACCGCTTCGCGGAAAGGCAGAAGCTCGCAAGGAATCTCAGCAGTCCCGCTCCGGTGGTCGCAAGGGTCGTGAACGTATCGACACCAAGAATGCTACGCCCGTGTCTAACTCGGTCGCCGGGGCAATGCCCGAGGCCTTGAAGGCGCAGGCAAAGCAGGCTGACTCGGAGTAATTCTCTGAGACGGAACGCACGATAGGCGGAGATAGACACCGGTAATCGCCCTGCCATAGAGTTGATTACTTGGTTCTGGTTGCATACCCCTCGTTTCCAACGGGTATGAATCCACCTCGATCATGCGAAGCTAATTCGCTCAAGAGTTCTTTCGGCACTCGCCGAAAGCAGAACGTAAGGAGAACGGCAGCTATGCCGAAGCAGAAGACCCACTCTGGTGCTAAGAAGCGTTTCAAGCTCACCGGTACCGGCAAGGTAAAGCGCCAGCAGGCTAACCGCCGCCACTACCTGGAGCACAAGTCCTCGCGACTGACCCGTCGTCTGGCATCCGACCAGATCGTTACCGGCGGTCAGGCGAAGGTCATCAAGAAGATGCTGAACAAGTAAGTTCATCGACTTCTTCACTACACCTTGTGCCCCTTACCAGGGCTGAAAACTTTTTAGAACTCGCTCCTTGCCGGAACAAAAAATGGCCGGTAAGGACATAAGACGAAGGAGACACACGTGGCACGTGTGAAGCGCGCGGTCAACGCGCACAAGAAGCGTCGAGTCATCCTCGACCGAGCATCCGGTTACCGCGGTCAGCGTTCGCGCCTGTACCGCAAGGCTAAAGAGCAGGTCATCCACTCGCTCGTTTACAGCTACGACCACCGTCGCAAGAAGAAGGGCGACTTCCGTCGTCTGTGGATCCAGCGCATCAACGCAGCTGCACGCGCTGAGGGTCTGACCTACAACCGCTTCATCCAGGGCCTGAAGGCTGCTGAGGTTGAGGTTGACCGCCGTATGCTGGCTGAGCTGGCCGTCAACGAGCCGGCTGCTTTCAAGGCACTGGTTGAGATCGCTAAGAACAACCTGCCTGCTGACACTTCCGCTCCGAAGAACGCATAAGCTTCTCGTCGAGAGTGCACTCAAGCGCCGCCGCCCCGAAGGGTTGGCGGCGCTTGTGTTTAAGGGCACCGCCGGCCCCTGTATGGGCGTCCATCGCGATAAGGCGGCTCGGGTAAGATGAGACCCGTGGAATTTATAGAACGCCTTCGAACCCCTGTCGTGATGGAAAATCCGAATGCAGATCGCGTCAAGGATGTAGCCGCGTTAGCAACCCGTCGAGCTAGAACCAAGAAGAATCAGTTTCTCGTTGAAGGACCGCAGTGCGTTCGAGAAGCCCTGAAGTATCACCTGGATCAGGCTCCGGTGTTGGACGCGGTCTACGTTACCGAGTCGGCTTTAGAACGACATGACGACATCGCCGACCTGCTCGAGGAGGCGTATGGCACCCCCACCCCCGAACCGGGTCGGAAGGTCTTCATGCGGATGGTGACCGACGAGGTGTTGGCCGCTATGGCAGACGCCGTCACCCCGCAGGGGATTGTGGCCGTGGCGTTTACCTTGGACATCACCGCAGACGAGATCTTCGGGGCCGAGGCGATTAATCCTCGGTTGATGGCTACGCTGACCCGCGTGCAGGATCCCGGCAATGCGGGAACGATTCTGAGGGCTGCGGATGCCGCGGGTGCCGACCTCGTGATCGCCACGAAGGGGACGGTGGATCTTTATAACCCCAAGACCGTTCGTTCTACCGCCGGCTCCATTTTTCACGTACCGATCATCCAGGGTGTTGAGCTCGAAGAATTCGCCGAGGACGCCAAGGCCCAGGGCATTGGTGTGCTGGCGGCCGACGGTTACGGTGCCGTCAATCTCGATGACCTTTCCGACGCGGCGGTCGCCGCATACTACGGTATAGAGCTTGAGAAAAAACCGAAGTATGATCTTTCCAGACCCACCCTGTGGTTGTTCGGCAACGAAGCCCAGGGTCTCACCCGCGCTGAAAAGGCCGTAGCCAATACCAAGGTTGCGGTGCCCGTCCACGGTTCTGCAGAATCGCTGAACGTATCGGTGGCAGCCGCGGTGTGTCTCTATGCATCAGCACGCGCTATCTTCCGAGGAGAAAAATGACCGAACAGCCCACCGGCCAGCAGCAGTACAGCACCCAGGTAGTGGGGGCCGCGATCTTCGATTCCTTAACCGACCCGCAGGTTCTCTTGGTTGCCCAGCGTAGTGCTCCTGAATGGGCTGCTGGGTTGTGGGAATTCCCCGGTGGAAAGGTCGAATACGGCGAAACCGAGCAGCAGGCGTTGGTCCGGGAGATTCACGAAGAACTGGGCGTCATGGTGCGCACCGGCACCGAGATCGTGGGCCCGCATGAGCAGGGTTGGGAGCTCAATGAGGACGCCGCGATGCGCGTTTTCTGTGCTCAGATCATCGACGGTCATACCCCGGAGGCACTGCAGGACCACAGCGAGTTGCGCTGGGTGGATCTTGACCGTTCCCTGTTGGAGCTCGATTGGATCCCGGCTGACCTGAAAATCGTCGAGGCTTTGCTGGAGAAACTCGGCCGATAACTGGGTGAACATCGAGAATCTACAAATTTTTGACGATTAGGGCATAAATTTGTGACTTAAGGCAGTGCGAAGACATAAGATAGGTGAGCCTAAGTAAAGTCACCTACGGAAGTCGTACTGTGTTCCAGAATTTCCTGATCGGCCTGCGAGAAGGCCTCGAAGCTGCCCTCGTCGTGGGTATCTTGATCGCCTACGTCCGTAAGACGGGTCGCGCGCATCTATTGCCGAAAATCTGGGCAGGGGTGGCCGCGGCTGTGTTTGTATCTCTCGGATTTGGTGCATTCCTCACCTTCGGACCCAACGGTCTCACCTTCGAGGCGCAGGAGGCCATCGGAGGGTTCCTTTCAATCCTCGCCGTGGTGTTTGTTACCTGGATGATCTTCTGGATGGCCGGCAACTCCCGGCACCTCTCCAAAGAACTCGGGGGCAAACTCGACGTGGTGCAGCACAGCGCGTGGGGAGTGGTGCTGCTTGCGGCCCTCTCGGTGGGACGCGAGGGGCTCGAAACGGCGCTCTTCATCTGGGCCGCGACTCAGGCGACCGGTGCCGGTTCCCTTGCCCTGGTTGGGGCACTGCTGGGCATCATCATTGCCATTGGTTTGGCGTGGATGCTGATGCGCGGGGTGCTCAAACTCAATCTTTCCAAGTTCTTTACCTACAGCGGTGTTTTCTTGATTTTCGTCGCCGCCGGTGTGCTCTCTTACGGCATCCACGATCTGCAGGAGGCAGGCATCCTTCCTGGCCTGCACAACCTGGCTTTCGATGTATCGCATATCATCGAGCCCTCCTCTGTCACCGCAACCCTGCTGAAGGGTGTCTTCAACTTCTCCCCGGCGACCACCTGGCTTGAAGCGATCGCTTGGGTTCTGTATGTGGGGACCGTCCTGTTCTTCTTCGTTCGTTCTTACCGGGTTCGTGCCCGCGCCCCGCGTGCTCAGGTAGCCGCATAAAATCGCACTTCGACACCGTCGTCGAGTCCCTCTTTTGGAAAGATCATCATGAATTCAAAGATGTTTGCCGCGTCGGCGGCTCTGACCCTTACCGCGCTGGCCATCACCGGGTGCACCCCCAACAACCCGACGAATGCCGAGGACGGCAGGATCTCCGTTTCCTCCACCGAGAACGAATGCAAGGTGTCGGCCACCGAAACCAAAGCCGGCCCCACGACCTTCACCATCAAGAACGATGGCACCCAGGTGACCGAATTCTACGTGTTGGGTGAAGACGGCAAGCGCGTGGTCTCCGAGGCTGAAAACATCGGCCCCGGTATTTCCCGAGATTTGACGGTCAATCTGGCCGAGGGTAAGTACAAGACCTCTTGTAAGCCGGGAATGGTTGGTGACGGCATCGTCGGTGACTTCACGGTCAAGGCCAATGCCGAGGCCGGGAAGGTTTCGGAGAACGAGCAGCAACAACGTGATCAAGCCGTGGCGGTCTACAGCTCCTACGTGAATAAGGAAGCCGGCGAGTTGAAGTCGGCGACCGAGGAGTTTACCGCGGCCTATGCCGCCGGTGACGACGAGCGCGCCAAGGAACTCTACGCCCCGGCTCGCATTCACTTCGAGCGTATCGAACCGGTGGCCGAGTCCTTTGGAGACCTCGACCCGATGTTGGACGCCCGCGAGGCTGACCTTGAACAGGGGCAGGAGTGGACCGGTTGGCACAAGATCGAAAAGGATCTCTGGCAACCGACTGCCGAGCAGAACGACGGCAAAAAGTACACTCCGTTGACGCAGGGAGAGCGTCAACAGGTAGCCGAGAAACTGATCGGTGACACGGAAGCGCTGGTGCAGAAGATCGGTGACACGAAGCTGACGGTCGACCAAATTACTAACGGCTCCAAGGGACTGCTGGATGAAGTCGCCGCTTCGAAGGTCACCGGTGAAGAAGAGATCTGGTCTCACACCGACCTCTCAGATTTCCAGGGCAACATCGACGGGGCCCGTAAAGCATATGAGGTGGTCAAGCCCATCGTGCAGGCGAAGGACCCTGAGCTGGTCAATAGTCTCGATAAGAAATTCGCCCACGTGCAGGAGCTATTGAACCAGCACAAGCAGGGGGAGACTTTCGTCAGTTACGAGAAGCTTTCCAAGGACGAGGTCCGTGAGCTATCCGATGCTATCGATGCCCTCTCAGAACCGCTGTCCCAGTTGACCGGTGCGGTACTGGGTTAAAGCATACGGAGGGATCGTCATGAAAGAATTCCGTCTGAATCGGCGCACGGCGCTGTTGGGTGGCGTGGGCCTGGCCACCGCAGCCACCGTCTCAGCCTGCGCCGATGGTCACCAAGAGTCGACCGGCCCCAGCGACATTCAAGAATTCCACGGGGAACATCAACCGGGCATCACCACAGCGGTTCCGGATCGTATGCACTTCGTCGCGCTGACGGTCAAGGCGACCACTCGCGAGGAATTGCAAGAGCTGTTCCAAGATTGGACGAAGGCGGCTCGCCAGCTAATGCGGGGCGAGAGCGTTGGGCAAGACAGCGAGTCGTACAACATGCCGCCCGATGATACCGGTGAGGCAATGGGTCTTTCGGCGGCAAACCTCACGCTCACCTTTGGGTTGGGGCGTAGCCTGTTTGTCGACGAGAGCGGTCATGACCGCTTTGGGTTGAAAGACAAGCTCCCTCCGGCGCTGACCGAGGTTCCCAAGATGCGAGGGGACATGCTGGAGGAGAACCGTAGCGGGGGAGACCTGTGCATTCAGGCATGCGCCGACGATCCGCAGGTCGCTGTCCACGCCGTCCGTAATCTGGTGCGCATCGCCGCCGGACGCGCCGTGGTGGCATGGAGCCAGCTCGGCTTCGGCCGCACCTCGTCCACGAGCAAGTCGCAGCAAACCCCTCGCAATCTGTTCGGGTTTAAGGACGGCACCGCCAACCTCAAGGTCGAAGACGGTGACTTGGTCAACGAACACGTCTGGGCCTCTGAGAAGAATAGCCAGGGTAATCCGACATGGATGGACGGTGGGTCATATTGCGCTACCCGCCGTATTCGGATGTTGATTGAAACCTGGGATCGCGCCCCGCTGAAAGAGCAGGAGCAGGTGGTAGGTCGCACGAAGAAGGAGGGCGCTCCGCTGTCTGGCGGCGGGGAGTTCGATGCGCCGGACTTTCATATGCAAGGACGCGGCGGCCCCATCATCCCTGCCGACTCGCACGTGGCGCTGATGCATCCCGCTCAGAATGAGGGCAAGCAGATGTTGCGTCGCGGGTTCAACTACACCGATGGCACCGACGGTCTGGGACACTTGGACGCCGGTCTGTTCTTCATCGCGTTCGTCTGCGATCCGCGCACCCACTTCTTCCCGATTCTGCAGAAGATGATGAAGTCGGACGCGATGAGCGAATATTTGCGCCATACCGGTAGCGCCCTGTTTGCGGTGCCACCGGGAGTGAAAGACGAGAATGATTACCTGGCATCGGGCCTCTTCACAGCGTAAATTCGCCGGTTCGTAACATTGTGTTGCGGATCACCGCGGTGGCGCTCCGGCGCGTATGATGGTAAGAAACATACCATCACACATGAGGAGCACACCGTGGCTACGCCCCCACCCTATGAACATAACGACGCCCGCTACAACGCCCCCAACGACACCCAGGCCATCAACATGGGTGGTTACAACCGAGACCACGGCGGTACCTTTGCGCCCGGTCAGCACCCCGTGCTCAAAAAGCTTCTTAAGCTCACCCTGATTTCGGCTACCATCTATCTGCTTATGATGCTGGTGCAAGCCTTCTTCACCGACAACGTGGCGTTGTCTGCATGGGCCAAGACCGATAGCGAAACCATCAAGACTTCTGCCGTCATCGGCAATATCGTGGGCATGCTCATTGTGGCCGCCCTCTACGCCCTGGTGTACAAACTGCTGGCGAAGGGCAAGAACGCTGGCCGCATCACCGGCATCGTCTTCTGCATCTTGGGCACTATCGGTGCGGCCCTTGGTCTGCTGAATATCTTCTCGGAGTACTGGTTCCTGGCCATCTTCTCGGCAGCGTTGTTGGTCGTCAACATCATGTGGCTGGTTACTGCATTCAAACCTGAAGTTCGCCATAATCTAGTCTAAGAGCGAGAAAAACTTCACGAAAGGTCAGAGCCCAGCATGTCACCCACCAAACAAGAGTTGCTCGAAGAAAGCGGCCACGGCACGAGTACCGGTTACGGAAACTACAACACCTACGGAACCGATAGTTACGACAGTCATACTGCGGGCAAGGCTAACCCCTTCGCAACCAACGCCGGTTACGCCTATAGCCCCGCACCCGTCCGGCAGAATCCCGCGCTACGTGCCTCCCAGCTCGTCCTTGCCGGGAGCGCTCTCTTCTTCGTCTTGGCCATTGGCCTGGGCTTCGCGACCAACGTAGAGACCGCACAGCGGGTGGGACACTTCGATTCAGGATCGGCAATTTCCGCAGGAATCTGCTCCATCCTGGTGGCCTTGATGCTCTACGGCACCGTCGGTTACCTGATGCATCGCCGCCTCAACAACGGACGCATGCTGGGCGTTGCCTTCGCGCTGTTCGGTGTGATCATGGGCCTGATCTCTGCGGTGATTTGTTTCGTCACCGCATCGGGCGCGCTGAGCATCATTGCTGGTGTCTGCTACCTCGTGGTGGTGGTCCTGAATATCGTGTGGCTGGTGCAAGCCAATCAGTCGAAACTCTACCGCTCGTTGCGCATGTAAAACCTAACATCACCGGTTCAGGGCCGGTTCAACGAACGCAAAATCGACCCGGGGCGGGCAGACCTACTAGACTGAGGTATGAACCGGCCCGGGCTTTTTTGTACCCGATGGCGACTTTCCGAGAACCCGCTACGAGATGAGTTATTGATGACTGAATCTTTGCCGACCGAAGCCCAGGAGCCAGAATCCTACCGGATCCTGGCCAACCTGACGGACGTCCTTGAAGCAGATCCACAGAACGGTTTAGAGACCGTCAAGAAGGCGTTTGCCGACGAGTTCGCTCGCGCCCAGCACGAGATTGAGAACTCCACCGCCGACTTTGACCAGCTCAAGGCTACTCGTTTGGCGTATCTGGGTGACCGCGGCGCGTTTACCCTGGCCAACAAGCAGATGCGGAACCTGCGTAAGGAACACAAGGCCGAGGTCGGTAAGCTGATGGGTCAGGCCCGCGGTCGCCTGACCAAGGCCCTGGATGCCCGCAACGCCCAGCTTGAGGAAGAGCGTGACGCGCGGATTTTGGTCGAAGAAGCCGTGGACGTCACCGCCGCCAGCGCGCGCCGTCCGTTGGGCGGTCGCCACCCGCTGAACATTCTGCAGGACGCCCTGACCGATATCTTCGTGGGCATGGGCTGGGAGGTCGCGGACGGGCCGGAAATCGAATCGGAATGGTTCAACTTCGACTCGCTGAACTTCGAACCGGATCACCCGGCACGAGAACTGCAAGATACTTTCTTTATTGAGCCGGCCAGCGCTCACCTGTTGTTGCGGACCCATACCTCACCGGTGCAGATGCGTTCGTTGCTGAGCCGCGAGTTGCCGGTGTACATCGTCTGCCCGGGGCAGGTGTACCGCACCGACGAGCTGGACGCCACCCACACCCCGGTCTTCCACCAGATCGAAGGCTTGGCCGTCGACAAGGGCCTGACGATGGCTGACCTCAAGGGAACCTTAGAGCATATGGCCCGCGAGATGTTCGGCCCCGAAGCGAAAATCCGTCTGCGCCCCAACTACTTCCCGTTCACCGAACCGTCGGCCGAGCTCGATCTGTGGCACCCCGGTGCCAAGGGCGGCCCGCAGTGGATCGAGTGGGGCGGTTGCGGCATGGTCAACCCAAACGTGTTGCGTGCCGCCGGTATCGACCCCGAGGTCTACTCCGGATTCGCCTTCGGTATGGGCCTGGAACGTACCCTGATGTTCCGCAACGGCGTGCTCGATATGCACGACATGATCGAAGGCGATATTCGCTTCAGCCAGCAGTTCGGAATGGAGATCTAAAACATGCGTATCCCTCTTTCTTGGTTGCGTGAATACGCACCGGTTCCTGCCGACGCGACGGCAGAAGACGTCATGGCTACCCTGGTCCGGGTTGGTCTGGAAGAAGAAGACGTACACCGCCCCACCGATGAACTGACCGGCCCGATCGTCGTCGGTCAGGTGCTGTCGATGGAACCCGAGACGCATTCGAACGGTAAGACCGTCAACTGGTGCCAGGTGCGCGTGGTGCCGGAAGGTCAGACCCAGACGCTGACGGGTAAGGGCATCGAAGAATCCGGCGTGCAGGGCATTATCTGTGGCGCCCATAATTTCTCGGTGGGTGACAAAGTCGTCGTCACCCTGCCAGGAGCCGTGCTCCCCGGGGGCTTCGCCATTACCGCACGCAAGACCTACGGCCATAAGTCTGCCGGCATGATTGCCTCGGTGCGCGAATTGGGCATCGGCGACGATCACGGTGGCATTCTGGTGCTCTCTAGCCTGGGCTTGGATCCGGAGATCGGTAGCGACGCCCTTGAAGTTCTCGGTCTTTACGACGAGGCCGCCGAGGTCAACGTCACCCCCGACCGCGGTTACGCCTTCTCCATCCGCGGCATCGCACGTGAATACTGCCACGCGGTAGGGGAGCCCTTCGAAGATTTCGTCACCGCGCTTGCCGAGCGTGCACCGGCCACAAACGCCTCCGGTCATAGGGTAGAGCTCGCCGACACCGCGCCCATTCACGGCAAGGCGGGATGCACCCGACTGGTCACCCGCAAGGTCACCGGCGTCAATTCCGCCGCCCCCGTGCCCGCGTGGCTGTCGGCGCGCCTGCGTTTGGCCGGCGTCCGTTCGGTGTCGTTGCCTGTGGACATCTCGAACTACGTGATGCTCGAAACCGGCCAGCCGCTGCACTTCTATGACGCCGCGAAGCTGACCGGTGGCATCTCGGTGCGTCGCGCGAACGCCGGCGAGAAGCTCACCACGCTCGACGATAAGCAGCGGGAGCTTCACCCCGAAGACTTGCTGATCTGCGATGAGACCGGTCCGATCGGCCTGGCCGGCGTGATGGGGGGAGCCTCGACCGAGACCTCCGCCGAAACCACCGACATCCTTATCGAATCCGCCCGATTCGACGAGGTCTCGATCGCGCGCACCTCACGTCGCCACAAGCTCTCCTCGGACGCTTCGAAGCGTTTTGAGCGCGGTGTCGACCCGCAGTTGCAGGCTGCCGCCGCCCAACGTGCGGTGGACCTCCTGGTGGAGCTCGGTGGCGCTACCGTCGAAGACGGCGTGACGGACGCCGGGGCCACCCCAGAGCCGGCCGTCATCGAGTTGCCCCAGCAGTACACTTCCGCTCGCATCGGCGTCGACTACTCCGAGGCCGATATTCTCTCGGCGCTGACCGAGATCGGCGCTGAGGTCAGCGCGGACTCGGAGAACTTCACGGTCACCGTACCGTCGTGGCGCACCGACCTGCGTCACAAGGAAGACCTCACCGAGGAAATCGCCCGGTTGCACGGATACGACAAGATCCCCTCGACCCTGCCCGTGGCACCTCCGGGGCGCGGATACACGACGGAGCAGAAAGCCCGCCGCACGGTGCTCAACGCTTTGGCTGCCGCCGGAATGACCGAGGTCTTCGCCTACCCCTTCGTGGCCGAAGCCGATAACAACCTCTGGGCCACCCCGAACGACGGCGACAAACTGCCGTCGATTAAGCTGGCCAACCCGATCTCGGAGGCCCAGGGATGGTTGCGCCGCAGCCTGTTGCCCGGACTGGTGGAGGTCGCTCGCCGCAATATGTCCCGCGGTTTCAAGAACCTGGCCATTTTCGAATCCGGCCACGTCTTTATCCCGGGGGAGCAACTGGGCTCGCGCGAGATCCCCGGTCTCGGCAAGCGTCCGGACGACGCTGTACTGGCCGATCTGAACGCCGGCATCCCCGATCAGCCCCGTCATGTCGGAGGCCTTTTCATCGGGGCCGAACACGAGGATATGCCCGGCGCCTCCGCGCGCACCTACGACTGGCGAGACGCACTGGACGCCACCCGGTTGATCGCCGATGCCGCAGGTGTCGAGCTGACGATCGCTCAGGGTAAGCATCAGGCCTTCCATCCCGGACGCACCGCCGAGCTCTCCGCCGGAGATACTGTGATCGGTTACGCTGGCGAGTTGCACCCAAAACTGCTCAAAGATCTGGACCTGCCCGAACGAACCTGTGCCTTTGAGATGAACTTCTCGACCCTGCTCGAGAACAAGGGTGGCCCGGTGGAGGCTCGCGGCATCTTCGGATACCCGGCCACGAATCAGGACGTCGCGCTGATCGTCGATGCCGATGTTCCGGCTTCGGCTCTGGTCGAGGCGCTGACCGAGGGTGCCGGTGACCTGATGGAAGATATCCGCGTGTTCGATGATTACCGGGGTACCGGGATCGAACCGGGGAAGAAGTCCGTGGCCTTCGCCCTGCGTTTCCGCGCAGATGACCGCACCTTGACCGCCGACGAAGCCTCGGCTTCCCGTGCCCAGGCTGTAAAGGTCGCCGAGGAGCGCTTCGGCGCCGTGTTACGCGGAGGTGATGCTGCGTGAGCAGCCGCGAATACTGTGACCTAGACCATGAGGTGCATATCGAAGACGGTGAGGCAGGCCGCTCGGATGGGTTCTTTGAGTTGGTCGATGAGGAAGATACTCAGGGTGAGCGCTCTCGGCTTGCACAGCGCCTCAAGGCGGTGGGCCTGGTGTTGGCCGCCGTGTTGCTGACCTTGGCTTTGGCCCTCTTTGGGGTGCGCCAGCTCAATGAAGCGAAGCAAAACGAGGGCCTGGAGGGGAAGACCTGGGTGATGCAGGGCAAGATCGTCGATCTGACGCCCGACCTGCAGACCGAGTCGAACGTGGCCAAGTACAGCGGTACTCTGCCGAACGATCAGGGCCTCAACGGTGTGACCTTCAAGTCTGAACTGTCGGATGCCCGTCAGGTGAACGGTGGGCAGTCGGTGGAGTTCCGCGGTAGCCAGACCGGCACTACGAAGGACGATTTCCCCGAAGAGGTCGACGCTTTGTTGGCGAAAACTGGCGACCACCAGATCGAAGTGGTGCGCACCGATAAGGTGGGTTCCCTGAAGCCCGTCACCGAGTCGTCCGTGCGCGGTGAGCAGATGGCCGGTTGGGCCAGCCTGGTCTGCGCGGTGCTCATCTTTGCCGGTGGTGTGGCCGGTGCGTTACGCATGAGCCGACGCGCTCGGAACGAGCTGTAGCCGGCGCCCTCGACCACAAGACCGAGGCCCTCACCCACTAGGTGAGGGCCTCGGTCTTTGATATATGGGTTTAGGGAATCAGGAGAACCTTACCGCGGGTTTTGCGTGCCTCGAGGTATTCGTGGGCGGCGGCGGCCTCGCTCAGTGGGAAGCGCTGGTCGACGGTGACCTTCAGCTCCCCGGTAGCCACCGCGTCGAAGAGCTCGCTCATGCGCCAGGTAAATTCCTCGCGGCTCGCTACGTAGTGACCCAGCGAGGGGCGCGTGACGTAGAGCGAACCGAGCCGGTTGAGTTGTTGCAGGTCAAACGGGGGCACCTGCCCCGAAGCGCCGCCGAAGAGAACCGCCATGCCGCGCGGTTTGAGCGTGCCCAGTGATTCTTCGAACGTGTCGCGACCGACCGAGTCGTAGACAACGTCCACTCCGGCCCCGTCGGTCAGCTCGCGTACGCGCTGACCGAAATTTTCGTAGCGGATCACGTGGTCGGCGCCGTGGGCGCGGGCGATCTGTTCTTTTTCGTCGGTCGAGACCGTGGTGATGACAGTGGCCCCGATGCGCTTGAGTAGTTGCAGGGCCAACCCGCCGACGCCACCGGCGCCGGCATGAAAGAGCACCGTGTGCTCGGGCTTGACCTTGAAGGTGGAGCGCAGAAGGTAGTGGGCCGTGGCACCCTGCAGGGGGAGGGCGGCGGCGATGTCGTCGCTGACCCCGTCGGGTATGGGCGCGGCGTACTTTTCGTCGACCGTAAAGTACTGTGCGTAGCACGCGTTGCCCATGCAGGTGGCCACACGGTCGCCCACAGACACCGTGTTCACCTGATCACCGACGGCTACCACGGTGCCCGAGGCCTCGGTGCCGGGAACGTAGGGCAGCTGCATGGGGTAGACCCCGGAGCGCTGATACGTGTCGATGAAGTTCACCCCGGCTGCGGCGGTTTTGACAAGTACTTCGGTGGGGCCCGGCTGCGGTAGCTCGGCCTGATCGATGGTCAGGACGCCGGGGTCGCCGGTTTCGGTGACGGTCACGGCGGTGTGCTGTGCGGGTAAGTCTGCTCTATTCATGGTTTCAGCCTAGCTTTGCAGGTTTCGCGGCGCGAGGTTTTTCCCATACCTACAACAATTTCGCATGAAATGAATAGGGGATTGGCTCGGTTTCGCTCATATAGTGAATAAATAATCGCACTCATGCATAAATCTCCGCTATGATCTGGGCATGACCCTTTCAATAGCAGTATCAGGAGCCACCGGTTACGCAGGTGGGGAAGTGCTACGCCTGCTGGCCATCCACCCCGAAGTGCGCGTCGACACCGTAACCGCGCATTCCTCGGCCGGCATGCGCATGGGGCAACTGGCCCCTCACCTGGCGAGCGTCGCAGAGCTGACGGTTGAAGAGACCACCGTTGAAAACCTCTCCCGGGCCGACGTCGTGTTTCTTGCGTTGCCGCATGGGGCGTCCGCTGAGGTTGCCGCCCAACTGCCCGAATCCACGCTGGTGATCGATGCCGGGGCTGATCACCGACTCGACCAAAGCCGCGACTGGAGCCGTTTCTACGACACCGAATACGCCGGCCACTGGCCCTATGGCCTGCCCGAGCTGATACTGGCAGACGGCACCAAGCAACGCGAGCGCCTCCGCAACACCCGCCGCATCGCGGTGCCCGGGTGTTACCCCACCGCGTCGATCCTGGCGCTGGCGCCGGGCATGCAGGCCGGACTCTTAGACCCCGAGGACGTCGTCATCGTCGCCGCCTCCGGGACCTCCGGGGCAGGCAAGGCGCTCAAACCGCACTTGCTGGCCTCCGAAGCGATGGGCTCGATGAGCCCTTACGGGGTGGGCGGGGTGCACCGGCACACCCCGGAGATCGAACAGGGCATTCGCTGGGCTACGGAGCGCGAGGCCCAGGTCAGCTTTACTCCCACGCTGGCCCCCATGCCACGCGGGATTTTGGCCACCTGCACCGCCCACGTGGCACCGGGTGTGGGTATCGAAGAACTCCGGGAGGCCTACGAAGGTGCCTACGGGCAGGAGCGCTACGTGCGTATGCTCCCCGAGGGGCAGTGGCCGACCACCCAATCGGTGCTCGGCAGTAACCACGCGCACCTACAGCTGGCCCTCGACCAGCGCTCGCGCCGGGCGATCATTACCGCGGCCATCGACAACCTCGCCAAGGGAACCGCCGGCGGGGCCATCCAATCCATGAACATCGCACTCGGTTTACCCGAAGATTTGGGCCTGGCCCAGGAAGGACTAGCACCCTGATGAGCACCTCACCTACGATCCCCGGAGTTCAGACCCGCGGCGTGACCTTCGCGCGCGGTTTCAGCGCCACCGGAGTCGCGGCAGGTATCAGCGCGGTTCCGGGAAAGCGAGACCTGGCGATGGTCGTCAACCACGGGCCCGACTTCCATGCCGCCGGAGCGTTTACCACCAACCGATTCGCCGCGGCACCTGTCCTCTGGTCGCAACAGGTACTCAGCGACGGGCGCGTGGACGCCGTAGTGCTCAACTCCGGTGGCGCCAACGCGTGCACGGGTCCGGCAGGATTCCGCGATACCCACGCCACCGCCGAGAGAGCGGGGGAGTTGCTGAACGTCGCCGCCGGGGACGTCGCGGTCTGCTCCACCGGCCTCATCGGCGAGCGCCTGTCGATGGATCGACTGCTGGCCGGTCTCGCGGACGCGGCGCCGTCCCTGGCTGTTTCGGAGGCCGCCGCAACCCGGGCGGCCGAGGCCATCATGACTACCGATACCGTCGCTAAGGAAGCGGGTATTGCGGCGACCACCGAGGCCGGTGAGTTTCATCTCGGCGGCATGGCCAAAGGCGCCGGCATGCTCGCCCCCGGCCTGGCTACCATGCTCGTGGTGCTGACCACCGACGCCGTGGTCGCTTCCCCCGTGGAGCTTCAACGGGCACTGACTGAAGCCGTGCGAGTGAGCTTCAACCGCGCCGACTCCGACGGGTGCATGTCGACCAATGACACGGTGCTGTTGCTGTCCTCCGGTGCAAGCCAGGTGGAGCCCACCGCCGAGGAACTCACCGAGGCGCTCACGGCCGTATGCCAGGATCTTGCGCATCAACTCATCGGGGACGCCGAGGGGGCATCCCACGATATTTTCGTTCGCACCTTCAACGCCGCCAGCGAGAACGACGCCGAGGAGGTCTCACGCGCGGTGGCACGGTCGAACCTATTTAAGTGCGCCATCTTCGGCAACGACCCGAACTGGGGCCGCATCCTCTCCGAGGTGGGTACCACCTCCGCGCAGTTTGAACCCGATCAGGTCAACGTCAGCATCAATGGCGTGCAAATCTGCACCGCAGGTGGGATCGGAGAAGACCGCAATCTGGTCGATCTGGCGGCGTCCCGCCGGGTACAGGTGGATATCGATCTGTCGGCTGGTGATGCGGAGGCCACGATCGTCACCAACGATCTAACCCACGACTACGTCGAAGAAAACTCCGCCTATTCCAGCTAGACCGCCGGGTCTTCTCGGTATTCACGCACAGAAGGGAACAAACATGGTCGATCAGCACGCGGCTGCAGATCGCTTCGCCCACGCCCAGTCGAAAGCCTCGACACTCATGGAGGCCTTACCCTGGATCCAGCGTTTCACGGGCAAAATCATGGTCTTCAAATACGGTGGCAACGCCATGGTGTCGGAAGAATTGCGCGCTGCCTTCGCGGCGGACATGGTGTTCCTGCGAACTGTGGGGATCTCGCCGATCGTGGTCCACGGTGGAGGTCCACAGATCTCCGCCATGCTGGACCGTCTGAATATCCCCAGCGAGTTCAGGGGCGGGTTCCGCTACACCACCCCCGAGGCCATGGACGTGGTGCGTATGGTCCTCACCGGGCAGGTGGCCCGCGAGCTGGTCTCACTCATCAACGCGCACGGCCCCTACGCGGTGGCAATGAGCGGGGAAGACGGCGGATTGCTGCGCGCTCGCCGCATGACCACCGAGATCGACGGCCGTGAGACAGACCTGGGTCTGGTTGGCGAGGTGGTGGGAGTGAACACCACCGCGATCATGTCCATGATCAACGCCGGTAAGATCCCGGTGATCTCCTCGGTCGCCCCTGAAGTGCAGGATCCGGCTTTCACCGCGGGGCCCTCTGCCGGACGCGGCGGGTTGACCGGCGCGGTGTTGAACGTCAACGCCGATACCGCGGCGGCGGCCGTCGCCGCGGCCCTGCGCGCCGAGAAACTGGTGGTCCTCACCGACGTCGAAGGCCTCTACCGCAACTGGCCCGACGCGTCCTCGCTCATCTCGTCGTTGACGGTATCGGAGCTGCGGGCCCTCATGCCGGAGCTGGTCTCCGGGATGATCCCCAAGATGAAGGCTTGTCTGCAGGCCGTCGAACAGGGGGTCAACCGGGCGTCGATCGTGGACGGCCGCCTGGAACACTCACCGCTTCTGGAGATCTTCACGGACTCCGGTATCGGCACCCAGGTCACCCCCGACGATGCGGCGGATGCTTACCCACCGCAACCTGACTTTCTGGTGCACCCCACTCAGTTTTGATACGTATTGGTAAGGAAAACCATGAACGCCTCTCAGCATGAACTGCTCACTGACTACTCCAAAAACCTGTTACCGGTCTTCGGCGACCCCTCGCTCGTTCTCGTTCAGGGCCGCGGTTCTCAGGTCACCGACGCAGACGGGAAGACCTATCTGGACCTGCTGGCCGGTATCGCCGTCAATTCCCTCGGCTATGCGCACCCTGCGTGGGTGAAGGCTGTGGCCGATCAGGCGGCCACATTGGCCCACGTCTCCAATTTCTTTACCACCGTTCCGCAGGTCAACTTGGCCGCTCAACTCATCCGACTGCAAGGCGCCGCCGGTCCCAGCCGCGTCTTTTTCTCCAACTCGGGCACCGAGGCCAACGAGGCTGCCTATAAACTGGCTCGCCGCTACGGAAATCTGCATGCTAAATCCTCCATCCTGGCGCTCGAGCACGGATTCCACGGCCGTAGCTTGGGTGCCCTGGCGCTCACCCACAAGCCGGCCTATAAGACGCCCTTTGAACCGATGCCCACCGGCGTCCGGCACATCCCCGCCACGTTGCAGGAGCTTGAGGAGAACATGAATGAAGACGTCGCGGCGATCATCGTCGAACCCATCCAGGGCGAGGCCGGCGTTGTGCCGCTTCCGGAAGGGTACCTTTCCGCCGCACGCCAACTGACCCGCGAAGCGGGGGCCCTGCTGATCGTCGACGAGGTGCAAACCGGTGTCGGACGCACCGGGGCCTGGTTCGCCCACACCCGCGAGTTGCAGGGGCCGGACGCCCCCGACGTGGTCACGCTCGCCAAAGGGCTGGGTGGTGGTTTTCCCGTGGGAGCGACCATTGTCAACGGTCAAGAAAACATCGGCCTACTCGAAGCCGGGATGCACGGAACGACCTTTGGCGGAAACCCCTTAGCCGCCAGGGCGGCCCTGGCCACCCTCACAACGATTGAGGCGGAACATCTCCTTGACCGCGCGGCGGGCCTAGGGGAAAAGTTGCGCGCGGCCCTTGAGGAAGTCGAGTGCGTACGTGAAACCCGCGGCGCCGGCCTGCTGATCGGCATCGTGCTCCACGCCGATCAGACCAACCAGGGGGCACCCCTAGCCCCGGCAGTCGTCACCGCCGCTCGGGACGCCGGGTTCATCATCAATGCACCCGACGCGCAGACGCTGCGTTTAGCACCGGCGCTGACCATCGGCGAAGAGGAGCTTGAAACCTTCGTCGCAGCCCTCCCAAAGATCGTGACGACTGCTCTGAATAGCCCCTCCATCGGTGCATAAAACCGACCGATTTTACATATAATATGAAGTGGCTTCGCACTATTCCGCCCAACGAGTGCATACAGCGGCGTATAAATCCGAAGGAATCTCCCCACAGCGCGGGAGTACCCACTCCAGAAAGTTCACAACAATGGCTATTCCCTCCACGAAGACTGCACGGCAGGCACGCATCGTCGAGTTGCTCTCGTTGCATCGGGTGCGTTCGCAGTCGGAGCTTGCACAATTATTGTCGGACGATGGCGTGAAAGTCACCCAGGCCACCCTTTCCCGTGACCTGGTAGAAATCGGAGCCGAGCGCATTCGCGATGAGCAGTCGGGTCTGATCTACGCAGTGCCTAATCATCCGGTGCGCCGCGCTTCTGTAGACGGAGCCGACGCACGGATGGTGTCGCTCTTCAAGGAACTCCTGATTACCGCGGAATGCTCGGGGAATTTAGTGATCCTTCGCACCCCGCCGGGTGCCGCCCAGTTCCTTGCTTCGGCCATAGACCAATCCGGTTTCGACCCTATTTTGGGCACGATTGCAGGAGACGACACCGTCCTGGTCATCGCCCGCGATATGGAGGGAGGCCCCGGGTTGACGGCGCAGTTCCTCGAATGGGCGGCCTAGGGCAACGAATACTATCCCTGTGTTGCCGCGCCGTGTTCTTTCAAGAGAGGAACCAGGTGATCGATACCGAAAAACTGGGCGATCTCTAGCGGAGTCTGGTGCCCGGCATTTACGTCGGCGCCGGCGTCCAGCAACTGCGAGGCAATCTGCTGGTTGCCTCGAAAAACAGCGCAGGCCAGGGCCGACTGGCCGCGGTCGTTGACGCGGTCGAGATCTGCACCGGCAGCGATGAGGGTGGCCACCACCTCGGCGTTTTGGTGGTACGCGGCCAAGATCAGCAACGTATCGCCCTTGGAGTTCGTGAGATTCACGGGAATGCCCTGTTCGATCAGAGAGCTTAAGGCCTGCGGTTTGTTATCCCGTGCGAGGTCGAATATCGAGTTGAGGAATTCTATCTCTTCGGCAGTGAGTTCTTCGGTCATGGGTCTCCTCCTGCTAAACCGGGGTCGTACGGTTCTTATGGTAGTTCCCGTCGCCGCTGTTGTAGGCTCGGTTTAGCGCACGGAAAAATGCGCAACACTCATCACGAGCTACGAAGGTGTGCCTTGAGCGAAGTAACGCAACTGCCCCCACTCGTCTCAGAGAACAACGTGGCGGCACTGATCAAGCGCGGAGACCCGGACGCCGCGGCGCTGGTACTTGACGGTGATCCCGTCACCTACGCGCAACTGAGTTCCATGGTCGCGGCAGCGGCGCGGTGGCTTGAGGCACGCGGGGTCACAGAGTCGACCCGCGTGGCGTTGTCACTACCGAACGTGGTGCACATGCCGGTGCTGTATTACGCGGTGCTGTCCCTCGGCGCCATCGTGGTACCGCTCAACCCGTTGCTCAGCGCCCGCGAAATTACCTTTCACCTGCGCGACTCCGAAGCCGCGCTCATGGTGGCCTGGCCTGGAACCCGCGCAGAGTCGGAAGCCGATGAGATCGAAACCGAGGCCAAGCTGGTCTTTCTCGACCCGGCGACCGCCTGGGATCGACAAGGCCCCGCACCGACGATCAGCCCGGTCAGCCCGCACGATGCGGCGGTTATCCTCTACACCTCCGGCACGACCGGCACCCCCAAGGGCGCCACTCTCACGCACGGGAACCTCACCGCCAACGCCACCACCGTAGCGCGCGTCTTCGAATACACCTTGAACGATGTGTTCTTCGGCGGCCTGCCCCTCTTCCACTCCTTCGGGCAGACGGTGTCGATGAACGCGGTCTTCGCGGCCGGGGCCTCGGTGGCGTTGTTGCCCCGCTTCGCGCCGCAATCTGCCCTGGAGCTGATCCGAGCGGCGGCAGTGACCGTCATCGCCGCAGTCCCTTCCATGTATGTGGCCCTGGCCGCCGAGCTGGAATCCGGCCAGTATGACGACCTCAAGGGACGCCTGCGCTATGGGATCTCCGGGGGAGCGCCGTTGCCGGCCTCCACCCACGCCGATTTTGATCGTCTGCTTGAGTGCCCCATCCTCGAAGGCTATGGACTCTCAGAGACCGCGCCGGTCGTCTCCTTCAACCAACCGCGCTTCACCCCCGTGATGGGTTCGGTCGGACGCGCCATCGATGGCGTGAGCGTGGAAGTCCGCAACGAGGCGGGCCAGCCGGTGGCCGCAGGTGAGCCCGGCCAACTGTGGGTGGCGGGGCCGTCCGTCATGGCCGGGTACTGGAACCTGCCCGAGGCTACCGCCGAGGTCTTCGACGGCCCGTGGTTTGCCACTGGCGACGTTGCCCGCTTGGACGACGACGGCAACATCTTCATCATTGACCGGCTCAAAGACATGGTGCTACGCAACGGGTATTCCGTGTACCCCCGAGAGATCGAAGACGTGCTCTACACCCACGAGCAGGTGCGTCAGTGCGCGGTGCTGGGCAGCCCGGATGATCGCGTCGGTGAAGAGGTGCACGCCTTCGTGGTGCCCCGCACACTGCAGGACGACCCCGCGTCGTTGGTCGCAGAACTCGACGCATTGTGCCGGGCCAACCTGGCCGCCTTTAAGTACCCTCGGCACTTCCATATCGTGCAGTCCCTGCCGCTGGGGCCCACCGGAAAGATCCTCAAACGCGAACTGGCCGCGGAGTGCCGAAGCACCCCACGACCAGACAGTTAAACCTCACCGGCGACTGGTTAGAACCCCACGCTTTGAGGCACGCTACCGGCGGTCAACTCGCGATGGCGCTTGATGATGGAGCTGTTCATTGCCGAACCCATCAACAGCAAACGGATGCAGCGTTCGGTGGAGTCGGTCAGCAATTCGGCACCGTTTTCGAGGGCGTTGCTCAGTTCCATGGGCAGCGGAATGATCGAGGCGATCGCGCCGATGCCCGAGTCGTGCACCATGTTGGCGTTCTTACCGAGGGTGCCGGCCAGGGCCAACACCGGAACTCCCACCTGCTGGGCGCGGGTGGCGATCTCGGCGGGCACCTTCCCCTTGGGCGTCTGAAAGTCGATGGCGCCCTCGGCGGTGACCACGAGGTCGGCCCGTTCAATTTCTCGGGTGAGGTTCAACCCGGCCAACCCCGAGTCGATGAGAGCCTCGAAGCGCGGGGTGAGTTCTGCGCCAAGCACGGCAAGACCCGCACCCAGGCCGCCCGATGCTCCGGTGCCCGGACCCTGGAAGAAGTCCACGTCGGCCGCGCGGGAGTGATCGGCGGCGGCGTCGGAGAGGACGTCGGCCCAGCGGGTGAGAGCGGCGTCCAACTGCTTGACCTGTTTCTTGGTGGCGCCCTTCTGCGGGCCGAACACGCGGGCTACGCCGTCCTTGCCGGTGAGCACGTTGTGCTGGTTCAGGGCCATCACGAGCCGCACCTCGTGGATGCGGGGGTTGACCTCGCTCAGATCCAGAGAGTTCACGTTTTCGAGATGTTCACCGCCTAGGGGCAGTTCGTTACCGTCGGCGTCGAGCACCTTAGCACCGAGAGCGGCCAGGGCACCGGCCCCACCGTCGCAGGTGCCGGAGTCACCGCATCCGATGAGGATGGTATGAACGTCGTCCTGTTCCAACGCCGCGTTGATGAGCTCGCCCACTCCGTAGGTGGTGGTTGCGGCGGGGTTGCGCAGGTTTTTGGGGACCAGCGACAACCCGGCGGCCGCCGCCATTTCGACGACCGCCACGCCCTTTTGGTCCCCGCCCAATAGGGCGTAGTGCGAATAGATTTTTTCACCGACCGGTCCGGTAACCTTCTTGGTGCGGATCGAACCACCGGTGGCCTGGGCCAGCAAGCGAGCGGTGCCTTCACCGCCGTCGGGGATGGGCACGGCGGAGATCGAGACGCCGGGGATCACGCGGCGGATGCCGGAGGCGATTGCCTCAGCGACCTCGTCTGCGCCCATGCTTCCCTTGAAGCCTGAGGGGGCGACCAGAATACGGTGGGGTACTACCATTGCCATGTTGATTCTCTTTCTGTTACAGCGATTGATGGTGTTTAGTGGGTTAAGCAGATGCGAAGAAGGGCATTCCCAGTAGCGGCCAGACACTTACGGTGAAGATTGCCACGAGGACGCCGTGGGCGGGTCCCAGCCAGAGGGAGAGCTTGAGCAGGTCGGCTGCGGAATACCCGGGGAGGTCCTCGACCTGGCTGAAGAGCGCGACCGGTTTGGCTGAGCTGGTGAGGGTATGACAGAAACCGGCCGCAGCCGTGGACGCGAAGGCCGCGGCCACGGGATTCACACCCAGGGAGGTCGCCGCCGTGAGCACGAGCGGGATGAGCACCGCCGAGCGGGCGCTACGGGATTGGATCATCAGGTGTGCATAGGTGGAGACTGCGATCAGGACAAGGAGGAAACCCCACTGGGCGATGTCACCCCAGCCCTGCAGGGGCGCGAAGAGCGCCTCACCCAGCCATTCAGCGGCACCGGATTCCACCAGGGCTTTACCCAGCGCCAGGGTTGCGGCCATAAAGACCAGCAAGGGCCAGGGAGCCTTCTTCAATCCGTCAGTGAGCGTGAGACCGGCGACACCGGGGGCGGTTATCGCCAGGGCACCGAGCACGGCGATGATCGCCGGTTCCACCCCGTGAATGGATTCGGTACACCAACCCACCACGGCCGCGATCACGATGGTCAACACACGTTGTTCGGCCGCGGAGAATTCCCCGGTGGGGGCGTCGATATCGGCTGCCGTCAGTTGCAAGCTTTCCTTGCGTTCCTCGCGGTCTAGAAAGATCCCCATGACCAACGCACAGGTAAGCGCCGAGGCCACCAAACCCAAGCCCGAGCCCAAGATCATCCACCGGAGGAAACCGATGGTTTCTAGGTCATTGGCGTCGAGGATCTGATCGGTAATCAAGTGGGCGCCGGCGCCGATATACGAGCTGACCGCCGATATCAGAATCACCGAGGGTATGAGCAGAGACAGCGCGCGGGTGAGCCGCTCCCGGCGTCCCAATGCCTCATGGAGGGAAGCGAGCAATGGCAGGGCCAGTGCGGCACGACCCGAGGTGGAGGGTACCAAGAAGGCAGTGCACATCAGGGCGAGGGTGATCATCCAGAACAGACCGGTAAAGGTGCGAGCGCGGGTGATCAGGGTCGCCACGATACGCGAGGAGAGCCCTGAGCGGGAGATCCCCTCGGCCATGACTACCGCGGCAAAGAGCAACCAGATGGTCTCGTTGCCCAGAGATTCGGCGAGATCTTCGGAGTCGATCACGCTGAAGACTACCAAGGAGCAGGCTGCCGCCAGTGCGACGTAGACGTCGGCCAGTGGGGTAAAGATCCAGGCCCAGACCGCGAGCACGAAGATGACCAAGGTCAGGCCCGCTTCGCGGGGAAGCTCTGAACCGGTCAAACTGAACGCGCTGATGGCGACGATGAGGGCGGTGGCGATAGTCGCGGCCACCAGGTTTTTTGTCGAGGTCATTGGAACTTATACCCCGTCCCGCGTACGGTCACGATGCGGCCCTCGCCGATTTTCTTTCGCAGAGCACGGATGTAGACATCGACGATGTTGGAGTTGGGATCGAAATCCATACCCCACACCATTCCTAGCAATTGTTCGCGTGATAGCACCTGGTTGTGGTGTCGCAGGAACGTCTCGAGTAACGCGAATTCTCGGCTGGTCAGCTCCACCGGGGCGCCGGCGGTCTGCACCTCGCGCGTGCGGAGGTCCAGCGAGAGGTCGCCGGCCTGCAGGACGTAGGCGGCGGCGTCCGAACCCGGGGAGCGATCGGCCAGGCGTAGGCGGATGCGGGCCAACAGCTCAGCGAACTGGAATGGCTTGGTCATGTAATCGTTGGCGCCGCTCTCCAGGCCCTGGACGGTGTCGCTGACCGAATCGCGAGCAGTCAGCATGATGATCGGGGTGGTAATACCCTCCGCGCGAAGCTTTTGCATGAGGGTAAAACCGTCGATACCTGGTAACCCAATGTCGAGGATGATCAGGTCAAATTCGACGGCTTTGGCCACCGCGTAGGCAACCTTGCCGTTTTCTTCATGGGTTGCGGCGTATCCGGAGGACTTCAGGCCTTTGATGATGAAGGCGGAGATCCGTGGATCGTCTTCGACGAGCAAGATGTGACTCATGGTGTCCTCTCGGGGGTCTGATTGTTCTGAACGGGTAGGGGAACCGGTGAGGGGATAGAGATCCCAAAGATGGCCCCGGGGCCAGAGTCGGGCTGACGCACCCAGGCGGTCCCGCGGTGGGATTCGGCAATAGCGCGCACGATCGACAACCCCAACCCCACACCCACGCTGTGCTCCTGCGCTGTCGCGGGGTTCTTGGCGTTGTTGCGATGGAAGCGATCGAAAAGATGCTCGGCGTCTTCGGGCTTCACCCCGGGGCCGGCGTCCCTGACCCAGAAGTCGATGTGCCGTTCACCGTCGATGTCCCGGTAGGCGGATCCCAACGTGATCAGCGAACCGGCCGGGGAGTACTGGCTGGCGTTGGCGCAGAGCTGCACCATGGCCTGGGTGACGCGCTGGCCGTCGAGTGCCACCGTTCCGTCGGCGATCTCGTTGATCACCCACCGGTTGCGGGTGAACACCTGCACCTTGGAATCCAACACAATCATCAGGTCGGCAACATCGGTGGGGGTGGGGCGCACGAAGTCGGGTCGTTCCGACTTCGCCAGCAGCAACAGGTCGGCCACGATGCGACCCATGCGTTCCAACTCGTCGTCGACTAAAGCGAGCGTGGCCTCCTGCTCGCTACTGGAGCGCTCCATCAGTTCCAGGTGCCCGCGGACGATGGTGATCGGGGTCCGCAGCTCGTGGGAGACATCGTCGAGGAATTGTCGCTGGGTTGCGGAGGATTCTTCGAGTCGATCCAGCATCTGGTTGAAGGTTCTACTCATGGCGGCGATGTCGTCGTTTCCGCGTACCGGTACTCGGGCGGTGATGTCTTTTTCGGTGATGTCGGCGGCTACTTTGCGTAGTTCCCGCATCGGTTTCGTGATCTGTCCGGCCACCAGCCAGCTCATGGCGAAGGCTAAGGCCAGGGCCGCTGCCCCGATTCCCGCCATGAGGTTGACGGTGTGGTTGACGTGGTCAACATCGGGTTGGGTGTATTCGACCACAATGAGATACCCCGACTCTTTTCCCGTGCCCGTGGGGTTGATATCGACGCGTCCCCAATGGATGGTGCCGGCCGGGGTATGTTCCACGCCAGAGACCTTATCCCCCTGAGTGATGTCGGTGATGAACTGTTCGTCCTGGTAGAGCCGGTATCCCTGCCCGGTGGCGTGGTCGGCCTGTTCTTTGAAGAAGATGATGCGGTTATCGGTCACACCGATCAACTGCTCGGAGTATCCCGAGTATTGGCGGGCGATGTAGGTGGTCAAGAGGTCTTCCGCCGAGTCGAAAGGACGAGTGGTTTTGGGGTTCACCCCATTGTCGGCGAAGGTGCGAAACTCCGCCAGCTCCTGGACAATCTGAGCGTTAGCTTCCGTATTAACTTCCTTGAGTAAGACCTGCCGTACGGCGACGATGATCGAGACCACGGCGATGGCGGTCGTCAGCATGACCCACCCGATCACGCGCCAACGGGCTGAACCCTGGCGCGAGGTTGGTGTTGTTGATTGCGGCATCTTCTACCTCAATGGTTGTGCATGGGGTGCGGTGTTAGTCGTCGTCGATGTCGTCGTCTGCATCGGGGGCGTCGTCCAGGTCGTCATCACCGACCGGTGGTGCGTTGTTGTAGTAACGAACCTCGGGCGTGGGTTGGATGACCACCTGCTGCGGCGGCTGAGCCGGTTGCGCAGGGGCCTGCGGTGCCGCCGGGGCCGCCGGTGCCGGGGGAGTGGGCTCGGGGGAGGCTGCAGTGGGGGCCTGGGAGGTTGTGGTGCCGGCAGTGGGGGATGCCGTGGTTTTCGGACTGGGGGATGAGGTGGTAGTGGGGGACGCGGTGGTGCGCTCGCTGGGTTGCGTGCTGGAGGGACGAACGGTCACGGGTTCGGAGTCTACCTGAGGGGCTTGGTTCGCCGGGCTCAACGAGAACGCCAGTAGGCCAAGACATGCCACCACGGTGGTACCGAGCAGAATCAGGAGCGCTTTTTGGAACATGCGAATAGTCTTCCAAGCGTCTGTGAGAATCGTATGAGGCTGGGATTAATATTTTTTCATATTCATCTCACGCGCGGTCGATTTGCATAAATATCAATAGGTGTAAATAATTATGTATATCGACAAGTCAACATCTCGCTTCTCACAGGTGGGATCGATGAAAGGAAATCCATGAAAGATCGCGTAGTACTCGCATATTCTGGCGGGCTCGACACGTCGGTCGCCATCGGCTGGATCGGTGAAGCAACCGGCGCCGAAGTCGTGGCTATGGCTGTAGACGTGGGGCAGGGTGGAGAAGACCTTGAAACGATCCGCCAACGAGCACTGGACTGCGGCGCCGTCGAAGCATATGTGGCAGACGCACGCGATGAATTCGCCAGCGAATACTGCATGCCTGCGCTGCAAGCCAACGCCCTCTACATGGACGCCTACCCGCTGGTCTCCGCAGTCTCCCGCCCGGTGATCTCCAAGCATTTGGTCAAGGCCGCCAAGCAATTCGGCGCCACCACCGTTGCCCACGGTTGCACCGGTAAGGGCAACGACCAGGTTCGCTTCGAGGTTGCCATTCAGACCCTGGGCCCCGACCTCAAGTGCATCGCACCGGTGCGCGACCTCGCGCTGACCCGCGAAAAGGCGATCGACTACGCAGAAAAGAACAATCTGCCGATCGCTACTACCAAGAAGAACCCGTTCTCCATCGACCAGAACGTGTGGGGTCGCGCGATCGAGACCGGCTTCCTCGAAGACATCTGGAACGGGCCGACCAAGGACGTCTACGACTACACCGACGACCCGACCTTCGCTCCGGCACCGGACACCGTGACCATCACCTTCAAGGAAGGCATCCCGGTAGCCATCGATGGTCAGGATGTCACCCCGCTGCAGGCCATCCAGATCATGAACCAGCGCGCCGGCGCCCAGGGCGTGGGCCGCATCGACCTGGTTGAAGACCGACTGGTGGGCATCAAGTCCCGCGAAATCTACGAAGCTCCCGGAGCCATGGCGCTCATCGCCGCCCACAAGGAACTTGAGAACGTCACCATCGAACGCGAACAGGCACGCTTCAAGAAGATCGTCGGCCAGCGCTGGACCGAACTCGTCTACGACGGCCAGTGGTTCTCCCCGCTGAAGAAGTCGCTCGACGCTTTCATCGCCGACACCCAGAAGATGGTCAACGGCGAGATTCGCATGGACCTGACCGGCGGCCGCGCCGTGGTGACCGGACGCCGCTCCGACACCTCGCTCTACGACTTCAACCTGGCGACCTATGATGAAGGTGACTCCTTCGACCAGTCCCAGGCCAAAGGTTTCATCGAACTCTTCGGCATGTCCTCGAAGGTTGCCTCGACCCGCGACCAGCGCCTGGGTAAATCTGACATCTAAGAGCGACCCTCCGCCCACAACACGTTAGGTAGCGATGACAGCACACGAAAAACACGGCACTAACTCCGGCGCGCTGTGGGGCGGCCGCTTCGCAGGCGGCCCCTCACAGGCACTGGCGGCCCTCTCTAAGTCCACCCAGTTCGACTGGCGCCTGGCACCCTACGACATCGCCGGATCGCGAGCCCACGCCCGCGTCCTGTCGAAGGCGGGCCTCCTGACGGACGAAGAGCTCGCCGGCATGCTAGCCTCGCTCGATCAGCTCGAGGCGGACGTCCGTAGCGGAGCGTACACCCCGGCAGAAAGCGATGAAGACGTTCACGGGTCGCTCGAACGTGGCCTGATCGAACGCGCCGGCCTCGAGCTGGGCGGCAAGCTACGCGCAGGACGCTCGCGTAACGACCAGATCGCCACCCTAGGACGCATGTACCTGCGCGACCACGCGAGCATCATCGCCACCGAGGTGCTGGCCGTCATCGACGCCCTCGTGGAGCAGGCAGAAGCGCATCCGAACGCGCCGATGCCGGGTCGCACCCACCTGCAACACGCCCAGCCGGTGCTCCTGTCGCATCAGTTGTTGGCTCACGCATGGGCCCTAAGCCGTGACCTGCAACGTCTGCGTGATTGGGACGCCCGCGCCGCCGTTTCCCCGTACGGTTCGGGTGCGCTCGCCGGATCGTCCCTAGGCTTGGATCCCGAAGCCGTGGCGGCAGATCTCGGGTTCCACTCCGCCTGCCACAACTCGATCGATGGCACCGCGGCTCGTGACGTCTACGCGGAGTTTGCGTGGATCGCCGCGATGATCGCGGTGGATCTCTCGCGGGTCAGCGAAGAGGTCATCCTCTGGGCCACGAAGGAGTTCTCCTTCGTGAAGTTGCACGATTCCTTCTCGACCGGCTCATCGATCATGCCGCAGAAGAAGAACCCCGATATTGCCGAACTGGCGCGCGGTAAAGCCGGGCGTTTGATCGGCGACCTCACCGGTCTGTTGGCTACGTTGAAGGCCCTTCCGCTGGCCTATAACCGTGACCTGCAGGAAGACAAAGAACCCGTCTTCGACGCCATCGACCAGCTCGAGGTGCTTCTGCCCGCGGTCTCGGGCATGATCGCAACCCTCACCTTCAACACCGACCGCATGGCAGAACTGGCCCCGCAGGGATTCGCCTTGGCCACCGACGTTGCCGAGTGGCTCGTCCGCCAGGGTGTGCCGTTCCGTGTGGCTCACGAAGTCGCCGGAGACGCGGTGCGCGTGTGCGAGGAGAAGGACTGCGAACTGTGGGATCTCACCGACGAAGACTTCGCCGCGATCCACCCGTCGCTGACCCCGGAGGTCCGCGAGGTGCTCTCGGTGGAGGGCTCGTTGAACTCCCGCTCGGCTCAGGGCGGCACCGCCCCCTCGGCTGTGTCCCAACAGATGCGGGCATTGCAGAGCGAGTTGGAGTCGGCACGAGAGTTCGCCTCCCGCCCGCAGGTCATCAGCTAATGTGACACCTGCCCATGCGCGGGGACGACCCGGGTAACCCCGGATGTCCCCCGCACAGCGCCAGTCCCCACTTCAGCGTGGGGACTGGCGCTTTCCTGTCTTCAGGGTCCTCCACGGTTGAGGGCGTATACTTATCGTCTGTTTCTGACCGTGTCTTTTCGAAAGTTATCGATGTCTGCTGTGACCGATCTGCCCATTGCCGAGCTCGTACCCGCCGCCTGTGCAAAGATCCCCGATTTCCCGAAACCGGGAATCCTCTTCTACGACGTCACCACGTTGTTCGCCGACCCGCAGGCCTTCCGGCGCTGCGTCGATGAATTGGCAGATCGCTTCGCCGGTCAGTTCGATATCGTCGCCGGGGTAGAGGCACGCGGTTTCCTGATCGCTGCGGCGATTGCCTACAAGGCGGGAACCGGCGTCATGACCGTGCGTAAGGCCGGCAAGTTGCCCCGCGATACCTACACCAAAGACTACGAGCTGGAATACGGCTCAGCGGCCATCGAGATTCATAAAGACGATATCCCCGCCGGAACGCGGGTATTAATTGTCGACGACCTGTTGGCCACCGGCGGGACGCTGGCCGCGGCGGTCAACCTCATGCACCAGGCTTCCCTGACGGTCGCCGGCGTGGGAGCGTTCCTCGAGCTCGACGGTCTCGGCGGCCGAGAGGCCATCGGGGCAGATCACCGCGTGGAGTCTCTTGCGGTGGTCTCCGAGGCGCACCACTAGACCTTTTCTCACTGTGGGACAACCACAGTACAATTGATCATCTGCATTTTCGCTCCGAGTAAGAAGGCGGGCCTGCGTGGCTAACCATTTAGATCAGAACCACAGCGAAGAACATCAGGCAGCGGAGGAAGCCTACGCGGCGGCCTTGGTTGAAGAGCGCGCCTACGTCGGCAAACTCTACGCCCGATTGGACGAGGCCCGCGAGGAAACCGCGGAGAAGCTGAAGAAGGTGCGTAAGACCAAGAGCGCCGGATCGCATCAGAACCGCTCGGAACGAGACGCCTACGCCACCCACTACGAAGACCGGCTGGCGCAGCTGGAAAACGTGGATCACCGCCTCGCTTTTGGTCGGCTCGATCTCGACGATTCCACCACCCGCTATGTGGGCCGCATTGGCCTGGCGGACGCTAACCATGAGCGGTTGCTCATCGACTGGCGCGCGCCCGAGGCCGGGACTTTTTACCAAGCCACCGCCTTCGACCGCCAGGGCGTTCGCCGCCGCCGTCACCTCATGCTGGAGGGCCGCACCGTGGCCGGGATCGAAGACGACGTCCTCGACGGCTCGATGTTGGAAGGCGATGGGGTAGTGCACGGTGAAGGCGCCCTCTTGGCGGCCCTGAACCGCAAGCGGACCGGCCGTATGGGAGACATCGTCGCGACCATTCAGGCTGAGCAAGACAAGATCATCCGCGCCGATTTGGCCGGGGTGCGCGTGGTCCAGGGTGGGCCTGGCACTGGCAAGACTGCCGTGGCTCTACACCGCGCCGCCTACCTGCTGTACACCTTCCGGGAACGTCTCAATAACGCCGGCGTTTTGGTGGTGGGCCCCAGCTCATCGTTCATGTGGTACATCGAGCGGGTGCTTCCCTCCCTGGGTGAGACCGGCGTGGTCATGGCCTCCCTGGCGACTCTGTACCCGGGGCTGCACGCCGTACCCGAAACCGATCCCACTGTGGCCCGTCTCAAGGGTGATGTGCGCATGGTCAAAGCGATCAAGCGTGCGGTGAAAGACCGTCAGAAGAAGCTCTCGGAACCCAAGCAGCTCACGGTCGATTCCACCGACATTCAGCTCACCCCAGAGATGGTGCGCTACGCCCGCGAAAAGGCACGCGGCACCGGCAAGCCGCACAACGAGGCGCGCGAGACCTTTGTTAAGATCCTGGTGCGCGAGCTGGGCCAGCAGCTCAATGAGAAATTAGACGAGGCCGCCGGTCGTCAGGTGGATCGCCCCCATATCGAAGACGACGTGCGCGATTCGCTCGACGTCCGCCGCGCGATCAACCTGGCTTGGATGCCGCTATCTGCCGAAACACTCGTCCGTTCGCTGTTCTCCAAGCGGCATTACCTAGACTCGGCGCTTCGCGAGTTCACTCCGGCCGAGCGAGACGCCTTGCAGCGTCCGGCAGACGCACCGTTCACCGAGGCCGACGTTCCGCTACTGGACGAGGCCGCCGAACTGCTCGGTGACTTCTCGAAGATTACCGGTGCCGCCGCGGCAGCCCGCGCCCAGGCCGAGTACCAGGCGAACGTTGAAAACGCTCGAAAAGCGCTCGAGAACATGCACTATGACCTCGAGGACCACGGGGTCGACGGGGTGATCACCGCCGAGCAGATCGCGCAGTATAACCAGACCGGCGCCATCCGAATGACCGCAGCGCAGGCCGCGAAGTCAGACCGCACGTGGGCCTATGGTCACGTGGTGGTTGACGAGGCCCAGGAACTGTCTCCCATGCAGTGGCGTCTGCTCTTCCGCCGGTGCCCCATGAAGTCGTTCACCATCGTGGGTGACATCGCCCAGGCGTCGTCGGCGGCGGCGTCCACCTCGTGGGCAGAGGCGTTGGAACCCTTCGTGGGGGACCGCTTCAGCATCGATACGCTCACCGTCAACTACCGCACCCCCGCCCAGATCTCGGACGCCGCGGTCGCGGTTGCCCGCGCTGCGGGGCAGGACGTCGCGGCACCCCGCGCGGTGCGGGAGGGCAACTGGCCACCGCAGCTACATCGAGTGTCCGCAGAGAAAGTGCTCGACACCGTGGTCGAGGTTGTCAGCGAAGAGGTACGTGCCTCAGCCGGCGGCTTGATCGGCGTCATCGCCACCCCCGAGCACTACGCGGCGACCGCCAAGGCGGTGGGCACGGCGCACCGCGGACAGACGGGAACCTCACAGAGTGCTCTGGAGCATCAGATTCTGGTGCTGACTCCCTGGGAGGCCAAGGGTCTGGAGTTCGACGTGGTTATCATCGTGGAACCGAAGTCTCTGATCACCGCCGCCGCAGGCGCGGTGGGGGACCTCTACGTTTCGATGACGCGACCCACTCAGCGCTTGCATCTCATCGGTGCCGATGAGTTCCCCGCCGGGTTAGGCGATCAGTAACCGGGCTTGGGGCCCGGGATGTGCTCCGGCTTGACCGAACTGCCACCTGATACCTTTAAAGCATCGTCGTCGGCATGTCCGACGCCGCCCTTGTACGACGTGAATGGAGAAATAGTGTCCGTCAGCACTCTGGCACAGCAGCATAATGATGATTCTTTCGAGAACATCTGGCAGGAACTTAACTGGCGCGGGCTCGTCCACGTGAGCACGGATGCCCAGGCCCTGGAAAAGGCGCTCGCCGAGGAGACGGTGAATTTCTATATCGGGTACGACCCGACGGCTGCCTCGCTTCACTTGGGTCACCTGGTGCAGTTGTTGACGATGCGTCGCCTGCAGTTGGCTGGGCACAATCCTTTCGGTCTCGTCGGTGGCGCAACGGGGCTCATCGGTGACCCGCGCCAGACCTCCGAGCGTGTGTTGAACTCTCGTGAGGTGGTCGAGGGGTGGGTGGATCGTCTCCGTTCCCAGATCGAACGCTTCCTCGACTTCGACGGTGAACACGCTGCCACGATGGTGAACAACCTGGACTGGACGGCGCAACTGTCGGCGATCGATTTTCTCCGCGAGATCGGTAAGAATTTCCGCGTGGGGACGATGGTCAAGAAAGAGATCGTCGCTAAACGCTTGAACTCCGAAGAGGGTATCTCGTACACCGAGTTCTCCTACCAAATTCTGCAGGGGAATGACTTCCTCGAGCTGTACCGTCGCCACGGGGTGACCTTGCAGTGCGGGGGATCCGATCAATGGGGCAACCTAACCTCCGGCACCGAGTTGGTGCGCAAGGCGGAGGGCAAACAAGTACACGCGCTGGGCACCCCGCTGATCACTAACTCTGACGGCACGAAGTTCGGCAAGTCGGAGGGTAACGCTATTTGGCTGGATCCAGAGATGTGCACTCCGTACGCCTTCTATCAGTTCTGGCTGAACACCGCAGACGCAGACGTAGCCGATCGTTTGAAGGTCTTTACCTTTAAGACCCGCGCTGAGATCGAGGAGCTCCAGAAGTCTGTCGAAGAGGAGCCGTTCAAGCGCTTGGCCCAGAAGGAATTGGCCTACGAGGTGACGGCCTTGGTTCACGGGGTGGACGCCACCGAGAAGGTGATTGCCGCATCGCAGGCCATCTTCGGGAAGGGCACGTTGACCGATCTCGATGAGGCGACTCTCAAGGCCGCAACCGCAGAATTGCCCCACGCTATTCTCGGTGCGGATCAGCTGGACATGATCACCGTGCTGACCGAGACCGGATTGTCCGAATCGAAATCAGCTGCCCGCCGTACTTTGAAGGAGGGCGGAGCAGCTGTCAACAACGTGAAGGTTCAAGGCGAAGACGCAACGGTAGATCCCGGAGATCTGCTCCATGACAAGTACGCGCTGATCCGTCGCGGTAAGAAGAATATGGCTCTGATCGAGGTTCAATAAGTTCGAGGATCACAGAGGCCTGGTCACGGGAAGAGCATCTTACTGAAGTGCAGTGTAGCTCACTTTAGAAGGATGGATACCTCCTCTGACCAGGCCTTTTGTTGTTGTAGGAGGGCGCGATTGCCCTCAAACTGTTGTTTATGTGACACAGCTCTACAAGATTCAAGTTGCAGAGGCCGTTGTCGG
>NZ_JAYWLS010000003.1:0-357933 GCF_040946465.1 Rothia sp. LK2588 | reverse complement strand
GGCCCTGACATCCTTGCAACCCGGATTCTAGTGTGCTAGGTAACTTACATCTTTGTGATTATTCGATTTACCCCGGAATTACGCGGAATTTAAGCCAAAATATTTTTTCGAAAAACTTTAAATCGGTCTGAAACCGCTCTTTCTACCCCTCCCTACACCGCGCCACGCCCACCACAATCTACAAAAGTGCCCGCTCCACCAGAGGTGGAACGGGCACACAGTTCAGAAATACTAGGCAGTAGCGGCAGCGCGACGACGCGAGACCTCGTACAACGAGATTCCCACAGCCATCGATGCATTCAGCGACTCCATTGCAGAATCGATCGGGATCGAAACGATCTGATCGCAGTTCTCAGTCACCAGACGAGACAGACCCTTGCCTTCGGATCCGACCACAACCAGTAGCGGCTCGGTGGCCAATTCCAGCTGCGGCAACTCAATGTCGCCACCGCCGTCCAGACCCACTACGAAAATTCCCGAGTCCTTGGCCTGCTGCACCACACGCGTCAGGTTGGTGGCCATCGCCACCGGAATGCGAGCAGCAGCACCGGCCGAGGTCTTCCACGCCGACGCCGTCACCGCGGCACTACGACGTTCGGGAATGATCACGCCGTCACCGCTGAAGGCGGAGACGCTACGAATGATCGCGCCGAGGTTGCGGGGATCGGTAATGCCATCCAAAGCAACGAACAACGGCGGGGTCTTCAACTGACCGTTGTGGAAGCGCTCCATCACATCGAGCACCAGGTCGGTAGCGTCCGGGTACTTGTACGGCGGGATCTGCAAAGCAATGCCCTGGTGCACCGAGCCCTCGGTCAAGCGATCCAATTCCCCTCGACCGATCTCCAGCATGGGGAGGTTCTTCTTGTTCGCCAAGGTCATGATTTCCTTGACTCGCTCGTCCGGTTCGATGCGGCTCATCACGTACAGGTGCTTGGCGGGAATCTCAGTCTTCAACGCCTCGAGCACGGCGTTGCGGCCCGTCACCAACTCCTCGCTCGTGCGCTTACCGCCCAAACGCGGGGCAGGACGCGAGTGCAGATGAGCCTGACGACGCTCCGCCGCGCGCTTCATCTTGTACGCCTTGTGGTACGGACGATCCTCTGCCTTCGGAGTGGGGCCCTTGCCTTCGAGAGCCTTGCGGCCCTTACCACCGGATCCCTTGGTAGGGCCCTTCTTCGCGTTCGTTGCGCCGGGGCGGCGGCCTGCTTTCGCCATACAAACCTCTTTCATCGGGCACCTGCCCGCAATCCGGGGGCGTGTAGACCCCACTTCACATGTTCAATCCTAGCTAGCGTAGCCTAGCGACCGCGCGAACGGGCCAGAGTGTGCGCTAGCCGATAGACCAGGTCGAGCCGGCGGCGCCGTCCTTGATATGGATGCCCGCTTCGGTCAACGCGTCACGCAACTGATCGGCGGTTGCCCAATCCTTATCGGCGCGGGCCTGGGCACGCTGGGCCAGCATCGACTGAATCAGCGAATCCAGGGCGGCGTGTTCAGCGGCGTTCGACGAAGCACCTCCACCGAAGCTCATCAGCTGGATGAGGCCGAGCACTCGGGCCATTGCATAGACGGACTCCGCCTGTTCCTTCGCGCTTTCCCCCGCCGCGAGCGCCGAGTTGCCGGCCCGCACCGCGTCGTGCAGGGCGGCCAGGGCCTGCGGAATATTCAGGTCGTCGTCCATCGCCTGGGCGAATGCCTCGGTGACCTCGGCATCGTCACGGTGATACTCGATGGTCGCCGCCAAGAACGCCTCCACGCGCTCCACCGCGGCTGCGGCCTCCTCCAAGGACGTCGGGCGGTAGTCGAGCACCGACCGATAGTGGGCGGACCCCAGGTAGTAACGCACCACCAGCGGACGCGCCATGGCCAGCATCTGCTCGGGCGAGACGGTGTTGCCGATCGACTTCGACATCTTCTCGCCCTCGTAGGTGACCAGCCCGTTATGCAGCCAGAAGTTGGCGAAACCGTCGCCCGCCGCGGTCGACTGGGCCAGCTCGTTTTCGTGGTGCGGGAAGCGCAGGTCCAAACCTCCGCCATGGATGTCGAAGCGCTGACCCAGGTACTTTCCGGCCATGGCCGAGCACTCCAGGTGCCAGCCGGGGCGGCCACGACCCCACGGGGAATCCCAGGAGGCCGATTCCGGTTCACCCTCTTTGTATCCCTTCCACAGCGCGAAGTCGCGCGGGTCGCGCTTGCCGCGGGGATCGGCGTCCTCGGCATCTTTGAGCTCATCAAGTTTCTGGTGGGTCAGCGAACCGTACTCGGGCCAGGACTTGACGTCGAAGTAAACATCGCCCGAGTCGTCCAGGGCCGGGTAGGCATGGCCGTTGTCGATCAGACGCTGAATTAGCGCGAACATCTCGGGGATGTGCCCGGTGGCGCGGGGCTCATAGGTGGGCGGAGCGATGCCCAGGGCCGCGTAGGCCGCGGCGAAAACCTTTTCGAAACGATACGCCAGCGCCCACCATTCCTCGCGGGGGTATTCGCCCTCGAAACCCTCCTCGAAGGAGCGGGTCGAGTTGGCCAGGATCTTATCGTCGATGTCGGTGACGTTGCGTACCGTCGTGACCTTGAAACCGCGATAGGTCAACCAGCGAGAGAGCTGATCGAACACCAGAGCCGAGCGCACGTGCCCGATGTGGGGCGCGCCCTGAACCGTGGCGCCACAGTAGTAGATGCGAGCCTCGCCGGGGTAAACCGGCTGAAAGTCGTGAACAGATGCAGTCGCGGTATCGTAAAAACGTAGAGTCACGGTCTCATTTTATGCGTATTCCGCATGACGATGCATCCGCGCGCCGCCACCGGCGAGGCGGCGGAACCTCAGCGAGAAGCCTCGACGGGGTAGACCAACGCGGTGGCGATGGCGGCTACCCCCTCACCGCGTCCGGTCAGACCCAGCGCGTCGGTGGTGGTCGCCGTGACGGTCACCGTAGCTCCAGCCGCTTCGCTGAGCACCCGGTTGGCTTCGTCGCGGCGCGGGGAGAACTTAGGTTTATTACCCACCAGCTGAACCGCAACATTGCCGATCTCAAAGCCGGCCGCGCGCACGATCGCGGCGGCCTCGGCGAGAATTCGCACCCCCGGGGCACCCTTCATATCGGGGCGATCGACCCCGAAGTTTGAGCCTAGATCACCGGTTCCCGAGGCGGAGAACAGGGCGTCGGCGGCGGCGTGAGCAACGACATCCCCATCGGAGTGGCCCGACAGCCCCAGTTGCCCAGGCCAGTGCAACCCGGCCACCCACAGCTCGGTGCCCTCCTCACCAAAGGCGTGAACGTCAACGCCGATACCGGTACGGGGAAACAACATTAAATTCCTCCTGAGCTTTGCGCGGGGATGGTGAAAGTTAGTGAGTTGAGGGCTCGTGCAAGGCACGCGCCAGCGCCAAGTCCAGCGGGGTGGTGATCTTGAAAGAATCGGCGGAACCGGCCACGGTGTGCACCGTCAGCCCCATCGTCTCGGCGAGCATCGCGTCGTCGGTGATGGTCTCGGCCAAGCCCTCGCGCGAGGCCTGTTCGTAGGCGTTCAGTAGCGCGGCCAGATCGAACCCCTGCGGGGTCTGCACCGCCCGCAGTTGAGAGCGAGCAGGGGTACCGGTGACCGCCCCGGTTTCGTCAACCTCTTTGATGGTGTCGACCACCGGGACCACCGGGATCACCGCCTGCTGCCCCGAATTCAACGCCTCGATTACCCGCGTGAAGACCTCCGGCGGGGTGAAGCAACGTGCGCAGTCGTGGACCAGGACGCCGGTCGGCGCTTCATCGGTGAACCCGACGCGCACCGGCGCGTCGGGCAGGGCCGCCAAGGCGGCCGCCACGGAATCGGCGCGCGTTGCGCCTCCGGTGACCACCGCGGCACCGAACTCCTCGGCCAAAGCGCTGAGTTCAACGTCCCCGGGCGGGACGGTGACGATCAACCGAGACGCGCAACCTGCGGCGTCCACACCCTCCAGGGCCCAGCTCAACAACGCTTTTCCGGCCACCGGAACCTGCGCCTTGGGCACGCCGTAACCCAAGCGCGTACCCGAACCGGCAGCAACCACAACGACGGCGAACGCGCGGTGTTGAGAAACACCTGGCGCGTTCGCCGTCGTAGAAAACCTATTCGTTATGCTCACAATATTCGAGCATACCGGAGGAGTTATTTGGAGTTGGTATCGAGGATCTTGTCGAGTTCCGCCTCGGCCGCCTCTTCGTCGATGTCCTTAGCCAGCGCCACCTCGGAGGAAAGGATCTGACGAGCCTTGGCCAACATGCGCTTTTCGCCTGCGGAGAGCCCACGATCGTTCTCGCGACGGTACAGATCGCGCACGACCTCTGCCACCTTGATGACGTCACCGGAAGCCAGCTTCTCGACGTTGGCCTTGTAACGACGCGACCAGTTCGTGGCTTCTTCGGTGTCGGTCGCCTGCAACACGTCGATCACTTCTTGCAGACCGCGTTCGTCGACGACGTCGCGCATACCTACCATGTCAACGTTCTCAGCAGGTACTTCAATGACAAGATCACCCTGTGCTACCTTGAGCTTCAGGTACATTTTTTCTTCGCCACGAATAGTGCGCGTTTTGATCTCTTCGATCGTTGCGGCTCCGTGGTGAGGGTAAACGACAGTTTCGCCAACCTCAAAAAGCATATGGATTAACCCCTTTCAGCCTATCCATTCTATCACGGCGAATTCTAAGCACCCTGAGGACAGCTTTAAGCGGGCATACCGCCAGGTAAAGGCATAAACCGGCCAACTCTGCCCGCCCGATACAGACGATCCGTCTGTAAGAGGTTAGACTGTATAAGAAAAGGCTCTCAGATCAAGCGTCTGTCACACACGCGACGTAAATAAGAGTGCAACGAACAACTACTTCGTTACCACCAAGGAGTTCATGCCGTGAAGTTTGTCGCTTCCACTACTCTCAAGCGCGCCGGCGCAGCAGTTGCACTGTCGGCAGCCATGTTGACCGCTACCGGTTGTGGTTACATCTACAAGCAGCCGACCACCATCCAGTATGCAGCCTCAGATGGCGTCTCGTTCTCCGTGACCAAGGATGGTCAGCGCATGGACGTCCGCAACCTGATGCTCATCTCCGAGGGTAAGGGTCAGCCCGGTCGCGTTCTGGGCACCGTGTTGAACCTGGGCGATAAGCCCATGGATCTGGCTCTTGATCTGAACGTCGACGGTTACCAGGACACCACCATTACCGTTCCCGCGGGCGAACAGATCCGTTTCGAGGACGACGCCAACAAGCTGATCGTTCCCAAGGTCGAGAAGATGCCCGGCGAGATGATCACCGATAACAAGGGCAAGGTAGGATCCGAATCGGAATCCTTCAACCTCCCGATCCTCGACGGCACCCTCGACGAATACCAACAGTACATCCCGAACGCCTCGGACAAGAGCGCTACCGAGTTCACCCCGGTCAAGGCTCCCGCGGCTGGCTCCGCTTCGCCCTCGCCGAGCGCAAGCAACTAATTTCTTCCCAACGCACTGCGGGGCGGGTACCTCATCGATGAGGTATCCGCCCCGCAGTCGTCTGCGTGGAATCGGTTTAAGGTTCGAACTTGTAGCCCAGACCGCGCACGGTTACCACGTAACGCGGATTCGAGGGGTCCGGTTCCACCTTCGAGCGCAGGCGCTTGATGTGAACATCCAGGGTTTTGGTGTCACCGACGTAGTCGGATCCCCACACGCGGTCAATGAGCTGTGAACGGGTCAGCACGCGGCCGGCGTTGCGTAAGAGCATCTCCAGCAGCTCGAACTCCTTCAGGGGCATCGCGACGGTCTCCCCCGCCACGGTCACCACGTGACGTTCGACGTCCATGCGAACCGGGCCGCCTTCGACGGCGTTGCTGGTCTCTTCTTCGGTCTCGGTCTGGCGACGCAATACCGCGCGGACGCGGGCGATCAGCTCGCGCGAGGAGTACGGCTTGGTGACGTAGTCGTCTGCTCCCAGCTCCAGGCCGAGCACCTTATCGATCTCTGAGTCTTTGGCAGTGAGCATGATGATCGGCACGGTGGAGGTGGCACGAATCTGCTTGCAGACCTCCATGCCAGACTGGCCCGGCAACATAACGTCGAGCAAGACGAGGTCGGCTCCGTTGCGTTCGAACTCGGGCACGGCGTCCGTACCGTTGTCGACTACCTGCACTTCGAAGCCTTCACGCCCCAGAAGAAAAGCCAGGGGCTCGCTGAGGGCTTCTTCATCCTCTACTACCAAGATGCGGGTCACTAGTATGATTCCTTCTATTCTTGAGCCGAAGCAATGCTTGAGCTGAATGATGCTACGGAATTTTCTCCGCTATTCTGCGCGCCCGTTTTCGGGGCGCCCAGCAAATCTTGTGTGGCTTCGTCGTCGACGGTGGGCAAGGCGATGGTGAAGGTTGAGCCTTCTCCGGGCACCGACCACAGCGAAATCTCACCGTTGTGTTGCGAGACCACGTGTTTAACAATAGACAGGCCCAGGCCGGTACCACCTGTTTGACGCGACCGGGCGGGGTCGACCCGGTAAAAGCGTTCGAAGATGCGATCCTGCTCGTCTTCGGGAATGCCCGGGCCCTGATCCTTCACCGAGATCTTGACCATGCCGTTGCGTTCGCTCACACCGATACCCACCTTGGTCTTCTCGGGGGAATAGCGGATCGCGTTCTCGATCAGGTTGCGGATCGCGGTGCCCAGCAGTTCAGGGTCGCCGTGGACCTGGTGCTTGGCCCTGCCGCCGCACTGCAACTCGATGTTCTTGCCTTCGGCGGTGATCCGGTTGCGGTCGATGGACGCCGCCACCAGCTCGTTGATATCAACCAGCTTGGACTGCCGCACGACGTCGGTCGACTGCAAACGAGACAGCTCGATGACGTCTTGGACCAGCGAAGCCAACCGCTTGGACTCTTTCTGCAGGCGCTGGGAGAAGTATTTCACCGACTCGGGGTCGTCCGCCGAGGATTCGATGGCCTCGGCCATCAGACCCACCGCGCCCACCGGTGTCTTCAGCTCGTGAGAGATGTTGGCGACGAAGTCGGTACGAACCGCCTGCACGCGCGCGATCTCGGTGCGGTCGTCGGCGAGAACCAGGATGTACTCGTCTCCCACGGGGGCAACCCGCAGGTCGATCACGAGCTGGGTCTTGGTCATGGTGCCGCGGGTGATATTGATTTCGCGTTCCACGATCACCTCGTGGCTACGCACCTGGTGGATCATCTCGAGCAGTTCTTCGGAGATCACGGTGTGGCCCTTGACCAGGCCCAACGCGTAGGCGCCCGGGGATGCCTGCACGACGCCGTCCACAGCATCGACCACCACATAGGCACGACCAATGACGGCCAGCACTTCCGCTGCGCCGTCACTAATGCTCGGTTCTTCGACGTCGGCCCAGCGAGCACGTTCACGTTCGCTGCGGTTGACAGCCCACATGCTCACCACGCCGATGCACAGACCGATCAAGATCGAAAACAATGCCACCAGGATGGGATCCACAGACTCTACTGTAATCACAAAGACAGCCCCGGTTCTTCTTTGCATTACTTATTACTACCGGGTTCAACTAACGTTTACCGTCGCGGTGGTGGCAGTTCACCTTATCTTGGCAAACTACATATGATTGTGGGTAAATACTGGCAGGGTGACCTGCCCGATCGAACCCCCTCGACTTATCCCTCGAACGGAAAGGACGCGCACGTGCGCAAAGTCTTTCAGGCAGAACTTCAGCAGGTCAACGAAGAACTGATCCAGGTTGCCACCCTGGTCAAGGAGGCCTTGGTCCGCGCCTCGGAATCGTTCCTCAACGCCGACATCGAAGAGGCCGAGGAGGTTATCTCCAACGACCAGCGCATCGACTTCATGCAGAATCAGCTCGACGAGCGTTGCATCGACATCCTGGCGTTGCAGGGTCCCGTGGCCTCCGACCTGCGCACCATCGTTTCATCGCTGCGCATGAGCTCCTCGCTGGAGCGCATGGGTGACCTCGCTCGCCACGTGGCTCAGATCGCCCGCATGCGCTTCCCCGAGCGTGCCCTGCCTTCGGAAATCACACCGCTGTTCGAAGAGATGGTCTCCCTCGACCGTCAGATCATCGACGCCGTGGTGGAACTGCTACGTACCCACGAGCTGAGCCACACCGAGAACATCTACGCGCACAAGGCCCGCATCAACGAGCTGCACCGCGAAGTGTTCAAGAAGCTCAACGCCGAAGAATGGGGCCACGCGCCGCAGGTCACCGTGGACGTCACGCTGGCCAGCCGCTACCTCGAGCGCTTCGGCGACCACGGTGTCTCCGTGGCACGCAAGGTCTCTTACCTGGTCACCGGTGAGTGGAGCTAACTCACTGAAGCTACAGTAAAGGCCCGGCCGGTTGTTCACCGGCCGGGCCTTTTTTGTTAGTCGGTCAAGAAGATTACTTCTTGCCCTGGTTGGCTACTGCCTTGATCGACTCGGCTGCCGCCTCGGGGTCGAGGTACTCGCCAGCCTTGGTCGGCTTGAAGTTCTCGTCCAGCTCGTAGTAGAGCGGGATACCGGTGGGAATGTTCAAACCGGCGATGTCCTCATCGGAGATGCCGTCCAGTTCTTTGACCAGGGCGCGCAGGGAGTTGCCGTGCGCGGCGACCAGAACGGTCTTGCCGGCCTCGAGATCAGGCTTGATGGACTCGTTCCAGTACGGGAGCATACGCTCGAGAACGTCCTTGAGGCACTCGGTGCGAGGAGCGTTGTCGAGGTCTGCGTAACGCGGGTCGTTCGCCTGCGAGAACTCGTTGTCGTCGTCCAGCGGCGGCGGCGGAACGTCGTAGGAACGGCGCCAGGTCATGAACTGTTCCTCGCCGAACTCCTGCAGGGTCGCAGCCTTGTCCTTACCCTGCAAAGCGCCGTAGTGGCGCTCATTCAGACGCCAGTTGCGCTTGACGGGAATCCACAGGCGATCTGCGGCGTCCAGCGAGAGGTTGGCGGTGTTAATCGCGCGGCGCAAGAGCGAGGTGTGAACCACGTCGGGAAGGATGTTGCGTTCCTTCAGCAGCGCGCCGCCGCGCTTAGCTTCTTCTTCACCTTTTTCAGTCAACGGCACGTCAACCCAACCGGTGAACAGGTTCTTGTTGTTCCAGTCGGACTGTCCGTGGCGCAGGAGTACCAATTTATAAGTCATAACTCTATTATCCACCCTCTGCGCCACGATGCCCGAATTATTCTTGACCGGTGCACGAATCGCTCACGATTCGAGAAACGCTGAGGCGGTTAACGGCGCCGCACTCGAACCGCCGGGCGGACGTCCGCCATGAACACACCCGCCGCGACAGCCACGATGAGCTGGAAGAGCAGGGAGTTAAACGGCGTCAACAGAATCAGCGCGGAGACCACCGTGCAACCGGCGGTCACCGCTACCCAGAACCCCTTCGTGCGCTTACCGGCGCTGGTGAAGGCGTAATCGGTGGCCTGCAACGCGGTCAACAGTGCCCACGCAGACATGACCAAAACAGCCACGGCAAAGGCCTTGTTGACGATCAAAATAACCAGAGAAAGTAATGCGATAGGAGACACGAGCCCAGCTTACCGTTACTTATCCAGCCCGGCGAGCGCGCGGACGAAATCCTCGTAAAGGTCGTCGGCCGACTCGATACCCACCGACAAACGGACGAGCGAGGGCGGGATCGACGCGGGCTCCTTACCGTGCCGACGGCGGCGTTCCACCAGCGACTCCACGCCGCCGAGGCTGGTGGCCGGCGTCCAGACCTGCAACTGATCGATGACGCGCTCGGTCTGCTCGACGTCGGCGTCCAGCACCACGCACAGCACCGAACCGAAGTCGCTCATCTGCGCGGCGGCGCGTTCGTGGCCGGGATCCGTGGCAAGCCCCGGGTAGCGGACTTCACGGATCGCCGGGTGTTGCTGGAATTTCTCGGCCAAGAACCGCGCGTTCTCGCAGGCCTTCTCCACGCGTAGCGAGAGGGTGCGCACTCCACGCAACGCGAGCCAGGACTCGAAGGGGCCGGGGATCGCGCCGTTGGTGGTGCGGTGGTGCAGCATGGCTTCATACAGCGCCCGGTTGCTGGTGGCGGTGACCCCGAGCAGGACGTCCGAGTGGCCGGCCAGGTACTTGGTGGCGGAGTGGACCACGACGTCGGCGCCGAGTTTGAGCGGTTGCTGCAGCAAGGGAGAGGCGAAGGTGTTATCAACCGCGCTCACCACACCCAGCTTGCGGGCCTCCGCCAGCACCGTGGGAAGGTCGGCGACCTCAAGCATCGGGTTGGTGGGGCTCTCGAGCCAGAGCAATACCTTCGGCGCGGAGTAGTCCACGTTTTCGGCGCTCATGCCCGCATCGGTGGCGGCCGCGCGCATCGCTTCGATCACCGAGTCGGTGTCTTCGATATCCAAACGCACCAGTTCAGCGATGCCGCGACGGCGTAGGTCTTCGGCGATGGTCACCGAAGCCATGTAGGCGTGCTTGGGCATCAGGATCGTGGACCCTACGGGCACCAGGTCGAGCACTGATGCGATGGCGGCCATGCCCGAGGCGAAGCTCAGGCCGGGTTCGCTGGCGCCTTCCAGGCCGGCCACGATCTCTTCGAAGCCCTCCCAGGTGGGGTTGTTGAAGCGGGCATAGACTTTGTCGTTAACCGGGTCAACGGGTACCGAACCGCGGAAGGTTGAGGAGAGCACGATCGGTGGGTTGACCGGCGCGTCGTGTTCGGGGGCCGGACGGCCGGCGCTGACAACGTAGGTTTCGGGGGTGACGTTTTCACTATTGCTCATGTCACTTAACATTAGCCGAGGCTCACCGCACTTCCAGAGCGTTGTTCGCATCTTGGTAGGCTGGGAGGGTGCAAGACTCACTCACCTATCACCCCGCGTCCACGCCCGTTTCTTCGCCGCAGGCGGGGTTGTTCGTCGTGTTCGAAGGCGGGGACGGCTCCGGCAAGACCACCCAGGTACGGCTACTGGCCGAGGCCCTGACCGAGGCGGGCCACCGCGTGGTGACCACCCGCGAACCCGGAGGCACCGAGATCGGTGAGAAACTCCGCTCGTTGGTGCTGGACCACGGCAACGGTGAGATCGATGCCCGCACCGAGGCGCTCATTTTCGCGGCCTCCCGAGCCGCGCACGCTCATCAGCTCATTCGCCCCGCCCTCGACGAGGGGGCGGTGGTGCTCTGCGATCGCTATATCGATTCTTCCGCCGCATACCAGGGGGCCGGACGCGGCCTGGGGGTTTCCCCGGTGACCGAGTTGAGCCTGTGGGCCACCGAGAACCTGGTGCCCGACCTGACGATTTTGCTCGATGTGCCGCTGAACGCCGGCCGTGATCGCGCCGGAGCGCGCGGCGCCGCCGATCGCATGGAATCTGAGTCTGACGAGTTCTATACCGCCATCCATGCCACCTTCGGGCAGCTGGCTGCCGAGCACCCCGAACGTTACGCGGTCATCGACGGCACGGGCTCCATTGCGGACGTCCACGAGCAGGTGTTCATCGCGGTGCAGGAGGCACTGAATGCCCGCGCCGCATACACCACCGAAGAGGAGAACCGATGAGCGTTTGGGATAACCTGGTCGGTCAGCCGCAAGCCGTAGAGCAGTTACGCGCCGCGGCGGCCAGCGACCACCCCCACCACGCGTGGTTGCTCACCGGACCGCCCGGTTCCGGCCGGTCCACCGCCGCCGTGGCCTTGGCCGCCGCCCTCCTCTGTGAACAGACCGACCCCTCCCAGCGCGGTTGCGGACAGTGCCGCGCCTGCCGCACCGTGCTCAAGGGCTCGCACGCCGACCTGACCCACTTCTCCACCGAGAACCTGCAGATCAAGATCGAGGAGGCCCGCGAGCTGGTGGTTCGCGCCCAAGACCGTCCCTCGGTAGGTCGTTGGCGCGTGATCATCGTTGAAGACGCCGACCGCATGCCCGAGCGCACCTCCAACGTGTTGCTCAAGGCCATCGAAGAACCGCCCCCGCACACCATCTGGCTGTTGTGCGCCCCCTCGCCCCAGGACGTCCTGGTCACCATTCGTTCCCGTTGCCGCTCGCTGAAGCTACGGGTGCCCTCTACCGAAGACGTCTCCGAGTTGCTGGTACGCCGCGACGGCGTGGAACCGGGATTGGCCGAGCACTGCGCGGCGTTGGCCCAGGGGCATGTGGGCGTGGCGCGTCGTCTGGCGCTCTACCCCGAGGCCCGTTCCCGCCGCGAATCGGTGGTGCGCATGCCGGTGAGCCTGCGCTCGATCGCGCAAGCCATGGCCGCCGCCGAGAAGCTGGTGGAGATCGCCGATGAAGAGGCCGAGGCGGACGCCGCCGAGCGTAACGAACGTGAACGCGCCGAACTCATGGCGCAGCTGGGTATGGAGGAAGATCAGAAGGTTACCCCCGCGATGCGAGCGCAGCTGCGACACCTGGAGGAAGATCAGAAACGGCGAGCCCGCCGCATTAAAACCGATACCCTGGATCGCTTTCTCATCGACATTCAGACGGTTTTCCGCGACGTGTTGACGATTCAGCTGGGTACCGGTTCGGCGCTGATCAACTCCCACCTGGCGCAGGAGCTGAGTGAATACGCCCGGGAGAACACCCCGGAGAAGACCCTGCAACGTTTGGACACGGTCTCGTTGACCCGCCGTCGCCTCTCCACGAACGCCAGCGCGCGGTTGGCCTTCGAGGCGATGATGACCTCGCTGCTTTAGCGCCCCGCTCCCCCGGCGGTGTGCCCGCCCGGCTCGCTTTCTCGCCATTCGATAGGACGCCCGGCCGCCAGCGATGCGCCCACGTTGAGTAGGCGCTGGTTGCTGGAGCCGCGAAAAGCCAGGTGAGAGTCGTACCGGGACTGAACGAACGGCCCGTCAACGAGCACGTCGGTCAGACGCAACAGCTCCAGCTGATCGCTGTTTCCCGCGCGGATCGAGGCCTGTAGTTGCTCCCAGGTGAAGCCTGTCCACGCCCACACGGTCTTTCCCGGTAGCTCTTCGCGTACCCTCCGAGCAAGCGACAGACACACCCCCGTGTTCAAGAAGGGTTCGCCACCCAGCAGGCTCAACCCCGCGACATATGGTTGGGCGAGGTCAGCCAGGATCTCTTCTTCCAGCTCGTGGGAATAGGGCCGGCCGTAGCGGAATGACTGCGCTGCCTTGTTATAGCACCCCACGCACTCAAAGGGGCACCCCGAAACATAGAGCGAACACCGCACGCCCGGCCCGTCAACGAAGGTGAAGGGTTTGTAGTCGGCCACGAACCCGCGGCTGAGCCGCCCCGTGTTCCAGTTGCCCGAACGCGGAGGAAGCCGGCGGGGGCCGTCCTGGATCGGGGTGCCGCGATCAGATGTGATTGACACGGGAGGCGATCTCTTCGTGGCGGCCGTGCACCATCGGGCGCTTCATCGGGTTGCCCAGGTAACCGCAGGTGCGCTTGACGACGTCACAGGTCTCGGGGTCGGTATTGCCGCAATCGGGGCAACAGAACCCCGCAGCGGTGGGGTTGAACTCGCCCTCGAAACCGCACTCGAAACAGCGATCGATGGCGGCGTTGGTACCCAGGTATCCCACGCGGTCGTAGGCGTAATCCCACACGGCCTCTAGCGCCTGCAGGTTGTGCGTCATTTTCGGGTACTCACAGTAGTGAATAAAGCCGCCCGAGGCGTAGAACGGGTAGTCCTTTTCGAAATCCAGCTTCTGGAAAGGGGTCACTTTCTTGCGGACGTCGTAGTGGTAGGAGTTGGTGTAATAGTCCTTGTCGGTGATGTTCTCGATCGCACCGAAGCGCTGCCGATCGAGGCGGCAGAAGCGGTCGGTCAACGACTCGGAGGGTGTGGAGTACACCGAGAACCAATAACCGGTCTCTTCATACCAGGTGTGGCAGTGCGCTGATGGTGAAGCTCCGCTGGGGTTGATGTTGGGGTCTCTTCATACCAGGTGTGGCAGTGCGACTTGAGACGGGCGAGAATCTCCAGGGTGAAGGCCTTGGCCTGCGGGTCGCTCTCCCAGGCCGGTCCGAAGAAGGCAGTCGCCACCTCGTAGAGGCCGATGTATCCCAGGGAGACGGTGGCGCGTCCGTTGGCGAAGAACTCGTCGACGCGGTCACCGCGCTCGGCTCGCAGGCCGAACGCTCCGTGCTGGTAGAGGATCGGCGCATTCTCAGGCCGCGCCTCGGTGCACCGTTGCACGCGGTAGTACAGGGCCTGGCGAGCGACCTCGAGACGGTCATCGAGTAAGTCCCAGAAGCGAAACAGCGCCTGTTCCCGCTCGGTTCCGGACGCCGCCGGGCCGGTTGCCGGCGCGGTTTCCAGGGCGATGCGGGGCAGGTTCACCGTAACCACCCCGAGGTTCATGCGGCCGGCAGCGACCTCGTGGCCAGCTTCGTCTTGCCAACTTTGCAAGAACGACCGGCACCCCATCGGAGCCTTGTACGAACCTGTAATTTCAACAATTTTCTCAAAGTTGAGCACGTCGGGGTACATGCGCTTCGCGGCGCACTCTAGGGCCAGTTGTTTGACGTCGTAGTTGGGGTCTTCGGGGTTGAGGTTGGTGCCCCGGCGCAGGCCGAAGACCAGTTTGGGGAAGATGGCGGTCGTGGCGTCTTTGCCGATACCGCGGATGCGCACGTTGAGGATCGCGCGTTGGATCTCCCGCTCCCAGGGTCCTGTGCCCAGGCCGAAGCCGAAGGTCACGAACGGGGTCTGGCCATTGGAGGAGTACAGGGTGTTGACTTCGTATTCCAGGGATTGCATGGAGTCGTAGACGTCCTTGGCCGTCTTCTGCGCGGCGTATTCCTCGTGCTGTTCGGGACGAACCCAGCGGCGGGCGTCCTGCAGGTGTTTGGCGTAGTTCAACTCGGCGTAGGGGGCCAGCACCTCGTCGATGCGGTCCACCGAGCAGCCGCCGTACTGGGAGCTGGCGACGTTGGCGATGATCTGGGAGACCTGCGCCGCCGCGGTCTGAATTGACTTCGGGGATTCGACGTTGGCGTTGCCAATGGTGAACCCCTCGGCCAGCATGCCGGCGATGTCGATCAGACAACAATTGGTCATGGGGGCGTAGGGCGAATAGTCGAGATCGTGAAAGTGGATATCACCGGATTGGTGGGCCTCGGCGACCGCGCGCGGGAGTAGGTGTTCGAGAGCATAGTCCTTAGCGACGGCCCCGGCGGTGAGGTCGCGCTGGGTGTTGAAAACGGTGGCATCTTTGTTGGCATTCTCGTGTAGGGCGGTGGCGGCTCCGGACTGCAGTTGCTCCAGTGCAGAAGGGGTCTGTTTCTCTTCAAACAACAACATCTAGTGGCTTCTTTCTGTGGGAGACACTAGATATGGTAGACCCGCCGAAATTGAGGTCATGACGACAAAATGTCACGAAGCGGATCGAAATGATATGGGTCGGAAAAACCCTAAGTTGGTCTTGCGGGCGAACAGTGGGCCCCGAAAGTTTCTGGATTAACTTTCTGGTTTTCCGGCAGTCAGGTGGGACATAGCGGGGTGAAACCGGGTAGGTGAGTGCGCAAGACTTAACGGATGCACCTGTGCCGGTGGGGTCAGCTGGAGTAGCCCGGACACGCCCGGCGCTCCCGGTTCCGTACCCCGAAAATCACCCAGTATGCTCTTTTTGACATACTGGGTGATTTTCGGGGTACAGAACGGCTCGCGATAGCATGGCTCACATGGCTAGAAAACCCCCACCGGCGCTGTTGAACATGAACCCGATTAATCAGTTGCGGGCCGGAAAACTGGCACTACGTTTGCCGCAGCTCTTTATCGGACTGGCCGGTTTCGGTTTCTCGGTAGCCATCTTCATCAAGGCAGGCCTGGGCGCGATGAGCTGGGACGTGCTCACACTGGGTCTCATGAAGCAATTCGGGCTGAGCTACGGCCTGATCACGATCGTCACCTCGATGATCGTGCTTCTGCTCTGGATTCCCTTACGGGAGATGCCGGGGCTGGGCACGATCGCCAACGCCTTTCTCATCGGCATCTTCGGTGACCTCTCGTTACGCATCATCCCCGATCCCACCGGCCTACCCCTGCAGATCGTCTACGTGATCGTGGGCCTGATACTCTTCGGTTTTTTCGATGCGCTCTACATCGGTGCACAATTCGGCTCCGGCCCCCGCGACGGGTTGATGACGGGCCTCATGCGCATCACGGGCCTCTCGGCGACCGTCGTTCGCACCGCACTCGAGGTGACTGTGGTGGTCATCGGCATCGCGGCCGGTGGCGAGTTTGGCCCCGGCACCATCGCCCTCTCCCTGTTGGCCGGACCCTGCGTGGGGTTCTTTCTGCCGCGGGTTACGGTTCCGCTGTTACCTCCCGCCGAACCGGACGCCGGCACGCGGCAAGGTTCCGGACCAGCGGCGAGTAACCGGGGAGATGAACTGGACTGACCGGTTAGAACGCCCCGGACACGCCCGGCCTTCCCGATTCCGTACCCACAAAATCACCCAGTATGTTCTTTTTGACATACTGGGTGATTTTCGGGGTACAAACCCGGGGCCGCGCCTAGTTTCGGAAACCGTGCACCGGCGAGGGGATGCGTCCACCGCGAGCCGCGAACCGTTCAGCCGAGGCCTCGTGTATGGGCATCACGGGGGCGCGTCCGAGCAGACCGCCGAACTCCACGACCTCCCCCACCTGCAACCCGATCGCCGGGATCACGCGAACCGCCGTGGTTTTGTGGTTCATGACGCCGATGGCGGCTTCGTCGGCGATCATGGCGGCGATGGTTGCCGCCGGGGTCTCCCCGGGAATCGCCACCATGTCCAGGCCCACCGAGCAGATCGCGGTCATGGCCTCGAGCTTGTCCAGCGTAATCTTCTGCGCGGCGGCGGCCTCGATCATGCCAATGTCTTCTGAGATCGGGATGAACGATCCCGAGAGTCCACCCACGTGCGAGCAGGCCATCAGACCGCCCTTCTTCACCGCGTCGTTGAGCAGTGCGAGCGCGGCGACGGTGCCGTGCGTACCAACGGTTTCCAGTCCCAGTTCCTCCAGGACGTGCGCGACCGAGTCACCGACCTCGGCGGTCGGCGCGAGCGAGAGGTCGACGATGCCGAACTCAACCCCCAGGCGTTCGGCGGCGAGGTTGCCCACGAGCTGACCCACGCGGGTGATCTTGAAGGCCGCCTTCTTGATGGCCTCGGCGCAGGCGTCGAAGGACTCCCCGCGCACCGATTCCAACGCGCGCTTGACCACGCCCGGGCCTGAGACGCCCACCGAGACCACGGTGTCGGCCTCTTGCACACCGTGGAAGGCGCCGGCCATGAACGGGTTGTCGGAGACGGCGTTGGCGAACACCACGAGTTTGGCGCATCCGAAGCCGTGGGCGTCGGCGGAGAGTTCGGCGGTTTCGCGGATAACCTCACCCATGCGGGCGACCGCGCTCATGTTGATTCCGGCACGGGAGGATCCGATGTTGACCGAGGAGCACACGACGTCGGTTTCGTTGAGGGCCCGCGGGATCGAGTTCATCAGTTTCAGGTCTGCGGGGGTGGCTCCCTTGTCGACGAGCGCGGTGAATCCACCGATGAAGTTCACCCCTACCGCTTTGGCGGCCGCATCTAAGGTTTTGGCGTATTCGACGTAGTCCTCATCGTCGCTGGCACCGGCCACCAACGAGATGGGCGTGACGGAGATGCGCTTGTTGATGATGGGGATGCCCAGTTCGGCTTCGATGCCTTCGGCGACCTCCACCAGGCGTGCAGCGCGGGAAGTGATCTTGTCGTAGATTTTTTGACGGGCCACCTCGCCGTTGGAGTCAGCGCAGTCGAGCAGGGAGATGCCCATGGTCACGGTGCGGATGTCGAGGCGGTCTTCGTCGATCATCTGCAACGTTTCGAGGATGTTGGCGGAGTTTTCGAATACCACTACGCCTCCTAGATGGTGTGCATGGCGTCGAAGATGGCCTCCGACTGAATGCGGATGCGAACCTTCTGCTCGGCCGCCACCGGCTCGAAGGCCGTCTGCAGATCTTGGATGGTCTGCTGGGAATCGTCGAATTCGCCCTTGAGGATCATCGTGAAGTGTTCTTCCATGAGCGTCTGCGAGATGTTGACGATATTCACGTTGCGGCGGGTGAGTTCGGAGGTCACCGCGCTCACGATGCCTACGTGGTCGTGGCCGGTAACGGTCAGGATAATCTTCATGCCGGTTCCTTGTGCTGGTGGTTGTACGAGTCTGCAGTGTGTGATGCGCGAAGGGAGCCCTCAACGCGGCAGCTGTCTTAAACACTACGTCACCAGCGATAGGAATCACACTTGAAAGAAAATTACTTTGTTGCGTTATTTGACAGATACTTTGAACCGCCCAGTGACCTGAGAGTACTTTGACTGCATGCTTATTTCGGGTTTGTTGGTTGGGTTGTTACTGGGGTTTGTCATGCAACGTGGCAGGTTCTGTGTCACCGGTGCTTTTCGAGATATTTGGGTAGCGAAGAGTACCTGGTGGTTAGGTGCGTTCATCGTGGCTATCGCCGTTCAAGCCGTGGGAGTCGCCGCGCTCAATGCCGCAGGGGTAATTCAGGTTTCGGAGGCCGTCAGTCAGTTCGCACCTGTGGGCACCGTGATCGGTGCTTTCGTTTTCGGTTTCGGGATCGTGTTGGCCGGTGGATGCGCCACCGGTACCTACTACCGGGCCGGCGAAGGTCTTGTCGGCTCGTGGTTCGCGCTAATTTTCTACGCACTGTTCGCCAGCATCTTCAAGTACGGAGCGCTGGCGGAGACTACGGGTTTTATGCGCCATTACGGCGTCACGGAAAACGCGACGATCTATGAGACGTTGGGTGTCTCGATGTGGGTTCCGGTAGTTGCTCTTGCCCTGATCGCTGGTTTCTGGGCCTATCGCAATCTTTCGAAGCCGAAGCTACCCATGGCGCAGCTACCGGCCGAGAAAAAGGGCTTGGCGCACCTGTTGACGGAGAAGTCTTGGAATCCCTACGCCACCGCTGTGGTGGTGGGCATCATCGCGATGCTCGCCTTCCCCGCCAGCTGGGCGACAGGACGCCAGGGTGGGCTGGGCATCACCACCCCCAGCGCTAACGCGGTACAGTACCTGGGTACCGGTGACGCCAAGTTCGTCGACTGGGGTGTGCTGTTGGTCGGTGGAATCCTTCTGGGTTCGTACATCGCCGCCAAGGCCTCCGGTGAGTTTAAGGTGCGTGTTCCCGACGCAAAGACCATCATGCGCTCCGGTGTCGGTGGCGCCCTGATGGGTTGGGGTGCGGCCTGGGCCGGAGGATGCTCGATCGGCAACGGCCTGGTAGAAACCGCTCTCTTTTCCTGGCAGGGTTGGGTAGCTTTGGTCGCCATGATCCTCGGAACCGGCGCTGCGGCTTACCTCTTTGTCATCCCGCGCCGCGCACGTCGTACCGCTGCCACCCCCGCTAAGAATCTGCAAACCGCTTAAACGTCAACGAAAGGAATTGTCATGGCTACTCGTGTTTTAGAAACGGACGGTCTGGTGTGCCCCTTCCCCGTTCAAGAGGCTAAGACCGCGATGGAAGAGTTGGCTGCCGGAGATGAACTGGTGATCAACTTCGACTGCACTCAGGGTACGGAGTCGATTCCTCGCTGGGCCGCCGAGAACGGCTACGGCACCAAGGACTTCGTGAAGCGAGGTCCCGCAGAATGGTCTATCACCGTGATTAAGGCTTAGATTTCACGCCACATCAAAGCGCCCCCGGCCTGCGGGTCGGGGGCGCTTCTGTCGGGGCCGCAGTACTAGACGTAGGCGGCGATGAAGGCTTCGCCGGTTCCAGTGACCGTCACCGCGGTCTCGGAACCAACGTGGAGTAGTGATTCAGTGGGTTTCAGTTCGAAGCTCTGCTGACCCGCTTGTATGTTCAGCTCACCTTTGGTGGCCAGCACCGCGGACGTCCCCGCCAGGGTCAGCTCAATCGGTCCACCGGTGGCACGCACGCGGGTCACGCTCAACCGGTGGTCCCACATACGGTAGCGACCCAGCGGCCCCTCCGCCGGGGTCGGGCCCTCAATCTGCGGAGCCGGTTGGGAGTCGGCGAGGATCGAGATGAGCTCGTCGATGTCGATGTGTTTGGAGGTCAGCCCCGCGCGCATCACGTTGTCGGAGGGGTTCATGATCTCCACCGCGCACCCGGATACGTAGGCATGCACCTGACCGTCGGGAGTGTGAGCGGAGTCCCCTGGTTTGAGGTGAACGAGGTTCATCACGGTGGCCACCAATAACCCGCGGTCGCCCGGGTGCTTCTGATCGACCTCTGCGATCACGCCGGTCAGCTTCTGTAGGCATTCATCGAGACCGGGTTCCTGTGCGGTGAGGGCCGCACGCTCGACCGTTTGACGCACCGCCTGTTCGGCCGCCGCATTGTCGAGGCGTAACACGGACTCGAGTAACTGCTTATCCGAGGACGCCGGGAGCAGCTCGCTCAGCCAGGTCAGCCCCAACCGCTCGGCGATGCGTTGCAGCTCGTCGGCCGGTCGCACGCCAGTCAGCGCCTGCACCTCGGTCAGCGCGATGAGCGTCTCGGGCTTGGAGTGCGGGTCTTTGTAGTTACGAGCGGGGTCATCAAGTTTCACGCCGGCGTTGTTCTCGGCGGCGAACCCGGTCTGGGCCTGTTCGTCGGAGGGGTGAACCTGGATGGAGAGCGGGGCGTCGATCGCCAGGATCTTGAACAGGAAGGGGAAGAAATCCTTCTCCCAGCCCGTGGGGAGGACGTCCTCGGGTGCGTGGGCTACCCACTCGTTCAACGGCATGTCGCCGGTGGGCAGGTGCACAATGCAGGGTGCGGAGGGGTGAGCGCCGACCCAGACCTCAGCCTCGGGTTGCGCCGAGGGTGCAGACTCGCCGCGCATTCCGGCCAGCATGGTGCACGATCCCCAGTCGTAATTCTGCACCTTATTGCTCAAACGATAAATTTCACCCATAGGTCATATCCAACCACACCCCAAAATAGATTGTCCCTATCTTAGGGGGCCTTTCACTCAGTGTTTAACAGCATACAAACGGCCCTCACGGAATTTTTCGCACCTGACGGCTAAAATAAGGCGTGTGAATACTATTGATCTCAAGGAATCTTTTAAGGCTTACGATGTCCGCGGCATCGTAGGCGAAACTATCACTGAAGAGACCGTGCGCGCCACTGCGGCCGCCTTCGTGGACGTTCTCGGGCTGGCTGGGCAGAACGTGCTGGTTGGCTCCGATATGCGCCCCTCCGGTTCTTCGTTTGTCGATGCTTTCGCCGAGGGTGCCACCGCGCGCGGTGCGAACGTCATTAAGATCGGCTTGATCTCCACCGACGAGCTTTACTTCGCGTGCGGTGTTGAGAACGCCGCCGGCGTGACCTTCACTGCCTCACACAACCCGGCTGAGTACAACGGCATGAAGATGGCCAAGGCCGGCGCGGTTCCGATTTCTTCGGAAACCGGTCTGTTCGACGTGCGTGACCTGGCCCAGAAGTACCTCGATGAGGGCGACATCCCCGCCGTGGAGACCACCGGCACCGTCTCTGAGAAGGACGTGCTGAAGGCCTACGGCGAGTACCTCCGTGAGCTGGTGGATCTCTCGCAGATTCGCCCGCTGAAGGTTGTGGTGGACGCCGGTAACGGCATGGGCGGTATGACCACCCCCGCTGTGCTCGGCGGTTCGATCCTGCCTGAACTTCCTCTGGAGATCGTGCCCCTGTTCTTCGAGCTGGACGGCACCTTCCCGAACCACCCGGCCAACCCGCTGGAGCCTGCCAACCTGATCGACCTGCAGCGTGCCGTGATCGAGCACGGCGCTGACATCGGTTTGGCTTTCGACGGCGACGCCGACCGCTGCTTCGTGATCGACGAGAAGGGTGAGCCTGTTTCGCCTTCCGCCATCACCGCGATCGTGGCCGAGCGCGAGATCAAGCGCGCCCAGGCCGAGGGCAACTCCGAGCCCGTAGTGATCTATAACCTGATTACCTCCAAGGCCGTTCCCGAGCTGGTGGAAAAGCTGGGTGGTCGCGCCGTGAAGACCCGTGTGGGTCACTCCTTCATCAAGGCCGTCATGGCCTCAGAGGGTGGCGTTTTCGGTGGCGAGCACTCCGCTCACTACTACTTCAAGGACTTCTTCAACGCCGACACCGGCATGCTGGCCGCGATGCATGTGCTGGCCGTGCTGGGCTCCTCGGAAGAAAAGCTCTCGGAGATCGGTGCGAAGTACCAGCCCTACGTTCCCTCCGGCGAGATCAACTCGCAGGTTGAGGACAAGGACGGCACCATCGCCCGCGTGCGGGAGCACTTCGGCGATTCGGTGGAGACCTCCGACATGGACGGCGTGACCTTCGAGTCGAAGACCGAGGGTTGGTGGGCCAACCTGCGCCCCTCTAACACCGAGCCTTTCCTGCGCCTGAACCTGGAGGCACCGGATATGGCCACCATGGAGCGCGTGCGCGACGAGATCCTACAGATCGTTCGTGCCGCATAGCGCTTGAGGCTCCGACGCGCCGAGCGTCGCTCACGACAGGAGGCTGTCCCTTTTCTGGGGACAGCCTCCTGTTGTATGTGCGCTACCTACTCCTGGAAGATGGTCTAGATTTCGAGAGGTCGAATATGTCCTTCCCGGGAACGTCGACGAGCAACGGCTAGGGCGGATTCCACCAGGAAGTCGTTGAGCTTGATGGATGCCTCTTGGGCCAGCGCGCTGTCGCGGTTCTCCACAGCCTGTAAAATCGCCCGATGTAAAGCCTTCCCCTGTTCGATTTCTGCAGGAACATCGTGGAGATTAACTCCCCAGAAACGCCGCGATAGCACATGGAGTGGTCTCATAACGTCGGCGAGGTAGTCGTTATGGGCCGCAACACACATGACTTCTTGAGTTTGCCTGAGCACCTCGAGATAACCTCGGGGTTCCGTTTGCTTCTCTAGCTTTTCCTTCAACGAGACGAGGCCGGCCAATTCCTCGTCGGTTCCACGCTTTGAAGCTAACACCACGGCGAGCGCCTCCATGGAGCGTCTTATTTCTAGCCTTCCCAACTGGTCGTCAACGCTCATAGTCGGAACCACTATTCCGGCTCCTGTGCCGTTGGCTACGAGGTGGTCTCGCATGAGACGTTGCACCGCCTCACGCAGTGGGGTTCGTCCATAACCAGACAATTTGATGAGCGCTGATTCGGTGTAGGAGGTTCCGGGGCTGAGTTCCCCTCGCTCGATGAGATGCGCCAGGTGGTTGTAGGCTTCTTCAGCTTTTGTCATAGCTCCATTGTGTATGACCGGTTCACTTCACACTTTAAATATTTAATGTATATGTCTTGAATATTGCAGATATACACAATATCCTCGTAGCTACTACGTGCTCCGAATCACATATTGGAGGAATTGTGAAGTTCAACCCCTGCACCGAATCTTCGGGTCTGCCTTATTCACCTTTCAAGAGCAGCACCGTTCCCCGCCCCATTGGTTGGCTTTCTAGCGTTAATGAAGACGGCCTGGAAAACATTGCTCCCTATAGCCAATGGCAAAATCTCACCTTTGACCCTCCCATGGTCATGTTCTCGGCTAACCATTACCCCGACGGACGCCGCAAAGATACCGTCCTCAATGCTGAACGTACCGGTTGGTTCGTCTGGAATATGGCGACCTGGGATCTCCGCGAAGAGGTCAATAAGTCTGCGATGGCCTTACCGACGTCTGAGAGTGAATGGGACCACTTGGACGTCACCAAAGAATACGCCGATAATCACCCCATTCCGATGGTCAAGGAATCCCCGGTCAAGTTTGAGTGTCGTTACCTTTCAACCCATCGTTTGATGGGTGACTCCAATGTTGGGTCAATCGACATAGTCTTTGCCCGGGTAGAAAAAATCCACATCGATGAGGATTTCCTGACCTCAGATGGACGTCTCGATATTCCCCGCATCCAACCCATCGCCCGTATGGGTTACTTTGACTACACGGTCGTGCGGGAAACCTTCGAGATGCGTGTGCCCGGGGCAGACGCGGACGCCAAGCTGGGGTTGGAGGGCACACCTAAATGAGCACCGCACGCATAGGGACGACACCGGGCAAGTCACGGAGCCTCCGCGACCTGGTTGCGGTGAACTTCGGCAACGCGCTCGAGTGGTACGACTGGAACATCTACACCATTTTTGCCCCGTATTTCGCGGTGCAGTTCTTCAATCCGCACAATCCCACCTCAGCTTTTCTCTCTACCTTGGCAGTCTTCGCCGTAGGTTTCGTGGCCCGCCCCGTGGGTGGTTATCTCTTCGGTAACTTTGCGGACCGGGTGGGACGCCGACAGGCGCTATTCGTCGCGATGGTGCTGACCGCTTTGGGCAGCCTTGTCATTGCGCTCACCCCCACCTATGAGACGATCGGGATCTTCGCCTCGATCATTCTCGTGGTCACTCGTTTAGCTCAAGGGCTGGCGCACGGTGGAGAAATGGGAACCTCCATCACATACTTGGTGGAGCGAGCGCCTAAGGGCCGCCGTGCTTTTTTCGGGAGCACCTCCTGGGTGTCAGTGGTTATCGGCACGATTCTGGCAACTCTGATGGGTCTGTTGATGAATGCCCTGCTTTCTGAGGAACAACTGAACTCCTGGGGATGGAGGGTAGCTTTCGGTGTGGGTGCAATTCTGGGTCTCTACGCGCTCTTCCTTCGCAGGAATTTGGTAGAAACCGAGGCCTTCACCGAGAATCTGGAGACTGTTCCTGAGACCGCTACAGATCCTGCCACCGGTAAGATCAAGCGCCGAGGTGGGCTCTTCTCTTATATGCGTGGCCTCTTTGTGATCTTCGGTGTCTCCGCCGGTGGGTCATTGATGTTCTACACCTGGTTGATCTATCTCCCCACGTACTCCCGAGTTGCACTCGGTCAAGACGCCGCGAGCTCGCTGACCGCCGGATTGATTGCGCAGGTAGTCTTCTTGGGGTTGATCCTGATCGCCGGTGTACTCGGCGATAAGGTGGGCCGCAAGCCGCTTGTCATCGCGTTTGGCGCCATTTTTGTGGTGATCACCTGGCCGGTCTACCACCTGGTGGACGGCAGCTTCGGGACGCTTCTCATGGCAATGCTCATCTCCTTGACTGGCCTGGCCCTCCTCTTTGGCGTCAATGGGGCGGTGTGGGCTGAGGCTCTTCCCACCCATGTACGGGCCGCCGGCGTATCGGGAACGCTGTCACTGTCCACTGCCCTCTTCGGCGGCACGGCCCCGTACCTGAATGCGTGGTTGACGGAGAACGGGCATGCAGATTGGTTCATTATCTACATGATCATCATCGCCGCTTTCACTCTCGTGACCGGTTTGGTGATGCGGGAGACCCGGGATAGTTCGTTGACGCGATAACAATCCAGAGGTTTCTGTAGCGCTCCTGCGAGCACCGGGAGTGCGTTCAGTCTATAGATCGCCTGAATAATGTGTCGGCTGGCGGGGATGTTAATTCTCCGCCAGCCGTTCTTTATACCACCATGTTGATCAGTGCGATCGTACCGATCACCACGATGACCGCCCGCAGCACGCTGGGCGGGAGGGAGCGTCCTACCTTGGCGCCGAGCAATCCGCCGAGGGCCGCGCCGGCGGCGAGCAGGAGGACGACCGTCCAGTCGATGAGGTCTCCGGTGAAGAGCACGAAGATGATGGCCGAGACCACGTTGACCCCGGCCACCAGGGCGTTCTTCAGGGCGTTGAGCGATTGCAGCGAGACCGCGAGCAACATGCCCAGCGAGCCAACCATGAGCACGCCCTGGGCGGCGCCGAAGTAGCCTCCGTAGAGGCCGAGGGCGGCGACAGTCAGGAAGGTCAGTGCGGGGCGCGCCATCGCCAGGGAATCGTGGTGCCCCGCTCCCCCAGCCACCTTGAGCTTGGCGGCGGTGCGCTTCTGCACCATCGGGGAGATCACCACCATGATGATGCCGAGCAGGATCAGGATGGGCACCGCGAAATCGAACACGGACGAGGGCAGAACCAGCAACAGCAATGCGCCCGTCACACCGCCCAGCAAGGACGCCGGTAGCAGTTTCTTCACCAGCGGTTTCAGGTGGGCGATCTCTCGGCGGTATCCGTAGACCCCCGAGAAGTTGCCGGCGATCAGGCCCAGGTTCGAAGACATGTTGGCGGTCAGCGCCGGGTAGCCAAACATCAGCAAGACGGGGAAGGTGATGAGCGTTCCGGATCCGACGATGACGTTGATGAACCCGGCGCCGAGACCGGCGCAGAAGATGGCGATCAGCGGCAGGAGGGCGTCGATGGTCATGACGAGGCTCGGCACCTCACGTTCTGGCTAGTTGGGGCGGACGTTGGATACGACCAGTCTAACCATCACCACAGAAGCCCCTGAACGACCAGCAAGAGCTGACCGGTCAGGGGCTTCGAGAATGAGTGCGGCACCCGTGGGGACGCGCAGGCGACGTATGGACTGACGAGCGCTCTGCGCGAGGAGGGAATCAGTCGCCGAGCGTCCCCACGGGTGCCGGAAGGGACTACTTGTTTTCGGCGCGCGCCGTATCGCGCAGCATCCACTGGTCGGGGCCGAAGATCTCGTACTGGATCTGCACACCGGGAACACCGGCGTCGATCAGCTGGGAGCGCACGCCCTGCATGAAGGGCAGCGGGCCGCACATGTAGACCGAGGCGTTGGAGGGCACGTCGAGCTTCGAGACGTCGACGCGGCCGGTGTGGTCGCCCGAGCCGTCCTCGGCGAAGGAGATTAGCTTGCCGTTGGCCAGCTTGCCGACGAGTTCCTGCATCTCTTCGCGGAGGGGCCAAGAGTCTTGACGGCGGTCTGCGTGAACGACCACGACTTCGCGGCGGGAGTCGGTGGCGACCATTTCGGAGAGGAAGGCGATCATCGGGGTCACACCGATGCCTGCGGAGAAGAGCCAAAGCGGGCCGGAGCCGTCATCGCCGAAACCACCGAGGGTGATGTCACCGTAGGGGTTCGAGAGTTCGACGACGTCGCCCTCGGTCAGGGCGTGGTGGATCGAGGTCATCTCACCGTTGGGGTCGAGCTTGATGGCCACGCGGCGCTGGTTGGGTTCGGCGGGCAGGAGGGTGTACTGGCGGGGCTGCAGCAGACCGTCCTTGGCCTTGGTGAACAGCGAGATGTACTGGCCGGCCTTGGCCTCGGTGAGCGGGGTGTCGTCGGCAGCTTCGAAGGTCAGGTCGACCACGCCTTCACCGGTTTCCTTCCGGGAGATCAGCTTGAAGGGTGCGCGGATGACGTCGTTCGCCTGGGAAGCGTACAGGCTCTTTTCGATCTTGATGAGGGCGTTGGCCATCAGCCAGTAAACCTCGGTCCAGGCTTCTGCAACTTCTTCGGTGCAGGCCTCGCCCAGGTCGGCGGCAATGGCTTCAAACAGATACTTGTAAACGGTGGGGTACTCGTCCTCTTGAAGGCCCAGGGAAGCGTGCTTGTGGGCCACGCGGGAGAGCACCTCGTCGGGGTATTTGTCGGGGTTGTTGACGATGTAGGAGGCGAAGACGGCGATGGAACCGGCCAGGGCCTTGGGCTGGGTGCCTTCCAGCTGCGAGGAGCGAGAGAACATACCGTCCATCAGGTCCGGACGCGCGCTGAACATGCGCTTGTAGAAATCAGGGGTGATGTGCGGGATGCGCTCGGCAATCACGGGAAGGGTGGCCTCGACGATGGGGCGCGACTTTTCGGAAAGCATTTCCGACTCCTTAGTGACAGGGTGTTATCAAACACTTCAAATCTAGCATAAGAAATGCAAGATAAATGCTTCAGAAAAAATCGCCCCGTCGCTACGGCGAAAAACTACATTATCCGACGAATTGTTCAGTAGATCGGGTGGCCAGCGGCCCCAGCCCCAGCTCCACCATCACCGGCCCCAGCTGCTTCTCGTGGGGCAAATCGGTGATGACGATGGGGTCAAGCACTGCGAAGAAAGCTTCGCGGGCGCGGCTCAAGTACGAGCGGAGTCGGCAGGAAGAGTTCAGCGGGCAACGTGCCTCATCGCTTTCGCACTCCACAATCGGGGTCTCCCCCTCGGTGGCGCGCAACAGTTGCCCCACCGTCACCCGGCAACCGGCCTCAGAGAGCATGACGCCACCGGAGCGCCCACGGGAAGCGGTCACCCAGCCGTGGTGAGCGAGAAAAGCCACCGACTTGGCGACATGGTTATAGGGGGTGCCCACGCCCTGAGCAATGGTCTGCGTGGACATTTTGGACTCGGACGCTCCCGCCAGCAACATCATGATGCGTAACGAAACATCGGAGAAAGCTGTCAGTCGCATAGCACGTTCCTTTCTCCGACTGCACCTTTGCGTACATCCTACGCCCCACAGGTTAATCATAGTTCCCCCGCTGTTCACTGGAGCGTAAGATGTGCCACTCTCTCAAAATCGCTGATCAGGCCGCACTTGCCTCAGAACGCCACACAATGGCTGCTAAAACCACCGAGATCTCGCCGATGTGTGGGTAAAATAGAGCAAGCCTCCGCACGTTATGTCTGCTCGCGCCGTGAGATTTTCGCACTAGATGGCCGCGGATAGACGCCCTGTTGCGGAGTGGGTTTGCAACCATAATCAACATCACTTCAATGCAAAGGATCCGACGTGTCCACTCTTGATACTTCCATCCAGGAACTTCTCTCCATCGAAGGCGCTAACGGTGCCGCCCTCGTCGACATCTCCTCGGGTATGGCGCTGGCTTCTGGCGGCAATCCCGGTTTCGACCTGACCGTTGCGGCCGCTGGCAACTCCAACGTGGTACGCGCCAAGCTGAAGACTATGGCCGACCTCGGCCTGGACGGCACCATCGAAGACATCATGATCACCTTGGACCGCCAGTACCACCTGATCAACGTGCTGAACACCTCCGACACCTCGGGCCTGTTCGTGTACCTGGTGCTCGACCGCAACACCGCTAACCTGGCACTGGCTCGCCACAAGCTGAACACCATCGCACAGCGCATCTCCCTCTAAGGGGGGATCCTGGCGAAGGCAGGCGCGCCGCTCGTTTCGTCGATGCGCACGCGCCGCGTCCTTAACTTCAACGAAAAGCCCGGTCGAACGGCAACGAAGGGATGTCCCCTCGCCCACCGTTTGACCGGGCTTTCGTTTATCTTTTTGCCTAGACCATGTCGCCGATAGCGGCTTCCATGAGGGTGTCTTCCGTGGCCTCGGTGTTGTTCTGAACGCTGACCAACTCGCCGTGGCGCATCACGCCGATGCGGTTGCAGAGCTCGATCAGCTCGGTCATGTCGGAACCGATGATGATGATCGAGGTGCCCTTATCGGTGAGCTCTTTGAGCATCTTGTAGATCTCAGCCTTGGCGCTGACGTCGATGCCGCGGGTGGGGTGGTTGAGAATCAGAATCTCACATTCAGCGCTGATCCAACGGGCCAGGGCCACCTTCTGCTGATCACCGCCGGATAGCTTGCCAACCTCACCCTGGATGTTAGTGGTCTTGATGTGCAGCTTCTGAATCTGTTCGGCCACCTCGCGCAACGCCGAGACCTCGTGGAGGAAGCCCTGGGCGTTAGCCTGAATGCCGGTAGACTCCATGAGGGTCTTGGCGATGGACCGCTCGTTGGCCAGGCCGAGCTCGTCGTCGTTGTCGGAGAGATAACCGATGCCGTATTTGACCGAATCTTCCGGGCTGTCGATGGCAACCTTCTTGCCGTCGATGCGGAGTTCCTCGCAGTGCATGTCGGTGATACCGACCAGGGCGGAGGCCACCTCGTTGATGCCGGAGCGGCGCAGACCGGTCAGGCCGAATACCTCGCCGCTGCCCACAGCGAAGGAAATGTCTTTGAGAAAACCGTCTTCGCTACTGAGCTTCTCGACGGCCAGCTTCTCGCTGGCGCCCATGAACTCCTCAGGACGCTGACCCATGGGGATCTCGCGGTTGAACATCTTAAAGGCGATCTCCTGGGAGGTCATACGGCCCGGGGTGATTTCGAAGGAGATCACGCCCTCGTCTAGGATCACGGCACGGTCGGCCAGGGAGCGGATCTCGTCGAGGCGGTGGGTGATGTACAGCACCGAGCGCCCCTCGGCGACGAGGCGGCGGGTGATCTCGTGGAACTGGAAGATCTCGTAGTCGTTGAAGGTCGCGGCAACCTCGTCCATCAACACCAGCTGGGTCTCTTCGGCCTCCATACGCACGACCTCCACGAGGGCCTGCTCGGCGCGGACGAGATCGCCCATCCGCGCGTTGGGATCGACCTCAACACCGGCCTGGCCCAGCAACTGCCCGGCGCGTTCAACCTGCTCTTCGTCGGTGAGATTGCGGGTGCCCGACCGGAAGATCGCCTGCGCGACGGTCAGCTCGGGGTGAATCTTGAACTTCTGACGAATGGAACCCACGCCGGCGGCGAGTGCCTCTTCCGCACTGGCAGGCTTGTACGATTCACCCGCGAGGGTCATGGTGCCTGCATCGGGGGTGTCCCAGCCGCCCAGCAGCGAGATGAGCGTGGATTTGCCGGCGCCGTTCTCCCCCAACAGGCCGACGATTTCACCGCGACCGATCTCGAGGTCTACGCCCTTGACGGCTCGTAGGTGTTCGTGGCTTTTGGTGAGTCCCTTGACGCTGAGCAGCTTCTCCATCTGCAGACTTTCCCTTCAGTGTGCGGTGTTGTTGGGGCTGAGGCCAGTAGCGCGAGTAGCTTAACTGTGGGGGTAAACCGTGCCCTGGAGCATTCTGTGTGCAAAATGCTCATAACTACCAGACATTATATTGCAGGGATACCCTCTGAACGCAGAGAAAGGGCGGTGATGTCCTGGGACATCACCGCCCTTTCCCGTTGGCTAGGAGCTCAGTAACGGAAAGTTACTTGGCCGACCGTGCCGCCTCGATGCGCTGAGCGAGGTCGTCCCGCTGCTGGTGCAGGCGCTCGGGCAGGTCGTCGCCGAACTTCTTGAGCCACTCGTCGATGCCGGCCAGCTCTTCTTCGAACTCTTCGACGCGCACAGCCAGGGCGTCTTCGACGTCCGAGCGCTCGACGTCCAGACCGGTCAGGTCGAGGTCGTCAACGGTCGGCACGGTGCCGAAGATGGTCTGCTCGCCGGACGCGTTGCCCTCCAGGCGGTCGAAGATCCACTTGACCACGCGGGAGTTTTCGCCGAAGCCGGGCCACGCGAAGCCACCGTCGGCGGTGCGACGGAACCAGTTCACGTAGAAGATCGAGGGCATGTTAGCCTCGCCGTGCTTCTCACCGAGGTCCAGCCAGTGGCGGAAGTAGTCGGAGGCGTTGTAGCCGATGAAGGGCAACATCGCCATCGGGTCGCGGCGCACCACGCCCACGGCGCCCTTGGCGGCTGCGGTGGTCTCCGAGGAGAGGGTTACACCGCGGAAGACGCCCTGCTCCCAGGATTCGGCCTGAGAGACCAAGGGGATGGTGGTCTTACGGCGACCACCGAAGATCATGGCCGACAGCGGCACTCCATCGGGTTCGTGGAATTCCGGTGCCAGCATGTCTGCCTGCTCGATGGGAGTGCAGAAGCGGGAGTTGGGGTGTGCGGCGGGGCGGCCGGACTCGGGGGTCCAGTCGTTGCCCTGCCAGTCGATGAGGTGATCGGGTACCTCGTCGGTCTTGCCTTCCCACCACACGGAACCGTCGTCGGTCAGCGCGACGTTGGTGAAGATGGTGTTGCCGCGGGCGATGGCGCGCATCGCGTTGGGGTTGGTGGACCAACCGGTTCCCGGTGCCACGCCGAACATGCCGGCTTCGGGGTTGACCACGAAGGGTTTGCCGGATTCGTCGAAGTTGATCCAGGCGATGTCGTCGCCGACCATCTCGGTCTTCCAGCCTTCGATGGTGGGGCTCATCAGCGCGAAGTTGGTCTTGCCGCAAGCCGAGGGGAAGGCAGCCGACATGTAGTGGGTCTTGCCTTCGGGGTTGGTTACCTTGAGGATGAGCATGTGCTCGGCCATCCAGCCGTTGTCATGACCGATTGCCGAGGCGATGCGCAGTGCGTAGCACTTCTTGCCGAGCAGAGCATTGCCGCCGTAACCGGATCCGTAGGACCAGATCGCGCGCTCTTCGGGGAAGTGCACGATGTACTTTTCGGGGTTGCAGGGCCAGGGGACGTCCTGCTCACCCTCGGCCAGCGGGGCACCCACCGAGTGCAACGCCTTGACGAAGAACGACTCATTGTCGCTCATCTTCTTCAGCACGTCGGAACCGATGGTGGCCATGATGCGCATCGAGCACACCACGTAGGCGGAGTCGGTGATCTCCACGCCGTACTTGGGCTCGGTGGCGTCCAGCGAACCCATGACGAACGGGATCACGTACATGGTGCGTCCCCGCATCGAGCCGCGGTACAGCTCGGTGAGGGTCTGCTTCATTTCTTCCGGGTCGCGCCAGTTATTGGTGGGGCCGGCCGCAGCCTCGGTCTTGGAGCAGATGAACGTGCGCTCCTCGACGCGGGCAACGTCGTCCGGGTCGGAGAAAGCAACGTAGGAGTTCGGGAACTCGTGGTCGGAAAGCTTCTTGAACGTACCGGCCTCAACCAGCTCACCGGCAAGGCGGTCGTATTCTTCTTCTGATCCGTCTACCCAGTAGACGTTTGCAGGCTCGGTCAGTTCCGCGACGCTGCGGACCCACTCCAGCAACTCCTGGTAGCTGGTCGGTGCCTGCTCAAGCTGCTGCTGCACCTGCTCTGACAGGTTCGAAACAGTGCCCTTCGAATGGTCAGTCATCTGACGATTCCCCTTTATGTTTGCTTCATTTCGACACTTTTTTGTGCCGAAACAACCACCTGATCCTCGCCTTCTCACTCGCCAAGAAAACGAAAAGCGTTACCTGCCCTTATAAGAGAAGGCAACGCTTGAGTAGAACCTGGGGTTGCTCACCTCATCGTGATACGCCATTAACAGTAACCGTTCAGCTACTGTTTTTCGACCACCGCCCCTTTCTCGACTGCATTGCGCGACACTATCGGCCCTCAACGCTGGCCAAAATGGGGCCGAATGGCGCGTAATAACGGGGCAGATCAGGACGCCGGCGGTGGGTGAGATGAGTGTCACGCCTTTTCGATTTGGCAAGGGGTTTACCTGCGTGTAAAGTATTACCTGTTGCTGAGGCAGGCATGACCGGCCGAACAGAACATGCGCCTGTAGCTCAACGGATAGAGCATCTGACTACGGATCAGAAGGTTGGGGGTTCGAATCCCTTCGGGCGCACCACACAAACCCGCTTCTTCGGAAGCGGGTTTTTTGTTATCAAAATTCAGACAGGCTAGGCTCCACGGGGGTCAGCCTCCTGCAAAACCACCCCGCGGGCACTAAAATTAAACTAAACCGCAAGCAACCAAGGAGAACCTTCTCGTGAGCATCAACATCAACGTCATCGACGAAAACGGCGAAGAGCGCGCCGCCACCTGGGAAGAAGACCAGAGCCTGCTCGATGCACTGCTCGCCAACCAGTTCCCGGTGCTAGCTACCTGCGGTGGCAACGCGTCGTGCGCAACCTGCCACGCCTTCATCGATCCCGAGCACTTCCCCGCCTCCGGCGAACGCACCGAGGCAGAGGAAGATCTGCTGGACATGGTCGACGATATCGCCAACGAGTACTCCCGCCTCTCCTGCCAGACCGAATACTCCGAAGGTATGGACGGCGCGACCATCACTCTCAAACCCGGTATGTAACCATGAAACTTTCACCTTCCACCCGCACGGGAATCCCCTCCCTGGCCTGCGTGGCACTCTTGGCACTGAGCGCCTGCGGGTCTACCACGGAAGAAACCAATACCGCGCCGGCACCGGCGTCCTCGGCGGCGAGCTCCGCACCCACCGCGGTGACGGCCACCCCGAGTCCGAAGCCCTCGGTTTCGCACTCAACCCACAGCGCAACCCCCAGCCCGCGAGCCTCCGTGGTGACGGTTGAACCCAGCGATGAGCCCACCTCTGCGGCGCCTACCGACACTGCCTCGGCGGCGGCCCAGCCGAGCGAGACCCCGGTATCGGCGGTGCCCGAGGCCTCTCCGAACCAACCGCAGCCCAGCGAGACTCCCGTCCAGGCGATTCCCGAGGCGTCATCACCCGAAGCGGCCAACACCCCCGCATGTAATTACAACAATGTGCGGGTCGCGGCCGAGGTGAGCCCCGGCGGCGGCGCGGCTGGATCCCGCTACCTGAACCTCGAGTTCACCAACACCGGCAACGCCCCGTGCGCCCTGTCCGGCTACCCCGGCGTGAACTATGTGGACGCGGACGGCAACCAGATCGGGTCGGCGGCCACCAAGGCCACCGAGTGGATCGGGTCGTCCAAGGTAGTACCCGCGGGACAGTCGGCCAAGGCCATCCTCCGCGAGACCCGCGCCGGTCTCTACGACGCTCAAACTTGCCAGGCACAGACCTCAGCCGGTTACCGCGTCACCATCCCCGGAACCTCCGACTCGCTGGTGCTGAACATGCCCGCCGAGGCGTGCTCCAGCAACGCCGTCTCTCAGTTGAGCGTCGGCCAGATCGGGGCAACCCCCTAACTTCATCCACGGCCACGACCCGCAGAGCCACCCGGTGGCGACTCTGCGGGTCGTACTGTATTAACTGCGATAATGGGGCACATGACTTCACCCGGCACGCCGACCCCCGATACCACAGCGGCACTCGAACAATTCTCTGCGCCCACCCGAACCTGGTTCACCGGCGCGTTCGAGACCCCCACCCTCGCGCAGGCGGGGGCGTGGAACGCGATCGCCGGGGGCAAGCACGCCCTGATCGTCGCCCCCACAGGCTCCGGTAAAACGCTGGCGGCGTTCCTGTGGGCCCTCGATCAGCTGCACCTGCACGCAAACGCTGAGACCACGGGAACCAAGGTGCTCTACATCTCGCCACTGAAGGCGCTCGGTGTGGACGTCGAACGTAACTTGCGTGCCCCGCTGATCGGCATCGGCCAAACGGCCAAGCGTATGGGTGTGACCCCGCCCGAGGTCTCGGTGGGTGTGCGTTCCGGCGATACCCCGGCCAAAGAACGACGCCAGCTGATCTCATCCCCGCCAGACATCCTCATCACCACCCCCGAGTCGCTCTACCTGATGCTGACCTCGAAAGCACGGTCAACGCTGAAGAACGTGCACACCGTGATCCTCGACGAGGTGCACGCCGTCGCCGGCACCAAGCGCGGGGCGCACCTGGCCGTGACCCTGGAACGCCTCGACCAGATCCTGGAGAAACCCGCCCAGCGCATCGGACTGTCGGCCACCGTGGAACCGGTGGAAACCGTCGCCCGGTTCTTGGGTGGGGCGGCCCCGGTGGAAATCGTGCAGCCGGCCTCGCAGAAGGAATGGGAGCTGACGGTCTCGGTTCCCGTACCCGATATGACCGCCCTCGGTGGACCCAACTCCTACGGCGAGGGTGACAACTATGGGCCGCAAGCCGGCACAGCGGACGGCGGAACGAAAGTCGATGGTGCCTTCGTCGACAAGCTAGCCGAGCAGGCCCGCGAGCGCGTTCACGCCTTCGAGACCGGGTACGACACCTTCGATGACGGCGCGGTTGAACACGACTCACTGGCGGAGGTTCCCGATGAATCCGCCGCCGAGCCGGCAGACCGGATCGGACGCACCCTGCCGGCGGGGGCGTCCATGGCGGCGGCCTTAGGCATCGACCCGCCCACCCCGCCGCGTGCCGAACCCGCAGCGGAGCAGGGGGATGACAACCGGCCCGGTGCGGTTGAGGAGAAACCCGCCGTAGACCCCGACCCGTTGGCCGCGGCGATCGGCGTGCACCCGCAGGATAAGGCCCCGCGCACCATGAACGTCGAAGATCTGGTCTCTGACCTGACGATCGAGGAGTTCGACCCCGCCGAGGTGACCCCCGCTGAGCAGGCCGTGGTAGCGCCCACCGACACCAGCGGTTACCAGGCCTCGATCTGGCCGCACGTAGAGGAGCGCATCGTCGACCTGGTCGAGGCCAATCGTTCCACGATCGTGTTCACCAACTCGCGCGGGCTCTCGGAGAAACTGACCGCGCGCCTGAACGAGATCTACGCCGACCGCGTGCAGGCGCGCGCCACCGCCGAGCAAGCCTCCGCGCAGGACGCCGCCACCACCGCCGCCAGTGACGGCCAGCCGGTCTCGCTCTCGGCTGCGCTCGCCTCGGCGCTCTCGGCCACCCCGGGGGTGAAAATCGAGCGGGACGACGAACGGCTCGCCGCGACCGATCAGGGTCGCGGGGGTGCCTCCGGTGGGAATGAGAAGACCCAGCAGATGGCACCGATTCTGGCCAGGGCCCACCACGGTTCGGTCTCCAAAGACCAGCGCGGACTGATCGAAGAGGCCCTGAAATCAGGCCAGCTCAAGTGCGTGGTCTCGACCTCCTCCCTGGAGCTGGGCATCGACATGGGTGCGGTGGACCTGGTCATCATGGTTCAGGCCCCACCGTCGGTCGCCTCGGGTCTGCAACGTGTGGGCCGCGCCGGTCACCAGGTGGGCGAGATTTCGCGCGGTTACCTCTACCCCAAGCACCGCGGCGATCTGCTGACCTCCACCGTGACTGTGCAGCGCATGCTCGCCGGGCAGATCGAACCGATCGAAATCCCGCAGAACCCCCTGGACATCCTCGCCCAGCAGACGGTGGCCGCCTGCGCGCTGGGGCCCATCGACGTCGAGGCCTGGTTCGAGGCCCTGCGCAACACGGCACCCTTCGCGTCTCTGCCGCGCAGCGCCTTCGAGGCCACCCTCGACCTCATCAGCGGCAAGTACCCCTCCGACGAGTTCGCCGAGTTGCGCCCGCGCGTGATCTGGGATCGCGACGCCGCCACCCTGGAGGGCCGCCCCGGCGCGCAACGCGTGGCTGTGACCTCCGGCGGCACCATTCCCGACCGCGGGTTGTTCCCCGTGTACATCGTCGGGTCCGAAGAGTCTAAGGCCCCCAAGCGCGTGGGCGAGCTCGACGAAGAGATGGTCTACGAGTCCCGCACCGGCGACGTGATCGCGCTCGGTGCCAGCTCCTGGCGCATCGAAGACATCAGCCACGACCGGGTCAGCGTCACTCCGGCACCGGGCGTGCCCGGCAAGTTGCCGTTCTGGCACGGTGAGGGGCCGGGGCGTCCGGTCGATTTGGGCCGCGCCATCGGCTCCTTCACCCGCCAACTGGCAGCCGACCTCGCCCAGGATTCCGCCGCCGCCCGCGCTGGGCTGACCGAGATCGGGTTGGATACCTGGGCCGCCGACAACCTCGAGGCCTACGTGGCCGAGCAGGTCCAGGCCACCGGCCACGTGCCCTCCGATACCCGATTTATCGTCGAGCGCTTCCGCGACGAGATCGGGGACTGGCGCGTGGTACTGCACTCGCCACTAGGTATGCCCGTGCACGCGCCCTGGGCACTAGCGGTGGGCCAACGCGCCGAAGACCTCTTCGGGGTCAATGCCTCGGCGATGGCCGCCGACGACGGCATCGTGCTACGCATCCCCTCCGTCGAGGCCGAGCCGCCGGGGGCGTCCCTCTTCTTCTTCGACGCCGACGAGCTCGTCGATATCGTCACCGAGCGCGTAGGTTCCTCGGCGTTGTTCGCCAGCCGGTTCCGCGAAAACGCGGCGCGTGCGCTCTTATTGCCCCGCCGCGACCCCGGCCGCCGTACCCCCCTGTGGCAGCAACGCCAGCGCTCGGCGCAGTTGCTGGACGTCGCCCGCAAGTTCACCTCGTTCCCGATCATCCTCGAGACCGTGCGCGAGTGCCTGCAAGACGTCTACGACCTGCCCGCGCTCGTGGAGATCCATCAAAAGATCGACGCCCGCGAGATCACCGTCTCTGAGATAGAAACCGAGTCGCCCTCTCCTTTCGCCCGCACCCTGCTCTTCGGGTACGTGGCGCAGTTCCTCTACGAAGGCGACTCGCCGCTGGCCGAACGCCGCGCCGCCGCGCTCTCCCTCGACCCGGCCCTGCTGTCTGAGCTGCTGGGCCGCGACGAGCTACGCGAGCTGCTGGATGCAGACGTCATCCGCTCCACCGAGGCCCGGCTCCAGCACACCGCCGCGGGGTACCGCTACCAGGGCGTGGAGGGTGCCGCCGACCTGTTGCGCTTGCTGGGTCCGCTGACCGCCGAGGGCCTGGCGGCTCGCCTGCGCCCGGCGGACACCCCGAAGCAGCAGATTGAACCCGACGGCGACGCCGCCTCCCCCACGGCCGAAACCGCCGAGACGGTCTCGCCCGCCACCGCCGCAGAACTCGCCCGCGACCTCGTGGACGCCAACCGGGCGCTGAGCTTCCAGCTCCACGGCCGCGAGCACTTCGCCGCCATCGAAGACTCCGCCCGTCTGCGCGACGGCCTCGGCATCCCCCTGCCGATGGGCGTGCCCCTGGCCTTCCTCGAACCCGTGCCGCAGCCCCTGCACGACCTCATCGGTCGCTACGCGCGCACCCACGCCCCCTTCACCACCGACCAGGCCGCCACCGCGTTGGGACTGGGCAGCGCCGTCGTCGAATCCACCCTGCGCGCCATGGCCACCGAACGCCGCGTGATCTCCGGGGAATTCCTCCCCGAAGAGGTTCGCTCCGAACTGGCGCTGGCCCGCACCGGGCAGGTCGGGGCGCCCGGCGCCGAATGGGTGGACGCCGGCGTGCTCCGCGCCCTGCGCGCCCGCTCCCTGGCCGCGCTCCGGGCCGACGTGGAACCGGTGGCCGGGCACATCTACGGCAAGTTCCTGCCCGCCTGGCAACACGTGCAGACCTGGCAGCTCACCAGCGAAACCTTCGCCCCGGGTACCTTCGGCGCGCCCGCCGGCGGCTCGCGGGTGCGCGTGAAACCCGACGACTCCGCCACCCTGCACGGTTACGACGGCCTGCTCACGGCCGTGGACCAGATCGCCGGCGTCCGGATTCCGGCCTCGGCCGTGGAGTCGCTGGTGTTGCGCTCGCGAGTCAGCGACTACACGCCCGCGCTCCTGGACCGCGCGATGAGCGCCGGGGACGTGCTCTGGTGCGGCGACGGCGAGCTCAGCGGCGACGGCTGGGTGACCCTGCACCTGACCGAGTCTGCAGCACTCACACTGCCCACCGACGCAGAACGCGCCGACGCGCTCGCCGAGCTCTCCCCGCTGGCGCAGGCCGTATACGAGTCACTGGGCGGTGGCGGCCTGTTCTTCCCGCAAATCCGGGCGGCGATCGACCGCTACACCGAGGCGGCTCTGAACGCGGCCGGGTCGCCCATGGCCGGGCGCACCTTCACCTCCGGAGATATCTCCGAGGCGCTGTGGCAACTCGCCTGGGCGGGGTTGGTCACCAACGACACCTTCGCCCCGGTACGTGCGCAGCTGGCCGGTGGAAAATCCGCGCACCAGTTGAAGAAGCCCGCACCGGCTCCGCGCGCCGCGGTACGCCGTGGCGCTGCACGCCTGCGGGGTTCGCGGTTGACGGGGGCCGGTGCGGCCGGGTTGGGCGTATCGTCCGGGTTCGGTTCGGCCCCCGACCTCACCTCACCCACCGACGCCGGACGCTGGTCGCAGGTGCACACCGAACAGCTCGACCCGACGATTGCCGCAGCAGCCCGCGCCGAATTGTTATTGGACCGCTACGGCGTGCTGACCCGCGGTGCGGTGGCCGCCGAAGACACCCCCGGCGGATTCTCGGCCATCTATAAGGTGCTCTCCGCCGCCGAGGAGAAGGGCGTGGCGCGGCGCGGTTACTTCATCGAGGAGCTGGGCGCGGCCCAGTTCTCCACCGCCAATACCGTGGATCGCCTGCGCGAAGGCACTGCCGCCGAAGAGAACACCGGTGGGTCCACCACGGTCACGCGAATGCTGGTGCTCTTGGCGGCCACCGACCCGGCGAATCCTTACGGTTCCACGTTGCCTTGGCCTACGCCGTCCGCGTTGGGGCAGCGCGAGGAGGAACTGAGCAAGCACAAGCCCGGGCGCAAGGCCGGCGCGGTGGTGGTGCTCATCGACGGACGCCTGGGGTTGTACCTGGAACGCGGCGGGCGCACCGTGTTGCTGTTTAGCGACGATCCCGAGGACGCCGCGGCCGCCGCTCCCCTGGTGGGTGAGCTGGTGCGGCGCGGGGCGGCCGAGAAGATCATGATCGAGAAGGTCAATGGGATCGAGATTCTGCAGTCGCTCGATGGGGAGCACCCGGTGACGGCCCTCCGCCAGGGTCTGTTAGACGCGGGGTTCTACACAACCCCGAAGGGGTTGCGGATGCGGCGGGATTACTGACCCATGCCCGGCCCCGATCCGCGAATTCCCGATTTTTGCACGTTGTATCTGCGCACAGTAGGGAATTCGCGCAAAAATCGGGAACTCGCGGAACTTAAAAAAGTATCGGCTCCTGCATGGGGGAAGGAGCCGATACTGGGGGATGTCAGTCGAAGACTAGTCGATGCTGATCTGAGATGAACGCGATTCTGTTATGCGACGGAGCGATACGCTACGACGTCGCCTGTCTCTGCGTAACCGTCTCGGAATTCCTGTACAGCGCGCATCAGCTGTACAACAACAGCGGCAACTGACATGATCGCGAAAGCTACGAGGATGAACGCGAGGATGTTGATGATCAGGGTCGACATGGGGGAGCTTCCTTCTCCGTGGGGATTGATGATGACTACATGGGGGACATAGTCACTAAAACGGCTGACAAAAGTAACAGTACAATCAACCGAAACATAATGAAAGTCAACAAGGCCCTCAATATTTGTTGAATATTTCAGGGGTTTCCCAGAAGAACCTCCCCCCTTTTGCCAACCAAACATTAACCCCAAGTCAGCCCACAAATGCAGCAAGACTGTGATTTACGCCCCTTCCCAACACGCCGCGTAACATTACAGCAAGACCTCGTAACATAAGCCCCTCAGCAGGAGAAAACATGCCCGAAGGAGACACCGTCTGGCGGCAAGCACGCAACCTTCATCGCGGACTCGCCGGCCGTACGGCCCACCGCACCAGCTTCCGCTTTCCCGCCGTCGCCGAACTCGACCTGTCCGGGCAACCCATCCACGGAGCCCTGGCCCGCGGTAAACACCTCATCATCCGTATAGGCGACCACTCGATTCACTCCCACCTGAAAATGGAGGGCATCTGGCACCTCTACGGCACCAACCCAGACGGTAGCCCCCAGCCCTGGAAACGCCCACGCACCGCCGCTCGCGCCGTCATCGACGCCAACGCCCGACTCTCCGAAGATGGCACGGTGCTCGCCGGCTCCACCCCCGTCAGTGCCGTCGGGTTCAATCTCGGCCTGCTCAACGTCGTCCCCCGCGATCACGAGGCAGAGCTGACCGCTCACCTCGGCCCCGACCTGCTCGGCCCCGACTGGGACCTCGACCGGGCCGTAGCGAACATCGCCGCCCGCCCCGAACGGATGATCGGCCCCGCCCTGCTGGATCAGCGCAACCTCGCCGGGATCGGCACGATCTTTCGCGCCGAGACGCTCTTTCTCGCCGGCGTCGACCCCCGCTCCACCGTCGGCGCCGTGCCCGACCTGCCGCGCATCGTCGAGATCGCGCACCTGCTGTTGACCGCCAACAAAACCCGGGCGTTGCGGGTGACCCGCACCGAGGCCGAACCGCTCTGGTGCTACGGACGCCGCCGCGGGGCCTGTTACCGTTGCGGCACCCAGATCGTGCGCGAAGAACTCAGCGACCACGGAACCAACGAGCAACGCTTCGGTGAGAACCCCCACATCATCGCCCGCGAAGACGACGTCGCCCGGCTCAGTTACCGCTGCCCCGTGTGCCAGGTGCGCTACGACTAGCGGATAATAGTCCCATGCCACGACGAGTCACCCGCGCCATCCGCGCCCACCAGCCCAAGCCCCTCCCCCAGCGCGAAGGCATCGACCCCGTGGCGTTGTTGCTACCCCGCGCCGGCGAGTCCGCCGAAGCTGCGGCCGCCGCGCAACCCCCGCGTCCTACCGAGACCTTTGGCGCGCACACCGTGCAGGACTACCTCGTCAACCGCTTCTACCCCCACGACCACGCGGCGATCGCCGCCCGTTTCGCCGCCCGCGAGGTGAAAACCGAGGACGGCGCCGACGTGCGACCCGACGATCCCCTGGACGGGCAGCTCATCTGGTACTACCGCCAGCTCGGGCACGAACGGGCGGTCCCCTTCGACATGCCGGTGCTCTACGAGGACGACTGGGTCATCGCCGTCGACAAACCCCACTTTCTACCCACCACCCCCAACGGGTCGTTCGTGGTCAACACCGCCCTGGCCAAGCTCCGCGTGCGGGAGGACAATCCGCTGCTCATCCCGGTTCACCGCCTCGACCGGCACACCGCCGGGGTGGTGGTGTTCGCCAAGACCGTCGCGGCCCGCAAGCCCTTTCAGCTGCTCTTTCAGAACCGCCACATCGATAAAACCTACGAGGCGGTGGCCCCTCTCGTTCCCGGATTAACACCCGGGCACACCCTAGAGGTAGCCAGCCGGCTCAATAAACGCCACGGCACACTGCAGGTCACACAGCTCAGCCCGGCCGAGGCCGAGGCGGCGGGGGTCCAGGTCAATGCCCTCACCGGCGTCCGGCTCGTAAAGCGCTTGGTGGTTCCCACCGGAGCCTTTCCAGCGACCGGGCCGGCGAACCCCGCGTTGCCGATGCCGGCCGCCTCTAGCGAATGGGGGCACTACGAGCTCAGCCCCCACACCGGCAAAACCCACCAGCTACGCGCGCATATGCACCTGTTGGGCGCGCCCCTGGCCGGGGACGTCCTCTACCCCGAGGTGCTCCCCCACGCCGACGACGAACCGGCGTTGCCGCTACAGTTACTCGCGCGGTCGCTGGCCTTCGAGCACCCCGTGGCCGGGGAAGCAATCCGCATCGACAGCCGCCGCGAATTGGCGCTGGTCAAGGCCGCCGAAGACCGTTGCGGGTAACCCTGGCCCGATAGAATAAGGGTGAGAAAGACCCCACCCGAAGGACACCATGAGACGACCCACCCGACGCGCCCACCGGGACGCGAGCAGCGACGTCCACCTCGATCAGCTCCGCAACGAACACGCCGCCGAAATCGCCGCGCGCGCCGAAGCCGCCGGCTCCACCGTGGTGCGCCTGTTCGGGCGGCGAGCCCTCGGTGTGCCCGGTACCCTGCTCGGGGCCGTGCAGATCCCTGAGATCCGCACGTGGTCCAAGCGTTTAGGCGAGTGGCACTACTGGTGGCAGGCGCACTTTGTGGACTGCGCGATCGACGCCGCCTACCGCGCCCACACCAGCCACGACTCGCAATCCGCCACCGCCTGGTACGAACGCGCCCATGCCCTCCTGCTCGGTATTCGCGTGCGTAACCTCGGGGTGTTCGTCAACTCCTACTACGACGACATGGCCTGGTTGACCCTGGCCGCCGGACGCCTCAACGCGCTCTCCCAGTTGCTCTTTGGCCGCGGTGATCTGCTGGCGCAACAGGTCGGGCAAGCGCTCTACCCGGCGCTGGCTCGCGGGCTCGACGACGACGGCGGCATCTTCTGGTCAACCCAGCACGACTTCAAGAACACCCCGGCGGCGGCCCCGGCGGCTCTGGCCTTCGTGCGGGGGCATCAGCCTGAACGCGCCGGGCAGCTGCTGGACTGGCTCGACCGCCACCTCTGGGACGCCGAGTCCAACGTCTTCCTCGACGGCGTGCGCCTGCGCGGCGAGGGTGAGTACGAGGTCGAGCGTTCCTTCTTCAGCTACAACCAGGGGCCCGTACTCTCGGCGCTGTTGGAGATCGCCGAGGCCGGGGGCCCGCTGGCCTTCGACGCCGCCGAGCGCATCGAGCGGATCGTCGACGGCATCGAGGCGCACTTCGGCCAGGAGTTCGAGATCTCCCCGGCGGAGAGCCTGCCCGTGTTGAAGATGCACGGCAACGGCGACGGCGGCCTGTTCACCGGCATCCTCGGCCGCTACCTAGCGCAGGTCGCGCTCTCGGACGCGGTGGAAGACTCGGTGCGCACCCGCGCGGCCGACCTGGTGGTTTACACCGCCGAGGTGCTCTGGGAAGGACGCCGCGAGTTCGATCCCGACCTGCCGCTCAACGAGGCCGGCATCGACGTCAACGAGATCCGCGGTGAGGCTGCGGTGCTGTTCTCCCCGGACGTGATGAAGCATTCCTCGGAGACCCTGCGTGCCGGTGCGCCCGTTGAACTTTCTTCGCAGTTGCAGGCCTGGATGCTGCTGGAGGCTTCGGCGCGGGTGATCGCTGCGGCGTCCTGAGATTGACGAAGGATTTATGAACCACTCTTCACTGACCGTAATGCAGCGCCAATCTGTGGCGCGTACCCTGTGGTCACCCCGCCTGCTCATGACCGAGATCCTGGCGGGGTTAGTCACCTCCCTCGCCCTCATCCCCGAAGCCTTAGCATTCGCTGTGGTGGCAGGGATTGATCCGCAAACCGGCCTTTTCACCTCCGTGATTCTGGCGATGGTCATCGCTTTCACCGGAGGCCGCCCCGCCATGATCTCGGGGGCAGCCGGCTCCACCGCTTTGGTGATCGCGCCCCTGGTGGCCAGCCACGGCACAGACTTCCTTGTTCCCACAGTGCTACTGGCCGGCGTCCTGCAGATCGCCTTCGCCGTGCTCGGGGTCGCCAAGCTCATGCGCTTTATCCCGCGCCAGGTGATGGTCGGATTCGTCAACGCCTTGGCGATCCTGATCTTTTCATCCCAGCTGCCCCAGCTGATCGGTGTGCCCTGGTTGGTGTACCCAATGGTTTTCGTGGGAGTCGCGTTGGTCTTCGGCCTCCCCAAGCTCTCCGCGGCCATCCCGGCCCCTCTGGTGGTGATCGTAATGCTGACGCTCTTCACGGTGCTCGCCGGGGCGCGCGTTCCCACTGTGGGTGATTTCGGCCAGTTGCCGTCGTCCTTACCCGCCTTGTTCTTCCCCTCCGTGCCGTTGACGTGGGGAACGCTTCAGGTGATCCTGCCCTACGCGCTGGGAGTGGCGTTCGTGGGACTGGTGGAGTCGCTGATGACCGCTAAGCTCGTGGACGACATCACCGACACCCACTCCAACAAAACACGCGAATCCTGGGGCTTAGGCGTGGCGAACCTGGCGACCGGCGTGTTCGGGGGCATGGGTGGATGCGCCATGATCGGGCAGACCATGATCAACGTCAACGGGGCCCGCGCCCGTACCCGCATCTCCACTTTCTTCGCCGGATTCTTCATTCTGGTGCTGTCGCTGGCGCTGGGTGACATCGTGGCGATGATCCCGATGGCGGCGCTGGTTTCGATCATGGTCTTCGTGTCGCTGATAACCTTCGATTGGCACTCGGTATCTCCAGGTACGCTACGGGCCATGCCTCGCTCGGAGACCGCAGTAATGATAGCTACCGTTGTGGTGACGGTTTTCTCCCACAACCTCGCGCTCGGTGTGGGTGCGGGCATTTTGCTGGCGATGGTCCTCTTCGCCCGGCGGGTCGCTCACCTGGTGACGGTCTCGCGGGAGGTGGCCGATGGCACCGCCACCTATACGGTGACCGGTCAGCTTTTCTTCGCTTCGTCTAACGACCTCTATACCCTGTTTGAGTACACGGAGGATCCTGACGAGGTAGTGATCGATATGAGCAACTCCCATGTGTGGGACGCTTCAACGGTTTCCGCCCTAGATTCGGTGGTCACTAAGTATCACCGGTTGGGCAAAACGGCCACCGTGGTCGGTTTGAACGCGGTCTCGGGGGCGCTCCACGGCCGGTTGACGGGGCGGTTGTAGGCCGAGGTTTGCCCGGCCGGCAAAGGTTTGCGACCCCTAAAGTATCCCCCCCCCTGCGACCGCGGGTTTCCCGCCGCCGGAGGTTTACGACCGTCAATATCCCTTGGCGACCGTACTTTGCTGGTCATCGGGGGACTTCCGCGGCCGCAACCAGGGTTGAGCCCCGCGCCCCAGGGACTTTCGCGGTCGCAACCGCGCCGAGAGGACAGGACGCCAGGAGCGGCCCACCTAGTAAACTAGTCCCGTGCTGAACACAGACTTTGCAAACCCCACCTTCTCCTTCGAGTTGAACAACCGCCTCACCGACACCGCGCGTCCTGCGGCGGAGCGCGAGGCCGCCAACGGCGGGCAGTTCCAGGGCCGCACCGGCGTGATCCACACGCCGCACGGTGACATCCAGACCCCCGCCTTCACCCCGGTGGGCACCAAGGCGACCGTCAAGGCCGTGCTCCCCGAAGCGATGAAGGAACTCGGCGCGCAGGCGCTGCTGGCCAACGCCTACCACCTCTACCTGCAGCCCGGCCCCGAGGTGCTGGACGCCGCCGGAGGCCTGGGTGCCTTCATGAACTGGTCGGGTCCCACCTTCACCGACTCGGGTGGTTTTCAGGTGATGAGCCTGGGCTCGGGGTTCAAGAAAGTCATCGACATGGGAACCGTGGCCGGTGCGCGCGGGGCCGATGGGCGTCCGCTGGGTGACGACGACGTGGCCGCCGGCAAGGAGCGCATGGCTCACGTCGACGACGACGGTGTGAACTTCAAGTCGCACATCAACGGCGACATGCACCGCTTCACCCCCGAGGTGTCTATGCAGGTGCAGCACCAGATCGGCGCCGACGTCATGTTCGCCTTCGACGAGCTGACCACCCTCTACAACTCGCGCCCTTACCAGGAGGAGGCGCTGGAGCGCACCCGTCTCTGGGCGTTGCGGTGCATCGCCGAGCATCAGCGGCTGACCGCCGCCCGCGCCGATAAGCCCTATCAGGCGCTGTTCGGTGTGATCCAGGGTGCGCAGTACGAAGACCTGCGGCGCAAGGCCTGCCGGGATCTCGGCGCGATGGAGTTCGACGGTTTCGGCATTGGCGGCGCGCTGGAGAAGGAGAACCTGGGCACGATCGTGCGCTGGTGCACCGAGGAGCTACCGGAGAACAAGCCCCGTCACCTGCTGGGGATCTCCGAACCGGATGACATCTTCGTGGGTATCGAGAACGGCGTGGACACTTTCGACTGCGTCTCCCCCACGCGCGTGGCCCGCAACGCCGCCGTCTACACCCCGGATGGGCGCTTCAACCTCACGAACACCCGCTTCAAGACCGACTTCACCCCGATTTTCGAGGGTTGCGACTGTTACACCTGCACGCACTACACCCGCGCCTATGTACATCATCTGTTCAAGGCCGACGAGCGACTCTCGGCCACGCTGGCCTCGATCCATAACGAGCGCTTCATCGTGAAGATGGTGGACGACGCCCGCCAGGCGATCGACCGCGGCGACTACTTCGAGTACCGCGACGAGTTCCTCGGCAAGTACTACGCGAAGAGGGCCGCTCAGCTGAAGGCTCAGGAAGAAGCGAAGGCGCGCAAGGCGGCCAAGGACGCCGAACGTCGGGCCGCCGCCGAAGCCCGGCGAGAGGCCAACGCCCGCGCGAAGGCCGCCGCCGAGGCGCGTCGCGCGGAAGAGGCCCGCCTGGCTGAGCAGAACGCTACCGAGCAAGACTCCTAACGAACCCACCCCTGCGAGAGGACACCATGGCAGATTTCCCCCTAGATTCCACCGCAAAGTCAGACCTGCTGACCGTCAAACGCGATTTCGCCGCGACCACCGGTGAGGTGCTGGCCGCGTTCACATCGGCCGAGGTTTTCAAGCGCTGGTACGCGCCCGACGGCTGGACGATCAGCGAGGAGAACTTCATCTTCGAACCCAAGGTGGGCGGACGCGTCCAGCTGCTAATGCGCCACGAGATGGGCGAGAAGTTCCTCGCCCCGATCTATCTGCGCTTCGAGTCGCTCACCGACACCTTGATCGAGTTCACCGAGGCCATCGCCGGGCCCACCGGTCAGCCTTCCGATCAGATGCTCGGCTGGCGGGTTCGCTTGACCCCGGGCACCGTGGTGACCGACGCCGGGGTCGGCCAGGGCACCACGCTGGTTCTCGAGCAGGGTCCGTTGCCGGAGACCGTGCACGAGCAGGCCCGGGAGACCTGGCACCAGTCGTTTGCCAATCTTGAGAAGGTGTTACAGCCGGACGCCTAACCGAGCACGGCGTCCGGCGCGGCCTCAGCGCGCCGTGCCGGCGCGGTGCCCCCGTCACGAGAGCCGGGGCCTACTGCCGCCAGTGCCGAGCGGCACGTACCACAGGGATCGCCACGGTGTCTTTGCCCAGGTGCTCGGGCCCCGGCGAGACAACCGCGCCGAGCAGACCGACAGCCACGCCTACCGCGGTCTCGATCATGCGCAGGGTCAACAGCTCGTAGCTGGAGAACGGCGCCGCCAGGTGTAGCATCAACAGCGCCAGCGGGGTGATGAAGATGGCCGCGATGCCGTAGTTACGCATCACGAAGATCTCGGTGACCAGCTGGGCCACGACCACTAGCACGGCCACGTGCCAGGCGTCGGGGTTCATCGAGACGAAGAACGCGGTCACGAGCACGCCCAGCAGGGTTCCCACCACGCGGTGGACGCCGCGGATCACCCGGTCTGAGGTCGTCGGCCCGGCCAGCACCGCGGCCGCGGCCACCATCGCCCAGTAGGCGTGCGAGAGGCCCATGAGGTTTCCTGCCAGACCTGCGGCAGCGACCGTAAGAAAGTTCGTGAGGGTTTGTGTAAGCATGGTGCGGCGATCCAGCGGCGTGCGCGGTGCCGGGTGGTGGGCGCGTCCTTCCCGGAAAAGCTCACCCAAAATCACACCCAGCACGAGCGATAGTGCCGCCGATCCTGCCGTCAGCGCCACGTCGCGTAGCGCGTGCCCGCTATAGGGAACGCTGGCGATCGCCGCCGAGGCGAAGATGTAGAACAGCGGGCCCGAGGGCTTGAGATTCAGGAGCATCGCCACGTACGCGCACAGCGCCGAGACCACCGAGGTGCACAACACCAGCGCCGCGCCGGCCACGTGTCCCGCCGAAAGGGCCAGCCCCACTCCCACGCACAGCGTCATCAACGCACCCGAGGCACCCTGCTGAATCATGCGTCCGCGCAGGGGCTGCATGCGGCCGTACATGGAGGAGAAGGCGCCAAAGGCGGTGAAGATCGTCAGCTTCGGTTCCCCCAGCGCCAGCAGGATCACCAGCGGGATCCCCACGGAGATCGCGATGCGCACGGCGGGCAGGGTGTCTCGATATACCACGTGCGGCGGCACATGGAGCAGTCGTTGTACGGGAGAGTTCTCGCTAGATCCCATTCAGTCCTTCGTCTCGTCGGGCTCTCAGTGGTTCGGGGTGGGATGGTTCTGGGTGTAGGCGGCGAGCGCCTCGCGCTGGGTCTTGCTCAACCGCACGAGCCGGCCGGCCCGGGTATCGAAGAAGGCCAGTTGCGTGGAGGCCGACACGCAGTGGGTGCCGGTGGCCTCGTCGTAGACCTCGTACCCGATCGTCAAGGACGCCGGGGTCACCTTCTCGATGCGCACCTCCACGCGCGCGGGCACGCCCCGGTAGGGCAGCACCGCCCGGTACTTAGCGTGGTTCTCGGCGACCAGCGCCTGCACGCCTGGGTCGAAAGTGGCGAACAGGTCGATGGCCGGTCGCGGCTGGTCGGCCGGGGCGTCTTCACCGGAGGAGGGCGGGCGTCCGAAGACGGCCACGCGTGCCTCCTCGAGGATCGCGAACATGGTGACGTTATTGACGTGCCCGTAGGCGTCCATGTCGCCCCAGCGCAGGGGTACGCGCACCGTAAAAGTTGTTGGTTCCACCATGATTGCGATTGTACCGCCGCCGAGAAGAGGCCCGCAGACAGATGTGAGGCGCGAGATACCGGGTGTTAGCCGGCAATCACGCGCCTCACTGTAATCTGCTTCGAAACTAGCCCTGGCGAGCCTTGAAGCGGGGGTTCTTCTTATTGATCACGTAGGTGCGGCCGCGGCGGCGAACCACCTGCGCGCCGGGCATCTTCTTCATCGATCGCAACGAGTTGCGGACCTTCATTTCTCCTCATTTCTGCCGCGCCCATGAACGACGCGGCGGTTGACTTGCGGTGGACGGTCTAGGCGTGCGCGGGGCTGGGGCGCACGCACGATTCCAGGAGCTGCTGGATCTCGGCGGCGTCGACGTCGTCACCGGTGATCGCGATGCTCGTACCTGGGGCGGCCTCGATGACGTCGAGCGGGCCGGTGTTCTCAAGCCAGACGGCCGGGCCGATGCCCTCGATCGCGATGCGTTCGCCGCTGTAGTCGGAGAGGCTGACCACGCCGCGCACACGGCAGGCGCCCTCCACCATCTTCGGCAGCGCCTGCGAGAACAGTTCCTGGTCGATCACTCCGTCGGCGTGCACCAGTACCGTGGCGAAGTTGCTGCCCCGGTGCACCGTGGGGGTCTCCGGGGTGTGCTCCTGCCCGGTGTGGGCGCGGTTCAAGTGCGGCGGGAGGTGCCCGGAGACCGTGCGGGTGCGGGCGTCCTCGAATTCGAAGCAGCCGCAGGGTACGGTGGGTTCGGCCACGATCTTCAGGTGCGGGGCCAGGTGTTCGAGGAGTTCGGTGGCGCGGGCGACCTCGCTCTCGGTGGCGTGGGTCAGCGGGATTTCGGCGGTTACCGCGGTGTCGGCCCAGCCCAGCTCGCCGACGAGAAACTCACCGGGGGTTCGCTCGTCGGTGGGGTCGGGGGGTCACGCCGGAGTCTGCGAGGACGCGGCGGGCCCACAGGTCGTCTTCGAAAGTAGTGATGTCGAGGGCGGTCACGACGTTGCGCACGGTGCATGCTCGGTTCTCGGCGAACTGTAGGGTGCCGGCCACCGAGATCGCGGTCGGCAACGCGATGATCAGCTCGGAATCGTCGTCGAAACTTTCCAGCGCTTCGTCGACCAGGGCACCGGTCGCGCAGCTCACGCACTCGGCCTCGACGGGCAAGGTGGACACCGAGGTGGTGGTCGCGGTGGTGCGGGTGAGCTTGAAGGGGAACTCCCCCTCGCGGGTCTGGTCGAGCACGTCGAGCGTGAGTACCTGGGCAGGACGTTGGCCCTCCCCGCGCGCGTTGAGCAGGGTGTGTAGGGCGCGCTCGCGGGCGAAAAGGCTCAGGGAGGAGATCACGGAGACAGGCATGCCCAAGAGCATAGCTGAGAATCATTCTCATGTAAAACCGGCGTGGGTATTGATGGGCGGTGGGCGGTCCTGCATCTGATCCTGACGCCGAAAGGCCGCGTCCCTCACCAAATGGGCCGCTTCCCTTTCGAGAGGCCGTCCTACATGCGGCCTTTCGACAGCAAGGCGGACTCTCGGCGGATCGCCCCATGGAAACGCGATCCCTCGCGCGAAACGCAGCCCCTCAGCGGATCGCCCCGCAGAAAAAGGAGTCGCCCGGCCAGAACAGCCGGGCGACCCCTTCAACACACAGACATTGAAAGCATGAGCGGTTTCACGCTAACGATATGTTCAGTCTATTGAAAACGATTCTCAAATGCAAATCATTCTCAATAACGATTATTCGTGTCCCCCACCCGAGGCCATGCGAGCCTCGGCGAACGCCTCGTCGTCGGGCACGTGCGTCCTTTTCACCACACCGAAGTAGACCATCGAGAGCACTACGAAGTAGGTCACCCCGGCAATCGCCGGCAGGGTGCCGCCGGTGCGCGCGAACAGCGAAGCCCACACCGCCAGTAGCATCAGCACGCCCAGCCCGGCCGTCCACATGCCACCGGGCAACAGGAAGTCGGAGGTCGCACCCTCCACGCGGCGGTATCCGATGTAGGCCATCAGGATCAGCACCCACACGGTCAGGGCGCACACCATCGTCAGCGTCATCATGGTGCCGAAGGCCGACTTCGGAGCCAGCGTCGCCAACACGATCGCCAGCACCACGCCCGAGGTCGAGAACCACATGGCGCGCACCGGAATGCCGCTGGCCGACGTCCTACTCATCGCAGTAGGCGCCATCGAGTCCATCGCCAGCGAGTGCATCAGGCGGGTACCCGCGTACAGGTTCGCGTTCGCCGCCGAGAGCGCGGCCACCAGCACCACCAGGTTGGTGATCGTCGCGATCGCGGGAATACCCAGTTGCGCGAAGACCAGCACAAACGGGGATGCCTCCACAGAGTCCCCCAGCTGGCTCGCCTGTTGCCACGGCACGAGCGCGAGAATCACGAACATGGCCAGCACGTAGAAGGTGCCTAGGCGCCACATCATGGCCTTGGCGGACGTTCGCACCGAGCGGGCGGGATCTTTCGCCTCCGCCGCGGAGACCGAGAGCATCTCGATGCCGCCGAAGGAGAACATCACGATCGACATCGACAACCACGCGCCGGTAATGCCGGTGGGCATAAAGCCGTTGTCGGTCAGCGCGCTCACGCCCGCCGCCGGATGGTTCGGCAGCCCGAAGAAGATCAGGCACAGAGCCACCAGAATAAACAGGGACAGCGCGATGACCTTCACCGAGGAGAGGAAGAACTCGATCACGCCGAAGTACTTCACACTCTTGATGTTCAGCCCGATGATCAACGCGCCGAACACCACGATGCCCAGCCACAGGGGCAGCTGCGGCCACCAGAACTTCAGGTAGGTGGCCACGGCCACCAGCTCGATGCCGGTGATGACGACGGTCGCCGTCCAGTAGGCCCAGCGGGTCAGGAACCCGGCGAAGGGCCCCAGGTAGCGGGCGGCGATGGTGCCGAAGCCGCCGCGTACCGGATAGCGCACGGCCATCTCGCCGGTGGTGCCACCGATGATCGCAGCCAGCAAGGAACCCAGTGCGTAGGAAATAATCACGGCGGGGCCGGCCACCGCGATCGCCTGACCCGAACCCAGAAACAGGCCGGTGCCCAGCGCCGAGCCGAGCACGATCATGGTCATCTGACCGTGGGTGAGGGTACGGGCAAGGCCCCGCTCGGTGCGGGGCCCCGGTTGAGAAACAGATCCGCTCATGTGTGTGAACTCTTTTCTGCGTTATTTGTTGACGGCCGGCAACTCGGCGGTTTGGGTGCGTGCCTCATCGAATGCGGCGTCGTCGATGATCTGAGTCTTGCGGACGGCAACCACGTAGATCACGCTGATCACCGCGAAGAAGAGGATGCCCACCAGCAGGGGCACGGTCATCTCGCCCAGCGCGACCATCGCGGCGAAGGTGGCCACCACACCGGCCAGGCCGAGACCCGCGGTCAGGCGGCCGCCCAGCACGCGGAAGGGAGAGGCGTCGCCCTCACGCTTCTTGTAGGCCATGTAAGAAATCATGATAAGTGCCCACACCACCAGCACGTTGAAGGTCACCAGGGCCATCATGTACTGGAAGATATGGCCAACTCCGGTGATCGCCAAGATCACCGCGGCCACCGAGCCGACCATCGAGATCACCAGGGCCAGCACCGGAATGCCGTTGCCGCCGGTACGCGAGAATACGCGCGGGGCCATGCCGTCGTGCGCCAGCGCATGCATCTGACGGGTTGCGGCGTAGAGGGCCGCATTGGCGCCCGAGAGAGCGGCGGTGAGCACCACGAAGTTGGTGATCGCGGCGATCGCCGGAACGTTCAGGGCCGAAAAGACCATCACGAAGGGGCTAGTGGCGATCTCGCCCTTGAGGGTGGCGGCCTGCTTCCAGGGCAACATGCACATAATCACGAACATCGCACCCACGTAGAAGGTGGCCAGGCGGTACATCATCGCGCGGGCCGCCGAGCGGACGGCGCGCACCGGTTCTTTCGCCTCTGCGGCCGAGACCGAGATCAGTTCGATACCGCCGAAGGAGAACATGACGATGGCGAGGGCCAACCAGATCGAGGAGGGGCCATTGGGCATGAAGCCGCCGTCGTTGGTCAGGTTAGACAACCCGGTGGCGGGCTGGCCGGGCAGGCCGAAGAAGACGAAGAGCAGGCCGATGACGATGAACACCATCACGGCAGTGACCTTGATCGAGGAGAGCAGGAACTCCAGCGCACCGAAGGAACGCACGCTGGTCAGGTTCAGGCCGACGATCAGCGCACCTGAAATGACCACCCACACCCACAGCGGGACCTGCGGGTACCAAAAGCTCATGTACTGCCCCACGGCCACCAGCTCGGCGCCGACCAGCGGCACCGTGGTAGCCCAGTAGGCCCAGCGGGTGACGTATCCAGCGTAGGGGCCGAGGAAGCGTCCGGCAATGGTGCCGAACCCGCCGCGCACCGGGTAGCGCACCGCCATCTCGCCGGCGCAGGCACCGATGATGGCGGCGATCAGCGAGCCGATGGCATACGAGACGATGACGGCGGGACCGGCGATCTGAATAGCGCCGCCGGATCCGAGAAAGAGACCGGTGCCCACGGCCAGGCCGAGGGCAATCATGGTCATCTGGCCGTGCGAAAGGGAACGGGTGAGCCCGCCCTGCGACTCGGTCTTAGTACTGCTCATTGGATGATGGCCTTTGTGTGAGATAAACGAGGGGTACTGTATATACCGCTAGTAGAAAGTATCACTTTAGCGGTGATCGACTTTCATTGTGCGTCTCACATGATAGACACCTCACATGAGGGGACCTAGCGCGCAGGCGACCGCTCCCCCTCAACCGCCGCTCGATAGGTCGGCTCGTGGCGCTTGAACCACCCGATGACCGGCACGGTAATCGGCATCAGCAACACTTCAACCAAGCACTTGTAGAAATAACCGACCAGCGCGTAGTTGGCGAACTGCCCCAGGGTTTCGATGCCGATGATGGGAGCGGCGATCGCGCAGAAGATGAGGGTGTCGGCGAGCTCGCCCACCAGCGTCGAACCGACCAGGCGGCCGACCAGCAACTTGCCGGCGGTGCGGCGCTTCATCCACACCATCACCCAGGCGTTGAGCAGCTGACCGGTGATGAATCCCAGCAGCGAACCGGCCACGATCAGCGGCACCGGAGACAGGGTTACCTCGAGGGCGGCCTGCCCCTCGTAGAAGCTGGCAGCGGGAAGCTTGATGATGATCCAGAAGCAGATGGCGGCGAAGAGCGCCAGCGAGAACGAAAAGATGATCGCGCGACGCGCCTTGGCGAACCCGTAGATCTCGCTCATGACGTCGCCGATGATGTAGGCCAGCGGAAAGAGAAAGAACCCGCCATCGGTGATGATCGGGCCGAACTCAACGCCCTTGGAGGCGCCGATGTTAGAGAGGATCAGGATCACGGCGGTGGCGCCGAGCATGAGGTCGAAGTAGGTGCGCGGCGCGGTGGCGAAGGCCGGGGACGGGCGGCGGTCGTCCTGAACGTGGACGTCGGGGGCGGCGTTGCGACGGTGGGTAGCGGACATAGTTCAGCCTCTCAAGCTTCTGTATGGTTTCACGTGCGACCCGTCTGCCACCCAGGTCGTGGATGATTCTATCGTAGCTACTCAGCCCGACCGCAACCCCCTGTGAGGAGTGGAGTTACTCACTGTGAATACGCTGACAGATTCTAAGAATCCGTCACCGGGTGGTGACATCTTGGGCTAAACTGTCACCATGCCACGTATCTCTGCAGCCACCAACGCCGCCCAACGCGAAAACACCAAGCGCGCCATCCTCGATTCCTTCGGCCGCTTGCTCTACACCAAGGGCCTGCCCGGGCTGACCATGACAGACGTGGCGAAGAACGCCGGTATCGGCCGCACCGCTGTCTACAACTACTTCGCAGACATGGGCGAGCTACTGATCGCCTACGCGATGGACGAAACCGACAAGTTCCTCGGCGACCTCGAGGAAGGATTGACCGGCATTCACAACCCCATCGAGAAGCTGGGGATCTACATCCGCCTAGAGATTGAGCGACTCTCCTTGCATCACATGCCGCCCGGCCCGGCCATGCGCTCGGTGCTCTCCCCCGAGTCGTACGCCAAGCTCGGTCAGCACGTTGCAGAGCTTCAAAAGGTGCTGGCGAACATCCTCGCCGAGGCCATGAGCCAGGGGTTCATCCCGCGCGCCGACCTGCGACAGCTGGCGCACCTCGTGCACGGTTCGCTGAATTCTTCGGCTGACCGCACCGGTGCCACCGAGTCTGCCGAGGCCCGCCAGGCACAGATCGACGCCACGATTCGTTTCATTCAGTTGGGGCTGGGTGCCCGCTTCGATGCCGCCGGCAATCCCGTACGGGTGGACGCCGCAGGCAACCCGGTGCGCCTGAGCGCGGCGTCCTAACCCGGGCGAGCGCCTAGTTCAGCACGCCCACCGGCTGCGGCGTGAAGCCGGGGAGCACCTGCGCGATGCGGGCGGCGTCCACACCGAGGCCCTTAGACATTACCTCGGCCGCCAGCGAGCGGTAGTCGGTGTGGATCGCGTTGTCCTTGTCTTGCGAGTTCTTCAGGCCGCTCCATGCGCCGCCGGCGATCTTTCCGGTCGCCTTGCCCGAGAGGATGAACGAGAAGTTGCCCGCGCCGTGGTCGGTTCCGTGGGAGGCGTTCTCGATGGTGGTGCGGCCGAACTCGGAGACCGTCATCACCACGACCTTCTGCATGCGCACCGGGCCCATGTCTTGGTAGAACGCGCCCAAAGCATCGCCGAGTTCGCGGGCCAGACCGTTGAGTCGTTCGCGCTGGCCGCGGTGGGTGTCCCAGTCGCCGTGGTCGACCGTGACCACCTGCACACCCTTGTTGGCCTTGATGATCTGCGCGATGTCCCGCATCGACCGGCCCAGCTCCGAGGATCCGTAGTTGGCGCCGTTGGCCGGGGTGTAACCGGCGGCGGCGAGGGCGCGCACCTCGCTCATCCCGTTGAGGGTATGACGCGCGGTGTTGCCGAGCTCGCCGCCGACCGCCTTCGCCACGCGGTTGGCCACGCCGTTGATTGTGGCGGTGTCGAGCGCGTTGCTGCGGATCTTGAAGTCGTCGAAGCTGTTGATCGCCAGCAGATCCTGATCGGCACCGTAGAAGGCGCCGGCCAGTCGGGAGGCGTGTGAGAAGGCGCGGAACTGCGAGCGGTTGTCGGCCGTGACGTCCAGCAGGCGGGCCAACCACCCGGTCTTGTACTGCACCGGCGCCGAGCGGTCGGCCATGGCGTAGTTGGTGAAGTGCGAGCGGGTGTTGTTGTCGATGCCCACCGAGTGCACGATCGAGAGGTCACCAGCCACCCAGGCGCTCTTCAACCCGGCCATCTCGGGGGCCAGCATGAAGGTGCTGTTGAGCTTGTAAGTCCCGGTCATACCCAGGGTCTTGCGGGTGCTCTTGCGGTGAGAGTTGTAGTAGTCGTCGTTGTACGGGGTGACCAGGGAGAGGCCGTCGGCACCGCCGCGCAGGTAGATCATCACCAGCACGGTGCCGTCGCCGAGAGGCTCGGCGCCGTAGGCGTAGCGCGGGGCGGCCGCCTCGGTGAGCATGAGCGAGCTCAGCGAGAGTACACCCGCGCCGCCAGCCAGCAGGGTGCGGCGCTTGACGTCTCGAGAACCGGCCTTGCGCATCATGCGGTCGAGCGCGATGCGGTTGGCCTGGTCGATCGACTTGACGGTCTCACCGGTTTCGGTGTCCACCAGAAAGTTGCGGCGGTCGTCGCCGGAGTGGTGGTGCACCTGGTGCAGGGCGTCGTCCTTGAGGAAAAGAGTTTTCAGGGGTTTCATGGGGAAGTCCTTTTGCGAATCTACGTCGTGGAGCCAGTGGGTCGTGGGTTAGCTGATGAGGAAGTGCGGGCAGGTCAGGGTGGCGTCGACCATGCGGCGCACCTGCTCCTCGTTGCGCACGGCACCCTGTGCAGGACGAGCCGTCATGACCGTAGCCTCGTCGCGCACGGTGGCGTAGGCGGCGATGGCGTTGATGATCTCGGCGTTGTTGGGTTCGTATCCGGTGAGGTAACGGAAGATCTTGCCTGCGGCGTCCACGATCGAGGTGGATCCGAGGGTGATGCCCACCCGCTTGCTCCAGACGATCGGTTCGGCCCAGCGCGAGAAGCTATCGGCCGCGTTGCCGTCCCAGGTGTCGACGTAGTTGGCGTAGCGGTTGAACTGCGAGGGCGCCGCGTAGCTGACCGAGTTGATCCAGTCGTGGGCGTCCAGCGAGTAACCGTTGGTGGCGGGGGCGTCGAAGGGCACGCCACCGGTGTTGTACTTCAGTGTGAGGTACATGCGATACAGCGGCGCGGCGATGGTGGAGGTATCGGAGAGGTTGTGCCAGCCGCGCATCTTCACGTTGCCGGCCGCCATGATGGAGCACAGCACCGTCCACGGGCGGCGAACCGTCTTACCACCAGAGGCCAGGAACTCCGGCGAGGTCAAGAGCTGCTTGAGCATGGGACGCACGTCGGTGTCGTTGTTGACGTAGACGGTCGCGAGCTTCTGCGCCAGCTCTTCGTAGCTTTGGTCTCGGCCGACGAAGTACTGGATCAAACGGCGTGCGATGCGCAGACCGGTGAGGCGGTCGCCGGCGATGTAATCGGTGAGTTCGCGGGCGGTGCGGTACATCGCGGTGGGGGTGGAGCCGCCGTTGCGGAAGGTGCGGCCGGCCACGGTCAGCGGGCCGAAGTAGTGCAGGTCAGGACGGGCCTCGGCGAACTCTTCGTTGGTGTTGCCGCGCAGGCCGGTCAGCAGCTTGGAGACATTCACGACGTCTTGCTCGGTGTAACCCTTTTCGGGGCCCCAACCGTGCAATTCCATCAGTTCGCGACCCATGTTCTCGTTGAGTGCGAAGCGGGTGTTCGTGTTGTTGTCGAGGAACAGCGCCATGGTTTGGCTGGTGGTAATGCACCAGAGCAAGTCTTTGTACTTGCCCAGTGCGCCCTCGAAAAGCAGGCAGACGTAGTCGTGGTAACCGTCGGGGGCCTTTTCGATGGTGGCGGCCAGCATGTCTGCCCAGAACAGGGCCATGGTGCCCTGAAGCTGCTTGTTGGAGCGCCAGAGGCGATGCAGGGCCGCCTCGAGCACGTAGACGCTCACGTCGTAGGGGTGATTCTTCGCGCCGGGCTGAAAGGTGTCCCAGAAGTGCCGGTCGCGGGTCTTGTTGCCGGGGGCGTCGATGAACATGCTCGGGAACAACGCCTTCCGTTCGGTCTCATAGGCGCTGGGTTCGGCGAGGTATTCGGGGTTGAGCTGCTGGTCGAGCCAGGTGTTGACGCCGACCTTTTCGATGTAGCGGGCCCAGTCTGCGGTGGCCGCCACGTTGACCTTGCGCGCGTAGAACCAGGCCTTGCTGGTGATCAAGGGCTGGCCGGAGAGGTAAGTTGAGACGAATTCCATGCTTGCTGTGTGCCTTTGCACTAGGGAGTAGGCGTATTCGGCTCTAAAGGGGCGTAGCGGGCAGGACGCTTCAGCCTCGGATGCGGGGTCTGTGCAACTACGTGCGTTGAGACCGAGTCGCCACCGGGTGCCAGGCGTCATATGATCCGCGGAGCGGGTATTTGCGAGTAATTTCCCTGCGGCTACTCTCACGAGTTGCGCGTCTTTCAATTTACAACAAAACCAATGTGACCTGGGCAAACACTACATATATGGGTACGGGATGGCCCGGTATGGGGGCCGGTTGGCGGACAATTCTGACCGTCGGGGTGGTCGACGGCCGACAGGTGTCTGGGAGAAGTAGCCAGGGTGGGTGGATCTGGCCCAACGTGTGGCGTACCTACCCCCCCCACATCCGGCATGTGGTGCACCTGGTCGGAGCGCGCCTTATACCCAACGCCTGCCCCCACGTCCGGCATGTGGTGCACCTAACCCGGGCGGGTGCGGTTCTCAGATTGCAAAGCGGGCCGAGCTTCGGTAAGCTTTTATCCGTTCGCTTTCGTGAAGTTACACTATGTGTAGCTAAGCAACGCCTGGAGGATTCGCCTAGCGGCCTATGGCGCACGCCTGGAACGCGTGTTGGGTTCACGCCCTCGGGGGTTCAAATCCCCCATCCTCCGCCATCAAACCCCGCATCATCTGCACAGATGATGCGGGGTTTTTGTGTGCCCTGGGATCGCTACGTTTTCTCCGCCTATATTTCGCCGAAAGGCCGCCCCAGCGTCGAAAGGCCGTATGCAGGACGGCCTCTCAGCAGTGAACCGGCCTCTCGGCGAGGAGACCCCGGCACCCACCCCCCAGTTTTCACATCCCGAACGAATCGGGTACACTCTTAGAAGCCCCTTACGTGGCGTTATCTTGGAGAACTCCCCCAGGGCCGGAAGGCAGCAAGGGTATCTGGGCTCTGACGGGTGCGTAAGGGGTCTTTTCATGCCCAAAATTCCCCCAACACACACCCCGTTAAACCTCTCGCCAGCAGAAAAATCGGCTTATATTGTCAGTCCCCCTCAGTAGACTGAACACAGATTCTTTATCCACCACACGAACGTATAGGGTTGAGCTGTGAGTACCGCACTTTATCGTCGCTATCGCCCGGAATCCTTCGCCGACGTCATCGGCCAGGAGCACGTGACCGAGCCGCTGATGACTGCGCTCGCCAACGATCGCGTCAACCATGCCTATCTGTTCTCCGGCCCGCGCGGTTGCGGCAAGACCACCTCCGCGCGCATCCTGGCGCGTTGCCTGAACTGTGTGGAAGGCCCCACCCCCACCCCCTGTGGAAAGTGTGATTCCTGCCGGGAGCTCTCCCGCGACGGCGGCGGCTCGCTGGACGTCATCGAGATGGACGCCGCGTCCCACGGCGGTGTGGACCACGCCCGCGACCTGCGCGAACGCGCCACCTTCGCCCCGGTGCGTGACCGCTACAAAATCTTCATCATCGACGAGGCGCACATGGTCACCCGTGAGGGTTTCAACGCGCTACTGAAGATCGTCGAAGAACCCCCGGAACACATCAAGTTCATCTTCGCCACGACCGAGCCGAACAAGGTGCTCGGCACGATCCGTTCGCGTACCCACCACTACCCGTTCCGTCTGGTTCCGCCCGAGACTCTGCTCGCCTACCTGCAAAAGCTCTGCGACGAAGAGGGCGTGCAGGTTGAAGACGGCGTGCTGCCGCTGGTGGTTCGTGCCGGCGGCGGGTCGGTGCGTGATTCGCTGTCGATCCTCGATCAGCTCATGGCCGGGTCCGATGACCGCGGGATTACCTATGATCTCGCCGTGGCCCTGTTGGGGTTCACCCACGGGGAACTGCTCGACGAGGTCGTCTCGGCCTTCGCCTCAGGCAATGCTGCAGAGGTTTTCGCCGCGGTAGACCGGGTGGTGCAGACCGGGCAAGATCCACGCCGTTTCGTGGAAGATCTGCTCGAACGTTTCCGTGACCTCATCATCGTGCAGGCCGTGCCGGATTCCGCCCAGGCGATTCTGCGTGGCATGAGCCAAGATCAGCTCACCCGCTTGCGTGAGCAGGCCGAGATGTTCGGTCACGCCGAGCTCTCCCGCGCGGCCGATACCACGAACTCGGCGCTCAACGAGATGAGCGGGGCGACGTCCCCGCAACTACACCTCGAGTTGCTGTGCGCACGCATCCTGCTCCCGGCGTCCGAAAAGACGATCGGCGGGGTCGGCGCGCGCCTGGATCGGCTCGAGCGCCGAGTGGCCAACGGGGACTTCCCCGCGGCTGCCGGTGCCGGTCAGGGTGTGAGCGGCGGGCAGGGTTCTGCCGCCGGTTCCGGGCAGGACGCCGGTGAGCGGCCGTCCCGGCGACCCCGACCGAGCCAACCTCAGGACCGCGTGGCTCCTCAGCAGGACCGTGCGCAGACAGACCGCACCCAGCCGGATCGCACTCAACCTGATCGCGCGGTGCAACCCCAGCACCCGGGCCAGGCCCCGGAGCCCGCACAACCTCAAACCGCTCCCCTGGCAAATCTGCGCCGGGAGCAGCAGGCCGGTGCCACTCAGACCCCGGCGCAAGAGACGGGGTCGCGCGGGCCGGTGCAGAGCCCGTCGGGTTCCCAGGGCAGCCCAGGCAACCAAGGCGGCCAGGGCAACCGACCGCGCGGGAACAACACCGTGCAGATGGTGGCTAACGCGTGGCAAGAGGTCGTGGGCCATGTGCAGTCGCCGCAGGCGCGCACGTGGTTCGCGCGGTGTACCCCCTCGAAGTTTGAGGGAGGTGCGCTGTATATCCGCGCCGACATCACGACCCTGCGCCGGGTGAAGGATCACATCGCCGAGTTGAAGACCGCATTGCACGAGGTGCTCCAGCTCGAGGTGGACATTCACGCCGAGGTCGATAAGAGCGGCAACCCGTCGCGCGGCCCGCAGGGAGCGCCGAAGCAGACGCCGCCCCACGAGCAGCAACCGGCGTCGCGACCGCAGCCGACCTCTTCGGAACAGTCGCAACAGGCTCCTCAACAGTCCTCTCAGCGGCCCCAGCAGGGCGGCGCTTCGGCCCCGATCGCCGAGGGCCCGCGGGGAGGTGAGGAGGCATGGCGCGCCCACGGCCAGCCGCGCACCAACGAAGCCCCGCAGTGGAGCACCGAAGACTGGAACAACCCGGTCACCGATTGGGAGGTCGCCTCGATCCCCAATGACGACGCCCCGCTACCCGAGGAACCCCCGCAGGACGAACCTCCCTACGACGACCCCAACCCCGAGACCGGGCCGCAGTTGCGCGTGATCGAGGGAGAGGCCGGGCACCACAGCCCGGAGGAAGAAGCCGCGCGGGAGAACCACCCTTCCTCCGGACGCTGGCGTCGCCCCGACATCTCGGCCGCTCCGGACGCAGAGGACGCCAAAGAGACCGACGCCGACCGCTCCGGCCAGTCCTCGCCCCCGAACGAGGGTGAGCCGAATCAGCCCAACGGCCCTGATTCCGCCGACGTGCCGCACGCCCCAAACGACCAGCCCGCCGATCAGGACGAGGCGGCTCACGTTCCCGAGGGCTACACGCCCAACACGGGGATCGCCGACGGGTCGGTGGAGCCCGCGGACCCCGAGCATTCCAACATTCCCGACCCCGACCCTAGCGCCGGGGAGGTAGAGGCCGACCCCGGAAACCCGCGCGGTTCCGCCACCGAGGAGCGTTCACAGGATTTTAGCCAGGCCCCGAACGGCGGGGCCCAGTACAACGAGATGAGCGAAGGGGTTCCACCACTTGCCGGCGGCACTCCCCCGCTCGGCCGGGCACCGCTGGCCCCTGGCGAACCCCAGGGTGAGCAGCCCGGCTCTGGGGCGCCCGGCCACGAGGGGGCGTCCGGCAGAGCTGAGGTTTCTGGCGGGACGAACCCCGGTGAGACCAACCCTGCCCACGAGCGAAACGCAGGGCAGCGTCCGGGAGGTCGCCGCGGTTTCCGCGAGCGCTTCGCCGCGCAGATCGAGGGTGGTCAGCGTGCCGTCCAGCAGAATCAGCGCGGCCCGGCCGCGGGACAGGCCCCGGAGGAGTTCACCGCCTCAGACGACGACGAGGCGTTGGAGTCGGCGGTGCTGATCGGTCAGCGAGCGGTCGAGAAGATTCTCGGCGGTGTGGTGATCGAGGAGAAACTGCACGGACAGTAGGCCCGTGCACCCGAAACTTTTAGGAGGAACGCATGTACGATGCCGCGGTTCAGAACCTCATCGACGAGCTCGGTCGTTTGCCGGGCGTGGGGCCGAAGTCTGCGCAGCGCATCGCGTTCTACATCCTGAACGCCGACTCGATGGAGATGGAGAAGCTGACCTCGGCGATCGCCACGGTGAAGAAAACCGTGAGTTTCTGCGAGGTCTGCGGCAACGTCTCGGAGACCAAGCTCTGCGCGATCTGCCGCGACGACCGCCGCGACCCCTCGGCGCTGTGTGTGGTTGAGGAGTCCAAGGACGTCGTGGCGGTCGAGCGTACCCGCGCGTTCACCGGCCGCTACCACGTGTTGGGTGGAGCCATTAACCCGCTGGCCGGCATGGGCCCGGAACAGTTGCGCATCCGCGAGCTGGTAGCTCGTCTCTCGGATGAACGCATCAACGAGATCATCCTGGCTATGGACCCCAACCTGGAGGGTGAGGCAACCGCAACCTACATTTCGCGTCTGCTGGTGCCGCTGGGAATCCGCGTCTCGCGCCTGGCCTCGGGCCTGCCCGTGGGCGGCGACCTCGAATACGCCGACGAGATCACCCTAGGACGCGCGCTGGAGGGCCGCCGCGTGATTTCGGAGGGCAACCGCGGGGTTGAGTCGAACCCGGCGGAGGATTTCGAGGAGGCCGTCGAGGCGGACGAGTCGGCCCGCGCCGCCGAGCAACAACGGCATGAGGCGCAGGTGGCCGAGTCAAAGAAGCGCTGGACGGGTTCGATGTTCGACGATCTGGACGACAGCCCGGACGCCGGTTCTGGCTCGGGTGCCGAGGGCTCGGGTGTAGCGGGCTCGGGTGAGGCCGAACAAGGTACCCTGAACGAGCCGCTGATCGAGCAAACGCTGGAGGCGCAGGCCGGTGTCGGTTCTGAGACTGAATCGGGTTCGGGTGAAGATGCTGAGGCCCCCGCCGTGGAGACCGATGCCAAGGCCGACGCCGAGACCACCGTGACCGGTGAGCCCGCCGACGAGCAACTCGCCGAGGAGGTCGAGGCCGCCGGGTTAACCGGTGAATCCGCCGACGATGCCGCTGATGAACCTGGCGACTTCTCCACCGATGAAACCCTCGAATCCGAACGTGCCGACGAAACCGCCGATGAAGCCGCCGATCGCGAGCGCGCGGAGCGGCGGGCGTCCTACGAACAGCGCCTCGAGGAGCTACGTCAGACGCCGCTGCGCACCCCGAAGCCGGACGTCCCGCCGATCCCGGGCCGCCGCTACGTGAACCCCTGGACCTAACTCCGCTACGGTCTAGGCTGCGGGTAAACTACTCCCGCCCAACCGCTGCGAGAGAACGCCCCGTGCTTCCGCCGGTCATGACCGCGAAATTTTGAAACGGAAGGGTTCCGACCGCGAATTGTTCGAAATGACCGCCACTTTGCGGTCATTTCGCAGTTTTCGCGGTCAGGAGCCTCGAGGGGCGACCGCTCGCGACTAAGTGAGTCCGCGCCAAGCGCGCTTGCAACCGCAGAAGTCCCTCAATGACCGGAAACGTACGGTCGCGGAGGGACTTCGACGGTCGCAACCTCGGAACCCGGTGCCCCGCCTGCTATCATGGCATCCAAGGCGCACCCACCGCCTACCGCGACCCCGGCGTCCTAGCAACCGGGCCAGGCGGGAAGGGAACAGACTTCTCGGGTACACGGGCCGGCACAGGCTCCACGTAAGTTTCCGACTTCGAAACCGCAGGCTAGGATGCGAGAAAGTCGACGTACTTATGACTGCCCACAGCAATTTCAAGGCCCTCATCCGCGCCCGCATGGCCGAAACTGGTCAGAACTTTACCTCCGCCCGGGCCGACCTCATCGCCGAGCGCCGAGCGGAGTTCGCCGCCCGCACCGAGTCAGCGCTGGCCGAGCACCGCACCGTGGTTCAGCGATTCTCCGACGGCGCCCGATTCACGACCTGGCCCGCTAAGCGTCGTTCGCGCGCCCACGCCCTGCTCTTTTTGGTCAATTTCTTCATCCCCGGGCGCACCTATACCGAGCCCGAGGTCAACGAGATCCTGGGTGCGCTGTGGAGCGACTTCGCGTTCCTGCGCCGCGAGCTGGTCGAGTACGGGTACCTCGAGCGGGACGCCCGCGGCAACTATTGGCTGGCGACGCAACTCGAGAGCCGCGCCGGGACCGTCCTGCACAATGAGGCCCCCGAATGGGAGGAACTCTGGCTGCCCGACTACCTCGCTGGACGCGCCGCCCCGGTCGATTTCGCGCCGGTAAGGCAGGCGCCGTCCAAGGCTGATCTGGCATAGTGCCGCTTGTAGAGAGAGTCTCCCCATGAAACTTTCATCTACCATTAGCCGGCGCTTGCTCTTCGCGGGGATTTTCCTCTCGGCATTGGGTCAGTCCGTGGCGGCCATTGGATTTACCCTGTTAGCTGCACAAACGGGTTCTTCGCTGGCGCTTTCCTCGGTTTTGATGGCAAATTTGCTTCCTGGGATCCTGCTGGGATTAGTCGGCGGCCATCTCGTTGACCATACTGCGCGAGCCTGGTGGTGGCCGACGTCTTTACTAGTGAGCGCGATAGCATATGGAGTAATGGCTTTAGCGCCCACCTGGCCGGTTATTGTGGGGGCTTCGGCGCTGGTGAGCACCATGTCAGCCCTCTTAGGCACGACCAGTCGCAAATTGGTAACGCACTACGCGACTGACTCCGAGCGCGCTGCGGGGACCTTGACGGGCATTGCGGGTATCGCCGATATTGCGGGGGTTGCTTTGGGCGGCCTCGGCATCGGTGCCAACGCGTTGTCGTTATTGTTGTCGTTCAACGCCTTAACTCTGGTGTTATTCGCTGGTGCCGGTTTTTTGGTCTCCACTCCGCAAGCGCTCTCCCCAGACATGTCGCCCGCACCGAAGGGTTTCTTCGACGGTCTGCACATTCTCAACCGCAAAGAGGTTTTTGGATGGTCCGGTATTTTCCTTTTGATAGGTACTGTTCTGGGGACCTCCCTCGACGATATTTCCAATGTTTTTGTACTGGTCAACATCATCGGTCTTGACCCGCTACGCTTCGGCATCACCTCAGCTTGTTGGGCAACCGGGATCATCGTGGGCGGTTTTTTGTGTCGGAGATTTAGGCTGGCGCCCCTGCAGGTGATGTCTTTTTCTTCGCTCACGATGGGTCTCGTGATTGGTGCTACCAACGTCTTCATACCGGGGTTCTACTTACTGGTCGCCATGTTCTTGTTGGGCAGTACGGCCAACGGATGTTTCAACGCTAGCGTCTGTTCAACCATCATGAAGGGGGTTCCAGGTCATGCACAAGGACGCGCCTGGGCGGCTTTCAGATGGATCGTGAACCTCAGTCTGATGACAGGGTACGTAGCGGGTGCGCTCTGGGGAGCTGATCATCCGCGCGCCCTTGGAGTATTGGGTGGAAGTGGTGCGGTTCTTGTAGCTCTGTGGTTCTGGACTCGGTGGCTTTTGAACGACTGGTCGCGCCGGTGAGCGCAGTGCCAGGGGTTTGCGACCGCTAAGGTACGGGGGCCCGGGGTTTGCGACCGCGAAAGTCCCTTAACGACCAGAAATGTATGGTCGCGGAGGGACTTTCGCGGTCGCCCCTCGATGCTCCTGACCGTGAAAGCTGCGAAATAACCGCAAAGTGGCGGTCATTTCGAACAATTCGCGGTCAGAACGGCCACTGGTTCGCAAATTCACGGTCAGAACCGAAGAATCACTGTCGGGCCGGCCGCCGCGGGAAGACCCCCCCCAGGAAGAAACACCACAAAAAACAACCACAACCCCACGGAACGTTACACAACAGACCCCCGCCCAAACTGCCCACCCGTAAAAACCCGTAACCTACGTAGCATTACCACTTAATGGAACGCGTTTCGCTCCGACCCCGCCCCCTCGCGTACCATGAAACCACCGGGGAACCCTGCCCCGGGTGTCCACGATGTTAGAACTGGAGTAGTTCGATGAGCCTAATTGTCCAGAAGTTCGGTGGGTCTTCCGTTGCCGATGCCGAAGGCATCAAGCGCGTTGCCCGTCGCGTTGCGGACACTCGCCGGGCCGGCAACGACGTGGTCGTGGTGGTTTCCGCGATGGGCGACACCACCGACGACCTCCTGGATCTCGCCGCCGAGGTCACCACCCAAGCTGGCCCCTCCCGCGAGCTAGACATGCTCCTGACTGCCGGCGAGCGCATCTCGATGGCCGTGCTGGCGATGGCCATCAACGACCAAGAGGGCGTTGAGGCCAAGTCGTTCACCGGTTCGCAGGCCGGCATGATCACCGACGGCGTGCACGGCTCCGCCCGCCTCGTGGAGGTCGATCCCAAGCGCATTCGCGAAGCCCTCGACGAAGGCTGCGTGGCGATCGTCGCCGGATTCCAGGGCATGAACCGGCAAACCCACGACATCACCACCCTGGGCCGCGGTGGTTCCGACACCACCGCAGTTGCGCTGGCCGCCGCCCTCAATGCGGACGTCTGTGAGATTTACTCAGACGTCGACGGCGTGTTCACCGCGGACCCGCGCGTGGTGCCCAGCGCCCACAAGCTCGATACCATCACCAGTGAAGAGATGCTGGAGATGGCAGCCAACGGGTCGAAGATTCTTCACCTTCGCTCGGTGGAGTACGCCCGTCGCTTCAACCTGAAGCTTCACGTTCGTTCGTCCTTCTCGCAGCTGGAAGGTACGATCGTTATCCCCAGCGATCCCGAAGAATTCAAACCCACTTATGGTAAGGAGATCCCCTTGGAACAGCCGCTCATTTCTGGTGTTGCGCACGATCGTAGCCAGGCTAAGGTCACCGTGGTGGGTGTGACCGACGTTCCCGGTTCCGCCGCCAAGCTCTTCGGCCTGCTGAACGAGGCCAACATCAACATCGACATGATCGTGCAGAACGTGCCGACCGACCGCACCGGCGTCACCGACATCACCTTCACCCTGCCGCAGGATCAGACCGACAAGGCCGTCGCCACCATCTCGCTGGCGAAGGAAGAACTCGGCTTCACCGACATCACCTTCACCGACGAGATCGGCAAACTGTCCCTGGTCGGTGCGGGCATGAAGGCTAACCCGGGCATCTCGTTCAAGTTCTTCGACGCGCTCTCCTCCGCAGGCGTGAACGTGCAGATGATCTCCACCTCGGAGATCCGCATCTCGGTCATCACCGAGCTGGACAAGCTGGATGAAGCCGTGCGCGCCATCCACACCGCTTTCGGCCTGGACGCCGAGGGCGAGGCCACCGTCTACGGCGGCACCGGCCGCTAACCCGGCGCCGCACCCATAGAATGGTGGGATGCGAGTTTTAGAGGCAGAACAGTGGCGCGAGCTGGCCGCCGCCCACGAGCGGCGGGCGGCGCGCTTCGCCGACCCGTTCGTGCAGCGGCGGAACCGGGGCGAGAAGCACCCGGTCGAGGACTTCCTGTTCACCTACTACACCCTCAAGCCGGGGCAGTTTAAGCGCTGGCACCCCGGGGCGGGCGTGATTCTGTTGAACGCACCCGAGGTGGTCGAACGCAAGTTCTACCGGCCCGCGACCGAGGCCGAGTTGTTGAGCGCCGGCCTCCCCGCCGAGCGGGCGGGCGACGAGAAGCTGCGGGCGGTGTCCGCGGTGGTAGACGTCGCCGCGTTTCTGGAGAAGCGCGAGACCGCGGTGAACTTCACCCGCGAGATCCTCTCGAACACCGCCGAGAAGCCGGGGTTCTTCGGCTGTTTTGGCCTGCACGAGTGGGCGATGGCGTATAAGTCGGAGGAAAACAACATCCGCCACGAGTACCTGGATCTGCGCCTGGGCGCGGCGGGCACCGACGCGGTGGTGGAGAACAACCGCATCCGCTGTTCGCACTTCGACGCCTTCCGATTTTTTATGCCGCAGGCCGCGCCGCTGAACGAGATCCAACCGACGCGTGAGGAGCAACGACACCTCGAGCAACCCTCGTGCATGCACGCCAACATGGACGTCTACAAGTGGGCGTACAAGCTGTTGCCGCTGGTGCCCTCCGAGCTGGTGATGGATGCCTTCGAGCTGGCCTGGGAGGTACGGCAGCTGGATATGAAGGCGGCCCCGTACGACCTGCGGAACTGGGGTTTCGAACCCGTTAAGGTGGAAAACCCGGAGGGTAAGGCCGAGTTCGTGCGGCAGCAGCGGGCGTTCGCCGAGCGGTCGGTGGAGGTACGCCGCCGCCTGCTCGCTTGCCTCTAACAAGATCCGCGAATTCCCGATTTCTGCACGTTTTCCGTGCGCGTAGCCGGGATTTCGCACAAAAATCGGGAACTCGACGATCAGACCAAGGATGAAGGAGCTTCAATGACTGACAACAACACCATGCCCCTGGCAGAAGTCGCCGCCTTTCTGGGCGTCTCCGATTACACGGTGCTTTCCTGGGCCGAGGAGGGCGGGCTGGAAACCGCCGGTTCCCCGTTCGTCTTCACCCGGGCGTCCGTCATGGCGCTGAAGGAGAGCTTGGAGAACCGCAAGGCCACCTCGCGCGGGCTGATGACCGACTTCCACGAGGGATTTAACTCTTAAAAACCCGAGTTCCCGATTTCTGCACGATTTCCCTGCGCACAGCAGGGATTTCGCACAAAAATCGGGAACTCGCGGATCAGCGGGGGAAGGGCTAGCCCTGGGCCACCTCACCGAAGTGAGCGGCCAGTTTGCCCGACCACGACTCGCGCAGGGTGTCCAGCGTGATGGACGCCTCGCCCTGGATATCCAACGCACCGGAAGCCGCGTCTACCACGCCGATGCGGGCGTAGGGGAAGTTGCGGGCGGTGCACATGTCTTTGAAGCGGACCTCCTCGGAACGCGGCACCGAAACGACCACGCGACCCAGCGACTCCGAGAAGAGCAGGGTGAAGATGTCCAGGCCGTCACGCTCGGCGACCTCGCCCAGTCCCACGCGGGCGCCGACGTTGAAGCGCAGGCAGGCCTCGGCGAGAGCGGCCGCCAGACCACCGGCGGAGACGTCGTGGGCGGCGTCGATCATGCCGTCGCGGCTCATGTTGACCAGGATGTCGGCCAGTTCCTTCTCCTTGGCCAGATCCACCTTCGGCGGCTGGCCGCCCAGGTGACCCTTGTAGCGGGCCCACTCGGAGCCGTCCAACTCGTCGGCGGTGGTGCCGAGCAGGTAGATCGCCTGACCATCGTGGGTCGGCTGCCAACCGGACGGGGTGCGGCGGGTGACGTCGTCCATCACGCCGAGCATCGCGACCACCGGGGTGGGGTTGATGGCCTTGCCGGAGGTCTGGTTGTACAGCGAGACGTTACCGCCGGTCACGGGCACGCCGAGCTCCTTGCAACCGTCGGCGATGCCGCGTACGGCCTCGACGAACTGCCACATGACGTCCGGGTCTTCGGGCGAGCCAAAGTTCAGGCAGTCAGAGACCGCTGCCGGACGCGCGCCCACGGTTCCCACGTTGCGGTAGGCCTCTGCCAGGGAGGCACGCGCGCCTTCGTAGGGGTCGAGGTAGGTGAAGCGAGCGTTGCAGTCGGTGGCGATGGCCACGCCGGCGCCGGTTTCTTCATCCACGCGGATCACGCCGGAGTCATCCGGCATGGAGAGCGCGGTGTTGCCCTGCACGTAGCGGTCGTACTGGTTGGTGATCCAGGACTTGTCGCACATGTTTGCTGAGCCCATGAAGTCCACGATGGCCTGGCCCAGCGCCTCGCCGGTGGGGCGGGAGTCGTCTGCGGCAGAACCGGTGAAGTGGTTGGCCAGCAGTTCGTCCTGCCACTCGGGGCGGGCGTAGGGGCGCTCGTAGGTGGGTCCGTCGTGGGCGACGGTCTTGGGGTCGACGTCCACGATGACTTCGCCGTCCCACTCGATGACCAGGCGGCCGGTGTCGGTAACCTCGCCGAGGATCGAGTACTCGACGTCCCACTTGTGCATGATCTCTTCGAAGCGGGAGAGGTTCTCGGGGGTCACGACCGCCATCATGCGTTCTTGCGACTCAGACATGAGGATCTCACCGGGGGTGAGGGTTTCGTCGCGCAACAGCACCTTGGTCAGGTCGACGTGCATGCCGCCGTCGCCGTTGGAGGCCATTTCGGAGGTCGCGCAGGAGATGCCTGCCGCGCCGAAGTCCTGGATGCCCTCGATGACCTCGCCCTTGAACAGCTCGAGGCAGCACTCGATGAGCACCTTCTCGGCGAAGGGGTCGCCCACCTGCACGGCGGGGCGCTTGGAGGGCTTGGAGTCGTCGAACGATTCGGAAGCCAGCACGGACGCGCCGCCGATGCCGTCGCCACCGGTGCGGGCGCCGAACATGATGACCTTGTTGCCCACGCCCGAGGCGTTGGCCAGGCGGATGTCTTCGTGGCGCATGATGCCCACGGCCAGGGCGTTGACCAGCGGGTTAGCCTGGTAGCACTCGTCGAATTCGACCTCGCCGCCAATGTTGGGCAGGCCCAGCGAGTTGCCGTAACCGCCGATACCCGAGACCACGCCGGGCAGCACGCGGGCGGTGTCGGGGTGGTCGATGGCGCCGAAGCGCAGCGGGTCCATGACGGCCACGGGGCGGGCGCCCATGGAGATGATGTCGCGGACGATGCCGCCCACGCCGGTTGCCGCACCCTGGTAGGGCTCTACGTAGGAGGGGTGGTTGTGCGACTCGATCTTGAAGGTCACGGCCCAGCCGTTGCCGATGTTGATCACGCCAGCGTTTTCGCCGATGCCGACCATAAGGTCTTTCTTCATCTCGTCGGTGACCTTCTCACCGAACTGCTTGAGGTGAATCTTCGACGACTTGTAGGAGCAGTGCTCGGACCACATCACGGAGTACATGGCCAGCTCCGCCGCGGTGGGACGGCGGCCGAGGATCTTCACAATGTCGTTGAACTCGTTTTCTTTCAGGCCGAGCTCTGCCCAGGGAAGTTCGGTGTCTGGGGTGGCCGCTGCGTGCTCAACGGTGTCCAGGTTGAACTGCTTATCACTCATGTGTTTAGTCAATCCTTTGTGTTCGAGCAGGCGGTTACTTGCCGTTGACGATGGAGTTCAGCAACGAGGTGAACACGCCGATGCCGTCTGCACCGCCGCGCAACTCGACATCGCCGAAGCCCGAGGAGCTGGGGCCGAAGCCGGGCTCCACGGCGTGCTCGGGGTGGGGCATGAGACCCACGACGTTGCCGCGCTCGTTGGTGATGCCGGCGATGTCGTTGCGCGAACCGTTGGGGTTGAAGCCCACGTAGCGGAAGGCCACGCGGTTCTCTGCCTCGAGCATGTCGAGGGTCTTCTGGTCGGCGACGTACTGACCGTCTTGGTTCTTGAGCACCACCACGATCTCCTGGGACTTGTCGAAGTCGGAGGTCCAGGAGGTCTGGTTGTTTTCGATGCGCAGTACCTGGTCGCGGCAGATGAACTTGCGGTGGTCGTTCTTGATCATCGAACCGGGCAGCAGGTGCGACTCGGTGAGGATCTGGAAGCCGTTGCAGATTCCCAGCACGGGCAGGGCGGCCTCTGAGGTGGCGGCGGCGATGACCTCGGTCATCACGGGGGCCTTGGCGGCGATGGCGCCGGCGCGCAGGTAGTCGCCGTAGGAAAAGCCGCCGGGGATCACCACGGCGTCGACGTTCTTGAGGTCGGCGTCGTCGTGCCAGAGGGGCACGGCGGTGCCGCCGGCGAGCGTCACGGCGCGGGAGGCGTCCCGATCGTCGAGGGTGCCGGGAAAGGTGACCACGCCGACGCGTACGTCTTTGAGCGCGCTGTTGGTGGACGCCTGTGAGAAGTCGCCGACGAGGGGCACTTCGTTCGCAGCGAGTGATTCAGCCATTTACGCCTCCAGTACAGAAACGTTGACTACGTCTTCGATCACGGGGTTCGACAGGAGTTCTTCTGCCGCCTGGCGTGCCTCTTCCAGGAGTGCGTCGGTGACTTCGCCCTCCACGGTGAGTTCAAAACGCTTGCCCTGGCGAACGTCGGTGAAATTGTTCAGACCGATGCGGGGCAGTTCGTTGGCGATTGCCTTGCCCTGAGGGTCAAGAATCTCGGGCTTAAGCATGACATCAACTACAATACGGGCCATTTGGCAGGCACTCCTTGGGTGTGCAGTAACAACAATGTGGGCCGGTATTGATTCTAGCTCAAAGCGGGGTGACGACCCGGCGTGGACGTCGGTGGGCGGCGTTCGCGCGTTATGGCGCGGTCTAGGGCGGGGTGGTGCCGAGCGGGGGCGTCTCGTGTAGAGTTAATAGCAAGCATACTGAGCGTATTGAGAAAGGATGCTTGACATGGCAAAAGCACTGATTATTTCGACCAACTCCGGTGTGGAGACCGACGAGATCCTCAAGACCGGCAAGTTGCTGGCCGAAGCGGGCGTTGAGACCACCTTCGCCGCCGAAGAAAAGGGCGAGATCAAGACCCTGGTTCTGGATGAGAAGCCCGGTGAGTCCGGCGAGGCAACTGCCACCCTGGCAGAGGTTTCCGCAGACGATTACGACGTGCTGGTGGTTCCCGGCGGCACCCTGAACGCCGACAACCTGCGCATGAATTCAGACGCCGTGGCGCTCGTACAGGCCTTCACCCAGCAGAAGAAGGTCGTGGCCGGCATCTGCCACGCGGGCTGGCTGTTCATCAACGCGCACATCGTTGACGGCGTGAAGATGACCTCCATCCCCAACATCCGCACCGACCTCGGCAACGCGGGTGCCGAGTGGGAAGACTCCGAGGTCGTTGTCGACGACTCCAAGGGTTACACCGTGGTGACCTCGCGCAACCCCGGCGACATCGAGGCGTTCTCCGCCAAGATCGCTGAGCTCGCCAAGTAGGCTCTGCGCCTGCCGGCCAGATCGGCGAGTTCCCGATTTTTGTTCGAGTTCCCTGCTCTGCGCAGGGAACTCGCGCTTTAATCGGGAATTCGTGCGTTTTTCGGGAGTTCGCGGATCGGGCAACGGATCAGGCGGCAGTGCAAACCGCCGACCGTCAGACCAGCACGTTCTCCTCGCCCCGGCCGTAGAAGGCAACGACGCCGGTGCCCAGCAATTCCCGATCGCCGGCGTCCCAGGTGTGGGCGCCCGCCGCCGAGCGTAGTTGCATGAAGTTGAAGCGGTCTGCTGAGTAGATGGAACCACCCGAGGCGGTGACCCGGCGCAGAAAGTCGGTGTCTTCCCCGCGCCCCAGGGAGCCGAAGGGGTGGGCCTCGAACACCTCACGCGAACCGGTGATGGTCGGGCCCATGATGAACGAGGTCCAGCGGTGTTCGCGTTCGGGGCTGCGGAGCAGGGTCAGCCCCATGCCCTCCAGGTGCATGTAGTGCGCCTGCTTGCCCACGACGTCCGCCCCGGAGAAGCGGCGGGCGAAGAGTAGGTCGCGCAGATAGTCGGGGCCGTAGAGGTCGTCGTCGTCGATCTTGGTGAGCACCGCCCCACTGGCGGCACCCACGAGTCGGTTGAGGCACTCCCCCAGCGGCACGTCGGCGGAGGCGTTGAGGAGGTTCAGGTTCTCTAGCCCCAGCTCGGCGGCCTGCGCGCGCAGTTCGGCGTCGGACGCCTCGAAGCCGTGGGTGAGCAGGTTGAGTTCTACGTCTACACCTTTGAAACCGGCCACGGTTTGTAGCACGTTCTCGAGCTGGTGCGGCCGGTTCGTGGAGACCAACGCCGAGACGCTCGGCAGCGCGGTTTGCGATGTGAAGGGCACTCCGGCGGCGGTCAGCACCTGTTCGGCGCGGTGGGTGTAGGTGTGCCCCTCCCAGATTTTGCGCTGGGCCAGGTGCACGGTGCGGGAGTTAAGTTCGGGCGAGCGCACCAACCCGCGCAACACGCCCTGAGCTTCTTCGGGGGTGTCTACGACGGGCACTTCGTCGCCGGTGAAGTAGTTGGGGATCGCGGCGGAGCGGGTGGTGACCACGGGCGTGCCGGAGGCGGTGATTTCGAAGACGCGGCGGGCGCACATCGAGGGTGAGTCCACCACCGAGTTGACGTTGAGAAAGACCTTAAAGGCCTTGTAGGCGGTGAGCATTTTGTTGTAGCTCAGGGAGCCGACCACGCGGTCGCCGAGGGTTCCGGGGAACTGGTAGCGGGCGTCGTCGCCGAGAAAGCGGGAGAAGATCTCGAGGCCGCGTTCCATCTTGGGTGAGACGGCTTCGGCGGCGCCGAGCAGGAATTCCATCTGCTCGCGGCGTTCGGGGAATTTGTGGGCGAAGTACATGCCAGCGAAGGCGATGTCGCGGTCGTGGTAGCCGTGTTGCGGACGGATGGGGTTGTGTATTGCGTCTTGGGCGGCGAAGGCTAGCGGAAAGACGTTCTCGTGGCCGAGTTCTTCGCGGTAGTCAGGGATTTTGTTGGAGTCCGAGGTGAAGACGGTGTCGAAGAGCGCGGCAGTGGCGAGGAAGTCGTGAAAGTGCGGCGGGTCTTCTTTGTTCCAGAAGACGGTGGGGATGTTTTGCGCGCGGCAGTGGGCGATCATCTCGCGCAGCGCGGGCGAGGGGGCGTTGTTGCCGGTGAGCTGGTATTGCCAGGCGCCGTGGTTGCCGTTCCAGGCGGATTCGATGAAGATCAGGTCTAGGTCGGTGACCTGGTTGGGCCAGTCGGTGGGGGTGAGTTCGACGATGGTGAATTCGTTGCCCCAGGCGGCCAGCGAGAAGTCGTCGAGGATCACGCCTACGCGGACGCCGGCGTGTCTGGGTGCGCGTTCGACGGGGTTGAGTTCGGGGAAATCGAGGTGCAGGCGGCCGTGGCGGGTGGTTTCGATGGCGAGGCCTCGCCGCTGGGGTTTATGGGTAGGACGCGACGGTGCGGATGTTGTTCCCGCAGGCAGGGCCGGTGTTCCGGAACTACGTGTGGCGGCTTTTTCGCGCCGCAGGTGTTCTCTCAGTTGAGGGACGCCGCCGTCCCGGAGGTGCCATAGCGCGCGGCGGATGTCGGCAGGGAGTTGGGTGATTGGTTTGTGAGGCACGGATCTACTTTCGGGGAGTGCGCAGATTCTGGGGGTCGTTGCTACTAATGTAGCTGGTAGTGTTTGCACGCGAAACTTTTGCCCCGAAAGGATCCCCCGTTGAGCAAACCCATTCGCACCTTTATCTATGGCTCCTGTGTATCTCGCGATACGATCGCCGCGGCGCGCCCTGGCGAGTTCGAGATCGTGGGGTATGTGGCGCGCCAGTCGCTGATTTCGATGGCTCGTAATGCCTTTGATTCCTGGCCGGAGGGTTTTCGGTTGGAGTCGAACTTCCAGCAGCGAGTGGTGCAGGGTGACTGGTTGGGTAACGCGTGGTGGGTTATCCCGAACAACAAAGACATTATTGATCTTCTACTTCTCGACCTCACGGACGAAAGGTTCGGCGTTTATAAACGAGACGAGTCTTCAATTATTACCCGAAGCATCGACATGATGGGGACTGACCTTGAGCACGTAGCAAAAAACTTTGAGTTGCTACCATTTGGCTCCGACAAGCATCTAGATCTGTTTGAAGAATCGGTTACTAAGTTCTCCCTACTATTAAAGTTGCTTGGACTTTTCGAGAAGACCCGGGTCCTGCGAGTGCCGTGGGCATCAACCACCGAGAATCGTCAACCCACCCCGGCCAGTTTGGATCTCACGGCCGAGCACGCCAACGAAATCTTTCCCCGGTACTTTGCGGTGTTGGAAAAACTGGGATTTCAGTTCATCGATGTGCCCATAGACCAGCTCCACGCATATTCCTCCCATCAGTGGGGCGTGGCAGCTTTCCACTACACCCCGGCGGTCTATGAGTCGATACTCGAACAATTGCGGGGCGAACACCCCGCAGAAGTCGAGACGTCGGTGGCGAGTAACGAGGACGAGAAACCTCAAGCTCTCCGCAAGGATTATGCCCGTATTAGCGCCATGCACACGCAGTGGTCTTCTGTAGATGAGTTCTTAACGGCAGATCTACACGTGAACGGTGTGCACACTATCCAGGTGGGTGAGTCCACGGTTGAGTTCTACTTACAGGGTCAGCCGTTACAAAACGAACAGACTATGATCCCGGTGTTCTTCTCAGGTGCCGTAACCGACCGTGCCACTAAGCAACCGCCGTTCTTCAGCGGATACGGTATTTCACAAGCAATCGGCACACCTTTTATTGCCCTGTCTGACCCGTTAGTTGATGCCCATGCCGACGTAAATATCGCCTGGTACGCAGGATCTATGGGCTCTGACCTCCAGGGTGAGCTAGCACGTTTCTTCACCGGTATACACGAGCGGTTCGGTAAAGAATTGTTGATGGTTGGCGGATCTGCTGGTGGGTTCGCCGCGCTCCAATATGCCCACCGCGTGGGTAGAGGAGCGAGCGCGTTCGTGTGGAACCCTCAAACGGATATCACCCAGTATTACGAATCTTTCGCAAAGCGGTTCCTCAAAGTCGCCGGTGTTTCGGAAGACATTCTCGCCACCACTGATTGGAAGGATCACGCTAAAGAAGCTCTGCGTGGTCGTTTGAACCTTGAATTACCATCTCCGGATGAACTTCTCGCCATGAATAAACTGTTGATCATTCAAAATGAGAGCGACTGGCATCTAAAGACCCATCTCATGCCATGGTTAAACCCCTCTGGCTGGCCTCGAGAAGAACAACAAGGGGCTACATTTTATGTGGCGGATGAAGACCATCTGGTTGCTGTCGGCGATTTTGCGGAGGGTCACAGTCCCTTGCCTCCTGTCGTCATCAAGATGGTTCTTTCTTCGCTACTCTCATCACAATCTACGGTGAAAGACACCGTCATGTGAGTCCCTACCTATAAATGTTAGCTTGGGTTACTCAAGTTTGAAGGACATACCAAGTAAGCCCCTTCCACACCGCTCCACCGCGATATAGTGGACAAGAAACGACATATATCCCCATTTTGCTGAGAAAGTCAAACATGTCTACCCCAACTGTTGCTTTTGTCGGCCTTGGTTACATCGGTCTCCCCACCGCTGTCATCATGGCGAACCACGGCCTGAAGGTCACCGGCGTCGATATCAATTCCACCAACGTAGAACGCATTAACCGCGGTGAGGTCACCATCGTTGAACCGGGCCTGGAGGAACAGCTCCAGCAGGCCATCAACAGCGGTAACCTGAAGGCCACCACCGAGATGGTGCACGCCGATGTGTACGTCATCGCCGTGCCCACTCCGTTCAAGGAGAACTACGAGGGCGATCTTTCGTTCATCATGTCTGCGGCCGAGAACATCGCTCCGCAGTTGCAGGGTGACGAGCTGATCATTCTTGAGTCCACTTCTCCCCCGCAGACCACACAGAAGCTGGCTGCGAAGATCCAGGAGCTCCGCCCCGACCTCATTGCAGACGGCCAGGAGAACCCCGAGGGTAAGCCGGTTATCTACTTTGCATACTGCCCTGAGCGCATCCTGCCGGGTAAAGCGATGGAAGAGCTCATCACCAATTCGCGCATTATCGGCGGTCAAACGCCCAAGGCCACAGAGATCGCAACCCAGGTCTACGGTGCGTTCTGCACCGGTGAGCTGGCAGCTACCGATGATGTCACCGCGGAGATGGCCAAGCTGACCGAAAACTCCTTCCGTGATGTCAACATCGCTTTCGCTAACGAGCTATCCCTGATCTCTGACAAACTGGGCATCGACGTGTGGGAATTGATTAACCTCGCTAATAAGCACCCGCGCGTGAATATCTTGCAGCCGGGGCCTGGTGTGGGCGGGCACTGCATCGCTGTGGATCCCTGGTTCATTGTCTCCGCTGACCGCGAGAACTCGAACCTCATCCGAACTGCACGCGAAGTCAACGACGGTAAGCCGGAATGGGTCATCAACAAGGTCAAAGACGCTGTGGCGTCTAATCCCGAGCCTGTGGTGGCTGCCCTGGGTCTGGCTTTTAAACCCAACATCGATGATCTCCGCGAATCCCCCGCGCTGGACATAACCTTGCGCCTGGCGAATGAATTCTCCCACGGCGCTGTGCTCGCCGTAGAGCCTAACGTTTCTACTCTGCCCAAGAAATTCGAGGGCGTGGGGAACGTCGAGTTTGCTCAATATGAGGATGCGATCGAGCGTGCAGATGTGGTCGTTCTCCTTGTAGACCACGATGAGTTTAAATCGGTTCCCGCAACTGCGCTGGCAGGCAAACATGTCGTCGACACCAAGGGCCTCTGGCGATAATCCCCTATTATTCAATCCCCGCACTTAAACCTTTGTACATAGAGGAGTAACAGTCTGATGCATCCAGACGAGTACCGTTCCCCCCTTATTCTCGAACAACAAAAGCTCAACGAATTTGTTTCAGACCCTCCCGCGCTAAAGTCTAAGTACGAAGGTTTAATTGCGCGGGACAAAGCCAATCGCAATAAGCTCAAAGAGCTAGATAAGCTCAAAATGCAGTTGATTCAACAGCAGAAAGAGTTGCGGGAGTTACGGGAGCAAGAGCAAGACCTTACTCGTCGGCTTGGGTCTGCAGTAGCGTCTGTTGAAGCCTATCGAGAATTAACCAAAAGGCTCAAAGATGACCTGAGTAGGTTACGAGGTTCTAAGGCGCTTCGGGCGAGTCGCGCTCTACAGTCTGTGGCAAAGAAGGCTAAGGACTCACGTCAACACGTGAGTAATTTGCTACATCATGGTGACATCGCATCTGTACAAGAACCGATTAAAGAAGAAAATTCATCGTCGTTGTCGAAGGAAGGCGGGCTCCCCGCCGCCTATAAGGTGCCTACTATAACGCCGGTGATTTCTCAGTCCTCTGCGTCTTCCCACCTTTCTGCTGCAACTGCAAATAAACCAGTCAAACCAGCTGTAAAAAAGTTGAGCCAGCTTAGCACTGATGAGTTGATTGAGATATTCGAAGCAACTCCCAATGCTCAGACGCTTCACAATGTCATCAACCGTATGTGGTACGGATTAGGTGAAATCGTACGCCCCGCTCAATTAATTGAACAGCACCCTGAGCTTTATTCAAAACTAAACAAAAACCAACAGACTCTTGCCGATATGATCGTTGGTGAGTATCGGTTCTTGCTTTCTGAGGCACCTATACCTACTCGTTCCCGGGGAGTGGCTTACACCAGTGAGCCGAACCGAGTAATGTATTGTGTCCACTCCACCCCGGTCTTCAATTCAAATGGTTACTCAACCCGAACCCGCGGCATAGCGATGGGTCTAGCTAGTGTTCATGCAGACATCGTGGTAGTTGGACGTGCGGGTTATCCTTGGGATACCAAGGCCGACGTCGCCAAGCCCGTTAAGATGCACCGGTATGTTTCGGAATTGGATGGAGTGCAGTACTCGCACTTACCAGGGGAAAGTCTGAATACCACTCCGATAGATCGATACATCCTACAGGCCGCCGACGCCTTTGTACGTGAAGCCCGTTTGCTACGCCCCAGCATCATCCAATCAGCCTCCAATTACAAGACCGCATTGCCGGCATTAATTGCGGCGCGCCGTCTAGGTGTACCGTTCGTATACGAGGTACGAGGGCTCTGGGAGGTTACCCAGGCATCCCAGCACAAAGTACCTGCCGAATGGATGGCCACGGAACGATTCCAGCAAATAGCAACAGCTGAAGCTTTGGTAGCTCAAGAGGCCGACGTAGTCCTGGCGATCACACGCCAGGTAGCGGAGGAACTCGTTAATCGTGGTGTCGATCCCGAGAAGATCCAATTGGCCCCCAACGCAGTAGATACCCATGAGTTTTTGCCGCTACCTACGGACATGGAATATGCCGCAAAACGTAAAATCCGTACCGACGTACCTGTAATTGGTTTTGCCGGTAGCATGGTCGCCTATGAAGGCCTCGACCTGCTTCTCCGTGCTTCTAAAGTCCTAAACGATCGCAACGTAGAGCACCAGGTAGTACTAGCTGGTTCCGGTACAGAAATGGAACGGTTGAAAGCTCTACGGGATGAATTAAAACTCAACCATGTCCATTTTCTTGGACGTCTACCTATCCACGAGATACCGCGTTTACTGAGCACATTCAGCATAATGCCCTGCCCCAGAACGTCCCTACCGGTGACTGAATTAGTTTCACCTCTCAAGCCTCTAGAGTCCTTCAGCTCGGGGAAAGCGGTGGTACTCTCTGACGTGGCACCGCATATAGATTTATCAGGAGAAGGCAAACGTGCGTTGCTCTTCAAGGCAGGCGACGTCGATGACTTAGCGCATCAGTTGGAACTGCTCATCAAAAATGAAAAGCTCTCTGTTGACTTAGGTCGAGCCGCACGTTTGTGGACAGTTGATGAGCGTACTTGGAGTGCCCTTGGCTCAACTATAGTTGCGGCACACCGGACCGCCGAAAAGAACTATGCCGCATCAGTGAATGAATCCGCACAACGTGCGCTCTCTGACCTAACCGTAGGTTTGATTGCCGATGAATTCACCTCATCTACCTTGGCAGCATCATTCTCCGTAGTTCCTCTGGGCAAGAGCCAATGGCATGAGCAGCTCATTAGCGAAAAACTCGATTTTATCTTCATCGAGTCCGCATGGAAGGGTAATAAAGGTGAATGGACACGAGGAGTTGGAGATTACGGGCCAGAAGAGAATAGCGACATTTTCGAGCTGATCGATCGAGCCCGCGAGCTGAAAATCCCCACTATCTTCTGGAACAAGGAAGATCCGGTGCACTTTAACCGGTTCCAAAAGACCGCCGTTCGTTGCGATCACATCTTTACCACCGATGCGAATATGGTGGGATCTTATCTTTCAAATCCTTTGTGTGAGTCTAAGACCGCTTCGACGTTGCCATTCTATGCTCAACCAAGAATTCATAATCCACTTGAGGGGGCTCTTCCATATGAAGATTCGGTGGCCTATGCCGGCACATATTATGGCGACCGCTATAAGGAGCGCTCCAAGCAGCTGAGAAATTTACTCACTACTGCGAGGCCCTACAAGCTTGCAATATATGATCGTCAGCTGGCTGTGGAGAACTCCCCCTACCATTTCCCTGCAGAATTCCAACAAGATATTAAGGGCGTTCTTCCCTACAATCAGATCATCGATTCATATAAGGCGCACCTGGCACAAATAAACGTTAATTCTGTGACCGATTCGCCCAGTATGTTCTCGCGCCGCGTGGTAGAAATCGCAGCATCTGGTGGTCTCGTACTTTCTGGGCCTGGTCGTGGTATCAGCGAAACTTTTGGTTCGGCTATTCCCGCTACAAACGATAGTGCTACATGGCGGGCGCTCCTGCACGATTGGAAGAACAATCCAGTCTCTCGTGTGCAAGAGGCATGGCTACAGTTACGTACCGTGTATCGAGCGCATACGATAGACACTGCGCTAACGATTTTAGCTCGTACCGTGGGCCTCAACGTTACCGCTACCCAGCTAGATCCTTATGCCGTTGTTCTTAAGTCTGATGCATCTGCAGTAGTGAACTCCCTCAAGACCCAGTCGGTCCAGGCTTATGGAGTTGTAATCCCTGAAGGATTGAACAACCAAGAGCTGCTGGAAGATCTAAAGAATGCGGATTTGAAGGTACTTTCGAGTGTCTCTGATCTTCCTAATGATATATGGGTAGGTGAGCTTGAGGCCCCTGTCTCAAGAACTCACTTTGAAGACCTCTTGCTACCTTCTCGGTTTGGTGAGTGGAACCTAGTTACATATCAGACAGCAACCAATGCTCATATTGGACGTCCGTTGGCATGCAAAAAGGACTATGCAGTAGGTGACAACATTGGGCTCATACGGGCTGATCGATATGCGCAAGAACGCCAGCTTCCCGAAGATGACCGTGCTGTCCAGTTATTGTTTCCGGCATTCGCACCGGTTGAAGTGCAGCCGATCGAGGCGGAGTCGATTGAATCAGACCTGAGCAAACTCGCCACAAAGACCATCTTGATTGCTGGGCATGATCTTAAATTCGCCAACGGAATCATTCACGAACTCCACGGTTTAGCTCGGGAAGTACTTGTCGATGAGTGGGAGAACCATGCGCACCATGATGAAAAGAAGTCGCTGGAACTGCTAAACAGAGCCGATATCGTATTCTGTGAATGGGGACTGGGCAACGCAGTCTGGTATTCAAAGAAGATTCAGCCGCACCAGAAGTTATATGTAAGAGTACATTCTCAAGAATTACGCAGAGGTTACTTGAAGCGGATTGATCATGAGAATGTAGAGAAATATATATTCGTCGGCGAGCTTATTAGAAAAGCTGCTACGGTCAGTCATGGAATACCTGCAGAAAAAACTATAGTTATACCCAACGCTGTAGATGTTCCCCAACTTAGGCAACCGAAACACCCAGGGGCAGAGTTCAACATCGGCTTGGTAGGGATCGTAGCACAGCCAAAGAGACTTGATAGAGCTCTTGATTTATTGGAAGAACTACACAAAGTAGATTCCAGATACAGACTTTATATCAAGGGAAAACAGCCCTCAGACTACCCATGGATGTTGAACAGACCCGAGGAAATGGAGTTTTATAACCAGCAGTACAAACGTATCGACCAAATCAATCGGAGAAACCCCGAATCCATCGTATTTGATGGATATGGATCAGATATGTCCGAATGGTACAGGAAGATCGGTATCGCACTTTCAGTAAGTGACTTTGAATCTTTCCATTTTACTCTAAGCGACGGGGCCGCCTCAGGGGCGCAACCTGTTTCCTTAGCTTGGCCTGGCTCTGATCTAATCTATCCCCGTACGTGGTTACATAGCAACACACATGAAGTTGCTACAAAAATTCTGACTAAAAATTATGACAAAACTGCAGCAGCATACGTAGAGCGGAATTTTGCGAGTTCCAACGTGTTGCATGAAGTGTGCAAAGCAATATTGTGAGTAACGGTCGATGAATATAGAACTGATAGAACGGGATTATCGCCGATGGGCCAAATGCCGCACAGAATGGTATAGCTTCGAAGAATTTATAAATAGTAAATATATCTCTGATGGCGTCCACACAATTCAACTTGGAAAAACAACATTTGAACTTTTTTCATCAGGCCACCCTTTCAACAACAATCAATATGAGAATATCCCTGTATTCTTCTCTGGCGCTGTATCAAGAAGAGACAAATTAATACCTCCTTTTTTTAGCGGGTTGAGTCTTGGGAAAGATCTCGGCGTACCTTTTATTGCCATATCCGACCCACTAGTAGATCAACATTCTCAAATCGGCTTAGCTTGGTATACGGGATCCGTAGATCACTGGTTTCAAGGTTTACTCGCAAAATTTTTCCAGCAGCTTAATATCAAAAAGCATAAAAAATTCTTTTTCGTAGGTGGCTCCGGAGGGGGATTCGCGGCTCTGTACCAGAGTCCCAGAAACCCTACCATATCTAGTTGTTTGACCTGGAACCCACAAACATCTATTTTTAAATATTGGGAAAACCATGTAAAAAAATATCTAAGGTACGCAGGAATACCCGGCAGCATCCTAGAAAAGAAAAACTGGATAGAAGATACTCGCAATTGGACTTCCAGAAAGATTGCTTTTGACCTTCAAAGCCCGGACAAGATTTTTCGAAATAACAAACTATTATATTTACAGAATAAATCTGATTGGCATGTCCAAGAGCATCTTGAGCCCTGGCTAGGCAATAAAGAGTGGACAGCACAAGGTGCGAAAGGTCCTAAAATATTTGCCCACGACAGCATGCACATTATAGTTCAAGCAGATTTTGCAGAAGGACACGCTCCTGTACCGACTCCTACTATACTCAACGCCTTACGATCACTTATAGTAGATAATAATTCTGTAGATCAAACTGTAAATAAACTACTAGATCAAAAGTGAAAATATTTTGCCATGGATAAAATCAAATTAGTAATAGATCGCTTCATCTCATTTGACTCTTCTCAAGATGCTAACGAACGGCTACGGCGATTCGTGGAGCGTAAAGAACTGAAGATTGGTTCACTCGATTATATGAGTTATAAGTGTGAACCCTTATGGGATAGTACTCTAAGTCGCAGTGTTTCTCGACAGACCCATGGTTTTATATTTCTTTCATGCGTATTCGGTCAACTACATACACTAGGAACTGAAGAGCAAAAAATTCTAAGTGACCGTCTGATTCACCTTATTTCCTATTGGAAGAACCTCGATAAGTCTCACCATGATATGGCTTTTCATGATGAAACAACCGCCCAACGAGTTATTAATTTATCCGGTCTGGTATATTATTTCAAAGGTATTAGTGATGAGATAATAGATACATGCATGCAAATTATCCAGTCGGATATAGAATTATTAAAGAGTGAGAATTTTTATGCTGGATTAAATAATCATGGAATGTTTCAAGACATATCCATTTTGACAGCTATAAATATATTAAACTTCGCACCTGAAGCAGAGTCCCTTGAACAACTCGCTCTCAGTAGATTAGAAAAATACTTTAGCTCTTGCTTTACCACTGAAGGAATTCACACCGAAAACACTCCTTCTTATCATTTAATGGTTAGTAAATATTTAAAGTATATCTTAGAATATACAAAGAATGGGGGTTCGGGCATTTCAAGAAAATTACAAGATCTCTTAGACTCTGCGGAAATCTATGCCGCACATTGTTTGACACCATCCGGTTACTTTCCTCCCATGAGTGACACCGACCATAAAAAAGTGCTCTCTGGTCAAGCATTAAACACCTACAGGCAAGGATACTTGCAATATTCCATATCTCACGGAGCACAAGGAAAAGAACCTAGTAGCTTACATTACATTGCTCCTCTGTCCGGCTACGCTATGTTACGCAGCGATTGGTCTGAAGATGCAACATACTTTAATTTTGCCTGCGCTTATAATGCAGATTATCATAAGCACCCCGACGAAAATAATATTTACCTACAGCACGACGGACATGAAATAATCCGCGAGGCAGGCCCTTTCGGATATGACAGGCAAAACAAGTTTACTAAATTCGGATTTTCCAGCCGTGCTCACAACACTCTTCTCGTGGATGGCATAGGCCTCCCCCGTACTGATCAAAAATCTAACCAATCATTTCTTGAAAATATATCTGACGAGAATATTTTTAGGGTTAGAGGCAAGACTACAAGGTTTAGGGATGTTGACTGGTCAAGGTGTATTTCAATTGATGATTATGATTTTAAAAATAACATACGTATTGAAGACACCATCACTTCTCTGCACGAGCATACTTACACTTTGATCTGGCACCTTGGGGCGGGTCTAAAACCCTTTTTGACAGGTAACGTTATAGAGGTACTTTCTTCAGAAAACCAGAAACTTGCCGAGCTCATATTTGAAGGATCCCCTATTTCTGAGATACGTCTTTTAAATGGCCAGGAACGGCCCTATGTACAGGGGTGGGAATTCCCAGAAATGGGAAAACGTCAACGTTCTTATACTGTCGAGTTAGATATCGTAGGTTCCAAGGCTATTCTTAATACAGAAATAAGACTCAATAACTTTTTACTTGACCAACACACTTCTGCCGAACATAATATCTGGTCTACATATTTTGGCGAGAAACCTGTCAACTATCATTTTGAAGATTCCAAAACATTTAATCCAAAAGGTTTAATTGTCATATTTTCCGCAATCCTTCCGAAATGGAGTTTTACATACAATTATCGTAATACTCTTAGTGATTCTTCTGATTATCATAAATTATATATTTTAGATTCTTTCGGAGACCAAGGGTCTTATTACATAGGTAATGGAAGAAATCTAGCCGAATTACGCTCCGTTCAAGGCTTAATAGCTGAGACAAAAAATAAGTTCAACATAAGTAATCAAAAGGTCATTTGTGTAGGGTCTTCTAAAGGCGGCAGTGCTGCCATCATCCATGGATTGATTAGTGGTGCTCATGAGATAGTAGTAGGTGCTCCGCAATACAGAATTGGTTCTTTCCTCAAAACACCCCACCCTAATATACTAGAGTACATCACTGGAGGCACCGCCGATTCTGATGTTGCTTGGCTTGATAACTTCATACCCAAATTACTATCTTCTTACCCACCTATACCAAAATTTACAATTTTAGTAGGGCGTGAAGATCACCATTATAAGAATCATATTATTCCATTAGTGGACCGTTTGAATCAACTTGGCTTTTCAAACGACTTTTTCCTTCTTCCCTCAGCCCCCCATAGCGATATAGGCAAAGTATTCACTCAATATTTGAATACCCGATTTACTCCAAGTAGTGAGCTTCCGGATCCTATTTATGCCTATTACGACAATAATTCAAAAAAGATCTTTAGCTCTCTATTTCATGCGGATCCTAAATATTTCTATGCATTTAGACTGTTTAAGGATGGTTCTCTAATTTCTAGCACGAAGTATGGCCACTCATCATCTCACTCTTGGGATATTTCCGAATCTGGCTCATACCGTGTACGTATATATAAGCGTGAATTCATGCAACAAGACCCAGTTGCACGTACATCTATCACCGTAAAGGTTAAAATCTGAAAATGAAAAAGAGTATTTTCATTTATGGTTCATGTGTCAGTCGAGACGTCATCAGAGTAAATAATGATTTATTCGATCTAATCGATTACTATGCTCGATCCTCATGGATTAGTGCTAGTTCAGATAGAATCCGTTTCCCAGCCGATAAGAGCCGTTTAGAATCCAATTTTCAAAATCGGATGCTTCAGAGAGACTTCATGTCTATGGCTTTTTCAGCACTAAGAGATAAGGTAGCCGACTTCTATCTACTCGATCTTGTTGATGAAAGATTTGGGGTCTTTCCTACTGCTAATAGCTACATTACTCAAATCAACGAGCTTAATCGTTCAGGCCTTCTTAAGCACATAACCCACGATGCTCTAGTAGAATTTGGATCAGACGTTCATTTTGAGTTATTCCGTAAATCTGCTTTAGAAAACCTTGATTTACTCACTAGAAGCAACCTTTATGTGATTCAGCATCGTTGGGCTGATACCTCTTTGGAGAGGAACGATGTTCCCCTCCAACTTGGACGCACTTCCCAAGAGTGGCAGGATTTGTATGAGAGGTACTTTAATCTGCTTCGGAACCTAAACATCAATATAATCTCTGTACCCGATTATTTATGCATTTCTACAATTAATCACAAATGGGGTTTGGCCCCTTTTCATTATATTGATGACTTTTACACCTATGTGGCTACAACTTTGCTGAGTTAACTATGAAAAGTTCTTGATTCTTTTACCCACGCCAAACAGCTCCTCCAGCGCCGCCACCGTTCGCTCTGCGGCCTTGCCGTCGCCGTAGGGGTTGACCGCGTTGGCCATGCGGGCAAAATGTTGCTCATCCTCGACCAAGGCGGAAACCTCGTCCACAATGCGGTCGTAATCGGTGCCGATCAGGCGTACCGTACCCGCCTTCACGGCCTCGGGGCGCTCCGTATTCTCGCGCATCACCAACACCGGCTTACCCAGGCTTGGAGCCTCCTCCTGCACCCCACCCGAATCGGTGAGTACAATGCGAGAAGCCTTCAACAGGTGCGTGAACTCGGCGTAGGCCACGGGCTCAGTCACCAGAACGTTCTCCAGACCCTCCAGGTGCGGCAAAACAGTCTCGCGCACCAGCGGGTTCTTATGCGCGGGCAACACTACCTGATAGTGCGGGTACTTCTGAGCCAACGTAGCCACCGCACGGCCAATGTTCTCCATCGAAGAACCCAGGTTCTCGCGGCGGTGCGTGGTCACCAAAATCACCGGCTTGTCGGCGCCCAGGGCCTCCCCCAGTTTCGGGTCAGAGAACTCCACCGGGCGATCCACCGCCTCCAACAGCGCGTCAATCACCGAATTACCCGTCACCACGATGTCGGCCTCCGGCAGGTTCTCACGCAGCAGGTTCGCCTTCGACTCCGCCGTAGGGGCCAAGTGTAACTTCGTAATCTGGCTGGTCAGCTTGCGGTTAGCCTCCTCTGGGAACGGTGAATTAATATCACCCGAGCGCAGACCGGCCTCCACATGCACCACCGGAATCTGCCGGTTAAACGCGGCCACCGCCGCGCCCATCACCGTCGAGGTATCACCCTGCACGATCACCGCGTCCGGCTCGAACTCCGCGTAAATCTCATCGATACCGGCGATCACCTTGGCCACAATGCCGTTGAGCGTCTGGTTCTTGCTCATAATGTTCAGGTCGCGCACCGGCTTGATATCGAACAGCTCGTTGACCTGATCCAGCATCTCGCGGTGCTGACCGGTCACCACCGGGATTGACTCGAACTTATCTGAGGCCTCCAGCGCCTTGATAATGGGAGCGACCTTGATAGCCTCCGGGCGGGTGCCGTAGACCGTCATGATTTTCTTGATCGTCATCAGGGGAATTCCTTCGGGGTAAGGATGAGTGACTTAAGGTAAGTCTATTCTGAGTCTTCCACATAACCGAGGTTTCCCTCGGCCTTAGAATCTTTGAGCATTTGCGCGGCTCGGGCCTCTTCACCGTTGGCGATGAGATGGGCGAACCAGCGGTACTTGCGGGCCACCGCGCGGGCGTCGCCGTCCATCACCAGCTCACCGAAATCCAGCCAGATCGCGCGGGTGCACATCTTCTCGATCGTCTGCGCCGAGTGGTTGACCAGAAACACCGTTCCGGCCTCCCCCAGCAGCTCCTTCATCGCATCGGAGTAACGCTTCGACGTAGCCTCATCGCCGGTAGACAGCGCCTCGTCGATGAGGGTGATGCGTGGGCTATTCGCCAGCATGATCGCAAAACGCAAACGCGCCGCCATGCCCGAAGAGTACGTCTTCATCGGGCGATAGATGGCGTCTCCGATATCGGCCAGATCCATCACGCGCTGTTTGACCTCGGGGATCTCGCGCGGCGGCAAGCCCATGGCCAGGCAACCCATCTCGATGTTTTCCTCGCCACTCAAATCGTTATTGAGCACACCGTTCACACCGATCAGCGTGGGTTGCGACGACGCGTAAATCTCACCGGAGGTCGGGGTCTCTAACCCCGCGATCAGCCGCAACAACGAGCTCTTACCCGAACCGTTGCGTCCTACCACGCCGATGAACTCACCTTCGTGAGCCACCAACGAGAGCGGCTGCAACGCGTGCACCACGCGCTTGGTCTCACGAGAGAACAACCCCCGGCCACGCGATACCGAGGTCACGTAATTCAGCGAGACGTCGTTGAGCAAAACGCTCGGGGTGCGGTCACCGAAGATCTCCTGTTTCACGTCAGTTAAACTCACGACCGTACACCTCCTCGGCGCGCCAGAACATGAAGAAACCGACCAGCAACAGGCCCACAGACCACGCGGTCAAAGAGCCCCAGTGGTACAGCGTGCCCGCGTGACCATAAAGGATCACTTCGCGGTAGAGATCTAGAAAAATGTAGATCGGGTTGGCCTGAATAATCCCCAGCACCACGGGGTGATCCAAGAACTTATCGATCGGGAAAAGCACCCCCGAGCCGTAGAGCAAGAAGCGGGTCACGATACTCATGATCTGCCCGATATCCGGCACCACGTAGGCGAACCGGGCGATCAACAAACTGAGGCCCAGGTTGAACAGAATGTTCAGCAAGAACGCCGGGAAGAACAGCGGCCAGGTAAACTCCGGGCCCTCGTGCGGGGGCAACACCATCAGCATGATCACCATCGTGACCACCACCGGAATGAAAGAGAGCATCTCCCGCACGGCCAGAGACAGCGGCACCGTGATACGGGGGAACGAGAACGCGCGCATCATCGACTTGCCCTGTAGCATCACCGACGCACTCTGCGTCAGCGCCCGGGAGACAAACTGGAACATCAAGATGCCCACGATGATGTACCCGGTGTAATTCTCAACCCCGCGGTCGGCTTTGAGGATCAAACTAAAAAGAATCCAGTAGAACAGCGCGTCGGTCAGCGGCTTGAGAACCAGCCACCACGAACCCAGCCGGTGCTGATTATTCTGTGCGCGCACCTTCGCCTGCGAATCACGCCAAATGAAAGCGCGGCGGCCCCAGGTCTCCCGGAGGTACGAACGCACGCTACGGCGCACACCCACGGGGTACAGGCGTCCCGACTCAATGTGATGCCGGTACGCCTCTAACTGCGGGTTCAGCGAACTACGCGGCTGCAAACCCCGCGGAGTATTAGCCGCGTGTTTGTTCATTCTGCACAACTTCCCTATGACGTGGCTTAGGCGGCATTTCGTCTACTGCTTGTCGCCCTCACCAAGAATACCCTCAAAACGGCCCACGAGCCGTTCATACAACGCATGCACCGCGCGTGCGTTAGCAGACCAGGTTCGCGTGGCCGCGAAGTCACGGCCCGCCGCGGCCAGTTCGGCACGCAGCTTCTCGTCTGCGGCCAGACGTTCAATGGCCTCGGCCAGCGCCTGTGGACTCTCCGGTGAGCAGACCAACCCCGTGGGGCGTCCGGTGCCTGCTATCAGCTCCGCCAGCGGCGGAATATCAGAAGCCACCACCGGCCGACCCAGCGCCATCGCCTCGATCGGCTTCAGCGGCGTGACCGAACGACACACCCGCGCGCCCGTGCGCGGAACCGCAAAAATATCCAGCGCCTGGTGCGCCACAAAGGCCAGCTCCGCCGGCAGTCGCCCCGCCAACACCGCGAACTCGCCGATCGGATTACCCGCTTGATCCTCGAACGCCGCCAGCTCGGCCGCCAGCCGTTGCAGACCGGGCCGGGCCACGCCGTCCCCGGCGAGTAGCACACGCACATCTAGACCGCGGGCGCGCAACAGAGCCACCGCGCGAAGCAAAACGTCGAAGCCCTCGTAGTCCACGAGCGAACTCACCGAACCCACCCACACGGTGTCCGCGCCGGACGCCCGTAGCGGCTCCGCCAGGCGCGGTATCTCTGTTGCCAAACGGGCCCGCGCCTCGCCCGGGCTCAGGGTTTTCTCGAAAAGATCATCTTCCACGGCGTTGGGCACCACCGTGATCTTCTCCGCCGGAACGCCACGGCCCACAAAGAGTTCCTTCATGGTCTCCGACAGCGTGATCACGTGATCTGAGGCGAGCATCAGCTCCGTCTCTCGCGCACGGATCAGGCGGAAGCGCTCGGAGGATTCCGCCTCGTCCCGGGCACGTGCAGACTTCTTGTGAGAAACCCAGGTCTCTTCCATCACCCCGCGCGCTTCGTACACCCACGGCACGTCGAGCGCCTTGGCGACCGCCTGGGCCACGAGCGCATTCGGGTAGTTCGTGGTCGTGTGCACGAGGTCCACCCCGTTCGACCGCGCCAGCGCGCAGGCGCTGCCGACCCACTGCCGCAACCGTTCCGGATGCGTAACCGCCAACCGCCACGGCAACACGCGCCGATAGGTAACTCCCTGCCGCTCCACCTGCTCAGCCGCCAACAACTGCCCCACCATCACGGGATACGCGATGCGGGTCTGTGCATATATGCTCACCCCGGCATCCTGCAGTGCCCGCAACAGGCGCTGCGTGCGCAGGGTGTACCCCGACTGCGTGCCGGGTAACGAGTTAGTCAACAGATGCAGGACGCGCGGCTCACCTTCACCCGCAACCGGTGCGGCCTGCTCGGGTGCGGCGTTCGGAATATTCCGCGCCGGCAATGACAGTTCAAAACCGGGGCGCAAGAGCTGCGCCTCACCCTCTAGTCGACGTGCGAAACTGACGGCTTCCCCATCTTCGGCGAGGGCGATCGCTTCGCTGACCGCACCGGAATCCCACGCGGCCCGCGCACGGGTGACCGCCGGCAGGGAATCATCCCGCCAGTCCACCAGCCCGTAGCCGATCGCGACCTCCGCCGCCACGCGCCGCTGCATCGTGGACCACCGGGCATTTCTGCTTGTGGGCGAGGTGTTTTTCAAAAGCATTCCGGCCGGGGCATAAAATTCTTTGGCCCCTAAAAGCTGGTGCCCCAACGCTCTTGTGCCCGCACCGGGCAGACGCGTCAACACCCGAGCGACCCGTTGCGACACCCCGTGCGGAGCCTTCCGTGCCACCTGAAGGGTCAGTAACACCGGGTCGTCCACCACGTGTCGCGCGACCACCTGGGCGGCGATCGCGGCGTTGCGGGCGGCGTCCACACCTCGCATCAGGCCACCCCGCCCGCCACAGAAGCGGCGTCTCGCACCGCCTGGCGATCCCGCACCAGCGAGCTAATCAACGCCTCGTACTTATCGCTCATGATGTCGTAGTTGTAGGTGCTGTGGAGCAACTCGACGCCGGAGTCGCCTACCACCAGCTCGCTCGGGTTCTCCGCCAAACGCTGCAACTCATCGGCGAGCGCCTCGGCGTTCTCGGGCTCCACCACAGAACCCACACCCGAACGACGCACCACATCGGCGGCGTCGCCCTCCACCAGTGCGACGATGCGACGGCGGGTCGCCAGAATCTCGAAAATCTTCGAGGGAATAGTCCAGCGGAAAGGCTGCGTGCGGCGCAAGGAAACCAGCTCCACATCGGCCCATTCATAAGCCTCACGGAGCCCCTCGCCGCCGACCGGGTCGATGAATTCAATATCTAGCTGATGGGCCTCGGCCTCGCGACGCAACAGGTCGCGGTGGGCCCCGGCCCCCACGATCTGGGTCTTGATCTTCAGGTGCGGGGCGCGCTCCCGCAATAGCTTCAACGCTTCGGTCAGCACCAGCAATCCCTGGCTGCGCCCCACCGTGCCCAGGTACTGCAGCTTGAGGCTCCCCGGCTCACGCGACTCCACCTGTTCGGCGGTCAACGCCGGGATCTCTCCGAAGCGATGGGGGTCGGCGCCGTTGGTCATCATCGATACCTGCGAGACACCCCGGGCGCGCAGCTTTTCGCTGAACCAGGGGGTGGTGGTGACCACGGCGTCCGCTGATCGTTGCCCGGCGGTTACCATCGAGAACACGGCCTTCTTGAACAGCAGGCGCTTGAACGGAATCTCACCCACGTAATGAAGTAGCTCGCCCGTGACGACGTCGGGCCAGGCGTCCCGCATCTCGGCCACATGCGCGATGTTCAGCAACTTAGAGACCGCCACCCCCGCGAACAGGCTCGGCAATCCCGGCACCGTGCTGATGACCGCGTCGAAATGGCCACGACCCATCAGGCGACGCGGCCCCTCCATCGCGGCGATATAGGCGATGGTAGCCCCAGCTGTCAGGAACTGATCCACCGCGCGGGCCTTACTCGCGTACCCGTGCAACATATACGGCATACGAATGATGGTCTCGCCGTGGCGACCCGTCTGACGCCGTAGCGGACGGTTAGCGGGAGTACGCAATCCCTGCGAGGACGCCCGGTCCGGGTAATGCGGCGGCGGGCAATACACCGTCACCTCGTGGCCCTTGTCGCGCCAACGCTGCACCAATGCTGACCAGCGGCGTTGGGGCGCGCCAATCTCGGGCTCATAGTGGTGGGTGATGAGAAGTATGTGCATATGTGGGGAAAGGTTCTGTGTGTGTTTGCGGGGGTTGGTGCTCACCGGGCCGGGGAAACCAGGTTAGTCGTCTTTACAGATTATCGTATGCACCGCCCCCAGCGCGGTTTCGCCGGGGGCGGTGTTACATGCCCTTAATATGCGGTTATCTTGAATTTGTTAGTTGTACCGCGAATACATCTGCCATTGCTTATATGCCTTCGTGGCGCGGAAGAAATCGTTCGACGGTTTCAACCACAGGTACACGATGCCGGCGATCGACAGCAACGAAACAAGCACGTCAACCCAGAAAATCGGGTGGAAGATACCGAGAGCTGCCATGCCGATCACGCCCAGCAGACCGAAAATGTGCAGGGCGAAGATCACGGTCATCACAATACGTGCCCAATTGTGCCCCTTGAGCGCGAAGATCGTGAACATCACGTACAGAGCAGACATCACGATGGCCGAGCCGATGCCCATCACACTACGCATGACGCCGAACTGCGAGGAATTCTGCTGGTTCAACTCGTTCATGGACTGCGCATCCATACCGAAAGCCTGCATCATCTGGTTCTGCAGATCGGGCATGAAGATCGTCTGCAAGATGCTGCCGAGCAACGACAGCGCAGTCACCGCGTACATGAGGTAAGCGGCGGTGCGCAGGGTTTTCGGCACAACGGGTTTCTCGTGCGGGGCGTTCTGGGTGTACCCCATCGACTGCGCAAAGGACGGCGGCTGCGAGGAGTTCGCGGTGTGGTAGGCGGTGTAGTCGTTGTATTGGGGTGCCTGATGGGAGGTGTTTTCCGAGGAGGTGCCCGGGCGGGAGACGTGGGTAGCGTCGGTCTGCGAGCGGTCGGACACGCCATCGAACCTGTTCGGATCGTATTGATACCTCGGGTCGTAGTTGTTGGGGGTGCTCATTGGGGCCCTTTCTATCAACGGTGCTTGTGCTCCATCTTACTGATGCAGGGTTGTGAGGCCCACTGTTACGTCTGGCCGCCCTGGGTCTCCCGGGCGTCCCGTCGGCCTTGGCCCGGCTTGCCTGGCCCGGGCCCCTTTACCCGGCCACCTTTCCACCGAAAGGCCGCCCCACCGTCGAAAGGCCGCCCTACACGCGGCCCCTCGAAAGGGAAGCGGCCCCTCGGTGTAAAACCCAGCAGGTAACCCGCCCAAAGGCCGTCCCACGCGCCCCAGACCCCTAGCGCTCGAGGAAGATCCCCCGCGAGCGGTCCTTTCGCACGGTGGCGGCGTCGAAGATCCGGCCGCTCATCGAGATGTAGACCCCGGGCTCGAGCAGGTTCAGGGCCGCCACCGCGGCACCCACGTTGAAGTCGGCGTCCGAGGTGCGCATGATCGCCGGCTGAATCGAACCGCACAACACCACGACCTTCTCCCCGAGCTCGGCATGCTGCAGCAGGTAGCGGCCGGTCTCAGGCATGGTATCGGTGCCATGGGTGATCAGCACGCGATCCCCCTCGACCTCGTTCAAAGCAGCCACCAGCTGATCGCGGTCGGCGTTGACCATGTCGAGGGAGTCGAGCTTGAGCACCGAGCGAATCTCAAACTCCACGTCGGTGATCACGCGGTCCAGGATCGACCGAATATAGGGTTCGCCGATCACCATTTCGGAGTCGAAGTTGTACTCCTTATCGATAGTCCCGCCGGTGGCCAGCACGGTGATCTTGTCGGTGTTACGAATAGCCATTATTCTCCCCTGGGTCGTCGTTACAGGGACATCTTACCGGCGGCCACCGCGCGCGCCAGCTCCGCCCCCACTCGGCCGATGCGGGCGTCCACCCGTTCGGTTTCGGCACCCGATCCGGTCAGTTCTGCCGGGGTCGCGAACACCCCGCGCGAAACGGACGCCGCACCGAGGTACCCGAACAGCGGACGCAGGTCGCGGTCGAGCACAAGCGAGTGCCGCCAGGTGCCACCCACCACGGCGAGCGCCGTCGGCGTGCCGGCGATGTCGCCCTGCTCGGTGACGTCCCAGAAGAGCTTGAAGAGGCCCGAGTAGCTGGCCTTGAAAACGGGGGTCACCACGATGAGCCCGTCGGCGCTGCGCACGTCTTCTAGCACGGAGGCGAGGGTGTCGGGAGCGAAGCCGTCGGAGATGAAGTCCGCCAGTTCGTAGGCGAATTGGCCGAGGTGGTGGGTGGTGACCTTCACCTCGGCCTCGCCCAACGCCTCGGCGGCACCGGCGCTGTCTTGGCAGAGACGCCGCAGTTCTTCCTCTACCGCGCCTCGCAGTCGTTCGCCCATGAGCGCGGAGCTGGAATGGCGGGAGCCGCCGCCGGTGATCACTACGATTTTCAATGAAGCCATAGTGTTAAGGGTACGACGGCGGCTCACCAGGGGGGGGGTGGCCCGGGTGACGTGGCCCAGGTGAGGCAGGCTCAGGTTACCCAGCCCTATTTGGTCCAGCCCACGTTCGCCCAGGCGGCGGGGTTCTGGGCGAAGTTGCCGAAGATGGCCGCACCGTAGTTGGCGAGTTCTTTCTTGACCACAAAGATTTCGGGGCCGTTGAAGACGGTACCCATCGAGGCGAACTCTTTCATGTGGGCCACTTCGATTTCGTTGGCCTTCTTGTTGCGCTCCTGGTCGTCCTTGATGGTGCTGATCTTGGAGATCATCTCGTCGATCTTCGGGGATCCGGTGCCGTCGTTGTTAGCGGTGAGGTAGTACTGCTTGGCGACGGTGGTGGCGTCTGGGCCGACGGTGTAACCGCTGAAGGTCATGTCGAATTCCTTGTTGCCGACCACTGTTCCGAAGTTGGCGTCTGGCTGGTTATCGATGGTGCATTCGATACCCACAGCCTTCATCTGCTGAATCAGGGTCTGGGCCATGGCTGCGTTCACGGGGTCGTCGCCGAAGGTGGTGATGGCGAACTTAGCGTTCTTGCCGCCCTTCGTGTAGTAGTCGCCCTCCTTCGTGTAACCGGCCTCTTCCAAGATCTTGCCGGCGTCCCAGCCCTCGGTGGCCTTGGCGAAGTTGTCTTCGTAGTACTCGGAGAAGGGCATGAGCATGACCGAGCCGGGCAGTTCTTCCGACCAGTTCAGGCCGTTGAAGCGGATCTGCGCCAGGGCCTTGCGGTCGATGGCGGCGAAGATGGCGCGGCGCATTTCGACCGGCAGGCGGAAGGAGCTCATGTTCATTCCGCCGGAGAACAGGCGTTGGCCGCGGCGCACCTCGGTGCCTTCGGTGTTCTCCACGTCTTTGTAGATGGAGAGGGTACGGGCCTCGATGGCATCGATCTCGCCGTTCTTGAAGGCGGCACGTTGTGCGGAGTCTTCCATTTGGCGGAAGACGATACGCTCCAACAGGGGCTTCTCACCCCACCATTTGTCGTTGGGCGAGATAGTGAAGACCTTCTGCGAGGAGTCCCAGGAATCGAGTTTGAAGGGGCCCGCGTACCACTCGGGGTGGGGCTTGTTGACGAATCCCTCGTTGAAGACCTTTTTATCGTTCATGGCCGGGTGGTAGACGCCGAATTCGCCGCCGAAGATATCGGAGGCGGGTTGGTACGGGGTCTTCATGGTGACCTTGACGGTGAACTTGTCTCCGTCTTCTTCGATGGACTCGATGAGTTCGTGCGGGCCCGGGTCGACCAGGTCGAAGCCGCGGTCGAGGCCTTTGCCGAGGATCTCCCAGGTCGCGCGGAGAGTCTCGATATCCACGGGAGTGCCGTCGTTGAACTTGGCCTGGGGGTTCAGCTTGATTTTCAGTACCTGCTTGCCGCCCTCTTCGGTGTCTTCGAAGGACTCACAGAAGTCGGGGTTGGGCTTCTTGTTTCCCTCAAAGTCGGAGAGCCACAGGCCGGCAACGGATAGCGGGGCGACGGCGGCGATGAGCACGGCGTTGTCGTAGGTGTTGCCGCTCTGGCTGCCGGTGTTGAAGTCGGGGCCGATGGAGCGCATAGGGATGCGCAGTTCTCCGCCCTCTTTGAGCTCCGAGCGCTCCTTGGGGTTGACGCTGATCAGCTTGGCGATGTCTTCGCCAACTCCCAGCGCTGAGGCGGATTCGGCGTTGGACGCGCCCCCGGAGTTTCCACCGTTACCTCCTCCGCAGGCGGCGAGGAGGCCGGTGCCGCCCAGGGCGGCGGTGGTTGCAAAAAGGGTACGACGATTAAAGGTGATGTTGGGCATGGGTGATTTCCTCATGGGTATGGCAGGGACGCCACATGATTCTCATGTGGCGTCCCGTTATCCAGTTATGCGGTGATGTGATAAATGAAGGGTAGGCTACCGGTTACTTGATCCAACCGACGTTGATCCATCCTTCGGCGTTGGAACGCTTATCACCGAAGAGGGCGGCACCGTAGTTGGCCAGCTCCTTCTTCACGACGAAGATGTCGGGGCCGTTGAACACTGTGCCCATCGAGGCGAATTCCTTCATGTGGGCCACCTCGATCTCGTTGGCCTTCTTGTTGCGCTCCTTGTCGTCCTTGATCTGGCCCATTTCCTCGATCATCTTGTCGATCTTGGGCGAACCGGTGCCGTCGTTGTTCTCAGCAAGGTAGTACTGCTGGGCGGCCACGGTGGCGTCCGAGCCCACGGTGTAACCGGAGAAAGTCAGGTCGAATTCCTTGTTGCCGACCACGGTACCGAAGTTGGCGTCGGGCTGGTTGTCGATCTTGGCATCAATGCCGGCGGACTTCATCTGCTGCACCAGGGTCTGAGCCATCGCTGCGGAGACCGGGTCGTCACCGAAGGTGGTGATCTGGAAGGAGGCGTTCTTGCCGTCCTTCTTATAGAAGTCGCCGTCTTTCTTGTAACCGGCCTCCTCCAAGATCTTGCCGGCTTCCCAACCCTCGGTGGCCTTGGTGAAGTTGTCCTGATAATCGGAGTCGAAGGGCATAAGCATCATCGAACCGGGAACGTCCTCGGTCCAGTTCAGGCCGTTGAAGCGGATATCGGCCAGAGCCTTGCGGTCGGTGGCTGCGAAGATCGCACGGCGCATCTCCACAGGCAGGCGGAAGGAGCTCATATTTAGACCGCCGGAGAACAGGCGCTGACCGCGGCGAACCTCGGTACCTTCGGTGTTCTCAACGTCCTTGTAGGCGGTGAGAGTGCTTGCACCGATAGCATCGATCTCGCCGTTCTTGAAAGCCGCGCGAGCTGCCGAGGATTCCATCTGACGGAAGGTGATGCGATCCAGCAGGGGCTTCTCGCCCCACCACTTCTCGTTGGGGACGACGGTCAGCACCTTTTCGGCGGAGTTCCACTTCTCGAGCTTGAAGGGGCCGGCCTGCCACTCAGAGTGGAACTTATCGGTGAAGCCGTCGTTGAAGGTCTGCTTGTCATTGACAGCGGGGTGCAACACACCGGAGCCGAAGATGTCTGCGATCGGGTAATAGGGGCGGGACATGATGACCTTGGCAGTGGAGTTGTCGCCGTCGGCTTCCACCGATTCCACGTACTTCAGCGCGCCCGGGTCGACCAGGTCGAAGCCCTTTTCGCCGCCATCGCGGAAGATCTCGACGGTGGCCTTGAGAGCCTCTACGTCGATGGGGGTTCCGTCGTTGAACTTTGCCTTGGGATTAAGCTTGATCTTGAAGGCCTGCTTATCGCCTTCCTTGGTCTCTTCGAAGGACTCGCAGAAGTCCTTATTGACCGTCCAGTTACCCTCGAAGTCCGAGGTCCAGAGGCCGGTCACGCTGATCGGGCTGCATGCGGCGATAATGCTGGAGTTGTAGGAAGAATTGCCCGCGTTTGAGGAATTGTTGAAGTTGGGGCCGATCTCCACGGAGGGCAGGCGCAACTCGCCGCCCTGCTTCAGCTCCGAGCGCTCCTTGGGGTTCACGCTGATCAGCTTGGCGATGTCTTCGCCCACGCCCAGCGCCGATGCGGATTCCGCGTTGGACGCGCCACCGCCGCCACCGCCGTTGCCACCTCCGCAGGCTGCGAGCAGACCCATGCCGCCGAGAGCGGCGGTTCCGGTCAGGAGGGTACGGCGGTTAAAAACAAAGTTCATGGCCATGTTCGTTCCTTCAAATCGACCGATTTTCATCGGTGTCCGGTGTGTGTGGGATGCCCCGGGCGAAGCCTCAGCATCGCAGAAGGTGATCCTTGTCTCAAGATTGTAGGGGAAAATTGTGCGGTTGGTGACCCACGGGTAAATAAATTCCGATTATTGAGTAAATGGATGAAATATAGCGGTTTGTTACGGACATCTCTTGACAAGCCACGGAAAGACCCCTCTGATATATGAGCGCAGTCACACTAGAGAATCTTTCACCACACCGACAAACAACAATTTGTTGAACAATTTAGATTTTAAAGAAAATCGGCCGCCCGGCATTTTGCCGAGCGGCCGATTCTCCCTAAGAACCGCCTTAGTTCACCGGAGCCGCCACGGAACCTCCCGCGGCCGCCGAGCCATCCGTCGCCACGGAACCTCCAGCAACTGCGGAGCTTCCGGCTACCGCAGGGTTCTCATCCACGAGATGCCGACCGTGCTCCTCGTGCGATTCGACCGTCGCGATCTCCTCTTCGGGGAAGTAGCAGGCGTACCCGTGATCGACGTCCGCCTGCGTAATCGGCGGCATCGCCGAGGTGCACTTCGCCTTCTTCTCTTCGGGCAAGAGCTTGAAGATCGGGCAACGGTTGCTGAACGGGCAACCCTCGGGAGCGTTGACCGGCGTCGGCAAATCGCCCTCGAGAATGATGCGTTCGCGCGTGGCCTCCACCTCGGGGTCCGGAACCGGAATAGCCGAGAGCAGCGCACGCGTATAGGGGTGTACCGGGTGATCGAACACGCGATCCACGTGGCCGATCTCCACGATGCGGCCCAGGTACATCACCGCCACGCGATCGGAGGCGTGACGCACCACCGCCAGGTCGTGAGCCACCATCAGGTAGCTCAGTCCCAGTTCGGCGCGCAGCTTATCCAGTAGGTTGATCACGCCCGCCTGCACCGACACGTCCAAAGCGGAGACCGGCTCATCCAGCGCCACCAGCTTCGGGTTCACCGCCAGCGCGCGGGCGATACCGATGCGCTGACGCTGACCGCCCGAGAACTGGTTCGGGAAGCGGTTGACGTGGTCCGGTTGCAGGCCCACGATCTTCATCAGTTCCAGCACGCGGCGCTTGATGTCTTTGCGCTCCCAGCCCTGGTTCTCCAGGGGCTCGGCCAGCACCTCGTAGACGGTGAAGCGCGGGTCCAGTGCACCGGTGGGATCCTGGAAAACCATCTGCTGATTCTTGCGAAGCTTGTTGAGCTGAGCGTTCGAGAGCCCCTCCTTCGTGGAGGCACCGTTGACCCGAATCTCGCCCTCGGTCTCCTTCGAGAACTCCATGATCTCCAGCAGGGTGGTGGTCTTACCGCAGCCAGACTCACCCACGATCGAGAAGCACTCACCCTCGCGGATGTCGAATGAGATATCGTTGACGGCCTTCACCGTGCCCACGCGGCGCTTGATCAGCGCACCCTTCATGAGCGGGAAGTGCTTCTTGAGGTTCTTCACCTCGATGACCGGTGCGCGTTCTTCACGCGGGATCGAATCGAAGCGCGACTCCGGCACCTCGGGCACCGGGTAGAGATCCTGCGGACGGCTATCCACCAGTTGCTCTGCAATATCGGCCGCCGCGTAATGGTCGGGGCCCGCGCCCTCGATCAGGCGCAACGGAGGCTCCTCGGCGACGTCCTTGCAGCACTGCCCGCCGGACGCGGCGATGGGGCAACGCGGGCGGAACGAGCAGCCGCGCACCTCGTTCAGTAGGTTCGGCGGGGTGCCCTCGATCGGCACTAGCGAGACCTTGTCTTTGCGGTCCACACGCGGGACGGCGCCGAGCAGGCCGATCGTATAGGGGTGGGCCGGGTGTGCGTAGAGGTCGGCGGCGTGCGCCTTCTCCACGGGCTTACCGGCGTACATCACCATGATGTCGTCGGCCATGCCGGCCACCACACCGAGGTCGTGAGTAATCATGATGATCGCCGCACCGGTTTCTTCCTGGGCACGCTCCATGACTTCGAGCACCTGCGCCTGAATGGTGACGTCCAGAGCAGTGGTGGGCTCATCGGCGATGAGCACGCGCGGGTCATTGGCGATCGCCATCGCGATCATCACGCGCTGACGCATACCGCCGGAGAACTCGTGCGGGAAGGAACGCAGGCGGTTCTTCGGGTCGGGGATGCCCACCAACTTCATGAGCTCCACCGAGCGGTCTGCGATCGCCTGCTTGCTCATGCCCCGGTTGTGCACCTTGAGCACCTCACCGATCTGATCGCCGATGGTGTAGACAGGGGTCAGCGAGCTCAACGGATCCTGGAAGATCATCGAGATGTCTTTACCGCGGTACTTACACATCTCTTTGTCGGAGAGCCCCAGCAACTCGGTGCCGCGGTACTTCACCGAACCGGTGATCTCTGCGGTGGTGGGGTGCAGCCCCATGATGGCCATCGAGGCCACCGACTTACCGGAGCCAGACTCACCCACGATGCCCAGGGTTTTACCCTCGTAGAGGTCGAAGTCGATGCCGCGCACGGCATGCACCACTCCGTTCTCGGTGTTGAACGAGACGTTGAGGTCTTTGACGGAAAGAACGGGAGAAGTCATGAGCGCGCGGTCTCTTTCTTGGTCTTTTTCTTGGCCTTGCCCACCGACAGCGAGGTCGGGTCGAAAGCGTCGCGGAGGCCGTCATTCATCAGGGCCAGCGGACCAACGAGCAAGAAGAACAGAATCATAGGGATCCAGAACATCCACGGAAGCGTGTTGACCTGGCTGGATGCCTGGGCGATCAGCGAACCCAGTGAGTAGTTCGGGTACTTCACGCCGATGCCGATGAAGGTGAAGGCCACCTCCGAGAGAATCGCGTTGGTGATGCCGCGGGTGAAGTTGAGCACCAGCAGCGAGCCGATGTTCGGCACCAGGTGACGCCAGACGATCTTGATCGAAGGAACGCCCATGTAGCGGGCGGCCTTCACGTAATCGCGCTGGATCAGCGAGAGCGACATCGAGCGGATCACACGGGCATCGTACATCCAGTTGAAGATCAGCAAGACGATGGTCAGGATGAACCAACCGGGGAAGATCTCTCGAAGCGCTTTGCCGCCCGCGCCGTTGATGGCGATGGCGATGATCAGAATGGAGGGAACCATGATCATGGCTTCGAGGATGAAGAGCATGACGGCGTCGATCTTGCCACCGAAGTACGCCTGGGCGCAGCCGTACATCGCCGAGATCACCACGGTCAGCGCACCGACGATCAGGCCGATCATCATGGACGTGCGCACACCCTCCACGGCCTGGGCGTAGAGGTCGGTGCCGGCGTTGGTGGTGCCGAACCAGTGCGTCGAGCTGGGACCGGTGGACATCCACAGCGGGTCGATCGTGTTGGTATCCCACTGATAGAAGCTCGTACCGAAGAGGCCGAACAGACCCATCAAGAGGAAGACCACCAGGCCAAACACCGCGGTCTTGTTGCGGAAGAAACGGCGGGCGATGATCGTTGACTTGTTGATGATCTTGTAATCCGGGTTCTGCACCTGCTCAGGTGTGACCGGGGCCGGGGTCTCTTCGATGCCTTCGCGAGGAGCCTGCGGTTCATTCTGCGTGCTGGGAGGAATGTTCGTCATTACTGGATCCTCACTCGGGGGTCGACGATGGTGGTCGCGATATCGGCGATGATCGCACCGATTGCGAAGAGCACCGCGCCGTAGGCCAAGGTTGCCGTGGCCGCGTTGACGTCTTGCTTACCGATCGCCTCGATCGACCACAGGCCGATGCCCGGCCAGGCGAAGATCGACTCCGCGAAGAAACCGCCGGCGAAGATCATGGGAATGGTGAACGCGATGGACTGCGCCACGGGAATGAACGAAACACGCAGGGCGTGGCGGGTGATTGCCTGATTACGCGTGAGGCCCTTGGCACGGGCGGTACGCACGAAGTCTGCGTTGACGTTATCCAACAGGTACTGACGCTGGGCGATCTGATAGCCACCCCACGACATGATGGTGATACAGAAGGTGGGCACCAAATAGTGCGCCATCATATCCACAAAGGCTGGCCAACCGGCCTCTACCCCGGGCGACGAAATACCCGTCACGAAGAAAATACGCTCACCGGCAGACTTGTTAATCGCCACCGCAGCCAACTGCACCAAGAAGTAACCGATGGGTGCGGGGATGATGTAGACCAGGTAGGAGTACCCGGTGATGATGCGGTCGGATGCCTTGTACTGACGGGCCGCCGAGAACACGCCCAGCGCCACGCCGATGATGAGAGAGAGGATCACCGCCGCCAAGAAGAGTCGGGTGGAGACCCAGATGCGCTGACCGAATTCAGCGTTGATAAATGCCCCGTTGGGCGAACGACCCCAGTCCCAGTGGAAGATGATGTTGCTCAACCAGTGGGTGTACCGCTCCCATGCGCTGGCCTGGGGGTCGAGGCCGAGGCCGGCGAAGTGGTTCTGAATCTGCTCGGGCGTGGGTTTGGGGATGCGCTCCTGCTCGAGCAGGGCCGGGTTCAGCGTTTTAACCGCTAGAAAGTAGCCGGCGCTGGTCACCAAGAAAATCATGACCAGGTAAATCATGGCGCGCTTGAGGACGTACTTAAACATCGACGGTCTCCTCAGTGCGTGTTAGCTGTGGTGTCTTCATATGTGTGCCTTAGGTTCATCGCAACACCTAAATGTGAGTGGGGTCACGAATGAGTGAAATTATTAGTTGAATCTTATAGGTACGCTCGCTCACAAATCAAAGAGTTGCACACCGATCAGTCACGGATGCTTAATAAACAGCTTCAATGACGAAATAAAACGCCCAGCAGCCATAGGCCACGGGGCGTTCATATTCCCTAGACGGGGAAACGATTCTTAGTTCATCTTGTTGCGGAAATCAGCCGACTTACCGGCGTCCTGATCCCGCAGCGCCTGCAGATTGTGCGCGATCAGCTCCTCCGGATTCACCGGACGCCCGCCCGCCGAGTGCGGGGTGACCACCAGGTTCTTCGCACCCCACAGCGGGTCGTCGGCGGGAAGGGGCTCGTTGACCGCCACGTCGATCGCGGCACCGGCAATCTTCCCCTCGTTCAGCGCGTCGATGAGGTCAGCCTCGTTGATCGTCACACCGCGTCCAACATTGACCACGTAGGCGCGCTGGGGCAGTTGGCCCAGGATCTCCGCGTTCAACGCACCCTCCGTGGCCTCCGAGGCGGGCAGGATCATCACCAGCACGTCGGTGTTCGGCAGGTATTCGGGTAGGTCGTCTTCGGTGATCACGGGGAAGCCGTCACGCTCCCCCGCGCTGCGCGCTACACCGGTAACGTTCGCCCCGAAGGCCTTGAACAGGCGGGCGGTCTGCTTACCGATGGAACCGAAGCCCCAGATGATCACGTTGGCATCCAGCAGAGTGGTCACCTGACCCTCGGGGTGAAGGTCTTGGGCGCCGCCGAGTTCCGCGGCCCAACGGTTCTTCTCCTGCTCCGCAGCCAGGGTGGGCAGAAAGCGGACGAAGTTCAGCGTCAGCGCCAGGGCGTGCTCGGCGACGGTCAACGAGTGCAGACCGATACCCGAGGTGATCACGGCCTCCTCGCGGAATCCCGCGGCACGGGCCTGATCGGGGCCTGCCAGCAGAGCCTGCACCAGGCGCACGTTGTTCATATTCTTGGCGGCGTCGGCGAGCACCTCGTTGGTGTTGTCCCACGAAATCAGGACGTCGGCGTCGTAGTGTTGCGCGTCGATCAGCTCACGCGGTTCGTAGGTCACCAGCTCATCGTCGGGCTGCAGACCGAGCTTCGATTCTTCAAACGGAATGATGCTGGGGGCGAGAATCTTCATGGGGCATCCTTTCACGGCCGAAAACTTCAGTTCAGGCGGCCACCGCAGCCGCCCTGTTCGACTGCTTTAAGCCTATGTGTCACACCCCTCGAATGCGAATACAGCTCACATCAAGAAATCGGGGTGTGTACCCCGGCGCCATTCTCAGTTGTCTTCATCCACCGCGTGCAACGGATTATTCTCCGCATCTTCACGCAACAGGTTGCGGAAAAGCGCCACGCTTTCGGCCACCTGACGGTCACGTTCGGCACCTCGGGGCAACCCAGCGGAGAAATCCATGTACCGCAATACCGCGCTCGCGATTACCACCGAGGCGCGCACGCGATCCCGCACCAGCTCGGCGACTTCGGGATCGTGCTCGGCGCCCTCCGGCAAAAACGGTAGCGGTCCCCGCCGGGAACTCGTCGCAAACGTGCGCCAGTCCACCGTCTTCAAAAACTCCTGCAGAACCACCTCGGCACGGTGCACGTGGTTCTTCGACAGCTCGCGAAACTCTGGGTGCTGGCGGGCCAACTCGCGGCGGTGCTCGAACCCGCCGTCCGGGATAGAGGCGAGAATGACGTCCAGCATCATGTGCACCAGTCGGTTGAAAATGTGCTGGTCGGTACGACGAGCGTCGGCGGAGATAATCTCGTCGGTGACCTCCGGGGCACGCAGACCCAACACCGCGTCTTCCTTCGTCGCGAAGTAATTAAAGAACGTCCGCGCGGAGACACCGGCATCTTCGGCGATCTGCTCGGTGGTGGTGCCGCGCAACCCGTTCTCCTGCACCAGCCTGCGGGCCGCCTCATGAATCGCGTTCCACGTGCGTTCACGTCGCAACTCGCGCAACGAGCGAGGAGGGGTCTCTTCGGTCTGATCGGGGGAACTCTGATCTGAAGTATTCACCCTTCAATCCTAGACTTTGCTACCTCATCGAGTCTGAGCGAAGTCGGTTAACGCCTCTTTCCAGACACCCTTCCACTCGTCAGCAGACGCCTTAGACGCCAGACGCTCGTGGTTGACGGCGAGGGAAGACTTGGTCGCGCCGTCCTTTCCAGCGGGTTTAGTGGAAATGTTCACCGAAACTCGGGAACCGTTTGCCATATCAACCTTCCAGTAGCGCCATTTCTCGCTCTGGCTGGTGCGCGGCTCGCCCTCAGTCAACCCCGCCAAACTACCGGACTCCACCAGGTTCTCGGCGAATTCCGCCCACGCTTGCAGGGTGTCGTCCATGGTTCCGGTCACGGTCTTGGAGGCGGTGGCAGCGAACTTGCCGTCGCAACGCTGGCCGACCTCGCGGCGTCCGATAGCGCGTTCAAAGTGCACGGCAACCGACTGCGCATACCATTCCGGGCGCTCCACCGTCGTGGTCCCCTCGCGCATCTGCCGCAACGCCAGTTCAACGAGTTGCCCGTGTTCGAGTTCTCGTCCTCCGCGATCACCGAGGAAATCGACCCACCAATCCAGCGAGTGCCCGGTCACCCGTTCATATGTTTCGTCTTTCACGGCTGTCCTTCTTGATGAGCCCTATTTATCTATAAACTGTAATAGTGCTATCCACTAACATCGTTGATCTTCTAAACCTCCCGCCGTGGCTCGCTATCACGGTGTTGATCCTCGATGTGCTCATTCGTGTGATCGCCATCTGTTGGCTTCCGTACAACCGCAAACCGGTGGTGGCGCTGGGTTGGCTCATGGCCATCCTGCTGATCCCGCTCATCGGTTTCGTCATCTTCCTGTTCTTCGGGTCGAACTACCTGCCCAAGGCACGGCGAGCCCGCCAGCGCACCATGAACGAGATGATTCGGGAGACCCTCGATGACGACATGGACGAGAAACATCCCGTGCTCGGTGACCACGTCAAACTCACCGAACCGGCCCGCGTAGCCGCCAACCTCAACTATCGTCTGGGCGCGCTACCCCTGGTGGGCGGCAACGAATTTACGTTGCACAAAGACAACCACGAGGCCATGATCATGATGGCTGGCGAGGTCGATAAGGCGAAGGACTACGTTCACTTCGAGTTCTACATCACCGCCTACGACGATTCCTCCCAGCCACTGTGGGAGTCCCTCATCGCCGCGGCCGAGCGAGGCGTGCAGGTGCGCGTGCTCATCGACCACATCGGCTCGCGCCGCTACCTGCGCTACCGCCGCCTCACGCGTCGTCTCAACGAGTCGGGCATCGAGTGGCACCTGATGTTGCCGCTACAACCCTGGCGCGGCAAGTGGCAACGTCCGGATCTGCGCAACCACCGCAAGATCCTCGTGGTAGACGGCCAGATCGCCTTCTCCGGGTCTCAGAACGCCATCGATTCTTCATATAACACCCGTAAGAACCGGCGCCGCGGATTGCGCTGGAAAGATTTAACGTTCTCGGTCACCGGCCCGGTAGTGGAAGAACTCAACGCGGTCTTCATTTCGGACTGGTATTCAGAGACCAAAGAACTGGTGCTCGCCGAGATCGAGACACATATCCCGGCGGTCAACAACGGGCAGTTGGCGCAGGTAGTTCCCTCCGGCCCTGGTTTTGAAACCGAAAATAACCTGCGGTTGATTAATTATCTGATCTACAACGCCGAACACCGCATTGTGATCTGCTCCCCCTACTTCGTGCCCGAGGAGACTCTGCTTCAGGCACTGACTACCGCTGCGCTGTCCAATATCAAGGTGACACTGATCGTCAATGAGAAGGGCGACCAGTTCTTGCCCAACATGGCCCAGCGTTCCTACTACGAACAGTTACTGGCCGCCGGCGTGCGGATTATGCAGTACCCCCAGCCCACGGTTCTGCACTCTAAGTACATGATCGTGGACGACGCCTACTCCTTTATCGGTTCCTCCAATATGGACCCGCGTTCTTTCGGTCTCAACATGGAAGTATCGACCTTTATCTTCGACCCTGATATGGTCAACGAGCTCGAAGATGTCTCCCGCGAGTATGTGGCAGTCTGCAAGGAGATCGAGCACGATCGCTGGATAGACCGCCCGGCACAGGTCAAGATCGTGGAAAACATCTGTCGTCTGTGGTCGTCGTTGCTGTAACCACAGGAGGGGATAAACGCTTGGTATAGGTAGCGTTTATCCCCTCCTCAAACTATTACGCGACGATCTCGGTGGTCTGAGTACGGTAATTGAGCACTCGACCATCTGAAAGCGTGACGACGATCAACACTTCACCACGCACATACTGTGAAGTATTACCCAAAGAGGTAGGCCCGGCAACACCCGTATAGGTGACGGCGAACTTTCCGGACGGGCCGGTGGTGAAGTTCTGGCAACCGCTGGTGGTGGGAGTGTACTGCTTGAGGCGGTCGGCCGCTGCACTCCAGGTCATGTTCAAGTCCCACGACTGGGCAGTGGCACCGTTACCATACGTGTGCGATACCAGGTTAGAGGTGGAAGACGCCGTGGATGAGAACCCGCTACCGGCGGTAGGGGTCCAAGGCATGGCGGCGATATTTTGCGACGCACGATCAGAGGTGGAGTTTTTCACATAGAAAACACCCGGGCCAGGGCTGGTCTGACCAACACGATTCTGAATCTAGAATGTGTATTTAATATCGGTTACGGTTACTCCGGTAGGAAGATTATCAACATAAGTTTGACCACCCAAAGTGAGTTTCTGAGTGGTAGATGTTGATCCAATGGTGCCGAAGCTGTAGGTAATTCCTCCGGAGAAGCGCACGGTGACTTGACCACAGGCGGAAGCCGCGTAGGCGGGCACCATAGCGGTGGAGAGCACTACTGGAGCGGCCCACGAAGCTCCTTTTACCAAAGAACGGCGCGAAATATTTGTTGTCATAAAATCCCCTAATTTTGAACTTTTTGATACCCCGTACAGTTCTTTAAATTTTTAAAATTTTCAATTTAAAACGACAGAGGTGGTTCTGTGTGTCGATTTGCTGTAAGGCGGTTATTTAAAACTACCATTCGACTTCAGGGGTTGGCTTCGCATTGCGATCAAGCCGACCAAAAAATATTTAAATCGACATAATCAACAGATTATACAAATTTAAATGCTTATCTATTTCAAATGTTAATGATCTCGCGCGGTTCAGCACCCCAGGGCCGCCGACATCCGCCCCGTGTCCCGGTGAGCAAGGGCTCCGTCCGAAGCGCCGAGGCTGAGGCCGCCCGCGACCGAATCCTCAGCGCGAGGGGGCACTCCCGAGCGGCCGGGGCGGCGGGGCGGTTAGACGAGCGGCCGCGGCAACGGGGCGAGGTGGGGATTACTTAGCAGAGGGCGAGCTCGAGGCAGCCATCTTGTTGAAGTGCTCCAAGAACTGCTTACCGTCGATCTTCCAGCTGTCATCGACGCGCTTCGCCTGCACGCCGTCCAGCATCTCACCCAGTCGGTCACCGATCTGCTTGTTGATCTCATCGCCGGATGGCTGACCGGACTTATCGGATGCCTGATCCGAGGGCTGAGCCGAGGCAGACGAACCGTCCTTGCTCTCCAGGGAGAGAGCGTCCTTCTTCAGAGTCGCCGTGTTGTCGCCGAACTCCAGCTTGGACTGATCCGCCTTGAGTTGCGCGTCCCCAGCGCCCATCTGCTTGGCACCAGCCAGCGAGGAGCCCATGCCCATGTTCACCACGCTGAGCACGATGTTCTGACCGTCGCTCAACCCCTCACGATCAAAGTCGTTGTAGGTCGGATCGTTCTGCTTGAGGTAATCGATGACCTTCTTTTTATCTTCGTCATTCAGCGAGGAATTGATAGCGTCGGCCAGTTTATTGACGTCTTTAGAGTCACCCGGTTCTTTAACCTTGTTGAGAATGTCGGAGATGTCCTTGGGAACCTCGGGCGCCTTGAAACCACTGACGTGCTGGTAGTAGCCATCGAGGAAGCCCTCGACCTGGCCCTTCGCCTCATCCGAGAGACCCTGCTGGGCCTGCTGGGACTGGGACGACTCGGGGCCGGCGTTGTTGCCACCGTTGGAGCAGGCGGTGAAACCGAGACCCGCCGAGAGCGCGATGGCTACAGTTGCCAGGGACTTACGAGTGTTTATCATGGTTATTCTCCTCAAACATAGTCTTCGCGTTCGACACAGGCTACCAGGTCGCTCTTCAAACAACCTGAACGCCCGCCTAAGATGAAGCATCTGCTCCATCTCGGGCGGGCGTTTATTAAATGACCGTTCTAGGAGTAAGCGGTCGGTCTGGCGAGGAGGATCAGGCGGCCTCTGGCTGCTCCTCATAGGCCTGATTCGCCAGCTTCAAGAAGTCCCGGGCGGGAGTGTCTGCCGCCGAGGCCTTCCCCGCGTAAGTGCCGCGGTATCGTGCGGCCGGGTGACGTTCGTCCACCGCGGTGCGGCCTGCGCCGTAGAGGTTCTCGCGCAGGGTCGAGCCCTCGTAGGCGGTACGGTAGCGACCGCGCTTCTGCAGCTCGGGCACCACGTACTCGACGAAATCTTCGAAGGATCCTGGGGAGACGTGGTAGGCCAGGTTGATGCCGTCGAGGCCGCCTTCGTCTACCCAGCGCTCCAACTCGTCGGCCACGGTCTGCGGGGAACCGACGATCACCTCGCCCATTCCACCGGTGGCGCAATGCTCGGCGATATTGCGGCGGGTCCACTCGTTTTCCTGATCCATCATGGTGAACGGGGTGAGGAACGACTGGATCGCCTCAGTCTTCACGTACTTGATCGCCTCGTCTTCGCTGAACTGGGAGAGGTCCACTCCCGACCAACCACCGATGATGCCCTGGGACGACTCGAGGTCTTGATATTTCTTGTATTCCTCGTACTTGGCCTGGGCTTTTTCGTCGGTTTCATCGACGATCACCGACAGCATCGCCAAGATCTTGACGTCGTCGCGTTTGCGGCCCGTTTTCTCGACCTTGTCGCGGATGCGGTCGGTCAAGAAGCGCGTCAGGTGCGGGCGCAGCGCGGTGATGAAGATGGCCTCGGCGTGTTTCGCCGAGAAGTCCTGACCACGGGAGGACGCCCCGGCCTGGAAGATCACGGGAGTGCGTTGCGGGGATGGCTCGCTCAACGCGATGCCCGGCACCTGAAAGTGCTTGCCCTTGTGCAGGATGGGGTGGACCTTGGTGGGGTCTGCGAACACGCCGTTTTCGCGGTCGCGCCGCACCGCGCCGTCCTCCCACGAGCCTTCCCAGAGCTTGTAGCATACGTCGAGGAACTCATCGGCGATCTCGTAGCGCTCGTTGTGTTCAATCTGGCCGGGCAGGCCCTGGTTCTCGGCGGCGGACTGCAGGTACGAGGTGACCACGTTGAAGCCGACGCGGCCGCCGGTCAGGTGGTCCAGCGTGGAGTAGGCGCGGGCCAAGGTGTAGGGCTGGTTGTAGGTCACCGCGGACGTCACCCCGAATCCCAGGTGTTCGGTCACCGCCGCCATTGCCGAAATCTGCATGAACGGGTCCCCCACCGGCACCTGGGCGCCGTCTTTGAGCACGGGCGCCACCGAGTCTTTGTAGACGTCGTAGACGCCCACGACGTCGGCGATGAACACGGCATCGAACAATCCCTTTTCGCAGACTTTCGCAAGGTCAGTCCAGTAGGCGAGGGTGTTGTATTCGTCGGCTCGGTTGCGCGGGTGCCGCCAGAGACCGAAGCTCTGGTGGCTCGTGGTGGTCATGTCAAAAGCGTTGACGACAATGCGTTTCTTGTCTTGGGCTTCAGCCATTTGAAAACCTTTCGCGTCGGGTGCCTAGCACCGGAGAGGTGGCATGCCCGAAGAGTTCGCCGGCGGTGCGCGATAGCTTTCAGAGAGGCTGGGCGATGGCGCAGTTGCCGGTTTTCGGGAGGCGCTCATCGCGCCGTACTTGCCTAGGATTAGGGGCCTGATCGTCATCTGGGGCACCCCACTACGGAAGAGGGTTGCCGCCCAACTAGCCAGAGCTTCACGTTGGGTCTCGTGATCTGGTTTCGAGTGTATTGCCTCGTTTTCGAGGCTGGCTAGTATGTTTCGGCTTGTGAACTGTGTGCAGTTTTATGACGGTCGGTTACCTGCACCGCGGCACGCCCGCCCGCTCCAAGATCGTGCGGAGTATCTCCGGATACCCCTGGACGTCCCGCCAGCGCACGCGGATCACCCGCCACCCGGCCGCCTCTAAATCCCGTTGCCGGCGGTGTTCGGCGTGACGCCTCCCTATCGGTTCCCCGCGAGAGCCGGAGTAAGTTTGCTCGCCATCCACCTCGAGGATGACCCGGGCACCCTCCCAGAGAAAGTCGGGGCGGTACCGGTGGCCGTTGCACCAGACGTCCTTCTGTTCGGCGGGCGGCGCCAAGCCGAGTTCGTGCATCGTCCATCGCGCCAGCGTTGCGGCGGGTGACTCCGCGAAGGGGCTCATGACCTCGGCCACCGCGCGGCAGGTGCGGCAGCCGCGGCCGGTGACGCGCTCCAGGGCGTCGCGGAGCTCCTGCACCGTGCAGAACCCCTGCGACAGCATGAAGTCAGCGATGCAGAGGGCCTCGGTCACAGGCAGAATGCGCGCACAGTCGATCACGGTTTGGATCGGATCGGTAATCCGCAGGCCGTGGTACGAGGTGGCGCGCGCACAGATCGCTCGTCGCCCGCTGTGGAGGACGATGCGAGCGCGCGAATGGCTGTAACACCCGGGAACGCTCAGGTGCACGTGCCGGGGCCGCGTGAGCAGGGGCGCTCCGTGCCAGAGCGCGGCCGATTCGTGGCTGAGCACCGCGCCCCGCACCGACTTCACCGCGGCCACGTGGTGCGCCCAACAGCGTTCTTCGCGGTTCCACCCCGACCAGTCTTCGGTATCGGCAAATACCCCGGGGCGCACCTTCGTCAGCAACCCGATCTGATGGCGCCTGGTGATTGTAGAGGGGGCGAGGCCTGCCTGTTCTAGTTCCCGGCGGGTGCGGACCTTCTGGACGATGGCTGAGTTCATGAAAATCAGTGTGCGGGTGACGCTTCGGCGGGAAAAGCTTGTGGACACATGATGGGCATAAATGACGGTGATACGAGTGCTCACCCCACGGCACCGAAGAAGTCACGGCATTAATGCATCGTCACACTCAGCAAAGAAAGTTCATCTGCGTCACAATCTTGGGTCCGCAATCAGCCCGCGACTACTTTAAATAACTGACTAAACCATCCAGAGCGACCGAGAGACCTGGCTCTACGACGTCGCAGCAACCTTGCTTTATGCAGCTAAAGCAGTGGTGCTAACGCCAGTGACGATGGAGTGATTACATGAGTGCACCCCCGCTTACCCATACCCTGCGGACCCAGGCCTGCAGCATTAGCTTCGACCAGGTAAGTAAGTCTTTTCCGTCTCGTCACGGTCAGTCCACCATCCTCGAGAACGTGACGTTTACCGTTGAGCCCGGTGAGATCGTGTCGATCATCGGTTCCTCCGGTTGCGGCAAGTCCACTTTGCTTCGCGCGGCTGCCGGCCTGGGACGCGCCACGGCAGGTTCCGTGCGCATTGACGGTGATATCGTGACCGGTTTGGATGACCGAGTCGCCATTGGTTTTCAGGAACCTCGCCTGTTGCCCTGGCGCACCGTGGAGAAAAACGTCGCGCTCGGCCTACCCCGTGGCACCGCTCAGGTTGAGGGGCAGGAGACCATCGGGAAACTGCTCGAACTGGTGGGTCTCGCTGCGTACAAAGATCACCGCCCGCGCGAGATCTCTGGTGGTATGGCACAGCGTGCCTCGCTGGCCCGCGCTCTAGCCCGCGCTCCCGGCGTCCTTCTTCTGGACGAACCCTTTGGCGCATTGGACGCACTGACCCGAATCAATATGCAAGACCTCTTGTTGGATGTCCATTATCAAGACCCCACCACAATCTTGCTGGTCACTCACGATGTAGACGAGGCCCTCTATCTCTCCGACCGCATCATCGTGCTGGGCAAGGCCGACGAAAATACTCCCGCAGCCATCACTGAAGTGGTCGAGGTTCCTGGAGGTCGCCCCCGCGAACGTTCCGACACTCGCCTTACCCAACTTCGTCATCAGTTGCTGGCAGAACTCGGTGTCGACACTCACTAACACACAGCCTTTGAAGGATTTTTATGATGTCTCTGAATACTCGTTTTGCCGCTTCCCTTGCTAGCGTCTCTGCTCTTTCTTTGCTTTTGACCGGTTGCGTTACCGGTGAAGGAACCGGCAACGGATCCGTAGCACCTGCTTCCCAGGCCGATTCAACGGTCACCATTGACTACGCAACGTACAACCCCCTCTCGTTGATTATCAAGGAGAAGGGTTGGTTGGAGGCCGCGTTGAAGGACGAGGGTAAAGAAGTCGAATGGGTTAACTCGGCCGGTTCCAACAAAGCCAATGAGGCTCTACGCTCGGGCAACTTAGACGTGGGATCCACTGCCGGTTCTGCGGCTCTGTTGGCCCGCTCCAATGGTTCCCCCATCAAGGTGATCGACTTGTACTCGCAACCGGAGTGGTCGGCTATCGTCACTACCGGTGATTCAACTATTACTTCGTTGAAGGACCTCGAGGGTAAGTCGGTGGCTGTCACCAAAGGCACTGACCCCTATTTCTTGTTGTTGCAGGCTTTCCAGGCCGAGGGCGTTGATAAGAACTCGGTGACAATCCAGAACCTGCAGCACGCGGATGGTCGTAGCGCTCTTGATAACGGTCAGGTGGACGCGTGGAGTGGCCTGGACCCGATCATGGCAGCCGCCGAAGTGGAGTCTGGTGACAAGCTGATCTACCGCAACCTAGACTTCAATACTTACGGTTTCTTGAACGCAACCGAGTCGTTCATCGAGTCCGACCCAGAGTCCGCCCAAACCGTGGTTGACGTCTACGAATATGCTCGCCAGTGGGCTCACGATCATCGCGAAGAAGCTATCTCAATCTTTAAGGACAAGGCCGGTATCAATCGTGAGACCGCCGAGGTGGTCTGGGAACGGTCCAACCTCGATATCGATCCGGTTCCCGGTGAAAAGCAGGTCAAAGTACTTGAGGGTGTTGGCCCGATCCTGGTGGAGTCCGGTGACGTCCCCGCCCAGACAGACATCGATAAGGCCCTGGATTCTATTGTCGAACCTAAATTCGCCGAACAGGCTGACCCAGCACGCGCCGCTGAGGAGGTCAGCAAGTAATGTCAGTTTCTACTTCTGCGACTCCCACCCAAGAAACTTATAACTACGGAGGGAACACTCCAGCCGCGGATTCCCCACCGAGCCAAGGTGTGTGTCCTGCCCCGGATCAGCGACCGTCGCGTGAGAACCGCCCCGGGCGGGGTTTCCGGGGCATCGGCCTGCTAGGTGCTATTTTGCCCATCGCGTTGCTCCTGCTCTGGCAGTACCTGAGCTCGACCGGCGTCTTCACCTCGGTTCAGTTGCCGGCGCCGTCCAAGGTGGTCGCAGCCGGAGCCGATCTGTGGGGACGCGGCGAGCTGGGATTGCACGTTGCTATCTCAACGCAGCGTGTGGTGCTTGGCTTTCTGATCGGCGCGGTGCTCGGTCTGGTACTAGGTGCCCTAACTGGCCTGTCTCCCAGGGCTAAGATCCTCATCGGGCCTACTATCGGCGCGATTCGAGCCGTCCCATCTCTGGCGTGGGTCCCTCTACTGCTTCTATGGATCGGTATCGGTGAAGACTCGAAGGTGACGCTGGTGGCGATCGGTGCTTTCTTCCCGGTCTACACCACCGTTTCTGCCGCTCTAACTCACGTCGACCCCAAGTTAGTTGAAGCCGCCCGTTCCTTCGGAATCCGCGGGGTGAACCTCTTCCGCACAGTCCAGCTCCCGGCTGTTCTGCCTGTCGTGGTGTCCGGTCTGCGCTTGGCACTGGCCCAGGCGTGGTTGTTCCTGGTCGCGGCTGAATTATTGGGCGCGTCCATGGGTCTGGGCTTCTTGCTGACCGACTCGCAGAACAACGGACGCACCGACCGACTTTTGCTGGCGATCGTCCTGCTGGCCATTCTGGGTAAAATCACCGACGCTCTCGTCGGCCTCTTTGAGGACTGGGTCAAGCATCGTTTCCCCAGCAACTAATTAACCACCAAACTAGACACCCCTACGTCAGCAACCGATGGGAGACCCCGTGGCGCGTCCTGCGAACTTCACCTCTTCCGACCCGTTCAACCCGACCCCGAACCCGGCACTGGAATCCGATCAGGCGCGCGTGAGGTTCTGGGCGGAGCAGGCCAAGGCGCGCATCACCTGGGGCGAGCTGTGGGAGGAAGAAAACACCCACCGCTTCGTCAAGCCGCGGCGCACCGGCGTGGATAATAACGGCGCGCCGCAGTACAGCGTCCCCGAGATCACCTGGTTCGTCGGCGGCACGCTCAATGTCGCCTATAACTGCGTGGACCGCCACGTGGAGAACGGCAACGGCGATAAGGTCGCGCTCTACTTCGAGGGTGAGCCCGGGGATCGCGAGCAGCTCACCTACGCCGAGTTGCAGCGCCGCGTGGCCCGGGCCGCGCACGGCCTGGAGAAGCTGGGCGTGCAGAAGGGTGACCGCGTGGTGATCTACCTGCCGGTCATCCCCGAGACCGTCATCTTCACTTTGGCCTGCGCCCGCATCGGCGCGATTCACTCGCTGGTCTTCGGCGGTTTCTCGGCCGAGGCGCTGAAATTCCGTGTTGAAGACACCGGCGCGAAGGTACTCATCACCACCGACGGCCAGAACCGGCGCGGCATGGTCGTGCCCGTGAAGGTCAATGCTGACGACGCCTGCTCCGGGGAGAACAACATCGAACACGTGATCGTGGTCGACCGTACCACCGGCAACGACGCCGCCCGCGCCCAGGTCCCGTGGACCTCCGGCCGAGACGTCTGGTACCACGAACTGATCGCCGACGTCCCCGACACCCACGAAGCTCCCCTGCACGACGCCGAAGACCCGCTCTTCATCATCTACACCTCGGGTACCACGGGGAAGCCAAAAGGCCTGGTGCACACCATGGGCGGGTACCTGGTGCAGACGGCGTACACCCACGCGCTGCTCTTCGACCTGTTACCCGACGTGTGCGACGAAACCGGTGTGCGGCGCCCTGACGAGTTGAGCACCGTTAACGACCCCGCGAAGGTTGCCTCGACCGTGCACTGGTGCACCGCCGACCTCGCCTGGGTCACCGCGCACACCTACGAGATTTACGGCCCGCTGGTCAACGGCGTGAGCGAGGTGATTTTTGAGGGCACCCCGAACACCCCCACCTTTGAGCGCCATTTCGAGGTGATTGAGCGCTACGGCGTGACCAACTACTACACCGCGCCCACGCTGATCCGGTCGCTGATGGGTGCCTTCCCGAACGGCCCCGAACCGGGCAAGTTCGACTTCTCGTCGGTGCGCCTGCTGGGTTCGGTGGGCGAGTCGATCAACCCCGAGGCGTGGCGCTGGTTGCGGACGCACGTGGGCGGCGGCACGGCCAGTTTCGTCGATACCTGGTGGCAGTCGGAGACCGGTTCGACGGTCTGCTCGCCGCGGCCACACGACCCGCAGTTCGCGGCACCCGGCACGTTCCCCGAGGGCGCACCGCACACCGCCGTCAAGCCCGGTTGCGCGACGCGGTCGGTGCCCGGCGTCTCGACCCGCGTGGTGAACGAGCACGGTGAGACGGTCGCACCCGGTGAGCAGGGCCTCATCGTGGTGGATAAGATCGGCCCCTCGATGGCGCGCACCGTGTGGGGCAACCCGCGGCGCTACCTGGATTCCTATTGGCGGCACTTTGGCGAGCGCGGCTGGTTCCTGGCCGGCGACGGTGCGAAGGTCGACGAGGAGGGTGACGTGTTCATCCTGGGCCGCGTGGACGACGTCATTAATATTTCGGGCCACCGACTCTCGACGATTGAGATCGAGTCAGCGCTGGTCTCTCATGCAGCCGTCCAGGAGGCGGGCGTCTGCCCAGTTGAGGACGAACTGACCGGTCACCAGGCGGTGGCTTTCGTGACCCTCTCGGACGCCGGCCGCGAGCTCACCACCGAGCAGCTGCACGCCGCGCTGTGCGATCACGTGCGGGCGGAGATCGGCCCGATCGCCAAGCCCAAGGACGTGGTCGCGGTGGCGGACATCCCGAAGACCCGTTCGGGCAAGATCACCCGCCGGTTGTTGAGCCAGCTCTACCAGGGCAAGCCGCTGGGCGACCGCTCCTCGTTGCAGAACGAGGAGGCGCTGGCTGCGATCGAGCGGGTGCTGGCGGATCGGGTGACGGCATGAAAATAGCCCGCGAAGCTCGCATGTGGCTAGAACCGATTGCGAAACTTCTACGGGCTATTGCTGAACTCTGGTGGTTTTACTTCCAGATCGTCCGGCGGATCCGCTCGGAGAGCGAGTAAGAGGCGCGGCGCTTGGCGTAACCGAAGGGGTTACGCACGGCGGCGCTGATGTGGAGCGCCTTCTGCACGGGACGCGGCAGGTAGTGGCGTCGCGCGGAGTACTTAGCGCTCTGCCACGGGTTCAGTGCGCGGTAGAGCTTCGGAGGCAAAAAGGTACGTGTAAAAAATCCCATGGCTATAATTATACGTATACTTAGCATCTAAGGGAAGTTCCCCCGCGCAAAACCCCCTTTGCGCGCCTCTGGAATATGAAAAATCCTTAATAAACACCCATTACACTCAGACTCAACACTCATCCCTTCGAGAGGTAGCCATGTCAGATCCATTTCCCACTACCGCGCAACCGCCCACCGTCGCCCTCGTCCTCGCCGGCGGCAAAGGGTCTCGCCTCGCGCCGCTGACCGACGCGCGCTCCAAGCCCTCGGTCTCTTTCGGCGGCAGTTACCACATCATCGACGTGGTGCTCTCAAACCTGGCGCACTCGCAGCTACGCGACGTCTGGATCGTGGAGCAGTACCGCCCCTTCACGCTTAACCAGCACCTCGCCAGCGGGCGTCCGTGGGACCTCGACGGCACCCGCCACGGCCTGCGCATTCTGCCGCCCGCCGAAGGACGCGTGGAGGAGGGTTTCGCCTCCGGCAACGGCCATGCGCTCTATCAGCAGATCCCGATCCTCGAAGCCTTCGGCGCCCAGAACGTGGTGGTACTCTCCGCTGACCACCTCTACCAGCTGGACCTGCGTCCGGTCATCGACCAGCACAACCGGCTCGGTTCCGATCTGACCGTGGTCACCACAGAGATCAGCGAAGACCCATCGCGCTACGGCATGGTGCAGGTCGACGACGACCAACGGGTGACCGCCTACGACTACAAGCCCGAAACCCCGAAGGGCAAACTCGTGGCCACCGAAGTTTTCGTCTTCAACGTCGCCGCGCTACGCCGCGCCGCCGACGAGATGATCGAGGAGTTCAAGAACCACGAAGACGAGGACGACGCGCTCGGCAACTCGCTGGGCGACTACGGCGAGACCATCGTCCCGCACCTGGTTAATACCGGAACTGTTCACGAATACCGCCACCGCGACTACTGGCGAGACATCGGAACCCTCGACTCTTTCTACCAGGCTCACATGGAGCTCATCGAGGGCAAGGGACTTGACCTAGACCGCCCCGGCTGGCCGGTCATCGCGCATCACGAGACCTACTCCCCCGCCCGCTTCGGCGCAGACGCGCAGGTCAGCGAGTCGATCATCTCGTACGGTTCGCAGATCAACGGCACCGTCGAGCACTCGGTCATCGGGCCGGGCGTGACCGTTGAAAAAGGCGCCCGCGTCTACCGCTCGGTCATCTTAGGTGACACGACCGTTCCGGCCGGGGCTGACCTGGAATCGGTGATTGCCGATATCGCCGCAGAGATCCCCGCCCGCAAAGTCGGCGCCACCAAGCCCGGGCCCGGGAACATTACCGTGCTGGAACCGAAGGATCGCGGACCTAATGCTGAAGGCGAAGACCAGACGACCGGGCATTAAACCCGGCTAACCATTACGATAAAGGGGCTATGGAGATTCTCGACCCCGACCTCGTGTTCCGCATCGTAGACGTCGCTGCTATCGTGACCAACGGTTTGCTCGGCGGCGCGGTCGCGCGCGCCTTCCGTTTCGATCTGCTCGGATTCGTCTTGCTCTCCGTAATCACCGGCATGGGCGGCGGCATGATCCGCGACATCCTGTTGAATTCGGGGCTGCCGGTGGCGCTGACAGACTCGGCCTATTGGGCGGGCGCGCTGGTAGCGGCACTGCTGGCCTACACAATCGATCTCGGGACGCGCTGGGCGAGCTGGATGCTCATGATCGTGGACTTCATCGGCATGGGGTGTTGGGTAGCCACCGGCACCATCAAATCGCTGAGCCTGGGTCTGCATTGGTTGCCCTCCATCGGCATGGGTGTGATCACCGCGGTGGGTGGCGGCATGATCCGCGACGTCATGGTCAACCGCATCCCCTCGATTCTGGGCGGCAGCTCGCTCTATGGAACCGTGGCGATTGTGGGCGCGATCGAGACCGTTATCATCACCGGCGTCTTTCGCATGCCCAATGTGGCGATGGCCGTCTCCATTGCATCGTGCATGGTGCTCGGCATTCTGGCTCGGGTGCGCAATTGGCAACTACCGGCACCAATCACCCTGAAGGTTCCGCGCCCGCGGCTGTGTTCGAAGATCCGCGATCGAGTGACGAAATCGAACGATAACTCCAGCTGGGAACCGGGTCAGCCATTGACCGAGAATCTTCAAATTCTCACCCCCGAGATGCTGAAGGACGACCGCACCTGAGGTTTTATAGACACTTCATATATTCACTGTCGTTTGTATATATATTCATTTTATGTGGCGGGTGTTTTGCGCTGAATGGTACAAAAAATTTTCCAAGTATCGTTTAAGGTTTGTTCAACAAAAGCTCTGACATGGGGTTTAGCGGCGATGTCCCCTAAATAGTTGGGGCTACTTACCGTTTCAAAGTAAAGTAAAATTTTTGCACACACGCGGTATTCAGCTTCACAATAATTATTGTGTAACCGCAAGACAGAGCCACAATGACCGCCGCTTGAGTTATGCACACAGAAATTTCTCAGATTTTTTGAGGGACTCTACTGGTTATCATTTGAACCGTTATGGCGGTATAGTTATAAGCGTCAACCAGAAAGATTGACTTTCCTTGCCAATACGTAAGGAAGAGCGTCGTGTTTCTTACGGGTTCCGCTCGTGGGGTTAAACCCAGAGCATCTTTGAATTCCGGCCCGTTCGAAACGTTCCCTTGGGGAAGGGAACACGCTCATCATCAATCGATCCTCGTGAGACGCCCGCACTTGGGGAAGTAACGGTGTCGCTGAAAGACGAGTCATGCAACTTGGGGAAGTTGCTGATCTGATTGATCTATAAGGATCCGCGCCCATCGGGGGATAGGCGCGGATCCTTCTTTTTAATCTTCATCGCCGAGGGGCGGTTTGATCGCAGAGGGGCCGCTTCATCGCCGCTACCCCACCTCTCCTTGCGTCGAAAGGCCGCTTCACCTTCGAAAGGCCGCATGTAGGACGGCCCCTCGAAAGGGACACGGCCCCTCGCGCACCAGCGTCCACAAATCGGGAACTCGCGAATCACCCGAAACGAATCCTAAGCCTCGCTGGTGTACTTCGCGCGGGCAATAGAAAACACGCCATAGAGCACAAAGCCCAGGGCGACCACAATCAACAGCACAGCTCCGAAGGGCTGCTGGCCGATCGTGCGCAAGGCGGAGTCCAGACCCGAGGCCTTCTGCGGGTCGGTGCTGAACCCGGCCCAGATGACCATGATGCCCAGCACCGCGAACGCCAAACCGCGGGCGATGTACCCGGCCATGCCCGAGAGGATGATCGCCGAACCGACCTTGCCGCCGGTGCTTCCGGCACGCAGTTTTTCTTCGAATCGTTTGGTGACACCGGCGTACACGTTATACGCGCCCACACCGATGATGATCAGGCCGGCAATCGTCAAGAGGATCACACCGCCGGGCATCTGCATGACCTTGGCGGTCACCGAGGTGGCCTTCTGCCCGTCGGAGCTCGAACCTCCGCTGGCGAACTTAAAGGTTGAGATCGAGAGCGAGAGGTAGACGATGCCCAAAATAACGTTCTTCGCCTTGTCCTTCGTTTCCTCAGAGACGAACAACCCGCAGAGATGCCACAGGCCCAGGCCAACCAGGCCCACCGTCATGACCCACAGCAGCACCTGTCCACCCGGTGTCGAAGCGATCTGCGCCATCGCACCCGAGTTAGAGGCCTCTCCCCCGCCAGACCCGGTGGCGACTTTCAGCGCGATCCACCCGATCATGATGTGTAGTAAGCCGGTCACCACGAAACCGATGCGGGCCGCCCAGGTCAGTGCGGGGTGATCGGCCGCCTTACGTGCGTGACGATCGGCAGAATTCTTCAAATGTAGGCCAGTATTACTTTGCATAAAAACTATTCTGGCCCGGCACACCCCGCCTAGCGAGCATCAACTCTCCCTAGGCGCGCAACTGCCGCTTCGAACTGATCACACCGGTGTTGAACCCCGCAAGATGCAGGCCGCCGTGAAAGCGGGCGTGCTCGATCTTCACGCAACGGTCCATGACGGCGATGAGCCCGGCGTCCTCGGCCAGGCGCGCGGCTTCCTCGTTCCAAGACCCCAGCTACATCCACACCGTCTAGGCGCCCACCTCGATCGCCTCGGCCACCACCTCGGGAAGGTCTTCGTTGCGGCGGAAGATCTCGACCATGTCGGGGGTCTCGGGGTGCTCTGCCAGCGAGGCGTAAACCTTCTGCCCCAGCACCTCCTTGCCCTTCGCGGCCAGGATCGGGTTCACGAAGTACAGCGTGTAATTCGACGAGGAGAGCAGGTAGGTCGCCACGAAATAGGACGCCCGCGAGACCTTATCGCTCATGCCCACGATCGCGATCGAGCGGGTTCGGGCGAGGATATTGAGCCGTTCGGGGGCCGAGGGCCCTACCCAGGTGCGAGTCTCGGTCATGACTATGTCTCCTTCTCGGATGCGGCGCGCTCGGCCGCGAGGGTGTCTGCGCTGGCGTCCCCGACGCGTTCACCGGCGTGGTCGCGCCCGGTGGCGATGCGCAGGGCCTGGTCGAGGTCCCAGATGATGTCTTCGATGTCTTCCAGGCCCACGGAGATGCGGATCAGGTCTTCTTTCACGCCGCCGGCTTGCAACTGCTCGGCGGTCAGCTGCTGGTGCGTGGTGGAACCGGGGTGCAGCACCAGCGTGAGAGAGTCGCCGATGTTGGCCAAGTGCGAGGCCAGCTGCAGGTGCTTGATGAACTCGGCGCCGACGTCCCGCCCCGAGGCGTGCTCGGTGCCTGCCACGCCGAAGGAGAACACCGACCCCACGCCCAGCGGCAACAGGAGGCACGCTCGCTCGTGGTGCGGATGGTCGGGCAACCCGGCGTAGTTTACGTAGGAGATGCGGGAGTCCGTGGTAAGCCAGTCCACGACCGCGCGGGTGTTGGCAAGGTGGGCGTCCATGCGCTGGGGCAGGGTTTCCACGCCCTGCAGGAGGTTGAACGCGGCCTGCGGTTGCAAGGAGGGGCCGAAGTCGCGCAGTTGTTCGGAGCGAAGCTTCACCAAGAGGGTAAAGAAAAAGCCCCACAGGAAGCGTGAGTGGAGGCGTTCCAAGGTCAAGAACACAGGGCAAAAACACGAAAATAAATGAGATTTGAGACACTGTTTGTAATGATTTTTGTCACACGGTATAGTCTGTGGAAATCTCACGCATTTGAAAGGAACTCCTTGTGAAGGCCCCATTTAAGAAACTTGTTGCAACGTCTGTAGCCATATCGCTCATCTGTGGATTTGTACCCCCTTCCTTTGCGGATAGCGCAGCTCCGCTGTACGACTCGAATACTGTTAGTAGCGGTGTGCCTAGTCTTAATGCTTATGCATTGGATACTTCCCTGATTGACCGGAGGAAGCCTGGGGCTGAGCAGGAAGCTGCCCCGCTGTTGTGGCTTGGTGCGTTGGCTATTCGACTAAGTGCCCATGCATTAAAGCAAGCAACAGCCAGGGGTGTGAGTCAGCATACTATTAAGCAGGTTATCCTGAACGGGACAAGGACTCACGGAAATAACAATACCTGGATTTACAAGAGTGGAAATATTCGAGTTATTGTAAACAAGACAACAGGAAATATTGTTACAGTAACTAAAGGCTAAGCATGAAGATAGAATACGATAAGGAAGTCGATGCGGCTTATATTTCCCTTAAAGAGATATCAGATGGGGAAGTGAGATATAGCTCCAATTCTGTTCAGCCTAGCGAATGTCCAGGAGAAGTAAATCTTGATTTCGATAACGAAGGAAAACTTCTGGGAATTGAGGTTTTAAGTGCGAGCTTGGTTCTTAATCAGGACTTAATATCACAAAACGAAAATTAATCTACAAAAGGTTTCACATATAAAAAAATTTATGTGAAACATTTTGTTTTGCAGTTCATTATAAATATAAATTAATGAAAATTTTAAAATTTCAAGTTAGTCATCGTATAAAATAAGAACCGGAAGCGCGTCCAACACTTCCGGTTCACAAATTCCATCCGGGCATTACTTCGGGATCTCAAGTAAGTTGCGGTCATCGTCACCGGTGTCTGGAAGGTTCAATTTCCGCTGAAAATAGTTAGTGACATCCCGTCTAACTCCAAGGAGGTATAAGGGTTCGAAGACATTGGGGAATGTAGCTATACGGAATGCCCGATCGAGCCCCCCTTGGGGAGGAGTATGTGGTTTGTACTCCCCGATTTCTTCATATTTCTTCTGGTAAATTTTCTGGGTTACACTCGATGCCCGTTCAAGGTGCGACTTCAATGCCCAGGGATCTTGTATTACTTTCTGGGGCTCGGTAAGAGTCGACAAAGTTACGCAAACCTGGGCCATCCAGATGAAGTGCATGGAGGGGTAATCTCCAAACTGTTGTCCACCCTTAAAAATCTTGAGCCCAAGTAACCAACGGGTTTCCGTCTCCCGGATCATTTGCGCCACCCGATCCGGATCATACGAAGCCATAAGAATCTTCTCTATACAGCCCATCGTCAGGTTTATAGTGAGCCTGTCCGACTGCATATTCCGCAACAGATAGGTTTCACCAAAGAAGAGGGCCAACGGCCTGTTCTCTACGGGTGCTTGGACAATATATTTAGGGATCTCGAGAAATGGGTCTCCTGTGCCTTTCCACGAGGTATTTAGGATGACCTCCTGCGCCCGCCGCGCCGTCTCGGCATCCCAAATCGTGTATTCAGGATCCAGATAAGACTTCTTATCACCGAAGATGTGGTCGATGATGCGGTGAGCACCACGTGAGGATTCTTCCACCTCGCGCTGGTAGGGGCCCAGCGGTGAGCGGTAGCCTTCGGTCAGGTAAGCGGGTACAGAGTTGTCTTCCATAGGGGCTCTCGAAGTCGGGGGGGGGGGGGGGAACTTGATGTATCCCACGTTACCTGTGGGCCCCTCCATTACCCGTTAAGTCCTCGGGCAACCCCAAGGAGTTTCTGGAACAATGTACTAAAACACGTGAAAGGAACGAATTGCTGAACTCAATCGTCGAGTGGGTCGTACACCTCATGGAAATCCTCGGGGCACCGGGTGTGGGTGTGGCCGTCTTCCTCGAAAACGTCTTCCCGCCCATCCCCTCCGAAGTGGTGTTGCCCCTGGCCGGGTTCACCTCATCCCAAGGCAAGATGAACGTCTTCACCGCCTTTATCTGGGCCACCGCCGGTTCGGTGATCGGCGCGTTCTTCCTCTACTGGGTCGGCCAGAAGGTCGGCGCGAACCGCCTGCGCCACATCGCCGAAAAGATGTGGCTGGTGGAGCCCGAAGACGTCGACAAGGCCCTGCACTGGTTCCACCGTTACGGCCCGGCGTCCATTCTCTTCGGACGCCTCGTGCCCGGCGTGCGCTCGCTGATCTCGATTCCCGCGGGTCTGGACCGTATGCCGTTGCACACCTTCGGTCTCTACACCTTCATCGGTTCGGCGGTGTGGAACGCGGTGCTCATCTACTTGGGTGTGTTGCTCGGGGACAACTGGGAACAGGTCGCACACGTGATCGACCAGTACTCGACCGTGGTCTACATCGTGCTCCTGCTGTTGCTGGCCTACATGCTCTTCCGCCTGATCCGCCGCGCCCAGCGTCGTAAGAAAGAAGGACGCCCGCTGCTGTAACCGGCACGGCCTCCTTCTGCGCGGGGTGGCAGAGCCCGCAAGAGTACAGAAATAGACCGGCCCCCTCGTCCTTTTCTCAGGACGAGGGGGCCGGTCTGTATCGTGCGGAGACTCCTCAGCGAGCAACCGCGACGGGTTTTACTTGGATGCTACCGAACCGTCGGTGGTGCCGGTGGCGTGGCCAGAGTCCTTGAGCTCCTGCTGAGCCTCCTGCAGGCGAACCTTGGGGATCGGCATGGTGGAGGTGTCCAGCTTGGGGTTGTCCAACTGGGTCTCAACCAGCTCGTGCACCTCAGACTCGTCGGCCACGGCGGGGTAGGAACCGAGCAGGTTCTTACCGGCGGACTCCTTGACGAAGAACATGCCGATCAGGCCGATCACGCAGGCGAACATGATGTAGTAGGCACCGGCGTAATCGGTCTTCCACCACGACTCGAGCACGGTCACCACCGAACCGGTGGTGGAACCGAAGAGAGCCACCGCGATATTGAACATGATGCCCATAGCGGTGTAGCGCGACTTGGTCGGGAACAACGAGGGCAGGGTCGAGGGCTGGATAGCCACCTGGAACATGAGCAGGATGCCCATGATCAGCAGACCCAGGAAGGTCGACCAGGTTTCACCCTTCATCATCAGCCAGAACGAGGGAATAGCCCCGATCAGGCCCAGCACCGCACCGGTCATCATGATCGGCTTACGGCCGACCTTGTCGGAGAGGTGGCCGAACAGCGGCAGACCGCAGGCGACGATCAACAGCACGGGGATCAGCAGTGCGTTGCCGTGCAGGGTGTCGTAACCGAGGGTCTCGGTCAGGTAGGTGGGCATGAAGGTGGTCAGCGCGTAACCGATCACCTGAGCACACATCACCAGCGCAGCGCCGGTGAGCAGCTGCGGCCAGTAGTCCTTGCAGATGTGTTTGAGGTAGGCACCCATCGAGAGCTCTTCGTGATCTTCGCTGTTCTGCTCAGCCTCGAAGGTCTCGGATTCCTTGATGTGCGAGCGCATGTACAGACCGATCAGGCCCAGCGGCAGTGCGACCCAGAAGCAGATACGCCAACCGAAGGCGAGCATCTGTTCGGGGGTGAGCATCAGCTCGACCACGGTGGCCAGGGCTGCCGCGAAGGCGAAACCGAGGTAGGAACCGAGGTCCAGGAAGGACGCCCAGAATCCGCGGCGACGGTCGGCCGAGTATTCGGCGATGAAGGTCGCTGCACCGGCGTATTCGCCACCGGTGGAGAAACCCTGCACGAACTTGAGCAGGATCAACAGGATCGGTGCAGCCATGCCCCAGGTGTTGTAACCGGGCAGGCAACCGATCAGGAAGGTGCCCACCGACATCATGATGATCGTGAACGCCAGCACCTTGCGGCGGCCAATCTTGTCGCCCAGAGGGCCGAGAATGAGGCCACCGAGGGGGCGGACGATGAAGGTCGCCGCGAGCGCGCCGAAGAAGGCGAGCTGCGCCCAGGGGTCACCGAAGGGGAAGAACACCTTGGTGATAGAGGCGCCGAGGTACGCGTACACGCCAATATCGAACCATTCCATGAAATTGCCAAGAAGGGTCGCGCGGAGCGCCTTCTTCATTTCTTTCTGATCCACGACGGTGACATCGTCTTCACGCAGAAGCGGTACCCGTTCGTGAACTTGGTCGTAAGTAGCCATCAATCACACTTTCTGTGTAGTTCAACTTGACCAATGATAGGAGCGAATTTGAATTTGTTCAGCCCCTAAGCGCTAGGTTCTGGTCAAAGTGACTATTAACATGTTCGTCGCCGGCCCTTGCGGTGCCGGCGACGAAAGTGCGCTAGATCTTGTATTCGATGAGCTCGTAGACGTTGAGGAACTTACGTATGCGGGTGTCATCTGAGCTGAAGAACCCGGCCGGTGTGCCGTTGTAACTCACCCGGCCACCGGCGAGAAAGACGATGCGGTCGGCCACTTTCTGTGCGAAGGCCATGTTGTGGGTGACCACCACCAGCGAGCGGTTCTCGCGGGCCAGGTCGACGAGCACCCGAATCACCTCTGCTTCGAGTTCCGGGTCGAGCGCCGAGGTGGGCTCGTCGAAGAGCAGGTAGTCGGGTGAGATCGCGAGGGCGCGGGCGATCGCCACGCGCTGTTGCTGGCCGCCCGAGAGGTGGTCGGGGTAGGCGTCCATCCGGTGTTCCAACCCGACCTTGGTCAGCAGTTCGCGAGCCTGTTGCTCGGCGGCCGCTTTCGACAGCTTGCCGTTGAGCTGCGGGGCTAGGGCCACGTTCTGCAGGGCGGTGTAGTGCGGGAAGAGGTTGAACTGCTGAAAGACCATAGCCGAGTGCCGGCGCATGGTGCGCACGCTCTCGTCGGTGAGCTTGCCGCCGAACCGCACGGTGTCTGATTCGATGGTCAGTGCGCCGGCTTCGGGGGTCTCCAAGAGGTTGAGGCAACGCAGGAGGGTGGATTTGCCCGAACCCGAGGGGCCCAGGATCACGGTGGTTTCGCCGTCCTGTAATTCCAGGGAGATGTCGTGGAGGATCTGCTGACCGCCGAAACTCTTCGACAGGGACTCTACTTTAAGCACGGTTGCTCCTGACGTAACGGTTGCTATGCTTCTCCAGCAAGCTCTGTAGCCACGAGAGCACGGTGAAGATCACCAGGTAGATCGCGGCGACCTCGGTGTACATGGCCAGCGGCTCGAAGTTGGCTGCGGCCACCTGCTTACCGGCCTGGAAGAGGTCGATCAGCGAGATGGTAGACACCAGCGAGGTGCCCTTGACGAGGTCGATGAGGTCGTTACCCAGCGGCGGCAACGCGATGCGTACCGCCTGCGGGATGACGACGTGCCGCAGCGTTTGCATCTTGGTGAAGTTCAGCGTCTGGGCGGCTTCGAACTGGCCCCGCGGGATCGAGGCCACCGCGGCGCGGAAGGTCTCGGCCACGTAGGCGCCGGTGTTCAGCGACAGTGCGATGATGGCGGAGGTCCAGGCGTCGAGGGTCAGCCCGATCTTGGGCAGGCCGTAGAAGACCAGGAACAGCTGCACCAGCAAGGGCGTGCCGCGGAACAACCACACGTAGAAGTTCGCCAGCCAGGCCAGCGGGCGGAACTTGTTGGCCCGCATCACCTGCGAGAGGATGCCGATCAGGATCGCCAGGATGAAGGCGATGATCGACAGCGGAATGGTCAGCTTGGCTGTGGCCTCGAGTAGCTTCGGGAGCGACTCGATCCACAGGTCCACGTAGTTAGCCATAGATTACTTCTTCGGCGTGAGATCCATGCCCACGTACTTCTCGTAGATCTTCTTCAGGTCGCCGTTTTCCATGTGCTTGTTCAGCGAATCGTCGATGGCCTTTTTCAGAGCGTCCTGTCCCTTGGGCATCAGCACGGCCGACTCGGAGGCGTCACCCAGGGTGCCTTCGAGCAGGCGGATGGGGGCGTCCTTGTGTTCCTGTTGGTAGGCCACGAAGGTCACGGCGTCGTTACCGCAGGCGTCCACGCGACCGGCGATCACCTGGTCGATGGCCTCGTCGAAACCGGAGACGGTCACGATGGACGCGCCGGCCTCCTCGAGCATGCGGCGGAAGTTGGAGGTCTCGGAGGCGGCAGCGGTGTGGCCGGAGAGGTCAGAGACGTTCTTCAGCTCAGAGTCTTTCTTCACCGCGACCTTGCCTTCGGAAGCCACGTAGGTCACCGAGAAGTCGTACTTCTGGCGGCGTTCCTCGGTGGGGCCCACGTTGTTGATCACGATGTCGTAGCGGTCGGCGTCCACACCGGCGATCAGCGAGTCCCACTGGGTCTCGACGTACTCGGCCTTCACGCCGAGGTCTTTGGCGAGGAGGTCGCCAATCTCCTTCTCCATGCCGACCAGCTTGCCGGAGCCGTCGTGGTAACCCCAGGGGCGGAAGGTGCCCTCCATGCCGATGCGGATGGTGCCGGAGTCTTTGATGGACTGCAGCTTGTCTTTGGACGAAGACGACGAAGAGTCGTCGTTAGAGGAGCAGGCGGCGAGGATGCCGGCCAGGGAGACCGCACCGGTGAGGGCGATGGCGGAGCGACGGGTGACGTTCACGGGTGTTTCCTTTTGGTTGATGATGCTCTAGGCAGCGGATGAGAAAGCGGCGGTGAGGGCTCGGTCGAGATCGGCGATGAGATCTTCGACGTTCTCGATGCCCACGGCCACGCGGATCAGGTTTTCTTCGACCCCGAATTCTTCAAGGTGCTCGGCGGAGTAGGCGCCCTGGGTCATGGTCGCGGGCAGACAGATCAGCGACTCAATACCGCCGAGGGAGACCGCGAACTCGAAGACCTCCAGGGCGTCGAGGAAGGCCTTCATGTTCGCCCCCTCCTTGAGTTGGAACGAGAAGAGTGCGCCGATTCCGGACGCCTGCCGCGCCTGGATCTCGCGTTCTGCCTCGTTCGCCGAACCGGCGGTCAACACGCGCGCCACCGACTCGTGCCCGGTGAGGAACTGCACGATCTGCTCGGTATTGGCCTGCTGCCGGTCGAGCCGGATGCCCAGCGTCTTCACGTTCTGCAGCAACCGGTAGGAGTCCATGGGCGGCAATACGTTTCCGCTAATGAGCTGTGCTTTGAAGAGTTCCTGGTCGAGCTCGGCGCTGTTAGTTGCCGCCACTCCGGCGAGCAGGTCCCCGTGGCCGCCCAGGTACTTGGTGGCCGACTGCACGGTGATGTCGGCACCCAATTCCAGCGGACGCTGCAGGTAGGGGGTCATGAAGGTGTTATCGACGACCACCAGGGCACCGTGGCGGTGTGCTATCTCGGCCACGCGTTCGATGTCGGCCACCCGCAGGGTGGGGTTCGTGGGGGTCTCGAAGAACACCATCTTCACAGTTTCGTCGAAGTCGGCGTCGCTGAGCTGCGCCAGGTCGCCGATGAAGCGGGTTTTCACGCCGCGCTTGGGCAACTCGATGGTGCCGAAGCGGTAGTTTCCACCGTAGACGGGCATACCCATGAGCAGGGTGTCACCGGCCTGCAACATTCCCATGGCCGCCGCAGAGGCACCCATCCCGGTGGCGTACACGCGAGCGAAGGACGCACCCTCGATGGTTGCCATCGCCTGTTCGGCCTTGGCGCGGGTGGGGTTACCGCCGCGCTGGTACTCGAACTCGCCCTCTTCACCGGTGTGCGGCTGCCCGAAGGTCGAGGCGAGGTAGATCGGCGGTACGATCGCTTCGTTCTCGTTCTCGGTGATTGCGTGGATCGCGGTGGTGTTGAATCCTGCCATAGGCCCCGTTAAACACTTTCATTGTCAAATGTTATTGCTCTTAAAACCAGGATATACTGCCCGCCCAAAACCGCGGCTTCCCCACGGGATTTTCCCCGCCAAAGGAACAAATCTGTAACACTTCGTCACACACGTCAGATACGCCACGCATGCAAAGGGGGCGCAGGAAACCCTGCGCCCCCTTCTCTGAGCGAAGCCCTACTTCCAGAGCCGGTTCCGTGAATGAATAACCGACGGCCGAATACGCACCCAATCGGGGCACCGCAAACGCACCGCCTTCTCACACCCGGTCAAGGCCATGATGATCGACTCACAGCGACGATTAAACTCCGCCAGGTTGCACTTCTCGACGACCTGCCCCGGGAAGTGTCGGTGCATCTTCGAGACCGAATCCGAAGACTCCTGTAGGCCGTGGCCCGTGTGTCCGGGGATGTGTTTGACGATCACCCGCCGCTCGCGAATGGCGGCGGTCAGTTCCGTCATTTCTTCTAACACGTGCGGGTCTTGCACGCCCTCGGTCGCCCAGTGCTCGAACGACCACCGGTTGTGGGCCAGGCGTAGCACGAAGGTGAGCGCCCCCAGCGAATCGGTGTGAATCACCAACCGGCGTCCGCCGTGGTAGAAAATGTTGAACGCCGCGAGCATGGCCGAGAGTTCACCGGTCATGATGTTGGTGGCGTCGTAGTGGGAGTGGAAGTAGAAGCCGTCTTCGCTCACCCCACCGATACCCATGCGTCCACCGCGAGCGTACTTCTTGTTGTTGGTGGAGCGGAACGAGCAATCGGTGAAGACCTTGTACTCGGTCAGCTTCTCTACCGGCAGCTGCTCCTGGTCGCGCTCCATGCGAGCGTGAGCCAAGCGAGAGGCTTCTTCCATGTAGTGCGGCAACACCTCACCGGCGGGTGTGCCCACCAGTTTCACGTGCTGCTCGCCCAGCGAATGGGACTCGTAGGGGTTGAGCACCTTGTCGATCGACCGGTACTCCATGATTTCTTTCAGTGACCCAAACTGGCGGAAGAGGAGCTTCAAGTAGTGCCGATCGGCGGCTACCGTAATCAGGTTGCGCTTGTACTCCGTGGGAATAACCTCCCAGGCGCGCAGAATTGCCCGACCCAGCATGGCTACGTGTACCTCGTCGCACGGCTCCAAGAGAGAGTGCGCGCAACACTCGGTGATAGGTTCAGTCTCCAAGACCTCGCGGTCACCGTTTTCACGCGAGATGAAGATCATCGCCGAAAGGCCGGTGTAACACATGCTCTTCGAATAAACGGTCTCCATCATCACGGCCACCACAGCCACTCCGATGTCGACAAAGCCGGCAGGATAACTCGACGTGTAGTCAGGGGCCTCCCAGGTCAGCTGACACTTTTTGATCTGTGCGGGCGTAATGCTCATCATTTCCACCTCCTTTTCTTTCTCGGTGTTTTCCTTCTTCTTAAAACTCGTTGTCGGCGCCGAAAGACACCGCGGTGCGCAGATGCTCGCGGAGATGCTCAATCGCGAAAGTCACCTTGCCGTACGAGGCCGGCCGAATGATCTGCGACTCCACCAGACGGTTGCGGTAGACACCCACGTACTGGGCGTTCTTCTGCAGGCGAGTGGCGATATCGCTCATCTTCGACGGCCCGTCGTCTTGGGCCATAGCCTCTACGAACGCACGGTCCCCTGCAGACATCTGCTCCAAGAGCGGGTCGAGCACGCGCAACCCCAGACTCTCGTGGGCGGCGTTGAGCGCGCGTTCGAAGCACTCATAGGGCAGGTATTCGCGGGAGGCGTGGTGCATCAGCGACTCGGCGATGCGCTCGGCCACCAGACCGATCATGTAGGGATACCCCGCCGTGGCTTGTGTGGCGCTGGCCAGCTGCTCGCAGGTCAGCTCACACACCGAGCGCAGGTAGTCCTCGCCCCCGTCGCTACCCTCGCCGTGGCGCTGCTGAATCGCGCCCTTCAGGGCGTGTTCGGTCTGCGGCCGGGTGAGGGTGCAGACCGGCAGGTGCTCTGCCCCCTGCTCCTCACCGTTTTCGGGTTGCGCGAACTCGCGAACCTCACCCACGCGTCCAGAAATAACCACCAGCACGGGCAGACGGCGCTCCGCGGCGGCACGGCATGCGGTCAGCAACTCTCGTACGGACGAGGTAGCGAACTTCTCGTAGCGATCGATGGTGATCAGCAGGCCGCGTTCGGTGGCCTGCAGTTTCTCCGCGATCGTCGTGATCTGCTCCGCCAGCGGTAATTTCTCGAACAGTCCAGACTCGCTCTCGGCGAGGTTTTCGTAGAGGGCGGGCAGGTAGGTGCCCGACATCCGCTCGGTCAGACCCTTCACAGGTGTCTCAGAAATGACGCGCCAGCCGGCCTCGCGGGCGACGGCTTCGAACGCTCGCAACAGGGTGGTTTTGCCCATGCCTGTCGCCCCGGAGACCACGATCGGCGCTCCCCAGGAGGAGGTTTCGAAGCGGGACATGAAGGCGCCCAAATGAGCGCTGCGTCCCACCAGTTCGGGGGCCACAGCGCTGGGATTTTCGATCACCGGTTGTGCATTCATGTCACGATCCTCACAAAGCCTTTATATCTTTTATAACTTTTATATCTTTGCGATTCAATAGGCTGTGGTTAATGTAATGTTCACCCGGGGCTCCCTCGCGTGTAACCACCGGCCGAAAAGTTCACCTACTGACACAGCCGTCGCACCGCCGTCTGCACGGTGATAGCGTTGGAGAGCAAGAGGCGAACACGTGGCCGTCGGCATGAGGCGGGCACGGTCAACGGAGACCACAATGTTCGCGGTCAACCACCATTCAAGGAGCCACATGATTGGCGTTTATGCTCATGCGATAGTCAAACCCGAGTGCACCGAAGCATTCGAGGAACTCGCACACAAGCTGGTCGAGAAGTCGCAACAAGAAGAGGGGCTTCTCAGCTACGAATACGGCGTACTCACCGCCGAGAGCACCACCGACGAGGGGCAGGCCACCACCGAGTTCGCATTCATCGAACGCTGGGAATCCTTCGAAGCCCTCGAAGCACACATGGAAACCGAGCACTACAAAGAGGCAGATGCCAACGCCCCGGCGCTTCTGGCCACTCCCCTGCAAATCAATATCTACGAGATCTAAACACCGCCTCGTAACAGAACCACACGTCCAGCTTGCGGCCAGTCCGCGAACCACCCAATAAGCAAAGGAAGCACCCCATGATCGGCGTGATCGTCCAGGTATCGGTCAAGGCAGAAACCCTTGCCGCTTTCGAAGAGTCGGCACACCGCCTCGTGCAGGCCAGCCGCGCCCACGACGCCGGGCTCGTCAGCTACGATTTCGGCCCCGTGGTCGAAGAGGGCGCAGAAGGGGACTACGCCGTGATCCAGCGTTGGGAATCCACCGAGGCCTACCAGGCCCACCTGCAGACACCCCACTACCACCAGGCCGTCACCGAGTGGGAGCCGTTGCTCAACCAGCCGGTGTCGGTCAAGGTGTACGAGACCTAAGGGCTGCGGGGCTTAGGCGTATTCCTCGGGCAGCACACGCACGCCGCCCTTGTCCGCAGACGAAGCCATCATCGCGTAGGCCTTCAACGCCTTAGAGACCTGGCGTTCACGCGGCTTGGTCGGCTTCCACGGCAACGGGCCTTTCTCTGCCCGGCGCCGTTCCAGCACCTCCTCGGGCACATTCACGCGCAGTACGCGATGGGTCACATCGATCTCGATTTCATCCCCGGTCTGCACCAGACCGATCGCCCCGCCGGCTGCCGCCTCGGGTGAGATGTGGCCGATCGAGATGCCCGAGGTGCCGCCCGAGAAGCGTCCATCGGTAATCAGCGCGCAGGTCTTGCCCAGGCCCAACCCCTTCAGATAGGACGTCGGATACAGCATCTCCTGCATGCCCGGCCCGCCGCGCGGCCCCTCGTACTGGATCACCACGACGTCCCCCTCCTTCACGTTCTTGGAGAGAATTTCGTAGACCGCTTCGTCCTGAGACTCCACCACGAATGCCTTGCCGACGAAGTGGAAGAGCTCGGGGTCGATACCGGCGGACTTGATGACCGCGCCGTCCTCGGCGATATTGCCGCGCAACACCGCCAAGCCGCCGTCTGCGGTGTAGGCGTGCTCGACCGAGCGGATGCATCCGTTCTCGGCGTCGGTCTCCAGGGATTCGTACTTGTTCGCGGTAGAGAACGCCTGGGTGGTGCGCACGCCGCCGGGCGCCGCCGTGAACAGCTCTTCGGCTTGTTCGGTGGCGGAGCCGGAGCGGACGTCCCACTCGGCCAACCACTGCTCGAGCGAGTCGGCGTGCACCGAGTGCACGTTCTCGTGGAGCAGCCCGGCGCGATGCAGCTCACCCAGCAGGGCGGGGATGCCACCGGCGCGGTGCACATGCTCGATGTGGTACTTCGTGGAGTTCGGGGCGACCTTTGCCAGACACGGCACGCGGCGGGAGACCGCGTCGATGTCTTCGAGCGTGAAGTCGACCTCGGCCTCGTTGGCGATCGCCAAGATGTGCAGCACGGTGTTGGTCGAACCGCCCATGGCGACGTCGAGGGCCATCGCGTTTTCGAAGGCCTCTTTGGTCGCGATGGAACGGGGCAGAATCGAGTCGTCATCGTTCTGGTAGTAGCGCTTGGCCAGCTCCACGATAGTGCGGCCCGCGGCGAGAAAGAGCTCCTTGCGCGCGATATGCGTGGCCAGAGTGGTGCCGTTACCGGGCAGGGCCAGACCGATCGCCTCGTTGAGGCAGTTCATCGAATTGGCGGTGAACATACCCGCGCACGAACCGCAGGTGGGGCAGGCGTTCTTCTCGATCTGCGCCAGGTGGCTCTCGGAGACCGACTCATCCACGGCCATGACCATGGCGTCGACGAGATCCAGGCGGTGTTCGACGACTCCCTCGATACCTTCGCCAGACTCCATCGGCCCGCCGGAGACAAAAATAGTGGGAATGTTCAGGCGCATCGCGGCCAAGAGCATGCCCGGGGTGATCTTGTCGCAGTTCGAGATGCACACCAACGCGTCGGCGCGGTGGGCGTTGACCATGTACTCGACCGAGTCGGCGATCAGGTCGCGCGAGGGTAGCGAGTAGAGCATACCGTCGTGACCCATGGCGATACCGTCGTCCACCGCGATGGTGTTGAACTCCTTGGCCACACCACCGGCCTCTTCGATGGCGCCGGCGACCAGCGAGCCCATCTCTTTCAGATGCACGTGGCCGGGCACGAACTGGGTAAAAGAGTTGGCGATCGCAATAATCGGTTTGCCGAAGTCGTCATCCCCCATGCCGGTGGCGCGCCAGAGAGCGCGGGCGCCCGCCATGTTGCGGCCGTGGGTGGAGGTCCGGGAACGTAACTCAGGCATAAAAGCTCATCCTTCGCGGGCGGGTTAGTGTGTGACTCAGTTTACGCCGGGACCCCACGCGTCTAAACCCTCTCCCGCTTTGTCTCATAAAGTGAAATGCCCGCGCCCTGCAGAACAGGACGCGGGCATCTGGGTTCATAGACCGACTGTTAACGGATTTGCTGCACGCCACCGTTGGCGGTCCAGCGCAGGGTCACACCGGATGAGAACTTGACCGTTGCCGAGCCATCGGCGTGGGTGATTTCGTCCGTCACCGGATAACCCAGGGTGCGGGTGTAACCGTTCTTGAGCCAGTGGAAGTAGATAGCGCCCTTGGAATTGACCTTGTGGGTGCCTGAGACGGGGCTCCAGTAGTAACCGGTCTCACCACCGTTGGAATCACGGAAGTACTGCACCACACCACCGTTGCCGGCCGAAATCTCATCGGTCACTGGGTAGCCGTCGTTGTTCAAACCACCCTGAGACAACCAATAGGCATAGATCGCACCGTGACCCTTGATGTTGTGAGCACCGGTGCCCGGCGACCAATAGAAACGGTTGATCAGGCTGCCATCGTTGAAGATCTGGCGTACGCCACCGTTACCCAAATCGACCTCGTCCTCGTTGGGGAAGCCATAGGTGGCAGTGCCACCCTCGGCGGTGAACTTGCCCCCGATGGCACCGTATTCCTTCACCACGTGAGCGCCGGTGGTCGAAGTCCAGTAGAAGGCCGAGGTGCGGCCGGTGGAGGTGGTGAACTTCTGCATTGCACCACCGGGGATATTGACCTCGCGGAAACGCGGGAATCCGTAGGTGCCCTCATAGCCACCGGCGCGGTACTTCGCACCGATCGCGCCCGACCAGTTCACCGGCTCGGCGCCGAACATGGGGTGCCAGTAGATGTTGTAGTTCTTGCTGAACTGCTGAGTCACACCACCGTCTTTAACGCCGAATTCGCGGGTAGTCGGCAGACCGAAGGTGGTCGATCCGCCATAGCGGTAGTACGCCGCACCGATGCCGGTGTTGCGGTCCATGGTGATCTGCTGCGAGGGCGCAGGGGCCGGGTTCAGGGCCTTGGCGGCCTTCACGGCTGCACCGGGATTGATCTGGCGGTAACCGTCCATCGGGGTGCCGGTGTTCACGAGAATCTGGCGGATCTGCTCGACGCTGATGGCGGGGTAGGCCTGTTTCATCAGGGCCACGGTGGCAGAAACCAGCGGGGTGGCCATCGAGGTACCGTTCTTGATGCCGTAGGTAGCCTGACCCACCGAGTCGTAACCGGTGTTCATCGTCGAGTACATGTCGCTGCCACTGGTACCGCCGGGGGCAACAACGTCCAGCATGGAACCATAGTTCGAATAAGCGGTCAAGGTATTCCACGAAGTGGTTGCACCCACCACGATCGCGCGATAGCAGTTCGCCGGTGAGTAATTGTCGGCGTTGGCACCGTCGTTACCGGCAGCGACCACCACGGGGATGTTCTTGCTGAGCGCGTAGTTCACCGCAGAGGACATCACGTAGTTGCATTGAGAGTCAGGATAGGCCAGCGAGGCGTTGATAACGGTGGCCGGACGCGGGTTGATGGGGGCGCCGTCCACGGCACCGCCTGCCTCCCAAGTGATCGCGTCTGCGATGTCGGAGACGTAACCGTTACCGAGCCAACCCAGGGCGCGGGCATGAGAGACGTTTGCGCCATAGGCCAGACCGGCCACACCAATGTCGTTGACCTTGGCTGCGATCTCACCGTCGACGAAGGTGCCGTGCCAGTTCGCGCCATAATTGCCGTTACCCTCATCGCGGGCAATGGCGTCGCGGCCGTTGCCGTCACGGGACAGGTCGGAGGTGGAGACGAAGTCGTACTGAGAGACCGGGGTCTTGAGGTCAGGGTGGGCGGACCAGCCGGTGTCTACGATGCCTACGGTTTGACCGGCGCCGTTGACGCCCTGGTTCCATGCAGCGGGAGCGTTGAGGTGGCTCTGGTCGAAGTGCCACAGCAACGGGTAATACTGCTCAGTGGTTGGTGCGGCGGACACAGCGTTGACCATCGGGTCGGGTTCCACGAAATCGATGGCAGGGTCAGCCTTGAGCTGTTCGACGACCTTTTGCTGCTCCGCTTTATCGAGCGGCTTCTCGGTCTGGATGACCGTCTTGTTATCATCCGCGGCTACCTTGTTCTTAATGACGGTGATGTCTTTAAGCTCTGCCGAGCGTTGATCGGTTTTCTGAAGCGCCTGTTGGCGAGCGGCCTTGTCTTTGGTCTTGAAACCCACCACAAACCGGTCGGTTTCTTTGGCCACGGTGGCGGGCTTGGTATTTTGCTCCACCACCTGTTTCATAGTCTTGGGGGTCTCTTCTGCAGCTTGAGCCGGTGTGATTCCGGCATAGAGGCTCGTCGAAAGCGCGAAAGTGGAAAGAAGGACGCCGGCGAATCGTGCGGGGCGGAATTCCTGGGCCATATATACCTTTCGAGATACCCACGGTTAGGTATGGGGGCGTAGGCATCTGGGGGTCTAAAGGACTGCTGTGGGAGTGACCGTCCACGATTTAGGGGATAAATCGGGACACCGTGAATAGCGTAACAAGCCGGAACGTAGTTTTGTGGGCTATTTAGGGAGGGTTTGAGGTATTTACATCACAGGGGGTCTAGGTGTTGGTTGTTATCGACCGCAACACTATCGACCTGGCCGCCACGCAACGGCCATCTTGTCCCCCTGCGGTCAGAATGAGTCGTCACCGCCGTAACGGGGTGTCACAGAGCTGTCGCAAAGAAACATCGCCTCATACAACAGCCGCCTCTTGCGGTGCCCGCGCCGCAACGAGTTTGCTAGAAGAAACCCCGGCAGATACCACCGCGCAGGGGTCCCCACACCAGACAATACGAAAGATGAGGCCATGACACTCCACCGCAGCACCGATCGTTTTCTTACCACTCACGTCGGCTCCCTCCCCCGCCCCACCCGACTCTTAGAAGCGAATAAAGCACGTCAGTCCGAGACCTTGACCGAGGAGGACTTCCAGAAGCTGCTCTCCGAAGAAGTCGCCACCGTCATCGAACGACAGGTCGAGGCAGGCATCGACATCGTCAATGACGGCGAGTTCGGCCACTCTACCGTTCGCGGTGACGACTACGGTTCTTGGTGGACCTACTCCTTCCAGCGCACCGGTGGGTTGGAAATAGACCGCAACATCACCCACGATGAATTGTTCAAGATCCCCGGCAACGGCCGGTTGAACTCTTTCGGAGTGCGCCGCGATTGGACTAAGTATGCAGACTTCTACTCCACCATAAACCTGCGCAATAAGTCCGAAGACGATGGTGTCTTCCCCGTAGCCACCAGCCCGCTGACCTATATCGGACAAGAGGAAGTGGCCGCCGACGTCCGCAATGTCAGCCAGGCCGTTACCCGCCACAACGCAACCGAGGGGTTCGTCGCCGCGCTCTCCCCCGGTTCCGCCGCGCGCATCGGCAACAAGTACTACAAGACTGAGCGCGAGTGGCTTTTCGCGTGGGCGGACGTCCTCAAAGAGGAGTATCGCGCGATCGTGGACGCCGGCCTGACCTTGCAGATCGACGATCCCTCCTTCGCCGAGGCGTGGGATCAGCTCGTACCCGAACCGACCATTGCTGAGTATCTGGAGTTCACCGAGCTGGCCGTGGAAGCACAGAATTACGCCTTGGAAGGCATCGACCCTGAGAACGTACGTTTTCACCTCTGCTGGGGATCGTGGCACGGCCCGCACTCGACCGACATCGAGCTCAAGCACATCCTGCCCACCCTGTTGCAGCTGAACGTCGGCGGCTTCACCTTCGAGGCGGCCAACGCCCGCCACGCCCACGAGTGGAAGGAATGGGAAGGAGTGGATCTGGGCGGTCGGCTACTCTACCCCGGTCTGGTCTCCCATTCCACCAACCTCATTGAGCATCCCGAGCTAGTCGCCCAACGCCTAGAGAACTTCGCGTCGGTGGTGGACAAGCAACAGATCGTGGCTTCTACCGATTGCGGTTTGGGTGGACGGTTGCACCCCGACATCGCGTGGGCCAAGCTGGCCGCACTTTCGGCGGGCGCAAAGATCGCTAGCGAGCGCCTCTTCTAGGGGAGAAAGTGTAGCCAGCTCAACAGCCAGACCCGCACGCCTCCATTAGACGCACCTGTCTGTACAGGTTAGGATTACCTGTACAGACAGGTGCGTGTGCGCTACCCCTTGTGTTGCCCTGTCTGACATCATCAGCACTCACACCCCGCACGAAAGCAACAACAATGGGCAAATACGAGCGCGTCTATCAAGACCTCGCCACAAAAATTGATGACGGCACTTACGCCGTCGGTTCCCTTCTCCCCAGCGAGAAGCAATTGACCGAACGTTACGATGTCTCCCGCGAGACAGCGCGCAAGGCCCTGGCCTTGCTGACCAACCGCGGGTACATCCAGAAGATCATGGGCAAGGGTTCTCTGGTCATCAACCGGGCCCACTACACCCTGCCGGTCTCTAAGCTGGTTAGCTACAAAGAACTCACCGCAGAGGGCGGTTATGCAGCGCGCTCCGAGGTCTTCGAACTCGAACCCGCTCAGTTGCCCAAGGCGCCCTTCCTCGACCTGGTGCCAGACCTCGCCGCCGAGCCGGTGACCGCCGTGGGGCGCGTCCGCTACATCGACGGCGAGCCCTCCATCATCGACCGCGACTACGTGCTGACCTCCGTGGTCCCCGAGATCCCGCGGGAGGCCGCCGAGAACTCGCTCTTCGAGTACTTCGAAAACGATCTCGATCTGACTATCTCGTACTCCTCGAAGCTGATCCGCGTGGAACCTTCCACCGCCGACGACCGCGAGCGTCTGAAGCTGGCGAAGGGCGAGTACGTGGCCGTGACCGCCTCGGTGACCAGCCTCGAAGACACTACCGCTTTTCTCTTCACCGAGTCGCGCCACCGTGCCGACAAGTTCGTGTACCGGGACTTCGCCCGCCGCGACTAATGATCGGGCCAGCCGGGCGCCGCACCACCCGGCTGGGCCGCAGCCTTTCCCCTCCCCCTTGAACTATCAACCACCTCGAACAGGAAGGTTTCGCCTATGAGTTTTCGCGACAAGGTCATCTACCAGGTCTACCCCAAGTCTTTCTACGACTCCGACGGGGACGGCATCGGTGACATCCGGGGCGTCATCGAAAAGATCCCCTACATCGCCTCCCTGGGCGTGGATATGGTGTGGTTCAACCCCTTCTACGTCTCACCGCAGAACGACAACGGGTACGACGTAGCCGACTATTACCGGGTGAACCCAGACATGGGCACGATGGCCGACGTCGAGGAACTCATCGCCAGACTCAAGGAACACGGCATCGAGGTCATGCTGGACATGGTGCTCAACCACGTCTCCACCGACCACGAGTGGTTCCAGCGCGCGCTGGCGGGCGAGAAGGAGTATCAAGACTTCTTCTACCTGCGGGAGGGCAAGGCCGACGGCAGCTACCCCACCAACTGGGAGTCAAAGTTCGGCGGGCCCGCCTGGGAGAACTTCGGCGACACTGACCTCTTCTACCTGCACCTCTACGACCGCACCCAGGCCGACCTGAACTGGCACAACCCGCGGGTGCGTCAGGAACTTTACAAGGTCGTCAACTTCTGGCTGGACAAGGGCGTGCGCGGTCTGCGCTTCGACGTGCTCAACGTGATCGGCAAGGCGGAATTCCTCGAGGACGCCGCACCCGGCGTGGTCGACAAGAGCCTGTACACCGACACCCCGCGCGTGCACACCTGGATCCAGGAGATGCACCGGGAGACCTTCGGTCGCTGCGATTACAAGGTCACGGTGGGTGAGATGTCGTCGACCACCATCGAGAACTCGATCGGTTACACCAACCCCGAGAACAACGAGCTGGACATGGTCTTCTCGTTCCACCACCTGAAGGTCGACTACCTCGACGGTCAGAAGTGGACTAAGACCGACTTCGATTTTCCTCTGCTTAAGCACCTGCTCAACGACTGGGCGATGGGCATGCAGGCCGGCAAGGGATGGAACGCGCTGTTCTGGAACAATCACGACCAGCCGCGAGCCATCAACCGCTTCGGCGACCCGGTGAACTTTCACGCCGAGTCGGCGACCATGCTGGCCACCGTGATGCACCTGCAGCGGGGCACGCCCTATATCTATCAGGGCGAAGAGATCGGTATGGTAGACCCCTCCTACGAGAACATGAGCGACTACGTGGATGTCGAGGCACTCAACGCCTACAAGGAGCTCCTGGCCGAGGGTGTGAACGAGGCCAACGCCTTCGAGATCGTGGCGTCTAAAGCCCGCGATAACTCGCGCACCCCCATGCAATGGTCGAATGCCGCCAACGCCGGTTTCACCAGCGGAGACCCCTGGCTTCGACCCACCGACTTCGAGCAGATCAACGTCGCCGCCGAGGAAAAGAACGGTAAGATACTGCCGTACTATAAGCAACTCATCGCCTTGCGAAAGGCCCACCCGGTGATCGCTCGGGGCTCCTACGCTCCCTACGAGTTAGACCACGAGAGTGTGTATGCCTACGTTCGTGAACACGACGGCGCTCGATTGCTAGTGATCAATAATTTCTACGGTGAACCCACCGAGTTCCCGCTCGATGAGGAATTCCTGCACGGGCGCGTGGTCATCAGCAACTACCCAGACCCTGTACTCGAAGAAAACCTTCAGCTACAGCCCTACCAGTCCCTAGCTATTCTGATCTAACACAAGGATGTGACTCACTGTGCCCGTGCCTTTGGTGCGGACCCGGTGACAGATAGCTTTCACCCATAGAAGAAAGGAGCAGTCATGGCGGACCAGTCGACTGTTTCTCTACTCGCCCCGATGTCGGGCGAGGTTATACCCATGAGCGAGATCCCCGACCCGGTGTTCTCCAGCGGCAAGCTCGGCCAGGGCTTCGGTGTTAACCCCACCGACAACGTCGTGGTCGCACCTGTCACCGGTAAGATCACCATGGTCGCCGGCACCAAGCACGCCGTCGGCATCAAGGCCGATTCAGGCTTGGAGGTGCTGTTGCACCTGGGCGTAGACACCGTTGAGCTTGACGGCTTCCCTTTCACCAACGACCTCACCAAGGGTCAGCAGGTCACCGCCGGTGAGCAGATCGCCGTGATGGACCTCGACGCCGTGAAGAAGGCCGGCAAGGGCACCACCGCGATCCTGGCGATCACCAACACCCCGAAGGTCTTGGAGAATCTGGACGTTCGCCCCGGCACCGTCTCGGCGGGCGACGCCGCGGCAGAAGCCACTCTTAAGGGTGCCACCGGTGCCGCAGCAGGTGCCGGTACGACCGGTTCCGCCGCTGGAACCGGTGCCACCGCAGCCGGTGCCGGTGCAGCTACCGGTTCGGTGGCCGCAGATGCGGCCGCCTCTCACGGCAACCAGGCCGTGACCGACAGCGAGACCGTCGCGGGTACGTCCACGGATCCGGCCGCTACCTACGGCGGCCAGGCCCCGGCTCAGCGCCCCGAGAACCTCACCGGTTACGATGCGCTGGCATGGGACATTCTCCATAACATCGGCGGTGCCGAGAACGTGAAGTCGGTGATTCACTGCATCACCCGCGTGCGTTTCTATCTCAAAGACGACTCCAAGGCCAACGACAACGCGGTGACCAACCTGGACGGCGTGATCGACGTTGCCCGCGCGGGTGGCCAGTACCAGGTCGTCATCGGCCCCGCCGTCGAAGACGTCTACGACGCCGTGGTCAAGCAGCTGCCCAATAACAAGGCCGGCGGTGAGACCGCATCCGAGGCCGAGCCGGTAGAACGCCCCCACGGTGTGGGTGGCTGGCTCAAGTGGGCTTTCTCTTCGCTGATCGGTGTGATCACCGGTTCGATGATGCCCGTGATCGGCCTGCTGGCGGCGTCTGGTGTGCTGAAGGGTATTTTGACTCTACTCACCATTTACAAGGTCGTAGATGAGTCTTCATCAACCTTCACCATCATCAACGCGATGGGCGACGCGGTCTTCTTCTTCCTGCCCATCTTCGTGGGCTTCACCGCGGCTCGTCGTCTGGGTGCAGACCCCATCATCGTCTCCATCATCGGCGGCGTGCTGGCCTACCCCACCATCAACGAGCTTGCTAAGGGTGAGGCTACCGGTTCTCTGCTCGGTGTCTCCACCAACGCCGAATTCTTCGGGATCCCCTTCCCCATGGCGTCCTACACCTACTCCATCTTCCCCATGATCGTGGCGGCATGGATCTGCTCCATCCTGGAGCCGAAGCTCAAGCGGGCCATCCCCGCGGTGCTGCGCATGATCTTCGTGCCGCTCATCGAGGTCTTCGTGGTGTCCACGCTGATCCTGGTGGTACTGGGCCCCATCATCATGTGGCTCTCCTCTGGTCTAGCAGCCGGCATTCAGTGGGTTTATGACCTATCGCCGGCGATCTCCGGTCTGATCATCGGTGGTTTCTACCAGTGCCTGGTCATCTTCGGCCTGCACTGGGCAGTGATCCCCTTGGTCGCCAACGACATCTCCACCACCGGCCACTCCTACCTGAACGCCATCATCTCGGCGACCATGGTGGCCCAGGGTGCGGGCGCGCTGGCGGTCTTCGTGAAGACCAAGAACGAGCAGATGAAGGGCCTCTCGGGCTCCGCTGCGATCGCAGGCTTCTGCGGCATCACCGAGCCCGCTATGTACGGCATCAACCTCAAGTACGGTCGCGTGTTCGCGCTGGCTTCGGTGGGTGCGGCCGTGGGCGGTTTCATCACCGGTCTGATGAACGTCAACATGTGGGGCTTCGTCGGTTCGCTGATCGGCTTCACGAGCTTCATTAACCCCGACGGCGGTTTCGACCAGTCGTGGTGGGGCTTCTGGATCGCCTCGCTGGCAACCCTGATCACCTCGTTCACCCTGGTCTACCTCTTCGGCTTCAAGGACGCCGACCTGGCCAAGGAGCGCACGGTCGAGAAGAAGCGCCTGGGTAACCGGGAACCGGTCGCTAAGTAAGGTTCTACCCTGAGGGTTTTGTACCCCGAAAATCACTGTGTATGTCTTTTTTGACATACTGGGTGATTTTCGGGGTACAAACCTTTTAAGAGAAGTTTTTCTCGATCCAATCTTTCGCCGCGGTCGCCGTATTCGCCTTCTCCTCACCCGAAACGCGACCGTTCAGCGCGATCAGGTGCTCGGTCGTCAACAAGGCAGAGACCTCGTTCAGGACGTCGGCGGCAGCCACCGAGACCTGCTTGGCGTTGACTACCGGAACCACCTGCTGCGGCAAGAAGTTGTTCTTCGGGTCTTCCAACACCACGAACTTATTGGCCTTGATCGCGGGATCGGTCGAGAACAGGTCGGCCACCTGAACGTCGCCAGACTGCAACGCCTTCACGGTCAGCGGGCCGCCGCCGTCGTTGATGGGTGAGAACTTCTTCGGCACGAAACCGTATTTCGACTTCAACCCCGGCAGCCCATAGGAGCGCTCGGCGAACTCCGGCGGGGCACCCAGAACCAGCTCCGAACTATGCGTCTTGAGGTCGGCGATTGACTTCAGCCCGAACTTCCGCGCGGTCTCGGCGGTGACCACCAGCGAGTCCTTGTCTTCGGCGCGGGCGGCGTCCAGCACCGAGAGCTCGCGCGGGGCGGCCTTCTTGAGCGCCTCGAGCACGTCCGGGGCGGTGGTCGCCGTGGCGGACTTGTCGAAAAAGAGCAAGAGGTTGCCGGTGTAGTCGGGCACCACGCCCACCGTGCCCTCCTTCAGCGCGCCGATGAACGCCTCGCGGGCGCCGATGGCCGGACGGGTCTCGGCGGTGATCCCGCGCTTATTCAGCGCGGCCGCGTAAATCTCGGCGATGATCTGCGACTCGGTGAAGTCGGCCGAACCCACCAGCACCGTTTGCGAGGTCGAGCCAGAGCCGAAGGCGGTCTCGCCCGAGAGTCCACAGGCCGAAAGCGCCAGCATCCCGGTTCCGGCGCCGGCCAAACCCAGCAGGCGGCGGCGATTAATCTGAGCAGTCATGAGAATTCCTAACGGGTTCCGGGTGCGGCGAGCGCACGCTGGATCAGGGAGAGAACGATGTCGACGAGCAGTGCCAGCACCGCCACGAGCACCACGGCGGCGACCATGCGCGGGTAGTCACGCACGGCCAGGCCGTCGATGAGGTAACGGCCCAGCCCGCCCAGGTTGATGTAGGCGACGATGGTGACGGTCGCAATCACCTGCAGGGCGGCGTTGCGGATGCCGCCGAAGATCAGGGGCGCGGCCAACGGGATCTCCACCTGGGTGAGGATCTGCCGCTCGGTCATACCCTGGGCGCGGGCGGCGTCCACGGTGACGGGGTCGACGGCGGCCACACCCGAATAGGTACCGGCCAGCAGCGGGGCGATCGCCAGAATGACGAGCGCGGCGACCGGAGCGGTCAAACCCAGCCCCAGCCAGAGCGCGAAGAGGGTCAGCAGGCCGAGGGTGGGCAGCGCGCGCAACGCGCCGGTCAACCCGACCACGAGGTTCTCGCCGCGGCCGGTGTGCCCCACCCACAGACCGATGGGGATCGCGATGAGCGCGGCGATGAGCAGGATCAGGCCCGAGTAGGCCAGGTGCTCGGCCAGGCGCTGGAATACTCCACCGTCGCCGGTCCAGGCGCCGGGGGCGGTGAAGAAGGCCCAGGTTTTGTCGAAGATGTTCATGCAACCCTCCAGCGGGTGATCCAGGTGCCGACCCAGGCCAGCAACCGGTCAAGGACGAGCGCCAGCAGCACGGTGCCGACGATTCCGACGACGATCTCGGCGGGTAGGTTGCGACGCAGGCCGTCGGTGAAGAGCGTGCCCAGCGACTGAATGCCGATCACCGCGCCCACCGACACCATCGAGATGTTAGAGACCAACGCAACTCGCAGTCCGGCGATCATCACCGGCACGGCCAGCGGCAGTTCCACGCTCCAGAAGCGGCGGGTGGGCCGGTAACCCATCGCGGTCGCGGCCTCCAGGGTTGTCGGGGAGACCGCGTCGAAGGCGTCCACGGCCGAACGCACCATCATCGCGATCACGTAGAGGGTCAGCGCCACGTAGACGTTCAGTAGCGAGGTGATCGAGGTGCCCAGCACCAGCGGCATGAGCACGAACAGGGCCAGCGAGGGGATCGTGTAGAGCAGCGCGGCGGAGTTGACCACGATCCCGCGGCGTACCCGGCCCGCGCCCGAGATGGCCTCGGTGGAGCGTCCGTTGCGGCGGCGTCCTACAGCGATGCGGGCGATGGGGATCGCGATGAGCGTGCCGAGCACCACCGGGAGCAGCGACTGCAGCAGGTGCAGGGTGGTCAACTGGCCCACGTACCCCCAGTTGGAGTTGAGCCAGTTCACGAGCTCACCCCGTAGCGGCGGTGGCGTTCGCGTTCGGTGGCGGCGAGGACGTCGTCGGAGTTCAGCAACCCGATAGCGCGGCCCTCGCGGTCGACGGCCACGCCCCACCCGGAGGGTGAGGAGAGCACCGAGTCGAGGGCGTCGCGCAGGGTGCCGCCTTCGACGAAGAGGGACCCACCGGGGATGGTGCGGCCGTCGATGAGCCAACCGGCAGGGCGCCCGTCACGGACGTTCAGCCGCCAGTTCTGCCAAGGCGTTTCGAGGCTGTTCAGCGGGGAGATCTTCACCTCGGACGCGTCGGCGAAGGTCAGTCGACGCATGCCGCGGTCACGGCCCACGAAGGAGGCCACGAAGTCGTCGGCGGGTTCGCGCAGGATCTCTTCGGGGGTGCCGAACTGGGCCAGGCGTCCCCCGGTGGCGAAGACGGCGATCTGGTCGCCGAGTTGTACGGCTTCGTCGATGTCGTGGGTGACGAAGACGATGGTGCGGTGCAGCTCGTTCTGCAGGCGCAGGATCTCCTGTTGCAGGTCGTTGCGCACCACCGGGTCCACGGCGGAGAACGGCTCGTCCATGAGAATGATCTCCGCCTCGGACGCCAGGGCGCGGGCCACGCCGACGCGTTGGGCCTGCCCGCCGGAAAGCTGGGCGGGGTATCGTTTGGCCAGGGACTGGTCGAGACCGACCTTGGTCATGAGGTCGAGGGCGTTGGCGCGCGCGGTGCGGCGGGGCGTGCCGTTGAGTACCGGCACGGTGGCGATGTTGTCGACGATGGTCTTGTGCGGCATGAGGCCGGCCTGTTGCAACACGTACCCGATCTTGCGGCGCAGCTCGAAGGGTGAGCTGTCTGTGTTGGGGCGGCCGTTGACCAGAATCTCGCCCTCGGTGTGGGTCACCATGCGGTTGATCATGCGCAGTGAGGTGGTCTTACCGCAGCCTGAGGGGCCGACGAACACAGTGATCTTGCCGGCGGGGATGGCCAGGTTGAGGTCGTCAACCACGGTGTTGGCGCCGTACTTCTTCGTGACGGAGCGGAACTCGATCGCGGCCTCACGGGTTTGCGGGGACTCGGGGGAACGTTCGGGGTGAGGAGGGAGGGCGTCCCCGTTTTGATCTACGACTGCGGCCACGAGGGGATCCTTCAGAATTAGTAAGCAAGTTTCCCAAATAACGGTAGCACTGAGGGAGTGAAACCGGAATCACAACGATGAGCGAGTTCTTTAAATCTGAAGCGAATGGTGGTGGGGCCGTTCGCCCAGCGCCAAGCCCCCTAGCTTTTTGAAACAGTCAGTGGTCTTATTGTTTTCATGAGTACTTACGCATTAACCAACGCAAGCACCGGCCAAGTAGAAGAAACCTTTGAATCCATCAAGCCGGAACAGATCCCCGGCCTGATCGAGACCGCCCACGAGGGCTTCAAGAAGTGGAGCCAGACCAGCATCGAAGATCGCGCCAAGGTTCTCAACGCCTTTGCCGACATCATCGATCGCGATACCGAAGAACTCGCCGACATCATCGGTCGCGAAATGGGCAAGCCCCTGGAACAGGGCAAGTCCGAGGTCACCAAGGTGGGCCGCACCGCCCGCTGGTTCGCCGAGCACGCAGCCGAATTCTTGGCAGACACCGAGCTACCGGCGTCCGGTGCGGAGAAAACCTACGTGAAGCACGACCCGCTGGGCGTGCTCTTCGGCGTGATGCCGTGGAACTTCCCCTACAACCAGATCGCCCGCTTCGCGTTGCCCAACCTGATGGTCGGCAACGCCATCATGATGAAGCAGGCGGCCATCTGCCCCGTCTCCTCGCAGCGCTTCCAGACCATGCTCGAAGAGGCCGGCCTGCCCGCAGGCGTCTACACCAACCTCTACCTCAACAGCGACGACGCCGAGAAGGTCATCGAGGACTTCCGCATCAAGGGCGTCTCGCTGACCGGCTCTGAGGCCGCAGGCGCGTCGGTGGCTGGCCACGCCGCGAAGAACCTCAAGCGTTCGGTGCTTGAGCTCGGTGGCAACGACCCGTTCGTGGTGCTCGATACCTCCGACGTCAAGGCCCTCGCGCAGAAGGCCGTGACCTACCGCCTGGCCAACTCGGGGCAGGTCTGCACCTCACCCAAGCGCATCATCGTGCTCGAGGGGCTCTACGACGAGTTCGTGGACGCCGCCCGCGAGGCCGTCGAGAACACCAAAGTCGGCCCCTACAACGACCCTGAGACCGACATGGGCCCGCTCTCCTCGGAGTCGGCCCGCGACGAGGTCGTCGAGCGCATCGAGAAGGCCGTTGCGGACGGCGCAACCCTGCACACCGGTGGCAAGAAGATCGACCGCCCCGGTTGGTTCATGGAGCCCGCCCTGCTGACCGACATCGACCTCGACTCCGACCTGGGTTGCAACGAGCTGTTCGGACCCGCGGTGATGATCTACAAGGCCAAGGACGAAGAGGACGCCCTGCGCATCGCCAACCACACCGAGTACGGCCTCATGGCCTCGGTCTGGTCCGACGATCTCGAGCGCGCCACCGCCTTCGCCGAGAAGATCAACGCGGGCATGACCACGGTTAACTCCCATATGGAATCCGACCCGGCGTTCCCCTTCGGCGGCATCAACAAATCCGGTTACGGCCGTGAAAACGCTCAGTGGGCCCTCTACGGCTTCACCAACGAGCGCATGGTTCGCGTGCACAAGCAGGAGCTGTAAGCGCCCCCCTGATATCAGGGGTTGCTGACACTGGCTGAGCCTGGGTTTGCGACCGCCGAAGTCCCTGCGCGACCGTACGTTTCTGGTCGCTCAGGGACTTTCGCGGTCGTAAACACCCGAGGCGGAAGCGGTGAGGAGGCCGCCGCGTCCTAGGACGCCGCCACCGACCCCGCGCCGGCGTCCGGCTGGGCGCCACCGAGGTACTCGAGGTTGATCTCCGAGTCGCCGTCGAAGAAGCTACAGCGGGTCGGTTGGATCGCCACCTGCGAACCCACCTGAACGGCCTCGATCTCGCGCACGCCGTCCAGGCGAACCGCGATGCGGGTGCCACGCGCGGTGACCGCGGCGTCGTCCAACTCCACGTAGGCGAACGCCTCGGCGCCAAGCTGTTCGATGTGAGCCACGGTTCCACGCAGACCCGAACCGGTGCCGTCAATGCTGATGTGCCAGTCTTCGGGGCGCACGCCCACCACGATCCCGCGCTCCGCCGAAGCGCGCGAGACCAAAGAGTCCTTGATGTCCACCACGCACTCGCGACCCAGAGCCACCTGTGCACCCGAAACATGGCCGCCGTCGAAGAGCGTCATCGCCGGGGACCCAATGAATCCGGCCACGAAGGTGTTGCCCGGGTAGCGGTAGAGGTGCATGGGCTCGTCCACCTGTTGCAACACGCCGTCCTTGAGCACGGCCACCCGGTCGCCCATGGTCATCGCCTCGGTCTGGTCGTGGGTCACGTACACGGTGGTCACGCCCAGCTTTCGCTGCAGGGCCGCGATCTGCGCACGGGTCGAGACGCGCAGTCGGGCATCGAGGTTGGACAGCGGCTCGTCCATGAGGAACACCTTGGGGTTGCGCACGATCGCGCGCCCCATCGAAACGCGCTGACGCTGACCACCCGACATATCCGCCGGCTTGCGGTCCAGCAACTCGGTCAGCTCCAGCATCTTCGCGGCTTCCTCCACGCGTTGGCCGATTTCGGCCTTGTCCATGCCGGCGTTCTCCAGCGCGAAGGCCATGTTCTGCCGCGCGGTCATGTTCGGGTACAGCGCGTAAGACTGGAACACCATCGCCACGTCGCGGTCGCGCGGACGTAGCTCGGTGACGTCCTTGCCGTCGATCATGACGGTGCCCTCGTTCACCGGCTCCAGGCCCGCGATCATGCGCAGGCAGGTCGACTTACCCGAACCGGAGGGCCCCACGAGCGTGATGAACTCGCCATCGCGAACATCGATGTTCACGCGGTTCACCGCCGGAGGCTTACCGGGGGTGTAGATGCGGGAAATATGACGTAGCGAAACTTCAACCATGATGTGCTTTCGGTAGTTCGTTCAGGACGCCGGGGCGGGGAGGGCGTCGAAAGTAAAAAGTGGGGCGACGATGGCAGGCTCGTTGAAAAATCCACCGCCGCCCCTGTCTTGGGGGATAACGGGCCTCGCATTGGGGGGGTGAGGCCCTACCGCGCCTACTTGTTCAGGTGCGGTTTGATGTCGCGGTCAATGGTCTTCTGCAGGTCGTCTTGCAGGGACTGCATGATCTGCTTGACGTCTTGACCGGCAACAATCTTGTCCAGCGCACCGCCGATCTTCTGACCGCCGCCGGAGACGAACACGCGCGCGTAATCCTGCGGCTTGGTGTTCTCCTTGAGCTGGTTCATCGCGGTCTGCGCGTTGGGGTTCTCCTTGAGGTACTTGGCCTCTTCGGCGTTCTTCTCGGCGTCGGTGCGAACCGGCATGTAACCGGTGGCCTGGGTGAAGGTGATGGTGTTCTCGGCGTTGGTGAGGAAGTCGATGAATTTCGCGGCGATCTTCTTGCGCTCGTCCGAGATACCCGAGGGGATGGCCAGGCCGGCGCCGCCGGTGGTGGTGCCAGGCTTGGGGCCGGGCAGGTAGGTGGTCACGAACTCGCCTTTAGCGGACTCCTTCAGACCGCCCAGCGAACCGGTGGACTCGAGCAGGCCCGAGGCGTTGCCGATGCCGAAGTCGTTGGCAGAATCCTTCACGACCTTGATGTGGCCCTTCTTGACCTGGTCCTGCAGGAACTGTGCGGCCTCGATGGTCTTGGGGTCGGTGAACTTCAGGTCCCATTCCTTCGAGTAGGCACCGCCGAAGGTCCAGAAGGCGCCCTCGAAGTACCAGTCGAGGTAGTTTTCACCGTCGGCGACCACCAGGGGCGCCTTGCCGGTGGCCTGCTTGAGCTTCGGTGCCCAGTTCTCGGCGAACTCCTGCCAGGTCTTCGGGCCCTGGTCGGTGGGCAGGCCGGCCTTCTTGAGGTCTTCGACGTACCAGTACATCAGCGGGGTGGAGCGGGAGTAGGGCACGCCGTAGTGCTTGCCGTCGTATTTGTAGTCTTCCAGCAGTGTCTTCACGTAGTTCGAAGTGTCGATCTTCTCGGAAGACCAGATGTCGTCGAGGGCGGTAGTCGCACCCTGAAAGGCGAAATTGAACCAGGTGACGTCCGAGGCGACAATGACGTCGGGCAGGTCGCCGCCGGAGAGGGCGGCGTTGAACTTCTGGCCGAGTTCTTCGTAGTTCTTACCGCCGTCGATCAGCTCGGCGGGGTGGTCGGGGTTGGCCTGGTTCCACTTATCGACGAGCTTCTGCTCGATGTCGCGGGAGGAACCGGGGTGGTTCGACCAGAACTGGATCTTGCCGTTGCCCTCCTGCTGCTGGGAGGACGCGCCCCCGCCGGATCCCGCGCAAGCGGAGAGCGCGGTGGCGGCGATGCCGAGGCCGGCGAGGCTGAGTACGGAACGACGGTTGATGTTCATGATTGCTCCTGTGAGTTGTTGAAGGTTGAGTTGGTTCGGTGAGGTTGTCGAATAAGAACTAGGCGTTACACAGTGCGCTTCGACTCGCTAATTCGCAACGATTTTTCTTTCCTCGCGCGCTCGGAAAATCGTTGCTCATCCCTTGACCGCTCCGGCAGTAAGCCCCTTGATGAGGTACTTCTGCAAGAAAAGGAAGACGATAATCATCGGGATGGTCGCCAGCACGGTTCCCGCCATCACGGGACCCCAGTTGGTTTGACCCTCGTTGTTCTGCAGCAGCGTCAGGCCGATCTGCAGGGGTGCCACGCGGCCGGTGTCGTTGATCAAGAAGGGCCAGAGGTACTGGTTCCACTCGGTGACCGCGGTGATGAGCACGAAGGCCATGAGGGTCGGCCAGCTCATCGGCAGCACGACCTTGAACAGCGTGCGGAGGAACCCGGCGCCGTCCATGTCTGCGGCCTCGAGGATTTCGCTGGGCAACGAGAGGAAGTGGTTGCGCATCAGGTAGGTGCCGAAGGCGGTGCCGGCCAGCGGCACGATGATGCCGGTGAAGGTGTCTCGCCAGCCGAGCTGCGCCACCAGGGCGTAGTTCGAGATGATCGTGATCTCGTTGGGAACCATAAGGGTGGCCAGCACGAGGAAGAACAGGATCTTCTTGCCCGGGAAGTCGATGAACGCGAACGCGTAAGCTGCCAGCACACCGAGTGCCACCTTCACCACGGTGAGCACCACGGTGATGAAGATCGAGTTAAACAGGTAGCGGTCGAAGCTCAGCGTCTGCCACACGTAGGTGTAGTTCTCCGGGGCCCAGGGCGAGGGGATCCAGCTGACCGGGTTCGAGTAGATGTCGCCGTGGGTCTTGAAGCTGGTAATGATCACGAAGTACAGCGGCACGGCTACGGTCAACGCGGCCAGCACGATGCCGAGGTAACCCCAGATCTTGGACTGCTTAGACTCGCCGGGCACGATACCCGACCGTCGCGGGACGTCGGCGGCGAGGACGTCCGCCACGGGCTGGGCGCGCTCGTTGCGGCCTTTGGGCACCGCGGGAATCTGATAGTCGAAAGCCACGGTTTAGCGCTCCTTTTCTTGCATGCGAACCTGCACGGCGGTGATGACCAGAACGGCGAGGAACATGATGGTCGCTACGGCGGCACCGTAACCAGCGCGGTTGTTCACGAAGGTCTCCTGGTAGACCTGGTAGACCAGCGTGGTGGTCGAGGTGTCCAGGGGGCCGCCACCGGTCATCACGTTGATGATGTCGAAGACCTGGAAGGAGTTCAGTAGCACCGTGATGGAGAGGAAGAAGGTGGTAGCGCGCAGCTGCGGGAGGGTCACACGCCAGAACTTGCGGAAGCGCGGGGTGCGGTCGATCTCGGCGGCTTCGTCGAGGTCTTTGCGCAGGCCCTGCAGGGCGGCGAGGTAGATGACGAAGGTGTACCCGAGGTTCTTCCAGATGTAGGTGGCCGTCACCATGAACAGCGCCCAGAACGGGCTGGTGTAGAACTGCGGGGAGTCGAGGCCGACGCGACCGAGCAGGTCTTGGATGAGGCCGTAACCGGGGTCGAAGACGAACTGGAAGGCCACACCGATCGCCGCGCCGGAGATCACGTAGGGGGCGAAGACGAGCGAGCGTACGAAGTTACGGCCCTTGAGTTTACGGTCGAGCAACAGCGCCAAGCCGAGGCCTAAGATCATGGATCCGAAAACGGCGAAGAAGGTGAACGCCACGGTCTGCCCGACAATTTGCCAGCTGACCGGGTCTTTGGCCCATTCCACGTAGTTGCGCATACCCACGAAGGTGGCCGGGCGCGTGGAGGCGATGTTCCAGTCGAAGAACGAGAGGCGGATGTTGTCGATCAGCGGACGGTAGGTGAACAGAAGCAACAACACGAAGTTCGGGATCACCAGCAGGCAAGCCATCAAGAAGTGCTTGGCTGACCTTTTGCGTTTGCGCTGGGGTGGTTCGTGTGTTGGCTCAGAGTTCTCTAGGCCGGGGATGGTTGTTACAGTCACCTGACTTAGGTAACTCTGAAAAAGTGAACTAGATGTGGCGCGAAGCTTTCATTTTCCCGACGCCGGTACAAACTTCTGCGGACGTCTGAGGAAACTCTGTGTGTAACCGTTAAATATCCCCTGACTTGGGGATACAAGCTGAGTTTCACTTCACACCTAGTGGGCATTTATAGACATTCCACCCTCTTCACCTTTGGAAATATGTGCTCCAACTCACTAGAGTCGTCTGTCAAAGCACACATAACCTCCATAGGTAACGATGAGCAACAACCCCCAAGAACCCATCGAAGAATTTATCGCCGAGATCGAAGCCGAACTGATCGCGCTTCGCGAGCGCCTGCACCAGATCCCCGAGGTCGGCCTGCACCTGCCGCAGACCGTTCAGGCCGTGCGCGCCGAGTTTGAGCAACTCGATGTAGAGATCCACGAGGCAGAACACGTCAGCGGTTTCGCCGCGATCCTGCGCGGTGGGGCACCCTCCTCAGGGCGCCGCCCGCTGGTGTTGTTACGCTCCGACATGGACGCCCTGCCCGTGCCCGAAGAGACCGGGTTGCCGTTCGCCTCCACGAACGGGGCGATGCACGGTTGCGGGCACGACATGCATATGGCCGGCCTGGTCGGCGCGGCCCGCGCGCTTCACGAGGTGCGCGACCGGCTCGCCGGGGACGTCCTGTTCTTGTTGCAACCCGGCGAGGAGGGGGCCGACGGTGCCCAGCACCTCATCCGACGAGGGCCTGCTCGAGGCGGCCGGGCGGATGCCCGATCACGCCTACGGCCTGCACGTGTGGTCGGCCAACTACCCGCACCGGGCGATCTGCTCGCGACCGGGCGCGCTCATGGCCTCCTCCGATCTGATCTACCTGACGGTTCGCGGCAAGGGCGGGCACGGCTCGGCCCCGCATTTGGCACTGGATCCGGTGCCCATCGTCGCCGAGATGATCACCCAGGCCCAGGTGATGGTCGCCCGCGAGTTCGACATCTTCGACCCCGTGGTGGTGACCTGTGGCAAGGTGGTCGCGGGGCAGGCCCCCAACGTCATCGCCGATACCGCCCGCGCCGAGTTCACGTTGCGCGCGTTCAAGACCGCGACCCGCAACCGGTTGATCGAGCGGATGCGGGGCCTGTGCCAGGCGGTCGCCCAGGCGCACGGCGCCACCTGCGAGGTGGAGCTGGTGGAGCTTTACCCCGTGACCGAGAATGACCCGCAGGAGGTCGCCTACGTGCAGCGGCACGTCGAAGAGGTCTTTCCCGGACGCTGGCAGGAGATGGAACACCCGGTCGGCGCGGCGGAGGACTTCTCGAAGATCCTGCAACGCATTCCCGGCGCCTTCGTGTTCGTCTCGGCCATCCCCGAGGGCGAGGACCACACCACCGCGGCCATGAATCACTCCCCCAACGCCATCTACGACAGCGCCCGCCTGGTCGACTGCTCCACCCTGTTGGCGACCCTCACGCTGGGCCGCCTCACCCCAGCCTCAACTGACAAGAACCACACAGAATAGGAGCCACCCTATGACTTCATCGAAAGCAACCCACGACGTCACACCGCCCCGTGACGGCCGGGATCGCGGGGAGGTACTCGATCGCCGGGAAAGTGAGGGCGGTAAGCAGTCGTCGTTCAAGACTCTCTTCGGCACCGGCGTGGGCAACGCGCTGGAGTGGTACGACTGGAACGTCTACGCCTCATTCGCCGTCTATTTCTCCACTCAAGTGTTCAACAAGGCCGACCCGCAGTCCGCGTTCTTGCAGACCATGGCGGTCTTCGCGGTGGGCTTCGTCGCGCGTCCTTTCGGCGGGTTCGTGTTCGGCTGGCTCGGCGACCGCATCGGCCGTAAACACGCGCTGACCGCGGCGGTGGTCTCCGCGTCGGTGGGTTCGTTGATCGTGGCGATCTGCCCCACCTACGAGCAGGCCGGTTGGTTCGCTTCGGCGTTGCTGCTGGTCGGACGCCTGATCCAGGGTCTCTCGCACGGCGGCGAGTTGCCCTCGGCGCAGACCTATCTTTCCGAGCATGCCCCGCGGGAGAAGCGCGGTCTGTTTGCCAGCTCGATTTACGTCACCGGCACCATCGGGCTGATCTTCGGCCTGTTGCTGGGTCTGCTCCTACAGGCCCTGCTGACCGAGGAGCAGATGGGTGCCTGGGGTTGGCGCATCCCCTTCGCGATCGGCGCACTGCTGGGCGTGGTCGCGATCTGGCTACGGTCGTCCATGGAGGAGTCCGAGGTGTACGAGGACTTTAAGGAGAACACCGCCGGCACCAAACAGGAGAATGTGTTCGTCTCGGTGGCGAAGAACTGGAAGACCGGCCTGCAGGTGGTTCTGATGACCTGTGGTTTGACCGTGGCGTACTACATCTGGTCGGTGACCATGGCATCGCTGGCGACCTCGTCCTTCGGATACAGCGCCTCGGACGCGTTTACCGCCTCGCTCATCGGCAACGTGGTGTTCATTCTGGCTCTACCGGTGTGGGGTGCGCTCTCCGACAAGGTCGGCCGTAAGCCCTGCATGCTCATCGGCCTGATCGGCAGCGGCGTGCTCTACTTCCCGCTGTTCGCGCTGGTGCAGGGTGGGCAGATGTGGCAGCTGGCCACCGCCATCTCGATCCAGTTGATTCTGCTGGCGGGCTTCCTCAGCCACGCCCCGGCTACCTACGCCGAGATGTTTCCCACCTCGCAGCGCACCGCCGGTTTCGGCATTCCCTATGCCATCGCCATCGCCGCGTTCGGCGGTACGGCAGGTTACGTGCTGACCTGGATGGGCAACACCACCCACTTCGCGTTCTATTCGATCGCGTTGCTGGCGGTCTCGGTGGCCACGATCCTCACCCTGCCCGAGACCAAGGGGAAGGATCTGAGCCACTAGGGTGGGTGGGTCTACGCCCTAAAAGGAATGTGCATTGACTCACACCTGGATCGGTGAGAGTATTTAGTGACCGCTTGTTCAGTAAATCGACTGGGTTAGTAAATCTGCCGCCCCGAGAAACACGGGGCGGCAGGCTGAACCCCCACCGCGGTCCGATAGCAGAACGCTCACCACCAGGAGTATGTACATGCCTCTCCCCGAAGTATTCCTCGTCGGCGGATCACGCACCGCCGTGGGTCGCTACGGCGGCGCACTCTCCTCCATCCGCCCCGACGATCTCGCGGCCCTGTGTATTCGAGACGTCGTCGAGAAATCCGGCATCGACCCCGCCGCGGTCGACGAAGTAATCCTCGGCAACGCCAACGGCGCCGGTGAAGAGAACCGCAACGTGGCACGCATGGCATGGCTGCTCAACGACTACCCAGATACCGTTCCGGGCATCACCGTCAACCGCCTCTGCGCCTCGGGTATGTCTGCGGTCACCATGGCCGCGCACATGGTCAAAGCCGGCGCCGCAGACCTGGTCATCGCCGGCGGCGTGGAGTCGATGTCCCGCGCCCCCTGGGTCATGGAGAAACCCACCAAGGCTTTCGCCAAACCGGGTGAAGTCTTCGACACCTCCATCGGCTGGCGCTTCGTCAACCCCGTCTTCGCCCGACGGGAGAAATTCACCTACTCCATGCCCGAGACCGCCGAAGAGGTCGCCCGGTTAGACGGCATCACCCGCGATGAGGCCGACGCCTTCGCCGCGCAGTCCCATCAGTTGGCGCTCGCTGCGATCGAGGCCGGACGCTTCAGCGATGAGATCGTGCCGGTCACCGTTCGCGACCGCAAGGGCAACGAAACGGTAGTAGACACCGACGAAGGGCCGCGCCCCGGCACTACTCCCGAGGTACTCGCCAAGCTGCGCCCGGTGGTTTCCGGCGGCTCGGTAGTGACCGCGGGCAATTCATCCTCGCTCAACGACGGCGCCTCGGTGATCCTCGTGGCCTCCGAGTCGGCCGTGGAAAAGTACGGCCTGAAGGCGCGCGCCCGCTTCGTCGACAGTGCAACCGCCGGCTTGGCCCCCGAGATCATGGGCCTCGGCCCCGTTCCCGCCACCGAGAAGGTGTTAGAACGCACCGGCTGGTCGGTCGACGACCTGGGCGCGGTCGAGCTGAACGAAGCCTTCGCGACCCAATCGCTGGCGTCCATCCGCCGCCTGGGCCTCGACCCCACCATCGTCAACAGGGACGGGGGCGCCATCGCCCTCGGCCACCCGCTGGGTTCCTCGGGCTCACGCATCCTCATCACCCTGCTGAGCCGCATGGAACGCGAAAACGTGCAGAAGGGCCTGGCGACCATGTGCATCGGCGTGGGTCAGGGCGCAGCAACCCTCGTGGAGCGTATCTCATGATCACCGCAGACCACTTCACGGCGCTGAAGCTCGAGGAACGCGACGACCGCCTGGTGGTGCGGATGAACCGCCCGGAGGTACGCAACGCCATCGACGCGACCATGGTCACCGAGCTACACGAGGTCTGCGCCTATCTCGAAAACACACCGAAGATCTTGATTCTCACCGGGTGTGAGGCCAACGGCCGCGGCATCTTCGCCTCGGGAGCCGACATTGCCCAGTTGCGCGAGCGCCGCCGCGAAGACGCCCTGCGCGGGGTGAACTCACAGATTTTCGACCGCATCCACCGGCTTCCCCTGCCCGTCATCGCCGCCATCGACGGCTACGCGCTGGGCGGCGGTGCGGAGCTTTCGTACGCGGCGGATTTCCGCATCGGCACCCCCAACATCAAGATGGGCCAGCCGGAAACCGGTTTGGGTATCATCGCCGCAGCCGGGGCGCTCTGGCGGCTCAAGGAGTTGGTGGGCGAGCCGGTTGCCCTCGAAATTCTGCTGGCCGGGAGGATACTCACCGCCGACGAGGCGCTACAGCTCCACCTGGTCACCGAGATTCACGAACCCGAGCAGCTGATGGACGCCGCCCACGCCCTCGCCGACCGCATCGGCCAACAGGACCCGCTGGCTACGCGCGTCACCAAGCGCGTGTTCTCGGCGCCGCCCAGCGCCCACCCCCACATCGACGAACTGGCCCAGGCGATTCTTTTCGAGTCCGAGGCCAAGTTTGACCGCATGCAGGCTTTTCTCGATCGCAAGAAGAAGTAGGTAACGATGACTCACATTCCCGAAAAAGTCGGTGTTCTCGGCGGCGGCCGCATGGGTGCCGGTATCGCGCATGCTTTCGTGATCTCTGGGGCCGCAGTGACCATAGTGGAGCGAGACGAGCAATCCGCTCAAGCCGCGCGAGAGCGCATTGTCGCAGACCTCGGCAAGTCCCTGGAACGGGGCAAGATCGATGGTGAGCTGGGCGAGTGGGAGAAGAAGTTCCGGGTCTCCACCTCGTATGCCGATTTCGCCGAGTGCCAGCTGGTGATCGAGGCTGTTCCCGAGGCCTGGGATCTCAAGGTGAGCGCCCTGACCGCGGTAGAGGCGGAGCTCGCCGATCACGCCTGGCTGGCCTCCAACACCTCGTCGCTGTCGATCGATGGGTTGGCGGCCGAGTTGAAGCACCCCGAGCGATTCTTGGGGTTGCACTTCTTCAACCCCGTGCCCGCCTCGAAGCTGGTGGAGGTCGTCAAGTCGCAGGTCATGAGCGATGAACTGCGCTCGCTGGCACCGCGGTGGGTTGAAGGGTTGGGTAAGACCCCAGTGGTGGTCAACGACGCCCCCGGGTTCGCGTCTTCCCGTCTAGGGGTGGCCATCGCTCTGGAGGCCATCCGCATGGTCGAAGAGGGGGTTGCTTCCCCGGAGGATATCGACAACGCCATGGTGCTGGGGTACAAGTTCCCCATCGGCCCGCTGGCCCTGACCGATGTGGTGGGTTTGGACGTCCGACTGGGGATCGCCGAATACCTCGAGTCGAAGCTGGGTGAGCGCTTCGCTCCCCCGCAGCTGATGCGCGATATGGTCGCCCGCGGCGAGCTGGGCCGTAAGTCGGGCAAGGGTTTCTACGACTACAGCTAGTCAAACATCCCGCGCACCCTACGCTCGCCTTACTTGATGAAGTTGGTGATGCGCAGGGTGCAGAGGCGATCCCCGGTGCCGTTGTGGGTGATGATCACCTCGTGGGTGGTCAGCGAACGCCCCAGGTGGATCGCCGTGGAGGTCGCCGTGACCTCGCCATCTCGGGAGGATTTGTGGTGAGTGGCGTTGACGTCCACGCCGACGGCGACCTTGCCCATGGACGAGGCGTGGATGACCGCGCCCCATGAACCGACCGCCTCGCCGAGGGCGAGCATGGCCCCGCCGTGGAGCAACCCTAGGGATTGCCGATTTCCCTCGACGGGCATGGTGGCCACCACGCGCTCGGCGGATTCTTCGAGCACACGCACGCCGAGCTTTTCGTCGAGCTCACCGAGGGTGATCTTCCAGAGTTGCTGTTGTTCCGCTGAGGATTGCACGGATAACCTCCCACCGAGGGTCTTTAGTTAGCTGGGTCACTAGGATAGTATAGGAACAATAACTGAACGAATGGTCAGAAAGTAATCTTTCCGCCGACAGCTGTTCTCTCGAAAGGACTTCCATGTCAAACCCCGCTCTCGTTCCCAGTTTCATCAAGGGACAATGGTGGACCCCTAGCAACCCCGCCAAAGTCAACGAAATCCAGGACACCTCCACCGGAGAGACCATCTTCACCGCCTCCACTGAAGGGATCGACACCCCCGGCGCGATCGACTACGCCCGCCAGACCGGTCAGCAGAACCTAGGGCAGTTCACCATCCACGAGAGAGCGCTCAAGATCAAAGAGCTGGCCATCTATCTCAACGAGCACAAGCAAGAGCTCTACGACATTTCGTTCTCCGCCGGCTCCACCCAGCGAGACCATTACATCGACATCGACGGCGGCATCGGCACCCTCTTCACCTTCTCTTCCAAGGGCCGCCGCGAACTCCCGAACTCCAACGTGATCATCGACGGGGCAACCGAACCGCTCTCCAAAGACGGCAGCTTCATCGGTGAGCACATCTATACTCGCCTGCCCGGCGTGGCCGTAGAGATCAACGCCTTCAACTTTCCCGTCTGGGGCATGCTCGAAAAGTTCGCCCCGGCCTTCATCGCCGGCATGCCCTCGATCGTCAAGCCCGCCACCGCCACCGGTTACGTGACCGAACGCTGCGTGCGGTTCATGTTGGACTCTGGAATCCTGCCGGAGGGCTCCCTGCAGTTGATTTCGGGGTCCGCCCGCGACCTTCTCGACTACCTGGACTACCGCGACCATGTGGCCTTCACCGGTTCCGCCGACACCGCGCAGTCGTTGCGCGCCCACCCGAGCGTGCAACAGAAGGGAGTGCGCTTCACCGCCGAAACCGACTCCCTCAACGCGGCCATCCTAGGCCCCGACGCGCGTCCGGACACCCCCGAGTTCGCGGCGTTCATCAAATCCGTCTTCGTGGAGATCACCGCCAAAGCCGGTCAGAAGTGCACGGCCATCCGCCGCGTCATTGTACCCGCCGGTTTACGGGATGAGGTGGTCGCAGCGATCGCCGAGACGGTCGAGAAGAAGGTCACCGTGGGAGACCCCCGCGCCGAGGGAACTACCACCGGTTCCCTGGCCTCCTTCGAGCAACGAGGCGAGGTGAGCTCGTCGGTCGAGAAGCTCGCCGCCGCGGGTGGAACCATCGCTTACCAGGGCACCGCGCCCACCGCAGGGGCCTTCTACCCCGTCACCATCCTCACCTTCGACGACCCACGCAACGCGGCCGTCCACTCCGTCGAGGCATTCGGCTCCGTCACATCGGTGATCGAGTACTCCTCGGTCGAGGAAGCCATCGAACTGGCCGCGCTGGGTGAGGGTTCGCTGGTGGCCACCGTCTGCACCGACGACCGCGACGTCGCCCGCCAGGTAGTTCTCGGCATCTCGGCCCACCACGGTCGCGTGCTGGTGCTCAACCGCGAAGACGCCAAGACCTCCACCGGCCACGGTTCCCCCGTGCCACACCTGGTGCACGGTGGCCCCGGACGCGCCGGCGGCGGCGAGGAACTCGGCGGCGTACGAGCTGTCAAGCACTACATGCAACGCACCGCGATTCAGGGCTCACCCAACATGCTGACCGCCATCACGGGCGTGTGGCACCAGGGGGCCGACGCGAACACAGTGACCCGCGCATCGGTGGACGGTGGGCAGGGCGTACACCCCTTCCGCAAGTCGCTGGCCGAGCTGCGCGTGGGCGATCAATTCGCCTCCGGGCTGCGCATGGTCACGCTCGAAGACATCACGGCCTTCGCCGACTCCACGGGCGACCAGTTCTATGCCCACACCGACGAAGAGGCGGCCACGGCCAACCCCTTCTTCCCGCGGCGCGTAGCCCACGGTTACCTCCTGGTCTCCTGGGCCGCCGGCCTCTTCGTGGACGCCGCGCCCGGGCCCGTGCTGGCGAACTACGGCCTGGAGAACCTGCGGTTCATCACGCCCGTCACCTACGACGACTCGATCCGGGTGACGCTGACCGCTAAGAAGATCACTCCGCGCGTGACCGACGATTACGGCGAGGTAGCCTGGGACGCCGTGCTACACAATCAAAACGACGAGATTGTCGCTACCTACGATGTGCTGACGCTGGTGGAAAAGGACTAGCTCCGTAACCCGTCGAAAGCCATCTTGACGATCGCCTCGGCGAGCGCATCGACATCGGTGACGCCGTCGGGGCGATACCATTCCGCCAGCGAGTTGATCATGCCGAAGACCAGGCGGGCCGCGTTCTTCGGGTTGATGGTGTCCCGCACCGACCCCTCTCGCTGAGCCGCCTCGACGAAGGCGCCCAGCTGGGCGGTGAGCTGGCGGCGGCGATCCAGCGCGCGCTTCTCCATCTCGGAGTTTCCACGTAACCGCAGCAGCAAGGTGACGTTATCGAAGTGCTCGATCAGCACGAAGATGGTCTGCCGAATGGCGAACTCGAGACGCTCCTCCGCCGAGACATCCAGGGACTCCGCGCCCTCGAAGACCTCTTCCAGGGCATCGAGCGCGTGGTCCAGCGCGTACTCAAGAATCTCTTCTTTAGAACTGACGTGGTGATAAATCGCCGACTTGGTGATGCCCAGGGTGCTGGCCAGCGTCCCCATGGAGGTGGCCTCGTACCCGTGCTCGTTGAAGGCGCGCACGCAGATACGGAGCAGTTCGTCGCGCTCGTAACCGGGGCGTCCTCGTTTGGCGGTGGGTGCGGCTTCCGGGGCAGTCATGGCGGCGTCCTTCTATATACGGTGGAGCGGATGAATAAAAGGCTGAAGAACCCGCAGGTCACGCGAGCCCTTCAGCCTAGTCTAGTGCCGCCTGACCGGCAGGTCGGGGTGTAGCGCTGTATTACTCGTTACCCTTGGGGCGGTTGCGGTAGTCGTAGATGCGGCGGATCTTACCGACCGAGCGGGGCAGGACGTCCGGGTCGAGCACCTCGATGCGGCAACTGGAGCCGATCTTGGACTTAATGTCGTGCTGCAGCTTCTTGGCGGCCTCTTCGGCCTGGTCGATCGTGAACTCTTCGCGACGCTCGATGCGCACCTTCATCTCGTCCATGCGGTTGGGTCGGGTGATTTCCAGGGCGAAGTGCGGGGAGAGTTCAGGTTGCTGCAGGGCCAGCTCCTCGACCTGGGTCGGGAAGAGATTCACGCCGCGCAGAATGATCATGTCGTCGCTACGGCCGGTGATCTTGCCCATGCGGCGGTGGCCGGGACGTTCGGTGCCGGGCAGTAGGCGCGTGAGGTCGTGGGTACGGTAGCGGATGATGGGCAGGGCCTCTTTGGTCAGGGCGGTGAAGACCAGCTCACCGGGCTGCCCCATACCCATGATGGAGTCATCGAAGGGGTCGATGATCTCCGGGCGGAAGTGATCCTCCCAGATGTGGCTGCCGTCTTTGGCCTCGCCGGATTCGCCGGCCACGCCGGGGCCCATCACCTCAGACAAACCGTAGATATCGCAGGCGCTTAGGGTTCCGAAGGTGGTCTCGATTTCGCGGCGCATCTCTTCGGTCCAGGGTTCGGCACCCAATACGGCGGTGCGTAGCGAGGTTTTTTTGGGGTCCACGCCCAGGTGACGGAAGCCGTCGGCGATCGTCAGCAGGTAGGTGGGTGTGGAGAGGATGGCCTGCGGTTCGAAGTCGCGAATGAGCTGAACCTGTTTTTCGGTCTGACCGCCGGACATCGGGATGACCGCACATCCCAGTCGTTCCGCGCCGTAGTGGGCACCCAGCCCGCCGGTGAAGAGCCCGTAGCCATACGCATTGTGCACCTTGTCCCCGGGTTTGATACCTGAGAAGCGGAAACAACGGGCGACCAGGGTACCCCAGGTTTGCAGGTCGTTTTCGGTGTAGGCCACCACAGTGGGTTGCCCGGTAGTTCCCGAGGACGCATGGATGCGGCGAATCTCGCTCATCGGGGTGGCGAATCCCTTGAACGGGTAGGCCTTGCGCAGAAATTCTTTATCGGTGTAGGGGAAGATCTTGAGGTCGTCGAGGTCTTTGAAGTCGCCGGGGTGCACACCGGCCTCATCGTAGAGCTCGCGGTAGGCGGCAACGTTCTCGTAGGCGTAGTGTAGGGTCCACTTCAATCGCTCGAACTGCAGGGATTCGATCTGATCCCGGCTCATCAGCTCTTCGGGATCCGGTTGTGCTGGATCCGTGGGAGCAGCGGCGGCGTAGGGGTTCTTCACACTACAGGTGGTCTGGGTTCCAGGCGTAACTGTCATGTTCTTCCTTTGGGTTCGCGGTGGTGGTGAGGTTCCCGTGTGGTCTTAAGCTGAGAATGAGGCGCTATAGTTGCCGGGTTGAGGGCGGTTGATCGTCCGAGAGCGGCCGCGCATCTCTGCTATGACGCGGCCGTCTTCCCCGGTCACGGTGATGTCGTAGAGGCCGCTACGGCCGTGGTGATGCCGGACGAGGGCGGTGGCTGTCAGTCGCTCCCCCGAGCGTCCCGGGGAGACAAAGTCGATATCGCACCCCGATGCCACCGTGATGGTGTCCGCCTCGCCATCTGGCCGGTTGCAGGCCATGGCGAAGGCCGTATCGGCGAGGGTGAAGATCATGCCACCGTGGGCGATGCCAAAGCCGTTGAGCATTTCGGGCCGCAGGGTCATGCTGATCCTGGCTGTGCCGTACTCTGCTTGCTCCACCTCAATGCCTAGCCAGGCCGCGGCTGGGTCGTTGTTCAGAATGGCGTGAGTTGGTTGCACTTCACCTCCCAGTCTCAGGGGTCTTGAACTCGGTATCTTTCCGAACGAGATTTACTGACCGAATGTTCAGTCGTAAATATGATCAACAGCAACTCTGCCATACCCGATGTGAGTTGCACAACATCTTGACTGAAAATTAGATATACTCATAAACTGAACGAACGGTCAGTAATCTATCGCGCGAGGACGAACGCCCCGACTCCCGCGCACGAAGGAAGAACCGATGAACGCACCGAACCCCGAGCACCTGACGGCGGTCAATGCAGACAGCCAGGGCCACGATGCTGCAGAAGACCAGCAAGGTCAGCAGTACTTTGACCAGCTCATCGCCGAAGACTCACGCATCGAACCCACCGACTGGATGCCCGAGGGATACCGCAAGACCCTCACCCGACAGATCTCCCAGCACGCTCACTCCGAGATCATCGGCATGCAGCCTGAGGCCAACTGGATCACCCGCGCACCCTCCCTCAAACGCAAGGCCATCCTGATGGCGAAGGTGCAAGACGAAGCCGGCCACGGCCTCTACCTCTACTCGGCCGCCGAAACCCTGGGCACCCCGCGCGAGGTTCTCAACCAGCAGTTGTTAGACGGCAAGGCCAAGTACTCCTCGATCTTCAACTATCCCGCCCGCACCTGGGCCGACATGGGGGCCATCGGATGGCTCGTGGACGGCGCGGCCATCTGCAACCAGGTTCCGCTCTGCCGCACCTCCTACGGCCCCTACGGCCGTGCCATGGTGCGCATCTGTAAAGAAGAATCCTTCCACCAGCGCCAGGGGTGGGAGATCCTCTACGAACTCTCCCACGGCACCCCCGAACAGAAGCAGATGGCCCAAGACGCCGTGAACCGAACCTACGGCCCGGCCCTGCAGATGTTCGGCCCGCCCGATGCCGACTCGCCCAACTCGAAACAGTCCATGGCCTGGAACATCAAGCGCTTCAGCAACGACGAGCTACGGCAACGCTTCGTCGACATGATGGTCCCCCAGGCCGAAGCGCTGGGCCTCACCCTGCCCGACCCAGACCTGAAATGGAACGAAGAACGCGGCCACTACGACTACGGCGAACTCGACTGGGACGAGTTCTTCTCGGTCATCGCCGGCAACGGGCCCTGCAACGTCCAGCGCATGCAGCGCCGCCGCCAAGCCCACGAAGAAGGCGCCTGGGTGCGCGAAGCCGCGGCCGCCTACGCCGAAAAGATGGCATCAGCCGACCCACAACTCATCGGAGCATAACCATGACAGATACCAACCCCACCACCGCCGAATGGCCCCTCTGGGAGGTCTTCGTTCGTTCCTCCCGCGGACTCTCCCACGTTCACGCGGGTTCATTGCACGCCCCCGACGCCACCATGGCTCTACGTAATGCGCGCGATCTCTATACCCGCCGCAATGAGGGCACCAGCGTCTGGGTCGTGCCCACCGAAGCGATCCTCTCCTCCGACCCGGATTCCAAGGGCGGTTTCTTCGAGTCCTCCCAGGGCAAAAGCTACCGCCACGCCACCTATTACACCAAGAGCGAGGGGGTGAAGCACCTGTGAGTTTCGCATCCCACGATTCGGCCACCAAGCAGTCGGCCGGGGTAGCCATCACCGCAGAAGAGATCGCCGAAAGCGGCGTGCTCGCCTCCGAAGAGGTGGCCCGCTACGCCCTTTACCTTGGCGACGACGCGCTCATGTTGGGCCAGCGTCTCTCGCACTGGATTTCCCGCGCGCCGGAGCTTGAAGAAGACATCGCACTGGGCAACATCGCCCTGGACCTGGTGGGCCACGCCCGCTTCTTTCTCACCTACGCCGGCACCGCCTGGGGCAAAACCGAGGACGACCTCGCCTACTTCCGCGACGAAGAAGAGTTCCGCTCGGTTCGCCTGGTAGAGCAGGAAAATGGAGATTTCGGGCAAACCATCGCCCGGCAGCTCATCTTCTCGTACTACCAGCACGAGCTCTATTCGCAACTGATCCACTCCAGCGACGAGACGCTGGCCGCCATCGCCGCCAAGGCCCTCAAAGAGGTCGCCTACCACCAGGATCACGCCGCCCAGTGGTTGCTGCGTCTCGGCATCGGAACCGAAGAGTCCCACCGTCGCATGCAAAAGGGCCTCTACTACATGTGGCCCTATATCGACGAGCTCTTCCACGACGACGAGGTCACCCAGGCCCTCGACGGTGTGGTGCCCGCACCGTCGTCTCTACGCGCTAATTTCGAGCGACGCATCGAGCAGATCATCGCCGAGGCAACCCTGGACATCCCCGATGTGCCCCAAGCCCGCGGCGGCGACCGTTCCGGCAAGTACTCCGAAGCCCGCGGCCACATTCTGGCAGAGATGCAGGTGTTGGCGCGGCAGCACCCCGGCGCCAGCTGGTAACAGCGCCCCGATCACGAAGGTGGCAGATGTTCATGAGATGTGAGTTTGACCGGTTGCAGAAAGACATGTTGCACGATATGCCCGCCGACGCCTTCACTCCGCTCTCCCCGCAGGAGCTGGCCGAACAGGCACCGCCGGCGCCGGAAGGCTCCGAGGAGCGGTTATGGAAAATCGCCGCCACCGTGACCGACCCCGAGATCCCGGTGCTCTCCATCGCCGACCTCGGCATCCTCCGCTCGGCCCATTATCGGGACGGCGCACCGCGCGTCGTCATCACCCCCACCTACTCGGGGTGCCCGGCCATGGAGACCATCACCGCAGACCTGCGCTCTGCGTTCCGCGCCGCCGGAGAAGCCAAACCCGACGTCCATCTGGCGCTTACCCCCGCGTGGAGCACCGACTGGATGAGCGAGGCCGGCAAAGAGCGATTAGAGAAGTACGGCATCGCGCCACCTACCGGACAGGCGGCGGCCGGGCCCGTCGCGCTCTCGCTGGGGGTGAAGTGCCCCCGGTGCCACTCACTGAACACCCGCGAGCTCACCCGTTTCGGATCGACCTCCTGCAAGGCGCTGTACCGGTGCCAGAACTGCCAAGAACCCTTCGACTACTTCAAAGTCCACTAGAACCCCTCCGAAGAACACGAGGCCATCATGACTGAGACCCCTACCCGCCGCCGCGCCACGTTCAACACGCTCACCGTCAAGAACGTGCGCAAGCTGACCTCCGATGCGGTGGAGGTCATCTTCGACGTGCCCGCCGACCTGGCCGAGGACTACAACTACGTGCCCGGCCAGTACGTGGCCCTGCGCGCCACCATCGACGGCAAAGAGGTTCGCCGCTCCTACTCCATCTGCTCCGAACCCACCCCCGGCGAGGTGCACGTGGCCATCAAGAAAGACTTCGGCGGGGTGTTCTCCACCTGGGCCAACGAGACCCTGGCCGCCGGTGACACCATCGACGTGATGAACCCGCAGGGCGCCTTCATCTCGAAGAAGAACATCACCAGCATGAACAACCCCGACCAGGTGGCCTCAGACGCGCTCGCCGGCGGCAACCTCCACCTGGTGGCCTTCGCCGCGGGTTCGGGCATCACCCCCATCATGTCCATCGCGCGCTCGGTGTTGGGGCAGTCCGAGCAGACCACTTTCGACCTCGTCTACGCCAACAAATCGGCGATGGACGTGATGTTCGCCGAAGAGCTCGGCGACCTGAAAGACAAGTACCCCACCCGCTTCGCCGTGCACCACGTGCTCTCACGGGAGCAGCGCGTCTCAGAACTGATGAGCGGGCGCATCGACGCCGCCAAGCTCGAATCCCTGCTCGACCACGTCATCCGCACCGAGGCCACCGACGAGTGGTTCCTCTGCGGGCCCTTCGAACTCGTACAGCTCTGCCGCGACACCCTGGCCGAGCGCGGGGTGAGCGAAGACGACATTCGCTACGAACTCTTCACGACCGGCAAACCCGAGCAGCCCACCGGCCAGCAGGGTCGCACGGTCGAGGCAGACCCCGCCGGGGCCAACTTCGCGATCTCCTTCACCTTGGACGGCACCTCCTCACGGGTTGAGTCCCCCACCTCAGCCCACGAGACCCTGCTCAACGCCGCGTTGCGCGTGCGCGCCGACGTCCCCTTCGCGTGCGCCGGCGGGGTCTGCGGCACGTGCCGCGCGAAGGTGATCGAGGGCGACGTGGAAATGGAGGAGAACTACGCCCTCGAAAAAGACGAGGTGGACGCCGGTTACGTGCTCACCTGCCAGTCCCGCCCGTGCAGCGACTCCGTGAAAATCGACTTCGACGCCTAGGGGGCTTGTAATGATTGAACTGAACATCGACAACAACCTGGCCGAGTTAGTGCTCAACGCGCCACAGAAGATGAACGCCCTCAACGAGCAGGCACTGGCGGAACTCTCCCAAGCCTTAGATCGCGCCGAGAACGCCCAAGTGCGTGCACTCATCCTGCGTGGGGAAGGCCGCGGTTTCTGCGCCGGCCGTGACATCGCCGGCCTGAACCCCAGCACCGACGACGCCTACGCTTACCTCGCCGAGAAAGTCACCCCGCTACTGCAGCGCATCGCCCGCTTTCCCGCGCCCACTTTCGCCGCCGTCCACGGCCCCTGCCTGGGCGTGGGGCTGGGACTGGCCATCGCCGCCGACGTGGTCTACGTAGCGAAGACCGCCAAGATCGGCTCCCCCTTCGCGAACCTGGGCGCGACCCTCGACTCGGGCGGGCACTGGCTCTTCGTCGAACGGCTGGGTGCCCATCGCGCGCTCGATCTTATCTACACCGCAGACCTCATCGACGGTGAAGAGGCCGTGCGCGCCGGCCTGTTCTCACGGGCGCTACTCGAGGACGAACTCCTCGAGTTCACGCGCACCACGGCGGCACGGGTAGCCACCGGCGCGACCGGAGCCTTCCTCACCTCCAAGGAACTGGTGGCTCAGATCCGCGACGAGCGCTTGGGGCTGTGGGAATCCATCGAGCGAGAGAACCTCGCCCAAGGTAAGCTGTGTTCCTCCGAGGATTACGCCGAAGGATTCGCGGCCTTTACCGAGAAACGCAAGCCTCAATTCCGGGGGAGATAACCCGTCCCCCAAGCGTCCGCTCCGGAGGTATATCCTTAACGAAAGGTAAATAGCGACGACGAGAGGACGAGAATGCCGGCAAGCATTGCCATTGTGGGAGTAGGACCGCGCGGAGTATCCGTGATCGAGCGCATCGGGGCAGCGAACCCTCAGACGGAACTCGAACTGCACCTGATCGACAACTCACAGCTTGGCGCTGGCCGCATCTGGAACACCTCGCAGACCCGCACGCTGTGCATGAACACCCTCGCCGGCGCCGTCACCCTGTTCACCGAGCCGAACTCCACGGTGACCGCCCCCGTGCGTCCGGGGCCGAACATGTACGAGTGGATCCAGCTGAGCCTGGGCCGCGATATCGAAGAGCACGACCAAGCCGCCGCCAAGCGCGCCCTCTTCGCCAAGCACCCCCAGCACCCGCTGCCCCACTTCGAGGCAGAGATGCAGGCCACCGAGAAGCACTCGAACCCCTCCCGCGCCCTGTACGGCGAGTACATCAACTGGTGCTACCGCGTGGCCGTGGCCGAGCTGCCCGAGACCGTGAAGGTCACCGAGCACCTGGCCAACGCGGTGGGTGTGACCTCCTCCAGCGACAACTCCTTCGACATCATCGAGCTCTCCGACGGCACCATTTGCCGCGCCGACGCCACGGTCATCGCCAGCGGATGGACGATTCCCGCGCTCAGCCCGCAAGAGCAAGAACTCGCCGAATCGGGCGGGGTTTGGGTCGCTCCGAACTCCCCCGCCGAACAGGACGTCTCAGTGCTGCCCGCCGGAGAAAACGTGCTGGTGCGCGGGCTCGGCATGAGCTTCTATGACCTCATGGCGCTGGTCACCATCGACCGCGGCGGCCGCTTTGTCGAGGACCCCTCGACCCGGTCCGGTATGCGCTACGAGCCCTCGGGCAAAGAGCCGCACCTGCTGGTCGGTTCGGGCCGTGGTTACCCCTTCCTGCCCAAGTCTGACTACCGAGAGCTGCCGCCCCAGCCGGTCAACCACCGTCTAATGGCCGTGATCGAAGAGCTCAAAGACGAGAAGAAGATCGACTTCGGCGTGCAGGTGCGCCCGGCGATCATCAAGGACGCCTACGAGGCCTACTACTGCAAGCTCGCCGAGCTGAAGCCCGAAGCGGTCACCGCCAACATCGGCAAGATCGTGGAGATCATCGACCACGCCACCCCCGAGTCGATCGCCGAAGACCTGGCCGACATCGTGCCCGACCCCGCCGACCGCTTCAACATCGAACGCTGGCGCCAGCCACTGGCCGGTGTGGAAGGATCGGTCGCCGAGGTCACCGAGCACATCGCGCAGTTCCTCGAGCACGACATCCGCGATTCGGCGGCCGGCCACGACAGCGCGTTCAAGGCCGGCATGTGGTCGGTCTCCTCGGCGCGCACCCCCGCCTCGATCCTGGGCTCGATGGGCCGCTACACCTGGGAGTCACGCCAGACCGATTACAAGAACTTCGACGCCCTGGGCCAGATGGTCGGTTCCGGCCCGCCGCTGTTCCGCTGCCGTCAGCTCTTGGCCGCGATCGACGCCGGGATCATCGAGTTCATCGGCCAGCGTCCGCAAGTGACCGTGGACGGCGACGAGTTCGTGGCGGTCTCTCCCTCCACCAAGCAAGAAATCCGCACCCGCTACCTGGTGGATGCCTTCTTGCACTACCCGGATATCCGCCACGTGGCCGAGCCGATCTACCGTTCCTTGCGGGCGCGGTTGCGTCCGTTCTGCCAGCAGGACGAAGAGGGCCGCCTCATCGAGACCGCCTCGCCGGAGGTACACCCCGTCTCGCGGGTGATCATCAACCCCGACGGCGAACCCGACCCCCGCGTGCACGTGATCGGCATTCCGACCTTCGCGCAGATGGCGGATACAACGATCTCACCGTTGCCGGGTACCGACGCCCTCATGCTCCAGGAGACCGATAAGGCCGCCGTGCACGCGTTGCAGGTGGCGCTGGGTTAGCCCTTATACCAGTCGTCGAAGATGGTCACCGGCAGGGCCCGCTTGTGGCGGCTGCGGAGGTACTTGGTTTCGAGGTTCTCGGCGGCGGCTGGGTCGATGTCCTTGCCCTCGAGATAGTCGTCGATCTGGTCGTAGGTCAGGCCGAGCTCATCTTCGTCCGTGCGGCCGGGCTTGCCGTCGAGCAGGTCGGCGGTAGGCACCTTCTCCCACAGGCGCGGCTCTGCACCAAGAGTCTGCAGGAGCAACCGGTTCTGCCGCTTGTTCAGGCCCGCCAAGGGGAGGACGTCCGCGCCGCCGTCACCGAACTTGGTAAAGAACCCGGTGATGGATTCCGCCGCGTGATCGGTGCCGACCACCAGCAGGTTCTTCTCGCCGGCGAGCGCGTACTGGGCGATCATGCGGGCGCGGGCCTTCACGTTGCCCTTGTTGAAGTCCGAGATCTCCCCGCCGGTGGCGTCCTGGAACGACGATTCGAAACCGTCCACGGCAGGGCCTACGTTGAAGGTGACCGACTGCTGGGGCTGAATGAAGGCGAGCGCGGCCTGGGCGTCGTCTTCGTCTGCCTGCACCTTGTAGGGCAGACGCACGGCGATGAACTCGGCGGTGACCCCCTCGAGGTCTAACTGTTCGACGGCGAGCTGGCACAGGCGTCCGGCCAGGGTGGAATCGACGCCGCCGCTAATCCCCAAGACCAGCCCTCGGGTTCCGGTGGCTTTGAGGTAGTCGCAGAGAAACTGCACGCGCTTGCGGATCTCTTCGGTGGGGTCGATGGTGGGCGAAACGCCCTGTTCTTCGATGATCTGGGCCTGTAATTCACGCATGCTGTGATTCTACTCTCCCGCGATGTCGCCGAGGAGTTTCTGCACGTGACGGTCGATGTCGTCGCGCAAGAGGTTCATGCGTTCCTCCCCCTCGATGCCGCGCAGAGAGGGTTCGTCGGGCGCCCAGCGTTGGACCTTGGCGGCGTTCTCGGGGCTGAGCTCGCCCAGGTCTGCGCCGCCCACCACCACGATGTGGTCGGCTTGGTCGTAGAGGTCTTCGGTGGTGCGTTGGGCGACGCCGGTCATGTTCGCGCCGATTTTTGCCAGGGACGCCGCGGCCTCCTGATTCACGGAGGCGCCCTCTTCGGCGGCCACACCGGCGGAGATCGAGCGAACCTTACCGGCCGAGCGCAAGTCCATGAGCGCCTGGGCCATTTGCGACTTGCCGCGGTTGGAGTTGCAGACGAAGAGGACGGTGGGCTGGTTCTCGGTCATGAGACTTCCTTTCGATGAGTTTTGTACCCCGGTAATCGCAGTGTATGCCACTAAGGACATACTGGGTGGTTTTCTGGGTACAAACTCCGGTGGATCCCATGGTTGGACGGGGCGGACGGGTATAATTCGTCAACGCAAAAGATCAGCCTTCAGGCTGAGGACGCCCTACCCTTCCCCTCGCTAAGCTGGAAATATTCACACAACGAGCGAAGGAACATCCGATGACCCAGCATCCCAACGACAATCAATTCGGTAGCTTTCAGAACCAACCCGGCGGCCAGGCTCCGCAGGGTGGTTATGGTGCCGCCCAGCCCGGTGGTTCTTACGCCAGCGGATCCCAGCCTGGCGATCCTCAGGCCGGCGGTTCTCAGCCTGGCGGTTTTCACAACCAGCCCGGCGGCCAACCCTTCGGTGGCGCCCAGAACGGTTATGCGCAGAACGGTTACTCCCAGTACGGGCAGAACCAGTACCAGAACAACCAGTTTGGTCAGAATCCCCACCAGCCGCACCAGGTGAGGGACGCCTACGGCAACCTGATCCCGCACGACGCCAAGACGATCTCGCTGATGGCCCACCTCTCGTCCTTGGTGGCCTACCTGCTCTCGGCGACCGTCCTGAGCTTCATCGGCCCGCTGATCTTCTGGTTCATCTATAAGTCCAAGCCGGGTTATGCGTTCGTCACCGCCAACTCCGCTCGGGCGTTCAACTTCAACGTGACCATGGCGATCGCCAATATCGCCGCCTGGTTGCTGACCCTGGTGACCTTCGGGTTGGCGCTGCCGATTTCGGCACTCATTTGGTTGGCAACCGGCGTCATCATGTTCGTCTTCCACATCATCGGCGCGATCAAGTCGAACAACGGCGAGGTCTATAACTACCCGATGCAGATCCGCATCCTCAAAGACTAGCTTCCGCTCCCGGTTCATCCTCCGGTTCGGCCCTCTCTGGTCGGATCCCCAGAGCGACTCGCCCGAGGTGCCCCACGTTTGTACCCCGAAAATCACCCAGTATGTCAAAAAGGACATACACAGTGATTTTCGGGGTACAAACCGTCTAGGCCCGGGCGAGTCGCGGACGCGCGCGGCTACCAACCGGGCACGAAAGCGTTGAGGGCCGGGCGAGTCGCGCCGATAACCGCCGGGACGCACCGACTGCCCACGCAGAAGGCCGTCGTCTCCCGAAACTTCGGAAGAGGACGGGCCTTTGCCCACGCCACGCGGCACAGTTCCCCACGCTACGCAGTACAGCTACACAGGTAACCCGGCGCAGACTTACTTGAAGTCGATGACCTGAGCCTTCGCGCCGTCGGCGTCCGGGGTCTTACCCGAGAGATCACCGGTGGCGTTGTGCAGGTGCAGGAACAGCGCGCTGACCTTCTCGTCGGTGTTGCGCGTGACCTTCAACTGGGTCTTGGCCGAATCCGCATATAGCGGGCCCGCTACGGTCTTGCCCGAGAAGCTAAGCTTCGGGGCAGAGGGGTTGTAGCTCACCCAGTCGGTGGAATCCACCGCGCCGTCGGAGTACCACGAGTAGGTCTTGACCCTGTAGTTGATCGAGTCGGTGGACCCTTCCAGACCCAGCGCCTTCAGGGTCACCGGAACCACCACGGCGTTGGTATCCATGAGGTTGGTATCCACGTCGCCGAAGACGCCGTTGATCGGCTGCACATCGGCCACCTGCATGCCGTCAGCGGTGGGCTGGTAGAGGGTGGCGACCGGGTAATCCAGACCCTTCACGCGGTCGATGTCGAGGAAGAAGTCGGCCTTGCCGTCCTTATTCGTATCGATCTCGATCTCGGTGGCCGCCGACCAGGTCAGAACGTCCCAGTTACCCCACGACGTGAGGCCAAAGTTGAGCATGCCCTCCGAGGTGGAGGCACCCACATACTGCAGGTCGATGCGGCGCTCCGAAGGCACCGTGAGGGAGTCATCGGCCAGACGCTCGCTCCGGGCACCTAGTTCGAAGGCAGCCAGCAGACCGCGGTAGGCCCCCTGGTTCAGCTCCGTACCGCGCAGTTTCACGGCGGTGCTGCTGCCCTTGCCCTTGAGCTGGCCGCGGGCAACGTTCGCCTTCATATCACCCACGGGCTTGGGTGCGATCTGCACCGGCACGCGCAGTTCGTTCCCGCCGTTCTCGGTGATCTTCACGCGACCCGAGGCCTGGGCGATGAACTGACGCGCGTGATCCATCTGCTGCACCTCGAGACCGGGGTCCGCGGTCTTATCGAGGGCCGCAGGATCAACGGTGGCGGTCACGGTCACCTGCGCGGAGGAGTTCGCGGGAACGGTCACGGTGGGGGTCACGCTCAGCGTCACGCCGGGCATGGTCACCGACTGGTCCAGCGCCACGTTGAAGGTGCTGGCGCGATCGGACTTGTTCTCCACGGTGATGTTCTTAGTGAGCACCTTGGTATCGCTGCCCACCGGAACTTCCAGTACGCCGAAGCTGGTGGAGACCTGCTTCTTGGAGTCGGAGTTGTAGGCGAGGACGTCGGTGGCTACCGCGGCGGCGGCGTCCACGCGTCCGGTGCCGGTGCGGTCCACGGCCAGCTTGGTGCCCTCGGCGTTGGTGATGTCGTGGGTCGCGGTGTTGGTGATGGCGGCCTTGATGTCGGCGGGGGCATAACCGGGGTGCGCCTGCAGAACCAGGGCCGCGATACCGGCGACGTGCGGGGCGGCCATGGAGGTACCGGTCATCAGCTGGCCGGCGTTACCTGCGCCCACGGCAGCTGAGAGGATGTTGGTGCCCGGGGCCGCGACGTCCGGCTTGGTGAGGCCGTAGGAACCGTGCTGACCGCGCGCAGACGAGGTATTCAGGACGTCTAACGAATCGGTGGGAGCCGAGATGGAAGACATCCACTCGGGGCTGAGCTTGACGTGGAACGATCCACCGCCGGCGGTCGCCTCGCGGGCCTGTTCCGAGGCCTCCTTGTTCAGTCGAACGCCGGGGATCGTCTCGTTACCGGCGATGCCGGACTGATCGGGGTAGTTGTCGGTGGTCAGCACCACGCCTTTACCGCCGGCCTTCTCCACGTTGTCGAAGCGAACCTTCGATCCACAGGGGAAGGTGCCGTCGGGGTTATCCCACTGCAGGAGCACCCACTTGCCCTCGAAGGAGGTGTCGAAGGGTTGGCAGCCGAAGCGGTTGTCGGCGGGTGCGGCAACGACCTCACCGGTGAGCTGCTCGGGTCGCGCCGCGGCATAGTCGAAGCTCCGCGAGTAGTCGGAGATCACCTTGTTCTTGGGGATGGTGCTACCGGAGATCTCGGCGGCGTCGGCCAGGTAGGTGGAACCGATCGAGTTGGCCACGGTCAGCGCAGACATAGCGTTCGGCGGGTTGCCCAACACGTTGTAGGTGTCACCGACGCCGTTGTAGTTGTTCGCGTTACCGGCGGCAATCACCGAGAGGATGCCCTGGTCGGTGAGCTTTTCGATGATGTCGTTCTCGGGGTCGTCTGCAGCACCGAAGTCGGCGCCCAGCGAGAGGTTGATGATGTCGGCGCGGTCGGAGAAGTCACCGTCGCCGTTGGGATCGAGCGCGCGGTCGAGGGCCTGGCCGGTGAGCATGGTGGTGCCCTCACAGCCGAACACGCGAATGCCGATGAGCTGCGCTTCCGGGGCCGAGCCGGGGCCGATCTTCATGTCGCGCACCTGTTGCTCGGTAAGCTTGGAGTAGTCCCCGGTGAAGGTCTTGCCTTCGGCGGTGACGCCGTATCCGGCTGCGGTGCCGGCCACGTGGGTGCCGTGCCCGCCGAGCTTACAGTCCAGCGGGTTATTGTCGGGAACGGCTACCTTGTTGGGGTCGTTGCCGTTGTAGTCGTCACCGGCCAGGTCATAACCGGCCACCAGCTTCTTCGGGTCGTAGGTGCCTTCGACCATGGTCGGCGAGGCCTTGGCCCGGTCGTAGGCCTCGTCGGTGCCCGGACCGCCGAAGTCGGCGTGGGTGTAGTCGATGCCGGAGTCAATGACGGCGATGCGCAGGTCTTTACCGGTTACCCCCACGTTCTGCCAGGTGTTGACGGTCTTGGTATCGATGGTGGTTCCGGAGTTGGAGCGGGTCTTCGGCACTATGCGGGAGACCTTGACGACGTCCGGACGCTCGGCGAGGGCACGGATGTCTTCAGCATCTCCCTGAACGGCGGCGCCGGGCAGGGAGTTGTGGGTGGTGTAAAGAACTTTGCTGGAAGATGAAGAGGCCACGGTGTCTGCCTTAGCCTTGACTTCCTTTTCCACGGCCTTCGCTCGTGCGGGGTCAGCGGCGTGGGCGTTGGGGCCGCCGGTGGCTTCTAATGCTCCGTCCCCGGAGAACTGCACGTAGGCAGCAACCTGGCCCTGGGCATCCTTCATGGAGGCGGTGAGCTTCTGTTCGGGACCGACGGCGGTCTGCTTCAGGCGGATGTCTGGGTCGACGGTGGCGTGTGCGGGGGCGCCTAAGGTCATCGCCAGGGTGAGGCCTGCGACGGAAGCCGCGCAGGTGCGAGCCAAGCGGCTCAGCTGAATATTCTTTTGCATGGGTTCCTCGTTGTGTGTGTTCGACGGATACCCCTGGTGTACGAGTGTTAGAGAACATATAACCCTAAAACTCCGCAAAATGTAAGCTACGTCTCAAAAATTACGTGAACTCCTCTTCGAGAGGTAAACCCAGGATAACCTCTGGTTGTGGCCTCCCCTGGCGCGGTATCCTAGAGGTTGGTGTGTTTGCGCCCAGGCCTGCCAGAGTGCGTTCGATCGCTGGGTAGCTGGCCGTGCCCCGCTAAGCCGCGCGCCCGCGTCCTGTCGTCTTCGCGTCAATCACACCGCACCGCCGTGGAATCCGGCCGGTGAAGCGCTCATAAGGAGTTTTCTTTCATGCCAGCAATCGTTATTGTCGGCGCCCAGTGGGGCGACGAAGGTAAAGGTAAAGCTACCGACCTGCTCGGTGGCCGCGTCGACTACGTCGTCAAGCCCAACGGTGGTAACAACGCCGGTCACACCGTCGTCGTCAACGGTCAGAAGTTCGAGCTCAAGCTCCTCCCCGCCGGCATTCTCTCCCCGAACGCCACCCCGGTGATCGGCAACGGCGTGGTCGTCAACCCCGAGGCCCTCTTCGAAGAGATCGACGGCCTCGAAGCACGCGGCGCCGACACCTCCAAGCTGAAGATCTCCGCCAACGCGCACCTGGTGGCCCCGTACCACCAGACTATGGATAAGGTCACCGAACGCTTCCTCGGCAAGCGCGCGATCGGCACCACCGGCCGCGGCATCGGCCCCACCTACATGGACAAGGTCGCCCGCCTGGGCATCCGCGTGCAAGACATTCTCGACGAATCGATCCTGCGCCAGAAGGTCGAGGGCGCGTTGCGTCAGAAGAACGAACTGTTGGTGAAGGTGTACAACCGTCGCCACGTGGAGGTCGACGAGATTGTGGACTACTTCATGTCCTACGCCGACCGCCTGAAGCCGATGATCGTCGAATCCACCCAGTTGCTCAACAAGGCACTGGACGAGGGCAAGAACCTGCTCATGGAGGGCGGCCAGGCCACGTTCCTGGACGTCGACCACGGCACCTACCCGTTCGTCACCTCCTCGAACCCCACCGCAGGCGGCGCCTCGGTCGGTTCCGGCATCGGCCCCACCCGCATCTCGCGCGTGATCGGTATTCAGAAGGCCTACACCACCCGCGTGGGTGCCGGCCCCTTCCCCACCGAGCTCTTCGACGAGATGGGTGAGTTCCTGCAAAAGACCGGCGGTGAGTTCGGCGTGAACACCGGCCGCCCGCGCCGCTGCGGCTGGTACGACGCCGTGTTGGCGCGCCAGGCCGTGCGCATCAACGGCTTCACCGACCTGTTCATCACCAAGCTGGACGTGTTGACCGGCCTGGAACAGATCCCGGTGTGTGTGGCCTACGACGTGGACGGCGTGCGCCACGACGAAATGCCCATGACGCAGACCGACTTCCACCACGCCAAGCCGATCTTCGAGTACTTCGACGGCTGGACCGAGGACATCACCAACGCCAAGACGCTGGACGAACTGCCCGAGAACGCGCGCAAGTACGTGGAGAAGCTCGAGGAGCTCTCCGGTTGCCGCATCTCGGCGGTCGGCGTGGGCCCGGGCCGCGAGCAGACCATCGTGGTACGCGACCTCATCGACGAAGAGGCCTAAGCGGCGCACAGCTGGCATGACGTAGCAGGGGGCGGGGCAAACAACGCGTTTGCCCCGCCCCCGTGCTGTACTCTCGGTTAGCCGAACCAGCGTCCTAGACCACGAGGACGCTGGACGGCGGCCAACTCGCCCTGCAGCTCCTCGATCTGGTTGTGTTGTACCCGCAGGCGCAACTCGTCTTCGCGGAGCTGGCGCATCAGGGCGTCGCACTGTTGCCGCTGAGAAAGAACCTCTTCGTCGGCGATGACCCGTTCGAGGTCCGTATGTTCGCACCGGGCCAGGAGGTCACCGGCCAGGTCGTTGAGATTCTTGAGGCGAACACGCCACTGTTTACCCCTGATTTTGAGCTGCGGCGGGGCGGGCACGCTGTCGAGCGCATCGCGGTCGAACACGCCGCGCTCGGCCTGCTTCATGATGGTCTGCAACATGCCGTGGGCGAACTCGGCCACCTGTCGCGCATGTTCGTAGAGATTGAGGTTGAGGTGGGATTCAAAGCGGTCGGCCAGCTCGAGTAACGCTTCGAACACGTCGGGCGAGTGCATCTGGGTGTCGGGGGCAACGAAGTCTGTCATGCCGAAGTTCGCCAGCACCGATTCGAGGCCCACCCGCTTTGAAATCGTGTTGTAAAAGCCAAACACCGGTACGCCGCGCCCTAAGCTCAGGGCGGCGGCCCGGTGCAGGTTGGTGATGTTGAAGGCGGCGGAATGATGCAGGCCCGCAACGACGTCGGCGTGCAACGCCGGCGTGAGTACCGGATTGGATTTCATCTTGGCGGCGATGCGCTGGTGAAGTTGCACATCGCCCCGCGACGTCTCGGGGTCTGTTTCGTGGGCGATGAAAACCGTGTGGTAACCGGTTGACTCGTGTAAGCGATCCAAGAGCTTGGCCAGCGGTTCGATCAGCTGGTTCGCTGGATCCGTGAACGCAACACCGATATAGGCGTTGTCGAGCTCCCCCACGTTCTTGAAGAGATCGTAGGTGGGCGTACCCGTCAGCGATCGGACGCGCGGCCCATACGTGGTGGCGACGTCTACCGAGGGTGCGGCATCGATGGCGTGCTGGGAGCACCAAATGTGAGAAGCCTGGTCCGCTACGCAGACCAGGCTGGCACGCTGATAAGTGCGCACGAGGGCGCGTGCGTCCGTCTCCACGAGCGGGGTTCCCACCAGCTGCGAGGTGCAGACCACGGGCACCCCCACCCGGTGACAGACCGCGACGAGCACCGCCATTTCGTAGAGGGTGTTCGGCGCCTGGGAGCTCATCACGTTATTACCGAGGGTCAGCACGGCGTCGACTTTGCGCACGGCTTCGATGAGGTCGACAAATTGTTCTTCTTCATCGGGCAACAGCCCCGAGGGTTGCCCCGCCAGATACCGCTCGAAGGTCTCCATCAGGGCCACACACTCGCCGCGATTGGTGGGGAAAATGGGTAGCTTGATGGTCTCTTTGATCGGGGTATCGGTTTCAAGGTGCGGATCCTCTTGAGCACACACCAGAGAGATCTCGAGCGCCCCATTATTTACCTCATCAAGAAGAGAGAGCACTTGCGCTTCGTAGTGCACTCTGTAGGTGTCGTCAGAGACTTCAGAAAGAATGAGTAGTTTCACAAGGGGGAATATTCTGCGCGGTTTTCAAGGGGCGGGGTCTACATAATATTCTAGTTGATCCACACTTGGAGGGGAATGTGTCGCGCTAACCTGCGGAAATATTTCAAGATTTGTTAATCACACTATTTGCCCTAGTCACCTCGGGGTTTTAGGAAGCCCGCGAAGTGCGGCGTAGATCGCGGGTGCCAATCACCGCCGCGCTCAGCGTCATGACCGCAGCCCACACCCACCAGGCTCCCGAAAAACCGAGACCGGCGGCCATCGCCCCGATCGCCAGGCCACCCAGCCCGGTGCCGATATCGAAGTTCGCATTCCACGCCACCGAGGCCCGCGTCATGTTGCCGGGGCCGGCGTCGTTGAGGGCCCGCACCATCGAGACCGACTGCAGAAAACCGTAACCGCAGCCGGTGAGCAGGGCACCGCCATAGAGGACGGCAGCCGACGCCCCGCCCTGCGCGGCGGCCAGGCCGAGCAAGACCACGCCCACCGCATTGACCGCCAGCACCGGCGCCAGGGTAATGCGAGTACCCCACCGATCGGTCAGGGTGCCGCCGAACAGACGGGTGGGCACCGCCGCGACCATCATCGCCAACAACGCGGACGACGCGCGGGAAGGCTCACCGGCAACGTCCGTCACGAAGGTCATGAAACCGCCACCCGCCGCGGTCGAGACCGTCAGCGTGAGCAACGCCGGCCAGATCCGTGGCAATACCGGGGCACGCTCCCCTGCCGCCATCGCCTGCGCACCGGTGACCGGGGACTCGTGGTGAGCGTCCACCAGCTTGCCGAGCCGATACGCGAACGGGGCGCCCAGGGCGGTAATCGCGCCGCCGATCAGTACCGGACGAAAGCCCACGTGGTCGATTAACCACGGCGCCAGTGGGGTCAGCAAGAGTTGCGGGACAGCAGCCGCCAGCCCGTAGTATCCGATCGCGCGACCGCGCAGGTGGGCGGGCACGAGGAGCGAGAGCGCGGTGGAGCAACACACGGTCAGAATGCCGAACCCCACTCCGCGCAGCCCCGAGCTGAACAGCACCAACCCGAGATGCGGGGCCAGCGCCTGCAGCGGCGCGGGCAGGCCCATGAAGAGGGAACCGGCGGCAAGCGTCCGGGCCCAGCCGAAACGGTTCAGCATGGGTTGCACCACCCACAACTGGGTCGCGACCGTCACCGCCATCAGGGTGGCCGTCACCAGGCCGGCGCCGGTGGAACCGGCTCCGCCGAGGACGACCCACGCCGGGGACGTCGGCAATAGCAAGGAGAGTCCGCCGATACACAGCGCGAAGGTAGCCAGCACCGGCACCATCACGGGCATGCGAAGAAGTTTGGTCTCGGGCATGGCGATCTCCTCTGAAGTGTGTGGTTCGAAACGGAGCGGGCTGGCCACCGCCAGGTGACGAATGCCAACTTCTCAGGCTATCACCGCAACTCCCCCGCCCCCATACCGCGGGGTTAAGATGAGGGTTATGCCTATTCTGATGAACGCCGTGAACCTTGCCGACGGCACCACCCAAGAACCCGACTCGCTTCAGGCGACCCATGCGCTCATTAGCGAGAACGAGGGTGCTACAGCCTTCATCGGGATCTCCGACCCCTCCCTGGGCACCATGCAGGAAATCGCCCAGCACTTCGGCATGAACGAGCTGGCGGTAGAAGACTCGATGGAGGGTCACCAGCGCGCCAAGATCGAACGCTACGGCGACAACTACTTTCTCGTGTTGCGACCGGCGGCGTACCTGGACGAGAAAGAGGAGATTCATTTCGGTGAAATCCACCTCTTCATGGGGGCCAACTTTCTGATCGGCATCATCAAGGACTACCTGCGCGAGGAACGCGATATCAAGCGGATGTTCTCGCGCTTCTCCCACGAGATGGGCGAGCGGGAAACCCCGTGGGACATGATGCACGCCGCCCTAGACACCGTGGTTGACGGGTACATTCCCGTGATCGAGGGCCTCGAAGACGACTGCGACGAGATCGAGGAGGCGCTCTTTGCCCCCGGGAAGTCGGATACCTCGTCCATCTCGCGGCGCACCTACGAACTGCTCAACGAGGTTAGCGACTTCAAGCGCGCCTGTCGCCCGCTGCTTACGATGCTCGACACCCTCATGGGACGGCTGCGCACCATGACCATCACCCCAGATTCCCCCGAGGGTCGCGAGAACGTGGACGACCTGCGCCACCTGCGCGACGTCCGTGACCACGCCACCCAGATCAACGAGCGCATCGACGACCTGCGTTACACGCTACAGAACGTGCTGGAGGTCAACAGCACCATCGTGGCGGAGCGGCAGAACGACGACACCAAGCGTATCTCGTCGTGGGCTGCGATTTTCGTGGTGCCCACCGTCATCGGCTCCATCTACGGCATGAATTTCGAGCACATGCCCGAGCTCTCGTGGACCTACGGCTACCCCGCCTCGCTGTTGATGATGTTTTTGGCCGCCTTGACCCTCTATCTGATCTTCAAGCGCAAGGGGTGGATGTAACCCAGCTGAGCGCTTTCAACTCTGATTGTGGGGGACAAAACATCTGTTTTGTCCCCCATTCTTTGCGCTCACCCCAGTTTTCCTTGATTTTCCGGGGTTTTTCTTGTCCCCCATAGTCACCAAGGCGGGTTCATTCGATGGTTTGCGACCTTTTAAGTTAGTTAATTTGGAAAACATTAATTTTCGACACTTGACGTCTTATGTGTACAGAAAACTGTCAAAAATGAGCGATGTGTGGCGGAATAACGGGGTTGTTGATCCAGGTCACCTCAGAAAAGATTCGGGGAGTTTACTTTACAACGATAGTAATTAAGACACGCACACGGTGAGAATTTTTGAAGTGATTTATTCCACATGGGGACAATGGGTGGAGAAACCCCTAGTAAAGGCATTGTTTTAAGGTCTGTGTCGCTTAATAGACTTTAATTAAGCAGATGTAGATGAGTCAATGTTGAAACAAACTTTCCCCATGTGAGAGCACGAATAGACTCGAACAACCCCAGGGGGGGCGATCTTGTCCCCCAACGTGGTTACGTGGCTAGAAAATTTCCTCTAATGTTGTGGTCGTACCGAAGGGCTCAGCTCCGAAGCTGTCCCCCAGCCCCTCGACCGTCTTGGAACCCCAATCACTACACACCTGAGGAATTCACCATGTCTGCACTGGCTCTGACTCGCCACAGCGCCTTGTTTGGCGTAGCCACCACGGTTTCCGCTTTGACGCTGGGATCCTCCATAGCCGCCGCACCCCGCTCCTACGCCGCCGAGGCGTCCCGCACCCGCGACCAGATCATTCGCGGTAAAGACGTCTCTTACATCAACCCCTTCCAGTGGGTGCGTTCGGCAGATGCTCCCCGTGGTTTCTTCCCCGTGGCCATCAAGGGTTCCGCAGACCAGTTGATCACCACCGACTACACCGCAACCGTGCCTTCCTCCGGTGACGTTCAGGCTCGTGCCATCGCCCGTCGCACCGCAGATAGCTCCGACTTCTACGCCGCGGTGGCCACCGTGCAGTCCTCCGGCACCATCTTGCTCAGCATCGAGCGCGTCATGAACGAGCGTCCCGCCTACCTCACCGGCAAGTCGCTCTCCGGCATCGGTGGTGCAGGCACCAAGGTTCACTTTGAACTGTCCATCCGCGTACGTTCCAACGTGGTCGAAGGCGCGTTGCTGGTCGACGGACGCCCGCTGCTGGTCGTCACCCACGAAGAGACCGCCGTCCCCATGTCTGCCACCCCCGCCGGCGTCGGCACCGGTGCCGCAGGGTTCATCGGTTCCTCCACCGTCGGAGGTAGCCTCGTCATGAACTCGCAGCGCGCTGAAGAGTTCGGTTCCTTCCGCGGTGCGAAAACCGTGGCCGGCTGGGGCAAGCTGATCTTCGAAGACGACTTCGACGACGTCCGCTACCAGGGCACCGCCAACGTCGACCCCACCAAGTGGAATATCCGCCACCGCGACTGGTCTAACCACGACATCGGCGTGAACGACCGCAACAACGTACGCGTTGCCGACTCCGCCCTCGAGCTGTGGACCACCCACTACCCCGAAGGTCAGGAAGTCACCGGAACCCGCATGGGCACCCGCGAATGGGGTACCGCCTACATCGACTCGATCGGCAAGTTCTCCGCAAAGTTCTTCCGCGCCGAGATCCGCATGCGCACCCCCAACTCGCACCCGGATCAGAAGGGCGCCTGGGGTGGCCTCTGGTTCCGTCCCGACAACACCCGCTTCGGCGGAGAGATCGACGTAGCCGAGAACTTCGGTTACCCCACCGGCACGCAGCGCTTCAACCAGACCAACATCGCCGAGTCGACCTTCCACTACGACCAGACCGGCCACAACAAGTACAACCGCTGGCAGCCGAAGCTTGGCCAGCAGTCCTCCGACGAGTACCATATCTGGGTTATCGAGCGTACCGCCACCGACCTGGTCTACAGCTTCGACGGCGTGGAGATCGCCCGCATCCCCAACGACGACAAGTTCAAGGCCGCTCTGCCCGATTCGGAGCCGGTGAACATCCGCCTGAATACCCAAGCGGGCAACAACTTCTGGGGCTTCCCCACGGACGCCACGGCCGACCACGTGCTGAAGGTCGACTACCTCCGCATCTGGGCTAAGTAACGAGATTTATAACTGAATAATGGGAGGTCGCACTCCCATCGGCGAGTCGGTTCGGACGTCCGAGGCCGTCAGCCGGAATCCTTTCAGGTTGCTTCACTCGCACCTGTTCACAGGGCCAAGACTCACCCGGGTCTTGGCCCTGTGTACTTTGTTCTTTCAGGTGCCTGGTCGGGCCCCAACTCGCCCGAACATGAGCCCTTTGTACCCCGAAAATCACTGTGTATGTCCTTATTGACATACTGGGTGATTTTCGGGGTACAAACCGTCAGAGACCGGGCGAGTCGCGCCGGGACGCGCGGCCAGGCGGGACGCACGACAGGGCCGGGCCGGACGTCCGCGGCGGGACCGGGCTGGGCGCGTCGCCGCAACCGAACGGTACCGCGGCCGGGCCGGACGCCCGCGGACCCCTCCCCTAGGCCAGGCGGCCCACCTTGGCCTCCACGGCGTCGAGCAACTCGCCGTTGGCCACCAGGCGCACCGTCTCTTCGATCTCCGGGGAGAGGAAGCGGTCGGAACCGGGGCCCTCGACGGTCTCGCGCAACTTGGCGATCAGCGCACCGGTCGCGGGAGCGGGCTTCTGCGGGCCGCGCAGGTCGATGCCGCGTGCGGCGGTCAGGATCTCGATAGCCAGCACGCGGGTCAGGCCGTCGATCGCCTTGCGCAGCTTGCGGGCGGCCGACCAACCCATCGAGACGTGATCTTCCTGCATCGCAGACGAGGGGATCGAGTCCACCGACGCCGGCACGGCCAGGCGCTTCAGCTCGGAGACGAGGGCGGCCTGGGTGTACTGGGCGATCATGTGGCCCGAGTCCACACCGGGATCGTTGGCCAGGAAGGCGTTGAGGCCGCGGTTGCGGGCGACGTCCAAGAACCGGTCGGTGCGGCGTTCCGAGATCGAGGCGGCATCGGCCACCGCGATGGCCAAGAAGTCCAGCACGTAAGCCACGGGTGCGCCGTGGAAGTTACCGTTCGACTCGACCCGGCCATCTTTGGTCACGGCGGGGTTGTCGATCGCCGAAGCCAGCTCCCGCTGGGCCACGGTGCGGGCGTGGTCGACGGTGTCGCGCACGGCGCCGGCCACCTGCGGGGCGCAACGTAGCGAGTAGGCGTCCTGCACGTACGAAGACAGCTCGCCCTTGTGGTGGTTAATGATGTCGGAGTCGGCCAGTACGGTGCGGAAGTTCTGTGCCGAGGCGATCTGGCCGGGGTGCGGACGCAGCTCGTGCAGGTCTGCGGCGAACACGCGGTCGGTGCCCACCAGGCCCTCGATTGACATCGCGGCGGAGACGTCAGCCAGGCGCACCAGGCGATCCAGGTCGGTGATGGCCATGACCAGCATGCCTAGCATGCCGTCGGTGCCGTTGATGAGCGCCAGACCCTCTTTCTCAGCCAGCTCGACCGGCTTCAGGCCGGCCTCGGCCATGGCGTCTGCGGTGTCACGCAGCTCGCCCGAGGCGTCGCGCACCTTGCCCTCGCCGATGATGGCCAGCGCGCAGTGAGCCAGGGGAGCCAGGTCGCCCGAGCAACCGAGCGAACCGAACTCGTGCACCACCGGGGTCACGCCCGCCGAGAGCATCGCCGCGTAGGCCTCTGCCACCTCAGGACGAACGCCGGTACGGCCGGTTGCCATGGTCGACAGGCGCAGGAGCATCAGCGCGCGCACCACTTCACGCTCGACCTCGGGGCCGGACCCGGCGGCGTGCGAGCGGATCAGGCTACGTTGCAGTTCTTTGCGCTGGTCCAGCGGCACGTGCTTGGAGGCCAGCGCGCCGAAGCCGGTGGAGACACCGTAGACGGGCTTCTCGTGGTTGGCCAGGTCGCGCACGCGGTCGGCGGACTTGGCGATTTCTTTCAGGGACTCTTCGGAGAGGGATACGGTCGCGTTGTGGCGGGCCACATCGATGACCTGCTCGAAGGTGAGGGCGCCGATGCCCACTTCGACGTGGGGTCGCTGACTGTTGTCGTTGCTCATGATTGCTCCTTCTGGTGATTGCACATAAGGGTGTGAAGAATGCGGGCGGCTGATTTCGCCGTGCGGGAGTCGAGGTCGAATTCGGGGTTGAGCTCGGCGACGTCGGCGGCAACCAGCTTGCCGGAGGCAGCGGCGGCGCGGGTGGCGTCCAAGATCACCGGTAGCGGCACCCCGTACGCGGCGGGGGCGCTGACCCCCGGCGCCACGGACGCCGGCAGGACGTCCAGGTCGACGGTCAGGTACAGCACGTCTACCCCGGCGGCGTACTCCTCGACGAAGCGCACCACCTCGGCGCGATCCGACTCCTGGCAGTTCTCGTCGAGCAGGTAGCGCACCCCGAACTCCTCGGCGGTGTCGAAGAGCACCTGAGTGTTGGAAGGCTGGCTGATGCCCACGATGGCATAGGAGAGCTCGGTGCCGGCGGCCTTCTCAGCTTCCAGCGCCTGCCGGAAGGGCGTGCCCGAGCTGGGGCGGTCGGCGGCGCGCAGGTCGAAGTGGGCGTCGAGGTTGAGGATGCCCACCCGTTTGCCGGCGCGCTTCTTCGCGGACGCCACCCCCGAGTAGGTGCCGAAGGCCACCTCGTGACCGCCACCAAGCACGATCGGCAAGGCGTCGGCGTCGATGGTGGCTGCCACATTGTCAGCGAGGCGTTGCTGCCCTTCGGCCAGGATGTCACCGGGGCCGTCGGCGGCGGGGTCGTGGTCGGTCTCGTTGACCACCACGTCACCCAGGTCGGCCACGTTCACGTGGGCCTGTTCCGTCGAGACGGCCAGCGGAGCCAACGCGGCGCGGAGGGCGGCCGGGGCGTTTCGGGCACCCTGGCGGCCCTTGTTGCGGCGCACCCCCTCGTCGGAGGCGAAACCGATGAGCACCACGTCGTGACCGGTCAGGTCGGGGTTTTGCCCCTCGACCAGCTCGATCTTCTTGAACCAGCGCAAGTGTTCCTGCCCGGGTCCGTCGTCACGGCCGAACTGCGCCTGCGGGGCGTGGTCGATGCGGATCATGCGATACCTCCTGCGATGTTGCGTGAGCCGCCCAGGGTGCCGCTGACCAGTTCGCCATCCTTGATGACGGCGGAGATCAACGGAACCCCAGGACGGTACGCGAGGTGCACGTGATTGGGTGCAGCCAGCGCGAGCAGGTTGGCGCGCGCACCGGCCTTCACCACGCCCACGTCGTTCCTGCGCAGGGCCGCGGCACCGCCCGCCGTGGCCGCCCAGACGGCTTCGTCAGGGCTCATTTTCAGATCGCGCACGGCGATGGCGATGCAGAACGGGATCGAGGTGGTGAAGCTGGTTCCCGGGTTGCAGTCGGCGCCCAGCGCCACGGTGGCGCCGGCGTCGATCAGCTTGCGGGCGTTCGGGTAGTCATTGCGAGTCGAGAAGTCGGCGCCGGGCAACACGGTTGCCACGGTGGAGCTGTTCGCGAGCGCGTCGACGTCGGCATCGGAGAGGTAGACCACGTGGTCCACGGACGCCGCGCCGAACTCGACTGCCAGCTGCACGCCGGCACCGTAGGTCAGCTGGTTGCCGTGCACGCGCGGGGTCAACCCGTGGTCCACGCCGGCTTTGAGGACGGCGCGGGACTGCTCCTCGTTGAACGCGCCCTTCTCACAGAACACGTCGATCCACTTGGCATGCGGGGCGGCCGCCGGGATCATCTCGGTGACCGCCATCTGCACGTAATCGTCCAACCGATCGGCGTATTCTTCGGGTGCCACGTGAGCCGCGAGCAGGGTGACCTCATCGGTGCACTGGGCGGCGATTTGCGCGCTGCGCAGCTCCGACTCGGCGGACTGGCCGTAACCGGTCTTGACCTCGACGGTGGTCGCGCCCTGGGTGAGGTACTCCCCCAGGTAGCGTTCGACGTTGGCGCGCAACTCATCGTCGGAGGCCGCGCGGGTCTTCGCGATAGTGGTGCGGATGCCGCCGGCCTCGTACTTCTTGCCCTCCATGCGGGCGGCGAATTCGAGCGAGCGGTCGCCCTGGAAGACCAGGTGCGAGTGCGACTCGACGAAGCCGGGGAGCATGGCGCGGCCGTCGAGGTCGACGGCGGAGTCGGCTGCCGGGGCCTCAGCGGCGGGGCCTACCCAGTCGATGGTGCCCTCGGTGACCACCACGGCGGCGTCCTCGAGTACGCCTAGCGCACCGCGCTCGAGCGAGGCGTCGTTGGTGACCAGGGATCCGATGTTGGTGAACAGCTTGCTGTGTGCCACAGCAACCTCCTTCTCTGACTCGGCGCGGGTTTACTTGACCAGCGAGTCGATGAGTTCGTCGTTGGCCAGGTAGGGCAGCGTAATCTGGCCCTTGCCGGCGTACTCCTTGTTGAACTCGGTCGAGGTCTCGATGGAGTGTTCGTTGCGGGCCCAGCTACGGCGGGCTACACCGCACATGACGTCCCAGAGCAGCGACGACTTGATAACTTCGTCGGCGCGTTCGGAGCCGTCGAGCACCATGCCGAAACCACCGTTGATGGAGTTGCCAATGCCGGTGCCGCCGCCGTTGTGCAGGGCAACCAGGGACATGCCGCGGGCGGCGTTGCCGGCAAAGCACTGGGTGGCCATGTCTGCCATGACGTTGGAACCGTCCTTGATGTTGGAGGTTTCACGGAAGGGCGAGTCGGTGCCGGAGACGTCGTGGTGGTCGCGGCCGAGCATGATCGGGCCAACCTCGCCGTTGCGGACCATCTCGTTGAAGCGCAGGGCGATGTCCATACGGCCCTGGGCGTCCTGGTAGAGGATGCGGGCCTGGGTGCCGACCACCAGCGCATTCTTCTCGGCATCGCGGATCCAGATGTAGTTGTCGCGGTCCTGACTGCGGCGCTCGGGGTTGATGCAGTCCATCGCGGCCTTGTCGGTCTTGACCAGGTCTTCGTGGTCACCGGAGAGGCAGACCCAGCGGAAGGGGCCGTAGCCGTAGTCGAAGAGTTCGGGGCCCATGATGTCTTCAACGTAGGAGGGCCAGATGAAGCCGTTGCGCTCGTCGTTGTCGATCGCGATCTCCTTGACGCCAGCGCCGAAGACGGAGGCCATGAAGGCGTTACCGTAATCGAAGAAGTAGGTGCCGCGCTCGGTGAGGGTCTTGATGAGCTCGTAGTGCTTCTTCAGGGTTTCGTCCACGCGGCGGGCGAACTCTTCGCGGTCGCTGCCCAGCAGTTCGGTGCGCTCTTCGAAGCTCAGGCCCGCGGGGCAGTAACCGCCGTCGTAGACCGCGTGGCAGGAGGTCTGGTCAGACAGCAGCGGGATCTCGACGTTGTTGTCTACCGCGTACTGGAGCAGGTCAACGATGTTGCCGTGGTAGGCGATGGACGCGGGGGTCTTGGCCTCGATGTGCTCGTTGGCGATGCGGAAGACCTCCTCGAGGTCGGCCGAGGAGTAGGTGACCCAGCCCTGATCCTTGCGGGTCTTGATACGGGATTCATCGACCTCGGCGACGATCGAGACGGCGTTGGCGATGTCGGCCGCCTTGGGCTGAGCACCGGACATTCCGCCCAGGCCCGAGGAGACGAAGAGGACGCCGGCGAGATCCTTCTCGGCGGGGATGCCCAGCTTCGAGCGTCCGGCGTTAAGCAGGGTGTTGAAGGTGCCGTGCACGATGCCCTGGGGCCCGATGTACATCCAGCCACCGGCGGTCATCTGACCGTAGTTGGCCACGCCCATCTCTTCGGCGATCTCCCAGTCTTTCTGGTTGTCGTAACGACCGACCATGAGCGAGTTGGTGATGATCACGCGCGGGGATTCGGGGCGGGAGGGGAACAGACCCAGCGGGTGACCGGACATCACGACCAGGGTGGTGTCTTCGGTCAGTTCCTCCAGGTACTTCATGATGAGGCGGTACTGCAGCCAGTTCTGGCAGACGCTACCGGTCTCACCGTAGGTAACCAGCTCGTAGGGGTACAGGGCGACCTCGAAGTCGAGGTTGTTGTCGATCTGCACCTGCAGGGCCTTGCCCTCGGTGCACTTGCCGCGGTAGGCGTCCAGCGGCTTGCCGACGATCTTCTCGGCCGGGCGCCAGCGGTAGGCGTAGATGCGGCCGTAGGTGCGCAGTTCGTCCAGGAATTCCGGGGCGGCCTTCTCGTGCAACTCTTCGGGCAGGTAGCGCAGGGCGTTACGCAGGGCGATCTTGGTCTGAGCCTTGGTCAGGCGGAACCCGCGGGACGGTGCGCGGCGAATGCCGGGTTCGAATTCGGGCATCTCGGGGAACTCGTTGTCGAGCTTGATCTGCATGGCTTCACCGGTGGTGACGTTGTTGTACACGTGTGCTCCTTGGGTGTTTCTAGTGGTTGATGGTTGTGGATGGTTTGGTCTGATTAAAAAGTTCGGAGATTCTGCGCGCCTCGTGGGCGATGGTCTGACCGTAGTCACGGATCTTGGCCTCGTCGATGCGGTAGAGCGGCACGAGCATGCTCAGTGCGGCGATGGTCTTCTTGCCCACCACGATGGGGGCGGCGATGGCCATGACGTCTTGCTCGACTGCGTTGGAGGTCGCCGCATAGGGGCGGTCGTTAGTTTCGGACGCGCCGGGCGAGGGCGGGATCTGACCAGCCAGGGCGGCGCCCACCGCCGTGCCCTTCAGCGGGATGGTCTGGCCTTCCCAGCTGCGGTGCTGCACGGCGTGGGTTCCAGCGGCTACACCGATGTAAAGAGCGGCGTCTTGTTGACGGATGGAGAGGTAGACCGATTCGCCGGTGCGTTGGGCCAACTCGACCATGATCGGCCGGCACAGCGAACGCAGGTTGTTCTTCTCTAAAACGTGGAAGCCCAGCTGGAGCATCTGCGGGCCCACTTCGAAGAGGCCTGCGGAGTCGCGGTTCAGAAAGCCGTTCTCGACCAGGGTGTGCAGCAAGCGCAGGGCGCTGGAGGGGGAAAGATCGGTTTCTTGGGCTGCCGTGGTGAGGTTGATGCCGGGGTTTTCACAGACGACGGTGAGAAGATCGAGGGCTCTTTCTACTGAACGGGTGGTGTTTGCCGGCACGGTCCCCTCCTTTTCGTTGTCGCGAGTCTGCAATGAGGACCGCCGGGTGGCGGCGGTCACAGATGAACCCTGTGATTCAGAACATTACACAGATGTGATGGCTGACTCTTTATTTATCAGGAGGGTTTCACAGAACAAAATTAAATTTTCACTAGGTGAAAACTGGAAGGAGTACGCGGGGTAGTACAGTAGACGTGACCCAGAACACCCACACCTCTCACTGCGAGTCCCCGATTTTGCGCGAATTCCCGACTGTGCGCGTCCTGAACGCACAAAAACGGGAGTTCGCCGATCGGCCGTGACGAAAAGGAGTTTCATGTCTGAGCACTTCATCAGCGAGCAACAGACCGCCGCGCTCACCCCGGTGGGCACACCGGGTGCCAGCAAAGACGCACTCACCCTTATCCTGTGTTCGCTCCTCGGCATCTTCATGTTCTTCATCCCGATCGAAATCGGTGGCAAAAGCTCTATCTCACTCGACCACCTCGTCACAGGGGTGAAAACCTACGCCGGGCCGGTTGTGCCGTGGCTGATGCTGGCGCTGATCGTGCTCGGCACCGTGCGCCCTTTCGTCACCGGACACTGGCGGCGGTCGGCCACCCAGACCATCTTCGCCTTCCTCAACATCCTGGGACTGGTCGCGGCGGTGTTGATGATGACCTCCCCGCCGGCTTGGCTGGCCGAGAAGTCCATCGGGCCCTTCCTCTGGAACACGCTCGTCACCTCGGTGGGGCTCATCGTGCCCATCGGTGGCATCTTCCTCGGGTTCTTGATCGGGTTCGGGCTGATGGAATTCTTGGGCGTGTTCGTTCGCCCGGTCATGAAACCGATCTGGCGCACCCCCGGACGCTCCGCGGTGGACGCCGTGGCCAGTTTCGTCGGCTCGTACTCGCTGGGACTCCTGCTGACCAACCGCGTCTATAAGGCCGGTGGATACACCGCCCGAGAGGCCGCCATCATCGCCACCGGTTTCTCCACCGTGTCGGTGACCTTCATGGTCATCGTCGCCAAGACCCTGGGGCTGATGGACATGTGGCTGCAGTACTTCTTCACCGCTCTGATCGTCACCTTCGTAGTCACCGCCATCACCGTGCGGATCCCGCCGATCGCCAGCGTGCCCGACGAGCACTACCCCGGCTCCGTTCCCAACATCGAACAGGACGTGCCCCGCCGAAAGTTCGCCACCGCCTGGGCCCAGGCACGCGGCACCCTGCGGCAGAACCCCGGCGTTTTCCCCACGATGTGGCTGAATCTCAAAGACGGAGTGCTCATGGCGGCCGCTATCTTGCCCTCCATCATGTCGGTGGGACTTCTGGGTCTGTTGGCCGCCAAGCACACCCCCATCTTCGACTGGCTGGGGTGGATCTTCGTGCCCTTCCTCAAACTGGCGGGCGTAAACGATGCACTCTTGGGTGGCAAAGCCATCAGCCTGGGGCTGGTTGAGATGTTCCTCCCCGCCACAGAGGTCGCCGATCTGGGGGCGACCGTGCTGACCTTCATCGTGGCGGTGGTGGCCATCTCCGAGATCATCTTCTTGTCTGCGATGGTCCCCTCGATTATGGCCACCGACATCCCGGTCAAGTTCTGGCACCTGATCGTCATCTGGTTTGAGCGCGTGGTGTTGAGCATCCTGCTCACGGCGCCGGTCGCCCACCTTCTCCTCTAGATCCGCGAACTCCCGCTTTTTGCGCGAATTCCCTGCTGTGTGCGTCCTGAACGCACAAAAATCGGGAACTCGCAGACGGTAAAGAAAGGAACCAACCCCCTATGTCATCTACCTACACCATCGGGCACTACCTGCTCGATCGCCTGGCTGAGCTCGGGCTCACCGAGCTGTTCGGAGTCCCCGGGGACTACAACCTGCACTTTCTCGACACGGTTATCAGCCACGACAAGATCCGCTGGGTCGGCTCGGCTAACGAGCTCAATGCCGGTTACTCCGCAGACGGATACGCGCGCGTGCGCGGCATCGGTGCCCTGTTGACCACCTTCGGCGTCGGGGAGCTCTCGGCCATCAACGCCATCGCCGGCGCCTACACCGAGAACGTTCCCGTGGTGCACGTGGTGGGCGCGCCTAGCAAAGAGATCCAGGCCGCCGGGCGCAAGGTCCACCACTCCCTCGGCGACGGCGACTTCGAGCACTTCATCCGCATGGCCGACGAGGTCTGCTGCGCCACCTCCAACCTGAACGCACCGACCGCCACCTGGGAGATCGACCGTGTGCTGCGTTCGGTTATGTACGCCAAGCAACCGGGCATGATCATGCTGGCCGCGGACGTCGCCAAGACCCCCTGCCAACCGCCGTCCTCTGCCCTGGAACTCATCACCGAAACCACCACGGACGCCGCCGCACAAGCCTTCGAGGACGCCCTCCGCAGATTCGTGCCCGGCAAGAAGGCCACCATCCTGGCTGACCTGCTCGTGCACCGCCTGGGTGCCACCGACGAACTGGAGACCCTGCTCGCCGAGAACCGATTGCCCGTCGGGACGCTCAGCTGGGGCAAGAGCCTGGTCAATGAGTCTTCCAGCCAGTTCATCGGGATCTACTCGGGCTCCTCGTCATCACCGGAGGTCCGCGCCGCGGTCGAAGACGCCGAGATGCTGTTGAGCCTGGGTGTTGAGTTCACCGACAACACCACCGCCGGGTTCTCCATGCAGATCGACCCCGCCCGCACCGTGGACCTCAAGGCGCACGTGGCCAAGGTTGGGGGTGAGACTTTCACTCCGCTCTCGCTGCAGCGTTCCATGGAGATTCTCACCAAGGTTCTGGTGGAAAACCACACCGAGGGCACCGCGGTCGAAGGCGAGGTGCAGGCGAGCGCAACCCCCGACACCTCGGACGCCCCGCTCACCCAGGACAACCTCTGGGCGCAGGTCACCGGGGCACTGTCGTCCGAGAACATCGTGGTGGCAGACCAGGGCACCAGCTACTTCGGTATGTCGACTCACCGCCTGCCCGCCGGGGCGTTCTTCATCGGTCAGCCCATGTGGGGTTCGATCGGTTACACCCTGCCGGCGATGTTCGGCGCGGGCATGGCCGACCGTTCTAAGCGTCCGATCCTGCTCATCGGTGACGGTGCCGCGCAGCTGACTGTGCAGGAGCTGGGCCAGGTGATCCGCGAGGGGTTACCGGCGGTGATCATTCTGGTCAACAACGAGGGTTACACCGTGGAACGCGTGATTCACGGCCCCGAAGAGCAGTACAACGAGATCCCGACCTGGCGCTGGGAACTGGCGCTGCCCTTCTTCGGTGCGCGCGAAGAAGACTCCCTGGTGCTACGTGCAACCACCGGGCGGGAACTGGCCGAGGCGTTGAAGGTAACGGCTGACAACCCCGAGAAGCTGGTCTTATTGGAGGTCGTGACCTCCTACGACGACGCGCCTGAGGAGCTACGCAAGGCGGTTGAGGGCCTGTAGGTTAGCACCCGAGCTGATCCGCGAGTTCCCGAAAAATGCGCGAGTTCCCGACTGTGCGCGTCCACAACGTGCAAAAATCGGGAACTCGCGGATCGGGAGGAGGGGAAGACGCCCTAGCGCAGGGGCAAAAGTATCTTGGGGAAGATCGCGTAGACCAGGCAGGTCACCGTGGTGCCCAGGGTCAAGCCACCCAGGACGTCCGTGCCCCAGTGCACCGCCACATACAGGCGGGAGCAGGCCACCGCGATCGCCAACACCGCCAGCAACATTCCCACTACCCGCCGGGCAGTGCGGCTGAGCACCGCGTGCATCGCCAGGTACACCGAGACCACCAGGGCGGCCACACCGGTGGCGTGCCCCGACGGGAAAGAAAACGACGTCTCGCTGACCAAACGGTCGATCAGCGGCGGACGCGTGCGGTCGATAATGTTCTTCACCAACACCATCGCCGCCGGGGCCAGGATCATCGACAACCCGATCGTCACCGCCGGCCACCACGACTTCCGCCACAGGCCGATCGCCACAATCGCCACGATCGAGTAGCACATGTCCGGCAACACCGAGAAGCCGCTGGTGAAGATCTCCACGGGGCGGTTGAGGCACCCGGTGCGGATGTCAATGAAGGCGTCCCAAATCGCCTGGTCCACCGGATTCGCCGGGCTGTGCACGTTCACCAGCATGAGAGCGATGAAGAGAATCAGGCCGCCCACCCCGAGGCTGAGCAGGCGCACGCGGTGATACTGGGTTTTGAGCGCGGCGCGTGCCTGCGCTTCGTCCATCTGGTTGACGCGATTGGCGGTCTCGCTGTTGGTCGATCCGGGGGTGATGGAACCGATCGTCTCGTCGCCCCGCAACACACCCCTGCGCGAGTAGGTGGTTTTCTGTGGGCTCCGAGGCCCGGTTTCTTGAGTCATAGCTTCAATAATTACCCGCGGTTACTGAAAACCGGCTGAAAGCGGCCGCCACCCCGCTCCGCCCCGATCCGCGAATTCCCGAAAAATGCGCGAGTTCCCGACTCTGCGCGTCCACAACGTGCAGAAATCGGGAACTCGCGGATCAGGAGAAAAGGGTTAGACCTGCAACCAAACCGTCGTCGAACCCGGCAGGTTCTTTCCGTCCCATGCGCCGGAGGCCACCACCGGTTCCGCCGCAGCGAGATCGGCCGGCAATGCGACCGCCACGGTGCCGAAGTTCGTCACGTTCACCCAGCCGTTCAGACGACGGAAGGCCAGCACCTCGTCCGAGCCGGTGTCCAGCCACTCGAGGTCCTCCCCGGTCTGCAGTTCGCGGCGACGTGCCAAGGCGGAACGGTACAGGTTCAGCGTTGAGTCGGTCTCGTCATCTTCGGCCTCTACGGAGTACTCAGCGAACCACTGCGGCTGCGGCAGGTGCGCACCCGCCTCACCGAAGCCGAACGACTCGCCCGATCGCGTCCACGGCAGGGGTACGCGGCACCCGTCACGGCCCACGTTCACACCCGGGGAGCGGAAGAAGGTTGGGTCCTGCCGCTCGGCGTCCGGGATCTCTGCAACCTCGTGCAGTCCCAGCTCCTCACCCTGGTAGAGATACGCCGACCCGGGCAGGGCCAGGATAAACAGGGTCGCGGCGCGTGCGCGGGCGGCGCCCAGGGCACGATCGAGTTCCTCGGCGGGACCACCGCGCAGCAACCAGTCGCGGGCGACCTCCTCGTTCTTTCGATCCGCCACGGTCGGCAGGCCGTAGCGGGTAGCGTGACGCACGACGTCGTGGTTAGAGAGCACCCAGGTACTCGACGAACCCGACTCGGCAGAGAGCCGCAGGTTCTCCGCCACGATGTCGCGGAATTCGCCGGCGTCGAAGCGCGCCGAGAGCAGGTCGAAGTTGAAGGCCTGGCCCAGTTCGTCCGGGGCAGCATAGGGCGGACGCCGGTGGGTCTGCACCCAGGCCTCGGCCACTGCAGTGCGCGGCGGGTTGTACTCGTTGAAGACCTTGCGCCATTCCTTGTAGATCTCGTGCACCTCGTCGCGGTCCCAGATGGGATGCTGGCCCTCCTGGGGGATCTCGGCCAGTTCGGCCTCGGAGGGGAGGTCGCCCCACATGTCGCCCTTGGCATTGCCGTGGGCCACGTCGATGCGGAAGCCGTCGACGCCCCGGTCAGACCAGAACCGCAGGGTCTTCTTGAAATCTTCGTGCACCTCGGGGTTGCGCCAGTTGAGGTCGGGCTGTTCGGTGGCGAAGATGTGCAGATACCACTGGCCGTCTTCGACGCGCTCCCAGGCGGGGCCGCCGAAGATGGAGACCCAGTCGCTGGGCGGTTCTTCGCCGTTCTCCCCCTTGCCTTCGCGGAAGATGTAGCGGTCACGTTCGGGGGATCCGGGGCCGGCGGCGAGCGCGGCCTTGAACCATTCGTGCTGGTTGGACGTGTGGTTCGGCACGATGTCGACAATCAGTTTGATCCCGGCGTCCTTGAGGGTCGCGGCCATCTCGTCGAAGTCGTCCAGGGTGCCGATCTTCGGGTCGACATCGCGGTAGTCGTCGACGTCGTAACCGCCGTCGGCCAGCTGGGAGGGATAGAACGGGGAGAGCCAGACGGCGTCCACGCCCAGTTCTTTGAGGTAGGGAACGCGGTGGGTGATGCCTTTGAGGTCGCCGATGCCGTTGCCGTCGCGGTCGGCGTAGGAGCGGGGGTAGATCTGGTAGACGACGGCTTGGCGCCACCAGTCGGGGTCGATACCGAGGGGTGTCTGGTGCTGGTTCTGCGGGGTGGTCATCCGGTTCTCCTTCAAGAGCGTCGACGGTCTTGCTGTTGGTTTTAACGCTAGCTGGGTCACATCGACGGTGGGGAGAGGGGCGGTTGCCAGAATCTGAAACTTTCTCCACCCCGATCGGCGAGTTCCCGATTTTTGCACGAATTCCCGACTGTGCGCAGGGAATTCGTGCAGAAATCGGGAGTTCGCGGATCAGGAGAGGTAGAAGCCCTCGATCGCACGGGTCAGGTACGCCATGTCGTCCACGGCGACCATCTCACGGGCCGAGTGCATCGACAGCAACCCCACGCCCACGTCGATGGTGCGCATGCCCAGGCGGGTGGCGGTGATCGGGCCGATCGTCGAACCGCAGGGCACGTTGTTGTTCGAGACGAACTCCTGGTAGGGAACCCCGGCTTTGTCGCAGGCCAGCGCGAAGATTCCGGCCCCCACCGAGTCGGTAGAGTAACGCTGGTTGGCGTTGATCTTCAACAGCGGGCCGCCGCCAGCCACCGGACGGTTGACCACGTCGTGGTGACCCACGTAGTTCGGATGAACCAGGTGCCCGGCGTCGGAGGAGAGGCAGACCGAAGCGGCGATCGAACGACGGTAGGCCTCGGTGCTCTCGCCGCGGGCCGCGGAAAGCCGCACCAGGACGTCCTCGAGGAAGGGTCCTGCCGCTCCGGAGCGGGTGCCGGAGCCGATTTCCTCGTGATCGAAGGCCGCCAGCATCACGGTCTCGGAGGCTGCGGCCTCGGCGCCCGATGCCACGTAGCGTTCCAGCGCGCACAGTCCGGCGTGCACCGAAGAGAGGTTATCGAGACGCCCCGAGGCCAAGAAGTCTTCACCGGCCCCGAAGACGCGCGGCGGCTGCGAGTCGGCGAAGAGCAGGTCGTAACCCACGATGTCGGCGGCGTTGATCTTTTCTTCGGTACCGGTCTCGGCCACGTACCCGAGCACGTCGTTGGCGGTGGTTCCTGCACCCCAGACCGGGTAGATGTTGTTCTGCTTGTCGAGGGTCAGGCCCTCGTTGGCCGAGCGGTCGAGGTGAATTGCCAGTTGCGGGATGCGCGCCAGCGGCCCGGTTTTCACGAGCACCTCGCGCAACTCGGATCCGCGGCGTAGGGTCAGGCGGCCGGCCAGGCAGAGCTCGCGGTCGAGCCAGGAGTTGAGCAACGCCCCGCCGTAGACCTCCACGCCCACCTGGTTCCACCCGAAGGTGGTGATCGAGGGCTTCGGCTTGACCTTGAAGGAGGGCGAATCGGTGTGCGCGCCCAACACCTTGTACCCGGCGCCTGCGGTGGCCGTCGACGGGCCGGCCCAGGCGATGATCGCACCGTCGCGGATCACGAAGTGCTTGCCGCAGGCCACGGACGCATCCCACGACTCGGTCTCGCGCAGCTCGCTGAACCCGGCGGCCTGCAGGCGTTGCGCCACTGACGCGGCGGCGTGGTAGCTGGTGGGTGAATCGATGACGAACTGGGTGAGGTCGGCGATGTTCTCGTGGGGGTCAACGGTGGGCGCGATCTGGTCTGTCATATCTCCATCCTAGACAGGGGGTACTCGGCGGTCGAGGTGTTGAGAAGTGTTACCGGTCGACCACCCGGTATTCCTGCGAGCGCGCCACTCCGGCCTTGCGGGCGGCGAACATGACCACGAGAACCAGCACGATCTCGATGCCGGCGGCGAAGAGGAAGTCGGTGAAACCCACCCCGCTCTGCGCGAAGGGGTCGGCCAGTCCGAGCACCCCGAGTGCCATGAGGTTGAGGTTGTTGACCACGTGCATGGCGATCCCGGCTTCGAGGCCGCCCGTGTACCAGGCCATGAATCCGGCGGCGATGCCCATGACCAAGATGGAGGCCTGCCCCCAGAAGTCGTAGGCGTGGCCGAGCATAAAGAGCGGGGCGGGCAGCACGATCGCGAAGGCAGGGTGTTTGAGCCAACGTCCGATGGTTTGCATGAGGTAGCCGCGGAACACGAGTTCTTCGGCGTAGCACTGGAAGGGCACGATGAGCAGGACGAGCGCGAGCATGAGCACGATATGCCCCACCGATGCGTCGGTTTCGGGGCGGAGCTCAGCGCCGTTGAGCAGTTCGAAACCGGTCGGGATGATCACGTAGAGCACGATGGAGATCGCGAAGGTTTGCACGAGCCATCCCCAGCGGATGCGCCCGGCGACCGAGTGGATCAGTCCCCAGGGGCGCGGCCCCATGCAGAGTCGGCCGATCCACAGCGCCGGCCACATGATGATGACCGGGGTGAACATGAACAGGAACGTGGCCGGGTTGGTGAGGGAGTTATCTTGGATGGTGGCCAGGTTCATCATGGCGGAACCGAGGTCGAGCTGACCGGTGACGAAGAGATGCCCGAGATAGGCCACAGCGATGAGTACCGAGAGAACCAGGAAGATCGGCACGGCGATGAGGGCCTCGACGAGCGGCTTCCACCAGCGGTGGTTGAGGTCTGCCAATGCCAGGCGGTGGTACTGCAGCTGTTCCGCTCGCACGGGTGGCGCCGGGGGCGCCCAGTACGGGGCGGGCGCCTGGGTCTGCCAGGGGGCCACAGGGGGCGAGGGGACGCCCGGTGCGGCCTGAGGAGGCACGGGCGGAGCTACCGGTGGTTGACCTGGTTGAACACCGCGTAATGATTCAGGCGGCACCGGCCCACCGAGGTTTTGTTGCGGTGGAAAGTAGTTACCTTCCAGCGGCGGATACCCCGCATTTTTGGGCTGACTTTGGGTTTCGTTGGGCGCACCGGGATAGTTCTCGCTCATATCCTTTAGCTTAGCCAGTTGCAATCGCACCCGCCTCGGCCCCAGGGAGTAGATTCCCCGTTCTCTCACCCCACGTAACAATTAGCCGAGAGGTTATTTGCTCTTTACCGGTCCCAGATACAGTGAGTAAACACACCAGACTCATCTTCTCTTACACACATTTAGTAAAGGTGCACCGTCATGGCTCAGCGATTTAATGTACCGCCGAACTGGCCTCAGCCTCCTGCCGGGTGGCAGCCCGATCCAGGATGGCAACCCGATCCTGCGTGGGGCCCGGCACCTGAGGGCTGGAATTTTTGGGTAGACGATGAGCAAGAGACCGCATCTCAGGCTCAGCACCTGACCAATGCCGACAACACCGCGGTGGGATCGAACGTCGAGGGTCACACCGCAGGCGGATCGACCGCGTCCAACCAGACCGCGGGATCGACCGCCGCGCCGGCAGGAGCCGCTGCCGGTTCTGCCGCCGCCGGGAGCGCGGCAGCCGGCTCTGTCTCCGGGGGCAATGGCGCGCACGTGGGCAACACGCAGCCCCAGGGGGCCTACTCCCCCGGCCCGCAGTACAACACCGGTTCGTCGGCACCCGACCCGCAGAAAAAGAAGAACTTCTTCACCACCACCGCCGGTATTCTCACCATCATCGGCGCGGTTCTGCTGGCTCTCCTCTTGGGCCTGGGTCTGCTGATCGCCGCGCTGCTCAACGGTGGGGACGACGACAGCGAACCCGCGGCCTCGCCGTCCTCCAGCTCATCGAGTAGCGCGGTGGCTGAAGAGAAACCGTCCAAGGATTCCTCGTCGAGGGGCACCGCCGGTTTCGTTCCCTCCGAAGGTAAGGGCAAGTTCAAGGAATACAAGGGTAGCGGTGACGAAACCCTGAAGATCGAGAAGCCCGAGGGCACCAACGGTGCCGCGTGGGTCGAGTTTGAGTTCAAGGGCAACGACCGCTCCTACAACTCCATCACCCTGGAGGGTGCAGACGATAAGGGCGGCATGACCGATTTCTTCGCCCTGCAGGGCGGAACCACAGGAACCGTCAAGGGTTCTGCGTGGATGGACAACAACCTGGAATACTACGAGCCCACCACCAAGATCAACGTGGACTCCACCGGTGACTGGGTGGTCCGCGTTCACGAAACCGGTGACGCTCCCCGCTACGGCAAGGGCGACACCGTGAAGGGTAATGTCTCGCAGGCATTCATCTACAAGGGCGACGCCAAGAAGACCTCGGTGAAGTTCAAGGGTAACGATGAATCTTCGTCCTTCCGTCTCGAGGCGCTCGAGAAGAAGTACGGCATGTTCGATTCGGTGGTAGACACCTCGAATATGTCCTACGAGGGAAGCGCCACCATCGACAATCTGGGTAAAGACACCCCGATGTATGTCGACAACAACTTTGGCGGAGACTGGGAAGTCAAGTTCGAGTAATCACTCGGGCAGCTTTCGGCCAGCCGGTCTCCGTCAATCCCCCGTCGCGGCGTCCTGTCAGTGAAATGCAGGGCGCCGCGGGTCAACAAATACCGCGCGTTACCGAGAAGGTAACGCGCGGTATTTTTTGATGCGGTAATAGTTACTCGCCGAGTGCCTCAGCAAGCTGAATACCCTGCGCCACACCCGCCATAGTGGAGGCGATGCGGAGGGCTTCGTTGACCTGGTCCTTGCTCATGCCCTCTTCGCGGACGGTGTGCTCGTGTGCGGCTACACAGTGCGAGCAACCGTTGACCGCGGAGACAGCCAGTGAGAAGAACTCAAAATCAACCTTTTCGATTCCGCCGGACTTACCGATGATCTGCATGCGCAGGTTGGCACGCTGATCGTCGTAAGCACCGTCGAGGAATCCGCGGGTACGGTACAGCACGTTATTCATCCCCATGATCGTTGCTGCACCCAGTGCCGCGTTGAACGCCTCTTCAGAGAGGTGTTCTTTCGCTTCTGCGGCGATTTCGGTGATGACCGAGTCCACCTTGGTGGCCGCCGCAGTAGCGAGGATGGTGCCCCACAGCTGCTGCTCGGTGAGCGAGCCGATGCGGGTCAGGGAAGAAAGATTCAGGTTCATGTCCTTCGCGTACGAAGGCAGTGCGGAACGAAGGTTTTCGATGCTCATTACTTATCGCCACCCATTTCCTTGAAAGCGTCGATAGTTGCAGCACCCTTCTTCCAGTTGCATGCGCACAGTTCGTCGGACTGCAGAGCGTCCAGCTGGCGCAGGATCTCGTCGGTGTTACGACCAACGGAGTCAGCGGTGATGGAGACCGACTGGATCACGTTGTTGGGGTCGATGATGAAGGTTGCGCGGTCTGCAACGCCGTCAGCGTTCTTGATACCCAGTGCGGTGACCAGTTCGCGGTTGAGGTCGGATGCCATCACGATGGGCAGATCCTTGAGTTCCTCGTGCGAACGGCGCCATGCGTAGTGGGTGTATTCGTTATCGACGGAAGCGCCGATCACCTGGCAGTCGCGAGCCTCGAACTCGTCGGCGAGCTTGCCGAAAGCTGCGATCTCGGTGGGGCACACGAAGGTGAAGTCCTTGGGCCAGAAGAAGACGACGCGCCATTGGTCTTCGTCGCGATCCTTGGAAGAGACGGTGGTGAAGTAGTCTTCGGGCTGCTGCGCGTCGACCTTAGAGAGGTCACCGGGGATCACGCCGGTGAGTTCGTACTCGGGGAATTCGTCGCCAATGGTCAGTACAGGCATTTTTCACGCTTTCTCTTGTGCTAACCCGCGCGCTGGGCGGGTAGGTCTCTTATTCCGCTGAGTGTTCCTCAACGTCTTGGTTACTAGCTTATTATGAATAACTCATAATAATCAAGAGGGTCCCGGTGATTTATTTCACTTCACTCAAAACCGCGCCCTGAGGAGGGATTTCATTCGTAACCCCCCAAATAATCCACAGATGTAGGTTATTTTGTTGGACAGGCCCCACAATGGTTACCTAGTGTTGATAAGACAACTTAGTAATCGAACGAAAGGACTTACATCATGCGCACTAAGGCAACTCTCGCAGCAGTAGCAATGGCCGGCTCCCTCTTCGCAGGTGCCGTACCCGCCGCCAACGCAGCCCCGGCACCGGCACCCCAGGAGGCACCGGCGGCCGCACAGGGCACCGCCTGCCCCACCGCAGACGACTTCCGCCTCTCCGCACCCTCCCACACCGAGGTCGGCGGCAACCTGCTCGACAAGCAGATCACCTTCGGCGCCTACTGGGACGGCGGTAACCTGCCCGCAGGCACCCCCGCAACCCTAACCGCGGGCCCCGCTGAGGTCACCCTGCTCAACGGACAGACCTATACCGCTCCCGTGGTAGCCGGCGGCACCATTAGCGGCATCTTCCCCGGTGGCGGCGCGGCCTTCGCTCCCAGCTTCCGCCTGGCAGACTCCTCGGCAGCTTCGGCCGGTGGTGCCACCGATGACCAGCACGTCACCCACATCTCCTACCCGGTGACCGTGACCGGCAACTTCGGTACCTGCACCTACCAGGTTCAGGGTGACGCCACCAGCAAGTTCAACGTCACCAACATCGATCTGGTTGACGCCAAGTAAGGCAGACACCCGCCCCACCGCGCACTAGCGGTAGGTGAAACGCGGCGGCCCCCATCCGACACGGGTGGGGGCCGCCGCTGTGCGTCATATTTTTGACCCATCATCGATGAGGATTGTGGGCCGAGACGCCGCTCCCACCGCGCAAACACGGGAAACTAAGGCGCGCCTTAGCGGATTTTTAGAGCACCGTAAATTCACCTTCAGTCATGGCAACCTTGCTAGAAAACCCGAAATTTCCGGTGTTTACTCGAACCATGAGCACCTCAATCAACCCCGCACCGGCCGCAGCCGACGTCCTCGCTATGGCTCGCCCTTCCCTCGAACGCCGTGCCAACCTGTTGACCTCCGTCAACCACGACGCCCCCTCCAGCTTCAACCAGCACGACTTTGAACCCCACAACAACTCCGCCTACCAGGAGAAGCTCAACCGCCTGCGCGCCGCCGTGCTCGGCGCCAACGACGGCATCGTCTCCGTCGCCGCCACCGTCGTCGGTGTGGCCGGCGCAACCACCAACACCCACACCATCGGCATCGCCGCCGCGGCCGCCGTAGTCGGTGGCGCTATCTCCATGGCGCTGGGTGAATACGTCTCCGTTTCCTCGCAGGTCGACAGCCAACAGGCGCTGATCGCCAAGGAGACCAAGGAGCTCGACGAAGACCCCGAGACCGAACTCAACGAGCTGACCGCGATCCTCATGCAGCGCGGCCTCTCCGAGCGCACCGCACGCTCGGCGGCCATCGAACTCACCGAACAGGACGCCCTGCACGCCCACCTCGACTTCGAGCTGGGCATCGACGCCGAAGACATTCCCTCCCCGTGGTCGGCCGCCTTCGCCTCGGCGGGTGCCTTCTTGCTCGGCTCGCTCCTGCCCGTACTACTGATTCTGTTGTTGCCGGAATCCATCCGCATTCCGCTGACCTTCGCCGGCGTGCTCATCGCTCTGGCGATCACCGGCACCCTGGGCGCCAAGTGGGGCGGATCGCCCAAGTACATCCGCGCCGCAGCCCGCGTGGTCATCGGCGGCGCGCTGGCCCTGGCCGTCACCTACGGACTGGGCATGTTGCTCGGCGTCTCGGTGGCCTAGCGGTTGCGATGTGAGTTGAAGATCGGTTGTTTGCAGACCAGCGGTAACTGATCTAAACTCACACACCAAATACAAGGACGCCACCCCTCACCTTCCCGAGTTCCGTTGGGTTCTCGAGGGTGAGGGGCGGCGTCCATTTTTAATAGATGCGATCTTAAGGTGCTATTTCATCCTTTATCTACGAGCGGAGTCCCCACTCAAATGTCCTAAGCCAACCGCATTGAACACGCTAGCGGCCATCCTCGGGTTATTAATGATCCAGCGCCCAACTACATTTCCAGCGGCTCCACCCCCAATACAACCTGCAATAGCTGCACCTACCCTCATAGCCTTATCTGTGTACGAGGCATTAGCGGGAATATCCGCAAGAATGGTGTAGGCACTTGAGACACAGAATGCAAAACGGGCCGCAATGATAACCGCAGGTACTGCGGATGGAGTGGGAGCGGATGATTTTGAAACCCCATCAGTGGGAAGTGAGAGATTTGCAGAAAAGCCCTTGGCCTCTAAATAGCTAATAAATGAAGCCTGATACCTCTCTGGATCATCCATGTGTGGCATCGCGTGCTCCAAGGCCTGCACGATGGTTTGTTCAGGTGTAGTTACTGAATACATTTCTGCAACCCCTATAGGGCTGACAGGCGATTCCCTGCTCTGCAAGTAAAAACCTTCAGACCCAGAAGCTGATCCCACTGGTATTAGAAGAGAGCTGACAACTAAGAGTGATATAGCTTTGTATTTTATACCCGTGTATTCTAGATCACATGGATAATGTGAAGCAAGTCATCATCGCAATTATTACGTTCATGTTGGTAATAGCCGTTTTTATGATCGCCGGCCGCCTTACCGCAGGCATAGATTCTTGGTTCAAACCTTTAGCTACTATTGCGCTAGGCAGCATCGGAGGGGGTGCGGTGATGGCGCTCATGAATGCCCTGGCAAAACCCACCTCACGCAAGGACTCCGCCCGCGACGCAGGTCGCCGGTAGCCGCGACTCGCGAGCTTTAAACGCTAGGACGCCACCCCTCACCCTCGAGAACCCAACGGAACTCGGGAAGGTGGGAGGCGGCGTCCTGGCGTTTAATGTTTGAGTTGGAGCGCATAGCGGAGACCTCCGCCCGCGGGGCGGCGGGGCCGAAGGCTGTAGGTGCCTTTAGGTAGGCTGATCCACGCGGGGCAGCGCCGCGTGACGCTTAGCGAAAGCCACCCCAATCCACAGCATGATCGCCGAGAACAGCGCGATAATCGGAATCGCCGAGATGATCAGCGGCCATGACGAGATGTAGTCCAGCTCCTCCGAGGAGCCATAGAGCTTCGAACCGATCCACATCGGCGAGATCCACAGGCCGACCACGCCCACCCAAGCCAGCACCATCGCCAAGACCTGCACCCACCGGGCGCACAGCGCGAAGAAGCTGGGGAAGGCATCCAACCAGAGGGCGGCGGCAATCAGCGGCAACCAGGTATTGTGATGCGACCACGAAATCGGGCTCATCTGCAGCATCAGGAACGCGTTGAGCGCGATCTGCGACATCACCATGCCGCGCTTCTCAATCACCGCGATCAACCAGGCGGTACCCACCAACAGCACCAGAATCAGGCCATAGTGCAACACCTTCAGCGCCGCACCGGTCAGGCCCAGGTGCATGAGCCAGCCCTGAATCGAGACGTTGTCCACGTAGTTGATGTTGCCCACGCGCGAGGGATCGGAAACCGCGTAAGTCCAGAACTCCACCGCCTCGGCCGGCAGCAACAAGAAACCGATCGCCACCGTCACCAAGAACGAAACGCCCAGGGCGATCACGCCCTTGAAGTCCTTGCGCATCAACAGGATCAGGCCGAAAGCCAGCGGGGTGAGCTTAATACCACCGGCAATACCGATCAGCACACCGCGCGGCACACGAGTCGCCGGACGCAGAAAATCCCAGAGCACCAGCACCATAATCAGCGGATTAATCTGCACCAGACCCATGCCGCGAAGCCACGGGCCCGACCACAGGATCACCGCCAGCAACAACGCCAGTGTGCCCCAGCGTCCTAGCACCGGCTGAAACGGCAGATTGCGGCCACGCTGGGCGGCGTAGTTGTAAATCACCAGCGCCAGCCAAGCCGCAACGACCCACGCCAGAAACATCATCAGCACCACGCCCAGCCACTTGGGCATGAACGCCAGCGGCACGAACATCAGCGCGGCGAAGGGCGGGTACGTGAACGGCAGCGAGAACGTATCGGAGAGCCGCATCAGGTCGATGACGTAGAGATCCTTGGTGAAACCTTCGTTGTCGAAGACAGTCATCGCACCGGCGCGGTACACGGTGAAGTCGAGCGCGCCGATCGTCAGCGCATAGTGCATGGTGTAGAACAGCACGAACGCGAGCACGGCGAACGAGGCTGCCACCGCGAACTTATTGGGGGCTTCGACCCGCAGCGAGGAGATCCGGGGCATTATGCTCGTTCCGAAGAAACATCAGCGGAAGAGTTCTCAGACTCGACGCTCTGGGAGTTGCCGTCTGCGGCGGTGCCGCGGGCGGCGTCCTGGGAAGCGGAGGCACCCTTCGGGGTGGCCACCAGGTTGGTGCCGCGGTTGCGGCGTGCCTGGCGCTTCGAGACCTTGCGCTCCTTGACCCGCTTCGGCAACGCGGCGATGCGCAATCCCAGCTCGACCACGAGCAACGCGAACACCGCGTAGTAGATCAGCACCTGCGGGTACAGCTGAAAGATGGACGCCACCTTGCCGGCGATCGAGGCCAGCAGAGCGATCACGCTCAGCCCCAGCAACAGGACGTGGGGGCCGCCGAAACGGTCGGCGGTATCTGGATTGCGCCACACCAGGAAGATGGCCATCAGCGCGAAAAGAATCGGGAAGAAGATCTTGCCGGCCAAGACTACGGTGTCGCCGGTGAACTGAAATGACCCATACGCCTGGAAGACGGCGGTAGCTGCAAGGATGATCGGGGTAAGCAAAGATTTCACGCAGGTTAGTCTACCGGTTGCGGTTGTAGCGAGGCGGGACGTGCGGTGAGGGGTGGCACACTGCCTGGGGGCTGGGGGCTCCCGGCGGAAGGATGGGGTTTTTGGAGGCTCCCTCGCCGAGGGGCCGGTTCCCTGTCGAAAGGCCGTCCTACATGCGACCTCTCGACAGTGAGGCGGCCTCTCGGCGAAAAATCGGGATCTCGCGGATCCGGCGGGAGGGTGAGCCGCCGCCGGCGTCCGGAATGAGCGGCTACTCGAAGAAGCTCTTCTTGACCACCGGCACCTCACCGGTGGGGATGTAGGTTTTGGCCGCGGACGCCGCTGTCGCCCGGGTGTCTTCAAAGGTCGGGATCACCTCGGCCGACTTGGCGCGATACATGTGCTTATTGGCCCAGAGACCGAAGGCGAGCACCAGCAAAGCTACGGCGATGGAAAGGAAGAGGAAGCCCGAGATGCGTCCGTGGTAGTACAGCGTGAAGAAGGAGCCACCCATCAGCCCGCCGGCGATCGGCGCCGCCACCGGAACCCAGGCGTAAAACCACCGCGAGCGTCCTTTGCCGTGAATGGGCAACAGGGCGTGCATGATGCGCGGGCCGAGGTCGCGGGCGGGATTCAGGGCGAACCCGGTCTGGCCACCCAGGCCGATCACCAGCACGGTCACCATGAACCCGAAGGCGATGGGCTTGAGGACGTCGTTGAGGTTCAGCGTGAGTGCCGAACCGCTGAGTTCCGGGGTGAAATTGACGCCGACGTAGAGCGCTGAGAAGACCAACAGGAAGGTGCCGATCATCTCGGAGAGGGCGTTGGTGAAATAGTTATGGATCGCGGGCACCGTGGCGAAGATACCGAGTTTAATCTTTCGGTCACCCGTAGCCTTCCAGTGCGGCAGGTAGTTCAGGTAGACCATGCACGCACCGGCCATCGCTCCCAAGAGCTGAGCGAGGATGTACCCGGGAACCTTGGCCCAGGGAAATTCCCCATAGGCGGCGAGACCAATGGAGACGGCAGGGTTGAGATGACCGCCGGAATAATGGTGCGAAGCGTAAACACCGAAGGCGACTGCGAAACCCCAACCGAAGGCGATGGTGAAGAAATTGTCACCGTGGCCTTTGGAGCGCCGGAGTTCAACGGTGGCAATGACGCCGCAGCCGAGCGTCACCATGATCATCGTTCCGAGAAATTCCGCCAGGTAGGGGCTGATGGTGTGCATGCAAACTCCAGAGGTCACGCCAGAAAGTTGGTTTAGTTGGTTTTATCAAACCCCTACTTTTCTTGTTCCTCAACGGTTTAGGGTAAAGGTGACCTAAGTACTTAAGCGGTTTTACGTGGCTTTGCGTTGGTTTATGTGGCCGTTATTACATGCATGCGCCGAGGGCCGTTCCCGTAAAGGTTCTCTCATCGAGAGGCCGCGTCCCTGGAGGGTTAATGCCGAAAGGCCGTCTGTAGTGCGGCCTTTCGGCAGGGAGTCGGCCTCTCTGCGAAAGGCCGTCCTACACGCGGCCTCTCGGTGAAAAATCGGGATCTCGCGGATCGGCGAAGAAACCTAGGCAGTCACAAAATAGGTGAACATGGCGATCGTGAAGACCGTGCCGGCGGCGAGCGCACACATTAACTCCACCACAATGCCCATTCCCATCGACTTCAGCGCCTTACCCGTCGAGGGCAACGCACGAGCAAAGTTGCCGTGACGTGCGGATTCACTCAGGTACAGACCCACGGCGAAGCCAATAAACAAACCAACCACTGGGATCACGAACATTCCCACGACCGCGCCGACCGCGCCCCAAAGCGTCGACCGGTTGGGGATCTTCTCACGCTTGAGCGTGCGGCCGGTCAGCAAGAACTGCGCTGTCATACCGATAATCACCAGCAAGCCGCCCAGGGCGAGGGTGGTCCACCCTTCGGGGCCGCGCACGGTCAGCGACCAGAGCACGATGCCGGCGAGCACGGAAAGAGACCCGGGCAGAATCGGGTAGATGATGCCGACGATTCCGATTCCGATCAGGACGGCGGCAATAAGTGTGACGATAATGGCTAGGGTCATGTCAGTAAGTTTACGGGGCGCAGGCCCGGACGCCGGGAGCCGCTCCCAACGTCCTATAATTGGTACCAGACATACCTATTTAGGGTGACCGCCCACCAACCCCCAGGATCGCCGTGACCGAACAGCCGAACCGCCCCAACTTGCTTGGAGGCGCTGATAACCAAAAACCCGCCCTCACCCCAGAGCAAATCGCCCGCAAGGCCTCCGCGCGGGCGAGCTGGCACCGCAAGGCGTCCAAGCCGGTCAGCGTGTGGATGATGGTGCTGTTCGTCTCGATCTTCGTGCACCGCTGGATCCCGAACTCGATCTGGCTCATGGTGCACATGGTCGCCCTGGGCCTGATCACCAACTCGATCCTCATCTGGAGCCAGCATTTCACCGAGGCCCTGCTGAAGAACCGGCGGCCCGACGAAGAGCGCGGCGGTCAGGTCAAGCGGGTCTACGCGCTCAACGCGGGCATCGTGGTGCTCATGGTCGGGGTCGTCTTCGGCATCTACCCGCTGACCATCGTGGGGTCGGTCGCGGTCGGGGGCATCGTCGCCTACCACGGCCTGTACTTGTTGAAGCAGCTCCGGCAGGCCCTACCCGCCCGTTTCGACGCGACCGTTCGCTTCTACATCGCTGCCGCCTGGTTACTGCCGGTGGGAGCAACCTTCGGCGCGATCCTCGCCAACGATTCGCTGAGCACCGACTGGCACATGCGCCTGCTGGTCGCCCACGAGTCGGTGAACGTGCTGGGCTTCGTGGGTATCACCGTGATCGGCACGCTCATGACGCTGTGGCCGACCATGCTGCGGACCAAGATGCATCCGCGCGCGCTGGATTTCTCAAAGAAGGCCCTCGGTCTCATGTGCGCCGGCATCGCGGTGACTGTCACGGGTGCGCTGGCCGGGTGGCGTCCGGTGGCGATGACCGGCCTCGGGGTTTACCTGGTTGGCGTGGCCATCGCGGCGACCCTCATGGTCAAGACCTGCACGAAGAAGAGACCTATTGAGTACACCACCCTATCGGTGGCCGCGGGTGTCGCCTGGCTGATGGTCGGGGTCCTCGTGAACATCGTCATGCTCGCCACGCATGACTTCGCCGACCTCAAGCTACGCGCCACCACCCCGATCTTCGTGGCCGGGTTCTTACTCCAGGTGCTGTTGGGCGCGATGAGCTACCTGCTCCCGGTGGGCATGGGTGGCGGCCCGGCCGCCGTCCGCGCGGCGAACAAAGAGTTCACCCGCTTCTCGTTTGGGCGCATTGCGATCATCAATCTCTGCCTCATCTTCTTCGCCCTGCCCGCCTCGATCACCGGATCCTGGGTGCGGGCGACCACCTCGGTGCTCGGGGCGTTGACGTTGGCCCTGTTCATTCCCTTCATGCTACGCGGGGTCAAGAAATCCATCGCCGCCCGCAAAGAGGTCATCGCGGCCCGCGCACGTGGTGAGGCGCCGGTCAACCGCACCCCCGAGGACGTCGCCCCCGCCGCTCCCCGCGCCCGGCGCGAGCTGCTGATCGGCTCGGGCGCGGTGCTGGCTGCGGTGGCCGCGGGCGTGGCGGTGAACCCCTCGTCCACGGGACTGCGGCGGTTCATGGCCGCCGGCAACTCGGCTGAGGGAACGGGAGCCACCACCCGCGTGGCCGTCGAGGCGAACGGGAACATGCGTTTCGTGCCCGCCTCTGTGGAGGTGCCGGTGGGCAATCGGTTGATCATCGACGTCAAGAACGTTGACCAGACCAACGTGCACGACCTCGCGCTGGCCACCGGCGTAGACACCGGCCGCATCGACCCGGGTCAGACCAAGACCCTGGACGCCGGCGTGATCACCTCGGATGTAGACGGTTGGTGCACGATCATCGGTCACCGCGCGATGGGCATGACGTTCAAGGTCGTGGCGACCGGGGCAGCGGGTCAGTCTGGCACGAACCAGGCAGGTTCGGACCATTCTGGCCACGGCGCCCACCAGCACTCAATGTCCGGGTCGACCATGACCAGCGCTGACATAGATCTGGCCGGTGAGACCGGGGCCGACTTCACCCCGCGAGATGCGGTGCTGGTGCCCCTCGACAAGCCAGACTTCGGTACGCTCAGCACCGAGGGCGGCCGCCGCGTACACCGCATGACCTTCGACGTGGCCGAGAACGAGAACGAGATCGCGCCGGGCGTGCGCATGAAATCGTGGACCTACGACGGTCGGTACATGGGCCCGGTTCTGCACGGCGCCCGCGGCGACCTCTTCGAGATCACCCTGAAGAACGGCGGCACCATGGGCCACTCGATCGACTTCCACGCGGGCATGGTCTCCCCCGACGGCAATATGCGCACCATCGCCCCGGGTGAGCAGCTGACCTACCGCTTCGAGGCGCGCGGTTCGGGCATCTGGCTGTATCACTGCTCCACCATGCCCATGAGCTCCCACGTCGCCGCCGGGATGTTCGGCGCCGTGGTCATCGACCCCGATTCCATCGCGCCGGTGGATCACGAATGGGTGCTGGTGCAGAACGAGACGTACCTGACCGACACCGGCCAACAGAGCAAGGGCGCCAAGCTCACCGAGGTCTCCCCCGAGGGGGTGGCCGCGGGGGTACCCACCGTGACCATGTTCAACGGCCACGCGACCCAGTACGTCAAGAAGCCGCTCGAGGCCAAGGTCGGGCAACGCGTGCGTATGTGGGTGTTGGCGGCCGGCCCCTCGAAGGGCATCAGTTTTCACGTGGTCGGTTCACAATTCGACACCGTCTACAAGGAGGGCGGTTACCTACTCCGCGAGGGTCGTGACGCGTTCGGCGTGACCGGTGGGCACGCGCAGTCGCTGGACCTCGCCTCGGCACAGGGCGGATTCGTGGAGATGGAGTTCCTCGAACCCGGTACCTACACCTTCGTCAACCACTCCTTCGCCGAGGCCGAACGCGGGGCGCGCGGCCTGATTAAGGTGACCCGCTAAACCTGGTTCACTCGGAGGATTCCCCGCAACCCAGGACGCCCGCGGTGCGGGGAATCACGGTTCGCGGCCACGCCGAGGCCTCCACCGCGTGCGCTAGTCTAGTGACGATGAAAGAGCAACATCCTGCAGAGTCCCCTCGACCCAAGTACTCCGGCGTACAAAAGCTGACCGCCGGGGCGCTGGCGCACTGGCAGGTGCTGGCCGCGGGCGTCCTGCTGGGAACCGGCGTGGCGGGTCTGGCCGCCACCCACGACAGCTACTGCGGAATGACCGACCTGGGGTACGCCCCCGTGGAAGTGCGCGACTCTCTGCGTTCAGCCGCGGACGAGGCGGGGTTCCGCCCCGGTGTGCTCGCCGCGCAGTTGGAGACCGAGTCGCACTGGCGCAGCGGGGTGTCGTCGCATGCCGGGGCGCAGGGTTTGGCCCAGTTCACCCCCGACACCTGGGATCGCTGGGGCAACGGCGGTGACATCAACGACCCGCACGACTCCATCGCCGCCCAGGGCCGCTACCTGGCCTACCTCAAGAATCGCCTCAAGCCGCTGGCTCACGGTGACGAAACCCGGTTGATGCAGTTGACGCTGGCCGGTTACAACGCCGGCCCCGGTGCGGTCGAGAAGTACAAGGACGTTCCGCCGTTTGGCGAGACCCAGAATTACGTCCGCAAGATCACCAAGCTCTCAGACACCAAGTACAAGGTCACCTGCAACCCGGAACCGGGCTTTCGCACCGAGCGGTTGAGCACCCCGGAGAGTTAGTTAGCCCGCGCCGGGATCTTCCGGTCGAGGGCCACCAGCGCCACGAGAGCCACACCCAGCCCGCCCAAGACGGCGGCGAGCACGCCCATGCGGGCGTCCGTGGCGGCGTCCAGAAACACGGTGCCCAGCAGGCCCGTGGCCACGAACCCGCCCACATACGAGAAGGTGCGGTAGAAGCCGCTGTTCACGCCCATGTCGGCGGCGGGACTGGCCAGGTACAGCATGGCCTGGTTACCCACGTTGTTCATGCCCATCGCGATGCCGGCGGCACTCACGGCCGCGACCGCGATCCACACGCTGTGCCAGAGGGCGGCCGCCACGAGACCGGCGGCGGCTGCCACCATCAGCACCGACGAGGCCACCAGTAGCGAACGCACCCGAGCGCCGCGCCCAACCGCCATCGAAGCCAAAGCGCTCAGTGCAGACATCGGGATCATCAAGAAGCCAACCGTTGAGGGGTCGAACCCGCGGGCCTGTTCGAGCCACTGGCTCACGCCGTAGAGCATCGCGTAGAGCACCGCGAAGGTGAAGACCAGCCGGAGGTACGTGCGCAGTAACGCGCCGTTGGAACCGAGTTTGCGGACGTCCAGCAGGGGCGCGGCGGCCCGATGCGACCACACCCACAGCGCACCGGCGGTGAGCACCATGACGGCGGCCGCCCAGACGTTGAGGTGGGTGAAATCGCGCAGGGTGATCATGGTGGCGGTGATGCAGAGAGCAAAGAGTAACACTCCCACCGGGTCGAAGGTACGCCAACCGGTGCCGTCGTCAACGCGGTCGTTGGCGCCGGGCACGCGAGCAAAGGCCAGCACCGCCACCAGGGAGATCAGCGCCAGCGGCACGTTCATGGCGAAGACCGAACGCCATCCGAAGATCGAGACCAGCAGGCCACCCACGGGCAGGCCCACGGCGGCCATGACGTGCCCAGAGGCCGCCACCAATGAGAGCAGCTGGGCCGGTACGGGCTGCCGATGTCGTTCGGTGATCTGCCGAATCATCATCATCGCCGTGGGGTACGCGGCGGCGGTGCCCAGGCCCAGCACCAGGCGTGCTGCGATGAGAAACCCGAAGGACGGCGCACCCCAACCGATCACCCCACCCAAGCCGGCGAGCACCAATCCGACCAGATAGACAGTCCGGGCGCCATAGCGGGTGGCGATGCGGCCCATCAGCGGTTGAGCCACGGCACTGACCACATAGAGCACCGAGATCAGCAGAGCCAGCTCGGCGGTGTTCACGCCAAAGTCTCGCCCGATACCTACCAGCGCGGTGGCGATCACCGAGGTGTTGAGCGGGTTGAGGGTGACCCCCAGCAACACCGCGAAGGTGAAGCCCGGGGTCAGCGGGGAACGGTTACTGTGGGTCGACGAAGCGGCCGGGGTGATGTGGTTCGTGGCAGTCACCTTAGCGGGCTTCGTTCAGCTGGGCCAGGACGTCCTCGGTGGTGCCGATCTCGGAGAAGGCGGGCATGGTGCGCTGCAACGAGTTGGCCATACGCTCGGGGTCGGGGTCGGTCAGGCCGTCGGACACCACGACCACGTTGTACCCGTGGTCGAAGGCCGAGCGTGCGGTGGATTCCACACCCACGCCGGCGGCCAGTCCGGTGATGAGCACCTGGGTGACGTTGTGCTTCTGCAGGAACTCGTGCAGGGCGGGCTGGGTGAAACCGGAGAGCGCCTTCTTGAAGACCTCGAGGTCGAGGGACTCGTCGATGGGAAGGCCCTCGGCGGGGGCGGCGAAGTTCTCATCGGGCTCGCCGACCGGCGGGTTGATCTGTTTGCGACCCTCGGGCATGCCCAGCGCACGAACCCAGACCACGGGTAGACCGCGGCGATGTAGCTCGTCGGCGATGCGGGTGGTGTTCTGAATGATCCGCTGCGCCTCGGATTCGGGGGCGAATCCCAGGATACCCTGCTGCATGTCTACGGCGATGAGTGCAACGTTCTGATCGATGGCGGTGATAGCCATGGGAAACTCCTTCTCTGAGAGGTTTAGAAAATCTGGTCGAGGTGGTCGAGCGCTCGTTTGACGTCTGCGCGCTGGCAGGCACTGAGGCGCTCGTCGAGTAGTTCACTGAGCCACGCGGAACGGGCGGAGCGGATCTGCTCAACGGCCTGGCAACCCGCCGCGGTGAGGTGAAGTTCGCGGCGGCGTCCATCGGTTTCGCTGCGTTCCACGGTCACCCAGCCGCCCTCGATCAGGGTGGCCACGGTGGCGTTGATGGACTGCGGGGTGAGCAGAAGCAGGCGGGCCAGTTCGGCGCCGGTCAGCCCCGGACGCTGGAAGATGCGCACGGCGATCAGCTCTTGCGAGGCGGTGAAGGGACCCACTCCCGCGGAGGCGGCGGAGGCTCGTCGGTTCAGGCGCCACGCGAACTCGCGGACGCGCTCGGCCAGTACACGTGTGGATGTTTTGCTCATGGCGCCAGGCTACACCCATCAGGAAAACTTATCAATAAAACTGATTAGTTTGGGGTGTGGCGGGGGTATGGCTGGGCCGGAGAAGCCCCGGTAGTGGGTCGTCACGGCGGGGCGGGGCGGGCGGTCGGCTCGGCGGCGCGTCAATGCGGGGACGCGGGTCGGACGCCGCAAGCCGGGGCAGGCGCGGCCCGAGCCAGTGCGGGCTACGGGTCGGGTCGCGGGGTTACGGGCTGGCCACCCGCCCCCCGGGCGCTCAGAACCTAGCGCTCCAGGTGCACGAACTCGTGGGCCAGGTCGGTGATCACGCCGTCCACGCCCCAGTTGAAGAGCTGGTTGGTGCGGGCGCGGTCGTTGACCGTCCAGGTGTTGATGGTGATCCCGGCATCCTTCATCTGCGCCACCAACTCGGGAGTGAGCGCCAGGTGGTGCGGGTGGATGGTGGTGGAGTCGAGCATTTCAAGCTGTGACTGCCAGCTGACCTCCAGCCCCTGCGCCCACATCAGCGGGGCGACCTCATACTGCGGGGCGCGGCGCTTAAACTCCGCCAGGGCCAGGTGATGGAAGGAGCTGATGACCACCCGACGCTCGGCATCGAGCCGCTCGAGTTCGGCGATCGCAGCCTCCACCAGCTTCAGCACGCCCTCCTTCGACGGGGCGTGCGGCTTGAGTTCGATATTGCCGTCGAGCTTCTTCTCGTTCATCAGATCGACCAGCTGACCCAGGGTGGGCAGCGGCTGACCGGCGAATTCGGGCGAGAACCAGCCGCCGGCGTCCACGTCTGGGAGGTCTGCGGCGGTGAGCGCGGTGGCGGGGCCGGTGCGGTTGGTAGTGCGGTCGAGGGTGGGGTCGTGCAGCACGACCGCGGTGCCGTCGCCGATCACGTCGACGTCGGTTTCGAACCAGCGCACCCCGTGGTCCGCCCCGGCACCGATGGCGGCGAGGGTGTTTTCGGGTGCGATCGCGCTGAGGCCGCGATGGGCGAAGATTCGGCGGGTCATGTGGGCTCCTGTGTTGCCTTCGGTGCTGGCGGGGCCCTCCGCGGAGCGGCACCCACCCGGACGCGGGGTTCGGCGCGTCGGCCTCACCTCAAGGTGCCCACGTTAGGAGACCGAGCTGAACGGGGACGCCCGCGGGCGTGACCGCGCGGTAAACCCTGGGTGAACGGTGAGGGGAGGTAAGGCGGGGCGGGACGGGAGAGCATGACTGGGCGGGGTGCGCGGCGCGGCGGGACGGGCGGGGTCTGGAACGGACGCGGCCGGGATGAGGCGTCCGGCGCGGTGACACGCTCGGCATGGGCGGGTTTGTACCCAGAAAATCACCCAGTATGCACTTTTTGACATACTGGGTGATTTTCAGGGTACAGAACCGGAAGTCCCGGGCGACTCGCGATCTGGAAGCACAGAGAACCGGGAGTCCCAGCCCGGTCCGGGGGTTCCCTAAGGACCAGCCAAGATCTGCGACCGGACGAAGGCCCGCCACCGCTGTTCATGAATGGAGGGGCCGTCATCTTGGATCGCACCACGGGTCGAGTTGCGGATGGCAACGAACAACCCTGCCAGGATCACAGCCACGGTCACAACAAAACTGAGGTTCATCGCACTGTTGAGCCACCCGGTGAATTCGATCTGCCCGACTGGTGAGAGCAGGGGCAGTGTCGCCGAGCAACTGAGGGTGAATGCCGCACTGAGCAGAACCGCACCGAGCCCCCGTGCGACCAACCAGATCAGCGAAAGCAGACACGCGAAGAGGCCGGCGGGAACAGCCACGGCCAAACCCTGTTCCACCCAGAAGAGCCCTCCGAGAGTCGCAGACCCCGGCAGGATCCAGAGGTCAGGGACCTTCAACGACCGTAGGGTACCGGGCAAAACCGCGGCGAAAAAGACCATGAATTGCGCCCAGGCAATACCGTGATAAAGACCATGAGCCTCCCATGCGTGCGCGCTGAGACCCGAAGAATAGGCAATGGCCGGCCTGGTGATCTCGTTCGGGAAGATGTTGGCATCAAGGAACCATGCGATCAGCGCGCAGAGGGCGGCAGCGGCCCCAAAGTAGGCCACAGCACGCGGGATAAGAGTCAAGGCCCGGACGCGCATCGTTCGCTGGCTGGCAATCTTAGCGTCGCGACGTGCGAGGGCTAGGGCCGCCAACACCGTGACGGCCAGACCGGCCCCGGAAACCAGGAGGTCTCCGGTGGTCAGGCGCCCCGCGGCAGTCGGCATGGTGACGCGGAAACAGACAGCCAGTAAGGTCAGGGATGCCAGCCCAAGAAGAAGTGATGGAATGGGTACGGATGGGGACTTCATGGGTATCACTCATTCGGTAGGTACGCCTCACAGGGAAGCTTCGGTGGGTGTTGATGAGGTTTACCCATTCTACAGTGATTCAAGTCACAATTAGATTGTGTTACGCAGTGCAGGCGCGGTGACACACCAGACATGAGCGGGTTTGTACCCCGAAAATCACCCAGTATGCACTTTTTGACATACTGGGTGATTTTCAGGGTACAAAACCGGAAGACCCGGGCGAGTCGCGGTCGCAACCCAAAAGAGCGCGCCTACTGGTACGTGACCACCCAGGGCTTCGGGGTCAGCGCGTAGGTTTCGGCGGGGGTGAGCATCGGGGTGTCTTCGTCGTAGAAGTTCTTCCACGAGGGCTTAATCTGCGGAGACAACCCCTGCAACAGCGAGGCGTAGGTGTCCTTCTTCAACCCGGGGGTACCGTGCCCATCGGCATGCAGGGTCAGCGCCAGCTCGGGGTGCGACACATCCAGCAGTTCCCGGTTCGAGATCATCGACTGCGTGAACTGGTGTACGACCACCATCTTCTGCGGCAACCCATTCTTCGCGGTTAGCTCAGCCAGGTAGGCCAGCGACTGGTTGACCTCCTCAGCCGTCACCGAACCGATCTGTTCCAGGTGCACCTGCCACGGCAACAGTCGCCATTCGGGGTCGATACCCACGCCCACGTTCGGCCGCTTCAGCAGCTCCTCGTACCGCTTGATCTGGCTCAAAAAGTCACTACGACCAGGCTGTATGTCGAGCACGACATATACGCCATTCTTCTCCGCTTCGTCCACCAGCGGCTTCAGGCTCTCCACGGACGCCTCGTCCGAGTAGTCGCCGTCCGCACCGGGCACGCTCGAGGCGGTCGTCGCGATCACCTCAAACGCGGGCACCACCTTCTCCTGAGAGTGCGGTTGGTATTGCTCCACGAGCTGCTTCACGCGCGTGACCGATTCGGCGGGGCCCTGCTCCCCCAGCACGCCCAGGGCAGGGTTGCCCGGCGCACCGTAGAGCGCCACGTAGCGCTTGCCGTCGAAGATCTTCGCCGAGGTGTCCGCCGAGGGGCTGGGGGTGGCCGAGGGAGATTCCGAGGACGCCGCCCCCGACTGCCCCGCGGACGCCGAGGACTGCGCGGAACTAGAAGAATTCGCCGAACCAGAGGCCTGCGATGAGGCAGAGGACTTGCCACCGGCGTCCTGTGCGGAGGTGTCGGAACCGGCCGAGCAGCCGCCCAGCGCGAGCGCCGCCACGCATGCGAGAGAGATCACAGAAAGAGATGATTTTGAGGGGTACATTGTGGTTCTTTCCAGGGGGAATACAACAGGGGTTACGCCAACCCTACTCCCGCGCGGAGAACCGCCGTACTCGCGCGCGTCATAGTCTCTTAATATGTGCAAGAATGAAGCGTCTTAGTAGAACCACCTGTGAGGAACAATGAACGTTCTCATCATTTCGATCTACGTTCTCGCGCTCGTGATCTTCGGGTTTATCGGCCGAAATCGATCCAAGAACAACGAAGAATTTCGCGTCGCCGGCCGACGCCTGGGCCCCGTACTCTATACCGGCTCGCTGGTGGCGCTGGTACTGGGAGGCGCGTCCACCATCGGTGGCGTGGCCCTGGGATACACACAGGGCATTGCAGGCATGTGGCTCGTGGTCTCTATTGCGGCGGGCGTGATTCTGCTCAGCCTCTTCTTCGCGCCCACCATCACCCGCTTCAAGCTCTACACCGTCTCGCAGGTGCTGTCTGCCCGCTACGGTTCGAAGCTGACCACCCGGGTCTCTTCGATCGTGATGCTGGCCTTCACCATCATGATTGCAGTGACCTCCACGACCGCCTACGCCTCGATCTTCCGCGTGCTCTTCGGATTGAACAGCACCTGGTCGATTCTGCTGGGTGCGGTCGTGGTGATTCTCTACTCGATGCTCGGTGGCATGTGGGCTATCACCCTGACCGATATGTTCCAGTTCGCCTTCATGACCGTGGGTATGTTCTTCTTGCTGTTGCCGGTCTCGCTGGCGAACGCCGGCGGCTGGTCGGGTCTGACCTCGCGCCTGGATGCCGAGTTCTTCCAGCCCGGTTCCGTCGGCTTCCCCTCCCTGTTGACCATGTTCGTGCTGTACACCCTGGGTCAACTTTCGGGTCAGGTGATTTGGCAGCGCGTGTTCACCGCAGCCACCCCACGTGTGGCTCGCTGGGGCGGTACCGTCGCCGGTATCTACGTGGCCGCCTACGGCGTGGCTGGTGCGGTGATCGGCATGTGCGCACGGGTGCTGGAGCCCAACTTGACCAAGGCCGACGACGCTTTCGCCACCATGGCGCAGAATTACCTTCCTGCCGGTTTGGGCGGAGTGGTGTTGGCTGCCGGCGTGGCCGCGATGATGTCCACTGCCTCGGGAACGCTGATCGCGGCATCCACCATCATGCGAGTGGATATCGTGCCGATGCTCACCGGCAAGCCCGCCCCCGGACGCAACGAGGGTTCAGTGGCCGCCGACCGCGTGTACCTGGTGGTACTCGGTGCGTTGGCCACGGTGCTGGCGCTGTACATGACCGACACGGTGACCGCACTGCGCACCGCCTACAACATTCTGATCGGCGGGCTTCTGGTGGCCACGATGGGCGGCCTGCTCTGGAAGCGTGCGACCGGTGCCGGTGCCCTGGCCTCGATCGTGGCCGGCGCGGCGGGTGTGGTTGCGGGCATCGCGATCTTCGGCGTGACCGCAAACCAGCCGATCTACATCGGGCTGGGGTGCGCGCTGGCGGCCTATGTGGTGGTTTCGCTGCTCACCAAGCCGAACCCCGGCGCTGGGCTGGACGCCGCACTTGCCTCCGAGGAGAACGCTGCGGCTGGGTCGCACCCCGCAAGCGCCGCCCTCGGTTCCGAGCGGGCCTAAGCGTTACCCGATCGACACATTAAAGAAGCCTCGGCAACCCCTCCAGATAGGGTTGCCGAGGCAATTTTTTTGCGGCGCGGCCTGAAGCGTGAGCCTGAGGCGAGAGCCTTAGCGGGTGGAGCGTCCCGAACGACGCGCGCCGAGCACCGCTGCGGTGCCTACGGCGAGCAGGAACAATCCGCCGGAGAAGGCGAGCACTGCGCCGAAGCCGGTGTTGGCCAGGGTGCCGTAGTACGACTCATCGGCCGAGCTATCTGCCGGGTAGAACTGGGGGTCGGAGTAACCCTGTGAGTCGTCAGCGTAGTAGCTTTCACCGGCGTAGTAACCACCGCCGGTGTAGGCCGAATCAGCCAGGTGGAAGTCCTGACCGGTGCTCCCGTTGCCGGTGTTCTCGTAACCGGGGGCAAGTTCGCAGGCGGTGCCGTCACGATCGGCGTCCAGGCCGGGGCCGTACCCGTAGTCACCGACGTGAATGGGGCCGCCAACTGCCGCCCAGACCGCCGCGCAGTTCTTGTACTCAAAGTCAGCATCGGCACTGTTGTTCGGCGCCGGTGCGGACGGCTGTGCCGGCGCGGGTGCCGCGTCAGCGGGGGCCGGGGTCGCAGGTGCGGGCAGCACGGTGGAGGGCTGGCTCGGCTGGGCGGGGGCCGGTGCGGAGTCGCTCGGGGCGGGTTCAGTAGGTGCGGGTTCGGTGGGCGCGGGGGCAGACGGAGCAGGCTCGCTGGGTGCCGGATCAGTCGGCGCGGGAGCCGGTGCCGGGTCGCTCGGCGCCGGAGCCGGAGCAGGCGCGGTTTCGGTCGGCGTGGGGTCAGCGGGGGCCGGGGTCGGCTCCGCGGCCGCACCCACCACGGTGATGTCCACGCTGAACGACTCGGGGGCCGCCGCCACCATCGCCGCCTCCTGGTCGGAAGTGAAGGTGATGGTCGCGGTGCCGCCGGATAGGCCGGTCACCCGACCGTCGGCGTCCACGGTGGCGATCGCGTCGTTAGAAGACGACCAGGTGCCGCGCAGCTGGGTCTGCCCCAGCCCCGGGTAGGCGGGGTCGGTGGCCGGGTTGATCACCACGTCGGTGGTCTGACCGACGTTGATCTGGCTGGCGGCGGTGGAGATGGTGTACTTGGCCACCAGCGACTCGGGAAGGGTGAACTTCGAAAGATAGGTGCCGTCGAGGTTTTCGCCGACACTGTTGCCCGAGTAGCGCAGCGGGGCAACCCACACGCCGGCGTCCAGGGTGCCATTGGTGCCGGGCAAGAAAGCCATGGCGAAGCCGTCGGCGCTGGGGTTGAGCATGTTGTGCAGGTGCCCGTTAGCGGGGCCGAACGCGCCACCGGACTGCTTGAGCGCCGGCAGTTCGTCGTAACCCCAGGCCTGGATCAGCTCATCGACGCGGAAGTCGAGGGCGATGTTCTCAAAGAAGTTGTACCCGGTCGAGTCTAGGCCGTGCCCGGTCGGACGCTGGTGGGTGTAGAACACCTGAATCTCGGCGGCGCGCTGCAGGGCGAGCTTCTCGAGGTTGGCATCCCAGCGCACGTTGTCGAGGTACTGGGCCTTGGTGGTGATGCCGTGCTGAGCCAGGAATTCCTGCAGGGTTTGGGTGCCTGTCGCGCCGTCGGTGTTGAAGACGGGGTTTTCGTCCCACATGTCGGAGCGTAGCTGCTTGAGCTGATCGATCCAGGTCTGGCGGTGCACGTTCTGCTCGACGGTCACCACGGTGCCGGCCAGGTAACCCGGGGGCAGCTGAACACCGGTTTCCAGGGTGGGGTAATCGCTAGTCGCCGCCGCGGACGCCAGGGTCGGCGCGGGCACGGAAGAGGCGGCGGGAGCAGGCAACGGGCCGGGGTATTCAATGGCAGAAGCGGGGGCAATGCCAGAGAAAAGCAGGGCCAGCGTGGCCGAAGAAAGTGAAGCGGTAGTAAGGATGGTCCTCTTCGAACGGGGGTACATCGTGTTCTCCAGGAATGTGCGAATGTGAGTGATATGGGGGATGCATTCCCCAGTATGGGGGACATTTATTGAACATAGTAAGCGGTCACACAACGGAATTTGGATATGTGTCGCACTTTTCCTGAGAAATCTCTCAAAATTTTCACCAGAAAGTGACCTCGCGAGGGGTAGCCGCCCTCAATGTCCGCCGCCACACCCAGAGTTGATGGGTTCCGATCAGCATTTAAGTGGTCTAGGATACACACATGTCGCACATCACACAAGATGCATAAATTACATATGTATGTATAATTATTCCATTCTCACCGCGGGGTCACCGCGAATCCACGTCACCAGGAGCCACCCATTATGGCAACCGTTAAAGAGCGCCTCCTCAGTCGCAAACCCATCGGGGGTTACGACGACATCGACGACGCGCACGGCAAAACCGGCCTAGCCCGCAATCTCGGCCTCGTACAGCTGACCTCCCTCGGCGTCGGTGCCACCATCGGCACCGGTATCTTCTTCATCCTGTCCGAAACCGTGCCCATGGCCGGCCCGGCTACCATCGTCTCGTTCATCATCGCGGGCATCGTCGCAGGTCTGACCGCGCTGTGCTACGCAGAGATGGCCGGTGCCGTCCCGGTGTCTGGTTCGTCGTATTCCTATGCATACGCAACCCTCGGCGAGGGTGTGGCCGTGCTCATCGGTGCCTGCCTCCTGCTCGAATACGGCGTTTCGGTGGCGGCGGTGGCCGTCGGCTGGTCGCAGTACATTAACGAGCTGACCAACACGCTGTTCGGCTTCGCGCTACCCGACGCGCTCTCCTACGCACCCGAGGAAGGCGGCATGATCAACCTGCCCGCCGTCGTCCTCATCTTCGCCTGCGGTCTCTTGCTCTCCCGCGGTGCCCGCGAGTCGACCACGCTCAACGCGATCATGGTCGCCATGAAGCTGATCGTGCTGGCTTTCTTCGTGATCCTCGGCATTCAGGGATGGAACACCGACCACTTCGCTGGGTTCTGGGACGCCGGTGCGAGCGGCATCCTCGGGGCGGCCGGCGTCGTGTTCTTTACCTTCGTGGGCCTGGACGCGGTCTCCACCGCAGGCTCGGAAGCCAAGAACCCCCGCCGCAACATGCCGCTGGCCATCATCCTGTCCTTGGTGATCGTCACCGCTTTCTACGTGCTGGTGGCCACCGTCGCCATCGCCGCCCAACCCGTCGCGAAGTTTGACGGCCAAGAGGCAGGTCTCGCTGCGATCCTCAACGACGTCACTGGTTCGAACATCTTCTCCACCGTGCTAGCAGCGGGCGCGATCGTCTCGATCATCTCGGTGACCCTGGTGGTGCTCTACGGCCAGACCCGTATTCTCTACTCGATGTCTGCCGACGGTCTGCTACCGCCGATCTTCCGCCGCGTTGACCCGAAGTCGAAGACCCCGGTCGCCAACACCTGGATCGTAACCGTGGTGATTGCGATCCTCGCCGGTGTTGTTCCCATCAACTTCTTGGCCGAAATGACCTCGATCGGAACCCTGCTGGCGTTCCTCGTAGTGTCCATCGGCGTGATGATCCTGCGCCGCACCCACCCCGACCTCCCGCGTTCCTTCCGCGTTCCCGGCTACCCGGTGGTGCCGATCCTCTCGGCCATCGGCTGTGTGGTGATCATCGTGACCCTACGCCCGATCACCCTGCTGGTCTGCTTGCTCTGGATCGCGGTAGCCTTCGTCTACTACGCCCTCTACGGGTACAAGCACTCCCGGTTAGGTCAAAACTTGGCCCAGAACGACCTGCGGCACTAGCGAAGACTGCGGGTGCACGCGAAAGGGCCCGGCATCGTGAAAGATGCCGGGCCCTTGTGCTGTCACCGGGCGTTTGCCCGGCTCAAGTTATTAGCGCTGAACGCTGATGTTCGTAGCCTGGGGACCCTTGGGGCCCTGCTCCGACTCGAACTCAACCTTGTCGCCCTCATCGAGCGAACGGAAGCCATTGGAGTTGATGGCGGAGAAGTGTGCGAACAGATCGGCCGATCCGTCGTTGGGCTGAATGAATCCGTAGCCCTTTTCAGCGTTGAACCATTTAACGGTGCCAGTTGCCATAAGAAGTTTCCTCCTGGAAAACCTGCGCTCAGACCTCGAGCGCTAAGAGGTAGTGTTCGTTTCCGAGAGGAACCGCAAAAATTCAAACTGTTACTGCTTCAAAACTTACTCAACCAACCGTTGAACACTGAGCTTCACTCTACGCGAGTTTCACAGTTTTGCGGCAAGGCGCCCGGCGAGTCTCTTTTTTATTTTCTGGGAGGACCGGTGAGGACGCCCGCTGCGGCACAGCGCCGATTGCCCGCTACGGCACGACGTCGGGTGTCCGGGCGTTCCGGGCGCCGGGGCGTCCGGGGGCCTTAAGACGCTCGGCCCCCTACCCCCCCCCCCGATTTGATCGTGACTGTGAAAGTGTCGAAATGACCGCCATGTGGCGGTCATTTCGACACTTTCGCGGTCATGAACGATTCGAGTTCAACATCTCGCGGTCAGAACGGAACTTTCGCGGTCACCCCCCGCCCAGGACCCCGCGCTGACCAGGAGAACACAGTTTCCACCCGCGCCAGGTGCAGGCCACACAGAATTAGCGTTCCGTTCAGACCCCACCAGTACTACTGAAGGGGCATATTCATCACTCACAGGAGACACCGTGAACGCTTCCCAGACCGAAACCTCGTTCGTCCCCCGCCGCACCGTGTTGACCGGTTCGCTGGCCGCCACCGCCGGGCTGGGGCTCACTCTCGGCGCAACCGCTCCCTCCCACGCAGCCACCACACTCTCACTGACCGGCGGCGACTTCACCGTCCGCGCCGGCAAGGTGCGGGACGCCAACCAGGGGTGGCGCTCGTCCTACGAAATTTCGGAGCACGCCACCGTCACCTCCTGGGACGCCCTGCCCTTCGAACAATTCGACGTGCCGGTACGTAGCGGGCAATGCGTGAGCCTCGTCTGGCGCGGCACCGCCAACCCGGGTCAGTTAGTGCGCCTGCTGGTCTGGAACGCGGGAATTTCTGGGTACGACGAGGTGGCGAGCACCCACGTAGCTGCGGACGGCTCGGCCCGCCTGGAGGCGTCCGTGGACGTCGCCGGTCGCCTGATCAACAACGCGATCCGCGTGGTGGTGCAACACTCGGTGGGGTACGCCGGCGGCAACCTGTCGTTCCGCGACTCGGCCGTGACCTACGAGCACCCCGAGGATACTCCCCGCTCGGCCTACGACTTCACCCTCGCCTGGGAAACCGACACGCAGTATTACAACGAGCAATTCCCGCAGCGCCAACTCGATATCCACGATTACCTGTTGCGTCGCCGCCGCGACATGAACCTGCAGTACCTCTTCCACACCGGGGATATCGTCGATGAATACGATCAACCCATCCAGTGGGAGCGGGCGGACGCCGCCTACCGCCTGCTCGACCGCGCCGCGTTGCCCTACGGTGTACTGGGCGGCAACCACGACGTCGGGCAGTACGACTTCAAGGGCTTTCCGATCTACAGCAACTGGTTCGGCTCGTCCCGCTTTTCCGGGCGTCCGTGGTACGGCGGTAGCCACCAGAACAACCGCGGCCACTACGACCTGATCAATGCCGGCGGTCACGACTTCTTGATGCTGTACATGACTTGGATGCCCGGCGCCGACCAGTTCGCGTGGATGAACCAGGTGCTGGCGGCGCACCCCGAACGCACCGCGATCATTTGCGTGCACAATTACCTAGACGTCGACGGTAGCTACCCCGGTTCGGCCACGGCGCTGCACGACCAGGTGGTCGCCAAGAACCCCAATGTGCGCATGGTGATCGGCGGGCACTACCACGGGGCCCTTCACACGCTTCACCGCTTCAGCGACGGCGGCTCGCAACGCACCGTGCACAACGTGCTCTTCGACTATCAAGATCTGCCCGAGGGTGGGCAGTCGTTCGTGCGGCTCATGCACTTCGACAACCGGGGCGGCAAGGTTCTCATGCGCACCTATTCCCCGTACCTCAAGCGCTATTCGAGCACTAGCTGGCGGCTCCAGCCGAAGCACCAGGAGTTCACGGTGCCCTATTCCGACTTGGGCCTGCGAGCCACGCAGAAGAAACTCGCGACCACCGAGCTGACGGCAACGCTGTCTGAGGTTCTCTAGAAATACCGTTGACGCCACACTGGGGTGGCGCCAAAGGTATTTTCGGGAATAGTTGTGCGGGGCGAACCGGTACGCCCAGGCGGGCATCCGCCTAGAAGAGCGCGATCCGCGCGGGTGCGGGGAAGATCTCGTCGAGTTTCGCGAGGTCGTCCGCGGTGAATTCCACGGACGCCGCGGCCGCGTTGGTGCGCACCTGGTCGACGGTGGTTGCCCCGGCGATCACCGAGGCCACCGGTGACTGCGCGGCGAGCCAACTGAAGGCCGCCTGCACCTCGGTGATCCCGCGCTCTGCACAGAACGCAGAGAAGGCCTCGAGCTGGTTCCAGTCGGCATTCTCGAGCACCTCTTTCTTCGAGTGAGAAAGCCGGGATCCCTCGGGGGCCTGCCCCTTGCGGTATTTGCCGGTCAGCAGGCCGTTCGCCAGCGGGAAGTACGGCAACACGCCGAGGTTGAAATGGCGGGCGGCGGGCATGACCTCGAGTTCGGCGCGTCGGTCGAGCAGGTTGTAGTGGTTCTCGGCCGCCACGTACCGTTGCGCGCCCAGTTCGCGGGCGATGTACTCGGCTTGGGCGATCTGCCACCCGGCGTGGTTGGAGTGGCCGATGTAGCGAACCTTGCCCTGGTCGATCAGGGTGTTCAGCGCGGCGAGCGTTTCTTCGGCCGGGGTCACACCGTCTGGGGTGTGGTAGAAGTACAGGTCGATGTGGTCGGTGCCCAGCCGCTTCAAGGACGCCTCGACCGCGCGCATGATGTAGCGGCGGGAGCCGCGCGCGCCGTGGTCGGTGCCGTTGCTGCCCTTCATGTCCATGCCGAATTTAGACACGACCACGATGTCATCACGTGCGGAAGAACCCAGGTGTTGGAGGGCTGAGCCAAACATTTTTTCGCTGGTGCCGGGGGTTTTGCCGTAGATATCAGCAACGTCGAAGAGATTGATGCCGGCCTCGTAGGCGGCCGAGATCACGGAGTTGACTCCGTCTTGATCTTCGGTGGGGGTTCCGGCGCGTCCCAGGTTGTTGCATCCGAGGCCCACAGTTGAGACGGTGAGGCCGGAGGCGCCGAGCTGGCGGTATTCAATGGATTCACTCATACCACCAGCCTACGCGGCACGGTGCGCGGAAGAAACGGGGTAGAAACAGGGATCGGAAGAACCGCACGGCCCGGTTGTAACAGGCCAGGGAGTAAAAGCCCTCAGATACCTCGACGCCCCTCGACATCTTAGGGGAAATGCCGAGGGGCTGGGGAAATCAGCGCATACGCCGAGCAACGTCGGACGCTGCGCTCACCATAATCGAGGAATCCGGACGGATCTCAGATTTAGCAGATACTGAGGATCGTCCTTAGTGCGGTTGTTTCGCGTCAACCGACTACTCATTTATACACGTAAATTTTATCGATTCCCATATCTTAGAGAGCATTTCTTGAGAAATATTTTAAAAAGGGAGCCCGGCGGAAGATACGCGACAATCAGTTTAGTTAACGTAATCTATCAACACCCTTAGTCAGGGGCCGATTAGAGCCTTGTGAACCACTCGTCGCGACCCAGCTTCGCCTCACACTCTCATCGCGGCCGGGAGGCGCGACACGACAGCGAGGGGTGAGAAAAGACTGGCTGACATGACGCTGCGCCATAAGCTCCCCTAAACGGGCGAAGTCTATCACCCAGAAAACCCACAGCCGCAACCGACCTCCCCACGGCCTTTCAGGTTTCTCCCATGTGGTGCACAGCCTATTCAGACAGCTATCTTTACAAAACCTATTCTCAACTTTACTTTAACACTTTACAGAGAAATATATTCTAAGGTCTGACCACACTAATGTTTAGTCTCTTTAGTTTCTACCAACCAGGTCTCATATTTGCTCTAACGACATTCATATAACCCCTGTTTCCACCGGCAGTTCCCACCTACCAACCCGGCACAAAGAATGACCTCAATACCGAACCACCCTCCATACCCTGCAGTCGAGACACCCGCCGCTGATGTGGGAGGATGCACCCCGCGGCGCGGTTTACCATACATTACCTCTGAGTAATCACTACACGTGTCGTCTAAAACGACAACCTCTAGTTTGGCCCTGTAGCCCTCATCTACTTTCATCAGGAAAACATTTCAAAATTGCATCACATGAGACCCGATAGACACTCGTTGCTTAAGAAACAGAAACGATGTTGTCCGTATTTATAAAGCATTCCCAGTCCACCCCCCCTTTTTTGACCGACCCATAGGAGCCGGTTTTACCCAACCACCCTCATGACTCAGAAAAGACCGTCACGCCGGGCCGCCGACGATATGGGGCAAATCGGCGTTTACTCACCAATGAGCGGCACCAACCGAGAAAGTCAGACCACACCTACCCACAGAGACACGCCCAGATGCGGTTGATGAGATTAAGACAGAAATGCCCCGTGCATCACTCCCCGGCCAGCAACGACCTTCGAGTAATCCACGGGGCATCATCAGATGCTCCAAACCTTCCCTACGCTAGTGAGAGGAACATCTTCTCCATCTGTGCAATATTGAGCTCCTGCTCGCCATCTTCACCATTGACAACACACTCACGTAGACCGGTGGCAATGACCACGAACCCAGCGCGATCGAGGGCTTTCGACACGGCAGCGAGCTGGGTGACGACGTCCTTACAGTCACGACCCTCTTCGATCATCTTGATGATGCCGCCAATCTGACCCTGGGCGCGCTTGAGGCGGCGCACCACGCCTTGAAGTTCTTCAGTATCTAGTTGCATACGCTTATTCTACAATACCCCCGCGGGTATTTGACAAATACCCCCAGGGGTATCACTATAGAGTTATGAAAACTTCTTCAGACCCCTCAGGTGCCCCTCGCACCATCGTCATTATCGGCGGCGTGGCTGGTGGCATGAGCACCGCCACCCGCCTGCGTCGCCTCGACGAAAACCTCAACATCGTTGTGCTCGAAAAGAGCGGATATGTCTCGTTCGCCAACTGTGGTCTGCCCTACTACGTCGGTGAGGTCATCACCGACCGCTCCGCCCTCCTTCTTCAGACCCCGCAGTCCCTCGCCGAGCGGTTTGCCCTTGACGTACGCGTCAACGCCGAAGCGACTGCCATCGACCGTGAAAACCAGGTTCTCACCGTGCGCTCGGGCGAGAATGAAACGTACCAACTGCACTACGACCAGCTCGTGCTCTCACCGGGCGCCCGGCCCGTCCTACCGCCTATCCCCGGTATCGAAAACGCCTTCACCTTGCGAGACATCGAAGACACCGACCGCATCCACTCGGCCGTGTCCAACGCCAAGAGTGTTGCCATCATAGGCGGTGGTTTCATCGGAGTAGAAGTCGCAGAAAACCTCACCCATCGCGGCATCACCACTCACCTCATCGAGTTCAGCCCGCAGGTGATGGCGCCCCTCGACCCGGAACTTGCCTCCCTCGTCCACGACCGGTTGCGCGATAACGGTGTTCACCTGCACCTCAACGCCGCAGCCCAGGCGATCACCGCAAGCGGAGTCACCACCAACACCGGCGAAGAGATACCCGCCGACGTCGTGATCGCCGCGATCGGGGTACGCCCCGAGACCACTCTGGCGCAGGACGCCGGCCTGGAATTGGGCCCGTTGGGAGGCATTGCGGTCAACGAGAAACTGCAGACTTCGGACCCCAATATCTTTGCAATCGGCGACGCCGTGGAGAAGCGTGACGGCATCGGGCAAGCCACCGCGCTCGTCCCGCTGGCAAACACCGCCAACCGCCAGGGTCGCGTTCTCGCCGATATCCTGTGTGGGCGCGTTCAAAAAGACCGCCCCTCGCTGGGTACCGCGATCGTCGGCGTCTTCGGTTTGCAGGTGGCAGCCACCGGATGGAACGAGAAGCGGTTACTCGCCGCAGGCAAGAAGTTCCGCACGATACACACGCATCCCTTCGCACACGCTACCTACTACCCCGGCGCCAAACCCATGGCGTTGAAGCTACTCGTCGACCCCGACACCGACGCCATCCTCGGCGCTCAAGGCGTGGGTGAAGACGGCGTGGACAAACGCATCGACGTTATTGCAACGGCAATGGCTGGTGGGCTGAGGGCTTCCGATCTGGCCGACCTCGAGCTTGCCTATGCACCGGCCTACGGTACCGCCAAAGACGCGCTGAATATGCTCGGTTACGTCAACCAGAACCTGGCAGACGGTACCGCGAACTCCAATCAGTGGCACGAACTGGCCGCCGCCCAACAGGCAGGAGCCACGGTGATCGATGTGCGCTCCCCCGGTGAGTTCGCAGCCGGAGCAATCCCCGGTGCGATCAACATCCCCGTCGATGAACTTCGGGATCGTCTCGACGAGATACCCTCGGAAGAGGTAATCGTGCACTGCGCGGTAGGTGTACGCGGTCACACCGCTGCCCGCATCTTGGCAGCACACAACGTCGTTGCCAAGAACCTGGACGGCGGTTTTAAGACGTGGGTTGCCGGCCAGGCTGTCACCCAACCCGCTACTCAAACGGAGTCGGTTCGCTAATGTCTACACTGCTCATTGCCCTCATCGGTGGAATCGTGGTCGGCCTGCTCATCGGTGGGCTCGGCGGCGGTGGAGCAATCCTCAGCATCCCGGTGTTGGTCTACGGAGCAAGTTTTTCGGCCCACGAGGCCACCGTCGCTTCGTTGATCATCGTGGGCATCGGCGCGCTGGCCGGCCTGGCCCCGCACCTACGCCGCGGCAACGTGCGCTGGCGGGAAGGCGCGATTTTCGGCGGCCTGGGCATCATCGGGTCGTTTATCGGCAGCCGGTTGGCCGTGGGCATCGACGGTCGATTGCTGCTCACCCTGTTCGCGGTGCTACTCCTGATTGTTGCCGGGTTAATGATCCGCAAGAGCCTGCGGGGCCCAGCGCCTCGCCGAGCGGATCGGACGGTGCAGTCAGATCCAGCCGATCAACCCACCGCGAGCGCAGACCGCACCGGGGAGAACGGGCCGGCCGGCGGCGTCCTGGGTGGAGTGAGCAAACCGCGCCTGGTGGCAACGGCCAGCGGCGTGGGTCTATTGACCGGTTTCTTCGGCGTAGGCGGCGGGTTCGCGATCGTACCGGCGCTTTCGCTCGTGCTGGGGTTCAGCATGAACACGGCGATCGGCACCTCGTTGCTCGTCATGCTCATCAACAGTCTGGTCACGCTGGGGCTACGCGCCGGTGAGCTCGCGCAACTCGACTGGACGATCGTGGCCCCCTTCGCGGGCGCGACGATACTCGGCACTGTGGCCGGTGCCCGACTCATGTCTCAGGTTCCTCGCCACGTACTGCAGCGCGGTTTCGCCGGGTTCCTCATTCTCGTGGCGCTCTACATGCTGGCGCAGAACGTCCTTCATCTTTCATAAAAAATAACTATTTCTAGGAGAACTATCATGGCACTTCCCTTCAAGACATCGGTTACTGATCTGGCTCAGATGCGAGAGGAGGGCCGCGACCTGCTTTTGCTCGACGTGCGCACCCCCGCCGAATACGAAAGCTCGCACATTCCCGGTAGCGTCAACGTTCCGCTGAATCTGATTGATGAGCATCCCGAGGAGCTCAGCGCCGACATTGATCGCGACACCGTCATCATCTGCCGCTCGGGCGCCCGCGCGCAGCGAGCGCAACAAAAACTGGAGAGCGTGGGTATCACTGGGCTTTCAGTACTGGAGGGCGGCATGGAGGCATGGCGCTCGTCCAAGGAATTGCCGCTCAACCAGGGTAAGGCCCGCTGGGATATGGAGCGTCAGGTGCGCTTGGTGGCCGGTTCTATTGTGGGCGCGGGCGTTCTGACCAGCACCGTGTTCCCGAAGGCAAAGTGGCTTTCGGGGGCGATCGGTGGCGGCCTCGTGTACGCCGCGGTGAGCAACTCCTGCATGATGGGTGAGGCCTTGGCGAAGTTGCCCTATAACAAGGGCAAGGACGTCTCGCTCAAGGAGGCGCAGCGCCAGTTGCGTGAGCACCGCGCCCAGTAGGTTCTTCCTACCGGACGCCGGTGTGGGCTGGCGAAACGCCCGGGCGTGAGGCAGTTTGTACCCCGAAAATCACCCAGTATGTCAATAAGGACATACTGGGTGATTTTGCGGGTACAAACTTTCGGGGACGGGGCCGCGGTCAACATTTCGCGGTCAGCACCGCGGCCAACCGAAGACCCGAACCGCGGCCAACCCCACGGGGAGACCGCGTTGCCCGCTGCGTCCTTAGTGGTCAACCACCTGTTCGGACGCCGGCAGGGCGGCCCGACGCGGCAAAATCAGCGCCACGACCACGGCCACCAGCGAGAGGCACGCGGCGACCAACAACGCCAGGTGCACGCCGGCTGCCTGAGCCGACACCGAGGTGGGGTCGCCGTCGAAAGCTTGGGCGCCGATGCCCATGAGCGCCACGAAGATCGCGGTGGACGCCGCCGAGGCAACCTGCTGCACCGTGGTCATCGCCGAAGAACCGTAGGAGTAGAGGCGGCCCGGCAAGGACCCCAGGCCCAGACCCATCATCGGGGTGCTCATGAACGGGATCGAGGCGCTGAGCACGAAGTAGGTGGCCACGATGAACCAGACCGGGGTGCCGGCGCCGAAGAAGGTCATCAGCCAGATCGCGCCGGAGAACACCATCGCGCCGGGAATCACCAGGGCGCGGGCGCCGAACTTATCGGAGAGCCCGCCGACCACGGGGCTGAGCAGGGCAGATGCCACGCCACCGGGCAGGAGCACCAGGCCGGTGGTCAGCGCGTTCATGCCCAGCACGTTCACGGTGTAGAGCGGTAACAGCACCGAGCTGCCCAGCAGCACGCCCATCGCGGTGGAGGTCATGAGCACGGTCAGCACGAACGGGTAGTAGGTGAACACGCGCAGGTCCATGAAGGGGCTCGCGCCGCGCTGCAGTCGCAGCTGCCGCCAGACGAAGACCGCCAGGATCACCAGCGAGACCACGATGAGTAGCCACGGATTGACCGCGGGGCCGGTGGATTCCTCGGTGACTCCCGCGCCGTGGGACGCCCCGCCCAGGGTGGAGAGCCCCATCACGAGTCCGCCGAAGCCCAGGGTGGAGAGCACCATCGAGAGCAGGTCGAGTTTTTGGTCGGCGCCGCCTTCGGGGAGTGACGCCGGGGCCAGCCGCGCGCCGGTCAGCAGGGCGACGAGGCCGATGGGGAGCACGGCGAGGAAGAGCCAGTGCCAGCTGGCCACACCGAGGATCAGTCCGGAGACCGTGGGGCCGAGGGCGGGCGCGGCGGAGATCACCATGCCGATCAGCCCCATGGCGCGTCCGATACGGGCCGGCGGCACGAGCCGCATCATGGTGGTCATCAGCAGCGGCATGATGATGCCGGTGCCCATCGCTTGCAGGATGCGCCCGGCGATCAGGAATCCGAAGGTGGGCGCCAAACCAGCGGAGAGCGCGCCGAGGCAGAAGAGCGCCATCGCGCCGCAGAAGACGGTGCGGATGCTGAAGCGGGAGATGATGAATCCGGAGGCCGGGGTCACCACGGCCATGGTGAGCATGAACCCGGTGGAGGACCACTGGGCGGTGCGAGCGTCGATGTTGAAGTCTTCAATGAGAGAGGGCAACGCGACGCCAAGCAGGGTCTCGTTGAGAATCAGGATGAAGGCGGCCACGACCATGACTGCCAGCAGCAGAAAATCGGCGCGATCAAGTTTGTGGTGATTGATCGGTGCGTCGTGAGAGCCGGACGCGGCCTGCGACCCGGTCACGGGGTGCAGCTCGCCGGTGGAGTTGGGCTGGGGAGAATTGGTTTCATGCACAAGTATCAACCCTACCGGTCGTCGGCGGGGCAACAGAAGAGTTGTGAGGTTAGGCGTTGGTCATATTCGGCGGACTTTCAGGGACATCCCAGCCCTGCGGCATATCCTGAGATCAGGGCCACATTAAATCAGCATGACACCTGGTCGCGCCGGAGTTCGGGCGACCGTTGTAGAGAAGGAGTATCCGATATGTTCCGCACCCCCGCCCTGTTCGCCACCGCCGCGGTGGCCGCCCTGACCCTGGCCGGATGTGGGGCGAACGGTTCCGGCGATGCAACCAGCCAGTCTTCGTCGTCGAGCCAGTCGGCCGCGGCGTCGGCGAGCGAGTCGATGGCAGGTCACGGTCACGGCCACCACCAGCACAGCATGGACGGCGGCGCGGCACCTGCCGGTATCGCCGAGGCCACCAACCCCAAGTACCCGGTGGGCACCAAGGTCACGCTGAACGCCGACCACATGGAAGGTATGAAGGGCGCCCCGGGCAAGATCGTGGGTGCGTATAAGACGACCACCTACGCGGTGGATTACACCCCCACGGACGGCGGCGAGCCGGTGAAGGACCACAAGTGGGTGGTGCAGGAGGAGCTGAAGGACGCCGGCAAGAACCCGCTGAAGGTCGGCGACAAGGCTGTGATCGAGGCAGAGCACATGCCGGGCATGAAGGGTGGGGAGGCGACGATCGCCGAGGTCACCGACCAGACCGTGTACATGGTCGATTATGAGGCCGACGGCATGACGATGACCAACCACAAGTGGGTCACTGAGGATGAGGTCGCCCCGGCAAAGTAACTGCGTCGTCGCTAAAAGCCAGCGCGCAGAGAAGCGGAGAGAGCAAACGCGAAGACCCCGTTTAGGCCCTCGCTTTGCTTTGATGCACTTAAGTCTCTAATGGCCCTCGGAATACCTGCCGCGCCACAGCCATTAGATCTTCGTGTAATTTTCCATACAGATTGTGACGTGAGAAATATTTTTAGTGAGTATATTTTTATTTCAAATTCTTAACACAGAAAGAGTTTCTCGCAATCCGCCAGATACATTTCGCTTGCACCTGAGTCGCGGAGCTACAGCTCCCAGACGGGGCGTCACCACCACCCCAGCACTAGGTCCACCCTGCGGGTTGTTCCACACCCGGGTTGTTTCCATCTACCACAAGCCCCGAGAAAATTCACGGGCCCCTCAAAGTAACAATATTTATTTACTTTCAGGATCAGATGCCTCGTGTTAGATTTAATGTGTCACACAACACAATCACTCGAGGGGTTGGCCGTCATGAATAGAAACTTTAAAAAGCTCTCCGTCGGTGCAGCAACCCTTGCGCTAGCAACTGCCGGATTTGGCCCCGCCACAACACCCGCATTGGCTATGGAATGTGGTTTTCAGGTTCTAGGCCATGATTATTGGTACAACCATTGCGGCACCGGCAACGTTCAGGTGCAGGTGGATCGACTTATTGGCAACGAAGAAGCCTGTTTTGGCCCCGGTGCTACCCCGGTGTCTCGCACCTTAAACCGCCCCACCAATGTCTTCGCTAATGGTTCCTGCTAAATCAACATGACACTTCACCTACGTCTGATCACCGCCGCCTGCTTCGCCCTGGGTGCGACCTTCGTCGGCTCTCAGGGGCTCACCCCGGTCGCACTGGCGGCCATGCTCCTCTCGGTCGGGTTCACCCTCTACGCCAGCACGGCGCAGACAGAAACGGGTAAGAACAGCACAGTTCCGGTCGTCGCGGTCAGCACCCTCTCTACCGTCATCTCGCTGAGCGCGCTCACCGCCCAGGCGTTGCCTGTGGTCGTGATCTTCGCACTCGCCGCAGTACAGCTAGTGGCATGGTGCGCGCTCTGGTGGGTACTCACCCGCACACCTCAACGCACCGCCTTCTAACCCCGAAACCAGTTAAGAATTAGGGAGGGGCCGTCTCACCCGAGACGGCCCCTCCTAGTTCTTCATGCAAGCCTCACCGCAACCAGACGAACAGCGCGGCAACCAGACAGCCGCCCAGCGTCCCGAGCACGAGTTCGGGACCGCTATGGCGCTTCAGCGTATAGCGCGACCACACCGTGGCCGCCCACATCGCCGCGCCCGCGCCGAACATCAGCGGTTGAGCCGGCAGGTACAGCGGGGCGACCAGGGCCGTCAGCACCGCCATGAACGCGTGGATGCTGATCTTAATCTTCAGGTTAATCAGAAGGACGGCCACCAGCGTGCCGATCGCCAGGTTCACCATCAGCCGCACCTCGTGGGTGGTGTCGGCAAAGTTCAAGGCCACCGCGCCGACCAGCATTGACACCAGCGAAATCACGTAGAACCGGGTGCGCTGCTGCCGCACCTGAATGAAACGATCCGTGGTGCTGCCCGTGCGGTGCATGTAGATCGACAGCGCCTGTGGGATCCCCACCAAAAACACCAGACAGATCGCCACCGGCGCTACCCATGTGGGATCGGTGACCACCGCGATCAAGGTGAGCAGAAAACCGACCAGGAAGAAAGGAGAAAACACCTCGGTGACGGCGGTCGCCAGGGCATGCCGCGGTGCGCGGTTCGGGGTCTGCCGGGGGCCCTCCGGGGTGGTCTGCGACAACTGGTGCATATGAGACACAGGGTTCCTTACGTGGGTCTATTCGCTATGCTAGTGCCTTTACCCGCACGCCCGAAACCACGGCCTACTTGCCAGAAAGCAACCACATGACCTCTGACAAGCACTCAGCGCCCCAGACCGAGAACGATCAGAATCTCCCCGAAACCCCGAAACGTTCTCGGCGCCGAAGTGCCGAATCGCGGCATGTGGATCGCGCGCGTCCGGTGATGAAGTCAGAGAAACTTACCGTGTACCGCCTCGGGTGGATCGCCGCGGTTATCGCGGCGTGCGTGTTGCTGTTCGTCGCGCTCGAATCGTGCATCGTGGGTAGAAACGACCCCCACCCCACCGAGACCATGCCCGCAACCATGTCGCCGAACGGGGCGGTCTCCGGACCGGGCGCAGACCTGCTCCCCCACGAAATCCAGAACCGTGACACCACCCAGCCGGTGATCACCGCCGAGAACGAAGAGTTCGCCGAGATCCTCCGCGATCAAGAGTGCGACGCGCGCATCGGCGACTTCGCCCAGAACAACCGCGGCCGCACCATCGAATTCGACGCACACATCGCCTACGTCGAACACCGCTCGAAAGACTCCCGACGCGTGCTCTACGCCGGACCCGAGGGCAACCTGACCGGCCCTCGGTTCATCTACATCCCCGGGGATCTCAACCCCGCAGACTCCGCCGTCACCGCCACCCGAGCGGGGCAAGAAGTTCACGTTAAAGCAGTCGTCGACCGCTACGAACGCGAACAGTGTCTGTTCTTCATCCGAGCGGTCGACTAACCCGCGGCCGGGTGCCGGTTCACGGCGACCCGACCTCACCGGCATACGCCGAAGCGGAGCTTACTGCGCCTTGGCCGCCTTGACGGCGTTGAAAAGATCCAGCTTCGACATCCGCGAGCGCCCACGAATGCTCAGCGCGGTCGCCTCGCGGTAGAGCTCGGCGCGGGTGATCTTGCGGAACTCGTCGTCGGTCACCTCCACCGGCAGGGTCTGCTGTTCCCTGCCGGACGCCGGGGTCGCCGACGGGGTGGTCAGGGCGGCTTCGGCGGCGGCCACGTCTGCGGCATTCGCGCGCGAGTCCTCGACCTGGCTCGAGGTTTCCACGGCGGAGGCGGCGACCTCTTCGGAGGCCCCGCCGAACTCGATCAGGGTGTCGTCGTTCGATTCCCGAGCGACCGGATCAGGCACCTGCTGCGGCTTCTCCGGGGTCTGCTTCTTCGACTTCTTCACCGGCTTCTCGGCAGACTTCTCTGCCTTTTTGGCGTTCTTCTTCGCGGGCTTCTTCAGCTCTTCGAGGTCCGCACGATTCGGGGCCTTCTCGCCCTTCTTCTTGGTAGCGGCCTTCTTGGCATCGGCCTTCTTGACCCCGGCGTCCTTCTTCTTGTCGAGCGACTTCTTCTCAGCCTTCTTCGACTCGGCCTTCTTATCCGACTTCTTGGCTTCCTTCTTCTTCGAATCCGCCTTCTTGGTCTTCTTGTCGTCCTCGCGAGGCACCCAGACCTTGTCGACCTTCTCGTACTTCTTCTCGAGCTTCTCCTGGGCCTTATCCAGCGCGCGCTCGGTGTCACCGTGCTTAGCTACCGACTTCTCAAACGCCTTCACAAAGCGCTCCTGAACCTTCGACTCCGAACGCTTAACCGACTTCGGCAGCTTCGGCTCGATCTTTTTCTTGCCCACGGTGAGTCCTTTCAGAACAGTGTGATGATGAGCGTTTGCCCCTTACTCTAGCCCCTGCGGGTTAACAATCGCAGGATCACCCGCGCCGTGGGGTAGACCGCTATGGCTTTAGACGCCAGCCGGTAGCCAAGAGTTCGAAAAAGACCTCGGGTTCGGCAGAGTGCTGAGTGGCCCACGCCATTCCCAGTGTGGCTAGGTAGAGCTCTCTGCCGCTGACGCTTTCCCGTACGTATCCGTCTGCACGTGCCACCGCCAGGAGCGCATCGAGTTCGGCGATCACATCTTGGCATTGCATGGAGAGTGGTGAGTTATATTCATCCACCGCACGCCGTAGGGGGTCGGTCAATCCTTCGTAGGTAGCGAACCAATCACCGAGGGCTTTGAGCCAGACGGTGAGGGCGGCCAGCGAGTCCTTACCATTACTCAGAGCTTCAACAGGCACATCAGGCTTACGCAACCCTCGCTCGGCTAATACCGCGGCGACCAGCGACTCTCGATTGGGGAAGTTGCGGTAGAGGGTGCCGGCACCTACACCCGCCTTCTTAGCGATGGCATCCATGGAGATGCTCAGACCGTCGTCCTCGAAAACGGTGGCGGCGACGTCCAGGATTTTTTGGCGGTTGCGGGCAGCGTCCGCGCGGGGACGGCGGCCGGTGGAGCGGGGTTCAGACATAACTTTTATTCTAACCTTGATAAGTGGAGGGGTTCTCCATATACTCTAACAAGTAAACGGAATAACCCTCCACATAGAAAGTTTGACCATGACAGACCGAAAAATGCTCATCGGCATGCAATTGGGAAACGGTTACGGTTCACAGGTATCTGCATGGAATTTCCCCGGAGTTGACCCCCTCAACTACACCAACCTCGACTCCCACGTGCGCTATGCCCAAAAAGCCGAACGCGGTAAATTCCAGTTCCTCTTCTTCCCCGACTTTCAAAACGACAGCCAGGCCTCCAACGCCGAGGCGCCGCAGCTGACCATGGACCCCTTTATCACCATGGCCGCTATCGCCCGCGAAACCAAAAAGATCGGCATGGCCTCCACCGCATCCACCTCCTGGAACCATCCCTACAACCTCGCCCGCCAGCTCAAAACACTCGACGTCATGAGTGGTGGCCGTATCGGCTGGAATGCCGTGACCGGTTCCGACCCGCGCTCCGCGGCGAATTTCGGGGAAGAGATGAAGTCCAGCGAAGAACGCTACACCCGCGCCCACGAATTCATTCAGATCACACAGGCACTCTGGGGTTCCTGGGGTGAGGATGCCTGGGTGGCAGATAAGGAAAAGGGCATCTTCGCCGACAAGTCCAAGATCCGCCCCATTAATCTCAGCGGCACCCACTTGGCCTCCGCGGGGCCGTTACCGATCCCGCCGTCCAAGCAGGGGCAACCTGTGATCTTCCACGCCGGTGGTTCTCCTAACTCACTGACCATCTCGGGCCGATACGCCAACGTAGTCATCGGCGCGACCTTCACCATCGAAGATTCCATCGCACAGCGCCAGCGGGTACGCGACGCCGCCAAACAGTTCGGGCGCGACCCCGACGAGATCAAGTTCATCGCCGGTATCATGCCCACCATCGCGCCCACCAAGCGCCAAGCCCTCGACCGCCGCGGAAAGTTCGTGGAACCCAAGATCCGCCAGCGCGTCTCCTACCTCGGCATGATGCTGGGAACCACGCTCTACCCCGAGGACCTCGACAAGCCGGTCGACCCCGAGTTCCTCACCCACGCGCGTCCTAACCCCGCAGACCCCCGCTCCGCCAAGGCCCTAGAGATCGCCCGCGAAGGCTGGACCGTGCGCGACATCCTCTACCACGGCATCATCGACTACCACCCTTCACCCATCGGCCCGGCAGAAGTCACCGCCGACCACATGACCGAATGGTTCGAAGCCGGCGCGGCAGACGGCTTCTGGGTCTCCCCCGACGTCTACGAAGACGGCATCGACGTCTTCGTCGACGGCGTGGTACCGATCCTTCAGGCACGCGGGCTTTTCCACACCGACTACGAGGGCGAGACCCTCCGCGACCACGTCGGCGCACCCTACCAATACGGCCTCAACAACTAACCCGTGAAAGGAAATCCCATGAATATCGGAATCGTAGGCACCGGCCACATCGGCGCCACCCTGGTTAAGAAACTCTCAGCGGCAGGCCACAGCGTAAAGGTCGCCAACTCGCGCGGACCCGAAACCATTGAAGCGGATCTGTTGCAAGACGGTGCTCAACCGGTCACCGCCACAGAGGTGTTTGAAGACGTGGATGTGGTCATCCTCTCCATCCCCATGAAGGTATTGCCCGAGTACCGTGAACTCGCCATGGGCCTGAATGATTCGGTGGTGCTCATCGACACCTCCAACCACTACCCCATGCGAGATGGAAAGCTACTTGAAGATAGTAAGGACATCGAGGCTGAGTGGGTTCAAGAGTCCCTGGGCCGCCCCATTGTTAAGGCGTTCAACGCCATCGGCGCGCCCGCGCTCGCCGGCGACGGCCGCCCCGATTGGGCCACCGGCCTGATCGCCATCCCCATCACTGGTGACCGCGAAGAGGACAAGGCAACCACCATCTCCCTCATCAATGACATAGGCTTCGATGCCTACGACGCCGGTGCCATCACCGAATCCTGGCGAATCCAACCGGGCAACCCCGCCTACTGCACCGACCTGACCCTCGACGAACTACCGCAGGCGCTAGCGAACGCCAACGCGGAACGGGCACCGAAGTTGCGTGACATCTTCGTTGAGGCAGCCTACGAGCGCATGACCGACGCCGCCGAGACCAACCCTCCTGCGGACTGGGGTGTGCAACTCTCCCGCATACTCTACGCACCCAAATAAAGATAAAACCATACCCACCGACACCTGCCACGTACCCCATGGTGCGTGGCAGGTGATCACCATTTTCGGCTTCACCGCCCGCATAATTGCCGGCGCCCCATTTATCACCGGCACCGGCGCGTCATAAGATAAGTGCCATGGCTCATAAACCCTCCGGCATCACCCGCGAACACATCGACCCGAACACCGCCCCCGGTGACAACTTCTTCCGTCACGTCAACGGCGCCTGGCTCGACACCCACGTCATTCCGGCAGACCGCCCCAAGGACGGCGGCCTCTACACCCTGCGTGACCAAGCCGAGGCGGACATCCGCGCGATCGTCGAACGCATCGCCGAGGAGGAGCCCACCTCCCGCATCGGCGCCCTCTACAACGCGTTCATGGACACCGAGAAGATCAACGCCGACGGTGTGGCCCCGTTGATCGACGAGGTGCAGAAGATCCTCGCCGTGCAGACCCGCGAAGAGCTCCTGCAGCTCATGGGCGAACTAGATCAGGTGGGTATCGGCTCCCCGTTCGGTTGGTACACCTCCATCGACGCGAAGAACCCCACCCACTACGTGGTGCACCTGACCCAGTCGGGCCTCTCGTTGCCAGACGAAAGCTACTACCGCGACGAGAAGTACAGCGAAATCACCGCCGCCTTCAAGGAACACGTAGCGCAGATGTTCGAGCTGACCGGGCTCGACAAGCCCTTCGACATGCGTCCGCAAGACATCGCCCGCCATATCTTCCAATTCGAATCGGAGATCGCCCAGAAGCACTGGGACCGTGTGCAGCTGCGCGACGCCGATAAGAAGTACAACCCCTACCCCGCCGCCGAGCTGAACGAGGCCTTCCCCGGTTTCGACTACACCGGCTGGATCAAGGCGCTGGGCTCCTCGGTGGACTCGTTCGGCACCGTAATCGTGGGTCAGCCCAGCTACTTCGAGGCGATCGGCAACCTCTGGAACTCCGCCTCTGTAGAGACCTGGAAGCTCTACTTCGTGTGGCTGACCATCCACGCCCGCGCACCCTACCTCACCGACGAGATCGTGCTGGCGAACTTCCAGTTCTATAAGAAGCTCTCCGGCAGCGAGGAGCTCCGCGAGCGCTGGAAACGCGGCATCTCCCTGGTCGAGGGAGCCGTGGGCGAAGAGCTGGGCCGCAAGTACGTGGCCGTGCACTTCCCGCCCGAGTACAAGGCGAAGATGCTGGAACTGGTCGAGAAGCTGCTCGTGGCCTACCGCCGCTCCATCGAGGGCCTGGACTGGATGACCGATGAGACCCGGCAGCGCGCTCTCGAGAAGCTGTCAAAGTTCCGCACCAAGATCGGTTACCCCGATAGCTGGCGCGACTATTCGCTCATGGAGGTCGTGCCCGGCGACCTGCTCGCCAGCGTCCGGGGGGCGGCGCAATTCGAACACAATTTTCAGCTAGGCCGCATCAACACCCCGGTGGACCCGAACGAGTGGCTGATGTCGCCGCAGACCGTCAACGCCTACTACATGCCCCCGGCCAACGAGATCGTGTTCCCGGCGGCCATCCTGCAGCCGCCCTTCTTCGATCCCGAGGCCGACGACGCCGCGAACTTCGGCGGCATCGGTGCGGTGATCGGCCACGAGATCGGCCACGGTTTCGACGATCAGGGTTCGAAGTACGACGGCACCGGCGCGTTGAACAATTGGTGGACGGACGCCGACCGCAAGGAATTCACCGCCCGCATCGCCAAGCTGGTGGACCAGTACAACGAATTCACCCCCGAGGGCCTGGACCCGGAGCAGTTCAAGGTCAACGGTGAGCTGACCCTGGGTGAGAACATCGGCGACCTGGGCGGTTTCTCGATTGCTTTGCGCGCCTACAAGATCGCGCTAGCAGACCAGGGGTTGACCGTAGAGACCGCTCCAGTGATCGACGGGATGACCGCTCTGCAGCGCATCTTCTTCGCATGGGCGCAGGCCTGGCGCACCAAGTCGCGGCGGGAACTTGCCGAGATGATGATCTCGGTGGATCCGCACTCCCCCGACGAGTTCCGCGTGAACGGCGTGGTGCGAAATGTGGATGAATTCTATGAAGCCTTCGATGTGACCGAAGAGAACGCCCTGTACCTGCCCCCGGAGGAGCGGGTTCGTATCTGGCTATAGGTCGGTACAGGGGTTCCGCTTATTGGAACTGCGTCTATGGGTGTTCCGCTCAGGGACGCCCCACCGAGGGGCCGGGTTTTTGGCGAGAGGCCGTATGTCATGCGGCCTCTCGTTGAGAACCCGGCCTCTCGGCGAAGAAGTGGCGCTGGCGTCCACTTTAAGTGGGAATATATCCCCTGATCAGGCGCATATCTAGCCGCACAATAGCGGGTTCGCCTCACCGAATTTCCAGATTATTCTCGAAACGTCACCCGCACAGTCATAGAGGCACCCAACCAATCACACAGAAGTGAGTGTCTTCATGCGAATGAACCTGCGAACCACCCTCAGCGCCATCGCACTGGCCGCCCTCGCCGCAACGAGCACCGGCGTCCCTGCTCAGGCATACCCCTATGCAGCCGAAGTCGCCGGCGCCCCGGCGACCAGCTCGTCCTCGACCTACGACTCCGATGGAGACGGCATCCCCGACTCCTGGGAGACCCAGGGTTACGACGCGAACAACGACGGCCGAGTCGACCTGGATTTTCCCGCCTGGGGTGCAGACCCGATGAAGAAAGACATCTTCGTTGAAGCGGATTATATGCAAGGGCTCATGGCCAGCCAGTCTGAACTAGACGCCATAGTTGACACCTTCGCGCGCTACCCCGTGCCCAACCCCAACGGTAGCCAAGGCATCAATCTGCACATCGACGCCGGACGCATCTACGCCGGCACCAAATACGACCTCGGCGGTGGCGAACAGATCCCCAACGTCACCCTGCAGAACGAGGTGACCGTGGGTCAGCTACGCGATCGCTACTCCGACCCCGCGCGTCACGGCATCTTCCACTACATGGTCTTCGGCGACTACTACACTGACGCCCCCGGCTCCTCGGGTATCGCGCAGATCAACGGTTTGAACTTCGCGGTCACGCTCGGCCCGACCCACTGGGGTAACGTCTCTAGCGAAACCACCATCGGCACGTTCATTCACGAATTGGGTCACAACCTGGGTCTGCGCCACGGCGGCAATGACGAGGTCAACTTCAAACCCAACTATTTCTCGATCATGAACTACCGGTACCAGATTAAGGGCGTGCCGCGCACCGACGGTTCGCGCTACTTCGGTTACTCCGATCATGAGTACACTCCGCTGAACGAACAGGAGATCTACGAAGAGGACGGCTTGGGCCAGGCGGCGCGCGGTTGGCTCTATGACTACCGCCCTAACGCCCACGCCGATCAGCCCATCGACTTTAACGATTCCGGACGCATCGATGACGGGCCGGTACGCGCCGACGTGAATAACGACGGTTACCTGGACACCCACCTCAGCGCCCCGAACGACCTGCGCCTGATGCGCTTCCAGGCACGTGCGCGCGGCGATTACTACTACGGATACGGTGCCGGGGTGTTGCGCACCGAGGTGGCCGACGACGAGTTGACCGTGCACGAGGCACACTCTCACGACCTGCTCGATTAAGGACGCCGGCAGCCCCCCCCCGGGCGGGCATTCGTCGAAGGGCCGCTCTACCGTCGAAAGGCCGTCAGCAGGGCGGGCATTCGTCGAAGGGCCGCTCTACCGTCGAAAGGCCGTCAGCAGGGCGGCCCCTCGACAGGGACGCGGCCCCTCAGCGAAAGGGGCCCCCACCCCCCTCACAGGGGGTTCTCGTTTCTCAGGCTTGTCTAATCTACACTTACAAATAAGAAGGTTGATAAAAGCACCGCACGGCTGATGACACCTTCCCTGGCTCGCTGATGAGCGGGCAGATCATTATGTCTATTTATGGGGAGAAGTTTCTATGACCGTGCGCCTGAGTCACGTGGGAGTGATTATTCCCGCGCACAACGAGGAGCGCGAGATCGTCCGGTGCGTCCGGGCCGCCACCGCAGCCGTCAACGCCTGCCGAGCCGAGCGTCCTGACATTAACTTCTCGATCTGGTGCGTGGCTGACTCGTGTACCGACGGCACTGTGGCGACCGTTCGCCACCTGATGGGGGACAACCCCGACGTGCACCTCGTGCAGGCAAGCTACCGTTCCCCCGGCCCCACGCGCGACCTGGGCATCCACCGCTTCATCGACTACTGCGCACGCACCGGGTCCACCTGCGACGCCTCAACCACGTGGATCGCCATGACCGATGCAGACACCGTGGTGCCCGTGCACTGGTTGATCGATCAGGTAGCCGCCGCCGAAAGCGGAGTGCACGCGGTGGTTGGCACGGTGCAACCGCGCGTCGAGGAGATCGGCGAACTCGGTTACCGGCTCTGGCGCGAACGCCACGACTTCCGCGAAGGCCACAGCCACGTGTTCGGCGCCAACCTCGGCGTGCTGCTCGGCGCCTACCAGGCGGTCGGCGGCTTTCTGCCGCTGGAACACTCCGAGGACGTCACGCTCGTCGACACCCTCGAAAAAGCCGGTTTTACCCTGCTCAAGACAGACCGCGTTCGGGCGGTCACCTCGGCGCGCACGGAGGGTCGCGTGAAGCACGGGTTCAGCACCTACATCAGCGACCTACTCCGTGAAAATGGGTTAGCTGGAGATAGCTTGCCACAGGCTGGTATTACCACAACAAATCCATCGGGATAGATTTTTCGGCTTTTTCTTAAACCGGGAAACCTTTAATCGAGTGAGTTAACTAGCTGGCTTACGCGTTTCTCCACATCATCGAGAATCAGGTTCATTCTTTCCATACCCTCAACACCATCAACAGAGGGTTCCACGGTGTCCCAGCGTTCGGCGCGCACGCCCTGGGGGGGCGTCCACCTGCGCCTCGTTGCCCAGAATGACCAGCACGTCGGTTTCTGCCAGGGTCTGTTCGTCAATCGCCTTGGGGTGCTCACCGGTGACCGAGTAGCCTCGGGCTTCCAGCGCCTGGACCGACTCGGCGTTCAGCGCCGAACCCGGGTGGGTTCCACCGGAAAGAACCCGATAGCGGTCGCCGGCGACCTTGCGCATGACGGACGCCGCCATCTGAGACTTGCCGCCATTTTTCTTGCATACAAAAAGTACGGTTTTCATGGTGTTCTCCTCCTCGAGAAATAGGGGTGGTTACTTGACGGTAAAGAAACGATTTTTCGCCCACAGGGCAACGTAGACGAGAGCCACCAGCACAGGAACCTCGATGAGCGGGCCGACGACACCGGCCAGAGCCTGTCCACTGGTCACACCGAAGGTACCGATCGCCACGGCGATGGCAAGTTCGAAGTTGTTGCCCGCTGCGGTGAAGGCGAGGGTGGTAGTTTTCTCATACCCCAGGCGCAGGGCGCGTCCGAGGATCATGCCCGCCGTGAAGGTGACCACGAAGTAACACAGCAACGGCAGGGCGATGCGGGCGACGTCCCAGGGTCGGTCAATGATGGTTTTACCCTGCAACGCGAAGAGCAGGACAATGGTGAACAATAGGCCGTAGAGAGCCCACGGGCCGATCTTGGGCAGGAAGGTCTCTTCGTACCAAACGCGGCCCTTGGTTTTCTCACCCCAGAGGCGCGTGAGGAACCCAGCCAACAGCGGGATACCGAGGAAGACCACCACGGAGAGCGTCACTGCCCAGAGCGAGAACTCGGCGCTGGTGGTCGGCAAACCCAGCCAGCCCGGTAGCACCTGCAGGTAGAACCAACCGAGCAGACCGAAGGCCAGCACCTGGAAGATGGAGTTGATGAACACGAGTACGGCGGCCGATTCGCGGTCACCGCAGGCGAGGTCGTTCCAAATCATGACCATGGCGATGCAACGGGCAAGGCCGACGATGATGAGACCGGTGCGGTATTCGGGCAGATCGGGCAGGAAGATCCACGCCAGGGTGAACATGAAGGCGGGGGCGATCAGCCAGTTGATGATGAGGCTGGTGATCATGAGCTTCTTGTCAGCGAGCACCTGACCGGCTTTGTCATAGCGAACCTTAGCGAGCACGGGGTACATCATGATCAGCAGGCCGATGGCGATGGGTAGCGAAACCTCGCCTATTTTCACGGCTTCCAGCGCGCGGTTCAGGTTAGGTACGAGGTTACCCAAGAGCAGGCCGAGGGCCATGGCTGCCAGGATCCATACCGGCAGAAACCTGTCAAGGGTGGAGAGCCGGCGGGTGACGGAGTCGTGATCTATCCGCTCGGCCTGGGGTGAGTTGTGTGGCATGTGTTGGCTCCGGTTAGGAGGACGCGCGTCCTCACATATTGATAATGATCGATATAAGTCTCACGGCTATATCGATCATTGTCAATATGTGCGAGAATACGTCTATGACCCTCTTGGCGCACCCGTCCCGGCCCGATGAGACCGCCACCTGCTCCGGCACGCGGCGACCGCCCGTGCCGCCTGAACAGACCCAGCGGTTGGCAGGCCAGTTCAAGGCCCTCGCCGACCCCAACCGTCTCACGCTGTTGACCCTGTTACCACAGGCCCCCGAGACGATCTGCGTTTGCGAACTCACCGCAGCCCTGAACCTTTCGCAACCCACGGTCTCCCATCACCTGAAGATCCTTACCGAGGCGGGTATGGTGCTACGCGAAAAACGCGGCACATGGGTGCACTACTCTCAGCGCCCGGGAAGCCTCGAGGGCCTCAGCAAGCAGCTGTTAAGTATCGCAATCCCATAGGCCCAGCGTGTTCACTCACCACCCGGCGAAGACTCCTTCGAGCCGGGTAGGCTCATCGCGGAGGGTCCAGGGGTGAAGAACGGTAAGGCGTTCGGACGCTGTCGATTGAGTACCCACCGTCGCCTCATCATCGTGGATCGCATGCCAACGGCGGGTTTCTACCCGCGCCAGATGAGTGCCACTTCTGTCGGTGATCAGCGCATTCCCGCCAATGCGCGCCACCCGATAAATATCCTCGAGGTCGGTCGGCGCGGCGGGTGCGAGAAGCCGCACCCAGACACGAGCCCCCAACGGTCCCGCAGTCAGATCCGGTTCCACATCAGACAGAAGACCGGTCTGCTCTGATCCCTGCGCAGAATATTCCTGCCAATCCGGCCCCGCAGGGTTAACGTGCACTCGGGGATCGTCGGCAAAGAGCTCAAGGTGCTGGGTGCCAGCCACCCCCGCGCGGTCCAGTTCCGCATCTACCACCACGTGCACCCCCGGGTGTGTTAACCAGTCAGCGATCACCGCTATTACCGCGCCGGGGGCCCAACCGCGTGCGCCCTGACCGACGTCCAGGGTGAAACCGGTGGGGACGCACACCGCGACGTCCGGGGTGTTGAAGTGCACCGACGCCGGCCGGGCCATCGGGTGGCTGATGCGGCGGGCCAGCGCGATCGACTCGACGTTCTTCTCGGCCGCGGCACGGGCGGGGTCGTCATGACGATTGCCCCAGTCGTTCTCGGGGTGGTCGGCGATCGCGGCGGGCGCGTGGGCAAAGCGGGCGCCGGCGTTCCAGGCGCGCCAGGCGAACTCCCAGTCTTCCCCGCCGTAACCGACCAGGGTCTCGTCAAAGCCGCCCACGAGTTCGAAGAACGACCGCGAGCAGGTCAACACCGCCGAGATGACGAAACGCCAGCTGGCATCGTCGGCGGCGGCAAGGTGGTCGGTCTGTTTCCAGGCGTCGACGAGCCAGTCGGGTTCGCGGCCGTCGGCGTGCAGGCGCGTACCGACCACGAGCGCGCGAAGCTCCCCCGCCATCGCGGTGACCGCCTCGCGGAGGTAGTCGGGGCGGGGCACGGTGTCCCCGTCGAGGAAGGCGAGCACCTGCCCGGTGGCGTGCTTGGCTCCCAGGTTGCGGGCCGCGGCGGCGCGAAACCCGCGGTCTTCCTGGGCGACCACGCGCACGGGAAACCCGGGATCTTCCGGCAGGCGCGGCGCGAGTTCCGGCGAGGAGCCGTCGTCGGCGACCACCAGCTCGATCTCCCCGGGATAAGTCTGCGCGGCGAGCGCCTCGACGATCCGGGTTAGCCCCTGTGGATTTTCGAAGTACGGCACCACCACGGAGACGATGGGCCAGCCCTGCTCACTATGACCCACCACTCCGGAGGCGCCGGGCACCGCGGCAGGCCCTTTCTGCGTGCTCATGCGCGGCCCCCACCGGAATCCGCGCCGGTCCAGGCACGTGCATAGGCGGCGGCGACGTCCGCCCAGGTCCAGGAGTGGGCGGGGGCAACCCGGCGTACGAAGTCCGCCGGCAGGGCGGCGATCGCCTCGGCCCAGCGGTCGTCTTTCACCGGCACGATGTGTTCGCCCCAGGTCTCGGCGAGTTCGCGGGCGTAGGGTGAGTCGGCCACGAGCACGCGGCGGCCCAGGCTGATCCACTTCATGAGCGAACCCGAGGCCGAGAAGTGCCGGTGCGCACAGACGGGGACGTCGGCGGCCAGCATCTGCGCCTCCAGCTCGTTCTCGGCCAGGTAGCCGGTCAGCTCAAACTCAACGCCGGCCTCCCGGGCGGCAGTTTCGAGCTGGTCGCGCAACCAGTCGTGCCCCTCGGAGAGGCCGCCCAGGGCGCGCACGGTGGCGCCGGTTCCGGCCAGCGCCTCGATGAGTTCGCGGTGGCCCTTGCCGGGGTAGACGAATCCCATGACGGCCACCACGGGGCCGCCGGCGCCATCCCCGCTGCCTACCTCGGCATCGGACACCGCCCCCACCACCTCGGGCAGCGGCAACGGGATCACGATCGGGTGCGCCTCGGCGCAGCGTTCGGTGAAAAAGGCCGCTTCGTGGCGTGAGTTGACCGCCAGCACGTCAGCCCGGTCGCCCAATCGGGCGTAGGCCGTCGCGCGTTCTTCGAATCGTTCCCGACCTTCCTGGGTCTGCGGGATGTCGTGGAAGGAGACACTGAGCCGACGCCCCCGCGCCAGGCGGACCACCCGATCCACGGCATCCTGCGGGGTGGGGCCGAAGAGGTGATCGGTGAAGCACACATGCAGGGTGGCCACGGAGGCGGGGTTCGCTCCCTGATCCATGCTCGTGCCGGCGTTCAGCGCCTCGGCCACGATCTGCTCGTCGAGCTCTTCCCAGCTCGCCGCGCGCACCACACGCGGGCCAGAGTTCAGGCCCGGTGCGGGGTTCTTGTCCTCTTCGGAACCCCGGCAACCGGCGTCATGAGCCAGGGCCTCGAGGGCCGCCTGTGAGCGCAGGGCGTACTCGACCACGCCGTGTTCCTCGGGGCCGACCACCAGGTGCACTACCGCAGCTAGTGTCGTGGTACCGCCGCTCATACCGCGTACCCCAGGTATCCCAGAAGTTCGCGGTGGCGGGTCAGCCCGGCCTGCACCACGTCGGGGTTCTCTTCGTAGAAGCGCAACTGTTCGGCGCGAATCTTCAGTTCGTCGAGGGGTTCTCCCTCGAGCGTCCAGGTGGGGCGGTGAATGTCCACGCCGAACTCGGCGGCGGCGTCCGGATCGATAGGGGCCTGCAGGTGGCCCAGCAGCTCAAACTCGGCCCCGATGCGCTCCAACGCCTCCGCGGAGACCTCAGGGTCGATAGCGCGTAGCACTCGCCGCGCCAGCTCGATGAGGGTCTCGTTGCTGGGGTGGTTGAGAATGTGCCAGACGGGAATCTCGTTGAGCGTGTCTGAGATCGTCACGCAGTCGTGAGCGCGTTCGCGGCTGGCCAGCTGTTCGATGGTCTGGGCCAGACAGGCGCGGTAATCGGGTTCACCGGTGCGTTCCAACCCCGCGTGCTCGGCCAGATATTTCAGGTTGTGGTAGGGCACCACAGGCGGGTTGAGCGAGGGGTTCTTCGGCGAGCGGATGATCGCGATCGCGGGGTTGAGCGCATTGAAACGCAACACCGGGTAGGTGATCACTCGGCCGCCCTCGGGAAGCAGGCGCTCCAGCTGGTCAGTGCCGCAGGGCAGACCGCGGTAGTCGTCGCGAACGGGCTGGCTGATGAGGACGTCCGTCTCGGCGAGCGCGGCCTCGACGAAGGGCAGGTCTGCCTCCTCCCACTCGTGGATCGGGGGCACACGGTAGCTGGTCACCGCGCCCGAACTCGCCAGCAGGATGCGCAGGGATTCACCCTGGCAGTTGCCCACCACCGCAACGCGCGGGCCGCTGGTTCGCGGCGGCTCTTTGAGGCGGTAGAACTCGCCATAGTGATAATCGCGGTCGGTGGGTGCTTCTCGCACGGGGTTGGTGGGGGTCATGGCGCCTTCCAGGGGTCTCCGCTGATATATATTCAGCATACTGACTCTTGGGGCGGGAACACGTATGATGCGAGTACGCCCCGCCCAGCCGAGAGGATTCGCGTGCCCATTCTGTCTATACCCTCCCAGCATCCCTACGTTCTTTCGGTTTACCCGCGCGCCGGTGAGGACGACGTGGCGGTGTTGCCCGACCCCGTGCTCGACCCGAACGAACCGCAACGCTGGTGGCCGCACCCGGCGTACGAGGCGAGCTGGTGGACCGAGGAGACTCCCGATACCCCCTGGGAGGTCAAGGAGTCGATCGAAGCGGTGCACGTGCACTTCGGCTTCGAGCACCTGACGGTGGAGCAGACGCGGGAGTTTGTGGCGGCGCTGCGGGGTCGCCGGGTGCCGCTGGTGTTGACCGTGCACGACATCGACAATCCGCACCTACCCGATCAGACCGACTACCACCGTCAGCTGCAGATTTTGCTGGACGACGCCGCCCGCGTGCTCACCCTGACCTCCTCGGCGAAGGACCGGCTGGTGGCCGAGTTCGGCATGGACCCCGCCGGGGTGCAGATGGTGCCGCACCCGCGCATCGTCACCCCGAGCGAGCGTGAGCGGGCCCTGGAGACCGCCCGCCGCGTCCGCGCCGTCGAGAGCGAAAGGGGCGAGGCGCGTCCGGCGGAGATCGCCACCTTCTTGAAGTCGGTTCGGGCCAACGTGGTGGGTGAGGCGCGCTTTTATCGGGACGCCGCGGCCTCCTGCGCGGCAACGGGCAAGCGGTTGAGCGTGTTCCTCCACGACGACCAACGCGGCACCGAGCTACACCTGGAACTGGAGACCGATGAGAACATCGACCTGCGCCTGCACGCGGAGTTCGACGACGAGCGGCTCTTCGCCGCGGTGGCCTCGTGCGAGGCGATCATCCTGCCGTATCAGGGCGGCACCCACTCCGGCTGGTTAGAGATGTGCCGCGACCTCAACGTCCCGGTGGCCGTGCCCGATTGTGGATGTTACGCCGGTCAGGCGGACGACCCGCAGGCGGTGTTGGAATACCGCACGGGTGACGGTAAACAAGCCGCTGACCAGGCCTTATTGCTGCTGAAGAATACGCCCGCACCCTACCGCGGCCACCGCGAGGCACAACTGAACGAGGTGGTGCAGGCGCACCGGCGCATCATGGACGAGCTGGCCGGCCCCAAGCTCAACATCGCCTTCGTGGCCCCCTCTCGTTTCCCCATCCGCCAGCCCTACGCCGGCGGATTAGAGGCCTTCTGCGGCGCGACCGTGACCGCCCTGCGTCGCTTCGGGCACCGCGTGGACCTCTACGCGGTCACCGGCTCCCCCGGCCAACACCCCGAGGTGCAGTTCCCCGGGGTGGACTGGGCAGGCTACGAACACGAACGCACCGACCACACCTATCCGCCGGGTGAGCGAGAGAAAGAAGACCGCGCTTTCGTGCGCCTGCGCGAACACCTGCTCGAGCGGGTGCGCGCCGGCGAGATCGACGCGATTCACAACAACAGCCTGCACCCCGAACTCTTCGGGGCAGGTTTCGGCGACCGACTCGTCACCACCTTGCATACCCCCGCCTTCGAAGAGATGCAGACCGGTATCGATGAGTCCGCCGACCCGGGGATGTTCGTCGCGGTCAGCACACAGACCGCCGAGACCTGGCGACTGCCCTCCCCGGCGCACATCGTGCCCAACAGTGTTGACGAGCGCATCTGGCGACCCTACGACACCGAGCGCGAACCGCGCGGGGCCGTGTGGTTCGGGCGCATCATCCCCGAGAAGGGCCCACACCTGGCCATCGACGCCGCCCGCGCCGCTGGGCTTCCGCTGACAATGGTGGGCCGCGTGGTTGAAAAGAATTACTTCGAGCATGAGATCGCCCCGCGCCTGGGTGACGGCGTGGATCTGCTCCCCGAGCGTCCTCAGGGGGAGTTGGCGCGGATCGTCTCCGGCGCGGCCGTGTGCTTCGTGACCCCGCAGTGGGACGAACCCTTCGGCCTGGTCGTCGCCGAGGCGATGGGTTGCGGGACGCCGGCGGTGGCCTTGGGCCGCGGGGGCGTGCCCGAGGTGCTGGCCGACTACCCGCAGCTGGTCGTGGACCCCGCTACGGGGGCTGAGGGGCTGGCGCGCGCCGTCCCGCAGGCGCTGGCGCTGAACCGCGCTGAGGTTTCCCGTTGGGCGCACGAGAATTTCGGCGGCCCGCGCCTGGCGCGGCGCTACACCGAGCTCTTCGTCGAATCCCTGGGAGGTGCGCGATGACTCTGCGCGTCGGAATGTACGCCCATCATCAGGGGTTGGGCCACCTGCAACGCTGCCGCGCGATCGCTACGGCGCTGGCGGGTTCGGGCGAACCGGTCGAGGTGACCATCCTGTCGTCACGCCCCGAGGCGGACGTCGTGCTCCCCCTCGACGTTGAGGAGGGCCGCGACGACTACCCCGAATATTCCGCCGGCGGCACGCTTCACTGGGCACCGCTGAACGTCCCCGGCCTGCGCGATCGCATGGCCGCCATCGCGGGGTGGGTCGCCGAGAACCGCCCCGATGTTTTCTTCGTGGACGTCTCGGTCGAGGTCTGCTTGCTCGTGCGCCTGCTCGGGGTTCCGGTGGTCACCGTGGCCATGCCCGGTCGCCGCACGGACGCCCCGCACCAGCTCGCGTACGCCCAGGCCAGCGCCCTCATCGCCGGGTGGCCCGGGGAGGTTCCCGTTCCGGAAGACCTGGTCGCACACGCGGATCGTTTGCATACCGTGGGCGGCATATCCCGCTTTGACACCCCCGAGTACCGGGCGAGTGCCACCGTTGAGGTGCCGGAATTTTCAGGTGACGGGGCGCGCCACGCCGTAGTGTTACAGGGCCAGGGCGGCACAGCGTGGACCGAAGACTTCTGGGCCTCGGTCGAGCAAGCCTGCCCCGGGTGGCGGTTCACCGTTCTGGGTGGATCGCACCGAGTGGAGAACCCGCTCCCCTACCTGGCGCAGGCCGACCTGGTGATCAGCGCAGCCGGGCAGAACTCGGTGGCCGACATCGCGCTGGCAAACACCCCAGCGATCTTCATACCCCAAGATCGCGCCTTCGACGAGCAACAGGCCACCGGCACGGCGCTGGAAAGCCTCAGCCTGGCGACGGTTCTGCAGGAACCCCCGGCCCCCGAGGCGTGGCCCTCCCTGTTGGATCGCGCGCTGAGCGCCGGCGCCGACTGGACCCGCTGGCAACTGCCGGGTGCGGCAGATCGGGCGGCGGGCGTCCTACGAGATACGGCCCGACAGTATTCCCGTGCCGGCATAGGAGGCCAAGCATGACGACCCTGGTAACCCTCGCCGATCACCGGCGCGCACAACGCGTGGCCAACCAGCACCAGGTTTTAGAACGGATTACGCCCCGCGTGCGTCACGGCGTGGTGGGGCTACGCGAGCAGGAGTTTAGCGTGCCCGGTGTGGAGCTGATCGCACACGTGAACTCCCCCAAACCGCACCTGGCCCGCGCGCGCAACCTCGCCGGGGACTGGGCGGCGCAGGCGGGCGACGACGAAGTCATCATCTTCTTAGACGCCGACTGCCTGCCCGCACCCGGGCTGGTGGAGCGCTACGAGGCGGCGCTGGCAGAGCACCCGGACGCGGTGGTCTCGGGGCCGGTCACCTACCTGGCGGAGAGCGATTCCGGTGACGAGCGGGTGGCGTCTTTCGTGGCCGACCCGGGTTTGTTGGTCGGGTTAGCGGATCCGCACGAGGCGCGTCCTCGCCTGGCAGAAGATGCCGAGCGGGTGGCGACGGACGAGGAGTACAGCGTGTTCTGGTCGCTGACCTTCGCGCTGACCGGGGCAACCTGGCGACGACTGCGCAGCGAGTGGGGCGGTTTCGACGAAGACTTCTCGGGCTACGGCGGCGAAGACACCGACTTCGGCTGGCAGCTGCGTGAGCACGAAGTGCCGCTGTGGTGGGTCGGCGGGGCGCACGCGTTTCACGTGTGGCACCCGGTTAGCTCCCCGCCGTGGGAGAACCTGCCCGACATCGTGGTCAACGCCAACGTGTTCCACGACAAGTGGGGGTTATGGCCCATGGAAGACTGGTTGCGCGCCTTCGAAAAGGCGGGCGCGGTCGAACTCCACGCAGGACGCTGGCGGCAGGTCTAGCGCGGCGGGTGCGGTGGGTGCCTTCCTCGCGCCTCCTCGGTTTCTGACCGCGAGACTCCCGGGCGGCGTCCTCGCACCCCGCGACCTTGCCCACCCCCGGGTTTGCGACCACCGAAGTACCCTCACGACCGTACTTTTCTGGTCGCGAAGGTACGTTAGCGGTCGCAACCGGCACCTTAAACGGCGAAAGATCGCCACTCTAGCCCACTTTGAACAGGTTTGCTCTCATAAAACTTCTTATAAAAGGTGCGCTTCGGCCAACAGTGGGATGCAAGATCTAAACAGTCTTCACGTTTCAACCCACTACTCGGAAGTTCACATAGACTACCCGGGTCTCGCCGCTCACCGGTTGATAGGCATCTCCCAGGCACTCGCGGAACTCGGCTGATTCCCAGAATTTGAGGTGGACCCGTTGCCAATCAGCGACGTCAGTAAACCCTTCGCCCTCTGCCAGAGCTTGTTCGTGAGTGATGGAGTCGAAGGTCGTTACCTCTACGCGCGTATTTTCTATAGCTCATACTGGCTTGCCTTCTGAATCAAGGACGGCCTCACGGTCGCCCACAGCTGGCAAAGGTTCATTGTTCGCTTCATATTCGTAAACCAGCGACGAGGTGCCGGTTTTCTCGCCGCTAAGGATCGCAGCAACCAACCTGTCTCGCATCGGACCCGGGGCTCCGAAATGCCCTTCGGGAAGTTGCCCAAGATTCATGTTGGTCCTTTCTTTGCTCCGTAAGACACGCTAAAGCCCCCGAATCTTACTTATCTTTTCGCTGGTCGTGGGTCTCGGGTTTATGACCGCTGAAGTCCCCTAGCGACCGCCGAGGTTCACGGTCGGAACCGATTGCGACCGCGGAAACCCGCCGCCCCTCTTTCCCACCTTTCGTGGATTTGCACCCTTAAAAAGCGTTTTTAAGGGTGCAAATCCACGAAAAGTTGAGTAACAGCCGGAGCCACGCCCTTCCACAACGCGAAAGGCCGCCCCATCGTCGAGAGGCCGCTTGTCACGCGGCCTTTCGACAATGAGGCGGCCTTTCGAGGGAGGAACCCGAGCCAGACGGCCTTTCGGCGAGTAACCCCTTAGCTCTCCTCGAAGTTCCGGCGGATCTCCTCGGGGCTCTGCACCGGGATCGCACCGGTCATCGGCAGGTTCTCGCGCACGAGCTTCTTCTTGGTGATGTTCCAGCAGATCGTCAGCACCACGAACCACAGCGGCACCAGCACCAGGGCGATGCGGGTGCTCTCACCCATCGCCAGCGCCACCACGATGAAAGCGAAGAAGGCCAGCACCATCCAGGGGGTGAACTTGGGCAGGGGCAAGCGGAACTGCGAAACGGCATGCTTCTCGGGGTGACGCTTGTGGTAGCGGATGTAGCTGACCACGATGCTGCCCCAGGTGAACAGGATGCAGGTCGCGCACATCGAGGAGATCACGGTGAACGCGGAGATCAAGGTGTCGCCGGCGAGCAACAGGGGCACAGCGGCGAAGGTGAACACCGAGGTAAAGAACACCGCGTTGCGGGGCACGGAGCGCTTGCTACGGTAGGTCAGCTTGTGCGGGGCGTGGTTGTCCAGGCCGAGTGAGTAGACCATGCGGCTTGCGGAATACACCCCGGAGTTAGCGCTGGACGCCGCCGACAGCAACACCACGAGGTTCACCACGAACGCGGCGCCGGTGAAGCCTGCCATGCCGAACATGGAGGTGAAGGGGCTCTGCTCGGGGCTGATTTCGGTCCAGGGGGTGACCATCATGATCACGGCCAGTGCGCCCACGTAGAACACGAGGATACGCAGGATGATCGAGTTGATCGCCTTGGGCAGGTTGCGGTGCGGGTTCTCGGTTTCGGCGGCGGTGGTACCGACGAGCTCAATGCCGATGAAGGCGAAGATACCCATCTGGAAACCGAGGATGAAGCCGCTGAGCCCGGTGGGGAAGAATCCACCGTGCTCCCACAGGTTCGAGAAGTGGGCGTGGGTGCCGTTGGGGTTCTGATAACCGGTGATGATGAGGTAGAGGCCGACCACGATGAGGGCCAGGATCGCGACGATCTTGACGATCGCGAACCAGAATTCGGTCTCACCGAAGGCTTTAACCGGCTGCAGGTTGAGGATCAGCAGGATCACGGCGGTCAAGAAGGAGGGCAACCAGATGGGGACGTCGGGGCTGAAGTACTGCACGTAGGCGGTGATAGCCACGAGGTCAGCCACACAGGCGATGACCCAGGAGAACCAATAGTTCCACGAGACGAAGAACCCGGCCCAGGGGCCAATATTGTCTTTGGCGATGTCGCCGAAGGTCTTGTAGTTGAGGTTCGAGAGCAAGAGCTCACCGAGGGCGCGCATCACGAAGAACAGCATGAAGCCGATGATCATGTACACGAAGAGCACAGAAGGCCCCACGAGGTTGATGAGCTTGCCGGAACCGAAGAAGAGTCCGGTTCCGATCGCGCCACCGATGGCGATGAGTTGCAGGTGGCGGTTAGATAGGCCTCTCTCCAGGTTGTCTTCTGAGAGGTGTTGTTGTTCTGTCACGCGTTCCATGAGGTGCCTTGCAGTGATGTGTTTATAGGATTCCGAACGTGTCTCCTGATCAAGGGGGCACAGTTCAATGCCATAAGTCTACTTGTTTTCCACAGTCGAATTAGGACGTGACTCACCCTAATGTCGACTCACAAACCAAGCGTTTTCCTACGTCCCGCAGAAGGTGACGAACCCGGTCGAGGAGGCGGGGGCGTCCTCGAGGTCGGCGAAGCGGGGGTCGCGGGTGAAGGGTGTGCGCACCGCGTCGATGATGCGCAACACCTCGGTGGAGTCACCGGCGGCGGCCTGGTTCAGGGCCTCCTCTAAGCGCCAGTTGCGCGGAATGTAGACGGGGTTGGCGGCCTCCATAAGTTCGCAGGCGGCCTGTTCGGACGTTCCCGTCAGCTCTCGCACACGGGTCAGGCGAGCTGCCCACTCAGCCAGCGAAACCTCGCCCGACTCGGGCACCTGGGAATCGCCGGGCAGGCGTAGGTGGGCGGGGTCTTCCGTCTCGGTGAGGGCGCGGAAGAAACCGGTGAAGTCGATAGATGCCGCCTCGAGCATATCTAGGGTGGCCTCGATCAGCCCGGCGACGTCGTCCTCGGTGGCGGCGGGGGCGCCCTCGCTCAGGTGCACGCCCAGCTTGGCGGCGAACACGCGGAGGTAGGCCCGTCGATAAGATTCCTCGAACTCGGCCAACACGTCGGTGGCCTCGTGGACCGCACGGTTAGGATCCTCGTGAATCAGGTCCAGCAACGACTCGGCGAAGCGGGCCAGGTTCCACTGCGTGATGCCCGGTTGATTGCGGTAGGCGTAGCGGCCCTGGCGGTCGATCGAACTGAACACCGCCGAGCGGGAGAACTCGTCGATAAAGGCACACGGGCCGAAGTCGATGGCCTGCCCCGAGATGCTCACGTTGTCGGTGTTGAGCACACCGTGCACGAAGCCCAGCCCCATCCACGCGGCCACCAGCTGCGCCTGACGCTCGGCCACGGCCCGCAACAGGGTCTTCGCCTGAGGTTCAGCCTCTTCACCGTCAGTCAGCAGGTGCGGGTAATGCCGTTGCAGGTTATACCGCACCAAACGCTCGCGATCCTCGACTGACAAGTTCATATGCGCGTAGTGGAATGTTCCCACGCGCAGGTGGCTAGCCGCCACCCGCGCCAGAATCCCGGCAGGCTCTGGACGCGGGCCGCGGCGATAAATCTGCTCACCGGTTTCGATCACCGCCAACGCGCGGGAGGTCGGCACCCCCAGCCCGTGCAGCGCCTCACCGATCGCGGCCTCCCGCCACACCGCGGCCAGCGGCGCCTTGCCGTCTGAACCCGGCCGCGAAAAACCGGTCAGGCCGCTCCCTTTCAGGTGTAGGTCGACCCGAGTATCCCCCGCCAGCTCACCGGTCAGGTGGGCGCGTCCGTCACCGGGCACTGGCGAGAAGTTGCCGAACTGAAAGCCCGAATACGCCAGCGCCACCGGGTGCGGGGCATCCTCGCCCGAGCCCGTGAGCCAGGCCAGCCCCTCGGCGGTCGCCAGCCAGGCGGCGTCCAACCCCAGCTCGGCGGCCAGCGGCTCGTTGACCCACGCCACGCGAGAGGCCGCGGGGATCACCGGACGCGCCTCGGCCGCCAATGCGGGAAAAGCCTCGGCGTAGGTGCGCTCGAGGCGGGGTGCAGAAACCTGGGGTTCAGTCATGGCGTCCTTAGAACGAGAGGTCAGTCGAAGATGCGGTGCAGGTTCGCCAGCGTCAGGGCGATGTTCTTGCGGTTGGCCGCGAAGCTACCCAGCACAGCGTAGAGGGGTGCGGGCGAGAGACCAAAAACGCCCGCTTCCGAGGCGTCGAAGGTCTCGCGTACGGTCACGGTGCCGTCGTGGTGGTCGTCGATCTCCCAACCCCAAGTGTGGCCGGCGGGGTGGCGCCAGGTCACCGCGCGGTTGGTCTCGGCGCGGGTCACCGTCATCGGCAGGGTGTAGGGAATCCCCAGCACCATGTTTTGCCAGAACTTGTCTCCCACCGAGACCAGGCCGTCCTGACCCGTTCGGAGGGAGCGGACGGTGCCGCCGCCGTCCAGTTCAGCATGGTTAGCCGGGTTCGCCACCAGCGCGTACACCTGCTCGGGCGTGGCACGCAGGGTGGTTTCGGCGCTGATGGTGCGCGGTTCAGATTCAAGAAAGGTCACAAGGTTACTCATACCGCCAGTCTAAGACCGGCTATCAGCGAAGTCGATTGACCCTGCCGAACCGGTCTGCCGAGAATAGATACAGAACAAAGCAAAGGAGAAAACATGATTTTCATTGTGGTGAAGTTCCCCGTTACCCCCGGCCGCGTCGGTGAGTTCCTTAAGGCCACCCAAGAGTTCACCGAGCACACCCGCGCAGAACCGGGCAACCTCTGGTTCGAGTGGTCGCGTTCGGAGTCTAACCTCAACGAGGTCGTTCTCGTGGAGGCCTTCAAGGACGACGCCGCCGAGGCTCACGTGAACTCCGATCACTTCAAGAAGGGCCTGGAGACCATGCGCCCCTTCTTGACCGCGACCCCCAAGATCCTCTCTCGTCAGATCGAGGGCGAGGGTTGGGACGAAATGGGCGAGCTCCAGATCGACTAGCGCTTTCGCGTACGGGGTGCGGCGGGCGTCCGCACCCCGTGTTGGTTAAAACCAGCGCGTGCTTAGGGCAGCGCGAGGCGGAAGACCTTACGCCATGCCTTGAACACCTGCGCCGGCAGTGGCCCCGAGGTGTAGGAGATGCCGTATTCCTGGCAGATCTTGCGTACCTTCGGGGCCACTTCTGCAAGCCGGTTCGAGGGCATGTCAGGGAAGAGGTGGTGCTCGATCTGTAGCGAGAGATTGCCCGAGAGAAAGTGCATGAGCTTGGAGCCGTCGATGTTCGCCGAGCCCATCACCTGCCGCACGTACCACCCGCCGCGGGTCTCGTTTTCAATATCGGCCTCCGAAAACACCTCCACACCGTCGGGAAAGTGCCCGCAGAAGATCACCGAGTGCGCCCATAGGTTGCGCAGGACGTTGGCCGCCACGAATCCCTTCACCGCCGACTTCCCCGAGCCGGTCAGTGCCGCGAGCGCCGGCGTGAGCGCGAAGTCTTTGGCCGATTGCCGGGCCAGTTTCACGAGGGTGCGCTTGATGTCGCGCAGGGTGTCTTCTTTGGATTTGGTGCCGTCGAAGTAGCGGTTGAGTTCGATGTCGTAGAGGGCGATACCCCATTCGAATCCGGGGGCCAGCACCATGTTGATGAGCGGGTTGAGCAGGTTCTTGGGCCGCCAGGGCTGGGTTTCATCCATGCGCAGCACGTTGTATCCCACGTCGTAGTCTTTGCCGACCACGTTGGTCCACACGTGGTGGGCGTCGTTGTGGGTGCGCTTCCAGCCGGAGGAGGGGGTGACGAAGTCCCATTCCCAGGTGGTGGAGTGGATCTCTTTGTCGTTCATCCAGTCCCATTGGCCGTGGAGCACGTTGTGCCCGATCTCCATGTTTTCGAGGATCTTGCTGAGGGTCAGCGCGCCGACACCGGCCCACCAGAAGCGCTTGCGGCGCGAGAAGAGCAGGCTGGTGCGTCCGGCCATTTCCAGGCTTCGTTGCAAGCGCACCACGCGGCGGATATAGCGGGCGTCGCGTTCTCCGCGCTGATCGAAGATGTCGGCGCGGATGGCGTCAAATTTCTGCTCTACCTCGGCCAGTTGCGTCTCGGTGAGCCCGTAGGCGCTGGTGTCGCGGTTCGCTGTGGCGGGGGCGTCTGTCGCATTTGTTGTCATGGATTGGTCCTTGGTCTGCGTATTGTTGGGGATTCAGGGTAGAACTTAGGGTTGCTCGATGGTCGCCTGCGGTGCGGGCCGCGAGATGCAGCTCTGGATCATGCCGGGTTCGCGGGTGACTTCGCCGGTGCGCATGTTCTGTACCGCGCCGTCGGTCATCATGATCGAGCAGCTGCGGCATACGCCTACTCGGCAGCCGTGGGGTAGCTGCTGACCGGCGTCCTCGCAGGCGGTGAGGATGCTCTGACCTGCGGCGACGTTCACCTCGGCGGGTTCTTGCCCGGGTGCGGTACGGAGGGTGACGGTTCCCGGCCCGCCGGTGTCTTCGAGCAGGGGACCGGTGTCGAAGCGTTCAACGACCACTCCCCCGCCCAGCTGCTGAGCGGCGGTTTCGACGTCGCGCACAAACTCGTCGGGGCCGCACACGTAGGTGGTCCGTTCGGCGGCGTCGGGGCAGGCGCGGGTGAGGTCGGTGGCGCAGGCGAGGGGTAGGCGCCCGGCGTGCTCGGTGAAGTGGAAGGTGGGTTTCAGCCCGGGGAATTGGTCGGCCAGTTCGAGGATTTCTTCGTAGAAGATGGCGGACGCGCGGTCGCGGGCGGAGTGGATGAGCACCACATCGTGGTCGGGGCGGCGAGGCATGAGGGTGCGCAGCATCGACATTACGGGCGTGATCCCCGAGCCTGCGGTGAGAAAGAGTAGCGCGGTGGGGCTGGCGTCGAGCAGAAACTGCCCGGCGGGTTTTTCGAGGTAGAGCACGTCGCCAGGTTCGGTGTGGTGCACGAGCGCATTAGAGACCACCCCGCGTGCGGTGACGGTGACGCTGGGGTTGTGGTCTTCGCCGGCGCTCAGCGAGTACGGGCGCCACAGGCGGCGTCCGTTCACGGACACCCCGATGCGCGCCCACTGCCCGGCCTTGTGCGCGACCCACCCTTCGCCGGCGTTGAAGGTGATGGTGGCGCTGTCTGCGGTCTCCCGGTGGACGCCGGTGACCAGCCCGCGCGTGTAGTGGCTGCTGGCGAGCGGGTTGAACACCTGGATGAATTCGCGAGGATCCTGCGGATGGGTAAGCATCCCGAGGCCACCGAGGGCAATCCGGGAGATCAGGTTTTTGGCCACGTCTCTACCCTTCCTGTGATGCGAGCGGTTGAAGAATCGTGGATTTTGAACAAAACCACGGCCTTTTTGAAACATTAGCGCAAATATTTCAAAAATTAGATTTTATGGGCGCGGCAGGCAGTTATGTTCAACCCAACCCCGCAACGCGTGGGCGGCGGCGCATCCCCGTGGTTCTTCACTACAATGGACGGTGTAAGAACCACCTGACACGGCATCTTCCGGGAGTAGAACTTTATGACTGTACCTGCGCACGGCTCCGACCACCTGGCATCCGAACGATCCGAGCACGAGCACTCGGGCGCCGGCGCAGTGACTCTGGCGGTCTCCACGGTGATCCTGGCGCTGCGCAAGAAAGAGGGCGCCGACCGCCACTCCCTGTGGCTACCGCTGGTGCGCCGCCTGCGCGAACCGTACAAGGGCCAGTGGGCGCTACCCGGTGGCCCGCTCCCCTCGAATCTCTCGCTCGAGCAGGCCGCGGCGTCCACCCTGAAGCGTGCCACCGCGCTCGAGCCGCGCTACCTCGAACAGCTCTACGCGTTCGGTGAGGTGCAGCGCACCCCCGAGGCGCGCCTGCGCCGGGCCGGTGGCGAACTGCCCGTGCCGCCCGAAAACATCGAATGCAACGACGCCGCCCGCACCGTCTCGGTGGTGTACTGGGCCTCCATCCCGGCCACCGAGGTCAGCCGCACCCGCGTGCACGAGAACATCCGTTGGTTCCCCGCCGACGACCTCCCCGTGCTCGCCTTCGACCACAACGAGATCATCGAGTACGCCCTCTACCGCCTGCAGCGCAAGGTGGAGCATTCCCGCATCGCCCACTCCTTCCTCGGTGAGGAGTTCACCCTCGCGCAGCTGCGTGAGGTCTACGAGGCGATCCTAGGCCGCGAGCTCGACCCGGCGAACTTCCGCCGCCAGATTTCCGCGTCGAAATCCATCATCGACACCGGAAAGCGTGTTGAGGGAACACGCCACCGTCCCCCGCGCCTGTACCGCTACGACCACTCGCTGGCCTTCGCGGACCAGGGCCCGCTCGGTATGTACCGGGCGGCCAAACACGAGGCGCAACATAACTAACTTCAGAGGTACGCATGAAAATTCACTCCGCCCTAACCGTCGCCTGCTTGGCGGCCCTCGCCCTGACGGGTTGCACCGACTCGAAGGAAGCGGCGGCGCCCGCACCGACGTCCTCCCCCGCGAAGAAGACCTACCAAGACGGCCAGAAGGCCACCGTGAAGTCGGTGGAATCGGCCAACACCGTGACCGTTGACATTGACGGCTCCACCGAGCAGGTGCGCCTGCTCAACGTGGTCGCGCCCAGCAAGAACAACAATGTGCCCTCGGGCTCCTGCCTGATTCAGGAGTCCACCGACTACCTGAAGAAGAAGCTTCCGGCCGGTTCGGAGGTCACGTTGAAGTTCGACAAGGCGCAGGTCGGCACCTCCGGTTACCTGGACGCCGCGATGTACTCGGGCGACCAGTTCATCAACAAGCAGGTGGCTCGCGACGGCATGGCCGCGACCACCTACACCACGCAGAACGACACGTTCTACCCCGAGATTTCGCAGGCACAGCAGGACGCCGCGAAGGACGCCGTGGGCCTGTACTCGAAGGACGTCGACTGCACGATCCCCCACATGATCGCCCAGGCGCAAGAGAAAGCGAAGTCGGCCAAGGACATCAAGGACGAACAGCAGCGCAAGATCGCCTATCAAGAAGCCTCGACCGTGTACAACGACCTGAACGATGAGGTCTCGGCCCCGGCCCAGTGGGTGGGTTCGATCGTGACCCTGGAACCGGTGCGTCAGCAGCTGGAAGAGTTGAAGACCGACCTGGGTAAGAACTACTACAACAAGGAGGGCGTCTCGGAGGCCGATCAGGCGACGGCCAGCCCGACCGGGCGTCCTCAGTAACCCCTAAAGGGAGGCGTTGATCAGCCGCAGCCCCTCACGCAGGGTCTCCTCGGAGCAGGTGTAACCCAGCCGGTAGTGTCCCTCCACCCCGAAGGCCGAGCCCGGGGTGAGTAGCACGCCGTGGGTTTCCAGCAGGCGCTTGGCGAAGGTGCGGGAGTCTACGGACGTTTCCAGGCGCAGCAGTGCGGCGGACCCGGCGTCCGGCGCGATCCAGCTGGCGCGCGGTTCCTCGGCGAGCCACTCCTCGACAATGCGGCGGTTGCGGTTGATGATCCCGCGGGAGCGTTCGAGCAGAACCTCTCGATGCTCCAGCGCGATGCTGGCCAGCAGGTCGTCGAGCACGCCCACCGAGATAATCGAGTAGTCGCGCTGGTCGCCGAAGTCTGCCTGTAGCCCGTCGGGCACGACCACCCAACCCACGCGCAGGCCGGGCAGAGAGAAAGCCTTGGAGACCCCTCCGGTAGCGATGCCCTTCTCGTAGAGGTCGGCGATGGACTCGGTGGGAGTCACGCCCTCGGCCTCTACGCCGCGGTAAACCTCGTCGACGAGCACGTAGGCGTCTTTCGCGCGGGCGATCTCAACGATTTCGCGCAGCATCTCGGTGGGGATCAGGGTGCCGGTGGGGTTGTTGGGGTTGGTCAGGCAGATCAGCTGGGTGTTGTCGCGGACGGCGGCGCGCAACTGCTCGAGGTCGGGTAGGTAACGGTTCTCGGCGGCCAGCGGTAGCACCGTGGTCTCGGCGCCGATGGATTCGGCGATGGCGGCGTGCTGGTCGTAGGAGGGCGCGAAGGTCACCACGTGGTCGTCGGCCCCGGTGAGCACGAGGTGGGCCAGGTGGTTGGCGCCGATGGTGCCGTGTGCCAGCAGGACGCGCTCGGCGGCCACCGTGCGGTAGGTGGCGGCAATGGCCGCACGCAGACGCGGGGATCCGGGAATGTGACCGTAGCTCAGCCGGGCGTCGAGAAGTTCGTCGACCTGGGCCTGGCCCGCCCCAATCAGTTCCAATAGTTCGCGGGTGCTCAGGGCCGAGATGGAGGTCTCGGCGAGGTTGAGCCGGGCGCGGTCTTCGAATTCGTTGAGCCAGAGCTCAACTCCAAACGGGGTGATTTTCACGGGGACTCCTTGTGTTAGTTACAGGGGATAGGCGTCCAAGACTTTCCACCTGGAGCATACGATCGGCAACCAGTGTACTTGGGTTCAGGAGCAGGGGCTGGGGCGGGTGCCTGCTGTTGTCGCTGGAGCGTCGGTGCCGGATTAGGCTCAACGGGTGCAGGAGCAGGGGCCGGAGGAGCCTGCGGAACAGGAGGCGGTTGCGGTGCTCGCTGTTGCGGCTGCTGTTCCGGCACCTGAGGTTGACGCGGGGCCTCCGGGATAACCGGTGCCGCCGGTGCTTGTTGAATAGGCTGATTGTCGTCGCGGTTCTCCGTCTGAGCCGGGGGCGCAACTGGTGCGGCGGGAACATCCACAACAGAATCATTATTTTGTTCTGTAGCGTTCTGCGCGGCCTTTTGTTCCTCACGCTTTTCTTTGAGGGTCTCCCTCAACCCAGACACTGCTTCCTTAACTGCAGCGACCTTCAGCAATCCCGAAAGGTGAGGGTAGTTCTTCGTCAGCTCATCGAGGTCGCTGAGGAATTGAGAGGCTTCTTCTACCGACTGACCCAACTCGGAAGTCGGTGCCTGGTCCAGAGCTTGGTTTAATTGCTGAGCCTGAGCAGGGATCGAGCACTCGGCGGTCGGATCAAAGAGACCCTTCCCAACCTGTTCAGCTTCATTCTGCGCTTCGAGAACTTCCGGATAAAACTTCTTATTCGGTTCGATCAGCACTGCGGCACCCAGGCCTTCGCGAGCGATGTCTGCGTTAACGAGGGTGCCGTCCTTGTAAACCCCCGCAAGCTCACGGCCATAGTTGTCGTGGGTCTCGATATCGTGTTCGAGGGTCACGGGTGTTCCCTCGGGTAACAGGTCTTCTAGATACTTCGTGGCTTCGGGCCCCATGCACTCAATAATTTTGTTGGGGTGTTTAGTCTCTGGCGTATCCACGTTAAGCAACCGTACCCGTGTATTTTCGGTTTCACCTGGTTTCTTTACGTCTACAGTATCGCCGTCAATTACGCGCACCACTTTCACCGTATTCTCTTCTGGAGAACCAGAAGGTGTTGAACTGTTTGAGGAGGTGGAGTTCTGAGAGCAACCAGTCATCAACAAGGTAGATAAGACGACAAGTGTCACAGTAGGGCGGGCATGCATGAGGGGAGTCCTAATCAAAGAGTGTGGAGAATAACAAAATTTATATTAGCTGGATATTGACCTTCTTTTAGCTGAATAAACTTTGTACGAATTGACCCACTACACATCGGTTGTTTTATGTCGTCAATTCCCTACCGCCCATCCCTCATACACAAAAGCACCGCGCCTCCACAGGAGACGCGGCGCTTTTCACTATCAGGCAGGCGCCCCGGGATAACCCGGGGCTCCGCCCGTGATCGTTACGAGGCTTATGCCTCGGGGATGATCAGGCCCTTGGTCTGCGAGGTGGCGCGGGTGAAGCGCTCCTGAACATCGGCCCAGTTGACGATGTTCCAGAATGCCTTCACGTAGTCGCCCTTCACGTTCTGGTAGTCCAGGTAGAAGGCGTGCTCCCACATGTCCAGCTGCAGAACGGGGATCAGGCCAACGGAGATGTTGCCCTGCTGATCGTAGAGCTGCTCGATGACGAGGCGCTTGCCGACGGTGTCCCAGGCGAGGATTGCCCAGCCGGAACCCTGGATGGTGGTTGCCACGTTGGTGAAGTGGTCGCGGAAGCCGTCGAAGGAGCCGAAGAACTCGTCGATAGCTGCAGCCAGCTCGCCGGTCGGCTTGTCGCCGCCCTCGGGCGAGAGGTTCTGCCAGAAGATCGAGTGGTTGGTGTGACCACCGAGATTGAACGCCAGATCCTTGGAGAGCTTGCCGATGTTGGCGAAGTCGCCCTTGGCGCGAGCCTCTTCCATCTTCTCGAGAGCGGTGTTAGCGCCGGCAACGTAGGTTGCGTGGTGCTTGTCGTGGTGCAGCTCCATGATGCGAGCCGAGATGTGGGGCTCCAGTGCTGCGTAGTCGTAGGGGAGGTCGGGAAGAACGTACTGCTCTGCCATGAGTAGTCACCTTTCTATGACGTGAACAACTTTCAATCATCAGTCTACGCATGAAGCCAGCTCGATGCACCCTCTGCCCCGGGAATTGTCAGCGGGCTTGCAGGTGTATGTCATTTTCGTTCATCTATCTGACAATTGGGAATTGTAAACCGGCCTACAACGTTAACGGTCTAACACTTCCCGAGAGGTTCATTTGAATCCATGACAGCAGACGCGATCCCCTCAAGTTTTATCTCGATAAGTCCAACGACGAAGCCTGGCGGGCGGTCGGGGCCCTCTCGTCCGCGGCCGAGGCGCAGGCGGCGTCCTCCGGCCTCGACCAAGAGCTCGTCGAACTGGTCTGCCTGCGCGTATCCCAGATCAACGGGTGCGCCTTTTGCCTCAACGACCACACCCGTCGGGCCGTGCGCGCCGGCGTGAGCCCGCAACGCCTCGGCCTGCTCCCCGCGTGGCAGGACGCCGGTGTCTACACCGAGCAGGAGAAGGCGGCTCTGCGCCTGGCGGAGGCCGTGACCACCCTGCCCGACGCCGAAGATCGAGACTTCGCACAGATGATCTCCCACGGTCAGCTGACCGACGAGCAGTTCGCCGCCGTGCACTGGCTTGCCATCGTGATGAACGTAACCAACCGAGTCTCGATCATGTCGCATCACCCCGTCCGCCCAAACCCCGCACCGCGTCAGGAGAAATAGATGAGCACCGCAGAGAATAAGTCGTTCTCGCCGCAGCTACCCAGCGGCGTTACCGTGCACGAGACCGATAACGGCCAGGTAGAGATTCTCTCACCCCGCGCAGTGCCCCTCGGTGGGCCGCGCGCGATGCCCGTGTACCGCGCCCTGCCGCAGAAGGGTCGCTCGTTGATCGGCGCCTGGTGTTTCTGCGATGCCTACGGCCCCGACGACGTTTCGGCCACCGGCGGCATGACCGTGGCACGGCACCCCCACACGGGTCTGGCCACCGTCTCATGGATGTTCCAGGGCAAGATCGACCACGTGGATTCGGCGGGTAACTGGGCCACAGTGCGCCCGGGGTGGGTGAACCTCATGAACGCCGGCACCGGCATCACCCACCAGGAGTATTCCACCGCAGACACCACCGTGCTCGAGGGCTTGCAGCTCTGGTACGCCCTACCCGACGAGCACAGGTTCAGCGAGCCCAACCTGACCAGCTACCACCCCGAAACCGTGCACGGTGAGGGTTTCACGGCCAAGGTGTTTCTCGGTTCGCTGCTGGGTAGCACCTCGCCGGTGCTGACCTTCATTCCGCTGACCGGCGCCGAGCTGCGCCTGGACCCTCACAAGAACGTGACGATCGACGTACCCGCCGACCACGAACACGGAGTGGTACAGGCCCGCGGACGCGTGTGGCTAGACGGTGTGGAAATCCCCGAGCACGCGATCGGCGTGGCCCCGACCGGGCGCACCCAGTTCACAATCGACTCTGGCGATGAGCCGGTCACGCTGGTGATCCTGGGTGGAGAGCCGCTGGGTGAGCAGATCATGATGTGGTGGAACTTCGTAGGCCGCACCAACGAAGAGATTCAGACCTGGCGGGCCCGCTACATGCAAGAGATGGGCTTCGACCCCGCCGACGAGGCCTCCCCCGCCGCCACGGGCCGCGTGAGCGAGGCTGTGGACGAGGACGCTCTCGGTCGGTCGTACGAGGACGGTCAGGAATATCCCCAGTTCGGTGAGTTCCCACCCGGTCAACCCGAACCGCTGCCTGCACCGCAACTGCCCAATGTGCGTTTGAAGCTCCGTGGCTAGGGTTTTGTGCATTAAGTGCACAAGGTTATCCACAGGCAGTGGATAAGTCTGTGGGTATTTCGAACATGTCTACGGGTTGTTAAGGTTTTTCTTCCCCGCACGTCGCCGAGACGGAGGTCTTCGAGCTTCGAACACCCGAAAACCGTTCGAAAATAACACCTGTGTAAGTTTTCCACCGTGTGGATAAACCCTGTGGAATAACCGCCCGAGCCCCCGAAAAACTGCGAGTTTTCGGGGGCTTGGGCGGTTTTTTGTGCACAGTTGCGCACATGTGCTGAAGGTTTTACACACTTTAAGTGGATATTGTTCACAGAGTTATCCACAGGTGTGGAAACTCGGGCTGTGGGTGAGACTATTTCTTCGGATCAAGTTACCTTAACGGCGGACTACAAAGAATCGACGAGCCGGTATCCCAGGCATGCACACGGGGCAACGAGGCACCCGTCACCGACACCCACCGCGGCCACAGCGCTGTAATCACACCTGTGTAAGTTTTCCACGGTGTGGATAAGCGCTGTGGATAAACAGATGAGACAGTAAAAACGACGGTCTACTCCACCGGGAAAAGCGGCACCAGTGGGCGATCGGTGTAGGAAACGTGGAGCATCGTCGAGGTGACCACCGGCGGGATCTCCCCCGAGGAGACAAAGCTCAGGCGTGCCACCGAACCGGGAAGAATCTCGGGTACCTCCCCCTGTGGAAAGAAAGAAACCACCCCGCCGGTCGCGCCGGTGAAATCCACCTGCTCCACGCGGATCATCTCCCCACCCGCGGTGGTGTCTACCTGCAAGGCCAGGCCGCGGCCGGCGTCCTGAACCTGCGCGCGCACGGTCAGCTGCGGGCTTTCTCCGCTCCACTCACGCACGCCTTCGTAACGCGGTTGGGAAAGGTCTCGGCTGAAGGTCATCTCAAGCTCCTCGTGTTCTGGGCCAACGCCCCCAAGATACGCCTCGGCCCACCTGCGGGAAACAGGTGGGCCGAGGCTCTGCTACATCACTGTCAGGTTTGTGAGTTCTTAGACTCCGGTGGTCTGGCGGATCCAGTCGCGGCTTTCGGTCAAGTTCGCGTAGTTGCTGGATGCCTGTGCGTTGCCGCCGGGATCGACGTCGTCACCGGTGGAGCAGACGCCCACGATCTCGCCGTTGATAACCAGCGGGCCGCCGGAGTCACCGTGGTTAGCGGCACCGTCAACACCCTTGACGTGCACGGCCGAGCCACCGTAGGCGTCGGTGGACTCACCGAGGACGCTCACGTGAGCGGTGTAGAGCCAGTCGGCGCGAACCTGCCAAGCACGCAGGCCGTAACCGAAGATGTCACCCTGGTCGCCGCGCTGGGGCTGGTAGGAGTCGGCCAGGTTGGCGTAGTTGTTCAGTGCTTTCTTCTGGGAAAGGTGCACGAGGGCAACGTCGCCACCGTTGGGGGAAGCGAGAACGCGGTCAGCGGCGACCGGGTTCTGGCGGTTCACGGTGTCGTTGTCATAGTAGACGGTCATCGAGTCGATGCCGTCGATGCAGTGGCGGGCGGTGAGAACCCACTCGTCATTCAGCGCTTCGCCGGTGCAACCGAAGGCGTCGCGGCCGGAGGTTCCCTCGAGCTGAACAATGTAGGAGCTATTGGTGGCGTGGCCCTCGATGATGTAGGGGCTGGGTGCGGCTTCCTGAACCGGGGCGGCCTGAGCGGCGGTGCCGGCACCAACGGTTGCCAGGGCGCTCAGCGCCAGCCCTGCGCACGCGCCGAATGCGCGGGTGTGTGTGCGGATGGACATTTTTTCTCCTTCACGGGGAACGTGGGGAATGGTTCGATATGTCTCTGACAAGCCATAATGCTTGACCCGCACCACCCTACCCGGTTTTTTCAGACATGACCAGGCGAAAATGTCGGTTTTTGTTAGGGCAGGGAAAGATTGCTTAAATATGACGCAGAACACATCAAATTACGCCTCGAACGGCAGCGTGAGATGCACTTCCCACGCGCCTCCTCGCAGGCGAGAGTCCAGAGAACCACCCAGCAACTCACACCGTTCGCGCAACCCGGCCAGTCCATAACCCATCCCCAGTTGTCCCGACAAGCGGGCGTCCTTGTTGATCGCGTTACGACAAGAAATTCTCAACCGCGTGGCATCCGCCTGCACCGCAAGTTCCACGGGCCGCGACCGGTCACCGTGTTTGATCGCGTTAATCCCCAATTCCTCGAGGGCACGCTGGGCGGTCGGCTTGAGCTCATCGGGGATCGTTCCCAGCTCGCCCTCCGTCGTCAGCTGCACCACGTATCCGGCCATCTCAAGGTCGGAACGCACGCGAGAGGCAACCGCCGGCAGGTCCACCGTAGACCCCAACAACACCGGTGCTTTGCTGGGATTGCTGCTGGTCCGCAACACCTTCACCAAGCGTCGCAGGTTGTTCAGGGAATTGCGTGACTGCTCACCGATCAGGTCGAAGGTGTTATCCCGCAACTGCTGATCCGTAGAGGTACGTGCCATCGAAGAGTGCAGGGCGATGATGGTCAGCTCCCGGGCCACCACGTCGTGCAGCTCCCGGGCGAGCTCCTTGCGCCCCTCGTCCAGACGGCGTTCCCCCTCGTCGATGCGCGCCTGGAAGTCGCTGCGTTGCACGCTGTGGCGCTCTACCAGAAGCCGCAGAGCCAGCGGGACGAGGTAGGTGGCTCCCAGCCCGAAGATCAGGGAGTAGGCGATGTCCACGGGGGAAGCAGTCCACACCCGGGGCACAAAGAAGGCCAGCAGGAGCAACAGGTTGACGATATTCTGCCGCCAGGAGGAGCTATAGACCACTGCGCCGCCATAGAAGAGGACAATGTCCAGGGCGGTCAAAAGATCGTCGAAGTAAGGGAGAGATCCGAGTGCGAGTACAATCCAGAAACACCACACCGCCAACCACAGCTTGGCGGCGAGGAGCACCGCAGAGACAATAGCGGCCATGCAAATGCATACGGTCAGAACGCGCAGTTCACCCTGCATGTTGGTGAGTGCCGAGACCACCACGGGAATGATGATGGCCAACGCAAAAACGCGCACCAGCACGTGCGGTGCGCGAAATCGCGTGTGGACGAAGCTCTCCCAGATGTGTGCCATGGGAGCTACTTTACGGGGGTCAGCAGAAAGTCTTGAAAATTTTGCACCTGAAGGTACCGATATCCAGTGGTTTACTAATTTCAATGGCCTGAGCGGGTGCTGTGGATCCAACCATGAGGCAAGCGGCTACACAAAGGGTAGTGAGTTTCTTTTTCATATGTGTGTCTCCTTTCACCATCGACTCTACTGAGCGAAGATCCACGCGGGTACCAACTTAAGTACTTCTCCATGTGTCTCTTAAGCACTCCGATATTCCGCTCAATGGCGTCATCTAGGATGTGTTCGAACAGGTCAGAGGTAAAATGGTTCTCATGAGCGAGATCAGCGTTGCCGTGGCCGATGACATTCCTTTGATGCGCCAAGCGCTCACCACCTACGTGCAACAAGAACCACGATTCACTCTGGCTGGTGAGGCTGCCAACGGCGCCGAGGCGATCGACCTGGTTCGTCAAGTGGATCCAGACGTCCTTCTGCTTGACCTACAAATGCCGGTCATGGACGGCGTCACCGCCGCCGAGCGCATCATCGCGGAGAACCCGCACACCAAGATCCTGGCGATCACGACGTTCTACAGCGACGACTACGTAATACCCGCACTGAAGGCCGGCGTGCACGGGTACCTCCTCAAGGACGCCCGACCCCAGGAGATCACCGACGCGATCCTTGCGGTAACCCGCGGCCAGTCGGTCATCTCCCAGCGCGCGATCGAGACAATCACCGCCAGCTTGGCCGAACCAGAGCAGGTCGCTACGGTCGATCAGGACCTGTGGGACTCGCTGACCGGCACCGAGAAGAAGGTGCTCAAGGCCCTCTACGATGGCTTGAGCAACCGCGCCATTGCACGGGAACTTTACCTGGCGGAGTCCACCGTGAAATCCACGATCTCCCGCATCATGCAGAAGATGGGGGTCTCTAGCCGCCTCCAGATCGTTATCAAGGCGGCCAAGCTCTCCTTCCCGCTGGACGCCTAAACCTGCCGTGTCTTGCCTGCGCTTACAAGGCGGCGTACAGCCATCAGCTGTTCCCCGCCGCTACGTAGCGGTACGGAAGCACCGTCCCGCGTGGCGGCCCAAGCCGACGGAACTACGTGGCTGACTACGATTACCATGACCCGCTCCCCCAGCTCCGCAATACGAGCGCATACGTAATCGGTGGATTCGGCATCCAAGCCGTTGAAGGGTTCGTCGAAACCGATGAGTCCGTGATTCAGCTGTAGCCCGCAGAGCAACCAAGCCTTACGGAGCGTCCCCGTCGATACCTCGTGCGATAGTTTGTTCAGGTGCGGTTCGAGTTCGAGTTCGGCGATGTCCCGATCCAGCTGGTCCCGGTCGGCGCCGAAACGCTTGGTGAAGAGCCGCAAGTTATCCCCCACCGTCAGGAAGGGCACGAGCGAGGGGGCGGTGCGCACTAGCGCCGCAGAAGAGTCTCTGCCGGGCTCGTTGGTCGAGAAGTTGATCTGCCCTGCCAGCGGACGTAGGTAACCGGCGATCGCTTCCAGGAGGGTGGATTTTCCGGCACCGTTCTTACCGGTCAGCAGGTAGAGACCGGCGCCAGAGATCTTTCCGTTGAGGCCGGTGAAGATCGGGGTATCTCGGCTATAGCCCAGGGACAGCCCAGAGATATCTAGTTCATACATAGGATTGCCTTTCGAATAGCCAGGACGGTTGCAACGCCGACCCCCAGAAATACCACCAGGGTGATCACAAATGGCGCCAGGGTTGCCGCGTAGAGCATGAGGGAAACAACCATCTGTGCCAGGGCGATGAAGGTGAATCGGAACCCCTCGGCGCGCACTCGGGTGCTGAGAAAGCTGTCGCTGAGTAGCAATCCCCAGATCGGGCCGCTGACCACGATGAGGGCGTCTGAGGCAGGTGTTTCAGCCAGTAATAGTGCCGCAGTTGCTACGGTGAGGCCGGGGAGAGCGCTACCGATCACCCCCAAAACGATCTTGGGTGCCAGCTCGGTGATGGGTGCACCGACTTCGTACATGAAGCGATAGCGCTCGCGACTTCGGCTGAAACTGAGCGGGAGGGTCTGTTCGAAGGTGCTGCCGACCACGAACGAGATGCAGGCGATGGCCACGGCCGTGCGTAGCGACTCGGGGACGTGTAGGGTTCCGCCCAGCGCCCAGAGCGCTCCGGCGGCGAAAAAGGTTACCAGACCCGCACGGGCGCCATAGATGCACAGAAAATACTGGGTTCCCACCACGGGGAAGAAGATGCCGGAATCGGCGGCGTTGGCTTTCCGCTTGCGGGTGGGTGCGTACAGGCCCGTGGCCGTGCGAGGTGACCGCAGGATGTAGGCGTACCCGACGAGCGCCGAGAGGAGACCGATGGCCGCCACCGACGTGGCAACGCCTCGTTGCCCAAGGAACGTAACACCGGCGGCCACGTGGGGGTTGATACTGCTTGTCGGCATGCCAATGTTAAGCGCGGCAAGTACTGTCAGCACCGCATGGGCGGTGAGATACCCCAGTCCGATGGCGGCCGTCACCTTGGCCAGTGTCAGCCACGGGTTGGTACCGATGCGGGTTTCTGTGTAGGACGCGCGATGAAAGCTCGCCACGGCCTCAAGGGCGATCAGCGCAACGTAACAACCCAGCAGGGCGAGTCCCAGAGCCACCGTAGGGGCATTGTCTCCGGCCCAGATCACAACGGAAATCAATGGGAGCACACAGAAGGCCAGTTTGATCCCTGAGATCACCTGGTGGGCATGCCAGAAGTAGGCCTTCCGGTCGATGCCCAGCAGATTCAGGGTGGCGGTCGGAACCTGAAATTTCTGAAAGGACGAGGCGCCGAAGAGAACCGCTGAGGCGCGAGTCATCGAGTCGAGCCAGATCGGCACCAGGGTGAAGATCAGCAGGTAGTACTCGCCGGTAAAACCGGGCAGACCCGGGACGCTGGGGAAGCTGCGCCGGAGCATCAGCCCCCATTGCGGCAACAGGATCGCCAGGGTGACCGCGAGAATCAACCAAGCGGCCAGGACCGCTGGGATGATCACCGCTTTAAGTAAACGCCGGGGGTTACCTGTCACGCCGATGCGATTCAGCAGGCTGGCGATCAGCAGGAATCGCAGGGTGGTACCGGGGCGCCACCGTTCTTTCGTTGCTGAGGTCATGGCGCGCTAGTCGATGTAGCTTGCCCGCTGATCTTTCTGACGGTTCATCGCTTCGAGGGCGCTCCAGATGGCGATGACGAAGAAGATCAGGGCCACGACGATCAGTATTGGCTGCACGACCGAGGGCAGGAACTGGTTGGTGGCAAAAACCATCACCCCGTTCATGGCGCCCAAGATCAGACCCAACCCCGGGCGTTTCTTACTGATACCCATGCCCAGAACAGAAAGTAGTGTCACGAGCACTAAGACGGCAGCGCTACCCTGCCCCTTGGGGGAGTGAAGATCACCGTTGAAGAGCTCATAACCGGTGGCAAAGAGCGGGAATAGCAGACCTAACAGGCTCAGCCCCCAGGCCCACGAGACGAGACGGTAATTCATGACATCACTCCAATAAATAGGGAACCAAAGAATATCAGCGGTAGCACGATGGCGAGGAATAGTGGAAGAAGCACCTTCCATCTCAACCCACTCAGTGTTCTTCGTGCTACCCACGCCGCACCAGCGATAACTACTGAGTAGATCACCGCCGCGATCACACCGGCATGTTGCAGGGGAAGAACCACGTAGAGAAGTTGTGGCACCACCATCGCAAGCATCGTTGCCACGATGGAAATGTTCGCGAAACTCACCAGGTCCGGGCGGTTCTGCGCGGCCCGACCGAGTTGGTGGATGATCCCTAACCCGACGAAAAGCACGCACACGGAGGAAATAACCAAACCGAATACCGTGCCGAAGGTGACCATCGCGTCCGTAGACCCGCCGGCTTCTGCTACCATCTCTGGATCCAACCGAGATACTACAAACTCACGGGTGAAGGGATACCGGAGAACGCTACCCACGCAACATGCCGCAAGCAGACCTGCGAAGATCCTGCCTCGGTAGTCACCGAGTGAAGCGGCTGGTTTTTCATCGGGACGACGATAGCGTGGAATAGAAACGCTTGCAGAACTCATGTTTTTCCTCCTACACCTGTAGAACAGCAAAACCTTCAACGAAGGCCGCTACCACCAGGATGACCAAGCTCAAACCTAAAAGTTTGAGAGATGTATTGAGAACCGAGTGCAATGTTTGCCGGAAGCTGTTCCGGGGTGCATTCCTGGAAGTCTCTGAATGTGCTCCCGCGATAAATCGGCGGGTGAAGACGACTAACGGAAGTACGCCCGCAGTTGCAGCGACCACGAAACCAGCGATCTCGAAGGGGGTATAGAGAACCGTGCGGGCCACGACTTCACCCGGGCCATAAATGCTCACCGCCACGTTCATAGAAGCACCTAAGAACATTCCCACGAGCGGGAGGAGAAAGAGCGCCGCGACTCCTAAAGTAATTACTCCGGCAAACAGTGAAAGCGCAGTCGGCACATTCGTCTGAAGAATATGCCCCACTGAACTGAAGTAGGAGGGAGATTTTTGGGGCTCAATCGCAGAGGCTAGAGAGTTGTTGTCCAGTAGCAGATATCCAGCTACCGTCGAGACAATAAAGAGAACACAGGCCAGGACTGCGGCCACAAATACATCTTTCTTAACCATGGGATAGAGGGAAAGGTTCCCCCACTACGTGCCATGGCAGACAACGCAGTGGGGAGAACCCGTTATTTGCCCTTATGCTACGACGGCAGCCTTGCCGGCGTTCTTCAGCATCAGCTTCAGCGCGCCCCACATAGCGGCACCGACCAGACCGCCGGTAGCTGCGATGGAAGCCAGGAACATCGCCCAGCTGCCGACTTCGACTGCGTTTGCGATAGAGGTTGCGGTTGCGGTGCTGACACCCAGGGTGCCGGTCAGCCACATGCTAGCGATCGATGCGGTAGCGATACCAGCAACGGCGAGAACCGCAGCGAAGAGCGAGGTGGCGTTGGTCTTTACATTGGACTTCTGCATGGATATTCTCCTCTTTGTGTGGTTGTTGAAAGCTACTTTTTTCAAACATCTTGTGTAGCTTTTATGACCAGGTGCCCTGATCACATGAATAATCTTTCATAGCGATCAGGGCACCTCAACAGTTTCCCCACAGAGGAGTACTTAAGTACCGCAGACCGGTACTTTCGGTTTATTGCTCCCGCAGCGGCACGGAATCGCTGAGGTCGGTGGTGTTCGAGACGTTGATGACCTCCGAAGGGCGCGCGCCCAACACCGATTCGCCAATTTTCGCCAGCTGCTTGACCTGACGAGCGCCCAAGCGGTTGAAGATCTGGCGGCGAACCTCCATGACGTGGCCGAGCGCGGCGTCTTGCACCTTCTGCAGGCCCTCGGGGCGCAGGTGACAGATCGAGACGCGGCGATCTTTCGACCAGACCGAACGCTCCACGAAGTTATCTTTCTCCAAGCGAGAGACCACGCGTGAAAGACGCGGTAAGAGAGTATTGGTCTGCTGGGCTAGCTCGGTCATGGTCAGCGCATGGTTGTTCGCCTCAGAAAGCATGGCCAGCACCATGTACTCCACGAAGCTCAGGTCTGAATCACGCTGCAACTGGTTCTCTAATTGGCCGGGCAGGCTAAAGAACACCGAGCACAGAAAGAGCCAACCCTCACGCTCTTCTTCGTTCAGCCACGGTGCGTTCTTCTCTACAGAGCCTTTTTTCTGCCCAGTCATCTCACCCTCATTATTTTCGAAGTAAATAGTTTTTACCTTTATACCAGTGTAGTTTTACCACAAACGGAAAGCTATCTACATCCACCCTAGTGATGATGTGAGGTGCATTATGCTCCATCTCACTCCCCCTGTGCCGCCAGCCCCCACCACGCCCCCTCCCGCGACCTGCCAGCTGCGTGATAGGGTGGCAGTTCAATTCAGGTGTGCCGGGAAGTCTGGTCGGCCTACCGGGTTCTCCGCCGCGAAACAGGCGTTGAGAACCGGTAGCTTTGAAATGTACGCAACCGGAAAGACTTCACCATGTCTACACCACCCCACTCGCCCCAGCACGCCCCCGAGACAACCCTCGCGCGCGGCACCTACAAAGAATCCCAGCGCATCAGCGAGATCCTGCGCAAAGAATCCGTGGGCGGCGCGGTCTTGCTCGCCGCCACCGTCCTCGCGCTGGTACTGGCAAACTCCCCCGCCGCGCACTTCTACGAAACCCTGCGCGACACCCGCCTGGGCAAAGACTTCGCGGGTCTGCATCTCGACCTCTCGCTGGCCCACTGGGCCGCCGACGGCCTACTCGCCGTGTTCTTCTTCCTCGCCGGCCTCGAACTCAAGAAAGAGTTCGTGATCGGTGACCTCCGCAGCCCCGGCAAGGCCCTGGTTCCCGTGGTCGCCGCCGCCGGTGGCGTGGCAGTCCCCGCGCTAATTTACACCGCCATCAACTTCAACAACGGCGCCGAAGCGCTGGGCGGCTGGGCGATCCCCGCGGCCACCGACATCGCCTTCGCCGTGGCGGTCTTGGCCGTGATCGGCACCTACCTACCCGCCGCGCTACGCACCTTCCTGCTCACCCTGGCCGTGGTAGACGACCTGATCGCGATCATCATCATCGCCATCTTCTACACCTCCGACCTGCACATCGGTTACCTGCTGGCGGCCATCGTCCCGATCGCGATCTACGCCTTCGTGGCACGCAAGGGTGAGAAACTCTTCCACCTCAACGCCGCGTCCACGTGGCTGATCCTGTTGCCCCTTGGCTTCATCGTCTGGGTGCTATTCCTCAACTCCGGCATCCACGCCACCATCGCCGGAGTGGTGCTGGCGTTCATGATCCCCGTGCGTGAGAACAAGCGCACCCGCGCCGCCGAGGCGGACCACGGTCTGGCCGAGGTCTTGGAACACCGTATCCGCCCGCTGTCTGCCGGCTTCTGCGTGCCTGTCTTCGCCTTCTTCTCGGCGGGTGTGACCATCGGCGGAATCGCAGGCTTCACCTCCGCGATCAGCCAGCCGGTTGCCCTGGGCATCATCGTCGCGCTGGTCGGCGGCAAGATCCTCGGCATCTTCGGCGCCACCTGGCTGGTCACCCGCCTGCGCGGGGCCAACCTCGACCCAGACATCGCCTGGGTGGACGTCGTGGGCCTGGCCGCGCTGGGCGGTATCGGCTTCACCGTCTCGCTATTGATCGCCGAACTCTCCTTCGGCGTGGGCTCGCCGATGAACGACGCCGCGAAGATCGCGATCCTCTCCGCCTCCGTGCTGGCCGCCCTGTTAGGTTCCCTCATTTTGGGGTCGCGCAACCGCCACTACATGAAGCTGGCGCAGAAAGAGACGGTGGACGTCAACCGCGACGGTGTTCCCGACGTTTTCGCAGACGACAGCGCCGCCCGCTAGATTCAATAGCCTCAAATACGGTTCAGATGGCCGCCAGGAAATCCCTCCTGGCGGCCATCCATCATTCGGAATTAAGCGAGCGGGATGTTTTCGATGCGGCCCTGGCACACAGTAAAGTGAAAAAATACGCGTTGTCCATCAACTCACTTTTCTAAGGATCGCTCAGCCATGTCGAGTTCTATCTCCGCACCATCCGAGCAACCGCCGCACGACCACGACGGTTCCGAAAACCGTGAACGCCAGGTCGATGCGTCGTTCTCGCGCGGCACCTACGCCGAATCTCGACGCATCTCTGAGATCCTCCGCAAGGAGTCCCTGGGTGGGTTCATCTTGCTCGGTGCCACCGTGTTGGCGATCGTGCTGTCTAACTCGCCGTGGTCAGACTTCTACTTTGGGGTGCGAGACACCGAACTCGGCCCCCACATTCCCGGCTTTCATCACCTCGTCATGAACGTCAGCCAGTGGGCCGCCGACGGCCTGCTGGTGGTCTTCTTCTTCCTCACCGGTCTCGAACTTAAAAAAGAGTTCGTGATCGGCGACCTGCGCGACCCCGGCCGCGCCATCGTCCCCGTGGCCGCAGCGTTTGGCGGTGTGGCCGCCCCGGCTCTTATTTACTTTGCTCTCAACGCCGGCAACGAGACCGCCGTACATGGTTGGGCTATTCCCACCGCCACCGACATCGCCTTCGCGGTGGCCGTGGTGACGGCGGTGGGCCGCTACCTGCCCTCGGCGCTACGCACCTTCTTGTTGACCTTGGCCGTGGTGGACGACCTGATTGCCATCTTCATCATCGCGATCTTCTACACCAACTCGTTCAAGCCGCTGTACCTGATGCTGGCCGTCATCCCCGTGGTGATCTACCTGGTGTTGGCGCGCAAGCTCGAGAAATTCTTCCACCTGCACTCCTGGGGCGCCTGGGCCCTGCTCTTGCCGCTGGGTCTGATCACCTGGGCCCTGTTCCTGGAGTCGGGTATCCACGCCACGATCTCCGGCGTGGTGCTGGGCTTCTGTGTGCCGGTGCGTTACAACCAGCGCTCCCGGGCAGCCGATGCGCAATCCGGCCTGGCCGAGGTGCTCGAGTACCGCCTGCGTCCGCTCTCGACCCTGATCTGCGTACCGATCTTCGCGTTCTTCTCGGCGGGCGTGAACGTGGGTGGCTTCTCTGGCCTGGGCACCGCGCTGACCGACTCGGTGGCGATCGGTATTATCGCCGGCCTGGTGCTGGGTAAGACCACGGGCATCACCGCCACCACGTGGCTGGTAACCCGTTTCCGCAAGGCTAACCTCGACCCGGACGTCGCCTGGGTAGACGTGATCTGCATGGCCGTCACCGCCGGTATCGGGTTCACCGTCTCGCTGCTGGTCGCCGAGCTCTCGTTCTCGCACGGTTCGGCGCACACCGAAGACGCCAAGATCGCGATCTTGGTCGGCTCGGTCTCTGCGGCGCTCATCGGTGGCACCCTGCTGGCCCTGCGCAACAAGCACTACAAGGGCATCTTCGAGCGCGAGCAGGTGGACGAAAACAAGGACGGCGTTCCCGACGTTTTCGCCGACGATTCGGCTCGCCTGCAGCAACGCTAGATGAACCTCTACTACGACGCCGACTGCGGCTTCTGCACCCGTTGCGCCGGTGTTTTGGGGCGGCTCTCCCTGGGCGCCGGCGTACTGCCAGGTTTCAGCACGGATGAGTTCCGCGAGCGTGTGGATCTTGCTCGCTTCGCCGACGCGGTGGCGCTGGTTTGCAAGGACGGCAGGGTCGCCTTCGGTGTGGTGGCCTTCGGCCTGGCGCTGGGTTCGAGTTCCCGGCGCGAGGTGCGCGCGGCCGGGCGGTTGCTCCTCGCCCCGCCGGTGCGCCGCGTGGCTGAACCGGTCTACGCCTTCGTGGCGGCGCACCGCGGTGCTCTGCCGGGGTCGAGTTGCAGGCTCTAGTAAGTTGGTTGCCTCAGGTTGGATTGCTCACGCCCCCGAGACCCATAACCCCTAGTGCAAAAACGGCAGCAGCGTCAGGTTCGCCAGCGGGTAAAGTAGCACGTCCATCAGCAACGTCAGGCCCAGCGCGATGGCCACGACTGGCAGCGTCAGCACCAGCTTCGAACCCCAGCGCGCCCGCAGGCGGTCCAGGGCTTGGGTGAACATCTGCTCCCGCCCCAGCAGCAACATCACGAAGAAGATCGTCAGCGGGAACTGGGCCACCAGGCTCCAGATTTGAAAGCCCAAGAACTGCGCCCAGAGCGGTTCGGGCGAGGCGATCGCAACGTATGCCGCAAACGTCATATCTGCGGTGATCACCACGATGAACCCGACCGCGAACAGGAACAACCCGCGCGCACTCCGGTTCTTCCGCTCCTTCTGCGGAGCCTCCACCCCACGGGCCGCCAGCTTCTTCCGCATCGCATACACGCCCCAGCCGAGCAGGCCGCAGGCGATCACCAGCTTGCCCACCACCGTCCACGGGCCGGCGTGCAACAGGGCGTGCACAAACCGCGCCCAGGGAATCCGGGTCAGCGCATCGCCGAACAACCGGGTGAGCGTCACACCCCACAGCGCCACGCCCACCAGGCAGAACGCGCAGAACCAGACGACCACCCGGCGCGCGGCCGGGCCGGGGTTCTTCGCTAGAAAATAGAGGGCCACAAAGAGCGGTGCCGGGTCAAAACCCGCCACGCCCATCGGAGCGGCCAGGGACAAGAAGTGACCCACCACGGCCTACACCAACCACTCCACGAGGTTCACACCCAGCACAAGATACGCCAGGGCGTCCAGCACCAAAGCTACGCCCAGCACCATGCAGAGCACCGGGAAAACCACGGCCCAGATCGGCGCCAGACGACGCCGCATCGCGATCAGCACCCGCGCCAGGCCGCGCTCCTTGCGGAAGATCAGCGCCAGCAACAGGCTCAGGGTGAGAATCTGCGAGATGGAACTCCATCCCAGCAGCCCCACAAACTGCACACCCGCCGGCTCGTGGGCCGCCAGGGCAACATATGCCAAGAACGGCACATTCGTGGTCACGAAAAGAATGATGCCCGCGCCCAGCGCATACAGACCCAGGGCACTACGCTCGTTCTGCACCGGCAACTCGGGGTCGTCCACCGAACCCGAGACGAGCACCCGCGTGCGCGCCCGGCGCAGGCGGAACCACGCGAACCCCAGCAAAGCCAGACCCAGTAGGGCCTCCACGGCCACCACGGCGGTAGCCGCACTGTGCAGAGTCTCTAACACCCGGTCCCAGGGGATGTTCTCTACGTCTTCACCGAAGAACGCCAAGAGCACCATGCCCCACAGCGGAATGCCGATGATGAGCATCAGGCAGAAGGTCATGACCGTGCGCCGGCCGCGCGGCCCCGGGTGTTTCGCCAAGAAGTAGAGGCCGAAGAACACCGAGACCGGGTCGATCGCCGCCAGTGCCAGCGGGGCCATCAGCGAGAAGAAGTGTGCCGAACCCATCTACGCCTACCGTTGCGGTTTCACGAAGGGGAAGGTCAGCACGCCGCGAATCTGCGTGCCCGCCATCAGCATGACCAGACGGTCGATGCCGATACCCAGACCACCCGTGGGCGGCAGACCGGTTTCCAGGGCATAGAGGAAGTCTTCGTCGATCTCCATCGCCTCAAGGTCGCCGGCGGCGGCCTTCAGCGACTGCTCGGTCAGTCGACGACGCTGCTCCAGCGCGTCTGCCATTTCGGAGTAAGCGGTACCCAGCTCCATACCGTTGACCACTAGATCCCAGCGCTCGGCCAGGCCCGGGGTGCTGCGGTGCGGGCCGGCCAGCGGCGAAGTCTCCACGGGGAAGTCGATGTAGAAGGTCGGGAAGACGGTCGCGGCCTCCACGAGCTCGCCGTAGAGTTCCTCGATGATCGCGCCGGGACCCATGCCGTCGCGAACATATATCTCGTGTTCGCGGGCCAGCGCCAGCAACTCTTCGAAGTCGGTCTCCAGCGTGATCTCACGGCCGAGCACCTCCGAAAGCGCACCGCAGACCGTCTTCACCGGCCAGGGGCCGGAGACATCCTGCAGGGTGCGGGTCTCGGAGTTCTTCTCCCCCAGCGGCAGCGACTCAGAACCGAACACCGAGAACGCCGCGTTCTTGATCAGCGCCTCGGTCAGCTCGCGCATCACGTTGTAGTCGGCGTAGGGCTTGTACGCCTCGAGCACGGTGAATTCGGGGTTGTGCGTGGCATCCGCGCCCTCGTTGCGGAAGTCGCGGCCCAGCTCGTAGACCGGGCCCATATCGCCGACCACCAGGCGCTTCAGGTACAGCTCGGGGGCGATGCGCAGGTAGAGGTCGGCGCCGTAGGCGTTGATGAACGTGGTGAACGGACGCGCCGTCGCACCGCCGTGGATCGTGTTGAGAATCGGGGTTTCCACCTCGAGGAAGCCCGAGGAGTCCAGAGTCTTGCGGATCGAGGTGATGATCGCGGTGCGCTGCCGCAGGAACTGCCGCTGCTCGGGATTGACCAACAGGTCGGTGGAGCGGCGGCGCAGGCGTGCCTCGGGGTCGGTGAAGTTGCCGAACGGGATCGCGTGCAAGCTCTTGGACGCCATCTGCCAGCCGGTTGCCAACAGCGAGGGGGTGCCGTTGCGGGAGGTCCCCACCGTGCCGGTGAAGATCAGAATGTCGCCGGTGTCTACCGTGCGGCGCAACAGGTCGAGGTTCGCGCCCACGGCGGGTAGCGCGGACCGTTCGCAGACCACCTGGGCGGTGTGCGCGCCCTCGATGAGGTCGAGGAACACCACCGAACCGTAGGAGCGGATGTTGCGCACGCGCCCGGCGACGGTCAGGGTATGGGAGGGCGCCAGCGAGTTCGGCTCCTCGAGCATCCGCGCCAGCTGGGCGGTGGTGTACTGTGCGCCCACGCCCTGCGGGTATGGATTCATGCCCGCCTCGCGCAGCTGTTCCAGGTGACGGATGCGGTGCTTGGTCTGATCGGAATAGCGGTGCTCGATCACCGGGGTATCCACGCGACGGTGCAGCTCGTGCACCTGCGCCAGCGACTGTTCGTCGAGGGTGCGGTCGGTGGCGGAGCGGCCCGAGAACAGCTGCGGGAGGAATCCCTCGGCCACGCCGGCGGCCACGGCCACCTGCGGCAGGGTGAAGAGGGTCTCGGCGGCAAGGTAGCGCGGCAGCCACTCGGGGTCGAACTTCTGGTTGAAGCGGTAGAGGCGCTCCAGCTGCAGGTAGCGGTCGAAGAAGCCCAGGGTTGAGGCGGACGCGCGGGTCCAGGGGCTAGCGCCGAAGTGGTCGGCCTCGACGAAGGTCTTGCGGAACATCGCGAAGTTCAGTGAGACGCGGGCGATGTTGTATTCGCCGGCTTCCTCCATGAGGGAGGCGACCATGAACTCGACGATGCCGTTGGGTGCCTTCGGGGAACGACGCATGAGGTCCAGGGAGACCCCGCGACGGCCCCAGGGCACGAAGGAGAGCAGACCGAGCATTTGCCCGTCCGGCCCGTGGGCGGTGACCAGCAGGTTGCGGCCGTCCGCGGGGTCTCCCACGCGGCCCAGAGCCATCGAGAAACCGCGCTCGGTGCCACCGTGACGCCAGGAGTCGGCCTCGCGGTTAACCTCGGCGAGTTCTGCGGGGCTCAGCGAGCCGTGGGTACGCACGCGCACGGTCAGCCCCTCGGCGTTCAGGCGGCGGGTGGCCTGCCGCACCTCGGTGAGGGTCGTGTTGTTGAGGCTGAAGCGGTCGGTGGAAAGCACGGCTTCGTCGCCCATGTAGGTGATCGACAGCCCGGCGGTGGCGAAGGCCTTGGCTCCGGCCTCATTGACGCTGATCGCGCCCAGGTGCCAACCGTAGGTGCGCGCGTAGTTCTTCCAGTTGGCGATCGCCGAATCCCACGATCCGGGCGCGCCGATTGGGTTGCCCGAGGCCAGACACACGGAGTTGATCACGCGGTAGGTGACGGCCGCCTGGCCGTCGTCGGAGAAGATCACGGACTTCTCGCGGCGGGTGGCGAAGTAACCGAGCGAGTCGTCCTCACCGTGGGTGCGGAGCATCTCGCGCAGGCGCACCTCGTCGGCGGGTTTCCAGTTCTCGCGGTCGCGCGGAGAACGCAGGAAGGTGATCGTTGTGGCCAGCAGGGTCAGCGAGAAGGCGATCTCGACGATCAGCCGAAAGTAGATGGCCGGGCGGTACCCGGTAGGCATCAACTCGGGAATGCGAATTCCGAGACCGGAAAGGACGTACCCGGCGGCGACGGGGGTCAGCTCACCCTGATGATGGGATTCCTGAATAACCGCGAATGCGAAGGCCAGGCCGACAGAAAACAGCAGGCCCAGGCCCGCCACCAACCAGACCCAGCGCCAGTGGGTGCGGGCGATCCGGGCGGGGAACGCCGGGCGGATCAAGATCAACACCACCAGGGTAACCAGGGCCACCGCCACCGAGGTCAGATCGGCCAACGGGCGGTAGGAGTGCGTGAAAAGGGTGACGGAGGTGTCGTTGAAAATCAGGTTCGCCGCGATCGGCAAGGTGAGCAGAATTCCACCGATCTGAAAGAACATCACCGCGTAGAGACCCAGGCGGCGGCGTTTGAGCAACAGTGAGGTCACGATCATCATGGCGATCACCGAAACCAACGAATGGCTCACGGGCACGTTGATCAGCCCGAAGGCGTATTCCCACCACGTGTAACCGCGGCCTTTATGCAACGGCGAGAGTATCCACGAGAAGAGAGAGAGCAACGTACCTACAGCGTAAATGCCGATGAGCCACGTGGCGATCGTTTCACGGTGTGCGGTAATGCGCTGCGGTAGGCTACCGGCGGAACGGTCTTTTTTCACTCGGTGTCTTTCTAGATTTTCCGGGGGTCAAGGGGGATACTGAGGCAAGCTATTTATTCCGGACAAGGCCGAACTCAGACGAATGTCTGATTATGCCATACGGGTTTGTGCAAAAATGTACCGCGTTTTCCTGTTGTTTTCTTGAGAGGGGCCACGTTGGAGATCACCGGCGCCCTGTTCGTGACCATCGTTTGCGTTGCCGCGGGGCTTTCCCTCGTGACAACGATCATTCTGATCCCCCACCACACCTGGCACCGGCCGGTTTTCAAGTTTGTGGCTCAGACGGTCTCGGTGCTGGTGACCTGTCTCTTGATCCTGGCCGCGGTGGGGGCCATCCTCAACGCGCAAAACCACTGGTTTGGCTCGTGGAGTTCGCTCTTCACCCCGCCCTCCGCGCAGAGCCTCACCCAGACGACCTACGGCGCCGAGCTACCGCGAGTGCAACCCGCCGGGCACCTGGTTACGGGTGAACCGACGTCCTTACAGCGGGACCCGGCGCACAACCCACACCTGACCGGTGAGATTCCCGCTGACCGCAGCCGCGGCGTGTACATGCACGCCTCGGTGGGAGGCGCCGTCAGCCACGAAAACCACGACGTTCTGATCTGGTTGCCGCCCTCGTATTTCACCGACCCCCACCGGTACTTTCCGGTGATCATGGGATTTACGGGATTCCCCGGAGCCACGAGTAACTACTCGGAGGCGATAGATTACGGCGACATGGTGCTGGAACAGGTGCACGCCGGAAAGATGCAGGAACCGATCGTGGTGGTTCCGGACGTCTCCCCCGGCCAGCTCGACAGCGAATGCGTAGACGGTACCGCGAAGGATTCTCCGCGCGTCGAGACCTTTGTGATCAAAGACCTGGTGCCCTGGTTACAACAGAACCTGCGCACGCATCATGAACGCGACGGTTGGGCGACCACGGGTTACTCGGCCGGCGGCTGGTGCGCGACCATGTTCACCATGCGCCACCCCGAGGTTTTCTCGGCGGGTATGAGCCAGTCGGGGTATTTCACACCGATCTACACCGAGGATCAACAGTGGAACGACCCGCACGACCCGCGCTACCTGCTGGGCGATCTGGTCAGCCGCGAGCGTCCGGACGTGACGCTCCTGTTCTACACCGCCCTCGACGACCCGTTGGCGACCTCGGGCCTGCGCGAATTCTCGGCACATGTAACCGCGCCGACCTCGCTCGTGGTAGACACGATCAAGGTCGGCGGGCATCGTACTCAGGTGTGGGTGCGTGGCATTCCCGATCAGCTCGAGAAACTGGCCCACGCGGCCCCGGGTTTTGCGGCGGTGAAGGCCTAACCGTTCGTCACGTAGCGGTAGAGGAAGGCCGCCATCTGGCCACGGTCGGTGCTATTGAACGGGCGGTACGTGCCGTCTGCCCAGCCCGTGGAGATACCGCGGGAGGCCAGCCAGCTGATCTCCTTGTAGAAGATGTCTGAAGAGGACACGTCAACGAAGGGCGAGGCGGCCGGCGGTTGGAACTGCGGCTGACCGGCCAAACGGTAGAGGAAGGCCGCCATCGCGTCGCGCTTAATCGGCTCGTTGGGGCGGTAGGTTCCGTCTGACCAACCGTTGGTGATGCCCTGAGAGGCCAACCAGCTGATCTCCTTGTAGAAGACGTGGTTGGTGGGGACGTCCACGAACGGCGAGACCGCCGGCGGCGTGTAGGCCGGTTCGCCGGCTAGGCGGTAGAGGAAGGCCGCCATCGCGTCGCGCTGGATGGGTTCGAAGGGGCGGTAGGTGCCGTCGGGCCAGCCCTTAGAGATACCCTGCGCGGCCATCCAGTTGATCTCGTTGTAGAACGGGTGGCTGGGGTCGACATCCACGAAGCCGGCGGTTGAGGGGGCGCGGTTACCCATGGGCTGGTAGCTGGCCAGGGTGGCGAAGCTGTGCAGGTCGCTCATGGTGCCGTTGAAAACGTTCGAGTCGCCGGAGAACGGGCCGGAGTCGCTGTACTGCCAGATGTCGTAGGTGTCCCAGCCGAAGGGCATCTGTCCCGGGGTGGAGGCGTAGCGGGCGATGTGCAGCGGCAGGTGGTTGAACTGGGTGGTGCTACCCACGCAGGTCTGCCACCAGTTGGTGGTGGAGTAGATCGCCGGGACGCGGCCGGTCAGCGAATCGTAGGTGGTCACGAAGTCTTGGATCCAGTCCCGCATCTGGGTCTGGGTCAGGCCGTAGCACATGTCGCCCAGCTCGGGGTAGGGGTTGTACTCGACGTCCAGCAGGCCGGGCAGGGTGCGTCCGTCGGGGCTCCAGCCGCCACCGTTGGCCACGAAGTAGCGGGCCTGGGTCTCGCCGGAGGTGTCGCCGGGGATCGCGAAGTGGTAGGCACCGCGCATCATGCCCACCTCGGTGGCGCCGATGTACTGGTCGCTGAACGCCTTAGAGGTGTAGAAGTTGCCCTCGGTGGCCTTGATGTAGGTGAAGCGGGCACCCTCGGTGTATTCGGCGGCCCAGTCGACAGAGGGCTGCCACCCGGAGACGTCCATGCCGAGTACGCCGGTGCCGGTAGGGCTGGTGGCCGCGGCAGCGCTCGCCACGCCGGCCACGGGTGCGTTCTCGGCGGCGGCGGTGGCCTGCGCCAGGGCAGGGCCGAACTCGTCGCCGCTGATGGCCACGTCTTTGCCGTTCTTGGCGTCGGCGACCTTCTGGCGGGCGTCGTTCAAGGATGCCTCGGAGAGGTGGGAGGTGTTGTCCATAGATTTCATGCTCTGCCCCATGGTAGCGCCGGGGTTCTTGCCGGTGCGGTCGGGGGCGGCGGGAAGTTGAGCGGGCGCCAGGGCGGCCTGCTCGGGGAGCATTTCGCGTACCTGCGGGGTCTCGGCGCCATTGGTGACGGAGGAAAGTTGGTCGGTGGTGGCGGTTGCGGCATTCGCTGCGGGCAGGCTGCTCAGAGCCAGAACGGCAGTGATGGAGAGGCCTGCGAGCGCGCGGAAGGGCAAACGAGAATTCGTGGTGTGCATAGCTCACTAGGGGGTGGGGGATGCGGTCAGGACGCAGGCTGTATGGGGTGGTGCCTGCGGTACGGGGGCGAGTGAACCCCTGCCTCTGCAATATAACCTTTTCGCGTGGCGATTGGCAGGACCTTGCTGACACTTTGGGGGATAAACGTTGAACATCACAGCGCTGACTAGGAGATTTGAGAGTCGCGGAGAGAATTATTCGCTTTGATTTACGTGTCGTTTACCGTGTAGGCCTGTCTAAATGTGGGGCACCGCAGGCTCGTAATACGCGCTCTCAGCTATTGAGGGCGGGGCAGGCGCTGGCTAACCTTAAAAGCCCTAGTGGCAGGAGTAACCATGAAAAAGATCTTTACCCGAGGCTCGTCCGTTTTGATTGTGCTGTTCGCCGTAGTGATGATCGCTGGCTTCAAGTTGCTGGCCGCAGGAAGCATCCCTCACATTCTGGCGCTCATTGCCGTTTCCGTAGCGTTCTTCGGCATCGCCGCCATCGTCGTCCACTCGGCACGGAAGAACTCCGGGCGTACCTTGCCCGACCACCGATCTTAAAACCGCAGAGGTTGCCCCAGTTCACGCACAATTCACCCGCCCGGTCTATGCTCTGACTATCTGCTCACACCCACTGACTCATAAGGAATAGATCGTGGCACGCAAGACCTCCCAGGGCCGCCACCACAAGGCCCTGACCCGCACCTCCATCGCCTCGACGGTAGCGCTGGCCGTCACCGTCGTCCCCCTGGGCACCGCACCTGCCCAGGCCGCCGATGAACACACCCTGCAGCTGTTGAACATCAACGACTTCCACGGCCGCATCACCAACGACATCGGCATGGGCCTGGCCGCGACCATTGAACAGCAGCGCGCCGAGAACCCCAACTCGCTGCTACTCTCCGCCGGCGACAACGTCTCGGCCTCGCTGTACGTCTCAAGTGTGCAAGACGACAAGCCCACCGTGGAATACCTCAACGCCCTGGGCCTGCAGGCCTCGGCCGTGGGTAACCACGAATTCGACAAGGGTCTGGCAGACCTGCAGAACCGTCTCGAACCGCTGGCCCAGTTCCCGTATCTCGGCGCCAACGTCATCGACAAAGCCACCGGCAAGCCCGCGCTGAAGCCCTATACCATCCTGGACGCGCCCGACGGCACCAAGGTGGCCGTGATCGGCACCGTCACCCAGGAGACCCCGCAGCTGACCGACCCCTCGGCCCTCGCTAGCGTGAACTTCACCGACCCCATCGCCGCAACCAACGACTACGCCAAGCAACTCTCCGACGGCGACCCGGCCAACGGCGAAGCAGACGTGATCGTCGCCGAGTACCACGAGGGCATCCGCTCCGCCGACGCGAACGCCGACCCGCTGGTGACCAAGACCGACCCCGCCGTGGACGTCATCTTCACCGGCCACACCCACGAGGAATACGTAGTGGACGCACCCGTGCCCGGCCAGCCCGGCAAGACTCGCCCGGTGCTGCAGACCGGCAACTACGGTGACAACCTGGGCGACATCACACTGACCCTTGACGGTCAGAACAACGTCACCGGATACACCTCCACCCTGCACAAGCGCGCCGCCGTGCCCACCGCCGACCAGGTCGCCGCGAACCCCGTGCTCGCCAAGGCACAGCAGATCCTCACCGACGCCAACGCCTACGCCCAGCAGAAGGGTAGCGAACAGGTCGCACAGCTCGGCGGTAAGATCACCACCGGTTGGGACGCCGCCAAGCAAGACTCCAAGGGTGGCTTCGACCAGCGCCAGCTCGAGTCGACCATGGGCCACCTGGTCGCCGACATGTACCTCTCGGCCGCTAACTCCACCGGACGCACCCCCGCCGACATCGGCATCGTCAACCCCGGCGGCCTGCGCGACGAGTTCCCCGCCGGCCTGCGTAACAACATCACCACCCCGGCAGGAGCGGTCACCGTGGCCGACGCCGTGGCCGTGACCCCCTTCGCGAACAACCTCTGGACCACCGAACTCACCGGCGCTCAGCTCAAGCAGGTGCTCGAGGAACAGTGGCAGCAGGACTCCTCGGGTCAGATGGCCACCCGCCCCTACCTGCAGCTGGGGCTCTCGTCCAACGTCACCTACACCTACACCGGCGCCCCCGACGCCACCGGTTACGCTCAGCGCGGCAACCACATCAAGGACATCTTCGTCAACGGCAAGAAGGTCACCGACGCCGATACCTTCACCGTGGCGATCCCCTCGTTCCTGCTCGGCGGCGGCGACAACTTCACCACCCTGTCCAAGGGCACCAACTCCAAGGACACCGCGCTGGTGGACTCCGACGCGTTCATCGAATACCTCAAGGGCAAGGGCACCGTCTCGCCCCGCTACGAGAAGCAGGCCGTGCGCGTGGAGAACCTGCAGGATTCCTACTCTGCCTCCGGCAACCTCACCTTCGACGTCTCTGACCTCAACACCCGCAGCTACGACGTTCCGGCGCTGACCAGCCTGGACGTCACCGTCGACGGCGTGAAGCTCGGCACCGTGGACGTCACCAACGGCACCGCCTACGTCGATGTGCCGCTGGCCGGCAAGAACATCCCCGGCGGCGTCCACGACGTGGTGTTGACCGACCCCACCGGCAAAGTGGGCACCGAGGCGCACGTCTCGGTGAAGATCGCCTCGTCGTTCGTGGACGTCAGTGAGAAGGACGTCTTCTACAAGGAGATCGGCTGGCTGGCCGATACGGGCATCGCCCGCGGTTGGGACGACGGCACCTTCCGCCCCTACACCAACACCACCCGCGCCCAGATGGCCGCATTCTTCTACCGTGCCGCCGGATCACCGGAGTACACCGCCCCGGCCACCTCGAAGTTCAAGGACGTTCAGCCCACCGACACCTTCTATAAGGAGATCAGCTGGCTGGCCGACCAGGGCATCACGACCGGCTGGGCCGACGGCACCTTCCGCCCGAACGAAGACATCCAGCGCGACGCGATGGCTGCCTTCTTCTACCGCTTTGCAGGCTCCCCGGCGTATGTCGCTCCCCGCACTTCGCAGTTCACCGACGTCACCACCAGCGACCCCTTCTACAAGGAGATGAACTGGATGTACAACCGCGGGCTCTCCACCGGTTGGGATGACGGCACGTACCACCCCTACGAGCCGATCAAGCGCGACGCAACGGCGGCCTTCTTCTACCGCTTCGCCCACTAACCCAGATCCGCGAGTCCCCGATTTTGTGCGAATTCCCTGCTGTGCGCAGGCGAAACGTGCAAAAATCGGGGATTCGTCGATCGCGGGCGAGAGTAGGCTGACCCTATGAGCACCTTCACCACCGCAGCAACCGTCCCCTACTCGCTGAGCGAGGTTCTCGCCTGGCACGCCCGCCCCGGCGCCCTCACGCGACTCAACCCGCACTGGGCCGGTGCGGTGATCCGCGAAGCCACGCGGGAGGTCGGCAGCCGCGCCGAGATCAAGGCCGCCGTTCCCGGCACGCGCGGGCTGGCCAGCGTCCCGCTCGTGGCCGAGGTCGCCGCGGTGAACGAACACAGCTTCACCGACCGCATGGTCAAGGGCCCCTTCCGCAGCTGGCAGCACACCCACCGGTTCTCCGAGGCGCCCACCGGTGGCACCCTCATCGAGGACGAGATCGAGTACGAACTTTTGCCCGGTCAAGACCTCGCCGCGGCAGGCTCACCCCGGACGCGCGGTGCGGGTTCCGCCGCGACCAAGCTGGTCGGCGGCGCACGCTCGCTGGCGGCGTCCGTGGCGGGGTGGCGCGCCGAGAAGTACTTCGCGGCGATGTTCGCCGAGCGCACCCGCCGGCTCGAGGCCGACCTGGCCTTCCACGCCCGCTATTCCACCACCCCGCAGACGGTCGTGATCGCCGGGGCTTCGGGGCTGATCGGGCAGCAGGTGGCCGCGCTGTTGTCTTCGGGCGGGCACACCGTGCGCACGCTGGTGCGGCGCGAACCGCGGGCCGAGCACGAGTTCGCCTGGGACCCAGCCCGGGGCACCATCGACGAGGCCGCCTTCACCGGGGCAGACGCGGTGATCCACCTCGGCGGAACGTCGATCAGCACCCGCTTCACCGAGGCCAACAAGCAGAAGATGCTCGACTCCCGGGTGCAGTCCACCGAGTTGCTGGCGGCCACCCTGGCCCGCCTGGCCCCGCACGGCGGACCGCGCACGTTCGTATGCACCAGCGCCATCGGTTACTACGGGGCCTCGCGCCCGCAGGAGCTCTTAGAAGAAACCTCCCGACCCGGCAGTGACTTTCTGGCCCGGGTCTGCCAGGCCTGGGAGGACGCCTGCCAACCCGCCCGCGATGCCGGCTTGCGCGTGGTTAACGTGCGGGTGGGCGTGGTGCTCTCGGCGCTGGGCGGGGCCTTGCGCCTGCAGTTGCCGCCGTTCCTGGCGGGTCTGGGTGCGAGCGTAGGCGCCGGAGATAACGTACAGAGCTGGATCGGCCTCGACGACATCGCCGGGGTCTTCGCCCACGCCGTGCTCACCGATGCGGTGGAAGGTCCGCTCAATGCGGTCGCGCCGACCCCGGTGACCGCGCGGAAACTGGCCAAGCTGATCGGTAAAGTAGTGCGGCGTCCGGTGTTCTTGAAGGCCCCGCAAGCCGCGCCGAAGCTCTTGCTCGGCGAGGAGGGCGCAGACCAGTTGGCGATGGCGGACCAGACGGTCAGCTGCGATAAATTGCAGGCCAGTGGGTACCGCTTCTTCGCGCAGGACGCCACGACGGCCCTGCACCACGAGCTCGGCTAGATCCGCGAATTCCCGACTGTGCGCGTCATAAACGTGCAAAAATCGAGAGTTCGCGGATCTGGGTAGACTTGAGGCCATGATCTCGACGACTCTCGCAGCCACCACCCCGGCCTCGCCCAACCTGCTGGGCTGGACGCTCACCGCCCTCTTCTTCATCGGCCTGGGCCTGGCGCTGTACTGCGTGTTCACGATTTACCGCAACCCGCACTTCAACGAGATCCAGAAACTCGGCTGGCTACTCTTGACGCTGGCCCTGCCGCTCGTCGGCCCGCTGGCCTGGCTGATCCGCGCCCGCGCCGAACGCAAGCACATCGCCGCAGGCGGCGCCCCGCGCAACCGCGGCCCCCTCGGCGCCTCGCTCTGGGACCCGGACGACGGCGTCCACGCCGCGGCGAACTATGACCTCGCGCGCAACAATCCGTTGAATCACGACTCGCTGAACCTGGACGCCGCCGGCGGCTCGGTAGCCGCCCCTCGGCCCGAGCGCACCCGCGCCAGCTCCTGGGGTTCCGCCGCGCAGAACGCGGCCGGTGCCACGTCCCGCGGTTCATCCCCCGCACACGAGGCCGAAACGGCAGATACCGCCGAGAATCCGTACATCACACGGAATCCCGACGGTACCCGAGGGTTGAGTTTCTAACTCTGCGCCTACCCTGCGCTTACTCGGCGGCCACCGAGGCCTGCGCGCGGGCGGCGTCTGCCGACTCCTGCAGACCAGAGACCTTGCGTAGCGGCGGCACCTTGAAGAACAGCGAGAGCAAGAACGCCAGGGCCGTCACGGCGAAACCTACCCAGTAGATGGTCAGGGTTGACTCGTTAAAACCCTGCATGAAGGGGCGAGTCAGGCGTGCGTCAGCACCGTTGAGGAACGAAGTATCCGAGGTGCTACCCTCGACCTTCGAGTCTCCCGCGCCCTGTTCGTCGGCCTTCTTCGAGACCTCCTCCGACATTTTCGGGGCCAGCTGATCCACCCAGTAGGAGCGCTGACCGGCGTCTGCCCAGTCCACCTGCACCTTGCCGTCGCGCACGCTCGCGTGGGCCTTCTCGGCTACGGTGCCCAGTACCTTCTCCCGCACGGCGGCGGGTGCGTTGGCCGGGATCTGCGCGGTGGCTTGGGCGGTTGCACCGTCCAGTTGTTTCTGTACGTTCTCCTTGACCGGGTCGATCATCGGGTTCCAGATCTGGTCCATCACGCGCTGGTTTTCGGGTGCGGACGCCACGGCGGGGGTCAGTGCCGCGTCGAGGCCGCCGCGCAGGTCGGTTTCGTTACCCATGGCGTGCTGGATGTTGCCGGGCATGACCGAGAACAAGATCGACAGCAGCACGGCGGTGCCCATGGTGCCGCCGATCTGGCGGAAGAAGGTGGCCGAGGAGGTCGCCACGCCCATATTGACCGGCTTGACCGCGTTCTGCGCGGCCAGGGTCAGCGACTGCATGAGCTGGCCCAGGCCGGCGCCGATGAGGAACATGCCGATCATCAGGTACCCCAGCGGGCGGTCGATGGTCATGAAGGTCATCCACAGGTAACCGCAGGCCATGATGAAGGTACCGGTCATCGGGAAGATGCGGTACGAGCCAGTCTTCGAGACCATGATGCCCGAGAGGATCGAGGAGAGCATGATGCCGGCCATGATCGGCAGGGTCGCGAAGCCCGACTCGGTGGGGGTCAGGCCGAGCACGATCTGCAGGAACAGCGGGATGGTCATCATTGCGCCGAACATGCCGAAGCCGACCAGGGTGCCGAGCACGATCGACATGGAGAACGCACCGGAGCGGAAGAGCTTCAGCGGGATGATCGCGTCGTCGCCCAGGCGCGCCTCGACGATGAGGAAGGCGATCAGGCCGATCGCGGTGATGGCGTAGCAGGTGATAGCCGCGGCGGACGTCCAGCCCCAGTCGCGGCCCTGTTCGGCCACGAGCAGCAGCGGCAGCAGGGTGACGATGACGAAGGTCGCACCCCACCAGTCGACGTGCGGTTTGACGTGGTCAGCGCCGAAGCGGGGCAGGTGCAGGAACTTCCAGACGATGGCCAGGGCGATCGCGCCGATGGGCACGTTGATGAGGAAAACCCAGCGCCAACCGGTCACGCCGAGAAGGGTGTCTGCGCCGGCGAACATGCCGCCGACCAGCGGGCCGATCACCGAGGAGATGCCGAAGATGCTCAGGAAATAACCCTGGTACTTTGCGCGTTCGCGGGGTGCGAGGATGTCGCCCATGATGGCCATGGGTAGCGACATGAGCGCACCGGCGCCGATGCCCTGGAAGGCGCGGAAGGCCGAGAGCATGACCATCGAGGTAGAGAAGGTCGAGAGCAAGGAGCCGAGCACGAAGACGAAGATGCCGAAGATGTACAGCGGGCGGCGTCCGAAAAGGTCGGAGAGCTTGCCGTAGATGGGCGTGGAGATCGTGGAGGTGATCATGTAGGCGGTGGTGACCCAGGCCTGTTGATCGAGACCCTTGAGGTCGTCGCCGATGGTGCGGATCGCCGTAGAAACGATGGTCTGGTCGAGGGAAGAGAGGAACATTCCCGCCATGAGTCCGATGATGACGAGCTTGATCTCTTGTGTGCTCATCACCGCGTTGGTGGCGGGGGCGGCCTCAGTGGTGGAGTCTGGTCGTCGAGATGCGGTGGAAGACACTGGGAACCCTTAGGGATGTGGCGCCCTGCCGGGGCGAAGATGCGAAATGGTATTCGTTCGGTCACTTTACCGAATGTGAATATAGTAATGACCAGACCGCCAAAATTGCACTACTGCAAGTTTATTTTGGGGGAATGTGACGATTATCGTACCGACCGGTAACCCGCACTACGCACCACCTCCCAAGCTCCGCCGCGTGCGAAAAAGGCTCCCCGGCGCGGAAATTCGCGGTAGATTGAGGGTTATGAAGATGAATCAAGAACTAGAAAAGAAGTTCCAAGAACAGATCACTCTCGAGTTTGAGGCCTCGATGGTCTACCGTCAGCTCGCGATCGAGGCCGACGAACAGGACCTACCCGGCATGAGCGCCTGGTTGCGCCGTCAGGCCGACGAAGAGATCGTGCACGCCAACAAGTTCATCGACCACGTCTCGTCCCGCGATAACCACGCGCAGATCGGCGCGATCCCCGCTCCCGACGTCCGCGAGGGATTGGCACCGGCAGAGATATTCGAGGCCGCCCTGGCCCACGAGCAGCGCGTCTCCGAGTCGATTCGCGAGCTGTACCGCACCTCGGAGCAGGCCGGGGATCTCGACTCCCGCCCGCTGCTGAACTGGTTCATCAACGAGCAGATCGAAGAGGAGGCCACGGTCTCCGAGATCGTGGCGCAGATCAAGCTCACCGGTGAGGACGGCGCAGGTCTGCTCCGCCTGGACGCCCAGCTCGGCGATCGTCCCAACGAGGGCACCGAGGAGTAACCTCCGGGCACCACGCCCACTCGCGAGAATCTTAAAGCAATAGGACCTCCATCTGCCGCACCGGTAGATGGAGGTCCTTCCTCATTACTCATAGGGCTCAGGGAGCGGAATCCCCCCTTGATAGAACACTCCGCTCCCCTGCGCCGCCTGTGTTGCCTAACATTGTGGCGGCGCGAGGGTTGCCGACTAAATTCCGCACGAATGCGGCAACCCCTGCCTCCAATGAAGATATTTCAAATTTTATTATATGGGCGCCTTACTTAACATATTTAAACAAGAAATATTTATGTCAAGCGCCCTCACTAAAACCCTGCGCCCAGGCAAAATCCAGCAGATCGGCCGAGCGACGGTCGATGCGCTCCACCGGATTACCCACGTGCGCCAGGTCTTCATCGCACCAGGTACGCACCGAACCGCGACGCTCCCACTCCGCCGCGAAAGCCGGGGCATCGTCGGCTACCCGCTCGTCGCGTCCGGCCCAGGCCAGCCACAGCGGTGGCAATGGACCTGAACGCGCGGCCACGCGGTGCAGCGGGGACACCCGGGCGCGGTCGGTAGCGGCGGCCGGGAACTCCTCGCGCCAGAACCGCCCATTGGGGTGGCGATCCAGGTGCACCGCGTCTAACACCGGTGCGGTCGCGGCCACCGCCGCCACGGGCACGCCCCGCTCGGCGGCCTCGATCGCCGCCACCAGCGCCACCAGTCCGCCCATGGACGCCCCGCACAGCACCACCGGCCGCCGCGGGAAGCGCTCGCGAAGATCCTCGATGACCGCCAGGGCGTCTGCTACCGCGCGGAACTTCTGCTCCCCCGCGCCGGCCTCGTGCCACTGCGGGCCCAGCTCCCCTCCCCCACGTACCTGCGCAAAAACCATGCTCGCCCCGCGGCCCACCCACGCCGGCAGGGTGGGTTCGGCGCTGGGCAGATGAGGCACACCGAAGGCTCCGTAAACGGTCAACAGCAGCGGCGCGCGCTCCTCGACGTGCGAGGACGCCGGCGGTTCGGCGCAGACATAGGGCACCCGCACCCCGTCGTCGGCACGGGCATACAGGGTGCGATAGGCGATCTGCGCGGCGGGGCCCGCGGTGGGCACGGTCTGCAACGGGGCCTCCCCGGGGGCCTCGGCGCTGAGCCAACACAGGGTCTGCCCCGCCCGGGCGTCCCGCACCGCCAACCAGATGCGCTCGCCGCAGACGCCCATCTGGGCCAGGCCCTGCCCGAAGTCCAGGCGGGTGAGCAGACTCGGCCCGGCGGGTGTGAGGCTATGCAGCTCGGTGCGGCCACGCACCTGCACGACCGCCACCAGCCGGTCCGGTACGGGCAGGGCCGAGACCGACAGCAGTGCCTCGTGGGCGGGCAACACCCAGCGCGCACCCCGCAGGTCGGTCAGGGCACCCTCGGCGTAGCTGAGGCACCTGCCGCCGGTAAAGAAGATACGACCCGGTGCCGGGACGCTACACAGCGGGGGGCCGGACGCGGCGCGTACCTGCACGGTCGTGTCTTGAAGGGTGGCACCCGGAAGTGTGACATCCGGAAGGGCAGGGTACACACGGGTATCGGTGGCGCTCAGCTGCACCAACACTACCCGTCGCGCAGACGGCTCCCCCGGCACGGCCTGCTCGCCGGATGACTCCGCACCGGAGGGCTCCGCTTCGGGCAACTCCGCTTCGAGCAACTCCATTTCGGCCAGGCGCCACCGTACCCCGGCCTGTTCGGCCTCCTCGGCGGGTACGAGCAACTGCCCCTGCGAAGAAACAGCCGCCGGCGCCAGCGGTGAGATGCCCTCTTGCAGCACCGCCCCGGTGTGGTCCACGGCGGTGAGCCGCTCGCTGCCGGGGGTGCGCACCAACACCACGGTGGTGCTTCCCCCGCTCAGGATGGACTGCGGGGTGCCGTGGGCCTCGAAGGCCTGTAACCGGCGTCCGGGGTTGCCGGCCAGCAACTGTTCTTCGCGGGCCTGCCACACCTGCGCCGCCGAGGCACCCTCGGGGCGGAAGATATGCAGAAAACCCTCCGCGCAGGGCACCGGCACGCCGAAGGCGGGTAGCCGCGAAAACCTCTGAATCTCGTGCAGGAACGAGGTCATCAGCGCCCCACGGTGTCGAACTCGCGGGTGGGCGACCGGTCGTCAAACCAGCCGAGGTGGCCGCCGTCGCGCAAGGGGCTGGGGAACTGCACGGTCTTCAGTTCGGTACCGGGGCGGCTGACGTCGACCAGATGCACCTGCCCGTGGCCACCCCGTGAGACCGCCACCTCTTCGCGGTTGGGGTGAGCGGCGATGGCGCGGCGGTCGGCGTCGTCCCAGGGTTCATGACCGGGGCGCGGGGCGCGATCCATGCCGGGCAGCGCCCACCGGCCGCGCAGGGAGAGGTCGGAGGAGTTGAAGACCACCAGCTCGTCCCCGTCGGGGTGCACGCGGGTCACCGCGAGCGCCGTGGGCGTCTGCGCGCACCGGAAGACCAGGCCGGGCCCGACGTCGGCGGTGGTGACGTGACCGGTGTCGAGGTCGTAGGTGAAGACCCAGTTGGGCCACTCGTGCCACTGTCGGGGGTTTTCGCCACCGGCGCGCAGGGTGGTGGCGAGCTGGCGGTGGGCCGGACGGCAGCGGAGGAAGAAGGCGCGGGCGCCCTCTCCTGCGGCCCAGTCGATCTTCGGTTGCGGGAGGATCTCGACGGCACCGTCTTCTGCGGTGCGTACGCGAAAGCTTTCCAGGCCGTTTTCGGTGGCGGTGTAGAAGGTTTCGGTGTGCGGGTCGAAGGCTTCGCCGTGGGCGGCGTTGCCGACGTGCGTGCTGGTTACCCCGTGCACCTGGGGTACGTGGGGGCCGGCCTGGGTGATCTCGGTGAAGGGGATGTACTGCACGGCACCAGGTTCGCGGTGCCGCAGCCAGAGGCCCTCGGTGGAGAGCGCGATGCCGTGTTCGCCGGGGCGGGTGCGCACCCGATAGCCGCGGGGTGCGTCGTGGCCGCCGGGGTAGAGGTGCACAAGGGTGATCTGGTCGGTGGTGGCGGAGAATTCTGCGCCGAATCCGGTGCCGACACCTACCCAGGCGCCATCGGGTGAGACGGCCAGGTGTTCACCGGGGATCGCTACCGAGACCCGGTGTTTGAGGTGCAGGCGACCGGAACCGTCGTGGGTGAGGATGCGCAGTTCGCCGGCGGCGTCGTCGAGGTAGGCGATGCGGTGGTCGGGCAACTGGAGCATCCCGGCGTGTTCGGCGAGGACGCTGTCTTCGGCCACGACGTACGGGGCAGGTTCGCCGCGCGTCGGCTCGGCAGTGTTGAGCGCAAAGAGGGCGTGGTGGCGCTGATCGGCTACTAAAAGTGATGTGGAATACATAAATTTAGTTGATTTCTAGTTGAGAATGATTCTCAATTAAGTATACAGTGGTGGAGCCATCGATCGATGGAATCCCTAATCACAACGATATGAAGGAGGTCCCCCCATGGAGGACGTCATGAAGGAAATCCAGGACACCGAGCATCTGGCACACCTGTCTGCATCGCACTCGAACGCTCTGGTTGAGAACCCGTTTGAAGCGTAAGTAGCGCGAGCGACCGGGCCCACAGCCACCACGGCTGTGGGCCCTATTTGCCGTTTGCGCCGCAGAAAACCACATTCACCCGGCAGAGAAAGACGAACCCATGCCCACCCCGACCGTCCTCACCCACGGCGACCGCCGCGCCCTGCGCGCACCCGACGGCGCCTTCATGACCCTGCCCGAGGGCCACACCGCAGACGCTATCTCCGCCCAGCTGGCCGACCGCCGCGCCGCACGCCAGGCACCCCTGCCGACGATCCACGTCCACGCAGAAACACCCGAACTCTTCGACCCTGTGCGCACCGCGATCGAGCAAGCCACCGCACCCGCCCCACACGATGCACAGACCCCGCCCCCCACCCTGGCGCTGGTCGCCCTCGACACACCGACCGCCGCCCAAGCCGCCGACGACCTCCTCGCCCAGGGAACCGCCGTGCTACGCGTACACCGCGAAGACGACGTGCTCTGGGTGCACCCGCTCGCCGATCCCGCCGATGAACAGGCGATCCGCGCCGCCGACGTCCACGGCCGCAGGCTGGCCGCCTGCCCCGCACCGGCCCTCATGCAGTCCCTGGCGAACGACCCCGGCCCAGATAGCCTGCGCGACCTACCCGAGCACGTGATCCCCGTGCTGGTGGGCGAACTCATCACCCGCGTAGCCGCCTGGCTCCACGGGAACCCCCACACCGGCCCCGCGCAGCTGACCCGCATCGAGATGACCCCGCTGCGCGTGAGCACCCACCCGGTGATCCGCGTGCCCGAGGCCGAACCTCTGCCCGCGCGATGACCGACCGCGACCTGCACCCCGTACCGGCCGTGCGCGAACTTACGCACCTGTTCGCCGGGGACCTCCCGCGCCTGCACACCCTCTCGTACACGCCACCACCGGGCGTGGCCACCTGCGGCACCATGCTGATCCGCACCCCCTACGACTGCACCCACCTGGCCGGCATGGCCACCTCCTTGGCGCGGCACGGCTTCACGGTCATCACCCAGGACGTCCGCGGCCGCTATCGCTCCGCAGGCCGGTGGGAACCCTACCGCCACGAGGGACACGACGGGGTGCGCACCCTCGAACTGCTCGCCAACCACCACCTGCTGAGTGGCCCACTCTTTCTGCTGGGCTCCTCCTACGGCGCGCACGCCGCCTTAGAAACCGCCGGCCTGCTCGCCGACCACCCGAGACTCGCCCCGGCAGGGGTCATCGCGATGGTGCCCGCCCTGGGTCTCTGGGACACCGCCCACGACCCCGACGGCACCCCGCGCATCTTTGACCGCATCGGCTGGTGGGCCCAACACGGCGCCGGCGCCGTCTCCTCCGCCCCGTTGGACGCCGCGACCCTCAACGCCCTTACTCGCCGCGCCGAGGCCCACGGCCCGCTGGCGCTGTTGGACGACCCCCTCTTCGCCGACAACCCGCAGCTCGCCCAGGGCTGGCGCCGGCTCTGGGAGGCCCCGCGGCCCGACCCGCGCACCCGCTGGGCGCACCACCGCACACCGCTGTTGGCGGTCGGCGGAGAGACCGACTTCTTCGCCGCCGACACCCGCGCGCTAGTGGCGGACTGGCCCGTAGCGGCCTCCACGATCTGGGGGCCCTGGGGTCACGGCCTGGGCACCGAACTACCCGGCGACCACCCGGTGCGACTGGCCCTGCGCCGCGCCGGCGGGCTGCTCACCCCGCTGACCACCTGGTGCCGGTCGGTGGCCTCCGGCGGGTGCCACCCCATCGACTGGAAGCTCAACACCGCCCTCGCCCGCTGGGACGCCACGCCCGGCCCCTCGGCGCGCCACCCGAGACTCACCCCGCGAAAGGAATCCGCATGACAGACCGCACCACCCCCGCCGCCTGGCCCCTGACCGCACTGGTCGACGAACACAGCGGCATCATCCGCCGCGTCCGCTCGGTACTCACCCCCGAGGGGGCGCCGGCGGCCTACACCTCCATGACCGCCGAGGTCGCCAACGCCCGCCTGCTCGGCGAGTGGCCCGCCGACCGCGTCTCGCTGGGAACCACCTTCGGGGATGAAAAATCGGCCTGGATCGCTGCCGTCGCCGAAGCCTGCGAACGCTACTGCGGCAACTACCTACCGCCCCACGGGGACGACCTGATGCGCGGCACCGCCGAGCAGCTGCAGGCCGCCGACAAGAACGTGGTAGACCTGGCCGGTCTGCCCCGCTTCGCCCCCTGGCAGCTGGAGAGAGAAGACTTCGAATATGAGGAACTCACCGCCACCACGCCCACGCTCTGGGCGCGCTGCGCGGTCGACACCGCCGAGGCCACCGAACGCGGCACCGGCGGGGAGATCTGGGCCCCGGCCAGCCTGGTGTACCTCAATTGGCGGCTGCGGAAATACCGTGACCTCCCGCGGGTGCACCACCTGAACTACGCGGGTATCGCCACCGGCCAGGGCTTCTCAGACGCCATCGACCGCGCCCTCTTCGAAGTCATGGAACGCGACGCCCTAGAACTCTGGTGGCACATGGACGGCCCGGCTACCGGCATCGACACCTCCACGATCGACGGCCTCGACGAGACCATGGCCGACTGCGCCGTGGACTACTGGGTGGTCGCCATGCCCCATGAGTTCGCCCCCGCCTTCGCCGCCCTGGTCTACGACCCCGCCACCGGCGTCTATGCGGCAGGGTTCTCGGCAAAATCAGACCCGGTCGAGGCCGCCCGCAAGGCCGTGCTCGAAGCCGTGCACACCTGGATCTACACGCGCGGCACCGCCGAGGCCGACGGTTGGGTCTTCCAGGCCATCGAAGCCGGGCTCATGGCCCGCGGCCTGCACCTCGAGCACCGCGCCGACCAAAGATACCTGGACGACGCCGGGCGGCACTTCCGCAGCGTGCGCGACCTGGGTGCGCACGTGCAGATCTGGCAAGACCCGCGCACCCACCACCTGGCCCGCCGGTTCACCGACCCGAGCCTGGGCACCGTGCCGATCAGTGAGATCCCCGGGGTCTCGGCGCGGCAGCTGCGCCGCCGCCTAGCCGAGGCCGGGCACACGGTGATCGTCAAAGACCTCACCACCACCGACGTCACCCCCACCGGGCTGGCGGTGGCGCGTGTGCTGGTCACCGACATGGTGCCCAACGCCCCGGCGGCCTTCACCTACTACGGCATGCCCCGCTTTCAGCAGGCCGCCCGCGAGCGCGGCTGGCCGATACCCGAAAACCCCGAGGATTTTCTGCTCACCCCGGCACCGCACATGTAGTTATGAAGACACCCACCAATTTCTCACCCCACACCCCGCCGCCGATGGCACACCCAGGCCCGCGCGTGAACCGCTGGCGCGGGGAGGAACACGTGCCGGAATCGGCCGCTACCCCAGAAGGACGCCCGGGGTTGGCCTCCCTCGTGCGGCAGCTGGGCTGGGGCGAAGACTTCCACCGCGACCGGCGCACCGGCGAGCCGACCGGGATACGTGCCCGCGGGGTGCCCTCGGCCGGGGCCTGCTACCCGGTGCAGTGGCACCTGCTGTGCGGGTCGGGCTTTGACCTGCCCGCCGGGTGCTACACCCTCCACCCGGAGACCGGAGCGTTCATACGCCGGGGTGGGTCGGAGTCGGGCCTCCCTCCAGCGTGCGCCCGGGTGGTGCTGACCGTGCTGCCTCGCCGGACCGCCGCCCGCTACCACCACCGCAGCCCGGCGGTGCTCATCGGGGACGCCGCCTACGCCTTCGAGTTGCTCACGGCCGGCACCCGCGGGTTGGGGCTGGCCGGCCGGGCACTGACCGGCACCGCCGACGAGCTGGCCGAGCAGGCATTGCTCCCCGCCCCGGACCGCTGGGAGGATCTCTGGCCGGGGTCTGCCGTGGAGATCCCCATGATCGGCCTAGAGGTGCGCTCCCCGCAGGCCGAACCATCGGTGCCCGCGGATGCCGCGGGCGGACGTCCCGCCGGGTGCGCTGGGCCGCTGGGGCCGGCCACACCCACCCCCGAGTTCATCCCCGGGGTGCGCGAACTCGGTGTGGACCGACCACGTCCTGCCCCTGCAGACGCCGGGATCTCGCTGACCACCGGGCAGCTGGCCCGCCGCCGTAGCCCCGAGGTGCAGGCGCTCATCGCCGTCGCGGGCACCGGCGAACCCGGCGCGCGCGGTCTTCCCACCGAAGAGGGAACCGCACGAGAGAAAACCCCAGACCCGGAACAGGCGGGCCTGGGCCGGTGGTGCTCGGGGCAGGAATGGGTCGAGCACGCCACCGACCTCACCCTCTTCCGCGGCCCCGACGACCCGGCCGCTCTGTGGGAGATCCACCGCGCCGCCGCCCGCCAACTGGTGCGACTGCTCGCCGTAGGGCGCAACGCCCGGCCCATCTCGGGATGGGTTCACGGCGGGCCGCACGGGCCGATCTGCCACGGACTCACCGCAGAAGCCGCACCCGCCCCACCACGCGCACAGGAGCAACACCCATGACCACACCGCTGACCGCTCGGCCCGGCCGGGTTCGCCTGATCGACCGCGCCGCTGCGAAGATCCTCGACCCGCGTCTCTGGCAGCTGGCGCGTACCCACCCGCGACACCTCGCCACCGCCACAGCGCTCCAGCTGGCGCTCACGCTGACCTTCTGGGGGCAGGCCGCGCTCATGGCCTGGGTGCTCAGCGGATTCGCGCAGGCGGTGCGTAGCGGCACCGGCCGCGACCTCCCCGCCGCCGCGCTGGCCGGTGTCATCACCTGTGTGATCGTGCGCTGGGTGCTCGCCCGTCTGCAGGAACGGCAGGCCATCACCCTGGGACGGAAAGTCCGCACCGACCTGCGCGAACAACTCCTGCGCGCCTTCCTGACCCCCGACCGCCTCTACTCCGCAGGAGAACGCCTGGGCGCACGACGGCTGGCCCTGAGCGAGGGCGTGGAGGGTATCGACGCCTACGTCACCAAGTACATCCCCGCCGCGCTACAGGTCTGGATTCTCTGCCCCGCCGTGGTGCTCGCGCTCGCCGTGCTCAGCCCGCTCGCCGCGCTCGTGCTACTGGCTGGGATCGGGCTGGCCGTGATCGGCCCACGCTGGTGGAAGAAACGTCTGCTGGCCCGCGGTGAGGAGCAGTGGGAAAGCTACGAAACCCTCAGCGCCGACTTTCTCGAAGCCCTCCGCTCGATGAGCACCCTGCGCACCCTCGGCGCGGTGGCTCCCTTCCGCCGACGACTGGCCGAGCGTTCCGGCCGCCTACACCGCAACACGGTGGCCACCATGCGTGTTTCCCTGGTCGACACCGCCCTCACCGACGCCGGAATCCAGCTGGGTATGTTCCTCACCGCCTGCGTGGCCGTGGCCGAACGCACCGACGGCTCCCTGGCGGTGGTCGGGGCCTACCTGCTGCTGATGATGGCCACCGAAGCCTTCCGCCCCGTCCGCGACCTGGCCCGGCACTGGCACGCCGGATACCTGGGCATCACCGGGCTGGGTAGCATCGACCGCGCGCTGGACGCCGAGCGGAACGCTCCGACGGAACCTGCGGCCCCCGCCGGGGGTAGTGAACCCGCCACCGGTGGTGAGCCCACCCGGCCTATCACCCCCGCCGGAACCGTGGCGCTTACCGAGGTGAGCTTCGGGTACGACGCCGCCGCGACCGTCCTCGACAACGTCACCGCGACCTTCACCCCCGGTGCGCTCCACGCCCTCACCGGGCCCTCCGGCGCGGGAAAATCCACCCTTTTCGACCTCATCCTGGGTTTCCTGACCCCAAACGCCGGGCAGGTGACCGTAGCGGGCCGGGCGGTACTCGTGGCGCAGGAGTCGTACCTCTTCCCCGGCACCATCGCCGAGACCCTACGCACCGGCGCCCCCGAGGCGTCCGAAGCGGAACTCTGGGCCGCGCTGGAGGAGGTCGGCATGGCCACCACCGTGCGCACCTGGCCCGAGGGGCTCCACGCCCGCGTGACCGAGGCCGGCAGAAACCTCTCCGGCGGGCAACGGCAACGGCTGGCCATCGCGCGCGCCCTGCTCACCGACGCCGCCGTGGTGCTACTGGATGAGCCCACCAGCGCCCTCGACAACCACAACGCCGAACTCATCTGCCGCGCCCTGACCCGGCACGCCCGTACCCGCACGATCATCATGATCGCCCACCGGCACGAAGCGCTCCAGGCCGCCGAACGGCTCTGGCACCTGGAAGACCGCCGACTCACACCGCGTGCGGCACCCGCCGACTCACACACCGCCCGCCCCGATGACGCCGCCACCTACCCCGGCGACGCCACCTCACGCACCGTCATCACCCCGCGCACCACCACCGAGGGAGACCACCGATGAACGCCACCACATCCCGCGTCGACACCACCACTGTGGGAGACTTCCTCGCGCTCCTGCCCTTCCTACGGACCGAACGCACCGCCCTCATCTGGACCATCGCGGTCGACCTCATCGCCCATCTGAGCCTCATCGGGCTCTCCGTGGTCACCGCCCGCCTCGTGGCCGAAGCCGCGATCTTCCAGCGGGCGGCGTCCCCGGGCTGGTGGGTGGCCGGGGTGTTGCTGGCGCTCGTCCGCCCGGTCATCACCTGGCACGAAATGGACGTCTCCCACGCCACCGCCTACCGCGTGCTGGCCGCGCTACGCATGGCCCTGTTCGACGGGTTCTCCCGCGGTATCCCCTCCCCGCGCGGGGTGCACTCGGGGGAACTGGCCTCAACCACCATGACCGAGGTCGAAAAACTCGAATTCTTCTACGCCCACACCGTCGCGCAACTGGTGGCCGCGACCCTGATCGGCATGGGCGCGATCCCCGTGCTGATCTGGGTGAACCCGGTGCTGGCCGGCGTCTTCGTGCTCGGCTGCCTCCTGCTCCTCGCCTGCTCGTGGCCGCTCATGCGCCGCGGGGCCGAACTCGGCCGCACCCGGCAACGCGCCCTGGCCGAGTTCTCCGAGAAAACCGTGGACGTGCTCTCCGGGCTACGCGAGATCCTGGTCTTCGCACAAACCGACCGGGCAGTGAGCCAGGTACACCGCGCCGGATCCCGCCTGGACGAATCGACGGCGGCGGTGCGTCTGAACACCGTTGCGGGTGAACACCTGCGCGACGGCGTGGTGGTGCTGACCGCGCTCGCGGTGGCCGTGGTGGCCTTCACCGGCGACTACACCGACCCGGTGGTCGTGCCCTGCATCCTCGCGGGCACCCTGACGCTCATGGCTCCGCTGGCCCAGGCCGTAGAAGTACTGGCGACGATCCAGCCTCTGCGCGGCAGCGCGGCCAAGGTGCGCGAAGGCATTCAGCTTGGCGAGGTCGCCCCTGCTGCGGGTGCTCCCCCGGTCGCGGAGGCCGGCGACGCGGTGGCCTGCACCCGCGGGGCACGGTTCGCTTACCCGGGCAGGGACGCCCTGGTTTTGCCCGATCTGACTCTGCTGCCGGGTGAACACGTGGGAGTCGCCGGCCCCTCGGGCAGCGGCAAGTCGACCCTGGCGCGCGTGCTGAGTGGGCTCTGGGCACCGACCGGTGGGACCGTGCAGGTGGCGGGCGCGCCGGTGCAGTCGTACACCCCCGAGGAGCTGGCCCGCCGCGTCCAGCTGGTGGAGCAAGAGACCCCGCTCTTTCACGGGAGCCTGGCGGGAAACCTGCGTCTGGGCGCCCCGGACGTCACCGACGAACAGCTACTCTCCGTCCTGGAACGGGTAGGGTTGCGGCCCGCGAGCGTCGATTTTCCGCTGACGCTCGCCGCCGCGGTCAGCGAGGGCGGACGCTCGTTGTCCGGGGGCCAGCAAGCCCGGTTGGGTCTGGCGCGGGCGCTGTTGCGCGAACCGGACCTGCTCATTCTCGACGAGACGACCGCCGCCCTGGACGCCGCCAACGAGGCTCGCGTGATGGAAGTCGTGCGGGATCTGCCCTGTGCGGTGTTGGTGATCAGCCACCGCGACCAGACCCTAGCCACGTTGCCGCGCGTCGTCCGGTTCGACGCCGCTGGCTGAGGGCCCACCCACGGGCGTTCCTCCCGCTGAAAGGACACGCCGGAGCCCCACGCGTTTGTACCCCGAAAATCACTGTGTATGTCAAAAAGGACATACTGGGTGATTTTCGGGGTACAAATGGATTGGGACCGGGCGTTTCACCGCTCAAATACGGGGGAACGCTCCTGAGCCGGAAGCGTCCGGGGGTGGAAAGCCCTAGCCGTAGAGCTTCTGGCTAATGGTGGTCACCGCGTCGATATTTCCCCAGGTACCGGGCAGCATGTCAGAGGCCGGGATCGCAATCAAACGGTCCTCCTTCACGGCGGTCACCTCAGACAGGTTCTCCTTCATCCACGTGCGCGAAGCCTGCTCCTGCTCGGGGCTGGTCGTAGTGAAAACGATCGCCTCGGGGTTCTTTTTCAGGATCTCCTCGCGAGAAACCTCGGCGGCGAAGAACTCCTTGAAGGCCGCGTCATCGGGATTGAACACGCCATCGGCACCGGCCGCCTCGGCAATGCTGTGTTCGATGCCGGCACCAATAGCGGTCACATTGTTGCCCTCGATGTACAGCTGAGCCACCGACTTCTTGCTCTTACCCTCGTAGCGGGCGGCGGCATCATCCAGCTGCTGCTGAGCCTGTTCGGCGAGCTTCTTCGCGTCGTCCTCGCGGCCGAGAATCTTGCCGTAGGCATCAAGGTCGGTAAAGAAGTCTTGCACCTTCGCCTTAGACCGGTTGTCCAGGCATCCGGACGCCGCCACGTAGGTCTCCGCACCGGACTGCTTGAGCTGTTCCTGGGTCGCGTACCCCTGCTCGGCGTTGAACTCGTAGGTGGTCGGGGAGAGCACCAGGTCGGGCTGTGCCTTCAGCAGCTGTTCGCGAGTGGGCGGAGTGTCTTGGCTGAGTACGGGCGGGTTGTGTCCCTGATCGGTCAGCGAAGCGGGCATCTTCTCGCCGTTGAGCTGAGCGATGCCGGCGATCCTGTCGCCCGCGCCGAGGCGGGCCACGATGTCGGCCTGGCCGGGGCTGAGCGCCACGACCTTCTTTGACTCAGCCGGGTAGGTGTGCTCCACCGAGCAGTTGGTGATCTTCGTGCCGGACTCCGAAGACTTCGCCTCGTTGACCTCGCTCACGGACTGGCCGCAGCCGACCAGCACGGTCAGCATCGCGGTGGAAAGGCTCAGGTAAGCGGCAGACTTGGTGCGTTTCATAGTTCTCCTTGGTTGGGGTGTGTGGTGTGGGTGGCGCTGTCGCGGCGCCGCAATGACAGGACGTGCCCGCCGCGCGGATCTGCCACGGCACGGGAGGAGACACCGAAGACTTCCTCCACCAACGCCGGGTCAAGAATCTGATGGGGATTACCGTGAGCCACGAGCCGACCCCGATCCAGTACGGCAATCGCGTCGCAGTAGGTCAGGGCCAGGTTCATGTCGTGCAAAGCCACCACCACGGTCTTGTCGGTGGCGGCCACGGTGTGCATGAGCTCGTGCTGAAAGAACAGGTCGGCGTGGTTGGTGGGCTCGTCCAGCACCAACACCGGGGTCTGTTGAGTGAGCGCGCGGGCCAGCAGCACCCGCTGCTTTTCACCACCCGAGAGCGTGGCGAAGGATCTCTCCGCCAGGTGGGTGGCGCCGGCGTCCTCGAGTGCCTGGGCGACGATCTCGAGGTCCTGCGGGGAGTCCGCGCCGAAACCGCGCTGGTGGGGTACGCGTCCGAGTAGGGCCACCTCTCGGCCGGTGAGCGGGAAGTCGGAGGTGATCTCCTGGGTCATGGCGGCGATGGCGCGCGCGGCCTGGATCGAGCCGAGGCTGGCCAGGTCGGTGCCGTCGAGTAACACGCGCCCGGCGGTGGGGGCCTGCACCCGGTAAAGGGTCTTGAGCAGGGTCGACTTGCCGCTACCGTTGGCACCGAGCAAACCGAGGGTGGTGCCGGTTTCGACGGTGAGGTTGATGTTGTGGAGGATGTCGCGGCCGGCGATGTTGACGCTGAGGCCGACGATGTTCAGGGTCATGAGATGCCTTTCCTGCGCATGATCCAGAGGAAGAACGGGGCGCCGAGCGCAGCGGTGATAATGCCCAGCGGGATCTCGACGGGCTCGGCGAGCGTGCGGGCGAGCAGGTCACAGAGGCCGAGGAAGGCGCCGCCGCCGAGCACGCTGAGCGGGATGAGGCGTCGGTGGTCGGCACCGACGGCCATGCGGCACAGGTGCGGCACGATCAACCCGACGAACCCGATACCACCGGCCACCGAGACGGTCGCGGCGGTCAGTAGCGCCGTGACACCCAGGAGCACTTTGCGCAGTGTCGAGACGTTCACGCCGAGGGCGGTGGCAGTTTCGTCGCCCATGAGCAAGGCGTTGAGAGCGCGCGTTTTGGTGCTGACAACGATGAGCGCCAGCAGCAGTGCCACGGCGGGCGGGGCAGTGTTGGACCATTGCGCCGCGGAGACCGAGCCGAGCATGAAGTGCAGGATGGAGTAGATGTTCTGCGCATCGGTGGTCATGATGAGAAAGTTGGTGAGCGCGGCGAAGAAGGAGCCGATGGCCACGCCGGCGAGGATGAGCCGGGCAGACATGATGCGCCCGTGGTCAAGGGCGAGGAAGTACACCAGGGCGATGGTGAGCGCGGCACCGATGAACGCGGCGAGGTTGAGGGTGATACCTGCCAGCGCGGTGGATCCGGCGACGATCGCGGTCACCGCACCGAGGCCCGCGCCGGAGGAGATGCCGAGGATGTAGGGTTCGGCCAGCGGGTTGCGCACCATCACCTGCAGCAGGACGCCGGCCAGCGAGAGGGCCGCCCCGGCGAGGACGGCCAGGACGACGCGCGGCAGACGGAAGGCCCAGACGGCTTGGTCTTGGGCGGCGGTGATGGAGCCGTCTGCCATCCAGGGCATGTTGGGTAGCAGGTGGCCCAGTACGATCTTGGCGGTGGTCGCAGGAGTGGTGTTGAGGGGACCGTGCGCCGCGGAAATCAGGATCACGCCCAGGATCACGACGAGGGTGAGCGCGCTGTAGAGCCGAAATCGGGAGTTCATTGTCACGGAGATGCCTTTCTAGACCCTCTACATGATAATGGTTCTCATTTGCTTCTGCGAATCAATGGGAAAAATTACCCCCGGGGGTATCTTGACTTCAGAAAATGCGTGCCCTTATGATGGTTTACAGATACCCCCGGGGGTATAAGAGTCAAAGAAAACATTAAGGAGCAAACGTGCTTTTCGAACGCATTTATGAAGAGGGACTCTCCCAGGCCAGCTACTTCATCGGCTGCCAGAAGAAAGGCACCGCCGTCGTCGTCGATGCCCGCCGAGACATCCAGGTCTACCTCGACCTCGCAGCGAAAAACGGCATGGACATCGTGGCCGTCACCGAGACCCACATCCACGCCGACTACCTCTCGGGCACCCGTGAATTGGCCCAGGCAACCGGTGCAAAAATTTACATCTCCGGCGAGGGCGGCGAAGACTGGCAGTACGGCTTCGAGGGCGAGCGCCTGATACACGACTCCACCATCTCGATCGGCAACATCACGCTCACCGCTCAACACACTCCGGGCCACACCCCCGAGCACCTCTCCTTCCTCATCACCGATGGTGCGGTGTCACAGGAACCGGGTTACATGCTCACCGGCGACTTCGTCTTTGTGGGCGACCTGGGTCGTCCCGACCTGTTGGACGAAGCAGCTGGCGGTGTAGACACCCGCTTCGAGGGTGCCAAGCAGCTCTTCGCCAGCCTGAAGAAGTCCTTCCTGCCCCTACCCGATTACGTGCAGGTTTTCCCGGCCCACGGCTCAGGCAGCCCCTGCGGCAAGGCCCTCGGTGCCGTCCCCACCACCACCGTCGGGTACGAGCGCGCCAACGCCTGGTGGTCGGAGTATCTTGCCAATGACGATGAGCAGGGCTTTATCGACGAACTGCTGGATGGCCAGCCCGATGCCCACGCCTACTTCGCCCGCATGAAGAAGGAGAACAAGGAGGGTCCGGCCGTCATCGGCAAGCTTTCCCTGGTCGAGGAGCTCTCGACCGACCAGGCCCGCGAGAAGCTGGCGGACGGTTCGGCAATCTTCGTCGACACCCGCGACCAGGACGAGGTACACCAGGGCACCGTCGAGGGCGCACTGAACGTGCCCGCGGGCCCGAAGGCCGCGAACTTTGCCGCCTGGGTCTACGACCCCGAGAAGCAACACGAGGATCTCATCGTGCTGGCCGAAGACGAGCAGGCCGCGGACGACTTCCGCAAAACCCTCTTCCGTACCGGCATCGACGCGGTCAAGTACTTCGTCCCCACCATCGAGGGCCTGCCGGCGTACACTCCCGAGTTGATCTCTCCGGCGGAGCTGGAGCAGACCTCCTACGACGCACTGGTAGACGTGCGCGGCAAGTCCGAATATGCCGACGGCACCATCCCCGGTGCCCAGCAACTTTCGGGTGGATCGGCGCTGTGGCGTCAAGACGAGTTGCCCGAGAACGGCACCTTGGTGACCTTCTGCCAGTCCGGTGCCCGCAACACCGTGGTGTCCAACGGACTGCGCCGAGCAGGTTTCCATGTCATTGAGCTCGAAGGTAGCTACGCTGCCTGGGCTGCTCAGCAGTAATCATTTTTAGACCCGGTGGGCGGGTTCCCGGTGAACTCGCCCGCCGTCTTTTCAGAGAAAGAAGAACGTTATGTGTCGTCCCGTAACTTGCAAACAATGCGGAAAGACCACCTGGGCCGGATGTGGCCAGCACGTGGATCAGGTCATGAGAAGCGTCCCCGCCGCTGACCGTTGCCCCGGCCATGAACAGGAACCCCGCCAAGGAATCTTTGCGAATCTCTTCAAGCGATAGGGTCTACTCCCTTCAGGGAGTTAGGAGTCAATAGGCATGAATATCTCACATCGAATCGTCATCATCGGTGGCGGCAATGCCGGCATCAGCGTCGCGGCTCGGTTGCGTAAGGCGGGCGAGCATGATGTGGCGCTCATCGAACCCAGTTCTACTCACTATTACCAACCGCTGTGGACGTTGGTTGGCGGTGGACAAGCACGAGTTGAGGAAACCGCCAAACCAGAAGCTGACGTCATTCCGCAGGGAGTAGCCTGGATCAAGGCAACGGCTACTTCGGTAGACACGGAGCACAACCTGGTGCAATTGGATAACGGTAGCTCCATCCATTATGAATACCTGGTAGTCGCTGCCGGCATCCAACTGGATTGGAATGGAATCCCTGGGTTGGAAGAAGCCCTGAAAACCCCTCAGGTTTCGAGTAACTATTCCTATGCCCTAGCACCTCAGACTTGGGAAGGCATTAAGAACCTCACCTCTGGCACTGCGGTTTTTACCATGCCCACCAACCCCATCAAGTGCGGCGGCGCACCGCAGAAGATTGCTTACCTCGCCGCCGATTACTGGCGCGAGCAGGGAGTTCTCAACGACATGAGGGTGGTTCTCGTCTTACCCTCCGACGCTATGTTCGGTGTTGAGGAGTTCTCACGTGAGCTCGAGAAGGTTGTTGAACGTTACGGTATTGACGTTCGGCTGAGCTCTGAAGCTACTGCCATCAATTCCGCTGATCAGACCGTGCGTATTTCTTCGTTGAAAACTGACGAGTCTGAGGATATTCATTACGACTTCTTGCATGTGGTACCGCCGCAATCAGCACCAGACTGGATCAAAAAGAGTCCCTTGGCAGACCCAGAGAATCCCTTGGGTTACGTAGCAGTGGATCCCGCCACGCTACAACACCGAGAATTTGAGAATGTATTCTCCCTGGGCGATGTCTGTTCTGCACCCAATTCAAAAACGGGCGCCGCCATCCGTAAGCAGGCACCTGTATTGGTCGCTAATTTGCTGTCGGTCATACGAGGAGAACATCCAACAGCCCGCTATAACGGCTACGCTTCGTGCCCCCTGGTGACGTCCCGTAGCACCATGTTGCTCGCCGAGTTTGATTACGACATGAGACCGGCCCCCAGTATCCCCTTCATCAATACGATGAAGGAGCGTAAAGATATGTGGTATCTGAAGCGTTACGGATTACCCCAGCTGTATTGGAAGGCCATCCTCAAGGGCCTTGCATAGTATTTTCGCTGGGTCTCACCTCAGGTGAGACCCAGCGATTTAGTTTAATTAAAACGCCATCGGCTTGTTGATGCCCCCTGAGGGCGCTCATAAGAGTTTCTGGAGCCGAGCGCACCCTCGCGCCAATTACTAAGAACCCTTAGCACCCGGCGTAAACTCATAGCCATGACCACTTCTGCTTACGCCGACATCGAAGACGTTGCCGGCGACACTCCACTCGTCCGCCTTCCCCGCTGGGAGGCCGCCCACCACCTCAGCGACATCAGGATTTACGCCAAGCTCGAACAGTTCAACCCCGGTGGTAGCGCCAAAGACCGCACCGCCGCCGCCCTGGTGGCAGACGCCCAGGCCACCAAGCGTCTGAAGCCGGGCACCATCGTCGTCGAATCCAGTTCCGGCAACCTCGGCATCGCCTTGGCCCGCCAGGCGATCCTGCACGATTTCGAATTCCACTGCGTGGTGGACCCGCGCACCAACGAGGCCACCCTGGCCCTCATCCAGGCCTACGGGGGCGTGCTACACCCCATCACCGAGCCCGACCCCGTCACCCACGACTGGCTCACCGCCCGCCGCAACAAGGTGCAAGAACTCCTCACCGAGTACCCCGGTTCGATCAACCTCGATCAGTACTCCAACCAGGCAGCCTTCACCGCCCACAGCGAGGGCACGATGTCCGAGATCTTCGACGCCCTCAACCAAGCCCCCACCCGCGTCTACGTGGCGGTCTCCACGACGGGCACCGTCGGCGGCTGCCTGACCGAAGTGCAGAAGCGCAGGGCGCACACCGAAGTCATCGCCGTGGACGCCGAGGGTTCGGTTCTCTACGGCGGGCAACGCGGCGAGCGCCTACTGCCCGGATACGGGGCCGGCGTGACCACCGACCTCTCCCAGCAGCGCACCCCTCACCACACCCGCCGCGTGGCCGCCACCGATGCCGTGGACGCCGCCCGTCAGCTCGCGCGCACCGAGGCGATCATCCCCGGTGCCTCGGGCGGAGCCGTCATGGCCGCGCTACGTGCCGACCTGGACCAGCTGAACCCCGGCGATACCGTGGTCGTGGTGCTCCACGACGGCGGAGTGGCCTACACCAACACCATCTACAATGACCAGTGGGTCGAGCAGAACCTGCGCCCCACCAGCTAATTCCCCGGAGGTTTCCGTGCCCCTGTCCATCGCTATCGTCGGCGCCGGCCCCCGCGGCCTGTGGGCCGTGGAAGAACTCTCCCGCGTCGCCTACCTGCATCGACTGCAGTTCGACATCACCGTCTTCGACGCCCGCCAGCCCGGTTTCGGCGCGGCCTACGATACGGGCCAGAGCCATGACATCGTATTGAACCTCTTCTCCTCCGCGATCCACACCCGCATGGGCAGCTTCGACGACTATCGCCGCGAGGTGCTGGGTGAGGCCGAACCGCTGGACGTCTTCCCGCCGCGGGCCACGGCAGGTAAGTTCCTGGCGGCGTCCTGGGAACACGTGGCGGAACACCTGCCCGCCGGGTGCACGCTGACGTTCGAAGCCCGCACCGTGACCGACCCGGCGGAACTGACCGGTTTCGACCACGTGCTGATGGTGACCGGACACGAGGCACCCACCCACCCCGAGGGCATGATCGACGCCTACGGGAACCTCTCGGGTATCACCGCCGGTTCCACCGTAGGTATTCGCGGGGCGGCGCTAACCGCCATCGACGTGATTCTCACCCTCACCGCCGGGCGCGGTGGGCGGTTCACCGAGAACGGTTACGTGGCCAGCGGTGATGAACCGGCCAAGATCTTCCCCACCTCCCGCAGCGGGCGCTTCATTCAGCTCAAGCCCGACCCGGTCACCGAGGACGAGGCACGCCTGTTCCGCCGTTACCACCGGGCGGTTCGCGCAGTGGGCACCGTCGCCGAGCTCAAGGACGTGTTGCTTCAGGCCGCGAGCGCGCTGGTCAGCCGCGAGGTGAGCTGGGAGGCGTTGCAGGTGACCGCCGACCCGGTTGCCGAATTGCGCGATGCGATCGCCGACCCGCGTCGCGACCCGCAGGCGATCGGCCTGGCCTGGCGCGAGCTCTACCCGGTGATCGTCGAGCGGGTTTCGTTCACCGACCTGGCGCGCGATCCGGAGTTCCTGGAGCTGACCCGCACGCTGGAGTCGTTCGCTTTCGGCTCCCCCGCCCAGCAGCTCAGTAAGGTGCTGGCGCTGATCGACGCCGGGATCGTCGACTTCTCCCGCCTCGGTGCAGGGTCCGACCACTCCGAGACGGCCGAACCCGCCGCAGAGATCGACACCTGGGTGGACGCCGTGCTCGCCTCCCCCGGCGTGCATCCCGGCACGCTCGCCGCGCAGGTGCTGGCCGAGATCGCCCCCGAGCAGGCACCCACCAACCGCCCGAAGACCTTGGAGACCGAACCGAACGGCATGATCGCCGGTCAGACCCGCTTCGCGTTCGCCGGACGGATGACCGAGCCGTTTGTACTCGGCAACGATTCGCTCTCCCGCAAGCTTCACCCAGTCATCCCGCTCTGGGCACAAACCCTCGCGCAACTGCACGCTGGCGAGGCATCGCAACCGGCAAACGAGGCCGAGGAGCAGCTACGCGGCGGAGCCTATGGCATGCCGCCGCTGACCGGCCGACTCGAACCCTGGATGACCGACCTGACCCGGGCCGAAAGCCAGATCGACGCCGCCTTCACCGAGTACGGTAGCCCCCTCAACGTGGTCAACGCAGACCCGATGGAGCGCAACTGCGCCGAGCTGACCGCCGTGGGGCACCGCGCCGGGGTGGACGTCCGCGTCTTCTTCGCGCGCAAAGCCAACAAGGCGCTGACCTTCGTCGACCGGGCCCTGCGCGGCGGTCACGGCGTGGACGTCGCCAGCTACCGCGAACTCTCCCAGGTGTTGGATGCCGGCCTGCCCGGCGAGCGCGTGATCCTCTCGGCGGCGATCAAGACCGATCAGCTGTTGCGGCTGGCGATCGAGAACGGGGTGACCGTCTCGGTAGACACCACCGCCGAGTACGACCGCCTGCTCGCGCTAGCCACCGAGCAGAACACCACCGTGCGCGTGGCGCCGCGTTTGGCGCCCGACCCGGCGCGCTTCATGCCCACCCGTTTCGGCGAGCTGACCGAGGTCTGGGCCGAGCACCTGGCCGTCGCCCATCCGCAGGTTGCGGTGGCCGGGGTGCACCTGCACCTGCACGGTTATAGCGCCGAAGACCGCATCGACGCCCTGCTCGAGGCCACCGGTCTGGTGCGGGAACTCCGCGCGGCCGGGCACCGGATCGAGTTCATCGACATCGGCGGCGGCGTGCCCATGAGCTACCTGGACGACGCCGAACAGTGGGCGAACTTCAAGGCGGCCCTGGCGGCGCAGAACAGCGGGGCGATCGCCCCGTTCACCTGGAAGGCCGACCCGCTAAAGAACTTCTACCCCTTCCACCAGTCACCGGTGCGCGGGGAATGGCTCGAGCAGATCCTGGCTTCGGCGGCCGGGGACGCCGTGCGCGAGTTGGGCCTGCGCCTGCACCTGGAACCGGGCCGTAGCGTGCTCGACGGGTGCGGGATGATCCTCGCCCGGGTGGCCTTCGTGAAGAAACGCAGCGACGGTGTGCCCCTGGTCGGACTGGAGATGAACCGCACCCAGCTACGCACCACCTCCGACGACTACCTCGTGGATCCATTGCACCTGCCGTTGAGCGGGCCCGCGGGTGAGCCCTACGAGGGCTTCCTCGTCGGGGCCTACTGCATCGAAGACGAGGTCATCATGCGCCGGCCCATCGTGTTCCCGCGCGGTGTGGCCGTGGGCGACGTCCTCGGCTTCCCCAACACCGCCGGGTACTTCATGCACATCCTCGAGTCCGCCTCCCACCAGATCCCGCTGGCGAAGAACCTGGTGTGGAGTGGAGGCGAACTCGTCCTCGATCAGATCGACCGCTAGAAGATCTCGGGGAAGCGTTGGCGAAATTCCTCGCCGGTGGCGTAGGACTTCTGCGTGCCCTGGCGGGTGACCGAGTCGCCGGCGTAGTAGTTGGCCAGGCGCAGGGACTCGGCGATGTCGCGGTTGCGCACCCAGAAGTGGGTGAAGCAGCCGATGAAGGCGTCCCCGGCGCCGGTGGTGTCTACCGCGTGCACCGCGTTGGCCTCGATGACCTGCTCGCCGGCCTCCGAAACCCAGAGCACGCCGCGGGCGCCGAGGGTGACGATCACGTTCTTGATGCCGGCGTTGATGAGCACCGCGGCGGCGTTGGAGATGTCGTCGAGGGTGTCCACCGGCATGCCCGAGATGAGCGAAAGCTCGGTCTCATTAGGCACGATGAAGTCGACGTTCTTGATCTTCTCCAGCGAGAGCTCGGGTGCGGCGGGGGCCGGGTTGAGCAATACGGGAATACCGAGTTCGGCGCCGAGCTCGATGGCCGCGTAGACGGTCTCGAGGTTGATCTCCAGCTGCAAGACGATCAGCTGGCAGGCGGCGATGTCTTCGCGGGCGTTCTGCAGATCCTCCGGGGTCAACAGCGCGTTGGCACCCTTGACGATGATGATCGAGTTCCGGGACTGCTGATCCACGAAGATCGGGGCCACGCCGCTGGTGGCCTCGGTCTTGAGGATGTACTTATCATCGATGCCGTTGGCCTTGAAGTTGGCGATGGTGTTATCGGCGAAGAGGTCGTTGCCCACGCGGGTCACCATGAGCACCTCAGACCCGAGGCGGGACGCGGCAACGGCCTGGTTCGCGCCCTTACCGCCACAACCCAGCTGAAAGTCGGGGGCCTCGATGGTCTCCCCTTCCTCGGGCATGCGGGTGATGTAGGAAATCAGGTCGACGTTGTTGGAGCCGATGACGGCGATGTCCATGGCGTTACTCCTTGCTCTGGGCAGGCTGGGTGGTTGACGATGCGGCTTCGGTCGCGCGGAGCAGGCCGGTCTCTACCTCAAAGGTACGTTCTTCCCCGGCGTTGAGGTGGATCAACGTGCCCGCTTTTTCCGCCGCCAGGAATCCCTCGGGTCGCGAGGTTCCCGGCAACACGAACGCCGCGACTTTCTGGTCGGGGTTGTGCAGGATCCAGCGGGTCGCCACCGGGAACTGCGCGGTGTCGAAACGGGTCACGAAGGTGGTCCCGTCGGGGCGGGTGAGCGCGAACTCGGCGCGGGACGTCTGCCGCGGCAGGTCGTCGGCAAAATAGACGATCTCAGGGTCGAAGGCCTCGGCACCGGCCAGCGAATCGGCGTCATATTCCCCGGAGAGAATACGCTCGTTGATCCGCTCCCACTCCGGGGTGGGATGCACGTGGGCGGGCACGGTGCGGCGCAACGCGAACGATCCGGGAGCCAGGTTGTCGCTCATGCGCCCCTCAGGCACGAACGCATAGTTCATGTGGCACATATACTGCAGCGGCATGGGGGCGTACGCCGAGAGGTTCTTGACCCGCAACCCGATGGTGAACAGACCCGAACCGGGGGCCAGCGTCACCGAGGGTGTTGCCAGGTAGTGGTGGCCGAAACCCATCACGTACTCGTGGCTCGAACGTACGGTGAGTGCGCCGTCCTCGTGGAGCGCCAGTTCGGCGCTGTCCATCGGGGCGCATGGGAACTCCCCGTGTAGCGGGTGGTCGTCCTCGGGGGCGGGGCACCCGGCGGCGAGCAGTCCCGAGTGGAAAGCGAAGCAACCGTAGGTGTCTTGGATCGCCGAGACGGGCTTGGGCTGGCGGAACATGTTGTCCATGCGCAGGCTGATGCCGTCGAAGGCGGCGTCCCAGATGATCTGCCCCATAAAGGGCAGTACCTCCACGTATCCGCGCGAGTTGCGCACGGTCAGCGACTCCACGCCCGAGTCGTAGGTGCGGGCGGTGACGGTGTAGTCGCCACTCATGAGGACGGTGGTCTCGGCCGCGGTGAACAGGCTGCGGTGCAGCGGGATGACGGTGCTCATGCGCGTGCCTTTCGGGAGGTGCGGTACAGGCCCCAGAAGTAGAGACCGATCACCAGGTAGCAGAGGATGTTGATGCTGAAGCTGAAGGACATCGAACCGGTTACATCGGAGATCAGACCCTGAATCACGGGAATCACCGCGCCGCCGATGATCGCCATGACGATCACGGCGCCACCGGTCTCGGTGAAGCGCTTATCTTCGATCGTGTCGAGGGTGCGGGCGTAGATGGTCGCCCAGCCGGGACCCATGAGGCCCGAAGCCAGCACCGCCGCCCAGACCGCGCTGAGATTGGGAACGAACACCACGTAGAGCAGCGCCAGGATGCCCAGGGCCGAGTAGATGATCAACACCAGGTCTTCGTCCATCTTGGTGATGAGGTAGTTGGCGATGAACTTGCCGATGAAGAACGCCACGTAGGCCCACAGCAGAAAGTTAGTGGCGGTGCGTTCATTGAGCGAGCCGTCCAGCGTCAGGGCCAGGCGGATGGTGAAGGACCACAGTGCGGTCTGCAGACCCACGTACATGAACTGGGCGAAGATGCCCTGACGGAAGCTCTTGTTGCCCATCAGGTAGCGCAGGGTCTCGCCGAGACCTGCGGGTTTCTCGTGGTCGGTTTTATCCAGCGGCTTGCTGGCGGGGTACTGGGTGATCGCGACGAGCAGGAGCAGCACCACGAGCACCACGATGATCCAGCGGTAGGGTTCCAGGGTGCGCTGCAGCAGTTGTTCGGTGAGCTGCTGGGCGGCCACGGGGTCGAGCCCGGCCAGCTGGTCTTCCAGGGAGGCGCCATCGGTGAAGATCAGGTACTTGCCCAGCAACGCGCCGGCGAAGAAGCCGACCGGGGTGAAGGTCTGCGAGATGTTCAGGCGCAGGGTCGCGGTCTTCTGCGGTCCGATCATCGAGGAGTAGGTGTTCGCCGAGGTCTCGAGGAACGAGAGACCGATAGCCACCGCGAACAACGAGGCCAGGAACACCGAGTAGGTGGCCGCCTGGGATGCGGGGAAGAAGAGCATGCACCCAAGGATGTAAATGGTTAGGCCGATGAGCAGGCCCGCCTTGTAGCTGAAGCGGCGAATCACGCGGGAGGCGGGAATGGCAATCACAAAGTAACCGCCGTAGAAGGCTGACTGCACGAAGGCGGTGGCGAAGTCGGAGAGGGTGAAGATGTGCTTGAACTGGGTGATGAGAATGTCGTTCAAGCTGGCGGCCGCGCCCCACATGGGAAAACAAATGGAGAGCAACACGTATTGGAAGATGGGTGTCTTGGTCAGGTAGCCATTGTGTAGCTGACGGGAGGGGTCTTTAATGAGGCCCCAGCTGGTGTTGGGCACGCCCGGGTCGTTGCGGCGGTCAACGGCGATCGAGGTGTTGTTCATGGCTTAGTTCTCCTCTCCCAGCAGCGCGGCGCCGGCGCTGGCACCAATGCGGTTGGCACCGGCGTCCACCATCTCGTGCAGGGCCTGGGCGGTGCGGACGCCGCCGGAGGCCTTGACTCCCATGTCGGGGCCGACGGTCTCACGCATGAGGCGCACGGCGTGGGTGGTGGCCCCGCCGGTGGAGAACCCGGTGGAGGTTTTTACGAAGTCGGCGCCGGCGTTCTGTGCGGCGCGGCAGGCGGCGACGATCTCATCGTCGGTGAGCAGGCAAGTCTCGAGGATCACCTTGACCAGCGCTTCGTCGGAGGCCTGCACGACGCCGCGGATGTCATCCTCGACGAGCTGCCAGTCGGCGTCCTTGGCGGCGCCGATGTTGATGACCATGTCGATTTCGTCGGCACCGTTAGCCACGGCGTTCTCGGTTTCGAAGGCTTTGGTGGTGGTGGTGTGCACCCCGGAGGGGAACCCAACCACGGTGCAGACCTTCACGGCCGAACCGCTCAGGGTTTCGGCGGCTAAGGCTACCCGGTTGGGGCTGACACATACGGAGAAGAACTCGTGCTCGCGAGCCTCGGCGCAGAGTTTTTCGACCTGCGCGGCGGTGGCGTCTGGGGCGAGGAGGGTGTGGTCGATGAGCTGTGCTGTATTCGTCAAGGTGACTCCTTTGTCAGTGACTATGCGATGAATACTAGCCGCGTGGGTCGACCGCGAAAGGGGCGTTTTGGCACATATGTTCCGTTTTAAGGGGATTCTGGAGTGTATGGAACATTTGTAACGTTTTAGATAGGTAGTGCGAGCACCTGTCGGTGCGCCCGGCGGTGCGTCCCGGGATGTGGCGTTGGCGCGGCGCGGTTACAACGTCAACAACCGCTGGGCTGTTTGGACGTCGGTGACCAACCGGTTCGCGTACCCGTAGGATGCCGCCACGTGGATCGCCGCGAGCTTTTCGGGACCGCCCGCCACGAGCACCTTCTGCTCTTTATGCCGCAGGTCGGGCAGGGAAATCCCCAGAGTGCGCCCGTTCAGTTCGGGGTTGCAGATCTGCCCGCGCTCGTTGAGGTAGCGGGAGCAAATGTCGCCGACCGAGTTGGCCAGCAGGAACTCTTTCTCGCTCGGGGAAAGACAGTCGGAGCTGAAGAGCACCGAGCCGTTATCGGTGGACCCCACGCTGTACACGGCGATGCGGCTGTCGATCCCCAACCGGATGATCTCTCCGACCGAGACCTCGGCGACCTTGGTCTGCTTCTCCTCGAAGGTGGCGAAGACGGAGGGGGCGTGAAACATGTGGGCGGGCGCATCGAAGGCGTCGGCAAACTGGCGGTAGGTGGTGGCGATCTGCCGCGCCTTGGCGTTGCCGGGTACGTCCCCGCGCAGTTGCACGATCTTGACCCCGGCCACCGGTTGCGGGGTGAGGGCGGCGGCCACCTCGGCGACGGTGTTGGACCACGAGATCCCCACGGTGTCGCCTTCACGGACGAGCTCCTCCAGTAGGTGCGCGGCGGTACGGCCGAGGGCGTGGCGCAGATCCATCGGGCCGCGTCCTGCCACGGTAACCAGGCGAACCTCCGCCAGGCGGTATTTCTGCTTGAGCTGTTCGGTCAGCTGCTGGTCGTTCTCGCGGGGGTCGACGACCGCGACCTGCACGAACCCGCGGTCTTTGGCGTGAGTCAACAGTTTGGAGACGGTGGGGCGGGCGATGTGGAGGGAGTCGGCAACCTCCTGCTGGGTCAGGCCGCGCTCGTAATACAGCTTGGCCACTTCGAGGGCGGAGGTATCTCTGCGGGTAAGCCCGTGCCGGTCACGCTTCATAGCTGTCTAGTGTACGCGGGTAGGCTGACCCGTTTGCGACCGCCGAAGTCCCCTCACGACCAGCCGCTTCTGGTCACTCAGGGACTTTCGCGGTCGCAAACCACCGGTACCCGTGCCCTCCGGCACCCGGGTGTAATAGTATTGAGACACACAACACATGAGGGAATCCGGGACTTCGTCGGAGATCACCAATCGCTCACTCACCGCCTGCATCAGCGCTTGGGCCCTGCGCCCACGGCAACACAACTTCACAGCGTAAGGAGCTTCTCATGGCTTATCTTCCCGAATCACTCAAGCTCTCCTCGCACGAGGTGCAACAACAGATCGAAGATTACAAGCACCTTCACAGCAACCCGGAGCTCTCACATCAGGAGTACCAGACGGCGAAGTTCATCGAGCGTCGTTTCAACGAACTCGAGCTTGGCGAGGGCGTCACGCGGGAAGTCTGGCGCATCGGCGAGACCGGAGTGGTACTCTCCCTCAGCCGAGGTGAGGGCCCGGTGGTGGCCTTCCGCGCTGACATCGACGGTTTACCGCTGAAAGAAAAGGCCGACCGTAGTTACGCTTCTCAGGCTACCGGCACTCTCGACGGCAACGAGGTTCCCCTGATGCACGGTTGCGGGCACGATACCCACATCACCTCGGCCCTTTACGCCGCGCAACTTTGGGCTGCCGATCCCGGCAACTGGCAGGGCACGGCCCTGTTCATCATGCAGCCCGCCGAGGAGGTCGCCGACGGCGCCCAGACCATGGTTGAGGCCGGTCTTTGGGAGCAAGTTCCCCACCCCGAAATAATCTTCGGTCAGCACGTGTGGCCCGATAAAAGCGGTCACTTCATTGTCTCTGCTGGGGAAATGATGACAGCCGCAGATTCGATGAAGGTCACAGTGTTCGGTAGCGGCGCGCATGGTTCTCAACCCGAAAACTCCATCGACCCGATTGTGCTTGGAGCAGCGATGATCACTCGACTCCAGACCATCGTCTCTCGTGAGGTCGCCCCGCTCGAAGCCGCCGTGGTCACCGTGGGCATGTTCCAGGGAGGGTTCAAAGAGAACATCATCCCCGAATCGGCAGTTTTCACGCTCAACGTGCGCACCTTCAACCCCGAGGTTCGCGAGAAAGTTCTGAACTCTATCCATCGCATCATCGAGGGCGAAGCGGTGGTGGCCGGCGCCCCCGAGCCCAAGATCGAACACCTCTCAGGGTTCCCCGCTACCATCAACGATGAGCAAGAAACCGCCTCGTTGCAGGAGGCTTTCATCCAGCAGTTCGGCCAGGACGCGGTCGCCACAGACCCTGCGATGAAGGCCATGGGCAGCGAGGACTTCAGCGATCTCGCCACGGCCCTGGGCGTGCCGTATGTGTTCTGGTTCTTCGGAGGGTACAACGAACACCGGTTCACCAGCGGAGAGACGATCTACTCGAACCACTCCCCCTACTTCTCACCCGATCCCGAGGTCACGCTCGAACAGGGCACCTATGCCGCCCTCACGGCGCTGTACTCCAAGCTGGGGAACGTCTCCGGTTAAGCGGTAGATAAAGGGTGGAGGTGTCTCTGCGGGTGCGCCCGTGACGGTCGCGTTTCATGGCCGGGTGCGCTGACCCGCTTGCGACCGCGGAAATCCCCTGACGACCAGCTGTTTCCGGTCACTCAGGGACTTTCGCGGTCGCAAGTGGTCAATAGACCAGTTACTAGTCCCGCTTCTTGAGCATCTCGAAGACCACGGAATCGTCCCGATGCCCCAGCCCTTCCCGGCGTCCACGCACGTAGAGCTGTTCGGCGACCGAAGCTAACGGGACCGGTTGCGCCACGGCGCGGGCGGCGTCCGTCACCAGGCCCATGTCTTTGACGAAGATGTTCAGCGCCGACTTCACCTCGTCGAACTCTCCACCGACCATGCGCGCCCCGCGATCCTCGAACATGAAGGACTGCGCCGCGCCGGCATTGAGCACCTCGTGGCACTGGGCCACGTCCAGACCCATGGAGTCAGCCAACGCCAGTGCCTCACCGGCTGCGGCAATATGGACGCCGCACAGTAGCTGATTCACGACCTTGAATCGTTGCCCGTCACCCACCCGGGATCCCACCACGGGGTAGTTCGAGGCCATGGCGTCTAAGAGCGGGGCAACCCGGGTGATATCTTCGTCCGAACCGCCCACCATCACCAGCAGATCCCCGGCGCCTGCGCGCGCCACTCCGCCGGAAACCGGCGCATCAACGCAGTGGGTGGTGTACTGGGCCAGCATCGCGGCGGCGGTCTCCATGGCAGCGGGCCCCACGGTAGACATCACCAGAACAGTGGTTTCGGGGGTGAGCACATCGGCGATGCCACCCTCGCCGAAAAGTACCGCGTTGAGCTGTGCGCCGGTGGCTACCATGATGACCACAGCGTCTGCCCCTGCCACCGCTTCGCGCGAGGTCGGAGCCGACGCGACGGTCGGCGCTACGGCCGCCAGCGCGGCGGGATTCATATCGAAGGCGGTGACCTCGTGCCCCGCCTGTGCGGTCACCAGAGCCATGGGGGCACCCATGGCACCCAGCCCGATCCAACCGACTTTCATTGAGGTTGTCATTTTCTTCCTCTCACACTTCTTGTAATTACACGAACGACGACATTCGGCGTGGTTTACCGACTCGCCTCTTTCAGGCGCTCGATGACATCCGCGAGCGCTTCCCGGCCGCCCACATTGCCAGGGAAGACCACATAGGGCGCGTCGAGTACCTCCTCGGGTGCCTCCAAGGGTGAAAACAGCGAAATCTGCCCGGTGAAGAACTGCCCCGCCACCTCGGCTAGGCGGATGCCCAGCCCGCGATGGGCGACCTCGTGGGAGGTGATCCCACCCTTGGCGACCACCCAGGCCGGACGCGCCGTCCTGGTTTTCTGCACCACCTCCACCACGGCGTCCGAGACGGAGCGGGCGATCGCCAGCGACTCGGCCGGGTCGTCGGTGGAGACGAGTTGCCGGCTGGTGTAGACGACTGCGTCCGCATCGTTGAGGGCGCTGCGCACCGCCGCGGCGACCTCCTCGATGTGTTGCGAGCGTTCCGGGGAGAGGAGCTTTTCCACGTTGAGTTCGTGTTCCGACAGGCCCGAGCGTCGTTGCACCTCGGCAAGCTGTTGCGTGGTGAGACCCACGTGCGACCCCACCACCACGAGCCCGTGAGGTAGGCGTTCGGGGTTGACCTTGATGTCTTCGGCGTCCAGCACACGCGCGCTGTGTTGGCCGGCCAGGGGGCGCACGAAGGAGGGGCCGCAACGGGTGATAAACACCTTTCCCTCGCCCTCGAGCTGGGTGATGGCATCGGCGACCGTCTCCATGTCGGAGTACTCGGTGGCGTTGACCACCACCCATTGCCGCTCGGAAGTTTCCCGCAACAGTTCCACGACCCGCGAGACCCCGGCACGAATATCGCCCAGCGAGAGGCAGAGCACCGAGTCGGCCACAACACTGCCGCCCGAGACCTCTTCGAGGAACTCTGGGAGGTTGGAGTGGGAGTACCCGAAGGTGGCATCCTGAGCGAAATCGGTGTCTTCTACTTTGCGAGCTTCCCCGTCGACCAGGGCGTAGTGAACGTTGTTTTCGGTGTAGCGTCCTGCCTCCAGCATGGCTGGGGCGAAGATGAAGGCGTCTACGGCCACGCCTTCTTCCGCGAGCACGTCAGCCAAGGCGTTGGGTTCGGCGATGACGTGCCCGCGCAACGTTGAGTCGGAGCGGGAAACCAAGTGCAGACCGGTCTCGGCCGTGGAAACCCCCGCGCTCTTGAACCGTTTGATGACCCCGCGAAGGATGCGCTGATTCTTCTCGACCGCATCGGTCTCGTCCAGTGCACGGGTATTCGTCAGAACGAAGCAAGAGGTGGATGGCTCCGCCAGGGTCTGGTGCAACAGCTCGGCGTCCTCTTCGAACGCCACGGCAATGCCGCTCACGCACTGGCTACCCGTAGGGTCATCGTCTAAGACGAGCAGGCGGCGGGGTGAAGAAATCATTGGTGTCTACCCTTCATGAAATGCGATCGGGGTCGGGGGTTACGTGCGGTTGTCTAGGAGAGCATTCCGGCTACCGGCCAGAGCACCAGCGCCACCAAGAAACCGACGATGGAGGTGTAGGTGGTGATGATCGTGTACGTCTTCAAACCAGTAGAGACGTCGATCTTGTTGTAGCGCGACCACACCCAGAAGAGGGAGTCGTTGACGTGCGACAGCGCCATCGAGCCGATACCGATCGCCACGGTGACGAGGGCGATCTGCAGGGCGGGCAGTTCGAGGCTGGCCGCCAGCGGGGCGATCAGGGGCGCGGTGGTGAGGGTGGCCACGGTAGCTGAACCCTGGGCGGCGCGGATGAGGGCCGCCATGAGCCAACCGAGGAAGAGAATATGCAGGCCGGAGGCAGCCAGCATATCTGCCACGGCGTCGGCGATGCCGGTGGTGGCCAGCACGTGACCGAAGGTTCCTCCGGCACCGGTGATGAGGATGACGGCGGCGACCGGCGGCAGGGAAGAGTTGATGACGTCCTCGGTCTGCGCCAAGCCCCAACCGCGGCGGTATCCCAAGACGACCATCGAGATGATCACGCCGATCAGCAGCGCCATGGGGGACGCTCCGATGAAGCCCAGGAACGTGCGGGCGGCGTTACCTTCGGGCAGGGTCATTGCCGAGACCGTAGAAGACATGATGAGAAGGAGCGGGATCACGATCAGGGTGATGACGGTGCTGGTCTTGGGAGGGTTTTTGATGGCGGGGAAAGACTGGGTTTCGGGGTCTTCGCTGTCTTCCTGCACGCCGGTTGCCTTCATCTCTGCCTGCGCCAGCGGGTCGATCATCGGCACGGGTGAGAACACGCGTCGGGTGAAGAACGGGATAGTGACCTGGGCGACGAGCCACATGACGATGGCGGGAATGATAGCCAGCATCAGTACCATGCCGACGTTGGCTCCCATCAGTTCGGCACCACCGACGATTCCGGGGTGCGGGGGCATGACGACGTGCATGGTCAGCAGTGCCATGACGGTGGGCAACGCGTAGGTGAGCATATTACCCTGCAGGCGACGCCCCACGGAGAGCACGATGGGGATCAGCACGATCAGGGCGACGTCCACGAAGACCGGGATGCCGAAGATGAAGGACGCCAGGCCGAGCGCCCAGGGGGCCTTGCGGGGGCCGAATTTATCAAGCATGGTCTTGGCGAGCGCGTCCGCGCCACCGGAGACCTCGATGATGCGCCCCATCATCGCGCCCAAGGTCACGATGATCGCTACGGATCCCAGGGTCTTGCCCATGCCCGCGGTGAGGGTGGGAACGACTTCGGCGAGAGGGATGCCAGCGACGAGGGCCAGCGCCACGGAGACCACGAGTAGGGCCAAGAAGGGGTGTGCTTTGGCTTTGATGATCAGGGCCAGGATGACTGCCACTGCAGCTATACCCAGGAGTACCAGTGTTGTGGGTGTCATGAAATCCTCATTGATTCACATGGTGGATGAGTGTGCGGTAGATATCCAGCTCACATAACTTATCAGATATCTGATAATCTAGGGGTTAGCATGACCTCAAGTCAATGGGGACCGTCCAACTCTTCACCCGAGATAAGGAACCATGAAACTCGCCGACAAAGTCAGCGGCATAGTGCTCGAGCGTATCGCCGCAGGTTACTACAGCATCGGACAGCTCATGCCTGCTGAGGGAGAACTCGCAGAAGAGCTCGAGGTCTCCCGGCTCACCCTTCGCGAATCGGTCAAAGACCTCGCCGCCCGAGGCGTATTGGAGGTGCGCCACGGGAAGAGAAACCGGGTGGCAGACCCGCAGAAGTGGTCGGTCATCGACCCTCAATTAGCCGAGATCCGAGGGCAGCTCACCGGAGATTCCACCGCATGGGTCAATCAGCTGATGGAAGCCCGCCACATCGTCGAGGTGGGGGCGTGCGAACTGGCAGCTACTCGCATTACCGCAGACCAACTACACGACTTACAACAAGCCCTGAGCGCCATGCGTGAGGCGAACCTGGCCGACGACGTCGAGGCCTCCGTCGAGGCGGATCTCGCATTTCATCGCCTGATCATCGCGGCCGCCGGAAATGATTACCTCACGGCCACTTATGAACCCCTGGAAGCCGTGCTGAAGACCGTTCGCCGCACTACCTCGTCCTCGGCCCAGGTGCGCGCCGACGCCGAGCACTGGCACACCGAGATCTTTGCAGCCCTCAACGAAGGTTCACCAGAAAAGGCCCGAGGAGCCATGCGTTCCCACATGCGGCAGACCGTCGAGGCGGTCAACATCACCCACGAGGAGGATTCATGAAAATCATCGTTACCGGCGGGGCAGGATTTCTCGGCACCCAACTCATCTACAAGCTGCTACACCGCGCCGATCACGGGGTTGCCCCGCTGACCTTCGACTCGATTACAGCGGTAGACCTCGTGGAATCCCCCATCGAGGACCCCCGGGTAACCTCGATGGTCGGCGACCTCTCCGACCCGGCCTTCACCGCCGCCATCGTGGACGAAGAAACGGTTGCGATCTACCACCTGGCCGCAGTGCTCTCCGGCGGCTCGGCGGAGAATTTCGACCTGGCCATGTCGGTCAACATCGACGGCACACGCAACCTCCTCGAAGCGGCCCGCGGCCTGCGCCGCGCCCCGCGGTTCATCTTCACCAGCTCCCTGGCGGTCTTCGGCGGGAAGATGCCCGAGTTGGTCGCCCCCGACTTCGCCACGCAGCCCGATTCCACCTACGGCGCCACCAAGGCCATCGGCGAGATTCTCGTCAACGAATACTCCCGCAAGGGGTTCATCGATGGACGCATCTGTCGGCTCCCTACGATCTCAGTGCGGCCGGGCGCGCCCAACTCGGCGGCGTCGTCCTTCGCCTCGGGCATCATTCGAGAGCCCCTCAACGGTGTAGAGTCCGTCTGCCCCGTTCCCCACGCCACCCCCATGTGGCTCTCTTCACCGCGCACCGTGGTAACCAACCTGGTTCATGCCCTCGAACTGAGTAGTGAGCACCTCGATAACTGGCGGGGCCTCAACCTGCCAGGCATCACGGTCACCGTCGGGGAAATGTTGGCAGCGCTGGAAAGGGTTGCCGGCCCCGACACCCGCTCGTTGGTTCGCGATGAACTCTCCCAACCCATCATGGAGATCGTGTGTTCCTGGCCGGGCGCTTTTAACGTCGAATCAACCCTCGCTCTGGGGTTCACTCAAGATCAGAATTTCGATGAGGTCATCCGCCAGTACCAGGAGGATTACCTCACTCCCACCGCTTAAAAACACACCCCTTGGTTTTCTTACAGCGTGGGCATTTCATCACAGCAAGTCTGCAGCATTTACGAATTAAATATGAAAACCGCGGATTAAACCCGTTCTTCGAATTATAAAGGTCACCAGATAACAAGGAGCCCCTCAGAATTCTGAGGAGCCCCTTGCCGTAGCGATGAATTTTTAGAAAATACCGTTGTAACCCTGGCCGGTGCCACATCCGGGAGGATACGGAACGGCGTTGTAGTTACCGGTGGTCGCCGAGCAGATGGTCGAACCGACCGTCCAGGCGGTGCTACCACCACAGAGGGTGTTGATGCTGCCGTCACGGTTCCACGTAGCGCCCGCACCCGAGAGCAGCGGGCCGGCAAAGGGAATGATGGCCGGTTGTGCGGTGGCCACCTTTGCGTTGTAGTAGTCCAGGCACATATCCGTGACCGCGCTATTGGAGGCCTTGATACTGGCGAAGGACGGGGTAATCACGGGGGCCTGGTCCAGGCGGGCGCAGACATTCAGGCCGCCAGTAGTTCCGTTAATGCCGGTCGCGATTCCCATATCAAACTCGCTGTCATTACCCGCTTTGTTCCGCGGAAGGACGAACCCGGTAGTATTCCATGTCCAGCTACGGGCCTGTTTGCCGTTATAGGTGCTGGTGGTAATGGGGGAAATCGTGCCGCGTGCAGCAGATACCGAAGACGGACCATTGGGCAACGTGGTAGAGCCATTAGCGGCCACGGCGAAGAACGTGATCTTCAATGCTTGAGTGCTTGTGAACTGCAGGTCGTACTGGGTGTTGTTGTTGATATTGAAATAAGCGTTGTGCGCGCTCCCGTCGATGAAGCCTGAACCCACCTCGGCCCAGTAGGCGGTAAAAGCCTTGGTCCGTACCTGCTCAAAGGCCGCGTCGATGGCGCTACGAGCTGCGGCGGTGCAGGTGGAGGCGGCATAGGCGGGTACGGTGCCGGTAGCGATCACCACGGGGGCCGCCCAGGCGGCACCCTTGGCTAGGTTTCTGCGAGAGATGGTCATAATAAGCCTTTACGGTTGGGGGAGTCGGCGCATTTACTAATTCGGTATTAAGTATCAGAATTATGTTTTCACTCTATGAAAATCACCGGATATTTATCGAAAAGATGAACCGTGACGTCACGTCGGTTAAAAGGATAGCACCCGCCGAACCGAGCATCTAGCAAGACCATTTACGAATTAATTTAACGACATATCCAACGGGTTGTTAACAAATAGCGGTTAAAACAACATTGCTCTCTCGAGGGGGTATGCGCCCTCCCCCACCGGATTCGTTCCTCGACCATTGACTCACCTCGGCGAGAACTCAACCCGCCTCGATCATTGCCCAGAACGTCGGTTATTAACGACTCGCAACGTTCATCTTTTGATAAATTTTTGACCCCAACAATGGACACTCTTACTCGATACCGCCCATTGCTTCATTCAATCACCCCGCCCCATATCACTAGAGGACTGGACCCATGCCCCCCCCAGAACCCAGCCCCACCATTTCTCGGCGCAACCTCACTAAAGGTGCAGCCTGGGCCACCCCCGTCGTCCTGGCCACCGCCACCGCCCCGGCCTACGCAGCCTCAACCTGCCTCGACCGGGCACGCATCGACCAGGCTTTCGCCGCCACCACCGAATATGCGCGCGCCAACTATTACTGCAACGGTGAACCGGCTAAATTACAGATCAATTTCTACCAATCGGTAGCCGCACTGGATAGCTGCGCGACCGACGTCTACGTGAACGTCAAAAATCTCTCCGGTTGCAATATCAACTTCTCGGACCTCTATCCTCTGCAACTAGACATCCAGGTGCGCAACAACAACGTACTCTCCACCACCTCGACCGGTCGCAGCCTCACCTCGGTGAATACCTCGTGGGACACCGAGACGGTGACCGACAACAACGTCTCGGGAGCTCCCGTCGGTTCCGTGGACGCAGATATCAACTGGAACTTCTCCGGCACCCTCCCCGGAGCGGGCCTGGGCGACAACGAAGCAGACCTGCGCATCGGCTTCGGCGGCGGCACCGCCTCGCAGAACGGCATCTGGTAACCGCGCAGGAAAAAAATCTCGCGCTCACGCAACGAACGGCTCGGCAGAGAAGGATTCTCTCTTCATCTGCCGAGCCGTTTGCTAACCCGCACAGATGCGGGCATAAAAAACCCGGGGAGAACGATCGTTCTCTCCGGGTTTTGTCTGGTGCGCAAGGGGGGACTTGAACCCCCACGATCTTGCGATCACTGGCACCTGAAGCCAGCGCGTCTGCCAATTCCGCCACTTGCGCAAGTGGCCGATTATCGAATGACTCGATAAGCAACGAAAGAAAACTATACGCCTCCACAGGCCGGGTGTCTAATCGATCACCGAGGTTTCATTATGCACTTGCTCACTTTTCATCCACCGGGTTGACCACCGGCCCATCGCCCCCGCACCTCAGCGGGCCGGTAACATCCGCCGTTACCCGTAGCCCCGCCCCCCGCCTTTTACCGTATGATCTAGCTTTTCCACTAGACTAGGGACAAAGTGGGCACCAACGTACCCGGCTGAAAATACCCCGGCGCAACCGTCGGCACGCCCAGCCGATCGCAACGTTGCACCCAGCTTTTCCACACGAGAGCCGGTTACGCTAATCTCTTCGGAGCGCGTGCCCTGACCGCTGAAGGAGGCCACATGGGGTTCATTACCAGAATCGAACAGAGCCTGGAAAAGGCCGTGCGCGGCACCTTTAGCAAGGGCGGTAGCGGATTCGAACCCGTGGATCTCGCCAACCGCATCCGTACCGAAATGGACAACAAGTCCTACGCCATCGCGTCCGGACGCACGCTGGCTCCTAACGTCTTTACCCTCAGCTTCGCAGACGCCGACTTTCCGCGCGTACAAGACTGGGGTGCGCCGCTGGCCGAGGAACTCTGCGACGTGGCCATCCGCCACGCGCGCGCCCAGGGTTACTCGTTGCGCGGCTCGGTGCGCGTGACCTTCTCGGTCAACGACGACGTCACCCCCGGCGACTTCGAGATGCACTCGGTGCAGGAGAAAGTTGCCTCCCCGGCCGACCGAAACCGCACCCAGCAATCGGTTGCTCAGCCGACGCACGGGTCGCGCCCGGCGTCCACAATCCCCACCTCAGACCCGGCACCGCGGCGGGTCGAGCAGACCGCTTTCGACGATGCCCCGCAGCAACGGGATGAGCTCCCCAACCGCATCACCAAGCCGGCACGACGTGCCCCGCGCGTTCCTCGCCCCACTTCCTACGCCGGCCAGCCCGGATCGCAGGCAGCAGAGGCGCACAACCCCACCCGGGTGATGGGTCGCCCCCAGCCGCAGGTGGTCCTCGAGATCAACGGGCACAACTACTCGGTGCAATCGTTGCCGGTAGTTCTCGGACGAGGCGCCAACGCAGACATCACCGTCGACGACACCGGTGTCTCCCGTCTGCACCTGGAAATCATCGAGCAAGACGGCGTATATCTGGCCGTCGACCTCGGTTCGACCAATGGTAGCTACCTCAACGGACAGCGGTTGCGTGGCCGCCAAGAAATCCGCAACGGGGCTGTGCTGACCATGGGGCGCGCACGCATCGTCTTCCGACTCATGGTTCCAAGGAGTGACCGCTAATGGCCTCAGAAATCACCGTGACCATTCTGCGCTTCGCCTTTCTTGCCCTGTTGTGGCTGTTCGTCTACCTCATTGTGGCGGCCACCCGCCGAGACCTGGCGATCGGGCGAAACTTTCGCACCGCCCGCGCGGCAGGTGCTCCCGCCGCGGCGTCCCGCGCAGGCTCCGGGGCTCCTGCAGGTAAGCCGGCTCCCCCGGCTCGTCCCACGCAGCTGGTGATCACCGACGGCGAGCAGGCCGGGGCCGTGATGCGCCTGGGAGATCAGCCGATTACCATCGGGCGCTCTAACGATATTGAGGTCTCCCTGCAAGACGACTACGCCTCCGGCCATCACGCGCGCCTGTTCCCGCAGGGTTCGCGATGGTTCTTGGAAGACCTGGGATCCACCAACGGTACGTTCGTGGGCGGCACCCGCCTGACGCGCACCACTCCGATCGAACCCGGCACCGATTTTCGCGTGGGGCACACCTCCATGCAGTTGAGGGCATAGCCTATGGGTATCGCTTTCCGTTTTGCAGCCCGCTCCGACGTGGGCAGGGTGCGATCGAAGAACGACGACTCCGGTTACGCCGGCCACTACCTGGCCGTAGTGGCCGACGGCATGGGCGGACACGTGGGCGGCGACGTCGCCTCGGCAACCGCGGTCTTGGACCTCGCAGCCCTCGACCACTCCGGGTACGACAACTCCGCAGGCGTATACCTCGCCGATGAGATCACCACGGCGAACATGATCATGAACGAGCTGGTGGACCTCAACCCGGCGTTGGCCGGCATGGGCACCACCTGCACCGCGCTCTTGATCGACGGCCGGCAGATCGAGCTGGCACACATCGGCGACTCCCGCGCCTACCGCTTGCGCCCGGACGACGCCGAGGAAGGTGGTTTCCGCCAGATCACCACCGACCACACCTTCGTGCAGCGCCTGTTGGAAGAGGGCCGCATCACCGCGGCGGAGGCCGAACAACACCCCCACAAGAACGTGATCATGCGCGTGCTGGGCGATGTGGACGCCTCCCCCGAGTTGCAGACCCTCACCCTGGACGCCGAGATCGGTGAGATCTGGGTACTGAGCTCCGACGGTCTGGACACCGTGGTAGACGTCGACGAGATCGAGACGATCATGCGCTCGAGTCAGGATCTTCAGGAGATCACCGATCAGCTCGTCGACCTCACGCTAGACCGCGGTGCCCCTGATAACGTGACCGTGGTGACCGTGGCGGTCATCGAGGAGGACTCCCTCTCGGCGGCAATCACCGCCCCGCAACCGATTATTACGCCTAAGGAATATAACGACGAGGGTGAGGAAATCTCCGACGAGACCTCTGAATCCCCGCATCATTCCCCGTGGCGCCGCCACCTGCCCCACCACAACAAGCGCCGTACCGCGATGCGTCATGGCAAGTGGCGCGGCGAGTCATACTCCGACGGCGTGTTCAACATGATGACCGAGACCTCGGGGCTGGACGAACGTCCCGAAGATCCCGAGGAATCCTCGGCCAAGGTGCTGCGCAACGAACTCGACGAGCGTCCGCATTTGCTCGTGGGTTCCGCCGCCACCGCCACGAATACCGGGTCGATCCCGGCGCTGACCGACCGCACCCTGCAGCGTCGCGCTACCCTGGTCAGCACCTCCGAGCACGACTCCGATTACGAGAACACCGCCGAGCTGCCCGAAGAATTACAGGCGCTACTCAACGACGACCACCCCGCCACCGCCAGAAGCCCGTGGCCGGTGCGCATCTTCATCACCGTGCTCATCCTCGGCCTTCTCAGCGCCGGCGCGGCCACTTTCTTCTCGTGGGCAGATAAGCAGTACTACGTGGGTACACAGAACAACAAGGTGACCATCTACAACGGCATCCCGCAGAGCGCCGGCCCCTTCCACCTCTACGAAACGGTAGAGGAGAGCTCGGTGAACGTCTCAGACCTTCCCGAGTATTCGCAATCGATCGTCGGCAGCACGATCACCGCCCGCGATCTGGACGACGCCCGCCGCATCGTCAACGACCTCGAGAACCAGGCGAAGATCGAGAAACAGACCCGTCAACCCTCGCAGTCCAAGACCACCCCACCAGCTCGGGGGAAGGTGACCACCGTGCCCCCGTCGTCCAGTTCTTCCCCGCAATCGCCGGGAGGTGACAATGGTTAAGTCCCTCGCTGATTCCCTGCCCATGCCAAAAACGCGCCGTGGGTTGGAGTTGTTCTTCACGATCATTGCCGTCACGGTTGGCCCGGTGAGCATGTGGCTGACCGACCCCGAAACCGTCGCCAAGGGTGAAACCACCTGGTTGCTGGCCGGGGCCGTGCAGGGTGTGGGCGCGTTGTTGATTCACATCGTGTTGCACCTGCGCGCTAAATATGCCGACCCATTCATTCTTCCGATCGTGACCGCTTTGAACGGTCTGGGATTGGCGATGATTTACCGCATCGACCTGACCACCCCCGCAAACGCAGGCGCCAGCCAAATCGTCTGGACTGGCGTGGCGATGGTGGCCTCGGCGGTCACGGTGTTCTTCCTCAAGGACCACCGCGTGCTCCGCAGGATCACCTACATTTCGCTCGTCGTCTCGATCGTGCTCCTGCTGTTGCCCCTGTTGCCGTTCATCGGTCTCGAGCTCAACGGCGCCCGCATCTGGATCTCGATCGCCGGTCGCACCTTCCAGCCCGGTGAAATCGCAAAGATCACCCTGGCTATATTCTTCGCCGGTTATCTTTCTACCCATCGCGACCTGATCCTGCTGGCGGGTAAGAAGATCGGCCCGGTACGCCTGCCCCGATTCAAAGACATGGCCCCCATGTTCGTAGCGTGGTTGGTGAGCATCGGGGTGCTCGTCATGCAGAAAGACCTAGGCACCGCGATCCTGCTCTTCGGCCTGTTCATGGCCGTCGTCTACCTGGCCACCGCGAGCCGCACCTGGGTGGCCCTGGGTCTGATCTTCGCGGGTCTCGGCGGTTTATTGGCTTACACCTTCATCAGCCACGTGCACTACCGCATCTTCGCGTGGGTGCACGCCTTCGACCCCGAAATCTATAACCAGCCCTACGGCGGTTCGGGTCAGATCATCCAGGGTCTCTTCGGCCTGGCTGCCGGCGGCCTGTTCGGCAAGGGCTGGGGTGCCGGACGCCCCGACCTGGTGGCGTTCTCTAACTCCGACATGATCATCACCTCTCTGGGTGAAGAGCTGGGTCTCATCGGCCTGACCGCGATTCTCATGCTCTTCTTCCTGCTGGTCTCCCGCGGTTTCCGCGCGGCACTGGGTACCCGCGATAGCTTCGGCAAGTTGCTGGCCGGGGGCCTGACGATGGTGTTGGTGTTGCAGCTCTTTGTCGTGATCGGTGGCGTCACCCGCCTCATCCCGCTGACCGGCCTCACCACCCCCTTCATGTCGGCCGGTGGTTCGTCCCTGCTGGCGAACTGGGTGATCGTGGCCATCCTGCTGTCGATTTCGCACACTGCACGCGCCCCGCACGTCATTGAAAATTACGACGACACCCTCAACAGCATCGACTACGACGGTGACGAAGCGAACGGCGCCACCAGCGTCATCTCCCGTATCAGCTCCAGCCAGGCAGGAGGTTCCCGTGAATAAGGCACTGCGTAACATGTGGCTGGTCTCGGCGGCTGTCTTCGTGTTGCTCCTGGCTTCGCTGACCTACATCCAGTTCTTCAGCGCCAAGTCACTCAGCGCCAACCAGTGGAACTCGCGCACGATGTACGAAAACTACGGTTCACAACGTGGCGCGATCGTCGTGGACGGCAAGGTCATCGCCTCTTCGGTGCCTTCCCAGGACGGTTACGACTATCAGCGTTCCTACGCCTCACCGGAGGCCTACGCACCGGTCACGGGTTACTTCTCGTCGATTTACGGGGCCACGGGCCTGGAATCCGCGATGAACGAAGAGCTGACCGGCACCGCCGACAGCCAGTTCTACGATCGCCTGGCGCAGATGTTCACCTCGGGCTCAGCCAAGGGGGCAACCGTGGAGCTCACCCTCAACGCGCAGTTGCAGGAGCTCTCCTACAGCTTGCTACAGGGCCATAAGGGTGCCATCGCTGCGATCAACCCCAAGACCGGCGAGGTTTTGGCGCTGGCAAGCTCCCCCTCCTACGACCCGAATACGCTGTCTTCGCATAACAACGAGTCGGTGCTGGCGCAGTACCAGAAGCTCAGCTCCGACCCCGCCAACCCGCTGTTCAACCGGGCCATCGGTGGCAACACCTACTCCCCCGGTTCCACCTTCAAGATCATCGACGCGGTGGCAGCGCTGGAGTCGGGCAAGTACACGGCCGACTCGGTCATTCCCAACCCCCAGGAGTACAAGCTCCCGGGCACCAACACCATGTTGCCGAACTACGTGAACGGGCAGTGCTCCACTCGTAACCAGGCAACGATCGAATGGGCCCTGGCACAATCGTGCAACACCCCCTTTGCTCAGATAGGTGTTGAGCTCGGTCAAGATACGATGTCTAAGACTGCTCAAAATTTTGGCTATGGAGACTCCTCGTTGAGTATTCCGCTATCGGTATCTGAGTCGGTATTCCCGCAAAATATGACGCAGAGCCAGTTAGCCCAGGCCGCTATTGGTCAGTACGACGTACGAACAACGCCGTTGCAGGTCGCTATGACTTCCGCAGCGATTGCCAACGACGGTGTTCAGATGAAGCCGAACATGATTCGTTCGGTGAAATCACAAAGTTTGAACTCGCTGTATGAGTTCTCGGCACAGCACTTACGGACGTCCACTTCCCCCGAGGTTGCCCATCAGGTCAAAGACTGGATGGTCAACGATGTGGACAACGGCATTGCCTCAGCCGCCTCCGTTCCCGGAGTGAAGGTTGCGGGTAAGACCGGTACCGCCGAGATCGGTAACAGCGGTTTGAATAATGCATGGTTCACGGGTTTCGCACCCGCGGACGACCCCCAGATTGCACTTGCAGTCGTATACGAAGGCGTAGATACAGCCGAGGGTGCGTCACTCGCAGCTCCCGCGGCTCAGCAAATTTTTGAGGCGGTGTTGAACAAGTGAGACCCTCAACTGATACAACCCTCGGCGGTCGCTACGACCTGACCGAGCGTATCGCCGTCGGCGGCATGGGTGAGGTCTGGAAAGCTCGCGACAAGGTGCTCGGACGCATCGTCGCCGTAAAGATTCTGAAAGAGGAATATACCGGTGACCCCGGGTTCCTCGAGCGTTTCCGCGCCGAGGCCCGTCACACGGCACTGCTCAACCACCCCGGTGTGGCCAACGTCTTCGACTACGGCGAAGAAGAGGGTTCCGCCTACCTCGTCATGGAGCTCGTGCCCGGTGAGCCGCTCTCGGCCATCATCGAGCGCGACCGCCGCATCGAGCCCGACCGCCTGCTCAACATCATTGCGCAGACCGCCCGCGCGCTAGCCGCCGCCCACGCCCAGGGTCTGGTCCACCGCGATGTGAAACCCGGCAACCTCATCATCACCCCGGACGACCGCGTCAAGGTCACCGACTTCGGCATCGCCCGCCTCGCCGATCAGGTACCGCTGACTGCCACCGGCCAGGTGATGGGTACCGCCCAGTACCTTGCCCCCGAGCAGGCCACCGGCCAGCAGGCTACGCCGTCCTCCGACATGTACTCGCTGGGAATCATCGGCTACGAGTGCCTGGCCGGCAAGCGTCCGTTCACCGGCGAATCCCAGATCGCCATCGCGCTGGCGCAGGTGAACGACCCGCCGCCGCCGTTGCCGAAGAACGTGCCCGCGCCCGCCGCCGGGTTGATCATGTGCCTGCTCTCGAAAGACCCAGAGCAGCGTCCGGCCAACGCCACCGCGCTGGCCAGCGCCATCGACTCGATTCGTCGCCGCGACATCCCCGGTGCGATCAAGGCCGTGCCGCCGCTAGAGGGTTTCCTTCCCAACGGCGCCAACACCTTGCCCACGGACGTCATCACTGCACCCACCGCGGTAGCACCCGCCCCGCGTTTTGGAGGTTCGGGCAAGAAGTTCCGCCCGCGTCCGACTACCGCCGAGATTCCGGTGGCTTCGGGTTCGACGGCCACCATGTTCGAACCGCCGAAGAAAAAGTCGCCGTGGGGCTGGGTCTCCCTCTTGCTGGCCCTCTTGCTCATCGGCGCGGTCGTGTGGTTCTTTACGATGGGCCGCAACAGCGCCGATCCCGGGCCCGCACAAGACAACGTTCCCGCAGCTACGGAGGGCACTGTGCAAACCGTGGAGCCCACCCCGCAGGCGCCGACGTCTGCCGCCAGCACGCAGCAGACCGTGGAGATCAACCAGTCCGCCTTCACGGGTCGCCCGCTGGAAGACGTCGTCAATGAGCTGGTGACCATGGGGGTTTCCACGAAGACCACCGGCGTGGCCTCCGACCAGCCCACCGACACGGTTTTGTCTATCTCCCCCTCGGGTGCTGTGACCCCCGGTAGCACCGTGACCGTGGCCTACTCCACCGGTCCGCAGTCGGTTACTTTGCCGAAGAACATGGAGGGAATGAAAGCCGACGAGGCTATCAAGAAGATCACCGATATGGGTGTGAACGTCAAGGTACACCAGGAGTCCTCTGAGACCGCCCCTGAAAACACTGTGTTACGCACCAACCCAAATTCTGGCTCTCAGGTTGAGATCGGTAGTAGCGTAAATGTTTACGTAGCAAAGAAGGCGAACAGTTAACAGACTATGGATACTTCCATTCCCTCAATGATTGATTCCCGCTACCGGGTTGACCGAGAGATCGGTTCCGGCGCGATGGCAACCGTCTACTCGGCCGAGGATACCCGCCTGGGCCGTCAGGTGGCGCTGAAGGTTCTGCGCCCCGACCAGGCGGCGAATGAGGAGTTCCGCGGTCGTTTTCAGCGTGAGGCGGAGGCCGTCGCCTCGCTGAACCACCCGTCCATCGTGGGCGTGTACGATACCGGCACTTTCCCGGCACAGGACGCCGAGGGTGCGGTGCAGGTGCCCTACCTGGTGATGGAGCTGGTGCGCGGCAAGTCGCTACGGGAGATCCTCACCGACCGCGGTGAGCTACCGGTGGACGAGGCCATTTCGTACGGTTCGCAGATTCTAGCCGCCCTGCAGTACGCCGGTGACGCCGGGATCGTTCACCGCGACATCAAGCCCGCCAACGTCATGATTCTGCCGCAGACCGATGAGGACGCCGCCAAGGGTGAGGCCGGTCAGGTGAAGGTGATGGACTTCGGTATCGCCCGTGCGGTGCGCGAGTCTGGCGAGTCTGTGACCCGTTCGAACACCGTGATGGGCACTGCCCGCTATATTTCGCCCGAGCAGGCCCGCGGAGAAACCGTAGATTCCCGTAGCGATATATATTCTGCCGCATGCGTGATTTACGAGATGCTCGCTGGTCGTTCCCCGTTCAACGCGTCGTCGAACGTGGAGATGGCGGGCATGCACCTCTCGGACACCCCGCAGCCGCCCAGCTCATTTGCGCGCCAAGAGATTCCCCGCGCCGTCGACACCGTCTTGTTGAAGGCGCTGAGCAAGAATCGGGCTGATCGTTTTCAGTCCCCCGATGCTTTCCGCTCAGCTTTGATCAATGCCGGCCGCGGCATAGCTCCTGCTTCCGCCCACGACGACGATGCCACGCAGCCGACCTCTGTGCTCGCAGGTGCAGCCGCCACCGGTGCGGCCGCAGGCGCCGCTGCCGGGTACACCGGTTCGCAGCAGAGCGTCGCCCCGGTTGAAGAGACCGGTTTGGGCGGATTCTTCGATAACGCCCAGGCGGAATATACCGACGAAGAGCTCTACGATTACGAGCGCAACGAGGCGTTAGCGAAGAAGAAACGTCGCCGCCAGGCGTGGACGCGCGTGCTCACCGGCATGGTGATCGCCGCTCTGGCGCTGTTCTCGATCGGCACCGTGTTGTACTACCAGAACGAACTCAATAAGGTGCCCACGCACGCTATTCCGCAGCTCCAGGGCACCTCGCGTCAGGATGCCGAGAATACTCTGCGCAACCTGAACATCCCGGTCAAGTGGGATAGCGAGTACTCCGACACCGTTGAGAAGAACAACGTCATCAAGACCTCGCCGGTGACCGGCACGATGGTGGAGGAAGGCCAAGAGGTGACGGTGACCGTCTCCGATGGTCCCTCGAAGGTGAAGATCCCCGATAATCTGGCGGGTCAGTCGGAGTCTTACGTGCGCTCCACCCTCACCGAGGCCGGTTTCAAGCCGGGTCGTACCTCTACCGTGAATTCGGCAACGATTCCGGCAGGCATGGTCGTCAAGACTAACCCCGAGTCGGGTCAGTCGGCAGACGCCGGTCAGACCGTGGACATCGTGCTCTCGAACGGCAAGGTCACCGTGCCCGATCTGCGCGGTATGACGCGCGACCAGGCTATCGCGGCTCTGCAGGCCCCGGAGGTCATGCTCAGCACCAATATCGAGACGGTTGAGACCAACTCGGTGCCTGAGGGCACGGTTGCCACCCAGTCGGCGGCCGCCGGAACCAACATCGAGCAGGGTAGCACCGTGACGATCCAGATCGCTCAGGCGGCGTCGACGGCTTCAAACAACGACCGCAACCCCGGACAGTCGCAGCCGACGCAGGCTCCGAACCAGCAGGATAGCCAGCCTCAGCCGAATACCCAGCAGCCGCAACAGCAGCCCACTCAGAACCCTGAGCCGAGCGCCTCGGCCGAGAGCCAGCCGACTCAAGCACCCGAGCGGAGCCAGCGTCCTACCTCACAGCCGTCGAAGGCACCGGACTCTCCGAAGCCTTCGGCCTCTCGAGGTAACAACGACTAACGCCGCAGGTGAGATATTCCGTGTGATGCATCAAGGGGCCCGCGCCGATGATTCGGCGCGGGCCCCTTGGTGTGTTTCAGGGGTTAGCTGTCGATCAGTGGGGAGAGTTTCTTGGCTTTTTCTGTTGCCCCGGTCAGCCCCAGATCTTCGAGCCAGTTACCCAGCATGAGGTATCCGGATTCGGTCAACACCGACTCCGGGTGAAACTGTACGCCGTGCATGGGTGCTTTGCGGTGTCGCAGACCCATGATGATGCCGTTCTCGGTGCGCGCGGTGACCTCGAGCTGCTCGGGCATGGTCTCGGGAGCAACGGCCAGCGAGTGATAGCGGGTGGCGGTAAAGGGCGAGGGCACATCGCGGAAGACCGACTGGCCCTCGTGCACGAGCCGCGAGGTCTTCCCGTGCATCAACTCGGGGGCGTGGCCCACCGTGCCGCCGAAGGCTTCTGCGATGGCTTGGTGGCCCAGACACACGCCCAAGAGCGGTTTCTTGGTCTCGGCCGCCCAGCGGATCACGTCGATAATGACGCCGGCATCGGCGGGCGCACCGGGGCCGGGCGACACCAGCACGCCGTCGCTCTCTTCGGCGAGCGCAATCGTCTCGGCCAGGGAGAGCTCGTCGTTGCGGATCACCGTCATCGTTGCTCCGAGTTCTTCGAGGTAACCCACGAGGGTGAACACAAAGCTGTCATAGTTGTCGATGACCAGAATCTTCGTCATGGGCGTCTGCTTTCTGCGGCAATAGGGGCTTCTGTTGCGTTTTTATCTACCATACGCGGGTTATTCGGTGATGGTGACGTCGCGGGTGAAGGGGCTGTACTCCACGAACGCGGGGAAGACGAACTCCATCAGGCACCAGACTGCCAGCGCGATCGCGATGATAGCGATGATGATGCGCACCCAGAGGGGGCCGGGCAGGTGCCGGAATATCCATCCGTACATGAGGGTTGCCTCTCGTTCTGTTGGGTTCGTGTCGGGTTGTTAGCTTTTGACGACGTTTTTGATCTCGTCGGGAGCTCCGGCGTGGAGCGGCCGCCAGTTATCGAAAGTTGCGTGCACGATGTAGCGTTCGGTGTCGCCGTAGCGCGGGTGGCAGCTGGTCAACGTGAGCATCCGTTCGGTGGCGGGTTTTTTCGGGTCTTGGGGGTTGGGGGCGATCACGTTGACTTCGGTGGGGAGCACGATCTTGGCCTCGGAGACGGTGTAGGTGTAGTACCCCTCTTTGGTCTGCACGTAGATGTGGTCGCCGTCTTGCAACTCGTCGATGCGGTCGAGCACCGCCCCGTTGGTTTGACGGTGGCCGGCGAGCGCGAAGTTGCCGACCTCACCGGGCATGGCGGTGTGTTCGTAGTGGCCGAGGCCGAGGGTGTCGAGCACCTCGGTACCCACGCCTTCGACGGCAGGGCGCTGGTAGCCCTCTCCCAGCCGCGGTATATAGACGATGCCAAATGCGTCACCGGGGGCAGGTGCCGCGGTCACGGGTGGTTTCTTCTCGTCCCAGTTTTTCTGTTCGAGCGCGGGGTCGGCCGTGGTGTGGAATTCCTGGGCCAGGGAGCTGACGGCTTGGTCTTGGGTTTTGTTGGCAGAGATGTTCGTCCACCAGAGTTGCCAGGCGACAAAGAGTAAGAGGATCACTCCCATGGTCATGAGGAGTTCACCGATGATTTGGATGATCCATTGGCCGATGGACCGGGAGCCTCGGGATGGGGGAGCTTTGTGTGATTTTCCCATGCTGTTTTTGATACCCCTGGGGGTGCGAATTGATAGATGTTGGAGCTGTGAACCTAGTAAGGTTATACAAAGTTAAACCGTACCTGATCGCCCATCTTGTTAGGTTCCTGGAGGAATTGTGGCTGAGTCGAACAAATCTGTTCGTGTTGATGATGACCTCGATCGCGACGAGGCAGAGTTTCGTCGCGCCGCTCGGGACATGACGAAGGACGAGTTCGCCTCCCCCACCCCGCTTTGGTACCGGGTGATCATGTTCGCTTTGGTGGCGCTGGGCATTCTGTGGATCATGACCTTCTACATCACCCAGAATCAATACCCCGTTCCTCAGCTGGGTAGCTGGAACATTGTGACCGGTGTGGGTTTGATGATGGCCGGCATGATCATGATGACCCGCTGGCGTTAGGCGGCAGTGATGAGTGAGCAGCTCTCGCCGCGCGATGCTGAATCGCGGCAGGTGGCCGGGCAGGAGCAGTCTAAGCCCGAGGTAACAAACCCGAAGAACCTGGCACCGGTTGACCCCACCGAGTCTCGCGAACAGCGTGAAGATATTCGGGCCGCGATTTTTGAGACCCGGTTGCGACGCTGGGCGTTGTTGGGTTTCATCCTGGCCGCGGTGGTGTATTTCGTGTGGCAGTTAGTCAACGGTTAATCCGTGAGACGCGTATGCCGAGAGCCCCCTGATATCTCAGGGGGCTCTCGGCATTTTTAGAGGTATAGAAGCCTAATGCGGCTTACGACCTGAGCTGCATCTTTAGGCAGCGACGAACTCGGCGTCCAGGTTGATGGTGACGGCGTCGCCCACCAGTACGTTGCCGGTTTCGAGGGTTGCGCTCCAGGTGATGCCGAAGTCCTTGCGGGAGATCTTGGTGGAGACCGATGCGCCCAGGCGGTTGTTGCCGTACTGGTCTTTAGTCTCGCCGCCGAACTCGCCGGTGAAGGTGACGGGGCGGGTCTCACCCTTGATGGTCAGTTCGCCTTCCATGGTCAGGTCTTCGCCGTCAACCTTGAAGGAGGTGGACTTGAAGGTCATCTGACCGAAGTTTTCGGAGTCAAAGAAGTCGGCGGACTTCAGGTGACCGTCACGGTCTGCCACACCGGTGTCGATCGAGTCGATCTCGACGCTTGCTTCGACGACGGGGTCTGCGCCCTCGGTGGAGGTCAGCTTGCCGGAGACGTCGGTGAACTCGCCGCGAACCTTCGAGATGCCTGCGTGGCGAACCGAGAAGTTGACGTGTGAGTGCATGCCGTCGAGGTTCCAGGTACCGGGGGTGATAACTGCCATGGTAATTCTCCTAACGATTGGTCGTTTGCTTTCGTTAGAAACTTTACTCGTAAAGTTTTAACCGCGCAAGCCTTTGCGCAAATTTATTTTCCAAAACAAACTTTTACATGGGAGAAACCCCAGGTGAACGGCTTATCAATCGCCCTTAGGAAGTCTCCAAAACGCGCCGCGCTGCTCTAAAAACCTCGTCGGAGACGCGGTCCAGAACCTCCGAAGAGATCTTCCACCGCTGCCAGTAGAGGGGAAACTCCACCGGCTCGTCAGCCAGCTTCACCAACTCCCCGGAGGCCAACCCCTCGGCGCACTGTTGCTCCGGCACAATACCCCAGCCGATCCCAGCCTCCACCGCACGAGCGTAATCCGGGGACGACGGCACGTAGATACTCGGCGCCTGCCCGGCCGCCTCGTCCCGCAGGCCGAAGTGCTCCAAAAGGAGGGAGCGCGCCAGGTCTTGACCGACGTCCTTGCGGTCGTACTCGATCACCGGGGCGGCGTTGAGCTCCTCGAGCGAGATCGCGCGCGGCCAATCCTCGAAGCAGCGCCGCGCAAAATCCAGCGAGCCCACCACCCAGTAACGAGCCACCCCTAACTTCTGCACCACACATCCCGGAATGGACTCGGGGTGGGAGGTAATAGCCGCCATCGTCTCCCCGGAGCGCAACAGGGCCGAGGAATATTGCTCACCCTCGCGGCGCAGGTCGCAGAAAATGCGGTCTTCGCGAGCCAACACGGCCACCGCGTCCAGCAACCACGTGGCCAAAGAGTCGGCGTTGACGGCGATGGCGATGGTTCGATCGCCAGCGCCCGTGCCCAGCTGTTGCTCCAACTCGCTGTTGAGGTATTCGCTCTGCCGCGCCATGCGCAAGACGATCTGCCCGATCTCCGTGGGCGCCACCGGGTTGGTGCGCTTGACCAACACACGCCCGGCGGATTGCTCCATCGCCTTGATGCGCTGGGATACCGCCGAGGGGCTGATCATCAGGACGTCGGCGGCGGCTTCGAAGGTGCCGTATTCGATCAGCAGGACGAAGGTGCGTAGTTGCTCGGCGGTAAATCGACTCATAAGATTATCTTACGCAGACTTAGAAAACTTAGATGGTTTAACTTCGTCGAAACCCCTAGCCTGAATGGCATGACTTTCGACTCCCTCCTGTTGATCCTGATGGGCGCCGGCACCGGACTTTCACTGATCGTGGCCATTGGCGCGCAGAACGCCTTCATCCTCAAACAAGGGATTATCGGGCGATTTATCACCCCGATCGTCATTTTTTGTATCCTCTCCGACATCCTTTTAATCGGTCTCGGGATCACCCTGGTCGGCACCATCGCCGATAGCGCCTCCTGGGCCCTGGAGCTCCTGCGCTGGGGTGGCGGCGCGTTCTTGATCTGGTACGGCCTCTTGGCCCTACGCCGTGCACTGCGCCCGACGTCCCTCAAGATCAACCTCGACGACGAAGGCCCCCGCTCCCTCGGCAAGGCCATGGCAATCACCTTCGCCATCACCTACCTCAACCCACACACCTACATCGACACGATGGTTTTTCTCGGTTCGCTGGCCAATACCCACGGCAATCCCGGACGCTGGTGGTTTTACCTGGGCTGTATTCTCGGCTCCACCATCTGGTTTACCGCGCTGGGGTATGGCTCTCGTCTGTTGCGCCCGATCTTTGCGCGCCCTGCGGCCTGGCGCGTGCTCGACGGCATCATCGCGATGATCATGCTGACTTTAGCGGTACAGGTGCTCCTCGGCTGAAGCCGATGATTATTTAATGACAATTCATGATTATTTATGTACTCTTTTAATCAGTTCCAATCATAAATAATCATGAAGGGGTGGGCATGCTCGCCGACGAACGCCAGCAACAGATCGTCGAAACCGTGGACCAACACGGCACGATCTCCACCGCAGACCTCATTGAAATGTTCGGGGTCTCCCCCATCACCATCCGGCGCGACCTCAACGAACTCGCCGAGCGCGGGCGCATCGTCAAGGTCCACGGGGGAGCCCGCTCCGCGCAGATGAACAACAACCCCGCCTTCGATGTCAAAGCGAACACCAACCACGCGGCCAAAGCCGCCATCGCACGAGAGATCGCGGGGCTCGTCCGCGACGGTGAATCGCTCATGATCTCGGCGGGCACCACCTCCGCCGCCGTTGCCCGCGAACTCAACACCAAACGCAACCTCACGGTCATCACCAACTCGGCACGCGTCGCCCAAGAGTTCTCCCCCGAGTCGGCCACAGACATCTACCTCACCGGCGGGCGCCGCGCACCCAATGACGCCCTCGTCGGCCCCGTCGCCACGTCCGCTGTGGCTTGCCTCAACGCATCGAGCCTGATCACCAGCGTCCACGCCGCAGACGCCACAGGGCTCACCACCCCCTCCGTCGAAGAGGCCGACACCCTCACCGCGATGCTCGGAGCCGTCGAACGCGTAATTGTCGGTATCGACCACTCGAAGTGGGGAGTGCGGGCGCTAGCCACCTTCGCCCGCTGGCCCCAGGTAGACGTTGTGGTGGTAGACGCCGATTTTCCAGCCGAAGCCCTCGATGAGCTCAAGAATCTCGTGCAGAAAGTAGTGGTAGCTTCATGACTCAGACCCTGAACCACACGGTGGACGTCCGCTCCTTAGTGCGCCCCACCTCCGGCACCTCCCCCGAGACCGCCCTACGCCAAGACCCATTGACCGGAACACTGGTCAGCGTACTGAACCCCCGCCCCCTGAGCCTCGACACCGCCACCGTGCTCATCGACGATTACCTGGAACGCCTCACCGAGCTCGTTCCCCGCGAAGACGTCGCGCAGTGGGTTATCACCGAAACCTGCCACGCCGGGCTCGTCACCGCCGAATTCACCGGGTACTCGGGCCCCACGCACCACACGCGCGTGGTCGCCGAACAAGGTCGTCGCTGGCGACAGCGCGCCAGCGGTGACCTGCTCACCGACGTCATGACCGCCGAACTGCTCGAGGGCGACCGCATGCTACTGAACAACGCGCACTGGATAGCTTTTGCTCCCTACGCCAGCGCCCACCACCGCGAGATCATGATCGTTCCCAAGGCCCCGGCGCGCACGCTGGTTGCCACCACCGACGAGGAACGCGAAGATCTCGCCACCACCTATCGGCAACTGATGGGTGCGCTGTTGCGCGCGTTCGGCCCGCAGCTGAGCTACCACGCCACCTGGACGATGGCCCCGATCCCGCACTGCCGCGAGATTTCCCGCCTCTGGTGCAGCGTCACCGTGCAGGACGCCCCCGTCGACTCCACCGCGGACGCCACCACCCCCGAACGCACCGCCGCATGGCTGCGGAGGCTTCTCTAAGGCTCCCCGCGGAGGTGGGTGCCCGCACGAGGGCGTTTGCCATAAAATACTGTTGATATGACGCGCTCACGCGCCTCATCAGTATGTCCCCAAGCGCCCACGAAATGAAGATGATCAATGATTGATGCCCGGACCTTCGGCATGCTGTCTCAACAGCGGATCCGCGAGGAGCTGCCGCACATCGATCCGCGGTTAAATACCGTGTTGGTTCAGCTCAACCGCACCTCAGCCAACCTCATCTCCGCCTTTGAGGCTAAGGTCCACCGCGACCTCGACATCTCCTGGGCCGGTTACCGCCTGCTGTTCGTGCTGTGGGTCATGGGTGAGGTAGAACCGGCCCGCGCCGCCGAACTCACCCACGCGAGCCGCGCCTCGGTCTCCACCCTCTCGGCCTCCTTCGTGACGCGCGGTCTAGTCACCCGACGTCCCTCCACCAAGGACCGCCGCTCGGTCGTGCTGACGCTGACTGAAGAAGGACGCCGGTTCGTGCTGAAGGCCGTGGAGAAGCAGGAAGACGCCCAGCGGGAAATCCTGGCCGACCTCACCGCGGAGGAGCAGGAGATCCTCAGCATTCTGCTCAACAAGGTCAGTTGCGCACAATTACGCAACGACTCTTCCGATCTCTAATCGCGCTCCCCGGTGGAGCAGATAAACTTTATCCCCGCCCCGGGCTAATCGCTTCGGCATTCTCTCGGTTAACCACTAAGCTAGCCATGAATAACACACTCGGTGCGCCTTCCTTTGACGCGCCCTAATTCTCGAGAAAGTTACTATGGAAGCTCTTACCGAAGCGGTAGGTACGCTCAGCGGGGCGATCTGGAACGTCATGTTCGCGATTCTGATCCTCGTGGGCCTGTACCTCACCATCCGCACCCGCGGTGTCCAGTTCCGCTCCATGCCCGAGATGCTGCGCATCATCGGTGAACCGAGCGGTACCGACGCAGCCGGCGCCAAGCAAATCTCATCCTTCCGCGCCTTCACCATCTCGGCGGCGTCCCGCGTGGGAACCGGCAACATCGCCGGCGTTGCCATCGCGATCTCCCTGGGTGGCCCCGGCGCGGTCTTCTGGATGTGGGCGATCGCCTCGCTGGGTTCTGCCTCGGCGTTCGTTGAATCGGCTCTGGCGCAGCTCTACAAGCACCACGGCAAGGACTCCTACGTGGGTGGCCCCGCGTACTACATGACCCGCGGACTCAACGCCCGCTGGATGGGCACGATCTTCGCGGTCATCATCTGCTTCACCTACGGCTTCGCATTCAACTCGGTGCAGTCCAACTCGATTGTGGACGCCACCAGCCAGTCTCTCTCGGCGTTCGCGCCGCACATCGCCGACGGCATGGGTCTGAAGATCGCCATCGGCCTGATTCTGGTAGCTATGACCGCCGCTATCATCTTCGGCGGAGTTCGTTCGATCTCCGCCTTCACCCAGGTGATTGTGCCGATCATGGCAATTGCTTACATTCTGCTCGGCCTGTTGGTGGTCGTGCTGAACATCGGCGCTATTCCCTCCGTGTTCCTGCAGATCTTCGAGGGCGCCTTCGGTATTCGCGAGTTCATCACCGGTGGCGTGATCGGTGTGATCGTGCAGGGTATGAAGCGCGGTTTGTTCTCTAACGAGGCAGGTATGGGTTCGGCTCCCAACGCGGCTGCGACCGCGGCCGTGTCTCACCCGGCCAAGCAGGGCTACATTCAGGCGCTGGGCGTTTTCTTCGACACCATCGTAGTTTGCTCCATCACCGCGTTCATCGTGCTGTTGTCGAACCCGACCTACGGTGACAGCATTCAGGGTGCTTCACTGACTCAGACCGCGCTGGCGGCACAGCTCGGCCAGTGGGCTGTTCACTTCTTGACCGTGGCGATCTTCTTGTTCGCTTACTCCTCGGTGATCGGTAACTACTACTACGGTGAGTCGAACATTCTGTTCATGACCGAGAAGACTGCGGTTCTCCAGGTTTACCGCTTCCTGGTGCTCGTGAGCGTCTTTGGCGGCGCTATTGTGGCCCTGGACTTCGTCTGGACCATTTCGGACCTATTGATGGCGTTCATGGCGTTCTTGAACCTGGTTGCCATCACTCTGTTGGCTCCGAAGGCCATCGCGGTGTTGAAGGACTACGAGAAGCAGCGCAAGCAGGGCCACGAGCCCCTCTTCCACGCTGCGGATCACCCCGAGATCAAGAACCTGGAATCGTGGGACGGCAACGACGAGGTTACTACCCGTCAGTTCTGGATCGACCACGAGGCCAAGAAGAAGGCCGTCAAGTAGGTTCGATTCTCAACCCGGGATGCTCTCTGTGCATCTCTTCGCCAGTGGCCAGTTCATGAGCCGCCTTCGTTGAATTGCGGGTTGATATAGCGAAAGCCCCGCCCCGCGTCGTGTATCCCATACACATGACGCGGGGCGGGGCTTTTTCTTTGGTGTTGAGGGGAGGGAATCTCCTATGAGGTATGGAGGTCTTCTATGGTGCTATTGGGTTCTCTCTTGAAACACGGAGGTCTTCTCTGGTGCTACGGGGCTCTCTCTTCCGCCGAGGGGCCGCCCTACATACGGCCTTTCGACAGGGAGACGGCCTTTCGGTGATGAGCAGCCTCCTCAAGGAGGCACACGGCCTCTCGATAAAAACTCGGCCTCCGGCCCTGGCTCTGGCGCTGGCTCTAAAAAGCAACCCCAGGAGAGTAGTCACAGAGGATTGTGGTAGTGGGGAGCAAACCGGACACTGGGGGAAATTCAGTCTCTAACAAAGCTTCCAGCCCCAGGAACGCACGCGGGCGTTCGGGAAGGAGCGTCTCTACAGAGTGGATCCGAGACGGCTTCTCACAGAAAGATTCACTGAGGAGAGCGGAGCCTTTAATCGTATGATGGGTTTGGCTGAAGAGAACTACTTGCTACAGAAGAGGGCTTCTGAGGGTAAATTCTCGCGCTTTCCATCGAAGGGCCACCTCCCTGTCGAAAGGCAGTCAGTAGGACGGCCTCTCGACAGTAATACGGCCTCTCAGTGAAGTTGGCTTCCCTTCCCCTCCCTTCAAGAAGGCGAGGGGCAAAAGGGCCCAAGATGAAACAGGGGTTAAACGAAAAAAGACCCCGGTAGGGGTCTTCAATCGTATGCCATAAGATCCCGCCAGGGATCTTAGGTTGTTGGT
>NZ_JAYWLS010000002.1:0-597644 GCF_040946465.1 Rothia sp. LK2588 | reverse complement strand
TAAAGCCCGCGGGGGGGGGGGGGGGGGGGGGCCCCCCCCCCCCCCCCCCCCCGCCCCCTGTATCTGAATGGCAGACGCCTAGCTAGCCTGTGCCTCCGACTCGGCGACGTCCTCCGGGGTGAGCTCGTGACCGGTGTAGAGGCGGAACTGCTCCGCCGCCTGCAGCGCGATCACCTCACCGCCGGTGATGACCTCCTTGCCGGCGTCCCGCGCCGCGCGAATCAGCGGGGTCTCCACCGGCATGGCCACCACATCGAAAACCACCTCGGTGGCCTCGATCGTGGACTGCGGGTACGAGAGCTTGTGCTCCTCGGCCCCGCCCTCCATGCCGATCGGGGTTACGTTCACGATCACCGGTGCGGTTAGCGAACCCGGCTCGGGCGCCCAATCGTAACCGTATTTGTCGGCCAGGGCGCGCCCGGTCTGCTCGTTGCGGGCGATGATCGTGCCGCGGGTGAAACCGGCGTCGTGGAAGGCGCCGGCCACCGCCGCGGCCATACCTCCGGAACCGCGCAAGAGAATCGGCAGCGAGGGATCTACACCGTGCGTGCGCAACAGCGAGGCCACCGCGATCACGTCGGTGTTGTAGGCGTGCAGGTGCCCGTCGGTGTTCACGATCGTGTTCACCGCGCCGATCACCGACGCCGAATGGTCCATCTCATCCATGAGCGGAATGACGTCTTGCTTGAACGGCATCGACACCGAACAACCGCGAATGCCCAGCGCGCGCACGCCGGCGATAGCGGCCTTGATGTCGGTAGTCGTCATCGCCTTGTACAGGAAGTCCAGCCCGAACTTCTCGTACAGGTAGTTGTGGAACTTGATGCCGTGATTCGAGGGGCGGCCCGAGAGTGAAATGCAGACGGTGGTATCGCGATTCAGCGGCGGGCGGCCCACATGCTTCTTCTCTGCCATCGCTTTAACGACCCGACTTCTCGATCATCAGCGACACGATCTTCGCCGCCTTCGACGACGCTGCCACGAAGGACTTCTCGGAGTTGGTGACGGTCGGAACCACGGCGTTGCCATCGTTGACCGACTCCACGAAAGCCTTCGCGTCGTCGTCTTCGTAGATATTCACCCAGGTTGCGCGATCACCGATATCACCGAGACCCTCGTCCAGGGCCTCGCAGTACGGGCAACCGGGGCGCCAGTAAATCACCACGCCGCCGTCGTCGATAACCTGCTTCGCTTCGGCCTGGGTAGCCTGTGCACGTGCCATGATGTCTCCTTCGATGGGGAATGTTCTTCCAGAGGTAGCCTAACGCGGCCGCCAAAAATTCCTCCCCCGCGCCGCTAGGGCATAAGAGCGGATAAAGCGATTAAACGGCGGACGCCGCAGAACGGGAAAACCCGAACCGCGGCGTCCGATGCTGAAAGGGGGAGGCGCAAGCCTTACTTGTTGAAGGAATCCTTCAGGCCAGCTGCGTGATCCTTGACGTCGTTGACGGTGTCCGAAACCTTAGCCTGAGCCTGATCGCCCTGGCCCTCAGCCTTCAGACGGTCGTTATCGGTTGCCTTGCCAGCGGCTTCCTTTGCCTTGCCAGCCATATCGTTGAGCTTGTCTCCAAGTGCCATGATGTTTCTCCTTTGTTTATTGTTAAAAATCTTGAGTGACCGAAGCGCTGTTACTTGCCGAAGCGCTCGCGCACGTCATTAATCTGCTGATCAGCCTCGACGTTCGACTGCTGCGCCTGCGCCTGATCGATGACCTTGCCATCGTCGTTCTTGACGTTCTCGGCGGCTTCTTTGGCCTGCTGTTCGATGTTGTCTTTTTCTAACATGGTCAGCTTCCTTAAAGTCTTACTTGCCGAACTTGTCGGTCAGGCCGTCGATCTGCTCGCCAGCTTTGTCCTTGGCGGTGTTGGTGTGATCGTCGTTGACGATGTCCTTGCCAGCCTTCTCGTTGATGGCGTCCTTGCCGCCGTCAAGGCGCTCGTTGGCCTGATCCTTGATGCCATCGGTGTTGAAATCCATGTTTCTTCCTTTCGGTAGAAGTGAGCCTGTGTTCTACGACTCGTTGTGTTCCTCAGTCTACTGATCGATGGTGTGTGTTCCAATACTTTCCCGCGAAATCGCCACCCTATCGCCCCATTTCCCACCCTCTATGTGAGCCCAAAAACCCCGGAAATCCGGGGTTTTCAGAGAGAACTCGACTGTCTCTTGAGAAAACCCCGTGAATCCGCGACACGACCAGACATCTAGGGGCGGCAACGGGCGCCCGTTCTGGCGGCGGGCGTCCTAGAGGTCTTTGTCGGCCGCGAACCCGGCGACCATCGGCAGGAACTCGGGTGCTGCGTAACCGTGGGCGGCGTAGGCGTTGGCCACCGCCTGCGAGGTCGGGTGTAGCTCGTTCTGTTTGACCAGTGCCATCACGGCCCCGCCGAAACCGCCGCCGACGATGCGTGCCCCGAGCGCTCCGGAGTCGAGGGAGGTCTGCACGGCCAGGTCGATCTCCGCGCGGGAGACGCATAGCTCATCGCGCATAGATACAAATGATTCGGTGAAAAGATGACCCAGCTCCACCCAGGCGGGCTGGCCCAGAGTGGATGTATTCTTCAGCAGGTATGCGGCGCGTTCCACCAGCGCCATGTCGTGGAAGACGTGACGGATCCACCCACGCGGGAACTTCGGGGGTTGATTGGTTCCCTCGAGCGCGTCCAGGGCGCGGGTGGTGGTTTCGTCCACGAGGTTCAACCGCCAGAGTTTGGCCTGACGCTCGTCCATGGTTGCGCACCGCAGATCCTCGGGGAGGGCGTCGCGCAGGTGGTGCAGCCCCAGCGCTTCGGCACACGCCTCGGACGCCGCCCGCCGCGCCGCGAACTCCCCGCCGGCCAGCTCGTGCGGGGTGTTGGTGTTGATGACCAAGAACGCCAGCTCGGCCGATTCGAGGTCGGCCTTGATGGGTTCGATCGAAAAATCGCGGAAGTCGATCAACAGCGCCTTGCCCGGTTTTGAACGTAGCGAGGTGGTCTGGTCGAGGCCGCCGGTGCGGGCGCCGGCCACATCGTTTTCGGCGCGGATGCACACCTGCGCCAATCGTGCGCGCAGGGCGTCGTTGGTGGGGCCGCAGTCCGAGGGTAGGGGTTCGGTGGTTTCACAGTCCGCACGTAGCGGGCAAGAGAGGTCGAGTAGGGCCAGCGCGGTGGAGCACTCCAGGGCTGCCGAGGACGACAGCCCGCCGCCCACGGGTACGCGCGAGTCGATCACGAGGTCGGCTCCGAAGTTCTTCGGTAGCGCGATGTCTCGGCCGCCCTCCTGATTCATCGACCAGGCCACCCCGGCCACGTAGGTGAACCAGCCTTTCAGTCGCCCGGGTTCGATGTCGCGGATCACCACGGTGCGCTCGTCCCCGGGCATCTGCAGGGACTCTGCGCGCAGCACGCCGTCGCTGCGCATCTTACCGGCGATGTAGGTGCGGTAGGGCAACGGCATGGGCATGCACGAACCGCCGAGAAAGTCGATGTATTCCCCGAGCAGGTTGAGCCGGCCGGGAGCCGACCAGACACCGTCGGGCTCCTGGCCGTATTTCTCGATGAAGGCGTTCCGGACGGCGCGCACCTGTTCTTCGTGGTCGGGCAGCACGCCCCAGTGGGGTTCGGCAAAGGTGCTCATGGTTCTAACTTTCTGGTGGGTGCGGAATGCTGGCTGGGCGATGCGGGTTAGCTGTGCGCGGCGGGGTGGGACCACCCGGTGATGGTCGCGCGCACAACCGCTCGAAAGCGGTCGGGAGGGTCACCCGGGGCGGTGGTCCCGGCCAGCAGGGCACGCGTCTGTTCCTCTTCGATAATGCTCATGCAGGCATGGAGTAGTGAGGCCGCCGCGAGGCGGTGTTTTTCCTGGTCACCCTCGGGATCGAGCGCGCTGAAGCATTCCATTCCCGCCGAGACATACTTGAGTTCGCTCGGGTTGAGGGCCAACGCCAACCGGATCACCTCGGCCGATTCCCGCACCGGCGAGAGCTGCCGGTAGAGCTCTTCGGCCGAGAACTGCAGGCGTGCGGCGGGGTGGGGGCCTTCAAAATACACGTTCTCAAGCATGCGTGAGGCCAGCGAGGCCAGCAGTTGCTGTTTGTTCTTTACGTGGTAGTACAGCGCACCCGGGGCCACGCCCAGTTCGGTGGCGAGACGGCGCATGGAAAGATCCGCCAGACCGTACTGGGTCAGGAGGTTAAAGGCGGAGTCCATGATTTTCTCGCGGGTTAAAGGCACCCGTTCATTGTAAAACGTGTGCGCGCAACCGCGGACAACAGACCATTACCCATGAGTCTGAGGTTGAATAGAGATATGACGTTAAACTTTGCTGAATTCACCCAGAAGATGCGCGCCGGCGCGACCCCCACCGAGCAAGACCTGCTCGACATCATCACGGCCGGCCCCGGCGCAACATTCGCGTTGGTGGAATTTGCCGCTGAATACCGCCGCACGTACTTCCGCAACACCGTTGAGGTGGTGAACCTGTTGGGCGCCTCGGGGTCACTTCCCGAGACGGGCGAGCCGGTCGGCGCCGTGGTGAACGTGGGTGACGGCGAGAGTGCCGAGCAGCTGGCGGCGTCCTTGGCGAAGGCCGGTGGCGACGATTCGACAGGGCGTGTGATCGTGAACTTCCTCGTACCCACCCCCGAGCAGGATGCTCCCGGCGCCGCTGATCTGACCCCGATGCAGTGCCTGCGTGTATTGGCCGCGGCGCGTCTGGCGGCTCCCGCGAAGAGCCTGCGTGTGGGTGAAGGCCGCCGCGTGCACCTGCGCTCCTTGCAGTCCCTGGCGATGCACGTGATCGACTCGATGTATCTCAGTGACTACCGCGAGTCTGAGGCCGCCGCGGTGTTCGAGGACCTCAAGCTGATTCAGGGTGCCGGCCTGCAGGTGATCGGGGCCGAACAGCGTGATCTGGCCGCCGACTACGTGTCATATCTGCGCGGTGAGGGTGTGGAAGACGCCCAGGCCTACGCCGATACCATCCTGGGTGAGGATGAGCCGGACGCGGCGTCCGGCGGGGGCTGCGGCGGCAACTGTGCCTGCGGCAGCGGAGGGTGCGGGGCGTAACCTCCCTGAATCGGGTCGCGGTCTGATTCGGGTCGCGGTTCGCGTCGGGTCGTGGTCTAAGAGAGGTTTCACGGGCGCTCGCCTGGGTGCCCGCTACCTGCCCGCGTCATCAATTTGAACACTGTTCAAATTAAGTGTTCACTAGGGGCATGACAGTAAACTTCTCAGACATCGCCGCCCGCGTGCTGGAAGGTGGCGCCCCGGTCAGTCGCGATGAGGCGCTGGCCATGATCATCGCTGACGATCTGCACACCTTTCCCCTCGTCGAGGCCGCCGCGACCCTGCGTCGGCACCACTTCGGCAACACCGTCAAGGTGAACTACCTGGTGAACCTCAAGTCTGGCCTGTGCCCGGAAGACTGCACCTATTGTTCGCAACGACTCGGGTCCGAAGCGGAAATCCTCAAATACTCCTGGATCAAACCCGACGAGGCCATCACCCAGGCCGGTTTCGGCATCGCCGGCGGAGCCTCTCGGGTGTGCATGGTCGCCTCCGGCAAGGGCCCGACCGACCGCGATGTCGAGCGTGTGGCCACCATGGTCGAGGGTCTCAAAGACGAGCACCCCGACGTTGAGGTCTGCGCCTGCCTGGGCATCCTCAAAGACGGCCAAGCCCGGCGCCTGCAGCAGGCCGGCGTGGACGCCTACAACCACAACCTCAACACCAGCGAAGACAAGTACGCCGACATCTGTACCACCCACAGCTTCGAGGATCGCGTGAACACCGTGCACTCGGCTCAGGACGCCGGCCTCTCGGCCTGCTCGGGCCTGATCGTGGGCATGGGGGAGACCGACGAGCAGTTGGTAGACGCCATCTTTTCGCTGAAGGATCTCGGCGGCGATTCGATCCCCGTCAACTTCCTGATGCCTTTCGAGGGCACCCCGCTGGCCGGCATGAACGAGCTGACCCCGATGCGCTGCTTGCGGATCTTGGCCGCGGTGCGCATGGTCAATCCCGACACCGAGGTGCGGATGGCCGGTGGCCGTGAGATGCACCTGCGTTCTCTGCAGCCGGTGGCGTTGAACGTGGTCAACTCGCTGTTCTTGGGCGACTACCTGACCTCGACGGGCCAGTCGGCGCTGGATGACCTGAAGATGATTCGCGACGGCGGGTTCGTGGTACTCGGTGCCGAGGATCGCGACCTGGTGGCCGAACACGAACAGCATCTGCGCGAGCACGGCGTGGTGGGCCACGAGGCGGACGGCTGTGGTTCCACAGCGGACGCCGGGTGCGGCGGGTGCGCCTCGGCGGCCGGGTGTGGAGTAGCTTCCCCGGCCGACGCATCGGATACCAAGGTCACGCTCACCCCGGAGTTGCGGAAACGCGGTGTGGGAACCGACCTCTCACCGAACGCCTAATTTGGTGAGGAGAAATTCCGGGGAAAGTGCTAGTCGCTAGCTGTCAGTGAAAGGCGTGAAGGCTCCAACCTAACGGTCAGAAAAGTGCCCTACACTTAAGGGAAGACTTTTACCGCACAGGCTGGATTGAGGGCCCCCGCCTATACCCTCTCAGCTATAAGTACAGGTGAGACCGCACAATCGGCCGCCGAAGAAGTTAAGGAACAATGAACAGCAAAGATCTTTCCCCGGCATTCTTGACCTCTATTGCAGTGATCTTCGTCGGAGCGCTCTTTATCGGTAGCGCCTCGGGTGGCGCCAGCGCGTTTGGCTGGCTCCTGTTGCTCGTCGGGTTGGGTCTGAACGTGTTCTCGGCGTGGGTCTCTATCCAGCGTCTCAAGGGCGGCCCGCTGCCACCGATGCTGACCGGCTCGGCGCACGAGCAGCACGACGAGTTTATTGAGGTTGAAGAGGTTGAGCACGAGGAGCAGCCGCGCGAGCGTCGCTCGGTGGCCGCGTCCGAACTCGATACCGAGGAGCACCCGGTGATCACCACCGAGCAGCTGGATCAGGTGGAGCCTTCCGACGAGAAAATCTTCCGTTCCTCGCGCACCCCGCGCCCGCGTAACCGATAGGGGAGTGCCGTGAATACTAAATTTTTGCTGTCCCCGGCGTACCTGGCGTCCGTTCTTGCTTTGCTGGTGGGTGCGTTGCTGAGTAGCACCCGCTTCATGGTGCTGGGGTGGATCATCTTTATTATCGGCCTGGCGCTGAACACGATGGCGCTGGTGGTGCTGGCCAACCGCGAGCACCTGCACCGTGCGCAGATGGTGGGGTCGGTACCGAAGGCCTCGGCGAAGCCGCATTCGGGCGAGGTGCACGAGGCGGACGCCACCGAAAAGTAGGCGCCGCGCCCGCCTTAATCGAGGCGATTAGCCGTGGAGCTGTTCTTCCATGGCTTCGAGAATGTGCTTGATCACCCGGTCGACGACTTCGTAGTCGCCGTCGGGGATTCCGGAGAGCAGGGTTTTGTTCAGCGAGTCAATGTGGAGCGTGAACGCCTTGCAGAAAATTTCGTACCCGAGGTCAGTAATGCGTGCGCCCTTGCCGCGGCGGTCGTGGGGGATCTCTACGCGTTCTACCCAACCCAGCTGTTCGAGGCGGTTGACCTGGTAGGTCAGGCGCGAGGGGGAGGCGTTGAGGGCCTTCGAGAGCTCGCCCATGCGAATGAGGGGGAAGTCGTCGAGGTCGGGGTCCCCATCGGTGAGCACCGTGAGGATCTGGTAGTCGTCTAGCTTAATCTGTGCGCCATCACGCAGGGAACGGTCGAGATGGCTGTTGAACCCGCTGTAGAGCTTGGTGTATTGCTTCCAAAGATTCGAGGTGCGCACGGTTTGCAAGCGGATCTCTTCGGGGGAGAGTTCGGTTGTCATCGCGGGGCAATCATACCTTTCTCGGTATCTCTCGATGCACCTTGTGTGGTTCCCTGGTGGTTCATCGTGATGGGCAGGACACGTGACTACTTAGGTCACCCTCACCATTCTACGGCAGATTATGTAAAACAAGGGCCTTGTATAGCAGAAAACTTCAAAAGGTGGTATCGAACACGCCGATGAAAGTTGACTAAGAAAGTTAATCCCTGAATTAGTTAACCTCTGCTTAACCTTGTCAGGGCGGAATCGGTGCGGCGCACCCTAAACCGTTAATGCACCGGCGGCCGGCACCTCCTCGCGAGGCACCGGCCGCTGGCGTTTTTGCTGTCTAGGAGTTCAAGAGTTGCTCAAACGGGGTGACCTGCAACGGTGGCAGACCCGTGCTCACACCCTTCTTCGTGCCCTTATCCTCGGCGGTCGGTTCCACGGCTACCCCGAAGAAGTGGCCGCTGTTCGCGCCGGCGCGCTCGACGTCGTCCTCGACGGGATCGCTTGCAACGCCGGACGCTCCGCCCGCGGTGGGGTCGGTGACCTCCGCCCCGGAGTCGGTCGCGGCGTCTGCATTATCGACCGACGCGGTAAAGGTCGCCCCGGCAGTACCGGCGCTCCAGCCCAGCATCTGCACGAGCTGGCCGGCGGCGGCGTCGATGCGGTGCTGTAAACCGGTGTCGTGGCCGAAATCGTCGGTGGCCGCGAAGACCCCGGTCGGCACGATCTGCATCTTCAAATAAGAGAACAGCGGGCGCATCGCGGTGTCGATCATCAGCGAATGACGCGCCGTGCCGCCGGTCGCCGCCAACAACACCGGCTTGCCGTGCATCGCGTCTTCATCCACGACGTCCCAGAAGCTCTTGAAAAGCCCCGAGTAACCGGCCTTGAATGTGGGGGTGACGGCGATGATGGCGTCTGCCTCGCGCACCGCGTCCAGCGCCTGGGCGAGATCGCCCACCGGAAAACCGGTGAGGAAGTAGTTCGTGATGCCGGTGGCCAGCTCCCGCAACTGCAGGTGAGTGACCTCAACACCGTCAAGGCCAGGGTGTGCCTGCGCCGCGGCGACCGTCGCCTCGGAGAGCTGGTCGGCCAGCAGGGCGGTCGACGAGGGCACCGAAAGCCCCGCCGAAATCACTACGATCTGAGGTGTCTGCATAGCTAAGCCTCCTTATGCCTGGTTGCGGGTACCGCCGGGAACCGGATCCTCTCCGCGCTCGTGGCGGGCACGCAGGGACTCGTGGGTCGGGGCGTTGGGAACGGCGGCCGGGCGGTTCTTCGCGAACTCCTTGCGCAGTACCGGCACGACCTCCTCGCTCAGCAGATCCAACTGCTCGAGCACGGTCTTCAGCGGTAGTCCCGCGTGATCCATCAGGAAGAGCTGGCGCTGATAGTCGCCGGCGTACTCGCGGAACGAGAGGGTCTTCTCGATTACCTGCTGCGGGGAGCCCACGGTCAGCGGGGTCTGCGCGGTGAAGTCTTCCAGCGAGGGGCCGCCACCGTAAACCGGCGCATGGTCGAAGTACGGGCGGAACTCGCGTACGGCGTCCTGCGAATTCTTGCGCATGAAGGCCTGGCCGCCGAGGCCCACGATGGCCTGCTCGGCGGTGCCATGGCCGTAGTATTCGAAACGCTCGCGGTAGAGGTCGATCATCTGGCCGGTGTGTTCCTTGTTCCAGAAGATGTTGTTGTGGAAGAAGCCGTCACCGTAGTAGGCGGCCTGCTCTGCGATCTCGGGGGTGCGGATCGAACCGTGCCACACGAAGGGGGCCACGCCGTCCAGCGGACGCGGGGTGGCGGTGAAACCGTTGAGCGGGGTGCGGTACTTGCCGGCCCAGTTCACGCGGTCTTCGCGCCAGAGCTTGTGCAACAGTGCGTAGTTTTCGATGGCCAGGCCTACGCCTTCGCGGATGTCTTTGCCGAACCAGGGGTAGACGGGGCCGGTGTTGCCGCGGCCGAGGGTGAGGTCCATGCGGCCGTCCAGGTGGTGTTGCAGCATGCCGTAGTCTTCGGCGATGCGTACCGGGTCGGTGGTGGTGATCAGCGTGGTCGCGGTCGAGAGGATGATGTTCTTGGTCTGCGCGCCGATGTAAGCCAGCGTGGTGGTGGGGGAGCTGGTGACGAAGGGCGGGTTGTGGTGTTGGCCGAGCGCGTAGACATCCAGGCCGACCTCTTCGGCCTTCTTAGCGATAGTGACGTATGACTTGATGCGTTCGTGCTCGGTGGGGGTTTTGCCGGTGGTCGGATCGGTGGTGACGTCGCCGACACTGAAAATTCCGAATTGCATCATGGCTGGCTTCCTTTGGTTGTGACTTGTTTCTTCGACAAGGTCGAATCTACACCCCAATACTTTCTTTGTAAAGTAATAATTGAGGTGATGCTCTCCATTCAGACCATCGTGTGGAGTAGAGTTGAGCTGTTCACCGCCAAATCGTCAGGAGTACCCCATGGAGTCCGTCTACACCACCGAAGCCCGCTCGACCGGCTCGGCGCGCGACGGGCGAGCCTACCTCACCGACCGCACCCTCGAGATCCAGATGGGACTGGTCGAAGAACTCGGCGGCAACGGGGACGGCGCGAACCCCGAACAACTCTTCGCACTCGGTTACGCCACCTGTTTTCACCAGGCCGTGAAGATCGTCGCGGGTAACGACCGCGCAGACGCCACCGGCTCCTCGGTGCAAGCCCGCGTGCACCTCTATATGGACGATGACGGCAACTACAACCTCGCCATCGACATCGCTGTCTCCCTGCCGTTTGTCGAGATGGATCGCGCCCGCGAAATCGCGGCCCGCGCGCACAGCGCCTGCCCGTACTCCCGCGCCACCCGCGGCAACATCGACGTCAAGGTGACCGTCGTCGAACAATAGGGCTAGTCAGCTCCTGGTTTTGGGGGAGGGGTGGCGCTCGCAGAATTAACCCCCACGCCGAGCGATGTAAACCCCGTGTTTTTCTCGCCCGGATAGGTTGAGGGTCAATCCTGAACCCCCTGCCATCTGCGGAGGACCCGTGAAGATTCTGATGCCCCTCACCGCTTGCGACTTTGATCGACTGGGGTCTTCGCGCGCGCCCACAGGTTTTTGGGCCAGCGAAATGGTCGACGCCCACCGCACGTTTACCGTTGCCGGTTGCCAGGTGCAGGTGGCTACTCCTGGCGGCGCGGTACCCACGCCGTCCGCGGCGAGCCTGAGTGAGGCGTCCTTGGGGTGCCGGGCCGACGCGAAAGCCATGCGCGACCGGCTGGATGAGATCGCCTCGTGCTGGCAACACCCAGTTGCACTAGAGGACGTGCGGGCCGAGGACTGCGTGGGGGTGTTCATTCCCGGCGGCCGCGCGGTGCTCAGCGACTTGATGACACACCGCGGGTTGGGTGCGGTATTGATGGACTGTGTACGGACGGGTCACCCGGTGGGTGCTGTTGGGTATGGTGTGGCGGCGCTGCTGTCGGCGCGCGAGGCCGACGGACGCTGGGCGTTTCGGCACCTCCGCCTCACCGGACCCTCCGACGAAGAGCGGCGCCTGGCCGGTTCCCGCGACAAGTTCGGGTTCTCGGTGCAGGCCGCGATGAAGGACGCCGGCGGCAGGTTCTTGGCGAACCGCTCCCCGTTCGAACCGCACGTGGTGGTCGACGAGCGGCTGGTGACCGGCGCGAACCACGCCTCGACGACGGCCGCGGCGAAGTCGCTGTTGGCGCTCGCGCGGCGGGGTGCGCTGGTTTAGGCCCGCTGCCTTGCGCCGAAGTCCGCGTATCTTCTCGGGGTCCTACCAGCCTTGGTAGGATCTCGGCGTTTAGGTAGGACGTCGGGGCATCCCTTGCCCATGATTCACTTCACAGATAATCTATTTTTTAGGTGCAAGCCTTATTCAATCGCCCGTAAATACCGGAGAAAACCCCACTATGCCACAGACTGCTGCCCAGAAATTTACTGTTGCCACTCTGTTGACCATCGCTTTCTATGTCGGGTTCGTGTGCATCAAGGCTCTCTTGTTCGGAGCCGGTTGGCAGTGGCAAGAAACCATCGTTACCGCAGTAGTCTTTGCACCCATGGCTACTTGGCTGATCTGGAGCCTTTCGAAGCATAGCTCTGCCCAGGAGTAACGCCGAAGTCCGCGTATCTTCTCGGGGTCCTACCAACCTTGGTAGGATCTCGGCGTTTAAGTAGGACTTCGTCGCGAGGATGCAGTGCACACTCCCGACCGGGCCTATATCTATTGGGCTGGGCTCATCCCCGCAGGTGCGGGGAACACGCGGTCGTAGTCTTGCCTACGCCGCCTTTGGCGGGCTCATCCCCGCAGACGCGGGGAACACCACCTCGAAGGGGACGTATCCTCCGGTGGTGTAGGCTCATCCCCGCAAGCGCGGGGAACACCGCTGACCTCTCATCGAACACCGGCATCGGCCAGGCTCATCCCCGCAGGCGCGGGGAACACCCGAGAGGGCTGTTGGTTGTGGTGCTAGTACGAGGCTCATCCCCGCAGGCGCGGGGAACACTAAGTCGTATCGGCTCGGAGTAAGCTGCCGCAGGGCTCATCCCCGCAGGCGCGGGGAACACTCACCCGTGTGATGAACCTTCGCGACCTCACCGGGCTCATCCCCGCAGGCGCGGGGAACACGCCCACTTCGATTACAGCGCGTGCCACGATTTGGGCTCATCCCCGCAGGCGCGGGGAACACGATTATTGCCGTGGTGAGGGGCAGGGGCGGCAGGGCTCATCCCCGCAGGCGCGGGGAACACGGCATGGGCAACCGTGACCTACCAAAGCAACGGGGCTCATCCCCGCAGGCGCGGGGAACACCCCGGTAGCACCTTATCGCCTACGCTATCAATGGGCTCATCCCCGCAGGCGCGGGGAACACGCGGAGACCCCGCTTGGACCCGATTTCACTAAGGGCTCATCCCCGCAGGCGCGGGGAACACGTGTGGATACTGTTTCCTTGGAGTCTGGAACCGGGCTCATCCCCGCAGGCGCGGGGAACACACCGTTGCCACGGGCTTGTTGGTACTGAGGGTGGGCTCATCCCCGCAGGCGCGGGGAACACAGCACCGCCACATACTCCTGTAGCTTGCGCCGGGGCTCATCCCCGCAGGCGCGGGGAACACCAGAGCCGAGTTGTTGCAGCCCGGTGATGCCAGGGCTCATCCCCGCAGGCGCGGGGAACACTTGTGGCCGGGATCAGTAATCAACCTCGTGGAGGGCTCATCCCCGCAGGCGCGGGGAACACACGCGGCGGCCGCAATAGTCGAGCTTGAACTGCGGGCTCATCCCCGCAGGCGCGGGGAACACTCCCTCATTTGTGGGTGGTGTCGGTGAGTCCGGGGCTCATCCCCGCAGGCGCGGGGAACACTCGGTGGCTTGACCGGGGGTTGGGGTGTGGTGGGGCTCATCCCCGCAGGCGCGGGGAACACCCAGCGCGACGGTGTTTTTAGCTTTGCCGCTGGGGCTCATCCCCGCAGGCGCGGGGAACACCATCGTTCGAGTACCACGCAAGAAGGTGCGGAGGGCTCATCCCCGCAGGCGCGGGGAACACTGCGGCGACGGTAAGCGTAGGTGTATAGATCGGGGCTCATCCCCGCAGGCGCGGGGAACACAGCGGGCCTAGCGTCGTAGTGTAGAGGCTCTTGGGCTCATCCCCGCAGGCGCGGGGAACACGTCGGTGAGCTGTTGCTGGCCGACGCTATCGAGGGCTCATCCCCGCAGGCGCGGGGAACACAGCCACATGAGCGGCTTTTGGGTGAGCCACAGGGGCTCATCCCCGCAGGCGCGGGGAACACGGCCAGCCGCTGACCGTAACGCACCTGGGTTCGGGCTCATCCCCGCAGGCGCGGGGAACACGCAGGACACGAAGATGCATTTCGCGCTTCAGCGGGCTCATCCCCGCAGGCGCGGGGAACACACCTCCAAAAGCTGATAGGCGTACCCGGATCCGGGCTCATCCCCGCAGGCGCGGGGAACACTGGGATAAGTCCACGACGCAGGAGACTAAAGAGGGCTCATCCCCGCAGGCGCGGGGAACACCAATGGGGACGGAACGGCGACCATTGGCTAGTGGGCTCATCCCCGCAGGCGCGGGGAACACGCGGTCCACGAAGATGAGTTTCCGCTTCTCGAGGGCTCATCCCCGCAGGCGCGGGGAACACTTGCCGATGCAGGCCAGTTCGATCTCGGAGGTGGGCTCATCCCCGCAGGCGCGGGGAACACACGCGAAGAGTTCTTCACGCTTGCTGCATCTTGGGCTCATCCCCGCAGGCGCGGGGAACACACGCAAGGCGAAAATGTGGTTTCGCCGACATTGGGCTCATCCCCGCAGGCGCGGGGAACACCTGATGGTGAAGCTCCGCTGGGGTTGATGTTGGGGCTCATCCCCGCAGGCGCGGGGAACACCAAAAGTAATCCCAGGTGCAACGCACGATGCCGGGCTCATCCCCGCAGGCGCGGGGAACACACTTGCTGACGTGCGGAAATACCTCACATCAATGGGTATTCCATTTACTTTTGCAACAAATGATCTATGACCTAGTCTACAACTTGTCTCGCCAGGAGGGATGGCGTGATCGTAGTTGATTGCGGGCATTGCTCCACCCGGTGCGTCTCTGAGCAGACTTGGCAGGAGCAGTAGGGCGCAACATCAGAGTCAAACCTTCAAAATCAGTAGGTTCCCACTCATGCTTATTAACTCTGAATTTCATTCGTTGTTCATTGTCCGAGTTATAAACCATAAGAGCACGGCCTGTTCCTGTGTTCATGCAAACGCGTTCCCAAAGGGCGTCTCGTACGCGAGCTGAAACATTGCCCACAAAAGTCCCAGGACTGACCTCAAGCAACCACCGAGTAAGGTCGCCACGTAACCCTGTGGGGCAAGCGGAGAGAACAACCACAATCATGAATACTGATCCTCATAATTCAATCCGGCTCCCACCTCACCTTTGCCAGGCCCAGCCCACAATGACAATTCATCAATTTGTTCCCATTCGGTTGCTAGGTCAGGCGCTAACAGATTAGTGATATCACGGGCACACCGCTCTAATAGACGATTCTTTACTACCGCATCTCGAACATGACGCCGCACGTCAGAAGCTAAATTCTCACTTCCAGCGGCCACCGCATCAAATGCAGCAGGAATTGTAATTTCAGCTTTATATAAATCAGCCACATCAAACACGAAAGAACGATCATGACCGGTGTGAACAAAACCTAAACCGGGGGTGCACCCCAATGCCACCACCACTGAATGCACTACTCCGTAGAGGGCCGCATTAGCAGCGGTTAAAGCTTGATTGATTGCATCGCTTTGATCAAAAGCACCAGGTGCGTAATTACGCTTACCCCAGATAACGCCCGTGCGCTCGGAATGTTCACGATAAACCTTACGCACACGGGCACCTTCACGACCACGTAATTGTTGCATGGTCAATCCAGAGACATCTTCGCCTGGAAAACGGTATGCATACATCTTCCGAGCCACGTCTAGACGCGCCCTATTATTCGAAACCAAGTGCGCTTGAGCTTCAAGTAACCTAGAGCTTCGAGCTAGAGAACTCCCATGAGCGTAGAATCGAACCCCATTCTCACCACACCACACAACGCTTGCACCACAATCCCCTAATAGAGTCATCGCCGCGTTGGTTATCTTCGTGCCGGGACCCAACAAGAGACAGCCGAGCGTAGCAGCCGGGATATGTGCTGTGCCTCGGTCGGTGGTAGCAGTGACGGCGTTGGCATCCCGATGGATTGAACACCTCTCCAAATAAACAAAAGAGAGGCGGTCTCCCACACGAGCCAGTTCGGTTCGTGTGGGAGGAGGTGTGCCTACCAAACCCATTAACTTAGCCTCCGCAAGGTCATGAGACCGCAACCATACGCTTTACCCTTGCCGATGCCGTTGATCAGCGCAGATTTCAATGCGTCTGCATCGGTTACTTTCAGCACGCCATCGAACTGTACGTTTCGTAAGGTTACTTGCCGGCGACGTCCACCGAGGTTCTCATCGTTACGGTCAAATCGTAGATCTTCACGACGAGTGACCGAGACTGAGGGTTCCTCACCTTCATGAGGCATTGTGGTAAAACCTAGTCTTTCGCTACGGTTTACCAACCAGTGAACCTGTTGAATGGGGGTGACGTGAGGCAAAACCTTACCTCTGCCTCCAGCAATATGCTGGCGCTTCACAGGGTTAGCTTGCAGGCGGAAACCCCACTCTTGACCCACCATTAACTTCTCCAAAAAACCGCCGTAATCAATAGAGTTCCACGTCTGAGATAACCAACCGGCGTTTTCCACGATGTGGGTGAAATCTGGTTCAACTGGGCTAACCACATACAACGTATGTGCATGTTTCTCGCTATCGAGCCGCCACAGTACGCGACCGCCTGTCTGTCCAATTGCATGCGGTGGAAACGCCTGCAGGACTGCCTTATGCATTTCTTGGCGGTTGGCCAGAAGTATACGGCCCATGCGTTTCTGTGGATTAATCGAAATAGAGCTAAACCACACTAGAGACTCCTTACCGTTTCTAGGAAGGGATCAATATTCTTCTTGCCCTGTGGATTGTCGAGAGTAACAGGGGCGGCCTCAAACACCGTGCGCCAATGGTAGGAACGATTTTCCTGTGAGAAGCTACGGGGAGTATCCCGCAACGAGTCACCATCCTCTCCTGCCTGCGCGTCCCGAAAAAGCGGCAGATGAACCTGATCTGCGCGGGAGGCTCGATGCCATTCAGACGCGTGCCACGGTTCGGCACGTAGCGCCTCCTCGATTCCACCGTCTCGCAACCCGAGGAACAAATCTGGGTTAGCGGGGCATGACCGTCGACCAAGAAAGAGCGGGAACTGCGGAGACTTAACTGCGTCAGCCAATGACTCGATGAGTGAATCCTCCCCGCTCACAGCGGCGATGAAGACGGCATCTGCGAGGAAATACCGGTAAGAAAGACGGGGATTAACCGCCTTTTCTTCCCGCGCGGTCTGAAAATCGCGTTCTAACGTGCCCGGTTGATCAACACGCACACCAAACTCCAACTTAGCCAAATCGGCGATATCGTCTGTGCGGGCACGTCCTTGAGCTGCTGCCAGCAACCCCAGGACGCCCGACTTAGTGGGTTCGGTGTGGGTTGAGCGGGTTCTGTACCTGCTACTAGAACCCCAAGACTGCAGAGGTCCTTTTAGCTTGAGAACGAGGGTTTTCACTACTGGTCACCCTCTGCAACCAAACCCTCCAGAGCGGAACGAAGCCCGTTCAAGAGCTCCGAGCGGTTAACCCCCTGTCCCAAAGCCTCTAGTTCTGCCTTCAATGCGGGGAGAGCAACTACCCAAGCGGATTCGGGTTTTGAATCATACATTTCATCGATTGCCTGAGCCTCTTCCGCCATCTTGCGTGCGGCCAGGACTCGACGCCCGGTTTCAGAATTCGGAGCGACCGGGGTCTCGAAAGCATTGACCCAGCTCACCGGTCGGTCGGACCGCACAGTCACCACTACTGCATCAGGCAGAGTGCGGTTTGCGAAGGTGTTCTGTTTGCCGGTCGGCATGGAAGTCATGAACGCATCTACAAACTCCACGCTTGCCTTGATAGCGGCCTCGGAATCCCCCAGATTCTTGGCGAGGTCATCAAGATTGATGGTGGCGAATCGGTAGAGGGTCGAAGACATCATTTCCACCGTACCCATCATTCCCGCGCCTGTTTCTTCTGCATCGCGCACTGCATCGTCTACTGCAGTGAAAAAATCGAACTCGGGTTCAGCGCCCGAGACTCCGATGGCGTGAGCGACCTGTACCGAAGCATCCACATTGTATGAAGCATCGTCAGCAACCATACGGCCAAAGAGCGCTAGATCAATGGAATGATTCTGATCGAAAATCTCCTTGGCTTCCTTCTTGGCGATCTTCTCACCGGAGACAATTGCCTGAGCTGCGTTGTGAATCTGACGGTTGCTCAAGAACAAAAGGTAGCCAGATTCTGCGACACCTTCGTCTTCGGTCCCCTGTTTCTTCTTCGGTTTTTCAACCTTAAATCCGGCCGTCTTGAGAAGCGCCTCAACCTGGGTCTCAGCATCGACCTCGCTCCAGGAATCGTCAATCTGCATCACTGCGGCACCAATCTTTTGAACCACACGCTTGGTGCGAATGCCCATTTCTTCAGCGCTGAGACGGGTCTTCAGGTCATTGCGAATAGCGTGCTTCCAGGCCTGTGAGGAGACGCGTTGCCGGGCGACGCCGCCAAAAGTCGCCGTCTTCGGGGAGCCAGTATCGTCTCGGTTAATGTTGCTCGGAGGGAGGGTCTGCAGTGCGTGAATGTCGATGTACAGAGACATGTTTTTCTTCTTTCTGTGAGAGATATTTTAGGAATTCAGGTCGTTGTCAGTAGGTGATTGGTGGCTTGCTGAACCACCCCACAAGCCACGGGCATAATCGCGCCCCCAGCGAAGGATCACTCCCTCTTTATCGTGGGGGTAACGGTTGTTCCACAGCCGTCGGAGATCTTCAGCTAAGCGTCCATAATCGAGCGGGATATCGTGACTGTTGAGCATATTGACGATAGAGCGTAAGTGATAGGTTGTAGCGTTCTGCGTCGATGCCGTTACAAGTGCGTCAAGACGGCTCTTAGTAGATCCGCTCTTGGTGGTCTTTTCTAGCTGAGCCACCGCGTACCCGAGTGATCGGTTGCTCTTGACATGCATAGGTTGTGACTGCGACCGCTGGTGTAAGGCATACAGTGTGAGTGCTGTATACGCGGCAACTTCAGTGGTGCTCGGTTCGTCTCTATTCCATGAGCTGTCGAGCTCTGGGAGGATTTGCTCGAGCACAACCGCCCAGGCCAAGGGATCCTTCTCCGGGGTGCGGCCAGCAGCTTGGCGGAGACGTGCCAGTTGGGCCCGCGTAATCGGTGAATCGTATGTTCCCGTTACACCGCTTTGCAACCGGTGAACCGCTGAGGCGACTGCACCGTAAAGAGTAGGTTTTCCGGGAGTAGATACGACGGGGTGATCAGTTTCCGTCATCGTGTTTCTCCTGTTCTTTCGAGGGTTTTCTTGAGCGATCTGTGGAGGCGGTCGAGAGCTGTTGCAGTGGAGAACACACGTGGTGAACCTGTGGCAGACTCTGATTCCTCTACTCGCCCGATGAGCGCTTTCTGACCCGCGCTCCGGGTTAACACCGTGGCGTGTTCTTTAATGCGTGATTCAACCAGGTCGTACCAGGCATTGCGGGCTTTGATGGCATCCGTCTCAGGGGTAAAGGAAATCAGCCAGCGTTTGAAATCGGCTTGCAGGTCGTGGAGAACGCGCTCTGTTGCACCGGGAACGAACTCGTAGGTGTCTCCCGCCGCTTCCTTGAGAAAGCCCGCGAATTGACCAAGGTTGATTGCGGCGGCAACCGCCTGTTGCGCACCTGACACGATCGCGTTTGCTTGAGAACTGTAGTCTTCAAGGAATGTGGTGAGCTTGAACGGGATGACCTCGTGGATCGACTCCGTGATGATCGATGACTGGGGGCCGTAAACGAAACCCACCAGCTCTACTCGGATTGTTTGATCTCGCGAAATCAGCCTGTCGCTCTTGAGGGTGGCGAGCCGTTCGATAGTTGCTGCCCGGCGATCAGAGGTTTCACGTTGGGCCGGAGTTGCATCCGCAAGCTCCCTGATCAGAAGGGCGTCAATACCGCGCCAGAGAGTGCGCTCTTCAGCATGCGTTTTCGCGAAAAGTACCGGAGCGCCCTTCTTCGACTGGTTCTTGCTGTAGCGGTATGCGGTCATGGGGTCGGCGAACTGATTGCGAATCTCGATTTTGTCGCCGTTGGTAACAAGAACCCCCGTTACTAACCCTTCGTCCGTAAAGAGACGTACGCGGCGGGTCTGCCACGTCAGCACGTCGCAAGGACCTGCAGGGTAGTCGGTGTCGCGAGGGACAGAAGTTTGAGCTTCGCGTTCCCACGCCGGAGCATCTTGCAATGCTTCCTCGCGGCTAGGAAAGATCTCCGAGGGATCAGTGTTGAGCAAAAGGGTCTGGCCCAGGTTGTCACCGTGGATTACGATGCCACCGGTGTTACCCGACCACCCCGTACCGATGGGATACCCCTTGCCGCCTTTGACGCGAGGGTCTCCCCACGCGCCGGGTTTGATGCCTGAATAGTCCCAAGCGTGAATTGCGATGAGCCACCGTGCCGCCTCGGCAAAGGTGAGGGTTTCGCGCCCAGAGCCTGCCCTTAGCGTGAAATAGTCAAGTTCAGCTTCCGGTATCAGTCGCCGAACACCGGAGCGAACACCCTTGCTGGTTTCCAACGTCCCGGCCTGCATGAAGGGCGCCGTAGCGTCAAAGAGCTCAAAGCGTTCTTTCCACTCGTCGAGATAATCGAGGATCGGTCCAACGAACTCCTCTTCATCGACCTGTTCGAAAAGATCGGCCCACCAATCATCCGGGTAGTCAATTTCTTCGTCGAGTCGTTGATGAGTTCGCCAGAAGATCGCTAACAGAACCCGCATGACGGCATAGTCCTGCTGCGGTGAATCGCCGGAGAGTTGTCGGATAGAAGCCCGGTCTTCGAAGACCTGGCGCAGAGAGAGTAGCGAGATGGTTCCGTCCATCATCTGACAGGAGACCCAGGGGTCATCTACCAGATTGAATGACTGTACTGTATTCGTTTCACTCATTCCTGCTCCTTTCGTGAGTAAGACGGAGTCAACAACTGCAATCCAAGCTCGGGGCTGTATTGCACAGTGAGACCGCTGATGGTTGCTGAAAAGTTGTGGTCAAGATTGAGCTGCAGCTGCCCCTTAAGGAACAATGACTTCTCCCAGCCTCTGTCGGTGTTTTCCTCAAGCTCTGATATCGCCTGATCGAAGAGACTCGGATACCTAGAGAATTGGTAGGGGAGGCGCACCGTTGAGGTGGCTAATAATCGAGCGGTTTCCCTATCCGGCTCCGTTCCCCGCGCAAGCTGCTGATCAGCGAGCTCGCTATCTAGCCAGGGGAGAGGGGAATAATATCCGTCCCCAGTGGCGCGGGTCAGCACAACTTCAATCGTGGGGTCTGTATCGCGCACCTGAGCCACCCCCTCTTCTTCCGTGGCGTCTTGCTTGTTCCCCTGCCAGAGTTTTACAAAGGGAGGATTCTTGAACGGCGGAGGGAACTGAAAGGTACTGGCTCTGCGTTGTGAGGTCTCAAGTTCATTCTCTAGGTCATGTCGAGCTTCGCCATAGGCCTCTTGCCATCCCGGATGAACCTGCGGGTTCGAGTACACCGCTTGGACTAGTTTCGGGATGTCGTGAGGCAGGCTGACTTTAATCGCAGAGCTTTCGTCTACGAGGCAAAGCTCCGAGCACGTGGGCAAGAGAATAGCGGGATGGTAGACGGCATCGACTCCCCTGCTAAATTCCGGAGGTGTCGTCTCTGTGCCGAGACGCTGCATGCCGCGGATATACACTCGGGGTTCACGAGCCCACGCAGGACGGTCGCTCTCCGGCCGCGCATGGCGGTGCACTCGTCCCATGCGCTGCAGTAGCAAATCGATGGGCGCGACGTCGGTGATGATGCAGTCGAAATCCACATCGAGTGACTGCTCTACGACCTGGGTAGCGACAACAACACGACATGCCGGTCGCCCATGATCGCGGTTAGCTCTCGGACCCAACTCTTCGACGAGATCCTGCTCCTTGCCCACCCGCTCAATAGCGGTAAATCGAGCATGCAGAAGGCGCGCATCATCCCCCACGACATCCTGGGCAACGGTGAAAGCCTCTTGAGCTCTGGCCACCGTATTGCACAAAACGAGAACACAACCGCCTTTTTCAGCCACCGGTTCTAGCAGAGACCGTAGAGTCACCTTGTCATCATTGACCGGTTGAACAGAGAAAGTCTGAACGGAGGCGCTCTGCTCTACCTCCGAGACCTCCACACCGTGAGCGGTAGCGGTGGTAATGACCGGGTACGAGAGGCCTGTTTCTGGAACCTCAATGGATTCGCGATCTGAGCCGCGGAGGCCACGATGATATGCGGTGACGAGCTGAGACTTGATGGAATGGGGGAGGGTAGCCGAGAGCAGAACGACGGGCACGCCATAGTACCCCAACCATTGCAAGGCCTTGGCTAAATAGGACCCCATAAAGGCGTCGTAGGAATGCACTTCATCAATCACGACCACCTTGCTGGCCAAACCCAAGTGGCGTAACATGGCATGTTTGCTCTGAAGCGCCAGCATGAGTATCTGGTCAACGGTACCCACCACCATGTTGGAGAGGATGCCTTTCTTCCGACCCCACAGCCACTGATGCGCAATAACATCTGTGTGATCACTGCAGTCTTGTTGATTGGGCGTCCCTTCCGGGGCGACTCGCATACGCGACCGTCGAGGCATAGAACCGAACTCGGCGTTCAGCTGATTCTTCGAATGCCCGAGGTACATGGAAGTCACACCGGCCTCACCTAGCTGGGCCCACGCCTTCGTTCGACTGAAGAGGGAGTCGGACGTCGCCATGGTGGGTGCTCCGAAGAAGACCCCACTGCGGCCTGTTTTGTGAGCAAGTATTTCGCTCGCCAGAAGAGCAGCCTCTGTTTTGCCGTTGCCCATGGGCGCTTCGATGCAGATCAGGGCTGGGGCTTCAAGTTTTCGCGCGATATCGAAAGTCGCCCGTTGCATAGGACGCGGGGCTACTGTTTCCGGCCAACCGAAACTTGCGCGGTAGGCGTCGTCTGCGCTCGCGGTATCGAATCCTCTCGGTTGCCAAGGCCCGGGAAGGCTTACTCGTGAGATCCCGGTGGCGAAGCGTTGATTGTTATCGCCGGAGGGTGCTCCGACGAGGGGAAAGAAGTCTGCGTTCGAGGCGATCCAGTCGGCCATGATGACTACTCCGGTCAGAATCATCTTGAGATCTGAGCCGGGGCGGTACTTGCGGTTCATGAGTTTCTTGAGGACCTCTTCGGTCTTTGTGAACTCGATGATGTTGCTGATGAGCTCGTCCTGAACGCGGATCCAATCGGGAGCGTTCTCGCGTCGGTCCGTCGACCGCTTCATCATTTCGCTGCTCGCGGGCAAACCGTGATGAGCCCCGAAAATGTCACCGAGGTGGTTAGCGAAACGGGGGTGTGTTCCGAAATGTTCTTCAGCGTAGAAAGCCCAGGCGGCCCGGCTTTCTGCGGAGTGTGGGTACCAGTCATTTTCTGCGACATTACGCGGGAGGGGTAAACCCTGTTGCTCGATCTGATCGCATAGCCAAGCTCTGCCCTGCTGCTTGGACACTTGCGCGGCAAAGGGTACGGATGCCTTGCCTACGTCGTGAAGACCACAGACCCACGAGACGAACTTGGTGGTCTCCTCGGTAGAGAGCTCGAGTTTATCCTCGGCGTGTTTGCGAACTCCAGGCCCCACCCAGTGATCCCAGAGATAGGAGCCAACCATAGCGCTGTCCATCATGTGCTGGGGGAGGCATAGCCACTCGTCTTCTTCTTGACCGGTCTTGGCCCATAATGACGCGGCCGCAGGTGACCAGGTGAGGGCGGGGAAGTCGTTCATGAGCTACCTCTAAGTGACGGTGATTGGGCGGTTATTGTGTTGCCTAGCTCATACTTTAAGGTCGCCCGCAATTTAAGTCAATAACTTATTAGATATATTCGATTATTTATATGTAAGAGATGAAAAGGTCGAAAAAGGCCCCGGAGATCCTCCGGGGCCTTGGGCCTCGCTGAAGCGCGAGGAGCATATTGATATATCTAATAAGTTGGGCTCATCTACACCAATGCGCGTAGAACACGTGGTGCAGGGTCTCGTGTACGTCCTATATAGGTACGGCTACACCACACGCTCCATGTTCTCATCTCTGGGAAGCAGGTGCACCCCCGCCTTGTGCCGAAGTCCGCGTATCTTCTCGAGGTCCTACCAACCTTGATAGGACGTCGGCGTTTAAGTAGGACTTCGGGGACTGCGGCGCAGGGGCGTCCTACTCCACCAAGCCCAAGTCCTTCGCCAAGCGGGCGAGGTGGATCGTCAGGTAGGTCAGCTCGTCCTCGGAAAGCGCCAACCCGAACTGCATCTCCAGCAGCAGGTAAACCTTCTGCGCGCAAGCGAAGGCCTTCGGGTACGAGGTGCGCACGGCATCCAGTAGAACGGGGGAGGCCGTGTCTTCGGAGGGTTTGCGCCCCTCGGAACTGCGCACGAACAGGTAGCGCAGGTGGGTGACGAAGCGGGCGGCGCTCATCGAGTCTTGGTCGATCTCGCGCCCGTAGGCGGTCTTGAAGAGGTCGAAGATCTTCGAGAAGATCTCGGTCATGCGGTAGGTCTGCGACATGTCCGCGGTGGCAAACTGCGAGTTGACCAGGTGTAATGCCAGCGGGATGGCCTCGTGCTCGGGTAGTTGCACGCCGGTGCGTTGGGCGGTGAGAGCCACGGCGCGGCGTCCAAATTCGACCTCGCGCGGGTAGAGCTGCGAGACCTCCAGGGCCAGCGGGTAGTCAACCGTGATGCCCTCGCGGGCGCGGGTCAGCGCGAAGTTGAGGTGGTCGGCCATCGGGATGATGAACGAGTGGGAGACCGAGAAGTTGCTGTCGGCGCGCACCTGTTGCTCCAGCTCGGTGGCCAGCGCGAGAACCTCGGGCGGGATCTCGGCCAGGGACCAGCGTAGCCGCTCGTCGGAGGTGCCTTCTTCGGGTACGAAGGTCTGTTCAACGCGCGTGGGGTCGATGAGGTCACCCTTACGCTTGCCGAAGGCCAGACCGCGGCCGATCACCACGGTCTCTACGCCGGTGTGGCTCGTGGCGAGGGCAACGTTGTTATTGAAAATACGCGAGATGCGCAACGGGCCCTCCTTCGAATCGTGCTAGGTGCCGCCAATGGCGCGTTCTTTACCCTAGTTTAGGTTACGAGGACGCCGCGGGCGGGGGCCGTCGGTTGGGGCAGGATGTTGCGGAATAGTTGCGGATTATCGCGTAAGTACCTGCGGGGCTGGCGGAAGTGTGAGGTGGCTAGCCGTTTCTTAAAGAAGAGAGGCTCGTGCCGGGGGGAACCACAACCACCGACACGAGCCCGTCTCAACGAATCGTGAGCTTGGCTCAGCGATTCAGTCTCGCACACACCCAAAGGGTGTAATAGTTGACAACGAAATCACTATATCGCTAAATCGGTTTCGCGGGCAAGTAATTTTAGAAATGTTTCCAAAAGTTTACTGAACGGTAGCTGTTAATCGGGTTTATTATCTACCCCTGTCGTCTGAGGTGCATAAAATACCTAGTCAGAACGATGTTTTCACCGATAACTGGGTGTCTTATATAAAACAATTAGTCAGGTTGAGAGCCCTTACCTAATCAAATGACCTAACCAAATGACCCACAAAACCGCAAGCAGTTTTAAATCCTCCTTCAAAAATGAAGGTTTCCTTGCTACCTCTCTCACCCACCGCCACGCGGTAGGCTGGAACCTGCTCCCGGCGTCCTGACTAGTCAGCCCCACAAAACGCGCGAAAGGTAACCCGTGCCCTCGACCACCACCCATTCCGAGCCGCTCATTTACGCGCCCGCCGGCACGATTCAACCGACACTCCGCCAGACCCGCGGCGGCACTGTGTGCGAGGCCCTCGGCATCCCCTACGCCCGCGCCGTCCGATTCGGCTACCCGGCCCCGGTCAACCTCCCCGACTTCGGTGACCCCTTCATCGCCGACACCCCCGCACCCGCCGCGCCCCAACACCTGCGGGGTGCCTCCGACGACATTCGCCAGTCCGTGCTCATGAGTGAAGAGTGCCAAAACCTCTCCGTCATCGCCCCGGCAGACGCACCCGCCTCCGCCCGCGAACGAGCAACCGGTGGAACAACCGCGGCACCCACCCTGCCCGTCATGGTCTACTTCCACGGCGGCTCCTACGTGGTTGGCAGCGGCGACGGTGCCCGTTACAACCCCGAACGGCTCGTGCTCGACGAACGCGTAATCGTCGTGCGCGTGACCTTCCGTCTCGGCCTGCTGGGATTCCTCGGCGGCAGCGAAGAACGGCCGGCGAACCTCGGCCTGCTCGACGCCCGCGAAGCCCTCCGCTGGGTCAAGGCCAACATCGCCGCATTCGGCGGCGACCCCGACAACATCACCATCTTCGGGCAGTCCGCCGGCGGCGACCTCGTCACCCAGCTGCTACTCACCGAGGGCGTGCTGGACGAAGGCCTCGTGCACCGTGCGATCTGCCAGTCCGCGCCGATCGAGTTCGTCAACCGCAAACAAAAACTCAACGCGGCCATGCTCAAAGCCACCGCGAAAATCCCCGCCGACGCCCCCGCCGAAGTCTTCGGCACCCGCGCCTGGAAGATGGTCGTGCAGAGCCCGCTCCACGACGGCCTCTATTCGGCGATGATGCCCTTCGGCACCCAATACGGTCACTACCCGCTACCCGACCTCGCCGACGTACCCGCCGCCTGGGAGGCCATCGCACCCCGCGTGCAGGTGCTCATCGGGGCGAACCTGCGCGAATCCGCCTACTTCGTGCCCGACCCCGCCCGCAAGCTCGGCCGACTCGGACGCGCCGCGCACCGCGTTGCCGAATACTTGGTGCACAAGGGCTCCACCGAGATGTACATCGAACCGGCCCGCCGATTCATGCAGCGCCACCGCGCTGCCGGGGGAGAGGGAGCCAGTTACACGCTGGCCGTGGGCCACCCGCTCAACCACCTCTACTCGGCGCACTGCACCGAGCTCGCGCTACTCTTCGATAACCCGGCCTGGGCAGGTTCAAAATTGCGTGCCGGGGCGTTGCCGGGCGAATTCCAACCCCAAGGGGTTGCCTTCCGGGGAATCTGGGCTGGCTTCGCGCGCACGGGTGAGATCCGCGAAGACCTCGCGGCGGTTGCGCGCATCTCTTTCGAATAGAGTGGCGTGAGCCCGGGGGGGTCTAGTCCTCCAGCAGCGCCGCGGCGGTTTCGCGGTCCGTGACCAAAGCCGAAATGTAGCGTCCTTTCAGGGCGCCGCGGATCGCCGCCAGCTTCTGCTCACCCCACGAAACACCCACCACCAGCGGCAGCGAACGCAACTGCTGCAGGGTGATGCCGATGGTGCGGCCACTCAGCGGGGTGAGCACGTGCTCGCCCTCCGCGTTGTAATGATGACCGCAGATGTGGCCCACCGCGCCCGCCTCATCCAACACACGGCTGGTCTCGGGATCGGTCAGGCCGTTGAAGATGTGCGCCGAATCGTCGCGGTCGATGGCCCCGATGCCCACCAGGCCCATGTCGGCGCGGGCGCCCACGTTCAAAATAGATGCCACCTGCGGCGACTGCCCCAACGCGGTCGCAACCTCGGGGGAGGAGACCACGAGCGGGGCCGGCAACGCCACGTGTTTGCCGCCGAGCTGACTGGCCAGGCGTCGGCAGGTCTCGGAGGCGTCCACCGATTCATCAGGCGCCTGCACCGAACCCAGCGCCTGCACCACGCGCGACTGCGTCCAGTTCAACTTCGGCATCGCTTCGATCGTCGCGTTGACCGCGTAACCGTTCGAGATCGTGATGATCGCGTCTTCATAGGAGGTCTCGACCACGTAATCCGCCGCGCACCGGGCCACCTTCTGCGTGAGCGAGGCACCCTCGGTCGGCTCGGCGATGCGGGCATCTTGCAGGCCGAACTTCTCGACCAGCGCGCGCTCCATGCTCATCGCGCGCTCGAGCGGGTGGTGGATGCGGATGTGAACCACGCCCTCCTCGCGGGCCTGGGTGAGCAAGCGCGAAACCGTAGGACGCGAGTACCCGACCTTCTTCGCGATCTGCGCCTGGGTCGCGCCCTCCTCGTAGTACATGCGCGCCACCTGTAGCAAGAGGCGAACATGCTCGCGCTCGTCTGAGGTAGACGAGCGGTGCAGTCGGGGAGGGGTTTCCATGAGACTCCTGTGCTGAGGCGGTGCGTGAATGCTGACATTCATTGTAGGCGAGTTCCGGGTTCGCCGCGTCGGCCGCTCGGTGTACCGTAAAAACGTGAAATTACAAGAAATTCCGGCCGGTGTATTGGTCGCCGTGGGTGGCGGCCTGGGTGCCGCACTGCGTTACGGTCTCGGGTTGGCGGTGCCCGCCTCGGGCGCTGACTCGACGGGCGGCCCGTGGGGTGCCGTGGGTGCGCTCGCGGTGGCCCCGCCGATGGTGCTAACCCTTCTTATTAACGTGTGCGGTGCATTGATACTCGGGTTCGTGCTGACCCTGTTGCCGATGCTGGGCGACGAAGACGAGTCCTTCGGCGGCGGGGTGCGGCGCGCCGTGCGCCTCGGCGTGGGCACCGGCGTGATGGGTGGATTTACCACCTACTCGACGTTCTCGATGCAGTCGGTGCAGTTGTTCCACCAGGACGCCTGGGGTGGCTTTTTCGTCTATGCGTTGGGCACGCTGTTGCTCGGGTTCTTGGCCTGCTGGGTGGGTGTCGTGGCTGCCGAAAAAATGGGGTTTCACGTGAAACGTCAACCGCAGCGGGGTGATTTCTCGTGAGTTTGCTGTTGTTTCTCGGGGTTTTCGTGTTCGGCGGACTGGGGGCTCTGTGCCGGTTTGCGCTGGATTCCGCGGTCAAGCGGCACTGGCGTGGGTCGGTTCCGGTGGGAACCTTTCTGATTAACGTGCTGGGGTCTTTCGCGCTGGGTCTGCTGACGGCTGTGGTGGCCGGTTTTGCTGCCGGGGCCGGGGTCGCTGGCGCGGGGGCCGCCGGGGGTGGAGGCGCCGGGGGTGACGCTGTATGGTTGCATGCGGCGTCCACGGTGTTGGGCGCCGGGTTCTTGGGTGGCTTCACCACCTTCTCGACGGCCACGGTAGAGCTCGTCACACAGGCCCGCAAGGGTCGCCCCGGCGGCACGCTGGTGCTCGGCCTGCTGCAACCGGCGGTTGCGATCGTGGCGGCCCTGCTCGGGTTCGTTCTGGGTGGGTAGGGTTTCGCCACCGACTCGGTTTTCCGCCGAAAGGCCGTGTGGAGGGCGGCCTTTCGGCGAGGGGCCGTCTCCCTGTCGAGAGGCCGCATGTAGGACGGCCTTTCGACGATAAGCCGGCCTTTCGACGGGGAACCCCCTGGGGAATGCGACCTTTCGGCGAGCGTCCGGCCAGGGGCCACCACCCAGTACCCTTAAGTCCATGAAGAACACCCAAATCAAAGAGACCGCCTACGCGCTGGCCCGCAAACACGGGTGGGAGCTTGAATACGCCGGCGGGATCGAGCTCGACGGCGAATTCCTCGACGACGCCGATCTTTCCTGGCCCGCACCGGCCTCCGGCGGGCGTCCGGAACAATACGTGCTCAACATCAGCTGGGCCGAAACCACCGCATACGGTTTTACCCTCACTCGCGAAACCGCCGCGTCGGCCGGCGCGCCATCGGGGAATTCCTTCGGTGCGGCGGGCGGATTCTCGGGCAGTTCCTTCGGCTCGATCGTGACCGACCCGGACGCCGGTGCCTCCTTCGTTGACCTCGGCGCCTTCGCGTCGCAGGGCCCCACTCTGGCGGAAAAGTATTACATCACGACCGTCGCCGAGCTGGTCGAAGTGGTAGAGGCGGCGGTGACCGGTTTGCCGTCCGGTCAATAAAAGAGGTTGAGGGCTACGGTTCTTTGGGGGTTTTTCATCGAGGGGCCGCATGTAGGGCGGCCTTTCGGCGATGAACCGGCCTTTCCGCCGGAGGGAGGGCGGGGCAGGCCTCAGAAACCCGGCCTTTCGACGGGAACGTGCGGGAACGATCGGGAGTGGACGCGGGTCCACGGGGTACCCTGGAAAAGCAAACGATGAGCGAGCCATCCTTAAGGAGATCATGAGAACGCTCCTCCGATGGGGTGGACCCATCCTAGAACAGGCCCTCGTCCTGGGCCTCTTAACCTGCCTCGTGGTGCTCCCCATCGTGGCCTATCTTCACCGCCGCCGCCACGGGACCTTCGCCGGTTCGTGGAGGTGGCGCGCGCCGGTAGTGATCCTCTACCTCGTGGGCATTGTCTCTTTCACGTTCCTGCCCCTGCCCGATCCTCACAGCCTCGTCTGCAACGGCACCGTCAATTATCCGCGCTTCTTCGCCGGGTGGAGCGTGCGGCATGCCCTCCGAGAAACCGCAGGGTCGGGGCCTCTCGGGCTGTTCACCTGGTATTTCGTGCAGATCTACCTCAATATTCTGCTGTTCGTACCCTGGGGTGTGGCGGCCCGCTGGTTCTTCCGTAGCTCACTGCGCACCGCATTCCTGAGCGCCTTCGCCGCCTCGTTACTCATCGAACTCACGCAGCTCACCGGCGTCTGGGGTTACTTCGACTGCCGCTATCGCACCTTCGACGTCGACGACATGATCACCAATACCCTCGGTGCGATCATCGGTTGGTTCCTCGTGTGGGCGGTGACCACATATCGGCGGGCACGTGTGGGCGCTCGAGCCCCGCGTCGTGCGCTAAAGAGAGAGGAACCACATGCCGGCACCGGGTGCTGATCCCCGGCATAATGGAAATCTCCCCGCATTCCCCGTAATTACTCAGAACTGTCCTGGTGGAACTTCCCCCAACCACTGCACTTTTAGATGAATAAAGGGAACTCCATGTCATTACTCGCGGACCACAATGCCCAGAGCATCGCCGCTTCGGTGACCGCTTGGCGGGGCGAAAGCACCTCTATCGACGTTCTCGAGCTACTCAACATCTCCGATGAGGGCGCCACCGTGCACCTGGTCAATTTCAACGGCACCGCCCTGAACTGGTTGGGCACTCCGCACGGAGCTGCTTACGTTGTGCGCGACCGGGTGATCTTCGATGGGGATTCCACGGGGGAGACCGTTCTCGAGGTATGCGCTTGCTTCCCCGACGGGTCAGAGCGCAACGCTAGCATCCACCTTCGCGTGCAGTAGACGCACGATAGGCCGGCAGGACGCCGCACGCGGCAGGTGCCGCTCGACCGTCCCACCGTGCCTAGCCTCGCCGCCGCGTGCATGAAACGGGCAGGACGCCCGTGGCTGCTTCTCGGGCGCATCCACCAGACGGGTTTCGCGCCGGCGCCGTGCCCGGATGTGAATTTTAAACTAATATTTTTGTCCCACTTCACACCGGTGTATGGCTAAGCGGTCAAATCCCTCAATATCCTGCTGACCTGCGGCGATGCCCCGTGACGACAAAATGGCCGCGGAGAGGTGTACTTTCTTTTTAGCCCAGCGAGAGGCCCCTTTTTTGTAAGGGAGGGGGCTGAAATCCCCATTTGTGTTGGTATAGACTCGTGAGCAACGAGAAGGGGACAGTCGGAATTTCCCCCAAGTAGCCGACAATAACCTCTCGTGGGGACTGACTCTCTGATTGAAGAGAGCGACAGCCCGTAAAGGTTTACTACCCCATGGTGAACCACATAATTACAGATGATCTGAAGCCGGTGGCCAGGCGTGCAAGGTGTGGTCACCGGCTCTTCTGTATCCCGGGGTTGTGGGTCGTTTTGAATTAATACCGTGTCTGAGTTTCTCTCACGTACCACTACATTCATCCCCGTTGCCCCCTAAAAAGCGACAGTGACACGCCGCTGTGTGGCTCAATATTTAATATTTGTACTAGTCAAAGACTGAGTTTTGGGTGGAGCGAGGAAAATAATCCTCTATCCCCCTTACAATGAACATGTCCACCAAAAAGCGTCTATATACTGTGTTCTGCGGTCCTCACGAGGTTCCCCCCAAGTGTCACCCCCCATGTGGCGCACCCCAGCCCCATCGTGAACGGTTCACTCTTTTCCGCGACTCACGCCGACTCTGGCGCCCGGCGCGATGCAAAGCAGTAGTCGAGAACCGTCAACAACACTCCCTCAACACACAAGAGACGCCTGAGTTCCCCCATGAAGAATAAATTCCTCAGCCTCGCCAGCGCCGTAGCGATCACCGCATGTGGCTTCGGTTTTGGCCTCCCCGCCGCACACGCCACAGAGCATGACCCGTCTGTAGAGAGTGTGACTTATTACCTCATCTTCCACCCCGCAGACTCTTCACCGGTGGAGCGTAGTATCGACGATAGGTTCAAGAATCCGGAATCGGTGCCCTTGCCGAATGAGACAGAATCGCCCGAACCCTACCAGACGTTGGAACCGAACCCCACCCCGGAACCCACTCAGGCGCCGACGCCGCCCCAAAGCTCCGAGTCTCTTCAAGCTCAGGAAACTTCGCCGTCCGTACAACCGAGCGATACGCCCACTGAGGAGTCCGCTCAGTCTCCCACGTCGACCCAGGCGCCTGACTCTCTCAAGTCAACGGAACCGGCCCAGGCTCCCGCCCCTGTCGATACTCCTGCCTCGAAGCCTTCTCACGAGCACGCCCCCACCCAGGACGCACTTGGTGACGAGGACACCCAGGGTGACGAGGACGAGCTGGGTGATAAGGACGCGCAGTCCCACAAGGCGGTCGAGCCGGCACCCGTTCAGACCCCCGAGCACCGTGAGTCTTCGGTGCCCGACGAGGCCGCCCAGCCCGCAGAGTCGCAGAATCCGCATCCCGGCGAGGGCGTTCAGCGTAGCGAGACGGCACAACCCGCCCAGCCCAGCGAGGCTGTGCAGCGCACCCACTCTGCTCAGCCCAGTGCGCAGCCTGGTAAAGCAGTTCAACTCGGTGAAGCAACTCAGCCCACCCAGGATTCTCCTGCCCCGGTGACCGGCCATCCTGAACCCTCTCAGCCCGCCGCGCCGTCTGTACCGCAGACCTCGGCCACAACGGTTGCCGGCTCGGCCCCCTGGGCGCACACGGTGACCGCGGCGGCTCAGGTCTTCACTGGCGTCCCGCAGACGTCAGCACCGCTGGCCGCGATGCCCGCGGTGGCACCGGCTCCGCTGGCGCAGACCGTTCATCAGGCGGCTGCCACTCTCGCCCCGGCCCAGCCGAAGTCTGATTTTGCGGTGTCACAGGGCAAGAGCGCCGCTCAGCCGCCCGCGCCGAACTCCACCCAGGCCGCGGCCCAGCCCCAGGCTTTGCCCGCCATTGATCCGGGTAACCCCGCCACGAAGCTGATCGTCGGCGGCGCGGTGGTCACCGCGTTACTCTCCGCGGGAGCCTCGATTTTCTCCCCGCGCAACTACATCGTCGACTAAGCCTGAACCCACTCCAGCACGCGCTCCATGAAGCGCTCGCACTCGCGCACCTGCTCCAGCTCGATCCACTCGTTGGCGGTGTGCGCCTGGGCGATGTCGCCGGGGCCGCACACGATCGCGCCCATGCCCGCCTGCTGATACTGGCCGGCCTCGGTGCCGTAGGTGACCTTGACCGGGTCCGCCTCTAGCACCTCGGGCTTGCCCACCAGGCGGGCACCCAGCGCCACGATCTCGTCGTCGGGTCGATCCTGCAGGGCCGGCACCTCCGCCAGAAGCTCGTGCTCGATCGCCACCTGCTCGCGCAGGGAACCCGCTTCGGCCCCCGAAAGACGCTCGGCCCGTTCGGCCTTGGCCTGCAACTCGGGGAGCAGATCGTCGAAAAGCTTGCGCTCTAACCGGGCCACGACGTCCTGCGTGGTCATTGCCGGGATGGTGCGGAAGTCGTATTCCACCGTGGCCTCCTCGCCCACGATGTTGTACTGCAGGCCGCCGCGCATGAAGTTCGCGCCCGCCGTAGAAGTCGGCGTCACGAAGCCGTCGTCGAAGGGGCCGTTCTCGAGCCAGTCGTCGGCCATGTCTTCGATAAACGCCACGAACTTCGCCGCGGCCGCCACCGCGTTCACCCCGTAGGGGGCCAGCGAACCGTGCTTGGCGACTCCGCGGAACGTCGCCCGCCCGCGATGGGCGCCCTTGTGCGCCACGATCGGATGCATCGACGACGGCTCGCCCACGATCGCGAACTCCGGCAACACGTCGCGCTTCTTCAGCTCCGCGATCATCGATGGAGCGCCCACACAGCCGATCTCTTCGTCGTAGGTGAAGGCAAAATGCAGAGGACGCTTGCGGTCGGCCTCGGCGAACCGCGGCAACATCCACAGGGCGGCCGCCAGATAAGACTTCATGTCGGCCACGCCGCGCCCGTAGAGCTTATCTCCCTTGACGGTGGCGGAAAACGGGTCGGTATCCCAGGCCTGACCCTCCACCGGAACCACGTCGGTGTGCCCGGAGAGCACCAGGCCGCCGGAGGTTGTGCCGTCGTGGGCGGGAAGAGTGACGAAGAGGTTCTTCCGCTGGCCGTCCTCCGAAGAGGTGTACCACGGGGTGAAGCCGTGCTTTTCGAACTCCGCCGCGACCGCCTCGATTAACTCGATGTTGGGGGTCTGTGCAATCGTGGGGTACGAGACGAGCTTCTCGATCCAGGGGAGGGAAGCAGGCAGGCTACTCATGGAATCACCTTCGGTCGCTAGAGAAATAAATCTTTACTCCACCATATCGAGCGGCCCCTGGGGTCGGGGCAAAACTAGATCTCGTAGAACTCCCCGAGCTGGTGGAACTTGCGCGCGTGATAGACCACCGGGGTCGCCTCGAGGTCGTGTCGCACGAAATCGGTGACCTTGGCGAGGAACACCACCGCCGGATTCGCCTCGACCACCGAGACCGGCTCCACGCGGAACACCCGGCCGACGCCCGCCAACAGAGGCTCACCGGTGGGTAGTAGCTCCCAGGTGGAGGTATCGGCAAACTTGGGGAACTTGCTCGTGGCAAAGTTCTGGGCCAACTGTACGTTTTCACCGCCGACCAGGTGAATCAAGAACGACGAGGCGTCCACGATCTTCGCCGCCGAACCGGTGCGGCCCTGAAAAGAAAAAGCCACCATCGGTGGCTCCGCAGAAACCGAGGATAGCGACGAAATGGTGAGCCCGGCGGGCTGACCGTCGGAACCCTGGGCGGTAATGATCGCCACGCCGGCAGCCTGTGCACCGAAACTTTCGATGAAAAGTTCTTTATCGGTCTTATCCATCGTTACCTTCTTGCTGGATTACTCGTGGAGACAGTGACGGCAAGCCCTGCGTGCGCCACGCGTTTACAGGGTAAAACTCCTCTCCACCCTAACGCCACGTTGTGTCGCTATGTGTAAGAGAAGAAGTTTTGTTACGCCCACTACCGCGGTGGAACAATACAGAATATGGATCACCACCGGCTCACCCACTATGTGGTCATGGGCGTCTCGGGAACCGGCAAAACCAGCCTCGCCCGCGCGCTCGCCCGCACCCTGGGGTACACCTTCATCGAGGGGGATGACCTCCACCCCGGCACCAACATCGCCCTCATGCGATCCGGCACGCCGCTCACCGACGCCGACCGCGCCCCCTGGCTTCAACTCATCGCAGACGCTGTGAGTGAGCAGCACGCCCTCGGGCAGGGCACCGTGGTCACCTGCTCCGCGCTCAAGCGGAAATACCGGGACGTGCTGCGCACCGCGTCCGGAAAAATAGTGTTTGTGCACCTCACCGCCCCACGCGAGGTGATCCTGCAACGCGTCACCGACCGCCGCGGCCACTTCATGCCCCCGGCGCTGCTGGACTCGCAACTGGCCACCCTTGAGGTCCCCGGCGACGACGAACCCCACCTGAGCGTGGACGCTACCGGCTCCTGTGAAGAGGTACTCAACGCGGTGATGAGCCGGCTCCCAGCTACGCCTCCCTATAATTGAACGGATGAGGGGAGCTCACCCCCGAACCACAGTGTAGAAGCGAACGGAGAACCCTCTCGTGTCATGGTCAGCGATGTTCCTGCCGGCAGTCTTGTGCGCGGTCGTGATCTTCCTTCCCGGCATCTTGGTTGCCCTGGCCTCGCGCCTGCGTGGATTCGACGCGTTCGCTGCCGCCCCGGCGCTGTCGGTGGCCATGATCTCTATCAGCGCGATCCTCGCCCCCATGCTCGGGGTGGGCTGGTCGCTGTGGATTCCCCTGGTCTTCGCTCTGCTGGTGGCCGCCCTCGGATTCGTTTTAACCTGGGCCGCCGGACGCCTGGGGTCACGCCGTAACCGCACCGCAACTGCCAACGGGGCAGCTGACGAGGTGGCGGATGTCCGCGTCGGCGAGGGCGCCACCCTCCTGCCGCAGCGCTGGTTCTCGCGCGATCAGGGCCTATACTGGATCAGCTTCGCCATCGGCGCGATCCTGCTGGCCCGTAACACCACCAACTCGCTGGGAAATCCCGAGTGGATCTCGCAGACCTGGGATAACAACTTTCACCTTAACGTCATCCGCTTCATCGAAGACACCGGCAACGCCTCATCATTGCACGTGGCTGCGCTGACCTCCGGAGACAATCCCGTCTTTTTCTACCCGGCCGCCTGGCACGACATCGTCTCCCTCGTATTCCTCAACGCGGATATATCGATTCCCGCGGCGACCAACGTGGTGGCGCTTCTGACCGCCGCCGTCATCTGGCCCCTGAGCGTACTGTTCATGGTGCGCCAGATCGTCACGCTGAACGCCCCGGCCGTCCTGAGCCTCGGCGCGCTGTGCGCCGCCTTCACCGGCTTCCCGATTCTCCTGCTCTTCTTCGGCGTGCTGTACCCGAACCTTCTGGGCATCTCCGTGCTCCCGGTCGGCATCGGCCTCGTCGCGCAGCTCTTCCGCGTGGGATGGGTGCGCCGACTCGGTCTGACCCAAACGCTGTTCCTCGGATTCTTCGTCGGCATCGGCGTGGCGATCTCCCACCCCAACGCCGTGATGTCTCTGCTGGTGATCGTCGTCCCGATCTTCATCACCCGCGCGATCCTGCAGATCGTGGCCGCGGTGCGCTCGCGCACCCCCTGGTGGGTGGCCGCGTTGCAGGTAGCCGGCATCGGCGTACTGCTCTGGGTCGTGAACTACCTCTGGGGTGTGGTGCGACCCGAGAAAGAGGCCGGCATCATTTGGAACCCGATGATCTCCCAGGCTCAGGCCTACGGTGAGGCGGTGCTCAACGCACCCATCGGGGGTATCCCGCAGTGGTTCGTCACGATCCTCTTGTTGCTGGGCATTTTCGCCCTCTTTAAGGACGGCGGCCGCCACCTCTGGCTCGTGGCCAGCTGGTGCGTTGTGGCGTTCTTCTACGGCGCCGCCCGTTCCCTGCCGTGGGAGGAAGACCGTTACTGGGTGGTAGGCGTCTGGTACCACGACTCTTACCGCTTGGCAGCGTTGTTACCCCTCGTATGTATTCCAGTTGCGGCATATGGCATATCTTGGCTGACCCGGAAGATCGCGGATTCCGCCGCATTCGGTGCCGCCACGCGCGCACTCGCCGATCGTAAAGCGGCCGGATTCGGTTCGCGCGCGGAAAGTGGCGAAGCGCTCGGCGCCGACCGCGCCCGCCAGCTGGTTACCGGCGTGCTGGCCGTGATCGCCGTTCTGCTCGTGAGCTACTTCGGGCAAACCGCCAAGGCCATCACCGACCAGGTCGCCTCCACCTACTTCTCTTACGTGCCCGGCCCTGACTCCCGTCTGCTCTCCACGGACGAGAAGAAGTTGCTCGACGAGCTCGACAGCTACGTGCCGGCCGACGAGCAGATTCTGGTGCAACCCTTCACCGGCGGCTCCCTGGCCTACGCCTACGCCGATCGCAAGGTCAGTGCCGCGCACGCTATCTACGAAGCCACGGACAACGTCTACTACCTCGAACAGAACCTCAACAAGGCCAAGACCGACCCCAAGGTGTGTGAGATCGTCAACAAGGACAACCTCAACTACTACCTCGATTTCGGCAAGAAAGAGGTCAACGGAGACGATCACACCCACCGCTTCCCCGGGTACGAGAACCTCAAGGGCAACGGCATTCTCAAGGAAGTCAAGCGTGAGGGTGACGCGGCTCTCTACGAAGTCGCCGCCTGCGACTGATCGTCTCAGCCTGCGTGGAGGTTCAACTGTTAGACTGAAGCGCAGGCTGACACCGCCTGCAACCACCCTCAACGACCCTTGGAGCAACGGAGATGATGAGCGACAACCCAGCGCCTGCCAAGCGCCCGCGCGTGCTTGTCATCATGCCTGCCTGGAACGAGGAAGAAGCCATCACTGCTAGCATCCGCGAGTTGCGACGCGTGGCGCCGTGGGCTGACCTCGTGGTGATCAACGACGGCTCCACCGACCGCACCTCCGCGGTGGCCAAGAGCGCCGGAGCGTTCGTGATCGACCTGCCTTACAACATGGGTGTGGGCGCGGCCATGCGAACCGGGTACAAGTACGCCCGCCGCATGGATTACGACATCGCCTTGCAGATGGACTCCGACGGTCAGCACCCACCCGAATACATTGAGACCCTCATTGCCGGTCTCGAGCGCGCCGACATCGTGATCGGCTCTCGCTTCGCCGAGGCAAAGAACTACAAGGTCACCGGCCCCCGCAAGTGGGCGATGGGACTGTTGTCGGTCATGTTCTCGGCGATCTCGGGAGAGAAATTCACCGACGTCACCTCCGGATTCCGCGCCGCCAACCGCAAGGGCATCAACCAGTACTGCGAGTTCTTCCCCGCAGAGTACTTAGGCGATACCATCGACTCCACCGTGATGGCGATCCGCGCCGGCTGCAAGGTCATCCAGGTGCCCGTGCAGATGCGCGAGCGGCAGGGCGGCACGCCGTCCTCTGGCCCGATCAAGTCCGCGATCTACCTGGTGCGCTCGTTCTTCGCCTTCGGCATCTCCATGACCCGCAAAAAGACTTCGGTGCAGGAGCCCTAAATGCCCTCCAATATCTTTTTCTTGATCCTCGCCATTCTCATCTTCATCATGGTCTTCGCGCAGGTGCGCAACCAGAAGATGAAAGAGAAGTACGCCGCCCTCTGGCTGATCGTCTCGGCGGTGATCATCGTCTTGGCGATATTCCCCGGGTTACTGTATTGGTTTGCAGAAGTAACGGGCGTGGTGATGCCCGTGAATCTGCTGTTCCTCTTGGCGATCATCATGCTCATCGGCGTGAGCCTGCACTTGACCCTCGAAGCCTCCCGTAACGCCGACGAGACCCGCGCCCTGGCCGAAGAGGTGGCGATTCTGCGCGCCGCCCTCGAACAGGGCAACCCCGGCGACCACCGCGGTAGCCCGGATCGAGTCGAAGAAGACCCCTCCGCCGCGATCTCCCCCGATCCTCGATAAAACGACTAAACCCCCTGACCACAGGAGTTAAAAATGACCGTTGATGTGCTGTTCCCGTACTACGGCGACGTTGATTTCATGAAGCAGGCCGTGCATTCCGTGCTGGGGCAGACCAACCCCGATTGGCGCCTGATCGTGGTGGACGACGGCTATCCCGACGACTCGATTCCCGGCTGGTTCGCCTCGCTGAACGACGACCGCATCACCTACATGCGCAACGAAAAGAACCTGGGTGCCAACGGCAACTACACCAAGGCCCTGACCTTCGTCGAGAACGAGCTGGTCACCGTGATGGGTGCCGACGACGTCATGCTCCCCAACTACATCGACTGGTTCATTTCCGCCGCTGAGCGCAACCCCAACGCGAAGATCTTCCAGCCCGGTTGCGTGGTGATCGACGAAAACAACGCGCTCTCGAACACCCTGGTCGAAAAGACCAAGGCCTACTACCGCCCCAAGACCACCACCGAGCTCTCCGGTGAGGATCTCGCGGTTTCCATCTTGCGCGGTGACTGGCTGTACTTCCCCTCGCTGGGTTGGCGCGCCGAGACCATCGTGGGTCTGGGCTTCCGCGAAGGCCTGAACGTGGTGCAGGACATGGCGCTGGTGCTGGACGTCGCGATGTCCGGTGGATCGCTCTACTACGACGAGGCAGTCGCCTTTATGTACCGCCGCCACAAGGCCTCCGATTCTTCATGGCGTGCCCTCGAGGGTACTCGCTTCGACGAGGAGCGCACCTACTTCCAGACCATCGCCGGCGAGATGCAGGCACGGGGCTGGAACAAGGCCGCCAAGGTCGCCCGCCTGCACTTCTCCTCGCGTATGCACGCCGCCACCCTGCTGCCCAAGGCCGCTATGGCGAAGAAGTGGAACGGCGTAAAGAACCTGGCTACCCACCTGGTCAAGTAGGTTGAGCCAAGAACGCACGATCACCAAGAAGGAATCGACCTCGATCCTTCTCGCCTCAGTACTGGCCGCCGCCTCTACCTTTATCGCCACCGTCATCGTGCAGCGGGTGCTGGGTGGCACAGCCGTGACCGAGTTTATGCTCTTTTGGGCGTTGCTCTTCGGCGTCTACGGCGTGATCGGGGGCATTACCTCTGAGGCCACCCGCGCCGTCGGCGCACAGCGGCTCCGCGAGATCGCGCAGAGCGACCCGTCCGGAGAGAGCCTGAGCGGCTCGGTCTCGACGGGGCCGGCCGGGGCACGCCCAACGTATGTTGCCATGGGAATAGGTGCGGTGATCGGCGCCGTGCTGGTGCTCAGCTCACCGCTGTGGATCGGCGAATTCCTCAAGCAGAATACCTTGGGGGTTGTGGTAGCGATCGGCGTGGCCTGCCTTCTGTACGCGGTACAGGTTGCCATGAGTGGTAACGCCGCCGGCCTCAATAGCTGGTACATGATGGCCTCCATTACCGCTAGCGAAGCGCTCTGGCGTTTAGTGGCGATGCTCGTTGTGGGCATGGTAGTGGGTTCGCTGTGGGGTCTGGAAGCGGCCGCTATCTCACCGGCACTTCTGTGGCCACTGTTGGTACTTTTCTCGAAGACTGGCCGCAAAGTTTTCAACGCCCGCGCCGACGTCCCGGTTGCACGACTCACCCGCAATATCTTGCTGGCCATGGGATCTTCGGCGGCCTCGGCTGCGCTGACTGTCGGGTTCCCGCTCATGATGCAGGCCTCCGGCGACGAGAAGAATGATGCCTACCTGAAGATGATGATGGGCGCGCTGATCCTGGCCGTCTCGATCACGCGAACCCCCATCATGTTGCCGCTACAGGCGTTCCAGGGCGTGGCGATCTCGATGTTCCTCAAGCAGGCGCATCGGCCGCTGGCCGCCCTCCTTAAACCTGCGGGCGCCCTGTTGGGTGTCGGCGCGATCGGTGGCGTGCTCGCGTTTTTGATTGGCCCCTGGCTCTTCCTGCTGATCTACGCGCCGAAACCCGAGCAGGTGCAGGCCTACCACGAGGTGGCGCAGGGGTGGACGCTGGGCGCCCTCACCTTCGCCTCCGCTTTTATGGCGCTGTTGGTGCTCACCGGCACCGCGGTGCTCGCCCTGAACCTCCACAAGGTGTATGTGGCCGGCTGGGTGATCGGCGCCGCCGTGAGCCTCGCATTGCTGTTCCTGCCGATGGACCTGGTGCCGCGCGTGCTGATCGCCCTTTACGGCGGCCCCATCTGCGGTATCGCCGTGCACCTAGCGGGCATGGTGGCCCGAGCTAGAGACCGTAAGTCCGCTTAACGTAGGCGCCGTAGAGCGTGCGGTACAGGGCCGGTGAGACCTTCAAGAGGATCGCCGCGGCGCCGAACATCTTGTTCGCCCGTACCGCCGAGAGTGCCTGCCCCCAGCCGATCTCGCGGCGGCAGTCTGCGATGACCTGGCGGCCCGCGGCGTCGTCGCGGAAAAGCGCCTGCTGGGCGTTGTTGAGGTAGGTGATCACCGACGAGGTGTCGTAGGCGCGTTTGCCGGGGCCGGTATGGAGGAGGTCACCCAAGATCTCCCGTTGCAGCTCCATGAGGCGACGAGATTCCTCGAGGGGCGTGATGCGGCCCCAGGTCAGGCCCGTGGAATCCATGAAGTATTCGTTGAGCACTTCGTCGGTCATTACAACCTTTTGGGCGGCGCGGCAGAGCGCCAGAATGGTGAGCGCATCCTCGCCGCGATGGATTCCGGCGGGGAAGCGAATGTTCTCGAAGAGGCTCGCGCGCACGAGTTTGTCGCTCACATACGGGGTCATGCCCTGGCCCGTGAGAAGCGAGATGGCGGCCTCATCACCGGTATATTCCGTGGTGGGAATGCCCGTGCGGTCGTTCACGGAACCATCCGCGGCCTTGACGATCGAGAGCAACGAGCCGACCATATCTGCCCCGTACTTGTCCGCGTACCCGTGCAGAGTCTCGAGGAGAGCCGGGCGCATCGTATCGCCCGAATCGAGGAAGGCGATCCACTCACCGCGGGCTTCATCGAGACCCTGGTTACGTACGGTGGAGACGCCGCGGTTTTCGGGATTGTCGAAAACCCGCACGCGCTCGTCGGGGCGGTTCTGGAGGTATTCGGCAATCACACGGGAGGAATCGTCGGGGGAGCCGTCGATGAGCACGAGCAGCTCGAAGTCGGGGTCGGTCTGAGCCAGCACCGAGTCGATCGAGAGCGCAATGCGGTCTTCGGCGTTGTAGACCGGCATGATGATGGACGTGCGGGGCGAGGGGGTCATGACTTCCTTGGGTTCTCGAGGGTTACAGGCCGTAGACGCGCTTGATATATGCGCCGTAGAGAATGCGATAGAGCTCCGGTGAGGCCTTCAACAGCACGGCCGCGGCACCGAAGACCGGGCGGCTGGCCAGTGTCTGGCAGGCGGCGGCCCAGCTGATTCTTTGCCGGGCTCCGCGGATCACCGCGTCGGACTCGTTACCGCCGACGACCAGCGCCTGCTGGGCGTTGTTGAGAAAGGTCAGCACCCGTTGCGTGGTCAACGCCTTGCTCCGCGCCCCGGACGCCGGCAACGACTGCGCGGCCGAGGTCAGGTAGTCCATGAGCCGTTCGCTCTCGTCCAACGGGGTGATGCGGCCCCAGGTGAGACCGCCGGCGTCTACCGTGTAGAGGTAGACCGGTTCGGCGCAGGCGACCACGAATCGGGCCTGGGTGAGCGCGGTGAGCACCACCACGGCGTCTTCGGCGCGGTGAATGTCTTCGGGGAAGTGCACCCCGCCCAGCGTCTCGGCGGTGAAGAGCTTGTCCCAGAGATAGGGGGTGAGCGAGTCGTCCAGAAGTTTCAGGCTGGCCTGCTCGCCGGTGTAGAGCCCCGGGGTGGCGCGGGCACGAACGGTCCGGGTACCGTCCTGCTCGGTGAGGGTGTGCGCCCCGATGGCGATGTCTGCGCCCGACTCCCGGGCGTAGATGTGCAGCGTTTCGAGAAAGTGGGGTTCGAGGCGGTCGTCGGAGTCGAGAAAGGCGATCCAATCACCGCGGGCCTCGCTCAATCCCTGGTTGCGCACTGCCGATACGCCGCGGTTTTCGGGATTGTCGAAAACCCGCACGCGGTCGTCGGGGTGGTTCTGGAGGTATTCGGCGATCACACGGGAGGAGTCGTCGGGGGAGCCGTCGATGAGCACAAGTAGCTCGAAGTCGGGGTCGGTCTGGGCCAGCACGCTCTCTACGGCCCGCACCACCGTGGTCTCGGTCTTGAAGACGGGCATGATGATCGAGGTGCGCGGAGCGGAAGGTGTTGCCATGTGGTTACCCATTCTGTGCGGCGAAAGGCTCTGAACTAAAAGTATAGGTGCTCGGGTTTCATTCACTGGGCACGGGGTTACCGCCTGCCCTCACTTGCGGGTATGGTTTTTCTACCCCTAGATTGCTCACCCCATGACTATGGGGGAGGGCACTACGCGAAAGAGGACACATGGCAGAGACCCCGCAGATGAAGTCGCCTCGTCGAGCCGCCGTCGCCAGCTGGATCGGTTCTGCCCTGGAATATTATGACTTCGCGGTCTACGGCACCGCCGCCGCGATCGTGCTCAATCACATCTTCTTTCCCGAAGACGCTCCCGCCGCGGCAGTTCTGAAATCTATGGCCGTGATCGGGGTGGCGTACGTGGTGCGCCCACTCGGCGCGATGCTGGTGGGGCCGCTCGGTGACCGGTTCGGACGCAAGTTCGTGATGATGCTGACCCTCTTTCTCATGGGCGGTGCCACGTTTGCGATCGGGTGCCTGCCCACTTTCGATTCGGCGGGGCTGCTTGCTCCCGGTCTGCTGGTGCTCTGTCGTATGCTCCAGGGGTTATCGGCGGCGGGCGAGCAGGCCAGCGCCATTTCGATGTCTCTGGAACACGCGCAAGACCATCAGCGCGGGTTCATCACCAGCTGGACGCTCCAGGGCACCCAGTTCGGCTCGCTACTGGCGACCGCGATCTTTATTCCGTTTGCGGCATTGCCCGAGGAGCAACTATATTCCTGGGGCTGGCGCGTGCCTTTCTGGCTTTCGGCGTTCGTGGTGGTGGCCGCGTGGTTGATTCGCCGCCGTCTGCACGAGCCGCCCTCCTTCACGAAGCGGGACGCCGCGTCCCGCACCCCGCTACGCGCCGTGCTGGCCGGCCATAAGGTGATGGTGGCCCGTATCGCGGTCTGTGCGATGGTGAATACCGTGAACATGGTGTTCACGACTTTCGCGCTCTCGTACGCCACCCACGCGGGCATTGAGCGCACCACGATGCTGTGGGTGCCGGTGGCCTCGAACCTGCTGGGGCTGCTCGCGATCCCGCTGTTTGCCGTGCTGTCGGACCGCGTGGGGCGGAAACCGGTGTTCATCACTGGTGCGTTGGCCTCGTCGCTGACGATGCTGCCCTATCTGCACGCGGTGCACGAACAGCAGATCGTGTGGGTTTTCGTCTGGGGCGTGATCATGCACGGTGGTTTCTACTCCATGGCCAACGGGATCTGGCCGGCGTTCTACGCCGAGATGTTCCCCGCCCCGGTGCGCGTGACGGGCCTGGCGCTGGGAACCCAAATCGGGTTTGCGGCCTCGGGTGGTTTGGCTCCGGCGGCGGCCACGTACTTTGCCGGCCCCGAGTTGGAGAGCTGGCTGGGGCCGTCCTTGTTCACCGTGGCCATGTGCCTGCTGGTGGTGGGTGCGGCGGTCACCGCTCGCGAGACCGCGCGCACGCCTCTGTCAGCTATCGACGAGCGCCCCTAACCTTTCGTGGATATGCACCCTTAAAACCGGTTTTAAGGGTGCATATCCACGAAAAGTGAGTACGGGCTTTAGCGATGCTCGGCGGCCTTGATCGGAACCCACACCTGCATCATGTAGTCCTCGGCGGTGGTGTCTCCGGGGCCGAAGATCTCCATGGCCGGGCCGGTGGGCACGAGGCCGCGGTTGGGAATGAAGTCGCCGATGAGGTAGTCCATTCCTGTGGCCGACGCCAGCAGGGCCGGGCCCTGGACGTCCACGATGGCGTATTCGCCGGCCGGCACCTCTGCGGCGTTGAGGCCGAGCTTGGCCGCGCTTTCACGGGAGTCGATGACCACCCCGGCCATGTAGTCGAACTCCTGGTTGGCGTTGGCGCCGAACATGATCGCGATCTGCTGCGCCTGGGAGACGTCTGCCCCGGCCAGGGTGATCGAGTTGACCACTTCTTTCCACAGCTCGGCGTAGCCTTCGGGCGGTTTGATCGTCTTGCGCAGGCCCGCAACCACGAGGTCGGGCTGGTGCTCGATACGGGCGATTTCTTCAGTCATAGGCTCAATTCTAACGAGCGGGCCTTACCGCGAGCCATGGACGGTGTGGATGGCACCGGTGGCCACCTCGGCCTCGACCTCTTCGAGCGACTTGCCGCGGGTCTCGGGGATCATCTTGAACATGACGAACACCGCTACCGCATTGATGATCGCGAACGCGAAGAAGGTGGTGTTCAGGCCCACCGCGTTCAGCGCGATCGGAAAGACGTAGGCCACCAGGGCGTTCGTCAGCCACAGGCAGAGCACCGAGAAGCCCATGCCGAAGGCGCGGATCTTCTGCGGGAAGATTTCCGAGAGCAGCACCCAGGTTGCCACGTTGAGGAAGGTCTGCATCGAGCCCACGAAGGCGACGATGAGGATCAGCAGGATCCACGGACGCGCCGCGAGGTGATCGGGGATGAGCAGGGCTCCTAACCCGATGAGCAGGTGCAGGAGGGTCACCAGCGCGTATCCGGTGATCATGGTGGTACGGCGGTTGATGCGCTCCATCATCCACAGCGCGATGAAGGCACCGATCACGGCGATCACGCCGTTGGCGGTGTTGGCAATGAGCGCGGCGTTGGTGGAGAACCCGGCGTCTTCGAGCACGATCGTTCCGTAGAACATGATCGAGTTGATACCGGTGAGCTGCTGGAACACGGCGATGGCCACACCGGTCAGCACGATGTGCCGCATCCAACCGGTCTTGAGGATTTCCCCGACACTCGGGGTCTCTTGGTGCTTCTCGTCGTGCAGCGCTCGTTCGATCGAATTCAGCTCGGCCACGGCGCGGTCTTCGGAGCGTACGGTCTTCAACACTGCCAGCGCCTGGTTGTGCTGCCCCCGGTCGAGGAGCCAGCGGGGTGACTCGGGCATGCGTAGCATACCCACGAAGAGGAAGATGGCCGGCAGGGCGCAGATCGCCAGCATGTAGCGCCAGACGTGGTCGTGGTGGCCCAGCGTGGTGCCCAGGATGGCGTTGATGACGAAGGCGGCGAGCTGACCGACCACGATCATCATCTCGTTGCGGCCGGAGAACGAGCCGCGCACTTCGAAGGGGGCGAGCTCGGCGAGAAAGACCGGCACTACCGTGGACGCGCCACCGACCGCCAGGCCGAGCAACACGCGTCCGATCAGCAACAAGACGAGGTTGGGGGCCAGCGAGCAGGCGACGGCGCCGATGAAGAAGAGTACGGCCAGGGCAAGGATGATCTTGCGCCGCCCGATCGCGTCGGAGATCTTCCCGGAGACAAGTGCGCCGATCGCGGCGGCCAAGAGCAGGGACGAGGTCACCAGGCCGATGCCGGAGGCCTCCAATCCGAGTTCTTTGGTCATCGGCGTGATCGCGCCGTTGATCACGCCGGTGTCGTAACCGAAGAGAAGTCCACCGAAGGTGGCCACGAGCGCGACCCTGCCGAGGTGCTTCTTGTGGGGTCCTTCGGTGAGCGGGGGGAGTGAGGCTTCATATCCGGTGGGTTGATAGCCCGACATGCATGCTCCTTTGATCAGTCTGCTGATCCTGAGTGTATAGCTTTTCAGACGACCGGGGGGCGGGGTCGGTGGCCGCCGCGCACCCCGGGCGGCAAATTTTTCGAATTTTGAATACCCTCGGCCCCGGTTCTGATGTGACCTAAACCTCACGGGGCGGGTAGGCTCAAAGGAAGAACACAATCACCACTGAGGGAGTATCCATGTTTGGTTTTGGAAAGAAAAAGAAGGACGTCGCCCAGCAGCCCGCCGCCACCCCGTCGGCTTCCGCTGTGGCCGAGCCGCTCGTCGCCCCGGCGACCGGGCAGTACAAGAAGCTCGCGGACGTCCCCGACCCGGTGTTCGCACAGGGCACCATGGGCGATGGTTTCGCCGTCGTGCCGGAGGATGGCGTGGTCGTCTCTCCCGTGGCGGGCGAAGTCGCCATCCTGCAAGACACCCTGCACGCCTTCCTGGTCAAGACCCCCGCCGGGGCCGAGGTGCTCGTGCATGTGGGTATCGACACCGTTGAACTGGGCGGCCGTGGGTTCACCGCGCGCGTTTCCCGCGGGGACACCGTGGCCGCGGGTCAGCCCGTGCTGGAGGTCGACTGGGCCGCGATTGCCTCCGAGGTGCCCGCCACCGACGTCATGGTGATGGTGACCAACTCTAAGAAGTTCGCGCTGACCAAAAACAACGACGCCGCCCACCCGGTCACCGCAGGTGAACAGGTAGGCAGCGCCGCCGCTCTCTAAAAACCGGTTGTCTCGACCGCGCCCTGGGCTAGTTCAGGGCGCCGTTGATCGCGGTCAGCGCCTGAGTCTCGGTGCGTGCGGTCAGCAACTCCTGGCGGAAAGGTTCGCGCATCAGCGACCGCGCCAGTTTCGAGAGGATGCGTAGGTGCTCGTCGCCGGCGGACTCCGGCACGGCCACCAGAAACACCAGGCGTACCGGTTGCGCGTCGGGTGCGGACCACTCCACGCCCGGCTCGGCCAGCCGCGCAAAGACCAGGGTGGGTTTCTTCACGGCCGCGCACCGGGCGTGCGGGATGGCCACACCGTGACCGACCGCGGTGGTGCCCTGATCCTCGCGGGCGAAGGCGGCGATCACTACCTGATCGGAGTCGGTGAAGCGACCGTGCACTCCGGCCACGCGCGCCAACGAGTCGATCACGGAGTCGCGGCCTTCGCTGTCGACGGGTTGATCGAGCACGATCAGGCCCTCGTGAATGAGGTCTTTGATGCCGGTGTGGTTATATTCCGCATCGGTCATCGGTGCGGAACCGCCGGCGGTCGTCGTCGACGCGCGTGCCGGCTCGGTCTCGCCGGCCTCGGCGGTAGCCGCCGCGGCGGTGGCGGGAACGCGCTCGTCGTTGCGGTCAGCGGCGTCCTCAAGGCCGTGGCCCGCCCGCGCCGCGCGCCGGGTCGAGAGTCCCAGCAGGGTGAGCATGACCGCGACCGTGACCGCGATGCCTGCCAACAGGGCCAAGAAGAACAGGGCGACGCCGTCCACCGCGCCCAGGAGCGCGACGATGGGGCCGCCGTGCATCACGTTATCTTTCACGCCCCACAACCCGGCCAGGGCTCCGGCGGTCGCACCACCGGCCACGTTCGCCGGGATTACCTGCAGCGGACGCGCCGCCGCCAACGGAATCGCGCCCTCGGTGATGCCGAAGAAACCCATGAACAGGGCGGCGATTCCCGAGTCGCGCTCGGTCTGCGTGAAGAGCTTGCGGCGCAACAGCGTCGCCACGCCCACGGCCAGCGGGGGAACGGCGATGGCCGCCGCGGTCATGCCCATGGGGGCCGCGTTGCCCGAGGCGATCATGCCGCCGCCGAAGAGGAAGGCGGTCTTGTTGAAGGGCCCACCCATGTCGAAGGCGATCATGGCACCTAGGATCGCGCCGAGAATGATCATGGACGCGCCGTCGAGGGTAGAGAGCCACTGCGTGAGGTTCTCAAACAGGGCGGCGATCGGGTTGCCCAGCAGGTACACGAAGAGCAGACCCACGATGGTGGTCGTGAGGATCGGGATCACGATGATCGGCCAGATGGCGGCCAGATACTTATTCACCCGAATCTTGCGGATCGCCAGGGCCACGTAACCGGAGAGGAAACCGGTGATGATGCCGCCGATGAATCCCGCGCCGGTCTCGGTGCCGTAGAGCGAGCCGGTGGTGGCGATCAGGCCGGTGATGAAGCCGGGAGCCAGGCCGGGGCGGCCGGCGATGCCCGAGGCGATGAAGGCCGAAAGCACCGGAACCATCAGGCTAAACGCCAGGGAGCCGATCTGCAGGATGGTGTTCCAGAACGAATCTTCAGGAACTTTGAGGCCCTCGGGGGTGGGTTGGCCGCCCAGGGAGAGGGCCACCGCGATCATTAGACCGCCGCAGACCACGAAGGGGATCATGTGGGAGACGCCGTTCATGAGCGCCTGGTACATCGAGCGGCCCAGCGAACCCTTACCGGTTTCATTGCCAGCCACCACGGACGTCCCCGCGCGGCCGGTCTCGGACGCCGCCACAGACTCGCCACCGGCCGCCTGGCCTGTCCCGGCACCCGCCCCGGCACCGTACACCGGGGCAGACTGGGCGCGGGTTAGCAGGTCGTTGGGGTTCTTAATCGCCTCGGAGACCGAAGCGGTCAGCAGGCGTTTGCCGGCAAAACGCTCTTTATCGACGGCGGTATCGGCGGCAACGAGCACGGCGTCTGCTGCGGCTACGTCTGCCTCGCTGAAGGTGCCCTCCACGCCGATCGAACCGTGGGTCTCGACCTTGAGATCCATGTTGAGCTCGGCCGCCGCCGCGGTGAGCTTCTCGGCGGCCATATAGGTGTGGGCGATACCGGTGGGGCACGCGGTGATCGCCAGGATGCGTGGCTTGTTGTTACTTGTCATGGGTTCCTTCTCGGTTTGTCCCCGCACAACAACGGCGCATGTCGCGAGTGACACGCTCAGATAATTCCGGGGTACATTAGCCTTAATCATCCCACTCCCGCGAAGGAACATCATGACACAGCGCCGCACACCGTCCGTCCTCGGAAAAATCGTGACCATCAACGCCGGCGGGTACACGGCCCGCATCGCCGAGGTCGGCGCCACCCTGGTTTCCCTCACGGGCCCCACCGGGCGGCAGCTGGTGCTCCCGGCGTCCGAAACCGAGATCAACACCGCCTACCGCGGTGCCCTGCTCGCGCCCTGGCCCAACCGCCTCGAAGACGGCCGGTACACCTGGGAAGGTGCGGAATATCAGGCGCCCATCACCGAGGTGGAACGCAACAACTCCAACCACGGCCTGCTGGCCTGGCAACGGTTCTCGCTCCAGGCCACCGAGTTGGAGGAGAACCACAGTCTCACCGCCCACCTGGATCTGGTGCCGCAACCCGGTTACCCCTTTCAGCTCGAGTTCACCGTCACCTACACGGTCAGCGGCGAGGGGTTGCACTGCCGGCTGAGCGCCACCAACATCGGTGCCGACACAGCCCCTTACGCGATGGGCGCCCATCCCTACCTCGTCGCCTCCGGTGAGCCCGAAACCCCCGGTGCGGTGGACGAGTGGACCCTGCGCGCACCGGTGACCTATCAGTTGCCCGTGACCGACCGCATGATCCCGCTGAACGGCGACCAAGAACTGCCCGCCAACCGCCGGCTCGACGAAGGCCTGGCCCTGGTCGGCGTGAATCTCGACGACGCCTTCGGCGGCATCACCCGCGAAGGCGACGGTAGCGCGGTCGTGCGGCTCACTACCGCAGACAACACCGGCACCGGCCTCAGCTTCGGGGAAGACATCGCGTGGCTACAGTGCTACACCGACGGCGAGACCCGGCGCGGGGTGGCCGTCGAGCCCATGAGCGCCCCGGCCAACGCCTTCAATTCGGGAACCGATCTGACCCGTCTGGAACCCGGTGAGACCCACACCGCCACCTGGACCATCTTCGAGATCACCGCCTGAGACCCCCTCGAGAGAACGCCATGCAGAGAACCACCCACGACCCGCAACACCCGGCCACCAGCTATCGGCTTCGCGTGCCCAGACCTGAGGACGCCGAGGCCTTCGCCGCCGTGCGTCTGGCCAGTTGGCGGGCGGCCTACCGGGGCGTGTTTGACGAGCGCGTTTTCGTGGAGCAGGAACAGCAGAACCCCCAGCGGGTGGAAGGGTACCGCTGGTGGTTTGAACAGATGGACGCCACCGGTTACGACACCGAAGCCCGCACCGAGGCGCAGCGCCGCGGCTTAGTCGCAGTGGACGCCGCCGCCCGACTCGTCGGGGTCGCCTCCACCCGCACGGCGCCCGGCGAGATCACCGAGCTAACCCTGCTCTACACCCTCCCCGAGGTCTTCGGCGCAGGGGTCGGGCGGATGCTACTGAACGAGCTTCTCGGCGACCAACCCGCCCGACTAGAGGTGCTCGCCGCCAACCCGCGCGCCATCGCCTTCTACCGCAAACACGGCTTCGCCGAGACCGGCAAAACCGCTACCTTCGGCGGGCACAAAACACTGGTGATGGCCCGCTGAGCGCGGGGATCATCCGTTGACCGCGGGGCCATCCGTTAAACCCGGGGACTAGCTACAGCCGCAACCACCGCAGCCGCAACCGCCGGCGTTGGGGGTGGAGCCTTGGGCCGGGTTGGCGCTCGCGGAGGTGGCCGATTCGCCCGCACCGGGCAGGCCCTGGCCGAAGTCGCCGCCCATGAGGTTGCGGCGCATGCCGATCTCGGGGCCGCCTGCGGGCTTCTCTGTTACCCCGGCCAGCTTGGCCGCGAAACCCGCCGGCTCCATGGTGGGCGCCACGGGGGCGTCCGATGCGCCACCGCCACAGGCCGCCGCGGCCGCGGGGAGCTTCTTCTGCTTGACCGTGCGCGCTTTCGAGAACCGTTCTAGCTGCTCACGGTCGGGGTAGTTGTACGAAACCTTGACCGTGCCGTCCACCAGCAGGATCGGCAGTACCTCGGCGCCGGCCATCTCGATCTGCTCGGCCACCGGGGCGCAGTCGGTGAAGGCGGAGGGGTAGGAGTCGGTGGAGTAGACCGCGATGTCGTGCCCGGCGTCCAGTAGCTGTTGCGCGGTGGCGAGGAACTCCTCGCGCTCGACGTCCTTCGGGTCGTCCTCGTTCTCACCCGGGCCGGGGATGAAGACTTCCAGCTCGGCGTAATCGGGGGTTTCGGTCTGCGTCACGGTGATCTCCTCGGGGCCTTCTACCGGGGCGCAACTTGCGGGTGTGCACCCCCGGTCATGTCTCTTCAGTACAACGTTACAACCAGGGACCAAAATTCCACCCCCTAAAAGTCGCGCCTGCATCTGTCGAGGGGGTAGGCTCAAATGAAAGATAGATCACTGCATCCGTGAGGAGCGAGAGAATTGTTCGGTTTCGGCAAGAAGAAGAAAAAAGATTCTGCTTCTATGAAGCCCGATGGCCGTCAGGGCCTGCTCGGTGAGGAGCTGGTGGCTCCCGTGGGCGGCCAGTACCAGATGCTGTCTGAGGTGAGCGATAAGGTCTTCGCCAGCGGCCTCATGGGGGAGGGCTACGCGGTGATTCCCCACGAGAACACGATCGTCGCCCCCGTCTCCGGCGAGCTGGTGCTCATGCAGCGCACCCGCCGCGCGTTCATGATCCGCACCCCCGACCGCGCCGAGGTGCTCGTGCACATCGGCGCCGAACCCGGAGAGCATAAAGGGCGCGGGTTCACCGTTCTCACCGAACCCGGCCAGCAGGTCACCGCGGGTCAGCCGATCGTCGACATCGACTGGATGGCGGCGAACATGGTGCAGCCCGAAACGGAGATCATGGTGATGGTGACCAACAAGAAAGATTTCGGTGTTCGCCCGATTCAGGACGCCGCACGCACCGTAGTCGCCGGCGAGCAGGTCGGCAACGTGGAGCGTTAACCCCTGTACGGTAGCGTTAAATCTAGAACGCGGGGCGCCCAGTGTAGAACCACTGTGCGCCCCGCGTTCGTTTGGGAGTGAATCCCCACCGGCGGAGGATAACCCCCGCCGTCGGGGCGATGCTAGATACTAGCGATCGATGATTTGGTAGTTGAGCGGTGCATTCTCGCGCAACTCCCGGTTAGCCTTCTCCACCTTGAGTTTGGAGAGAAGGAAAATGACCAACAGATTGATGATGGCGGGGATCCATACGTACATGACGTACAACATGTTGGTGGCCGATTCAGACTGGGTCTCGGCGTTGGCCACGTAGCCGGAGGCCGCCAGTAGCCAACCGGTCACCGCGGTGCCGATGCCGCCGCCAATCTTCACACCCAGCGAGGTCGCCGAGAACATGGTTCCGTCGATGCGCTTCTTCTGGGTGAGGAAGGTGTGTTCCGATGCCTCGGCGATGAGGGCGTTGATGGTGCCCTGCAGGGGGCTGATACCCAGGGACGCGATCGCCGAGAAGACCAACATGAGCGGCACATTGCCCATGTAGGCCGCCACGATAACCAGCACACGGCCGATGAAACCAAGCATGTAACCGTAGAGGTTCACGTGGTACATACCGCGCATCTTCTGCACGATCATCGGGGTGAACAGCAGACCGACGATCATCGGGATGTTGATGGCCCAGGCGAAGGGTCCGAGCAGGTTGCCGTCGCCGAGGATGTAGATCATGAAGTAGATGCCGATGCCCAGGGTGGCGTTGTAGATCTGGTTAAGCAGGAACACCGAGAGCAAGATCAGGTAGTACTTGTTCTTGAGAATGAGGCTCAGGGATTCCCGGAACGAGTAATTCTCATTGGGGAGAGGATGATTCTCGCGGATGACGGGGATCGACTGGGTCTCTTCTTCCAGAACCTCCTTGGGGAGTTCCTTGACCGAGAACACCGAGATCGAGTTGACGATCAGTCCGATCACCGCGTAGATGATCGCCACGGTGCGCCACGCTTCAGCGCCGCCGCCGAAGTACTGCACGGCACCGACGGTGATGGTCTGGATCAACATGGAGGTACCGAAGGCGAACATGAAGCGGGCGGAACCCATCTGCACACGCTCGTTGCCGTTCTTGGTGATGAGCGCGGTCAACGCACCGTAGGCAATGTTGTTGGCGGTGTAGAAGACGGAGTTCAGCAGGGTGTAGGCGATGAAGAACCAGGCGTACTGGGCGAACTGACCCATGTTGGTGGGAATGGCGAAGATCGCGATGATCATTGCCGCGCAGCCGAAGAAGCCCCAGAACATCCACGGGCGGGCCTTGCCCATCTTGGTGTTGGTTCTATCGATGAAGCCGCCGAAGATCAGGTCGGTGAAGCCGTCGAAGAACTTCGAAACCATGATCAGGGTACCGACGATACCGGGGTTCAGGCCGATGGTGTCGGAGAGGTAGATCATCACGAAGGAGGCGATGAATGCGTAGACGACGTTACCGGCAACGTCCCCCGAGCCGTAGCCCACTACGTTGTACCAACGTAGGTATTTCTTTTCAGTCATGTGCTGTGCCTTTGTGTGTGGGAGCGGGTGCTCAGATCAATGAGGTGAAGGGATTGAGAGTAACTTCGAAGAGAAATTCCTCATCGTTGAACTGGTATCGTTCGAGGACCTCGGGCCCACAACTATTGGAGCCGATACCGTTCTGTGCAAAGTCGATGCACAGAACCGTCGAACCGCTGTGTTCGAGTTCGAAGCTGTGCTTCTTTGCGGTGAGCTCTTCCTGGGTGAAGGGAGAGGCGTTGAAGGAGAACTTTTCGCGCGCGGTAACGCCGAGCGCGTGGGTGCCCTCGCCGACCTGCACATAGGAGCAGTCCCAGTGGCTGCCGTTCTCCTGGGGCATGAGGTAGTCCTCATGCAAGTCTTCAACCGTGGCTTCGAAAACGCCGTGGTAGCTGGCCCGGTGCTTATCGCGGTAGCTTTCCTCCGGGCCCATGCCGTAGTAACGCACGGTGTTCATCGACTTCGGCAACTGCAGGCGCAGCCCGAAGCGGGGCAAGACCGGGAACTCACTGGCTTTGGTGACCTGCAACGAGGTGCGGATCAGGCCCGAGGGTTCGATCTGCCAGAGGGCGTTCACGCGCAGAATGGGTTGCACGGTGGGCGCGACCACGCTCAGCACGCTCTTGATCACCACGTTCTCACCGTCCTGGACGACGGTGCTCGAGTAGGCGTGGGTGTAGGCCTGGTGAAAGCGGGCCTCTTCCCACTTCTCGCGCAGGTACATGTCGTTGTCGGTGGGGGCGCGCCAGATGTTGATGTCCATCGGGGCGTCCAGTAGCTCGTAGCCGTCGGCGGTGAGCTGGTGGAAGACGCCGGTGAGCTTGTTGAACACGTAGGTGAACTTCTCGCCAGAGACCTCAACGTAGCGGTCGCTTTCGGTGACCTGCAGGTCCTGCGAGAAGCCCGGGGTCTCGAGAACCTTCTGCACGTCTTCGTTCGTGGAGTCCACCACCTGAATCGGGGTTTCGTCCAGGCCGAGGAAGGTCCCGGCGGGCAGCAGCGGGCGGTCTTGGACGGCGGTGAACTTCACGATCAGGTAGCAGTCGCCCGAGGTAGGCAGCTCGGCGTCCAGGGTGAGGGTGACGTCCCGGTGCGGGGCGGCGTCCTCGGGGAGCGTCAGTGTGCCCTCCGAGACGACCTTGCCGTTGCGGCGGATCTCCCACGCGGCGTCCACGTACTCGTTGAGGTGGGTGAAGTCGAGGTAATTGCGCAGGGTCAGCCGGCCGGTGCTCGAGTCGAAGGCGACGACGCGAGCGGGGCGGGCGACGTTGCGGTACTCGAGCAGGTTGGTGTGCGGGGTGCGGTCGGGGTAGACCAGGCCGTCCATGCAGAAATTGCCGTCGTGGACCGTCTCGCCGTGGTCGCCACCGTAGAGGTAACGACCCTTGCCGCTGGGTGCCAGGCCCGCGTAGACGGCGTGGTCGCACCATTCCCACACGAAGCCGCCGCACATGGCCCGGTTGTTGTCGATGAGCTGGAAGTAATCCTCGAAGTCGCCGGGGCCGTTGCCCATGGCATGGCAGTATTCGATGAGCAAAAACGGCTTGTCGGGGTCGGAGGAAAGGTACTTCTGTACGTCCTCGAACGGCGGGTACATGCGGCTGTAGAGGTCGATGTTGGAGTAGTCGTAGGAACGCTTGTGGTCGTCGTAGTACGAGCTCTCGTAGGCGGTGATGCGCTCGGGATCGTAGGCTTTGACCCAGGCCAGCGCGTTCTCCAGGGTACAACCGTAGGCGCACTCGTTACCCGCCGACCAGGCGATCACCGAGGGGCGGTTCTGCTCCCGGATCACGCACAGCTGCATGCGGTCCAGGGTGGACTCGTTGAATTCGGGGTTATCGGCGATGCGCTCGTTCCAGTGCTTCACCTGGTTCTCGAAGGAGCTGTCTTTCAGGTACTGCACCTGGGTGCCGTGGCTTTCGTTGTCTGCTTCAGACATCACGAGAAAGCCGTACTCGTCACACAGCTGGTAGAAGTAGGGCGAGTTGGGGTAGTGGCTGCTGCGAATCGCGTTGAAGTTGTGCTGCTTGATGAGCTCGAGGTCGCGCTGCAGGTGCTCGATGTCTACGGCGGGGCCGAGAACGGGGTCGGAGTCGTGCCGGTTCACGCCGCGGAAGGTGAAGGGCGCGCCGTTGAGGTACAACACGTTGTGGCGGATCTTGATCTCGCGCACGCCCACGCGCTCGTGGATCACCTCGTTCTCGGTGTCCAAGAGGAGGTCGTAGAGGTAGGGGTTCTCGGGGTTCCACAGCTGGGGTTCTTCTATGTTCAACCGTAGCGCATGGGTGAAGCCTGCCCGTTCGCTGCCGGGTGCGAAGCTGCCGGTGGCCACGGTCTGGCCCGCGGCGTCCTGCAGGGTGGCGGTGACCGCGGGGGTTCCCGCGAAGGTGGCGTCGATACTGACGGTCGCCTGTCCGTCGGACAGCGCGGTGGAGACGAAGTAGTTGCGCAGGTGATCTGCGGGGCGGTTGAGGATGTAGACGTCGCGGAAAATGCCGGAGGTGCGGAACTTGTCTTGATCCTCGAGGTAGCTACCGTCGCACCACTTGAGCACGAGCACGGCCAGCGTGTTCTTACCCTCGGTGAGGTGCTCGGTGATGTCGAATTCGGCGGTGGCGTGCGAGACCTGGCTGTACCCGACGTACGCGCCGTTGACCCACACGTAGTAGCAGGAGTCGATGCCCTCGAAGACCAGGTGGGCGCGCTCGGCGTTGGCAGCGGCGGAGTAGTCGAATTCGCGGACGTACGCGCCGGCGGGGTTCTCGTGCGGCACGAAGGGCGGGTCTTGCGGGTAGGGGTACTTGAAGTTGGTGTACTGCGGGGTGTCGTAACCGTGGGACTGCCACACCGAGGGAACGGGAATCTCGTCGAAGTCGGAGTGGTCGAAATCGGCGGCGAAGAACTCTTCGGTGACGTCGTAGACGCTGGGGTAGTAGCGGAAAGACCAGGTGCCGTTGAGGTTGGTGTAGCGGTCGGACTCCGCGCGGTCCGCCACCAGCGCACCCATATCGCGGGAGGCCGGCACGTAGTAGTTGCGGGGTTCGAGCGTGTGCTCATGGAGAATCCCGAGGTTCTCGTAGTGTTTGGGGACGATCATGGTCTCCCACCCTTTCAAAGCAGACCGCATTCACCGTTGAATGTTTGTTTATGTTTATTCAAACATAATTCAACACCGCGCGCCACCACTTTTTAGGGCATGTTTACCGGTTTTCCTGCAGCTGTCCTGGCGAAACCTCGAGAACTAAGAGGTCTGTCCTTCGTCGGGGGCGCTGTGCAATAATGTTTATTACTGTTCACTTCTCGTTGAGAAAAGGTGTTGCCAGCATGACGACAGTCAAAGTCACCAAAGGTACGCTCGCCGATGGTCGCGAGATCATCTTCTTCGACGACAGCGAACCGTACGTCTCGGGCCACAAGACTCGACGCATCGAAGACCTCCGCCCGCTCGAACCGCGCACCCTGCCCCCGCACGAGGCCGCCTGCGTGCGAGTGGACCCGCTGACCGGCGACTCCGTGGCGATTGCCGCCCACCGCAACAACCGCACCTTCATGCCGCCGGCCGACGAAGACCCGCTGGCCCCGGCCGGCGTGGGCACCGTGCCCGGTGAGATCCCCGAAGAAGACTACGACGTGGTGGTCTTCGAAAACCGCTTCCCCTCCCTGCAGGGCCCGCTCGAAACCCTCCGCGACGAACCGCTCTTCACCGAAACCACCCCCGGCGGACGCTGCGAGGTCGTCAGCTTCACCCCCGACCACTACGGCTCCTTCGGCACCCTCGGTTACGACCGCGCCCGCACCGTCGTCGAAGCCTGGACGCACCGCACCCGCGAACTCTCCCAGCGAGAGGGCATCGTACAGGTCTTCCCCTTCGAGAACCGCGGCGAAGAAATCGGCGTGACTCTCCCGCACCCACACGGGCAGATCTACGCCTACCCCTACACGCCCGCCTACACCGCTGCGCTGGTGCGCCAGGCCAATCGCTGGAAGCACGAGCGGGGCGGGGACCTACTCGGCGACGTCCTCCACGCTGAGCTGCAGGCCGAGCAGCGCGTGATCACCCAAACCGAACACTGGGTGGCCTACGTTCCCTACGCCGCCAAGTGGCCCGTCGAATTCATCGTCATGCCCCGCCGCGCCGCCCGGGACTTCACCGAGCTGACCGAAGCCGAAAAAGACGACCTCACCCGCCTCTACCTCGACCTGCTGGGCCGCGTGGACCGCTTCTTCGACGGCGTCGAGAAACTGCCCTACATTTCGGCCTGGCACCAGGCCCCGTTGCGCGAGGGCGAGAATATCTCGCGGATGTTCCTGCACGTCTTCTCACTCATGCGCTCGCCGGGCAAGATGAAATACCTGGCGGGTTCGGAATCGGCCATGGCCGCCTGGATCAGCGACACCACACCCGAACGCATCGCCGCGCGCTTCAAGGAGCTGGCGCCCGGTGCACCTGAGGAGAACTAATGCACGTCTCGTGGAAAGAAAACATCCCCGCCGAACAGCTCGAAAACAACGTGGTGGAGCAGTTTCGGCAGACCTTCGGCGAGGCTCCGGCGGGCGTCTACTCCGCCCCGGGCCGCGTGAACCTGCTGGGCGAACACATCGATTACTGCGGCGGCACCGTGCTGCCTTTCGCCATCGAGCAGCGCACCTTCGTGGCCATGGGCCCCGCCGAGGGGCAGATCCGTGCCGTCACCCGCCAGGGGGACGCCGGCCAAGACAACACCGAGGCCTCTGAGGACGCGGTGCGGTTCGCCGAGGTTGCCCCCGGCAAGCTCTCGGGGTGGATGTCGTACGTGGCCGGCGTGCCCTGGGCGATGGCCCAGCAGGAGGGCGATTCATTCTCCGCTGCGGGCCGCGAGTTTGGGGCGCAGATCGCCATTGACTCCGCGGTGCCGCTGGGCGCGGGCCTCTCGTCTTCCGCCGCGCTCGAGTGTTCCATCGCGGTGGGCGTAGACGATCTGCTCTCGCGGCAGAACCCGCAACGCGAACGCCTGGCCGAGACCGACGAAGGCCGCAAGGCGCTCGCCGAAGCCTGCATCCGTGCCGAGAACGAGATCGCCGGTGCTTCCACCGGCGGCATGGACCAGTCCATTTCGTTGCGCGCCCAGCGCGGCAACGTGTTGGCGATCGACTGCCGCGATTTCTCCGCTTCTCCGATCGAGATCGACGTGGCTCAGGCCGGCCTGGCGATCTTGGTGATCGATACCCGCGCCCACCACAACCTCTCCGATGGCCAGTACGCGGCGCGTCGTGAATCCACCGAGGTGGCCCGCGAGGCCCTGGGCGTGCAGACCCTGCGCGATGTCTTCCCCGACACCCCCACCCTGGCCGGCGCCGAGAAGCTGTTGCGCGAGTGGGACGACCGCGTGGATTCGCTGAGCCTGCCCGCGCACGTTGACCGTGCCGTCATCCGCGATGCCGTGCAGCACGTCTGGAGCGAGATGGCCCGGGTGGAGGAGTGCATCGCGCTCTTCGCCGATCGCACCGAGGTTGACCCCGCCGACTGGACGCGCCTGGGCGAGTTGTTGAACCAGTCGCACGACTCGCTGCGTGACCAGTACAAGGTTTCGTGCCCCGAGCTAGATACCGCCGTGGACGCCGCACGCGAGGCCGGCGCGCTGGGTTCGCGTATGACCGGCGGCGGTTTCGGCGGCTCCGCTATTGCGCTCGTGCGTCGCGACGACGTCGAGAAGGTCGCCGAGGCGGTGGCTACCGCCTTCGAGAAGCAGGGGTTCACCTCGCCGGAGTTCCTCGTGAGCGCCCCCTCATCTGCCGCCGCTCGGCACTAGCTCACGCGTTAAACGCTCAGCGCGCCGCTACCGTGATGGGTAGCGGCACGCTGAGCGTTTAACGAGCGTTGCGCGGCAAGACCGGGCGCGGGCTGCGGTTCGTTGTCACCGCACCCCGGGTAGTTACTCCCCGGTGAAGAACTTGCGGAGCGAGGCCATGAATCCCGACTGGTTGGCGCGGGCGGTGTCTCGATCGGAGGCTGCGCGGCGAGCGGAGGCAGACTCGTCGAGCGCCTCGGTGATCGGATCCTGGCGTTGTTCCGCGCGGGTCTCGGGCTGGCCCTCGGTTTCCGCGGGGCGGCGGCGATCCTGATCGACCGGAGCGTTGGAGTCGCCGGTAGCGGATTCCTCGCGGCGCGTCTTCTCCTTGCCGAACGCGATCGCCGCGAAGTCGTCGGCGAGGTGCCGCTCGGTCTCGTTGAGCTTGTCTGCGTTGTGGGTTTCTAGCTCGTATTGCAGGTTGAGGATGGCCTCTTCGTCTTGGGTAGCTTCGAGGTTTTCCTGCGGAATGGAGTCGGCGGAGTTCTGCGCGGCGATCTGGGCGCGGTAGCGCTCGTAGGCCGCGATCGGGTCTTCGGCGTTGCCTTCACCCTTGTTCTCGGAGCCTTCAGTCGGGGTCTCAGCGGGGCTTTCCTCCGAAGTTTCACGCGGTTTTTCGCCCGCATCGGATTCTTCCACCGACATCGTGGCAACCCACTTCTGTGAGTTGGCGGTCCCCAGGTTGGGGCTGACCCAGTCGCCGGTGATGAACTGGCCCAGCGAGCGGGCTACGAGGTAGGGCACCTGCGGTTCGGTGGCGGAGCGGCCGATCACCTGACCGATCTCACCGCTGGCGCCGGGTGCGGCGTCCACCGCGTACAGCACGTGATCGTCGTGGGCCAGCTCCACCCAGCCCTCGTGCGTCAGCAGCGGCTGCACTACGTCGGTGGGGGAGGGCGCGGGGAGGCTCATCTCGGCCTGCTGAAAGCGTGCGGCGCCGAAGTCTGCCTGGAGCGGGGAGGCGACGACGTTCTCGTGATCGCCCTGCACCACGCGCCCTTCGCGAACGAGCGAGCGGAAGAAGCGGATCTCGGGCAGCGACTCGCCGGCGCGGGTAGAGACCTCGCGCAGTTCGGTATCGGTGTAGCCGTGGCGGTGGCCCAAGGTGATGAGTGCCGCGCGCATGGCCAGGCCGTCGTTGTTGACGTGGACGACCGAGTCGAGGTCGCCGGGGTCGCCAACGGGAGCCGCGGCGCTCTCCGGGCTCTCTTGCGAGGCGGGAGAGGTGGACGGCTCAGGCACGGTCTGCAGGCGAAGCTGACAGTTCTCGGAGATCTCTCCGGCATCGACCAGGCGCGTGAGCTCGTCACGCAGTTGTGACGAGAGCGGCTGATGGTGCATGGGTTCACCGTTCTCATCGGAAAGTTCCATATGAGTCAACGAACCGCGAACTATCTCAGCCGTGACCGTGATGGTCTCAGCGATAGATGCGGAGTGATCTTCGAGGATTACTGCGAGCGTCGGCAAATGCGTCATAGGCGCACTCTCGAAAGTCATAGGGATATTTTCTCACAAGAGGTGACAAGTCTCCCGGTAGTGGGGGCAGGTGGGACTGAACACGACACTCTGCCGGGGCGGTGGCGAGTTTCTGGTAGTCAGAGAGGTTTTAAGGGGCTTACCATAGTTTGTTTGGCAAATAAAAACAAGGTGCTCTTTGTGGTCATTTTGGGGGTAAATAACCCGAAGAGCACCTTGGAAAGAAGGGTGGGAGCTTAGTGATATTGGTTCTCCTCGCGGCCCGCTGCGCGGACGCTGGAGACCACCATCGCGGCCACCACGAGCAGGCCCACGCCCATGGAGATCAGGGTGGGGGTGCTGGTGAAGTCAGCCACCGTGGCTTCGCTAGCTTGCTTGAGGGACTTTTCGGTTTTCGTCATGTCAGAGTGACCTTCGGGAGTTGAGTGACTCGTTGGGGCCGCGGCCGAGATGTGGACGGCGGTGGGGGAGTCTGTGGTGTTGTCGAGGGCCTGTGCCGGGGTGACAACCACGCCGGCGGCGAGGGTGGCTCCGGCCAGAGTTGCGAGAATGCGGCGCATTCGAAAATCCTTTCGTCAGCGGCGCGAGTGTGTTGTTGAAGGCCCCGCCAGTCCCCACTGGTCTACTGTTGCCTAGAACACACTAATCTTATCCTGTGTTGCCTAGTCAACGACAGTGGAAATCCGCTCTCACGGGCAAACTTTGGGCTAACTTTCGGAACCATCAAAGAAACCCAAAATTTACGTATCTAAGAGGGGCGTACGGGTGCGGGTCGCTCGGTTGACCCTTCTCTGAAAACTTTTCCTGCGCCCTATCCCAGCTGGGCGGCAAACTCGGCGATAACATCCCGAGCGGAGCCCGCGCGCGCAGCACGCCACCCCGTACCGGCCCACAGGTGTAGGCGTTCGGCGTCCCCGGCTTGGCCCGCCGCCGCGCGGAGCTGCTTGGTCAGATGGTGCACCTGGGGGTACGCCAGGATTGCGTGGTCATGGTGGCGCTGCAGATACTCATTCTTCAGGGCGCGCGCCGGGCGACCGGTGAATGCGCTGGTCAGCACTGTCTCGGTGAAACGCGGGTCGGCCAGGGCGGCACGGTGCGTGGGCGAGGTGCCCGCCTCGTCCGTGCGGAGCAATGCGGTACCCAGCGCGACGGCCTCGGCGCCGGCGTCCAGCAACTGCCGGGCGGTAGCCGGACTGTCGACCCCGCCCGCCGCGACCGCGGGAATTTGTGTAATTTCAAGAATGTCGTGCAACACCTCTACGGTCGGACGATCCCCGAAGGTTCGCGTGGGATCGAACGTGGCGCTGTGCCCACCGGCGCGTGGCCCCTGCACCACCAACCCGTCGGCGCCGTTGGCCTCGGCTGCGGCGGCCTCGGCGGCGGTCGTGACCGTCACCAGCACTCGCGTGCCCACCTGCTGTAAGTGGGCGATGACCTGGGCGGAGGACAACCCGAACGTGAAGGAGACGACCGGGACCGGGTTCCGCCGCAGATAGGCCAGCTTCTCGGTGTAAAGGTCATCGTCGGTGCGGGGTTCGCGGGGCAGCTCGACTCCTAGCGCGGCGGCCTCGGGCGCGATGCGGTCGGCGAAGGCCTCGAAGGCGGAACGGTCGAAGGGTTCCTGGGACGTCGGGGCGTCGTTGGCCGAGGCCGGAACGAACAGGTTCACGCCGAAGTCAACACCGAAACTGCGGGCGGCGCGCACCTGCTCGGCGAGTTGCTCCACGGTCTTGTAGCCTGCCGCAAGGAACGGGAACCCGCCGGCCTGCGCCACCGCGCGCGCCAGCTCCACGGACGACGGGCCGCCCGCCATGGGCGCGGCGACAATGGGGTGGGTGGAGGTGATAACGGACATGCGAGCCTCCTGACTGTAGCGGTATTGAGCCCCAACTTATCGCCACGTTCGCGGCTTTGGCTAGAGGTCGGGCGGTGGCAGGTGAATACACGCTCCCGGTTACGACCGCGTGAAGTCGTGTGAATGCAAAGTCTCACTCAGGACGTCTGTGGCGACCTAATCACGTAACTGCTGGTTTATTATGCATTTCCCCTTGTCACAGACCGACAGTATGGGTATACTGTGATGTACAACACTCAAACCGTATGAAAAATTTAAGGAGTCTCTCATGAAGGGATTGGGAAAGCAACTCCTTGCTCTTGGAGTTAGTGCAGCACTCACACTAGGAAGTTCTTCAGTTGCATTTGCTAATCAAACTCTATCGTCCGATAACAACTACACTTACAACACCCAGGCTACAGAAGCCGAGATTCAGCTTGAACAAGCTCTCGAGTTGATCTTCACAAATTGATCTTCACAAAATTTGTTATTCAAAGCACCGACGGTTCCTATGTGGTTGACGAGGTGGCCGTGACGTCAGCGGGCTATGCTCACAATCTGCAGCTCTTCCGCAGTCTTGCTGCTGAGATGAACGCTTCTGGGGTACAAGCATCTCTCTTTCATTTTTCAAGTAAAGGTAGCGTGGCCCCCCAGGGTGCGACAGAATACGCAAAGTGTTTGGTAGTGGGTGCTCTGGGAATCCCTTTTACAGCATTTTCTGCAGGTACCTGGGGCTCAATCGTAACTGCAATTAAAGCGGCGAAATGGGGCTTAGCGGCTACTACGATTGTTCGTGCACTAGGGCCGGCTTTCGTCTCTACTGCCGGCAAAGCTATTGGTGGCCCGGTGGTTGTTGCGTCGGTTCTCGCCTACGCCGCCTTCACTTGTCGAGGACAACTATAGCGGTTTTAGATCCGCATTGTGAAGGGTAGGTAAAACTATGAAAAATAAAAAATCAGTAGCACTTCGATTGCTAGGGATATACCTTTTGACAGTTGCGATCTTTATTGCCGGCGGCTTTGTCGTTAGGAGTTTCGGCGGAGACTCATCGTTGCCCTTTGGCAGTTGGATTACATCGGGACTTTTCGGATTTTTCATGGCCACAGTACTGGTCTTTACAACATTGCGTAAAGATATTTGGCAACGAAAACCTTGACGCATCCCTCCTTATAAATGCAGATGTACACCGTTGAACAACGGTGTACATCTCTCTATAAATTTTTAAAAACTATTAACGTCTCTTGAAATCCTGCCACGGGGGTGCTCATGCAGCCCGCGGCGTCCTGCGGCGAGTGGCACCAAAGTTTTCGGCGAAATGCTCCCAGCGCGAGCGGGTCAGCACCCCCTGCCAGGCGTCGAGCCGGGTGGGGCGTCCGGCGCTGTCGGGCCTGCCTGCGGTGCCGCCGGGCACAAAGCGGATCTCGGCGAAACCGGCGCGTACCGCCGCCCGCCGCGAATCGATATTGCCCTCGATGCTGGTCCAGGTCAGGCGGTCGAGCGCGAGGTCTTCGTCGGCGAAGGCGGCTTGGGTGAGCGCGTGCAGGGCGCGGGTGAGCACCCCGTGGCCGCGGGCGTTCGGGGCCAGCCAGAAGCCGACCTGAGCGTTGCCCTCGGTGATGTCGAAGAGCGATACCATGCCGCGTAGTTGGCGGTGCTCCTCGATCGCCCAGATGAACTCGGTCTCGGCTTCGGCCAAGATGTGGGCCATGGCCACGAACTCCCGCACGTCCCCGGGCGCGAAAGTCAGCGGCACCGCCATGCACCAGCGGCGGATCTCCGGGTCTGACCAGGCGTGGGTCAGCGCCGGAACGTCGCGCTCGGCCAGGGGGCGGAGGGTCAGCGAATCAGTGATGATCTCCGGTTGCATATTCCGTTGTGTGTGGTGTGTTGTTGGATGCAATCCATTGTAGAAACGAAAAAACCGGGTGTGGAGCTACCGAGGTTTTGCCCAAGAAAGAGGGCGTGTTCACCAGAGCGGGGCGTGGACCCACCCACCGCGCCCGCCAGTGGACGGTGCTAACACGACGAGGCGGGGCGCTCCTGTGCCGGCACCCACGAGGCTCCCGGCTTGGCCTCCTTGCCGCACGATGCCGGACGCGGCGGCAGCCCCTTCTGTTGCAGGGCCAGCTCCCAGCGGCGTCCGTCGCGGTGGGTGACCACCACGTGATGCACCCCCGCAGAACGCGCGCCGGGCTTGGCCAGCTCGCTGATCGTCAGGTCGCCCACGCTTGGGGTCTCCCCTCTCTCGGCCAGCTCGCGGCGCACCAGCACCTCGGCGGCCTGCTCCGCGCCGTCCAGGGTGGAACGACCGCGCAAACCCAGGGTGCTGGGGGCGTTGTGCTCGGCCAAGCTGCGGTAGGCGCTCAATCCGGAGGCCGCGTTCAACCGGCCGTAGGTGTAACCGGTCGGCAGAGCGATGGCGACCGGGGCAAAGCGGTGCCCACCGGTGTGGGAGCACTCCCAGACCGTATCGGCAGGCAGTTCACGGGCGAGGAAATCCGCCAGGGGGCGGCCGGCGAGGGCGCAACAGCGGTCCCGCTTGGCGTTCGTACACACCAACATGAGGGTCTGCTGCACCTGCCGCGCGCCGGCGATGAGCTGCGGGGTGTCCAACGGGAGGTCGAGCAGGTCGCGGGCGTCTTTGACGGTCAGGGCGTACAACCGAGCTTTGGCGGCGTCGGCCACGAAGACGCGGTGAGAGCCGGCCGCGCGGGCGGCCTGACCGGCGCGTCCGGGTTTGCGAATGAGCAGGAGGCGGGCGCCGGCGTCCGCCATTTTCTGTTGGAGCGCGGCGGAGGTCTCGGCGTCGAAGGCGTGGCCGTCGTAAATGTCGCGCCCCCAGTTGCCCGGGTGTTCGAGGGCCACCCACAGGTTTTCGTGGGCGGCGGTGCCGGCGAGCTCTTCGTCGGTGAAGGAGGAGCAAGACCCCGGCGGCAACGGCGGGGTGACGAGGCGGTGTTCGGAGGGGCGATCGGCGCAGGAGCTCATGGGTAGAGTCTATCGCCCACCCTCTGATCGGCGAGTTCCCGATTTTTGCGCGAAATCCCGAGAAATTTTCGGGGATTCGCACAAAAATCGGGATGTCGCGGATCGGGTTAGGCGGGGTTGGCCGACTTCGGCGCGCCCTGACCCGGATCGATCTGCGTGGGACCGTCCGCACCCGGACGCACGTCGAAGTCGAAGATCTCGGTTGGCAGGTAGACCGTCGCGCACGAGTTCGGCACGTCTACCACACCCGAGAAGCGTCCCTCGATCGGGGCGGCACCCAGCAACAGGTACGCCTGCTCCGGGGTGTAACCGAACTTGGTCAGGTAGTCGATCGCGTGCAGGATCGCACGCTGGTAGGCCAGCTGCGAATCCAGGTAACGCTGTTCGCCCTCGAGGGTCACCGAGGTGCCCGAGAACGCCAGCCACTCCGAGTAAACCGGGCCGCCGCGTCCGGGCATGAAGATCGCGTTTTCGCTCACGCCGTACTTCTCCATGCCGCCCTTGATGACGTCCACGTGCAGGTCGATGTAACCGCCCATCTCGATCGCGCCGCAGAAGGTGATCTCGCCGTCGCCCTGCGAGAAGTGCAGGTCGCCGACCGAGAGGTTACCACCGGGCACAAAGACGGGGTAGAACACGCGCGAACCCTTGGTGAGGTTCTTGATGTCTTGGTTACCGCCGTTCTCGCGCGGGGGAGCGGTTCGGGCTGCCTCGGACGCCACGCGGGCGTACTCGGCGCCGGTCAGGGTTCCGAGGATCGCGCCGTCCGGTTCGGGCGGCAGGGCCAACGGGGGAACGCGCTGCGGGTCGGTGGCGATCAGGTCGCCCTCGCGCTTGTTCCACTTCTTCAGCAGGTCCGCCGACGGCGCGGTGCCCATGAGGCCGGGGTGGTGGATGCCGGTGAACTTCACGTGCGGGATGTGGCGGGAGGTGCACTCGCTACCCTGGAAATCCCAGACGGCCTTGTAGGCGTCGGGGAACTGCTCGGTGAGAAAACCGCCGCCGTTGTTCTTGGCGAAGATGCCAGTGTATCCCCAGCCCTGGCCCGCCAGCGGGCCTTCCTCCTGCGGGATGGCCCCGATGTCGACGATGTCGACGATCAACAGGTCGCCCGGTTCGGCGCCTTCCACCGCGAAGGGGCCGGCCAGGGCGTGCACCTTGTGCAAGGGGGCGTCGCGGATGTCGTCGGCGGAGTCGTCGTTCTTGATGAAGCCGTCGAACCACTCGCGGCAGTCGGCGCGGAAGGTGGTTCCGGGTTTGACGGTGGCGATCGGCGGGATGTCAGGGTGCCATCGGTTGTGGCCGATCTTCTCTTGTTGGTCGAAGGGTTTGCTGGAATCGAGCGGGAACAATACCTCGGGCATGGTGCCCTCCTTCTTCATCTGTGGTTGATTTTTGGGATGGCTTGAGGACGCCGCCGGCCGCCGCTAGGGGCGCGGCAGCTTGGCGTGGAGCGGGTTGGTGGTGACGGGCGTGGGTCGGCCGCGGGTTCCGGGCATCGAGGTGACCACCTGCGGTTCGTGCGCGGAGGCTTCGGCGGAACTCAACGCTTTACCGCGCGCCGAGTTCAGGTGGGAGAGCTTGATGGAAGACATGATTTTGCGAGCATCGGCGCCGCATTCGTGGCAGGCGGTGGCGCGCGGGATGTTGCTCATGGGGTGGTGTTCTTCGAAAACACCGCAGGTGGGGCACTTGAATTCGTAGAGGGGCATCGTTGGTTCTTCGCTGTCTGTGCTTGTGTCTTGAATCACAGTCTAGCGTGATACGGCCCGTTCGCCCAGATCCGCGAGATCCCGATTTTTGTGCGAATTCCCTAAAATTTCTCGGGAGTTCGCACAAAAATCGGGAGTTCGCGGATCGGTAGGATGGAGAGCATGTCTGAAGAACCCCAGAAACCCACGCGCGTGGACGTCTGGCTCTGGTCCGTACGCATTTTCAAGACCCGCTCGCTCGCCTCCGATGAGTGCCGGGCCGGTCACGTGCGCGTCAACGACGACCACGTGAAACCCTCGCAAAAACTGAAGGTCGGTGACATCGTGCGGGTGCGCTATCCCGGATGGGAGCGCGTCTTCGAAGTAAAGAAGCTGATTTCCAAGCGAGTGGGGGCACCGGTGGCGGTGACCTGTTACGACGACCTCTCCGAACCGCGTCCGGCATATCTCAGCCGCGGTGGCCTACCCCGTCGAGAACGCGGCGCCGGACGCCCCACAAAGGTCGAACGCCGCGAACTCAACCGCCTGCGCGGTTACGAAAAAGATTAAAGGACGCGGCCGGCAACCCAGCCGGTCGGCTCCTCAGCTCCCCGGCCCCTCGGCCCCTCGGCGCGCCGAATTACAGGCGGGCGGCCAAGGTGCGGCCGACCGTGCGTCCGGTGAACACGCACTGGCCCAAGAACGTGCCCTCGAGCGCGTTGTATCCGTGGGCACCACCGCCGCCAAAACCGGCTGCCTCTCCCGCGGCATATAGACCCTCCAGAGGGGAGCCGTCGGCGGTGAAGGCGCGGCCGGTGAGATCGGTCTGAATGCCGCCAAGGGTCTTGCGGGTGACCGTCCACAGGCGCACCGCGATCAGCGGGCCGTGCTTGGGGTCGAGAATCCGGTGCGGTTTGACGGTGCGGAAAATGCGGTCGCCGAGGAAGCTCCGGGAATTGCGGATGCCCACCGTCTGCGCGTCTTTGGAGTAGCGGTTGCCGACCTCGTTGTCGCGGGCGCGAATCTGCGCGGCCACCTGCTCGGCGGAGAGCAGGCCGTCGCCGGTGAGCTCGTTCATCTTCGTCACCAGCTCGTCGAGGGAGTCGGCGACCACGAAGTCTTGCCCGTGTTCCTTGAAGGCTTCTACCGGTCCCGGCGCGCTCGCACCCAGGCGGCTCTTGGCCAATAGTTTCAGGTCGCGGTTGGTAAAGTCGGGGTTCTGTTCCGAGCCGGAGAGCGCGAATTCCTTCTTGATGATGGACTGGTTCACCACGAACCACGAGTAGTCGTAGCCGGCGATGTCGGGGGTAGTGCGCAGGATCTTCATGGTGCCCAGGGTGTCGTATCCGGGCAGGCCGGGTGCGGGCAGGCGGCGGCCGCGGGCGTCCAACCAGATGGGGGAGGGGCCGGGCAAGATGCGGATCGCGTGATCGGGCCAGACGGGGTTCCAGTTCTGGATGCCCTCGGTGTAGTGCCACATGCGGTCGCGGTTGACCAGCCGCACGCCCTGGTCGGCGGCGGTCTCGAGCATGCGGCCGTCAACGTAGGCTGGCACGCCGGTGATCATCTTCTGCGGCGCGGTGCCGAGGCGTTCGGGCCACCAGCGGCGCACGGCCTCGTGGTTGCCGCCGATGCCGCCGGACGCCAGCACCACCGCCTGCGCGGAGAGTTCGAAGTCGCCGACGACCTCGCGGTTCGAGGCCACCCCGCGGGGTGAGTTGTCGGGTGCTAGGCGCTCCCCGCGGACGCCGGTCACGGCACCGTCGGTGAAGACGAGTTCGTTCACGCGGTGGCGGAAGGCGAGGGTGACGCGCCCTTCGGCTGCGGCGGCGCGGAGCTTGTTGGCAAAGGGTTCGGAGATGCCGGTTCCTGTACCCCAGGGCACGTGGAAGCGCGGCACCGAGTTACCGTGGCCGGTGGCGGTGAGGCCGCCGCGTTCGGCCCAGCCGACGATGGGCGTGAACTTCACGCCCTGGTCTTTGAGCCAGGGCAGTTTCTCCCCGGCGGCGAACTCGACGTAGGCGCGGCCCCACTGTTTCGCCCAGTGGTCTTCGGGGTTCTCGCCGGTCAGGCGGTCCCAACCGGCGGAACCCTGCCAGTCTTGCCAGGCGAGCTCGAAGGAGTCTTTGACACCCAGGCGGCGCTGCATGGGGGAGTTGACGAGGAACATCCCGCCGAACGACCAGAAGGCTTGCCCGCCGAGGTTCGCTGCGGACTCCTGATCGACGATCGTGACGGCCTTGCCCGCGTCGATGAGCTCACAGGCGGCGACCATTCCGGCCAATCCCGCGCCGACCACGATGACGTCTGCGTGCATGGGTTCCTCGTTTCTGCTGGGCGTTCTTTTACGCTTCGTTGGGGCCTGCCCCCTCGGGGTGGGGCGCTGAGACTATCCTACTGAGCTGGCCTGCAGGGTAAGGTGAGAACCTTGTTTTCTTCCGCGCTGGGTAGCCATCCGAGCCGCCCGTCTCTCACTTTTCGTGGATTTGCACCCTTAAAAACGGTTTTTAAGGGTGCAAATCCACGAAAAGTGAGGGTCGCCGAGGTGTGATAAGTCTTTTAGGGTGGTGGGTGGTTTTAGGTTGTGGGGTATTACGCGAAATATTAGAAGTAGATTTATTTTAAGTCGCGATGAGAATGCGTGAATAAATAAGCAAACCCAGTTGCGATAAATAAAATCAAACCGACCAAAATTAACACTCCAGGGGCTTCTGCAGGCACCTCTAGTGCGAATGATCGCATGGCCATTGCTAGCATCCATCCGCCAGCGATGAGAGCCAAAGAGAGCACCGAAACCGTCTTGAGTAGTGTGGATATTTTATTCATTGGGGAAATCTTCTACTGTGCATTTATGGGCGAGATGAAATTTAAAATCGACGAGGATCCTAATTAATATTAGGTATTTTGTTTTGTTTTATTCGGTTGCATAGCCTGGTGTGCCATCATTATGGCTGACCGTGTTGCACGAAGCACATCAAGAACTATCTGTTAAATTATCAAAGGTTTACCTCTGATGTTGTTCATTATGTGATGCAGGGGGTATTCTCACACCCCCAACGCCTTGTCGATACACCCCACCCCCACCCTTTCGCGCACAGAACATCGGGTGTAGAACTGAAAAGGTAAGCCAAACTGCCTTTTAAGGGGGATGAAGCAATGAATCAGAACCAACTTCCCGAGACCATGAAGGCCGCGTTCGTGCGAGAGCTGGGGCCGGCGTCCAACATCGAGATCGGCGACCTGCCGTTGCCGCAACCGGGCCCCGACGAGACGCTCGTGAAAGTCCTCGCCACGACCGCGAACCCCGTAGACACCTTTGTGCGCTCCGGTGCCTTCGAGACCGAGACGCCCTTCCCCTTCGTGATCGCCCGCGACCTCGTGGGCGAGGAGGTCGGCACTGGCCGCCTGGTGTGGTCGAACAGCATGGGCCACCACGGACGCCAGGGGGCGGCGTCCGAGTACGTGGCGGTTCCCAACGACCGCCTCTACCCGTTGCCCGAGGGTGTGGATCCGCTGCGTTTCATCGCCGCGGTGCACCCCGCCGCCACCGCTTACCTCGCCCTGTTTGAGCACGGCGGTCTGCAGCTGCACGCTGACGGCGATGCTCGCGGGGATCAGCGCGTGCTGATCGAGGGCGGCGGTGGCAACGTGGGGTCGATGTTGGTGGCGCTGGCCAGTATGGCGACCCCGCACGTGGTGGCCACTGCCTCGGCGCAGGACCTGGACCGGGTGCGTGAGCTCGGTGCCGAGACCGCTCTGGACTATCACTCCGAGAACCTAGGCGAAGAGCTCGCGCGAACCGCTCCTTCCGGGTTCGACGTGCAGGTAGATACGTCGTCCCGCAACGACCTCGAATCGGCCGTGGAAAGGATCGCCCTCGGCGGGCGGATTGTGGTGATGTCGGGCATGGGTGCGACCCCGGTGTTACCCGTGGGCAAGCTGTACACCCGTGATGGGTCGATCAACGGCTTCGTGATCAGCAACGCCACCGTGGACCAGCTGGCCCGGGCGGCCGAGAAGGTCAACGAACTGGCGGGCCGCGGCGAACTGCCCGAACTCAAGATGACGACGCGCCCGCTCGAGCAGATCGCGGACGTCCACCAAGACCTTGAAGAGGGCGCGTTACGCGGCCAGCGGGTCGTGCTGACTTTCTAAGTTTTTCTCGCCGAGATGAAAGGATTGCGATGACTCAGAATGTTTCACGTGAAACCCCAGACGGTTTCTTAGACGAATACTTCACGCGAATTAACCTCAAAACCAACCAAGAAGAGTTGAAGAAGCGAGTGGTTGAGGGCGAAGGGATGCAGGTTCTTACCGAACTCCTTCTCGCTCATGAGGCGGCGATCCCGTTCGAGAACATCGACCCGCTACTCTACGCCGCAGACCGGGTGAACGATCCCGCCGAATTTGATCCGGTTAAGATCGACCCTCGATCGGTCTTCGAGAAGCTTGTGCGCAACAAGCGGGGCGGGTTCTGTCACGAGCACGCTCTGCTGACTCGCATGGTGTTAGAAGAGCTCGGGTTCCACACCCGACAGGTGCTCGCGCGCGTGCTGATTCACGGCAAACCAGGTGTTGGTCCGCTCTCGCACCAGGCAAGCATCGTGCGCGTTGACGACCGGGAGGTTCTGGTCGACAACGGGTTCGGCGCGGGCACACCGCCGGTTCCGCTTGCGCTGGATCGGCTCGGCGAAACCCATCACACCGCCCAGGGCGAGTTCCGGTTGATGGCCGCCGCGGACGTCCTCGATGAATCCCGCCTCGCTGATCACGAGATCGTGGTTCAGCGTCGTTCTCGTGGGGAGTTCGACTCGATGTACGGTTTCTCGTTGCGCGAGGTGTTCGACATCGATCTGCAGATGTCTAATTGGTGGGCCGCCACTCGACCTGGCGGGCCGTTCACTTCTCAGCTGGCGGTGGTGCACGCGTTGCCCGAGGGCGGACGCGTTTCGCTGACCAATACCACGCTGGCCCGTCAGGCCGGTGGTGAGCGCGAGGAAACGCAGTTGACCTCTGCCGAGGACTTGGGGCGGATTCTGCGGGACGAGTTCGGCATCGCGGTGGATGCCGGCCGCCTGGAGGTGCTGTGGCAGAAGGCTGAGGGTTTCGCGGCTGCGGCGAAGTAGTTGCCCCTTCGCCGAAAGGCCGCTTCCCTGCCGAAAGGCCGTCCTATACGCGGCCCCTCGCCGAAAGGCCGCCCCGAGCCTTCCCCCGACACACCCCATCGTGTAATCTAGAACACACCTGTCAACAAGAATCCGAAAGGTGGGTGAGCACCATGGCCACCGCACAGATAGCGCCAACCCCTCGCGTCCTGAACGCGCAGCCCACCCACCGCATTCGTTAGCCCCTCGCGCACGCTGACCCGCGGGGCCGGTTCGTCCGGCGTCCGCTTTCGGTGGGAAATCCTCTCTACTTCAAGGACTTTTCACCATGACTGACAATGTCAACAACCCCTTTACCATCCGCGCCATCGACCTCGCCTCCGACAACGATATGCGCATGCTCAACGCCCTCGACGAGGCCTGCGACCGCGAACTCTTCGGCGGCGTGCAACCCATGACCGTGCACGAACGCCGCGCGGCGCTCGAACCCTCAGCCTTCGCCGACAAACACCGCTGGGTAGCCGAAGTCCGCGACCATAAGGGTCGCCCCGCGCTGGCGGGCATCGCCATGGTCAGCATGCCCACGCAGGAGCACCTCGACACCGCCACCGTCGGCCTGGGGGTGCACCCCGACTGGCGCGGGCACGGCATCGGAACCGCACTTGCCGCGCGTGTGCAGGAATGCCTCACCGAGAACCGACGCACCAAGGTGACCGTCTACGGCGCGGTGCCGTCCGGGGCAGACCCGCGCGACGCCTCCCTGCCCTGGAACAAATTCGCCCGCCGGCTCGGAGTGGCGGCGAGGAACACCGCCACCATGAAAACCCTCGCGCTACCCGTGCTGCCCACGCTTCTGGATGAGCTGGCGGCGTCCGTGCCAGAGGCGGGTTACCGGTTAGAGACCTGGATCAACGACGTTCCCGAGGAACACCTTGCGGAGTTCGGCGTTGTGCTGCGGCAACTCGAGCTGGACGAACCCGTCGGCGGCGCCGAGAAGCACGTGCAGGATATGCCGGTGGAGCGCGTGCGGGAGATCCTGCAGCGCGGCCGAGACATGGGGTTCACCTCGATCCACACCGTGGCCTTCGCGCCCGACGACACCATGGCCGCGCAGTCGGAAATCGCCTTCAAGACCACGCCGGGCACCACCATGGGGTACCAAGAAAACACCCTGGTGATGCCGGTTCACCGCGGACACAGGCTCGGCACGCTGGTGAAGGTCACCAACCACCGGCGTCTGGCGGAGATGGCGCCCCACCTCAAGGTGCTGGTCACCGGCAACTCGGACGTCAACGTTCACATGAACGCCATCAACGAGAAGCTGGGGTACCGGCCGGCCTTCACCGAGGTGATGTACCAGAGTTAGGACGCCGGGGGCGAGTTTGCGACCGCCGACGTCCCTGATCTCTTGGAACGGGGTGAGCTTGCAACCGCGAAAGTCTCTGGATGACCGTACTTTTCTGGTCACCGAGAGACTTTCGCGGTCGCAACCACTGAGAGGCCGCCTCCCTGGGGGCGCTCCGCCGAGAGGCCGCCTCCCTGTCGAAAGGCCGTCCTACACGCGGCCTCTCGGCGCACTAAACTCTCGCCAAAAACACGGCCTTTCGCCGAAACCCCCTGTGGCGGCGGTCTCTACAACCCGCTAGAGTGTAAGTAGACTTATCAATCCGTGCGGAGACACCGCACGGCAATCGAAGGAGAAAAATGGCAGACGCAGCACAAGACGGCATCACCCAAGATCAAATCGTCGAGATTATGCGCGGTGAGCGCTTCGTGATGATGGGGTCCGTTTCTGAGTCCGGCAAGATTCAGACTCACCCCATGACCCCCCAGCAGGTCGACGAAGACGCCGACGTCTGGTTCTTCATCACCCTCGACGGCGACCAGGCTCAGCAGTTGCGCCAGACCCCCGAGGTCAACCTGGCCTTTGCCGAGACCGGCTCCTGGCTCTCGGTCTCCGGCACCGTCGAGTTCGTGGACGACCGCGCCATGATCGAGGAACTCTGGAACGACTCCGCCAAGGCCTACTTCCCGCAGGGTAAGGACGACCCGAACCTGGGTCTGCTCCACTTCAAGAGCGAGTCGGCTCAGTTCTGGGGCATCCCCGGTGGCAAGGCAAACGCCCTGGCTCAGATCGTCAAGAACAAGGTCACCGGCAAGCGCGCTTCGGGCCACTCGGATACCGTCGAGCTCTAAACCCTTAATGTCACATGTCTGACGAAAAAGACCTCAACCCCTGGGAGGCGAACGACCCCGCTCGTACGATGCGGTCGCGTCCGGCTCCCGGGGGTATGTCTTTAAAGAACAAAAAGTTACTTGTGGTAGCCCTCGTGCTCGTGGCTGTAAACATGGTTTTTATTTCCATGGTTCGCTCCACTCATCCAGAAATCGGCCTTACGTGGACAAGCCCACTCCTCGCAACTCTTTTCCTCATTTTTGTGTTCTTTCCGCAGGCTAACAGTGCGTCGTATGCCCTCAATACTCCCCCGGAGGAATACCAGGAAGTCTATGAACATGTTCGCGAGTTTCACGCGGTGGTTTCATGTGGGGTGAGCTTATGTATGTTGACAATGTTATTGATGGTGCAATTGGGGATGGTGCAGGACGAGTCCCCGAGCTTTACCTGGACCTATGTTGCGCCGTTCATCGTGTGCACCATCATTTACTCGGTTAAGAGGCGTAGGGCATTTCAAAAACGAACAGAGTAGGTTACCGGCCTCGCGGTGGAAATGCGGCCTTTCGGCGATGAGTGAGCCTTCCGGCGGAGGCGGCCTCCCAGTTCATCGTCGAGAACATGGTCGATCTCGCCGCAGAACCTCCTCATTCCCATGCATGTGAGCCACTCATCTGCCGGGCACCACTGAAATTCCTTTTATAATATTTAAAGGCGGAATAACTACTAAATATTTCTTAGATCACCAGTGGCGCTGTAACCCGCACGCACATAATTCTGGTGCATAGTCCCTGTACCCCTCGAAAAGGATTGTCCTCGTCTATTATGTTCCGGTCTCAAAATAATAAGCTCCGCACCCTCTGGCTGGTCCTCTCAGTCATCCTCGCTGCTGTAGCTCTTCTGGGCGCAATGCAGTGGGTTCCTGTCAGTGATAACAGTACTGGCCTCCTGTGGGCCATCTTCGCCCTCATGGCCGTGCAGTCTTACTTCCTCTATAAGGAAGGCAAACAGTCCTAACAGACAACAAAAATCCCGCACTTCCTTTCTCTGATCATCCTCTTCCCCAGCAAAGCGAGGGAATAGATTGATGATGATGGGTTGAGGATGTGCGGGATTTTCCATAGGCGGCCCTTTGAAGGAAACTCCCTGAGGGGGTTTCCAGAAGGTTTCAGGCTTTCACCGAATTACTGAGCGGAGCCAGCCTGCTCGAAACGGGACTACCCACCCTGGTGCCTCACGAAGCATACCGCCCTAAAATAAGAGTCCTATGACTTCTCGCAACGCCGCACCCGAAACCCCCCAACCCGCCAACCACCCCTCCCTGAACCGCCGCATCCTGGCGCTGGCCCTGCCGGCGTTCGGGGCATTGGTGGCCGAGCCGCTGTTCGTGCTCGGCGACACCGCGATCGTCGGGCACCTGGGCACGGGGCCGCTGGCCGGGCTGACGCTGGGTTCCACCGTTATCCAGACCGTGGTGGGTCTGATGATCTTTCTTTCCTACTCGACCACGCCGGCGGTGGCGCGGGCCTTCGGCGCCGGGCGTCTTCGCGAGGCCTACACTGCGGGCCGCGACGGCATGGCCGCCGCCCTGCTCATCGGCGTGACCCTGGCCGTCGTCGGTTGGTTCGCCTGCGACCCGATCCTGCGGGCCATGGGCGCGAACGGGCAGACGCTGACCTTCGCCGCCGACTACCTGCGTCCGTCCCTGTTCGGCCTGCCGGGCATGTTGCTGGTGCTGGCCGCCGTGGGCGTGTTGCGCGGTTTGCAGGATACCGTCACCCCGCTGTACGTGGCTGGCATCGGCGCCGCCGCGAACCTGGGGTTGAGCTGGTTGCTGGTCTACCCGGTGGGCCTGGGCGTGGCCGGTTCGGCGATCGCCACCGCCGCGATCCAGTGGGTTATGGGCCTGGTGATGGGCGCGATGGTGTTGCGCGGAATACGCCGCCACGAGGTGGCCCTCCGCCCCGATCGCCGCGGACTAGGCCGCGTGTTCAGCCTCGGGTCGTGGCTGATGTTGCGCACCCTGGCCATGCGCGTGGCGCTGTTGGCCACCGTCTTCGTGGTGACCGCCCAGGGCACCGAGAACCTGGCCGCCTACCAGCTGACCATGACGTTCTTCAGCTTTCTCGCCTTCGCCCTCGACTCCCTCGCCATCGCCGCCCAGGCCCTGCTCGGCGAGCAGCTGGGGGCCTCCGACCTGAACACCGAGGCCGGACGCGCCGCCGTGGTCGACCTGAAAAACCGGCTCGTGCGCTGGTCGGTGGGCTTCGGCGTGATTACCGGCCTGCTCTGCCCGCTCGTTGGCTTCTTCGGCGCCTGGATCTTCACGCCCGACCCCGCCGTGCAGCACCTGTTCGCGCTGGCGCTCCTGGTAGTCGCGGTGGGGCAGCCGGTTGCCGCGTACGTCTTCATTCTCGACGGCGTGCTCATCGGTGCCCAGGATGCCCGTTACCTCGCGCTCGCCGCCGTCGCCGCCCTGTTCGCCTACGCCCCGCTACTCGTGGCGGTGCACCTTCTCGGCCGTGGGCAGGACGCCGGTTGGCAGCCTTTCGTGTGGCTGTGGGCCGCGTACGCCCTGGGATACATGGGCGCCCGCGCGGTCACGCTGGGGTGGCGTGCCCGCACGGGCGTCTGGATTCGTTAGGTGCAGGTCCCTGCGGGCCTGCGGTAGGGGTGCTGTTCGTTAGCGGCGGCGGACTCCCTCGTAGGCGCTCCAGGTCAGCTCGACACCGCTGCTGAAGCGCAGGTGCACGCGGCCGTCCGCCTGCAGGGCCTCGTCGGTCACGGGGAAGCCCATGGTGTTGACGTAACCGTGGTCGCGCCAGTAAGCGTAGAGCGCACCGTTAGATACCACTACATGGGTGCCGGTAGCCGCCGACCAGTAGATGCCGTATTCCTTACCCGAGCGGGTGCGGAAGTACTGCACTACGCCATTGCCGGTAGCGATCTCATCGGTGACCGGAAAGCCCAGAGTGTTGGCGTGGCCCATGTTCACCCACTTCTGGAAGATCGCGCCGTTGCCCTTCATGGCGTGTGCCCCGGTGTTAGGCGACCAGTAGATGCGGGTGGGGCCGTTGGGGCCTTCAAAAACCTGGCGCATGCCGTAGGCGAAGGGGGTCTCTTCCTCCACCGGGTAACCGTAACCCCGCTCGTAACCGGCAGACTGGTACTTGCCGCCGATCGCACCGTTGAACATCACCGAGTGGGCGCCGGTATTCGCCGACCAGTAGATGGTGTAATTCTTGGCGAAGCGCTGGTACACGCCGCCGTTGACCGAGGGGTCTCGTTGTTCAGCGGGTAACCGTACTTGGCGGTGCCGCCGGTGTTGGCGTGTAGGGTGCCCACCGCGCCCTTGAGAGTGTTTCCGCGTAGCGCGGCGCCGAAGGAGTCACGCATGGGGCCGGCGAGCACAGACTGGTACTCATCGCGGAAGTGCACACTGTCTCCCAGGTAGCCAGCGGCGTTGTAGTCGCTGACCCACCACTTGTAAGACATGAAGGTGACGCCCTTCTGGGCCGCCAGGGTGCGGTAGCGGTCGCCCAGCACGCCGCGGTTGCGCAGGTTCGGATTGTTCCCGTTAGCAACGAGGTCGGTGATGATGATCTGCGACCCGGGGTAAGCCTGGCGAAGCTTGTCGATCACCTGGCTGGCGGCGTTGACTGTCTCGTCATAGGGCTTACCGGTCCAGAGATCATTACCCGATCCGTGTACATAGATTGCTCGGGGGTTGCCCACGGGCAGGTCCCACTTGTTGCCGATCACGCCGGAGGTGTAAGAAGAGCACGTGCTGCGTTCAGCGAGATAACCCACACCGCCGCACCTGAACAAGACGCTGTTCAAGCCGTTGGCCTTAATTCCCCGGAAAACCCAGGACCCACCGGTGGCGGTTCCTGTTGTTTCCCAGACCTGCGAGTCACCGATGACCACAACGTCCTTATTGGTCAGGGCGCGGCTGGCACTACGGACCAGCTGCGAGCGTCCGTCGTAAACGAAGGAGCCGCGGTTGAAGGTGGTCTGCACGCCGGACGCGGTGCGGGTGCTATAGAGCGGCTGACCCCAGTTGAGGTTCTGGCCGTCAATCATCTGGGTGTGGAACTTGCCGGCCACCCACCACTGTCGGTAAACCTCATTGCTCATGGGCACCGCGCCACGGCCGGGGGAGTAGACCTCGGTGCCGTACTGGTAGAACTTCACCCAGTAACCGTTGCCCAGGCCGATGATGCCAGTGGTGGGGGTGCCGAAGCCCCAGTCGCGGGCGGAGGCGTCCAGAGCCTGCTCGATCGGCCCGGCAGCGGCAACGGTGGCGAGCTTCTCGGGGGCAGGAACGGACGACGGGTCGGTCTTGGGCGCGATGTACTCTTCGGGCTGGGACTCCGTGTAACCGGAGACGCCATCGGGAACGGGTGCGCCGTAAGCGGTGGTGGACTGCTGCGATTCCGCAACGGGTGCCTCGGTGGGCGGTGGGGTGGTGCCCGGGGCCGCGCCAGCGGGTGCGGTCAGGACGCCGGCGAGGCAGATGAGCGACGCCGCCAGGGCAGTGCCGCGATGGGAAAGCGGACGGTACATGTCGTTAATCCTTGGGGGTAAGGAGGAGGGGGAACGACAAGAAGTGTACTGCGCCGTTTTAGGTTAACTGGGTAACCGAAAAACGTGTGGGGTGATATTTCACCAATATTAATTTAGAAGCGTTTTTCCATGATTTGGTAGGTCTTTTCGTCGTTCTCTCCCACGACGGCGAAGCCCTTGTGCTCATAGACTTTCAGGGCTTTTTCGTTGGCATAGGCCACCGCCAGTGAGATGCCCGGGGCGCCGATCTTTTGTGCGAGCTTGGTGGCGCCGTCCAACAGGAGGCTGGCGAGCCCGGTACCGCGGAAACGGGGTTCAACCGCGATGGCCAGCTCGGGCATGGATTCGTCCACGAAACCCACGCCGCGTTCGGCGCTAGAGCCCCATAGCAGCCAGACTCCGCCGGCGGGCACGAGATCGGCCCAGGCGATGAGGCCACCCTCGTTCGGGTCCCAGTGGCGTACGTAAAAGTCGAAATCTTCGGCGAAGGAATCGGAGAGCTGGCCGTCTTCGGCGCCGAAGACGTCGGTGAGAAAGTTCAGGCGTGCGATGTAGGTGCGATCCTGCTCGGTGGTGGGGAGAAGTTCAAAATTGGGCTGAGCGGTCATAGGTTAATCATAGGTGGATCGCCTTACTTATTGCCGCACTTTTCGCCGTGGACTGGCGGGGTGTTGCCCGGGCCTGGCCGCGGTCACAAACCACCACTGAGAGGGGGCCTCAGTATTCTTCATAAATCTTTAATGTCGGGTTGTTACAGTTAAAAGGTCAGAAATTGAAATTAAATCCGCAAAGGAAAATCACATGGCATCGATCACCCGTAACTCTATGAGCGTTCTGGCGGCAACCCTGCTTGCATTCGGAGCGGTAGGCTGTGGCGCAAACGGAGAATCCGAGCAGGAGAACGCTCCCGTTCAGAATCAGCAATCTGAGGAAGACAATAACCGCGACAACAACGAAAACTCAGATGCCAATGATCAAGAAGATGGGGATCAGAACGATTCTCAAGAAACTGACTCTCAAGATGATCAGAATGAGTCGGATTCCAATGACGACAACGATAAAGATTCAGACGATAACGGCTCTAATTCCCAAGATAACGATAACGACGATAAGAACTAATTCTTAGTTCCGTCTCTTTTCCGCACCGCTCGGGTGGTTGCGATCGCCGACGTCCCTCAGCGACCAGCAAAGTACGGTCGCGAGGGGACTTTCGCGGTCGTAAACCGCCGCATCCCAACCCACCCAGGGACGTCCGCGGTCGCGAGGACCCGTCCGTGGTCACACACATCACGCCGAGACACCACTGGTCTCCGCAATCGGCGGCGTTGTATGCTTGTATTCCATGGTGAATACAATCGGCTTCGACCGTGAAAAATACATAGAACTCCAATCCCAACACATCCAGGCACGCCGCGCCGAACTCGGCGGCAAGCTCTACCTGGAGATGGGCGGCAAGCTCTTCGACGACATGCATGCCTCCCGCGTATTGCCCGGTTTTACCCCCGACAACAAGATCGCGATGCTCGAGAAGATCCGCGATGAAGTCGAAATTCTAATCTGCATCAACGCTAAAGACCTCGAACGTCACAAGATTCGAGCCGATCTGGGCATCAGTTACGAAGACGACGTGCTTCGTCTGGTCGACGTCTTCCGCGAACGCGGCTTTCTCGTCGAACACGTGGTGCTCACCCAAATGGAAGACGACAACCGCCTGGCCGTCGCCTTCAAGGAACGCCTCGAGCGCCTGGGTCTAAAGGTCTCTCGCCACCGCGTGATCGAGGGCTATCCCACCAACATGGACCTCATCGTCTCCGAAGAGGGCCTGGGCAAGAACGAATACGCCGAGACCACCCGCGACCTCGTGGTCGTCACCGCGCCGGGCCCCGGTTCCGGCAAGCTGGCCACCGCGCTCAGCCAGGTCTACCACGAACACCAGCGCGGCGTGCAGGCCGGTTACGCGAAGTTCGAGACCTTCCCCATCTGGAACCTTCCCCTGGAACACCCCGTGAACCTCGCCTACGAGGCGGCAACGGTTGACCTCAACGACGCCAACGTCATCGACCACTTTCACCTCTCGGCTTACGGCGAGTCCACCGTCAACTACAACCGCGACGTCGAGGCCTTCCCGCTGCTGAAGACCCTCCTCGAGCGCCTGACCGGCACCACCCCGTACCAGTCGCCGACCGACATGGGCGTGAACATGGCAGGCAACTGCATTACCGACGACGCCGCCTGCCGGCACGCGTCCGAGCAAGAGATCATCCGCCGCTATTTCAAGGCGCTCGTGGACGAAGCCCGCGACGGTCTCGACTCCGTGCAGTCCGACCGCGCCGCCGTGGTCATGGCCAAGGCAAACGTGCGCGCCGAAGACCGCGTGGTGGTCGGCCCCGCCCGCCTGCGCGAGGAACAGACCGGTCTGCCCGCCGCCGCGATCGAACTGCCCGACGGCAAGATCGTGACCGGCAAGACCAGCGACCTCGTGGGTTGCTCGGCGGCCATGCTGCTGAACGCGCTGAAGTATCTGGCCAAGCTGGACGACGCCGACCACCTGCTCTCGGATCAGGCCATCGAGCCGATCCAGCGCCTGAAGGTCACCCACCTGGGCTCGGAGAACCCGCGCCTGCACACCGACGAGGTGCTCATCGCGCTCTCGGTCTCGGCCTCCACCGACGAGAAGGCGCGCCGCGCCCTGGAGCAGCTGCAGAATCTGCGGGGTTGCGACGTCCACACGACCACCATCTTGGGCTCGGTCGACGAGGGCATTTTCCGCAATCTGGGTGTGCTGGTGACCTCCGATCCGAAGTTCCAGCGCAAGTCGCTCTACCAGAAGCGCTAGTCGCGTACCTCCACGAGGTAGCGATAGATCGTGGGCTCGGAGACGTCGAGGTGCTTGGCGGCGGCTGAAATGCCGCCCTTGAGCAAGAAGAACCCGGCGTCTTCGAGATCCCGCACCACTTCAACACGCTCGCACCGTTGCATCCGCTCCGGCGGAATGCCGCGGTGCGAGATTGCTTTTTCGAGCATGGAGTCGAGCAGGTTCTGCACATTTGCACGCAGGCTCTCGACGACCTCTTCGTTTTCGTCTTCCGTCTCGAGCTCGGGGTTGGGTGCCACGGGGGCGGACGCCGGGGGAGTCGGCACGGTCGCATTGGTCGCCGCGGTGGCACCCTTCAGGAGCGAGGTCACGTTGTCGGGCAGCGCGTCGGGCGCGGGGATGGCCGCGGCGGGGGCTGCCACCGCAGGAGCCGTGGCACCAGCGCCGGTGGGCGCGGGCGTCCCCGTAGCGGCGGACGCCGGGCCGGGGTAACCACCGAAGGCCTGGGTTTTCTCGGGGCCGGTCACATCGGTGGCGCTCATGAGCTTGGTGGCGAGGTTCTTGATCTGAATCAGGTCGCTGACGTCTACGTTAATGCAGAGCATTCCACGCATCACGTTATTCTCGTCGCGCAGGAAGTAGCTAGAAGATCGGCACACGCGGCCTTCGGCGTTGACGGCGCGGTAACCGGTCATCATCGGCACATGGTTGGCATCGCCCTGTTTCATAAACCAGAGCGCGAAGTCGGTCACGGGGCCGCCGATCTTGCGGCCGCTGATGTGTGCGTTGGCGATGGCCACGATCGACTGGTCGGGTACGTCCAGGTCGTGGAGCACGATCTCGACGTTCGGCCCCATAGACTGCCCGAGGAACTCCACCAGCGGGATGTACTGGTCGAGGAAAGGTGAGTGGCGGGGAGCGAGATCTTCCATGGTTTTCTCTTTTCAGGTGGGCAAAGCTGAAATGTGTGGGTGGGAGAGAGTTTCCCTAAATTTAATGCACGAAGGGGGCCCAAGCCACGTCGAACACGGCGAGCCCCCTTCTATGACGTCAATTTAGACGATTTTTAGCCACATACGGGAGGAACCGGCAGCACCGCGGTGGCCAGGCCACCCAGCGAGGTCTCACGGTACTTGGAGTTCATGTCCTTACCGGTCTGGTACATGGTCTCGATGACCTTGTCCAGCGAGACCAGCGGGGCCGACTCGCGTTGCATGGCCATGCTCGAGGCGTTGATGGCGTCCACAGCGGCCACGCCGTTGCGCTCGATGCAGGGGACCTGAACCAGGCCGCCCACGGGGTCGCAGGTCAGGCCGAGCTTGTGCTCCATGGCGATCTCGGCGGCCACGAAGATCTGCTCGGGGGTGCCGCCCTCAAGTTGGCAGAGACCGGCGGCGGCCATCGAACATGCCACACCGACCTCACCCTGGCAACCGACCTCAGCGCCGGAGATCGAGGCGTTCATCTTGTACAGGCCGGCAACCAGATTGCTTGCCATGATGTAGTCGGCGAAGATCTTCTCGTCGACCGGCTTGACGAACTTGTCGTAGTAGTGGATCACACCGGGAACGATGCCGCAGGCACCGTTGGTGGGAGCGGTGACCACGCGACCGATGGAGGCGTTCTCTTCAGACACCGACATCGCGAAGAGGTTGACCCAGCTCATGAGGGTCAGCGCGTTGTTGGTGTGGTCTGCCTCGAGGCGACGACGCAACAGGCCGGCGCGACGCGGCAGAAGCAGGTTACCGGGCAACGGGCCTTCGCGACGCGAACCGCGCTCGTAACCGTCCTTCATGACCTTCCAAACCTTGCGCAGGTGCTCCTTGATTTCGTCTTCGGAGTGCAGCGCCAGTTCGTTGGCCCAGGCGAGTTCGGGCAGGGTCAGGTTGTTGTCGTTGCAGAGCTTCAGCAGCTCTTCTGCGCTGGAGAACTCGTAGGGAACCTGAACCGAGCTCTCGCCACGCTTGGCAAAATTCTCCTGGTCGACGATGAAGCCGCCGCCGATGGAGTAGTAGGTCTTGTGGAGCAGTTCTTCGTCGCCGTTGAAGGCCACGATACACATGCCGTTTTCGTGCATGGGCAGGTACTCGTCGTAGAAGAACATGCCGCCGTCGCGGGGGAAGTCGACCTCGTGGGTGCCGTTGAGGTTGAGCTTCTCGGTGTTCTTGATGTCCGCGATGAACTTGTCGATGCCGTCGGTGTCGACGGTTTCGGGAACCTCACCGGCCAGGCCCAGCAGGGCTGCCTTATCGGTGGAGTGGCCGACGCCGGTCAGGGAGAGCGAGCCGTAGAGCTTGACCTCAACGCGAGTGGTCTGCTCGAGCTTACCTTCCTCGATCAGCTGATCCACGAATGCCTTACCGGCCTTCATGGGGCCCAGGGTGTGGGAGCTGGAAGGTCCGATACCGATCTTGAACATGTCGAAGATGCTGATGTACATGGTGTTTCTCCTGTGGAGGTTTTCATTGGGTGCTAGCCCCGTGGTTCGGCGCTAGCACCCAATGAGAGTGGTTTGCTTTAGAGAGCGTGAATGATGGAGTAGATGATGGTTGCCAGAGCGACCAGACCCATCGCGAAGATGAAGTAGTTCGAGGGCTTGCCCTTGAAGCGCTTCAGAGCGGGAACGGTGTGGATTGCCCACATCGGCATCAGGAAGAGCAGGATTGCGATGGTCGGGCCACAGAGGGTCTCGATCATGCCCAGCACGGAGGGGTTAGCCCAAGCAACCAACCAAGCGGTCAGGAGCATGAAGACCAGGGTGATGGTCGAGAGCTTCTTGGTGTGGGTCATGTGACGCTTGCCGCCTGCGTTGGCGGTGTTGATGATCAGACCTTCGAAGCCTTCAGCAGCACCGAGGTAGTGGCCGAGGAAGGACTTAGCAACTGCAACCATAGCGATGATGGGGGCTGCCCACGAGATCACGGGGTTGTCGAAGTGGTTGGCGAGGTAGGACAGGATGGTGATGTTCTGTTCCTTAGCTTCTGCCATGTTCTGCGGGGTGAGCGAGAGTGCGCAGGAGAAGACGAAGAACATCACGACGATGACCATGAGAGCCTCAGCGCGGCGCAGGATCTGGCCGGTCTTGAAGTCTGCGTGCTTGCCGTAAGCCTCGCGGCGGTCAACGGCGAAGGAGGAGATCATCGGGGAGTGGTTGAAGGAGAAAACCATCACGGGAACGAGCAGCATGAGGGTGACGGCCAGACCGTTGCCCGAAGCTTCCTTAACCAGGCCAAGGTCGAAGGTCTGGAAGAGAGCGCCGTTCCACTTGGGGATCAGGTAGAGGCCCAGCAGCACGAGCACTGCAATGAAGGGGTACACCAGGTAAGACATCACGCGAACAACGGTCTTACGGCCGAGGCTCACGATGAAGATCAGGCCACCGACGAGGATCAGCGAGAGGAGCCAGCGCGGGGGCTGACCTACACCCAGCTGGTGCTCCATGAAGGAGCCCACGGTGTTGGTGATGGTGACCGAGTAGACCAGGAGGATCGGGTAGATCGAGAGGAAGTACAGGATGGTCAGGATGGTGCCTGCACCGTGGCCGAAGTGCTCTTCAACGGTCTCGGTGAGGTCTGCGCCTTCACGGCTGCCGGAGAGCACGAAGCGGGTCAGGCCGCGGTGTGCCCAGTAGGTCATGGGGAAGGCGATGATTGCCATGATGAGCAGCGGGATGATGCCGCCGATGCCTGCGTTAATGGGCAAGAAGAGGACGCCGGCGCCGATTGCGGTGCCGAAGAGGCTCAGCATCCACATGGTGTCGGTCTTGTTCCACTTGGGAGCGTTTTCCGAGGAGTTCAGTGCGGTGTGGTCTGCGCCCTCGTGGGTGTCGAGGTGACGGGCGCTGTCTGAGGTGACGGAGCCCGAGTTGGGCTGTGCGACGTGTGACATGGTCTTTCTCCGAGTTCATGCGAACTAGGAGCCGAAGAATTGGGAACATGCGTTGGTTGCTTCTGCGAAATTTTCTCTCACTGACCCTCTTCTCTGAGAATCAGGCTGAGAATTTTTCGTTCAGCGACTCGCCTTGTCGGTGCGGTTGTTGTGAGGCAACTTCCCGTTTTCTAGGGCTCAATCAATGTTTGATGTCACTCAGACTACTCTTAAAAAAATTTTTTATCAACGTGAGAAAATCTTCTCATATAGGGTCATTTCCGACTTATCTACGGATGGCGCAGATGTGTGGTTTAGGCGGCTGAAGTCGCGTTGGTGAAACGGTGATTTTGGGGTGGCTGGGCCGCGGTGCGGCGTCTATCCCGGCGGACGTTTCGCCTAACCCGGCGTCCCTTTGCGACCGCGAACGTCCCTTCCTGACCGCCGGCGTCCGGCCCTGTTGGCGTTTGCGACCGCCAACGTCCCTTCGCGACCGTACCTTTCTGGTCGCTGAGGGAAATTCGCGGTCGCAAAATGTGTGAGCTGCACCCAAAACCTTTAAGCTGCAGGTATAGACCCGCAAACCCATGCATCCCGAACACCCCGCGCACCCGGAGACCTCACCGTGAGCACCCAGAGCACCACCCTCGCCGCCGACACCCACTTCGGCTTCCTCGACAAAACCCACGCCTCCGACCGCGTCTTCAACCCGGCCCTGGTCTACAACCAGGCCGAGCACACCATGCTCCAGGCTCTCCTCGGCGAGTTGCGTCGCGCCGAGAGCTTCGTGTTCTCGGTCGCCTTCATCACCGACTCGGCCCTGGCGATCCTCAAGCAACACCTGCAGAATTTCACCGGCCGCGGCGTCATCTACACCTCCACCTACCTCGACTTCAACGAGCCGGCGGTCTTCGAGGAACTTCTGACCTTCCCCCACATCGAGGTTCGGGTGCTCGACGACACCATCGACGCCTTCCACAGCAAGGGTTACATCTTCAGACACGCAGGGTCGTCCTTCACCCCGCCGACCACCACCGCGATCGTGGGCAGCTCCAACCTCACCCGCTCGGCACTACTCGCCAACGAGGAGTGGAACCTGAAGTTCTCGGCGTTGGCCGAGGGAGATATCGTCGAGCAGCTCGACTCCGCCATCACCCGCCTGTACGACCGTTCTCAGCGGCTCACGCGGGAGTGGATCGCGGCGTACGAGTCCCGCCGGAAGGTGATGGTGCCCCCGTCCGCTCTTGAAGAAGAGGGGCAGCGCACCGTACCGGTCGGCGCGATCCGCCCCAATGACATGCAGGTCGAGGCTCTGGCCGAGATCAAGAAGGTGCAGGACGCCGGTGAGCGGCGAGCGCTCGTCATCTCGGCGACGGGCACCGGCAAGACCATCCTGGCGGCGCTGGCGGTGCGGCAGATGCGGCCGCGGCGGGTGTTGTTCGTGGTGCACCGCGAACAGATTCTCAACAAGGCGATCGAGGAGTTTCAGAAGGTACTCGAAGAACCCCGGGCGGCCTTCGGCAAGTTCGTGGGCCAGACCCGGCAACAGGATCGCCGCTTTGTGTTTGCTACGATCCAGACCCTCGCCAACCCGGCCAACCTCGAGCAGATACCCCGCGACCACTTCGACCTGGTGATCATCGACGAGGTGCATCGCGCCGGTGCCGAGAGCTATCGGCGGGTGGTGGATTACCTGAAACCGGAGTTCTTGTTGGGGTTGACTGCCACCCCCGAGCGTTCCGACACGGTGAACGTCTACGAGATTTTCGATCACAACGTGCCCTATGAGATCCGCCTGCATCGGGCGCTCGAAGAGAAGATGTTGGTGCCGTTCAGCTATTTCGGGGTCACCGAATACGTCGATGAGGCCGGCAATACCGTCGATGAGACCTCCCAGCTTTCTGCCCTGGTGGTTGAGGAACGGGTGGACTACATCGTGCAGATGCTCGAAAAGTACGGCCACCCGCGCGATGTACACGGCCTGGTGTTCTGCAGCCGCAACGACGAGGCCCGCGAGCTGGCCGAGGAGCTCAACCTACGCACGGTCAATGGCCGCCGACTCAGGACGCTGGCCCTGGCCGGTTCCCACACCCAGGCTGAACGCGAGGAGGCGGTGCAATGTCTTGAGGTCGGCGAGCTGGATTACCTGGTGACCGTGGATATCTTTAACGAGGGCATCGACATCCCCTGTGTAAACCAGGTGGTGATGCTGCGCAATACGCAGTCCTCGATCATCTTCACCCAGCAGCTGGGCCGTGGCTTGCGCAAGATGGTGGGGAAGACCCACCTGCGGGTGATCGATTTTATTGGTAATTACAAAAATAATTTCCTGATTCCGATCGCGCTCTTCGGCGACTACTCGATGAGCAAAGACTCGATCCGCAAGCAGATGATGCGCGCCCAGCAGTCGGGCGTGATCGCAGGGGTGTCCAGTGTCAGCTTCGACGAGATTTCTCAGCAGCGGGTCCTGGAGTCGCTGGCGGCGGCCAAGATGGATACCCTCGCCCCGCTCAAAGCGGCTTTCCGCGAGCTGGAGTTCCGACTGGGCACAACGCCCATGCGCTACGACTTCGCCCGCTTCGACACCGCCACGCCGACGGCCTTCGTCACGGCCGGCGGTGCGCGTCCTACCTACTGGCACTTCCTGAAGCAGATTAAGGCCACCGACCAGGAGCTCACCCCTGCCGAGCAGGGGCATCTGACGCTCTTCGACCGGGAATTCCTCAACGGCAAAAGGCCCCACGAGTTATTGCTCCTGCGCGAGCTGCTCCGCCATGAACGGATCTCGGTGCAGCGATACCGCGCGGTGTTAGAGGACTACGGGGCAACGCACGACGATGCCGTGATCCGCTCGGTGGAGGCCCTGGTCTCGTTAAGCTTCTTCCCCAACAAGACCCGCTACGCTGACCTCCCGGTGGCCACACGTGCCGGCGATGAGTTCGTGGTCGCCCCCGAATTCTTCGCTAGCTACCGCGCCAACCCGTACTTCGCTCGCCACATCGACGACGTGATCGAGACCGGCCTCTACCTCAACCGACACCACTACACGCGTACGGGCGAGCTGGCCATCGAACAGCGCTATAGCCGCAAGGACGTCTGCCGCCTGCTGAACTGGCGCTCGAACCAGGAGTCGACGATCTACGGGTACAAGGCAGACCCGGCGACCGGCACCTGCCCGATCTTCATCACCTACCACAAGGACGATGAGATCGACGACGCGATCAAATACCAGGATCACCTCGACGACGAAAAGACCCTGAGCTGGTTCACCCGCCACGGCAAGACCCTCAACACCAAACTGGAACGCGAGATCATCTCCGGGGTCTACCGCCTCGATATTTTTGTGAAGAAAGACGATGCCGAGGGCACCGACTTCATCTACCTCGGACGCGCCACCCCGCGCGACGCCCGCAACGCCACCATCGAGGCCGGTGGCACCATCAAACCGATCGTGAACATGAAGCTGGACTTTGTCACCCCGGTGCGCCCGGTGATGTACGACTACCTCACCAAGACCCTGGAGAGCATCGAGGCCTAAAACAAAAGAGAACGGCGCCACCGGTCACACTCGACCGGTGGCGCCGTCACAAAGCGCTACGCCGCCACCCCGCCTGCTTCATACGAGGCAGGGTAGCCGCGGCGGGCGTCCTTAGCGGGTGTACTTCTTCAGAAGCTTACGGCCGCGCTGAACCGTGCGGTAGATCTTGAAGCCGCGCTGAGCCACCACGTAGGGCGGGAAGAACTTCAGCGCCATGCCCAGACCCTTGCGGGCGGCGAACATGCCGAGTGAGCCGGCGCCCGCTCCGCCGAGCACCTTGTCCAGGGGGGTGTTCTCGCGGGCGTACTCCACGCCGCGGTTGAGCGACTCGGCACCCGAACGCGCCAGATCCGCGCCCTTTTCGAAGTAATCGGGGGCCTGCTCGTACAGCTTCTGCGCCAGCACCGCGCCTTCACCGGCGTATGCCGAAGCCTGATCGTAGAACTTCTGCAGGGGAGTGCGGTGGCGGTTCATGCGGGCGATGGTGCCGTTGAGGAACACCGCGAACGAGGTCCAGGCACCGTAGGGAGCCAGCGCCACGCCGCGTTCCGGCGCGGAATTGTAGGCGCGACGCACCAGATCCAACGAGCTGGCGGCCAGCAGACCCGCCTCGGCGGTGGAAACCCACGGCTTGCGGGAACGGAAGAACAGGCCGCTCCAGCCGGCGTTGAGCACCAGGTTCGCACCCAGGGCCGCCGCGTACGACTTCGCCTCGCGGGCACCCGACTCGTGGCCCTCGCGAGCCTTCTCGAGGGCGTCGGCGATGACCAGCGCAGAGACGCAGGTGATGTGGCCGTAGAGCACCGTCCACACGACGGGGAACACCGGTGCCGGGGGCTGGAAGGCGGGCTTTTTAAGGTTGCGGTACCAGCGGTTATCGGGATCGGTCAGCAGGGAACCCGCCACGGCGGTTCCGACCACCGCGGCGCTCACACCCGCGAAGGTCTTCATCCACAGGTCGGTATCCACGGTCTTGATTGCTTCGCCAACCGCGCGCTCGAAGGACTGCACGCCGCCCGCGGGAACACCGGCGTACTGCTCGATGTCGCGCTCCTTCACCACGGTGTCGTGCTGCAGGCTCTCGATCAACGGCAGAGCCATGTTGCGCCCCAGCGGGGTGACCAACGAGATGGCGTGAGAGGCGATCTTCTCGTTCATGATCGGCGCGATCGCGGTGACGCGCGGGATCTTTAGCGCATACTCGGCGTAGCGGCGGATCATCTCCTTGTAGGGGATCTCTTCGTGCGAACCGATGTCGAAGGTACGGCTGATCTCGGCGGGGAGATCGGCGGCGGCCTTCAGGTAGTACAGGGCGTCGCGGATCGAGATCGGGGAGACCTTGTTCTCCATCCACGCGGGACCAATGATGCCTGGCAGACGCTCGGCCACGTGACGCAACAACGCGAAGGATTCCGAACCGTCGCCGATCACGATGCCCGCCTGGAGCACGGCGGTGGGCACGCCGGAGGCCATCAGCAGTTCGCCGACCTCCACGCGGGACGCCAGGTGATCGGAGAGCTCGCCGCCGGCGGGGTGCAGACCGCTGAGGTAGACGATGCGGCCGACCCCTGCGTCATAGGCGACCTCGCCGAAGTTCTGTGCCATCTTGCGGTCCTGCTCCTTGAAGTCAGAACCGGCCGACATCGAGTGCACCAGGTACCAGGCGACGTCCACGCCCTCCATGGCCTGCTGCAGAGCGGCGCGATCCTGCATCTCGCCCTCGACGATCTCGACCATGCCGGGCCGTGCCTGCTCGCCGGCGGGCACAACCTTCTTGCCCCAGTCTTGCTTGAGGGCCTTGTCTCGGTCGCGCGAGAGGGCCTTGACCGCCCAGCCGTCCTTGATGAGTTCGGCGGTGAGCTGGCCACCGATGTACCCGGTGGCTCCGGTCACGAGCGCGACTCTGGTGTTTGCTTCTGCCATTGCCATATCCTTAGATGAGTTTCTTCGATTTTGAAAGCTTACTTATCTATGGTGACACATAACACTGACTTCCTGCGAGAGCGCAACGAGGCCTCCACCCGCGAGATACTCCTGGCCGTGGTGTTGCCCGGTGCGCTCGCGGCGCTGGGTCTGGGCATCGCGTCCCACGCCCCCGACGGTGGTGTGGTGTTCTACGTGGCCACCTTCGCCGTGGCGGCTGTCTACTTTCTCACCTGGGCGTGTTTCCGCACGTCACGCCCGCTTTTTGATACCTCCCGGCTCGGTAAGGACGTCGTGCGCGGCTTGGTCATCGGCATGGCCCTGCTCGCGCTGTTCTTAGCCGGCGCGCTGCTGGTGCGCTTCATCCCGTTCCTCTCCGAGCCGGTTCACGCGCTGCTCGATAATGCCCGGTACGGGGCGCTGTGGGTCACGATTCTTACCACCGCGATCAACGGCATCGGCGAAGAGGTGTACTTCCGCCGGATCGCCTTCGATCGCCTGCCCGGCACTTGGCTGGCCCGCGCCGTGATGAGCCTGGTGCTCTACATTGCGGTGACCGCCGCGATGGGTGTGCCGCTGTTGGCTCTGGCGGCCATTGCAGTGGGTGTGGCGGCCTCCTACGAGGCGCGACGCACCGGGTCGCTGGTCTCACCCTGCGTGCTGCACCTCTCGTGGAGCCTGTCTATGCTGTTGATCCTGCCGCACCTGATCTAATGGAAACCTTCCGCAAACAGGGCACGCAACGCGCCGTCGATTGGGAGGCCGCCGGTCTTCGCTGGCTGGCTCAGGCGCAGGACGACGGTGGGGCGCGGGTCGCGCAGGTTGTCTCGACCGAGGGCGAGTTGGTGATCGAACGCATCCGCGAGACTTCGCCTTCTCGACGCGTGGCCGGCGAGTTCGGGGCCGCTTTGGCGGTCACCCATGCCGCCGGGGCGCCCGCCTTCGGTGCCGGCCCTGACGGGTGGAACGGTCCCGGGTTGCAGGGCCCTGCCGGTGGGCAGATCGAGCTACCCTTGACCTCCCGGGATGCCTGGGGCCAGATGTGGGCGCGCGACCGGGTGATGCCGCTGGTGGGTCGGTTGAAGAAGCTGAGCTCCGCCGAACGTGCCGTGTTCGAGAAACTTGCCGAGCGGCTGTGTGCCGGTGAGTTCGATGGCTCCTATGGAGCCGGGGCGCGGCCGGTGCGTGTGCACGGCGACCTCTGGTCGGGCAACGTGCTCTGGGGTGAGGAGCAGGCGGTGCTGATCGACCCCGCCGCCTACGGGGGCCACCCCGAAGACGACCTCGCCGCGTTGGCGCTCTTCGGCGCCCCGCACCTCTCCGAGATCATCGCCGGATACCAACAGGTCACCCCGTTGGAGGCCGGCTGGGAAGACCGCGTGGAGCTACACCAGTTGCACCTCTTGCTTTTGCACGCCGTGTTGTTTGGCGGCGGGTACGTGGGGCAGTCGGTGACTGCAGCGCGGCGCTACGTGTAGCTCGCGGGGGAGGACGCGGCGTCCGGGGCTTCGGGGCTGCCTCGCCGAGGGGCCGCTTCCCTTTCGAGAAGGCCGCCTGTAGGACGGCCTTTCGACGATGAACCGGCCTTTCGACGCGTGGATCACCGGGTACCTCCGCGTTACGCGAACCGATATGCGGCATTTCCCCAGCTCCCGTATGCTTAAAAAGCAGACAAGCACACCACAGGAGCACACACATGCTAGCCACACTTGCCGCTTTCTTCATCATCGCTCTCATTGTCGCGATCGCACTGCTCTTATTGATGAGCGTGGTCGTTGTGCCGCAGTCCGACGTTTACGTGATCGAGAAACTCGGTAAATACAACCGCACCCTCTTCTCGGGCCTGCACTTCCGCGTGCCGCTCATCGAGCGCATCGCCTACAAGCAGACCCTGCGCATCAAAGAACTCGACCTCATGGTCGCCACCAAAACCAAGGACAACGTCTTTGTGCAGGTGCCCGTGAACGTTCAGTATTTCGTCAACGAGAACGAAGCCGATGTGCGTAACTCCGTCTACCGCCTCTCGAACCCCGAAAACCAGATGCGCTCCTACATTCAGCAGAACATCGTGGGGTCGCTCTCCAAGCTGGATCTGGACGAGGCGTACGGCTCCCTGCACCAGGTGGGTATCGCCCTGCAGGGTGAGTTGACCGAGAAGATCGGCGAGTACGGGTACGTCATCAAAGACACCAACGTGATCGACGTCGAACCCGCGCCCGAGGTCAAAGACGCCATGAACCAGGTCAACGCCTCCGAGCGTAAGCGTCAGGCGCAGATCCTGGCCGCCGAGGGTAACAAGGCCGCCGCGATCCTTGAAGCTGAGGCCGAGCGCGACTCCCGCCGCCTGCGCGGTGAAGGTATCGCCCAGGAGGGCGACGAGATCGCCAAAGGTATGAAGGAGCGCATCGACAAGCTGCGCGACGCCGGCCTCTCCGCAGAGGCAGCCGTAGAGTGGTTGAAGTTCAATGACGGCATCGCGGTCTACACCGCCCTGGCCGCCAGCAACAACGCCAAGGTCATCATGATGGACAACAACCTGGCCACCAACCGCCCGATGACCTCCGAAGACATCACCCGCAGCATCATCCAGGCGGACGAGGTGCAGAACCCGGCCCGTTCGGTGGTTGCCGACTAGAGACTTATAAAAAAGTTCTCAGGGGTTCTAAAATATTTTTTAGAGCCCCTGAGAACTTTTTAATACCTAGGCCAGCGCTAACAATTCCTTGTGGATCGAGGTGTCGTCGGTGAGCTCCGGGTGGAATGAGATGCCCAGCAGGTTGCCCTGGCGCACGCCCACGATCTCACCGCGATAGCGAGCGCACACGGTCACACCCTCACCCACGGACGCCACGCGCGGCGCCCGAATAAACGCCGCCTTTACCTGGCGCGGGTGACCGGTGCCGTCGTCCCAGTCGAGCACGGTCTCGGCCGAGGCGACCTGCGAGCCGAACGCGTTGCGGTCCACCGCGACGTCCAGCAGACCCAGCGATTGCTGCCCCGGCGCGGGGTCGGTGATCTCGCGCGAGAGCATAATCAACCCCGCGCAGGTGCCGAGCGTGGGCAGGCCCGCCGAGATCGCCTCGATGAGCGGTTCACGCAGACCCAACACGCGGGTGAGTCGATCGATCGTTGATGACTCCCCGCCCGGGAGCACGAGGGCGTCAAGGCCGGTGAGCTGCTCGGGTTTCCGCACGCCCACCACGTGCGTGCCCAGCGACTCGAGCATCGCCACGTGTTCGGCCACCCCGCCCTGCAGGGCGAGAACGCCCACATTTTTTACCATCCGCGCTCCGCCAGGCGATGGGGTGCCGGCAGGTCGGCCACGTTGATGCCGACCATGGCCTCGCCCAGGCCGCGGGAGGCGTCCGCGATGGCGGCGGGGTCGTTGTACTGGGCGGTGGCTTTCACGATCGCCTTGGCGCGCGCCTCGGGGTTGCCGGACTTGAAGATGCCCGAACCCACGAACACGCCGTCGGCGCCGAGTTGCATCATCATCGCGGCGTCTGCGGGGGTGGCTACGCCACCGGCGGTGAAGAGAACCACGGGCAGCTTGCCGGTCTTGGCGACCTCGAGCACGATGTCGTACGGTGCGGCGAGTTCCTTCGCCTTCACGTAGAGCAGGTCGGGGGAGGTGGCATAGAGTGCCTGCAGCTCGGCGATCTGGTTCTTGATGGTGCGGATGTGCTTAGTCGCCTCGGAGACGTCACCGGTGCCGGCCTCACCCTTGGAGCGGATCATGGCCGCACCCTCGGCGATGCGGCGCAGGGCCTCGCCCAGGTTGGTCGCGCCGCAGACGAACGGCACGGTGAAACCCTGCTTGTCGATGTGGTTGACGTAGTCGGCGGGGGAGAGCACCTCGGACTCGTCGATGTAGTCCACCTTCAGCGCCTCGAGAATCTGCGCCTCAACGAAGTGACCGATGCGGGCCTTAGCCATCACGGGGATCGAGACGGCGTTGATGATGCCTTCGATCATGTCGGGGTCGGACATGCGGGCCACGCCACCCTGGGCGCGGATGTCGGCGGGTACGCGCTCGAGGGCCATGACGGCCACGGCGCCGGCGTCTTCGGCGATCTTTGCCTGTTCGGGGGTCACGACGTCCATAATGACGCCGCCCTTGAGCATGTCGGCCAGACCGCGCTTGACGAGCGGGGAGCCGGTGACGGTGGTGTTCTTCTCAGCGTTTTCAGTCATGGTTTCTAGCATGGTGGCTGAAGTGGTCTAGAGGCCACACCAGTTATGAGAAGATTTTTTGTACCAGTCCACTCTCGAAGGGGAAAATAATGCCCCGTTACTCCAACGCTGCGAACCTCCCGCTGAACATCGTGCCGCACGCCGGGGCCTCCCTGCCGGCGCAAATCGCCGAGCAGGTGCGCGACCTCATCGTGGCAGGGACGCTCGCCCCCGGCGACCCGCTACCCTCCACTCGCGCGCTCGCCACCGAGCTGGGTGTCTCCCGCGGAACCGTCGTTGCCGCCTTTGAGCAGCTCTCGGCGGAGGGGTACCTGGCACCCACCAAGGGCGGCACACGCGTCACCGAAAACTTGAAATTACAAAAAATGCCGGGGCGAACGTCCGGCCAGGCGCAGCGCGCGGACCGGATGGAACACCCCCGCCCCGAAGCGATCAACATGCAACCCGGCCACCCCGACACCTCTCTGCTGACCTCTGCGGTCTGGCGTGCGGCATGGCGCACCGCCGCCGCGTCTCCCGGAACGCAGCACCCGCCGCAGGGTTCGGCGCGACTCCAAGAGCAACTGGCCGAGCACCTGCGCATCATGCGCCACGTGGTGCGTGAACCGCAACAGGTGCTCATCACCGCGGGCGCTCGTGACGGCTTCCGCCTCGTGCTCACCGCCCTGCGTCAACAACGGCGCAACCGCCCGCTCCGCGTGGCCGTGGAGAACCCGGGCTACCCCTCCCTGCATCGCATCCCCGCCACCTTCGGCCACGAGATCCTGCCCATCGCCGTCGACGACAACGGCCTCAACCCCGCGCGCCTGCCGCAGCGCCAGGCCCCCGACGTGGTGCTGGTGGCCCCCAGCCATCAATACCCGCTCGGGGCATCCATGCCGGTGGCGCGACGGTTAGAACTCATCGAGTGGGCGCGCGCCAACGATGCCTATATCGTCGAAGACGATTACGACTCCGAGCTGCGGTACACGGGTGAACCGCTCCCCGCCTTGGCCGCGCTCGATGACGCCGCTACCGGGCGCGTGATCACCCTCGGCTCCTTCACCAAGACCCTCACCCCCGGGTTGGGGCTCGGTTACCTACTGGCCCCCGACGCCACCCGAGAAGCGCTGGTGGATCTACGGCGGGATCTCGGCACCCCGGTCTCGTCGATCGTCCAAGACGCCATGGCCGACTTTCTCGCCGACGGTGGGGCCCGCCGCCACATCGCGAGGATGCGCCGCGTCTATGGACGCCGCCGCGAGGCTCTGTTGCACATGCTGGAACACGTACCGCAGTGGGTTCAGGTGCTCCCCATGGACGGCGGCCTGCACCTGGTACTGCGGTTTACCTGCGAGCAGTCGACCCCGCAGGTCGAGGCGCAGATTGTCGAACGTCTGGCGCAGCGCGGGGTGGCGGTGGCGCGTCTGGGGGAGTACTGGTCGGGGCCGGTATCAGCGCCCGAGCGCCCGGTGCACACCCCGCCCGGTCGCGAACGAAACCGCGCACAACAAAACCCCACCGACCCCCACGAACGGCGCGATATCGGCCTGATCGTGGGATTCGGTGGGGTCAGCGAGCACGTGCTGGCGCGCGGGGCGGAAGCCCTCACGAGCGTGCTAGGCGACTATTCCTGAGGAGCTTCAGTGGTGGCGCCGGCGGCGTCGTCTTGAATCGGCGCGTGCTGGCTCGTTGTTGATTGTTGTTCGGGGCTCCCCGCGTCGGTGTGTGCCGGGGTGATTCCGGAGATCAGCGATCCGCAGACGATGGCGGCGGCTCCCGAAGCAGAGGCAAAGAGTACCCGCATATCTACCGCGGGCAGAGTGTGGTGACTGCGATGACGTTTCAACGTGTATGGTTCTCCTGGTGCAAGGTGTTTTCGTGCAAACAAACATTCCCCAATGATTTGCACGACCTCAATTTTATAACGGTTCTCAACCCAGATCACGGGGACTGTTTTCACGCGGCTCAGAGGTGGTTTCCGTGGCAAACAATGTGACCTGATCAGCTAATTAATAAGGCACCTTTCATTAAAGTCAAAATTAACTCTCATCACAAGGGGAGAGTGACTTTTTTACAACGCAGAGGGTGGTGTCTGTCGTGCTACCCGCGGCCCGCATCGACCGCGTAGACTGGTAGTCGATCTAGAACAAGGAGTATGTAGTGGCTCAGCAGCGTCCCCGAGGTCTCAAAGAACAGGTAACCGGCCCCCTCGTCATCGCGGCGGTCTTGGCGATCATCGCCTTCTTCGGAACCTTCTTCTTTGCTACCGGAGGAACCAACAACGCCCCCCAGTACCTGTTGGCGCTCACGGTTGCCGGAGGCGTGTTCGTGGTGGTGTTGGTCGTGTGCGCCACCCTCATCATGGTGGAGAAACCGAACGATCCGCACCTGGGTGAGGGCACTGGCATCAACCGTTCCTCCGCCAAGCTCTACGCCGAGGCGCGCGCACGCCGTCAGGCACGCGAGGCCGAAGAGGCCCGCGCACGTAAGGCCGAGGGTTCGAGCGCGGCGTCCACCGCAGAACCCGCTCCCCGCCAGGACGCCGGCGACGACCAGCGCCCGGCAGGCGGCTCGACCGCGGCCCGGTAAGGCGGAACCCTACCGCTCGAAGCGGGCCAGCCGTAGCGAATTCAGCACCACGAACACCGAGCTGAACGCCATCGCCGCCCCCGCCAGCATCGGGTTCAACAGTCCCGCTGCGGCCACCGGGATCGCCACCACGTTGTAGCCGAAGGCCCAGAACAGGTTCGACTTGATGAGCTTCAGCGTGGCGCGCGAGAGCCGCACCGCACGCGCGATCGACCCCAGATCCGAACGCATCACGGTCATGTCGGCGGCCTCCATCGCCACATCGGTGCCCGAGCCCATTGCGATGCCGAGATCCGCGCGTGCCAGGGCCGCCGCGTCGTTCACGCCGTCGCCGACCATGGCCACCCCGCGTCCTGCCGATTGCAGCTGCTCGATCTTGGCGACCTTCTCCGCAGGGGACACCCCGGCGAATACTTCGTCGATGCCCACCTCGGCGGCCACCGCGCGCGCGACCGGTTCGGCGTCACCCGTCAGCAACACCGGGGTCAGACCCAGCCGCTTGAGCTCGGCGATGCCCGCGACGGCGTCCGGTTTCGGGCTGTCTTGCAGGCAGATCAGGCCGGTCACCTCGTGGTCTACGGCCACCAGGATCGTGGTCAAGCCGCTTTCCAGCCGGGCGCGAAGCTCTTCGCGCTGCTCCCGGCTCAGCTCGATTCCCTCGGCTTCCAGGTAGGACGCCTGCCCCACCCGAACGGTGCGCGCGGCACCGACCTCACCCGACTCGGTGGTCTCCGGGGCGAGAGCCTGGCCGGGAATCTCACCGCGCACCCCGCCACCGGGGGCTGAGGTGAACTCGGCGACCTCCGGGAGGGCTCCGTGGCGGCGTCCGGTCTCTGCGATTGCACGCGCGATGGGGTGCTCCGAGCGGGACTCAACGGCGGCCGCCGGAAGAAGCACATCGGTGAGGTAGTCGTTCTGCCCGAACGGCACGGTTTGCACCACCGCCAGGCGCCCCTCGGTCACGGTGCCGGTCTTATCCAGAACCACGGTATCTACCCCGCGAGTGTCTTCGAGAACCTGCGCCGATTTGATCAGAATGCCCAGCTGCGAACCACGCGAGGTGCCTGCCAACAGGGCGGTCGGGGTCGCCAGGCCCAGGGCGCAGGGGCAGGCGATGACCAGCACCGAGACTGCCGCCACGAAGGCCGCGTTGAGGTCGCCGCTGAACACCAGCCAACCCGCCAGCGTGAGTACCGCGAGGGTAATCACCGCGGGCACGAACACCGCCGAGATCCTATCGGCCAGGCGTGCAATCGGGGCCTTAGTCGACTGTGCCTCGGCCACCGCGCGGCCCATCTGAGCCAGCGTGGTTTCGGCCCCCACGCGGGTGGCCTCGACGGTCAGCGCACCCGAGGCGTTGATGGTCGCACCGGTCACCTGGTCGCCGGGGTTGACCTCCACGGGCACAGATTCGCCGGTCAGCAGCGAGGTGTCCACCGCCGAGCGTCCCTCGAGCACCACGCCGTCGGTGGCGATCTTCTCTCCCGGACGCACCACGAACTTATCCCCGGGCAGCAGGTCTTTGACGGGGATGGTGACCTCGCGCGTGCCGCCTCCCTTGAGTGGCTGCAGCACCGTGACCGATTTCGCGCCCAGGTCGAGCAACTTGCGCAGGGCCTCCGAGGAGCGGCGCTGCGTGCGGGCCTCGATGTAGCGCCCGATCAGCAGGAACAACGCCACCATGGTGGCCGAGTCGAAGTACAGCAGGTGGTCCATGCCGTGGCCGCCATGAGACCCGTGGCCGGCGTGGGCCGTCATCGCGGGATCGGTGAGCAGTTGCACGAGCGAGAAGAGGTAGCTGGCGATGATGCCCAGTGAGACCAGGGTGTCCATCGTGGACGAACCGTGTCGTGCGTTGACGAACGCCGCGCGGTGGAAAGGCCACGCCGCGTAAACCGCCACCGGCACCGCCAGCAGCGCCACCACCCAGCCCCAGTGCGGGAACTGGAAGGTGGAGAACATCGAGATGAAGAAGACCGGCATGGCGAAGATCGCGGCGATGCCAATGCGGCGGCGCATCATCGCCAGCTCCGCCTCGGCGGTCTCGTCGGATTCGACCGCGTTCGCTTCGGTCTTGATGGAGGCCCCATACCCGGCGCCCTCGACCGTCTGGATGATCTGCTCGTCGGTCACCCCCGCCGGCACGATCACCCGGGCAGACTCCAACGGCAGGTTGACCGAAGGCTGCACACCCTCGATCTTGCGCAGTTTACGCTCCACACGCCCCACACAGGAGGCACAAGTCATGCCCGAGACCTTGAGGTTCAGGATGCGTTCGTGGGATTGCCCGAGGGTTTCCTCGGCCTGGGTGGTCATGGTGATACTTTCTACGGTGGGGTGAAAAAGATTTCAGGACGCCGCCCTGCCTGCTCGCCAGCTCAGGGCGGGGTAGGCGCGCGGCGGCGTCCTGCTGGGGTTGAGCGCTACTTGACCAGGGTGAAACCGGCCTCGGTGATAGCCTCGTCGATGGCCTGTTCGCTGAGTTCGCCCTCGTGGTTGATGGTCACGGTGGACTCGCCGCCGTTGACGACCTCGACGTTCACGTCTTTGACGTTCTCGATCTCTTGCAGCTCTTCGGTGACGCTCATGGCGCAGTGGTTGCAGGTGAGGCCGGTTGCCTTGACGATGGTTGCTGACATGGGGTTTCTCCTTGTTATTGCTTGGTTTTCGGGAGGTCTGTTAGCTCTTCATGAGCCGCGAGATGGCGGCGCTGGCTTCTTGAACTTTGGCCTGGAGGATCTCAGGGTCGCCGGTGGCCTCCGACTCGCGGGCGGCGCCGACCACGCAGTGGCTGATGTGCTCTTCGAGCAGGCCGAGAGAGACCGCGTGCAGGGCCTTGTTGATCGCGGCGACCTGCGTGAGGATGTCGATGCAGTATTGGTCTTCGTCGATCATGCGCTGCACGCCGCGCACCTGCCCCTCGATGCGGCGCAGGCGCTTGAGGTGGGCGTCCTTGTTGGAAGAGTAGCCGTGGTTCGCGTGGTTGCAATCGGTGCTCATGCCTACACCATATACCCCCATGGGGTATCTAACAACCCCTCTGCGCCCCGAAATATGAAGCCTTTTACGCACCCTTCGCCCCACTTTTCGTGGATTTGCACCCTTAAAAACCGTTTTTAAGGGTGCAAATCCACGAAAAGTGAGGGGAGAGGGGGTTAGCGCTTCAAAACCGACCCGTTGCTCTCGATCACCCGGCGGTACCAATCGAAAGACTTTTTCTTGTACCGGGTCAGGCTGCCGGATCCGTCGTCGTTGCGGTCAACGTAAATGAACCCGTAACGCTTGGACATCTGCGCGGTGCTCATCGAGACCAGGTCGATGCAACCCCAGGCTGTATACCCCAGCAGTTGAACACCGTCGGCGATCGCCTCACCCGCCTGCACCAGATGGTCGTTGAGATATTCGATGCGGTAGTCGTCGTTGACCGTGCCGTCCACGAGCTCATCCTTCGCACCCAGCCCGTTCTCCACGATGAACAGCGGTTTCTGCCAGCGGTCCCAGTACTCGTTGAGGATGATCCGCAGACCCACCGGGTCGATCTGCCAGCCCCACTCCGAAGCTTGAAGGGTGGGGTTGGGCACGCCGCCGATGAGATTGCCCTCACCGCCTGTGCGTTCTGTCGCCGATTCGCACGCCGACATGTAGTAGGAGAACGAGACGAAGTCGACCGTGTGCTGGAGGTCGGTACGGTCGTCCTCGGTGATGTTCAGCTCCACGCCGAGGTCGCGGAGCTTCCGCAGCAGGTAACCGGGGTAGTAACCGCGGCAGTGAACATCCCCGAAGGCGAAGTCGTCGTGTGCGGCGGTGAGCGCGGCCAACGCATCGTCAGGACGCGGGGTGAGCGGGTAGCGCGGCACGGCCAGAATCATGCACCCCACCTTGTTGGCGGGATCGATCTGGTGGGCAATCTTCGTGGCGCGGGCCGAGGCCACCAGCTCGTGGTGGATCGCTTGGTAGAGGTTCTGCGTGCCGACCTCTTCGGGTGTGCCCTCGATGCCGGAAAGGATCGGGAAGTGCAAGACCGAGTTGATCTCGTTGAAGGTCAGCCAGTACCGCACGCGACCGGCGAAGTGCTCCATGAGGGTGCGGGCATAGTTCTCGAAGAAACCGATGAGTTTGCGGTTGGTCCAGCCGCCATACTCGCGGGTGAGGTGCAGCGGGGTTTCGTAGTGGCTGAGAGTGACCATCGGTTCGATGCCTTTGGTGAGGAGGTAGTCGATCACCCGGTCATAGAACTCGAGGCCGGCCTGGTTGGGCTCTGCTTCGTCGCCCCGGGGGAAGATGCGGCTCCACGCGATGGAGAGGCGGAAGACCTTGAAGCCCATCTCGGCGAAGAGGTCGATGTCTTCGCGGTAACGGTGGTAGAAGTCGATCGCTTGGAGCTTGAGGTTGTCGTCGGTGGCTCCCTCAGACGCCGGCCCCTTGATGCCTCGCGGGAGCACGTCTTGCACGCTCAGACCCTTGCCGTCGGCATCGTAGGCACCTTCGATCTGGTTGGCGGCGGTGGCTCCGCCCCAGAGAAATTCATTGGGAAACATGGGTGGTCCTTTCAATCGTTGGTGATATGAGGAATGCTACGTGGGAATCTAGCGTCACTCTCAGAAATCTGAGGCACGATGTAGAGCGCTCCGGTCGTTCGAGGGGCCTTCATAGGCCATGCGTTAGGCTTAACTTCATGGCTTCTTTTATTGAGGACTACGCCCTGCTCTCCGACATGAACACCGGCGCGCTGGTCTCGCGTGCGGGTTCCGTCGATTGGTTCTGCGCACCCCGATTCGACTCGGGCGCCGTATTCGCCGCCCTGCTGGGTGACCGCGAACATGGACGCTGGTTGCTGGCCCCGCTCGAATCCGTCAACCCCGATCCCGTAGAAGAAGTCCGCACCGAACGCTCCTACCGCGAGAACTCCTTCATCCTCCAGACCGTGTGGCACGTGGGGGATTCCAGCGTTCGAGTCACCGACTTTATGCCGCTCAACGGCGGCACCTCGATCGTGCGTAGCGTGGAAGGCCTCACCGGCGAGCTCACCATGCTCCACGAGCTGACCCTGCGCTTCGACAACGGCAAGACGAACCCCTGGGTCACCAGCTATGAGGGGCCCGTCGACCCGACCACCGGTGTGCCCGACGAAGACCAATCGATGCTGGTCGGCATGGCCGGCCCCCACGCCTTGGTCTTCCGTGGATCCCCGATCCCCGAAGGACAGTACGGCAACAACACCGACACCTTCACCGTCTCCGCGGGCCAGCACTTCACCTTCTCGCTGAGCTACTTCACCTCGAACCACAACCCGCCGGCGCCGGTGGACTACCCCACGGCGCTGAACTACGCGCTCGAACAGTGGAGCGAATGGTCCGACCTCTACGTGCCCACCCCGCCCGCCGAATCCGAGGGCAACCAGCCCGGCGCGTCCGCAGGGCAAACCGGTGGCTCGCACGCCGCCAGCCAGAAACAGCCGCAGAGCCTCTCCCTGGCCTCGCTGCAACAGGCCGCCGCCGAGCGCGAGCGTCAGCATACGTCCTTCACCTCAGACGACACCTCGAACACCGCCACCCCCGAGGTGGACCCCGAGATCTACCACGAGCTGGCGCAGACCGCCGCTCACCCCGTGGTCTCCTCGGCAGACGAGGCCCAGGCGGAATCCGACGAGGCCTACCGCGAGGCGCGACTACGCTCGCTGTTGGTGTTGCGCGCGCTGATCTCTCGCGAGACCGGTGGCCTGGTGGCCTCCCTGACCACCTCGCTACCCGAGGTCATCGGCGGACGCCGCAACTGGGACCACCGCTTCTCGTGGTTGCGCGACGTGGCCATGGCCATGGAAGTCACCCTCGTGCACGGTCACGAGCGCGAGACGGCGCAGCTGCGCAACTGGATTCTGCGCGCGGTGGCCAATAACCCGCAGAAACTGCACTCCGTCTATGGCGTGGCCGGCGAGAAAGATGACTTCGACCGCCGTCTGGCCCTGCCCGGGTATGAGGGTTCGCAGCCGGTGCGCTGGGGCAACGGTGCCGACGACTACTTCCAGGGAGACGCCCTGGGGCAGGTGCTCGTCACCTTCGCGAACCTGCGCGATAACGGCGTGGGCGAGGACCACCTCTCGTGGCCGCTACAGAAGGCATTGCTGAACGCCGCCGCCGAACGCATCTCGCAGCCCGACCGTTCCATGTGGGAGATCAAGGGCGAGCCGCAGATCTTCACGCACTCGCAGGTGATGCTCTGGGCCGCCTTCGACGCCGGCGTGGCCGCTGTCGAATCCCACGGTCTCGAGGGCAACGCCCAGCTCTGGGCCGCCTGCCGCGACGAGGTCGCCGAAGAGATCATCACCCGCGGCTTCAACGTGGAGCTGAACTCCTTCGTACAGACCTACGACGGTCACGAGGTGGACGCCGCGCTCTTGCAGTTGCCTCAGGTCGGCTTCATCGCCGCCGACGACCCCCGCATGGTCGGCACGGTCGAGCTGATCGAACAGCGCCTGCAGCACTCCTCGGGCATGATCCGCCGCTACCTGAACACCGACGGTTTCGACGGTTTCGAAGACCAAGACAGCCCGCACTTCGCGGCTTCGCTGTGGCTGGCGGAGCAGTACGTGCGCTCGGGTCGGGTGGCCGATGGCCGGAAGGTGCTAGACGCCGTGCTGGCCACCGCCAACGATCTGGGCCTGATGGCCTCGGAATACGACTTCGACCTGAATCGTATGACCGGCAACTTCCCGCACTCGCTAGCTCATATCGCGCTGATTCGCGTGGTGGAGGCGCTGGGCGTCTAGGGCCCTGTTCGTTCAGGGGACCGCCCCGTCCGGTTTAAGGGGCGGGTGATGGTTTCGGTATGCTGAAACCTATGTCACACCTCACCTCGCCCGACGGTGCCGCCGGCAACTCTTCCGCCGCGGTTCTGCCCCACCGTAACCACCCGGAGCACGACCCCTTCGCCTACCTGGAGGAGCTTAACGACGAGACCCTGGAATGGGCTCGCCAACGCACCGACAAGACGCTGAGCATCTTCTCGGGTAGCCGGTTCCACCGCCACCTGGCGGAGTCGAACGAGATCATGGCCTCCAAAGACAAGCTGGTGGTGGGCACCCGCCGTGGCGAGTACGTCTACGTCTTCTACGCCGATGGTGAGCACCCGCGCGGTCTGTGGCGCCGCACTCCCAAGGCCGATTACGACGAGTGGCGCGGCCCCGAGACCGAACCCGAGTGGGAATTGCTCCTAGACATCGGCGCGCTCGGCCGCGAGGAGGGGCAACCCTGGGTTTTCGGCGGCATGAAGATATGCCGCGACGGCTATGATCGCGCGCTGGTCACCCTGCGCCCCGGCGGTTCCGATGCGAACGTGATCCGCGAGTTCGACCTCGTCACCCGCGAATTCGTACCAGACGGATTCGTCAAACCCCTCAGCAAGGGTGACGCCCGCTGGCTCAACCGCAACACCGTGCTCCTCGCCCACGACTTCGGCGACGCCACAACCCGCGCCGGCTACCCCAGCACCGTGCGGTTGTGGCAGCGCGGCACCCGAATCGAGGATGCCCGTGTGCTGCTCGCCGGCGAAAAGACCGACACCCGCGTGGGCGGCCACAACTTCAACCTGCCCGGGTTCGAGAAAACGATGGTGTATCGCACGATCAATTTCCGCAACACCGAGCTCTACGACATGGATCGCACCACCCACGAGATCACGCGTTTTCGGGTGCCCCGCTCGGCGGACTGCGCGGCGGTCCGCGACTGGCTGACCGTGCACCTGCGCGAGCCCTGGGAGGTCGCGGGCCAGCGCTTTGCCTCGGGTTCGTTGTTGGCCCTGCCCTACGAGGCGGCCAAGGAACAGGCCGACGACTCCGAGCTGCGTGCCGATCAGGTGCGTGTGATCTTCGAGCCGACCCCGGCGTCCTCCCTGCTCAGCTATGCGGGGGTCAAAGACGGCATCTACTTCACCGTGCTCGACAACGTGCGCACCCGCCTGTACTTCGCCGAAGATACCGCCGAGGGGTGGAAGATCAGCGACCTCAACCCCGATGTAGGCGAGTTCAACACGATTCGCGTGCAACCGATCAACGCCGAGGCGCGCAACAGCGTGAATATGGTGGTCAGTGGTTTTCTCACCCCGCCGACCCTCTACAAGGGCAGCTTCACTGGCGGGTTCGCGGGGGAGAACTTCGGGGTGGAGAAACTGCGTTCGACCCCCGACCGCTTCGACACCGCGGGCCTGGAGGTGCGCCAGCGCTGGGTGACCTCAGCCGACGGCACCCGTGTGCCCTACTTCGTGGTGGGCCTCACCGCGGCCCTCGACGGGGAGAAAACGGCACCCACCCTGCTCAGCGCCTACGGCGGGTTCCAGGTCTCGCAGACCCCCTCCTATTCGAGCTTGAACGGCAAGGGTCTGCTCGAAAAAGGCTATGTATACGCGCTGGCGAATATTCGCGGCGGCGGCGAGTTCGGCCCCGCCTGGCACCAGGCCGCGCTACGCGAAAACCGCGCCCGCACCTTTGAAGACTTCGCGGCAGTCGCCCGAGACCTGGTGGACGCCGGGATCACCACCGTGCCGCAACTGGCGGCCATGGGCGGGTCGAACGGTGGATTGCTCGTGGGGAATATGTACACCCACTACCCGCACCTCTTCGGCGCGCTCGTCTGCCAGGTGCCCCTCTTGGATATGAAGCGGTACTCGCACCTGCTCGCCGGCGCCTCGTGGGTGGCCGAATACGGCGACCCAGACACCGACGACTGGGAGTTCTTGGGCGAGTTTTCGCCGTACCACTGCGTGAACCCCGATGACCTGCACCCGACCCTCCTCCTGACGACCTCCACCCGGGACGACCGCGTGCACCCGGCTCACGCGCGAAAGTTCATGGCGCTGTTGGAATCCCTCGGCAAACCCGTGCACTACTTCGAAAACATCGAAGGCGGCCACGCCGGAGCAGCCGACGTGCACCAGCGGGCGGCCATGCATGCGATGATCTTCACGTATCTCGACAACGCGATCTTGCCCTAGCCTCGGTCGGGGGCCCGCTCGGTGGTTATTGTTCGGGCGTGGTCGCTTCGAGCTCGCGACCGTACCGGGCGGCCCGTGCCGCGCAGATCATCAACTGCACCTGGTGGAAGATCATCAACGGCAGAATGAGCGTGCCCACCGACGCCCCGCCGAAGATCACCGCGGCCATCGGCAGCCCCGAGGCCAGGGACTTCTTGGTGCCACAGAACTGCACGGCGATGCGGTCGCCACGGGAGAACCCGAGCCGGCGCGCCACGAAACCGGTCAGCCACAGCATGGCTTCGACCAGGGCTACCGAGAGCACCACCAACGCCAACAACTGCCACCACGCCACCCGCGTCCAGATGCCTTCGACCATGCCCGCCGAGAATGCCGAGTACACCACCATCGAGATTGAGGTGCGATCCACGTGCTTGGTGACCTTCTTCTGCGCGATCTCGGCCACCCAGCGGCGCAGGAGCTGACCGAGAATGAAGGGGGCCAAGAGCTGCAGGGCGACGTCCCCAAAAACCGAGGGGGTGATGGTGAGGTGATCGCTGCGCAACAGCACCATGGTCAGCAGGGGAGTGGCCAGCACGCCCAGCAGGTTTGAGGCAGAGGCGCTGACGATCGCCCCGGCCACGTTGCCGCGCGCCACCGAGGTGAAGGCGATCGAGGACTGCACGGTGGAAGGCACCACCGTCAGGTAGAGAACGCCGAGGTAGAGTTGCTCACCCAGAATATACTTCAGCGGGAATAAGGCCAGGCCAACGGCGGGAAAGATGAGAAAGGTGAAGGCCAGGATGGTCGCGTGTAGCCGCCAGTGTTTGAGACCTGCCAGCGCCTCGCGCGGGGAGAGCCGCGCCCCGTAGAGAAAGAACAGCAGCGCGACGGCCAGCTTGACCGCCATCCCAAACGCCTCGGCGAAGTTGCCACGTGCCGGAACGATCACCGCGAGGACGACCGCGGTCAGAATCATCGCGATGAGCGGGTCGATGCGGGGGCGGGTGAGTCGAGCCATGCAACGATCCTATACCGCGTTTGTACTCCGAAAATCACCCAGTAAGTCAGGAGGGACATACTGGGTGATTTTCGGGGTACAAAACTGCGCGGGGTGTGACCTAACCGCGCAACTGCGGCGGGATCCACCCGTTGAAGAGGGTGTCTGGCACCTGACGGTCGCGTTCGGCGGCCGGCTCCTTCTCCTGCGTGCACACCACACCGAAGTGCTCGTTGGCGGGATCCTGCGGGTAGGTATTGATGTGATCGGTGGCTTGCATCGGGTCTGCCCAGACCTGAGCGGGTTCGGCAGCGGGAGCCAGCGACATCGGGTAGGCGGGGTTGCGCTTCGGGCGCCAAATCAGGCGTCCGGGTTCAGAACGGTCGCGCAGGGCGTGGGCGCGCCAGGTCAGCGCCGGGTGGGTCTGCCCCAGGTTCGCGTACCAGGTGAAGAAGCCATCTTCGTACACCGCGCGGTTGGCGAACTCGTGCATGTTGACCTCGCGGTTGAGGTACTTGCCGGCCGCCAGCACGCTCATGGCCTCCAAACCGCCGCGCGGGGTCAGCCGGTAACCGAGGTTGTCGGCGGTGTACTCCTGGGCGCGCGAGAGGGTGGTGCCGGCGAAGGGGATGTTCATGAAGAACGAGGTGAAGATCAGGCGGAAATATCCCGTGTGACCTGCGGCGATGTGGCCCACCTCGTGGCCGATGATAAAGCGCAGCGCCTCGGGGTTGCGGGCCTTACCACCGATCTCGAACAGGTCGGAATAGATCGCCACGAAGCGACGGTGGCCATGGCCAGAAGCGAAGGCGTTAATCTGCCCGTTGCCCAGCACCACGTAGGCGTCAGGAACGCGGCGCAGGCCCGCCGACCGTGCGGCTTCGACCAGCATCGCGTACGCCTCGGGGAACTGGGTCGGTGAGATGCGCACACCCGAAATGCGCATCTGGGCGTACATGACGGCGCGCACCCAAAACACCGCCAGCGGCAGGTAGAACGCGAAGAGGGCCATCTGACTCCAAATGCCACCGGGGTCGCTTGGAATATCGTGTTTGAAGAGCGCCACGATGGACGTCACTAGGAACACGCCCACCCCGATGTAGACCGTCAGCGTCACCAGGTAGGCCGCGATTAGCCAGGGGATTTCACCGGGGTGACGCAGCGCGTTGAGGTACTTGAAGGGCAACAACGACTGAAAGGCGAAGAGCTGCGGTTCCGGTAGCGGGGAGACCGGCCGTTGGCGGGTGTCCTCGGGGAGCCACCCTGCCGAGAGGTCGTCGGGAAGCGGCGCGGAGGTGCCGGACGCCGGTGGCTGGGGTGGCTGGCTCATGGAGATCCTTCAGTCGGAGGGCGTGCTAGGTTTTCTGGGTTCTACTTTAATGATCTCTTTATCTTCGCTTCCAGATGATGACGAGACTGCTACGCAAAAACACCGCCCCGGGCAGCAAGCCCGGGGCGGTGTTTTTCTCGGAGAGTCTGAGCAGACCTTAGCGGCCCGAGACGATCTCTTCGGTGGCGATGGCGATCGCGAGCTCTTCGTTGGTGGGGATCACCAGAACCGGCATCGCCGAGTCTTCGGTGGAGATCACGCGGGGCTCGGGGGAGCGAACGGAGTTCTTGCTCTCGTCCAGCTTCACGCCCAGCGCACCCAGGCGCTCTACCACGCCGCGGCGAACCACGTCAGAGTTCTCGCCGATGCCTGCGGTGAAGACCAGTGCCTGCGCGCCGCCCACGGCAACGTGGTACGAGCCGACGTACTGGGCGATGCGGTAGGTGACCATGTCCAGCGCGAGCTTGGCGTTCTTGTCGCCAGCCTCGGCTGCGTTCTCGACCTCGCGCATATCCGAGTGGCCGGTCAGACCCTTCAGGCCCGACTCCTTGTTGAGGATGCGATCCATCTCTTCGGCGGAGATGTTGCCGCGCTGCTGCACGATGGTCAGCACCGAGGGGTCGATGTCACCGCAGCGGGTGCCCATGATCAGGCCGGCCAGAGGGGTGTAACCCATGGAGGTGTCGTAGCACTTGCCGTTCTTGACGGCGGTCATCGAAGCGCCGTTGCCCAGGTGGGCGATCACGGCGTTGAAGTTGTCGCGCTCGATGCCCAGCAGCTCTGCGGCCACGCCGGTGACATAGTCGTGGGAGGTGCCGTGTGCACCGTAGCGGCGAACGGCGTACTTGTCGTAGAACTCGTGCGGCACGGCGTAGCGGTAGACGTGCTCGGGCATGGTTGAGTGGAAGGCGTTATCGAACACGGCAACCTGGGGCACGCCCGGGTAGGTCTCGGTAGCGGCCTTGATACCCAGAACGTGGGCGGGGTTGTGCAGCGGTGCCAGCGGAGAGAGGTCGTCGATCTGCTGGAGCACCTTCTCGTCGATGAGCACGGGCTCGGTGAAGATGTCGCCGCCCTGTACCACGCGGTGGCCGATAGCGTCGATGGTGCGGCCGTGCAGGGGGCCCTGGAGCTGCTCTGCCATGATGGCCAGCGCCTCGGTGTGGTCGGGGATCTTGGTGCCGATCTCTTCGATCAGGCCCTTGGCCAGAACCTGCTTTTCACCTTCGAGCGAGGTGTCGCGGGCCTGGTACTTGACGGAAGAAGAACCGCAGTTAACTACGAGAATAAGCAAAATATTTTCCTTTAGGTTGAAAGGGGCGGGCCGGTGTGTGCCGACCCGCCCGAGGTTTGTGGGGGCGAGCGTCCGGGTCAGGCCTAGAGGGTCTGAGCCTGGATCGCGGTGATCGCCACGGTGTTGATGATGTCGTCCACGGTGCAACCGCGGGAGAGATCGTTGACCGGCTTGTTCAGACCCTGCAGAACCGGGCCCACGGCTACCGCGCCGGAGGTCTGCTGCACGGCCTTGTAGGTGTTGTTACCGGTGTTCAGGTCGGGGAAGATGAACACGGTTGCCTGGCCGGCGACCTTGGAATCGGGCAGCTTCGACGACGCGATCGACATGTTGGACGCGGCGTCGAACTGGATCGGGCCCTCGAACTCGAAGTCGGGGTTGGACTCGCGCAGTGCCTCGACGCCGGCCTTGACCAGGTCCACGTCTGCACCCGAACCGGAGGTGCCGGTGGAGTAGGAGAGCATAGCGACCTTGGGATCCACGCCGAACTGGCGGGCGGTCTCAGCCGATGCCTTGGCGATGTCGGCCAGCTGCTCGCCGGTGGGGTTCGGGTTCACGGCGCAGTCGCCGAAAACCAGCACGCGGTCCTTCATGAGCATGAGGAACACGGAGGAGACGATGGAGACGCCGGGGCGGGTCTTCACGAATTCCAGCGAGGGGCGGATGGTGTTGGCGGTGGTGTTGACCGCGCCGGAGACCATGCCGTCCACAATGCCCTTCTTCACCATCATGGTGCCGAAGTACGAGGGGTCGGTCATCTTCTCGCGGGCCTGCTCGATGGTCACGCCCTTCTTGGCGCGCAGCTCGGCGTAGGTGGCCGCGAAGTCTTCGGAGTACTCGTTGTTTTCGATGTCGATGATCTCGACGCCCTCACCCACGGGCAACTTGATGCCCTCGGTCTGGCAGATCTCCTGGATCTTCTCGGGGTTGCCGATCAGTACCAGGTCGCAGAAGTCGCGGCGGGCGATGATCGAGGAGGCACGCAGAATACGCACGTCGTAACCCTCAGGCAGCACGATGGTGCGGCGGTTTGAGCGGGCCTTCTCGATGAGGTTGTGCAAGAAGCGCAACGGAGTCATGGTCGCGGGGCGCTCCAGTTCCAGGCGCTCCAGCAGCTCGTCGGGGTCAACGCTGCGGGACCATTCACCCAGGGCGGCCGCTACCTTGCGGGGCTGGCCGGTGGAGAGGGTGCCCGAGACGCGGGAGACCGCGCGGCCTGCGCGGAAGGTGTCCAGCGCGGTGTGGAAGATCGGGAAGGGTGCTCGCTCGGTGAGCGATTCCAGCACGGGGCTGCCGGTGGCCTCGGTCAGGTTACCGGTGAGCAGCATGCCCGAGGGTGCCGGGAAGCTCGGTGCTAGCGAGGAGGCCATGGTTGCCACGACCACGTCGGTGCGGTCGCCGGGGACGATCACGAAGTCGCCGTCGGCAAACTGGTTGAGGAAGTTCGAGACGGTCATCGCCGCGACCTTCACGTTGGCGATTTCGCGGTCGAGGTCCTGCGAAGAGACGCCCTCGGCGTCCAGATCGAGAGCCTCGACGACCTCGCCGACGCTCGGCAGGGTCAGCTCGGGGATCTCGGGCAGAACGTACACGGGGCGCTTGAGGGGGCCCAGCTTGGCGGACTTGGAGATTTCATCGCGCAGCTCGGGGTCGCAACGGTTGACCATGATGCCCAGCACGTCGACGTTGGCGGCGTGCAACTCGGTGCGGGCGACGTCCACTGCGTTGGAGACGTCTGCCACGGTGGCGTTCTGCGCGCCGATGACGGCGATGGTGGGGATGCCCAGGTCGAGGGCGAACTGTGCGTTGAGGTCGAACTCGACGGTCACCGCGTTATGAGCCACCAGGTTGGTGCCGTCCACGATGATGACGTCGCAGTGCTCGGCCATTTCGGAGTAGATCGAGACGGCCAGCGAAGACATCTCATCGTGCTTGCCCTCGGCGAGCAATTCGCGGCAGCGTTCCAGGCTCATGCCGCCGCGAGCCTGCTGCTCGGTGAGATCGAAGTAGCGGCGCATCAGCTGGATCATCGGGTCGTTGGCTTCTTCGGTGCCCATGAAGATGGGGCGGAAGAATCCGACGCGGTCGGCGCGTTTGATCAGGGCGTCGGCGAGTCCCAGCGCGATGAGGGATTTACCCGACTCTCGGGTCATGGCGGATAGGTAGATACCGGTAGTCATGGTCTTGCTACTCATCTCTTTCTGGCTTCATCGCAATCGATGACAGCCCGCTTGACGGTTTGTCGTGACGACAGTGTCTCATGCTCGATTTTATGGTCTGAGTCTGTGCGCACCACCCATGAAGCGGGGAGATGTGCCGGAATTCATACGCCGTTTACAATGTTGCGTTCGAGGTAATTTTGACCTTTTCTCGCGGGGTGTGGGGGCGGTTTCACGGGGCGAGCGTTAGTGTGGAGACATGTTGTTTGCATTCTCTGTAGCGCCCACCGGCGGCGCCTTCGAAAACGGTTCCGTTCACTCTGCCGTGGCGGCCGCCGTCCGCATCGTCAACGAGTCGGGGCTACCGCACGAGACCAACTCGATGTTCACCATCATCGAGGGTGAGTGGGACGAGTGCATGGCCGTGGTCAAGGCCGCCACCGAGGCGGTGGCCGAGGTCGCCCCGCGCGTGTCTTTGGTGGTCAAGGCCGATATTCGCGCCGGCCACGATTCCGGCGAGATCACCGGCAAGGTGGAGCGGTTGAATAAGGCCCTGGACGACCTTTCTTAAAGAACGCTCCTTCAACTTTTCGTGGATGTGCACCCTTAAAAACAGTTTTTAAGGGTGCACATCCACGAAAGGTTGTAGCGCCCCTAGAGTCGCCGGAACATACGGCCGGTCTGCGGCGCGGCGGCCTCATCCCCGGACGGGTGCGCCCAGCTCCCGCCGCAGGGCGCGAAGACGCCCTCCACCTCGAAGCCGTTCTTCTCGTAGAATCGCACCGCCTGCTCGTTGCCCTTGATGAACCAGAGATAGGCGGGTTCGTTGGGGTGGATGACCGCCTCGAAGAGGGCTTGGCCCAGCCCGGTGCCGTGGGTGCGCGCCAGGGTGTAGAGCTGGGCGAGCTCCCGGAGGCCAGGGGTCACGGGTTCCACGGGCATGTGCGACTCCCACGGCAGCGGCCCCGGCCGGGAGAGCGCGAAGCCGACCGGGTGCGTCCAGTCGATGGCGGCGCCGATCGCGCAGGTCAGGCCGGCGTGGGGCGTCCATCCGGGGACGTCGTAGGCGAGGAAGGCGCGGGTGGCGGGGTCTGCGATGTTCTCGGCGAATTCCTCGTCGAGTTCGGCGCGGCCGGCGCGCATACGGGAGCCGAAGGCCGGGTCGATGATCGCCGGGTAGGTCTCTTCGAGGCAATCCAACTGAAGGTTCACGTAGGTCTCGGCGTCGGCGGCGTCTACCGGCGTTATCACGTACCGGCCATTGCAGACGAAACCCATGGGCCCTCCTTCGTGTGTACTGGTCTCTACCGTATCCTGTACTACCCTTGACTCCGTGGCGAAACGTAGAAGAAAACCGAAGGCACAACCCGATCATTCCGGACTCGTCGAGGGTAAATACGAGATCTCGACCGGCACCGCCGAGCTGATCTCCGACGACTACACCCCCGACGGCTGGGTGCTGGAGATCAACGGCATGGAGTCTTCACACGTGGTGATCGGTCGCCCGCGCGAGTTGGATTTCGAGTATATGCGCTGGTTGGCGGCCGTGGTCGAGGCCCACGTGGAGGTCTCGCTTGACCCGGCCAAGTTGCGTATCACCCACCTGGGCGGTGGGGCGTGCTCGCTCGCGCGTTACTTCGCCGACGTTTACCCGCAGTCTCGCAACACGGTGGTGGAACTCGACTCCAAACTCGCCGACTATGTGCGCGAGTGGTTCGACCTGCCCAAGGCGCCCACCGTGAAGATCCGGGTGGGCGAGGCCCGCGCGGTCACCGAGACCTTCGCCCCGGCCTCCCGCGACGTCATCATTCGGGACGTTTTCGCCGGCTACGTGACACCCACCCCGTTGACCACGCTGGAGTTTACGCAGATCGCCGCGGAATCCCTCTCTGAGAAGGGTCTTTACATCATCAACTGCGGTGACAACCGCGACCTCGCCGGTGCCCGCGCCGAGGCTGCTGCGATCGCACAGGTCTTCCCGCACACCGCGGCCGCCGCCGACGCGGCGATGTTCAAGGGACGTCGGCGCGGCAACGTCATTCTGGCTGGCTCGTTCGCCCCGCTACCGATGGCCGGTGAGGACGCCACCGCGCAGATCACTAAGCGCCTGCTCGGCGGCGGGGTGCCCGCCCAATACAAGGACGACGCCTGGGTTCGGGATTTCGCGCGCGGTTCGTCCCCGCGCCGCGACGGGGAGGACTCCGTGGATCTGGCCGCCCTGGATCAGGCACTGCGGCAGGGCCAATAGGATTCCCCCAGGTCACGCCGCTAAAATGGACACATGCTGAATAGACTGCGTGACCGAGCCGCAGCGCTGGCTCCTTCCGCCTCAGCGGGAGAGAGCCGCGCCGCCGCGTCCACCGCCCCCATCTACCTCATCGCGATGGCCGGCTACCCGAACTACGGCGACGAGTTGATCGTCGCCCGCTGGCTCAAGTTCTTCGCCCGGCACCTGCCGAACACCGACGTCTGGCTCGACGTGCGCGAACCGGGCAACGCGTCCTCGATCTTCAAGGGCATGCACCCGCGCCTGCACGTCACCAACACCGTCTTTCGCACCCTCTTCGAGCACCAGCACTTGGGCAAGCAACACCCCGCCGAGGCGGTACGCAACCTGGGCACCCCGCTCTTCGACCTCGGTCTGCTCGACCTGCGCGAGGCCGGCACCATTCACCTGGTCGGCGGCGGCTTCATCAACGCCGAATGGCCCGAACAGAAGGCCCTGGTAGACATGATGCGGGCCGTACGTGAGGTATCCGGGGCGAAACTGGTGGCCACCGGCCAGGGCCTGATGCCGTTTGTCGGCGAAACCTTCGTCGACTTCGACCACGTCAGCGTGCGCGACACCCCCAGCGCCGATGCCCTCGGCATCACCCGCGGTTTCGACGACGCCTACCTCGACCAACACCCGGCGACCCCGGCAGAGTCGGCACCCGGCAAAGACGCCCTCGAGGTCTTCGTGTGTGTGCAGAACGACGCCGTGGACGACGGCGCCCACGAGGCCATGGTCGACTTCGCCCGGCGACAGCTACAGCAGTGGGACATCCCCCGCGAACGCGTGCGCTACGTCGAGGCGATCCCCGGCAACGATCACGCCGGGTACGCCGCGCTCCAAGACCTCATTGCCGAGGACGGCTTTATTCCCTTCACCCGGTTCTGGCGCTCCGACTTCGCCTACGCCCCGCACCAACTGTGGCTGACGAGCCGTTTTCACCACCATCTCATGGCGTCCCTGCACGGCGCTCGCGGGGTGGCGCTGAGCGGGAAGGCCGGGTACTACGACGTCAAGCACGGCTCGATCATCGAATCCGGTTCAAACTGGAAGCTGTTCACCGGATCCGAGGCCCCCGTGCACCTGGCCGATCTGCAGGTTCCGGCAGATTTCGCCCCCGTGGTGGAAGCCAAAAACAAGGAGGCCGCCGAGATCTATCTCTAGATCCTCGCGACCTCTAACTGAACAAAGCAACGGGCACCTCGGCGTAGAACCGAGGTGCCCGTTGCATGGTGCGGGTCTTTCAACCCGGCAGTTTTAGCTGACGTTCCCGTCTAGGTAGTACCAGGCGCCGCCGTTGCGCACGAACCGGGAGTTCTCCCGCTGCACGCCCTTGACCCGCTGCCCCTCCGGCGTGCCCGGAACCGAGCGGTAGTGGGCGGCAAACTCGACCGTTCCGGCGGCGTCGAAGGGCCCGCCGGTGCTGCCGAGAACGTCCAGCCGATACCAGCGCAGACTCTCGTCTAAGCCCAGCGATTCCGGACGCGTCTGCGGCGCCCAGGTGGCCAGCAGGTAGGCCTCGTGCCCCACCGCGAAGGCGGTAAAGCGGGAGCGCATGAGCGCCTCCGGGGTGGGCGCGGTGAGCGAACCGTCGGCATCGAAGGCCGCGTGCAGGCGTCCACAACAGGAGCCGTAGGTCTCGCCCGTGCCGCACGGGCAGCGGGTGTCTGCGGTGATGTTCATGGTCGGGCTACAGGGCCAGCGACTCGATGAAGCCCATGCCGAAGTACAGCACGAACGCCACAGACACCGCGTACATCAGCGGGTGGATCTCCTTGGCGCGGCCCTGCACGAGGCGGATCAGCACGTAGGAGATGAAGCCGGCGCCGATGCCGTCTGCGATGGAGTAGGTGAAGGGCATCATCACGATGGTCAGGAAGGCCGGGATGCCCAGGCCCCAGTCGTTCCAGTCGATGTTCACGGCCTGGCGCACCATCAAGAAGCCGACGACCACCAGGGCCGGGGCCACGGCCTCGAAGGGCACCACGTTCACCAGCGGGGAGACGAACACGGCGATCAGGAACATCACGCCGGTCACCACGTTGGCCAGGCCGGTGCGCGCGCCCTCGCCGATGCCGGTTGCGGATTCCACGAAGATCTGGTGGGCCGAGCTGGACGCGCCACCACCGGCCACCGAACCGAGGGCGTCCACGAGGAGCACGCGGTTGATGCCCTCGATCTGGCCGTCTTCACGCAGGGTGCCGTTCTCGGCGGCCAGGCCCACGGAGGTGCCCATGGCGTCGAAGAACACGGCTAGCAGGATCGCGAAGACGAGCAGGGCCGCGGCCATGCCGCCGAGTGAGGCGAACGCGCCGAAGAGGTCAGCCTGGCCGATGAGCGAAAGGTCCGGGGTGCCCAGCCACTGGGTGGGGATGCCGGGGACCATGAGCGACCAACCGGTGGGGGAATCCACCGAGGAGCCCGAGGGCGCGACGGTCTCGAGGATGATCGAGAGGACGGTCGAGGCGATCACGGAGATCAGGATCGCGCCGCGCACGTTGCGGATGAACAGCGCGATGGTGAGGAACAGGCCGAAGAGGAAGACCACGATCGGCCAGCCCATGAGCGAGCCGTGTACGCCGAAGGAGACCGGGACGGTGGTTCCGGCGGCGTCGGGCATGCGGCGCACCACGCCGGCGTTGACGAAGCCGATCAGGGCGATGAACATGCCGATGCCCACCACGATCGCGGTTTTCAGCGAGGGTGGCACCGCGTTGAACACGGCGGTGCGGAAGCCGGTGAGCACCAGCACGAGCATGATCACACCGGACCAGACGACCAGACCCATGATCTGTGCCCAGGTCAGGTTCTCGGTGGTGGCGATGGTGGAGGCCAGCAGGGCGTTCACGCCCAGGCCGGCTGCCATGGCGAAGGGCTGGCGTGCCCATACGCCCATGAGGATGGTGAGGACGCCGGCCACGAGTGCGGTGACGGCTGCAACGCGCTGCGGGCCGAGGGTGGCGCCGGTGGAGTCTTGGCCCAGGCCAAGGATCAGCGGGTTGAGCACCACGATGTAGCTCATGGCGAAGAAGGTGGCCAGGCCGCCGCGGATCTCGGAGCCGACGGTGGAGCCGCGCTCGGTGATCTTGAAGAAGCGGTCGAGGCCGTTCTTGGGCGCGGGGGCGGTATTCGAGCCGTGTGTGGCACCGATGTGTGCGGAAGGAGCCGCGGTTTTCTCAGAAGACATTCGTTGAACCCGTAGTTACTCTCTGGATGAAGGGCGCCGAGGGCGACCTGAAAAAATAAAGAAGCGCCCGCTTATCAGGCGTAGCGCTGGTGGTACAGGCTCATTCTACGCCCGGGGCCGCTGGTGGGGACAGCGCGACTTGTGTGGTCTTAAGCAATGCGTGACGCAGCTCATATGTGTATATTTTATACATGACGACGAAAAAAAGCTGAGATGCTTGCGGCTGCAATGTTGCTCACCCTACTGGCCGCAGGATGCTCAAGTCAGCAGGACGCAGACGGTCAGCAAAACCCTACGCCATCAGCAACTACCTCACGTATGCCGGATACGGGTCTGGCTACCGATGTCCCGCAGACTATCGATAAGACCTCGAATGGTCCATGGATATCTATGGAAGATAAGAATAAGGGGATAGCAGAGGGGAATCCCTATGTGGTTTATTCCGGCGTAATGTGCTTCGGTGGCACGCTACAAACTCCTGAGGAGTAAATAGCGAGAAAATCCCAGCCCGAGCGACTATGACAATTTCGTGGCTCAATACAACTCCACTCCAGAGGCTGTTAAGGCTCAGAGTCAGGAAAATAAGAAGCTACAGACTTCTTTTGTCGCTCCCAAGGAATGCTCGGATGCTGGTTGGAAAAATGTAGGACCCGTTTAGAGGTGGGGTCTTAATTCCAATTCTTTCTATTTTATTCCTCAGGGTTAGTCTGCATGAATTGCACCGTTTATAAACGGGGGAAATCGCGGTTTCACTGGGATGAGCGGGTACTTGAGGAAGACATCAGGCCCGCTAGAGATCTTCCCGGAACAGCTGGCAGTCCTCGAGACTCACGTAGCTCTTGAGACTGATTGAACTCAGGCGCCGTCCATTCCTCATGGAATTCCAGCACATGAGCGTCCCCGATCTCTTCCAGGGCTTCTTTCACCTCATGCGGGGTGGCATAGAAATACTCACGTCGCATATTGACCAGATTTACGCGCCGATCTGCAAAATAGCGATGGAGCTGAGCCTCAAGGCCCACAGCATCCGGGGAGAAGATCATAGCGTGTTGATCAAAGAGGAACGGCACGGAAGCATCTCCGAGTTCGCGGATGCGATCTTCCGGATTTAACCGTCGAGTCATACCGATCTTTACCATGCCTTCCCCAAAGGCTCCGATGTTGGAGATGACATAGACATGTCCGGCTCGAGTAAGGGTCATGCGCTCTTCCAGATCTTCAAGCATCTCTTGAGCCGCCACGAGTTGGCTCTCCACTTGTGCGGCAGCCTCAAGATCTCCAGTGGCGCGTAACTGTTCAAAGGCTGCCCTGAATTGCGCTACCTCCTTCAGCTGTTTTGCTTTCACCTTTTCGAACTCCCGTTGAGCCTGAGCTTCATCACGCTGACGCTCACGTTCCGCCCGTTCCTCTTCTTTCTGGGCTTTAAGCGCTTCTAGGTGCTTGTGGGTGAGCTGGAGTTCTCTCTCGCGTAAGTGCAGGTATGAAGGTTCGATGCGGATGTCCATGCTCTTGCCTAAACGAGCCACGGCGTCAGCAGATTTTTGGAGGCGAGTACGCGCGGTGCTTAAGCGTCCGGCTTTGACGGTCTTAATACAGTTCTCAGCCTCGGCATTAAAGGCACGCAATAACAGCTTGGTCATGTCATTGACCATCTTTTGGCCTTTGGTCACTGAGTTGTTCAAAGTGAAAGCAGTCGAACCAGTTGCTGCTTTTTTAGAGGAGATAGCCTCTTTGATCTGGGTTTGAATGGTTTTGAGCTCCTGACCGACGAGCAAGGAATCTTGGGCAGGGTTCTCAAAGTTGTAGAGGCCGAAGTCATTGATTTCAACGCCTGCCTGCAGATCGAGAATCTGCTTTTTGAGAGAAAGGGTCTCTGCCCGCGTTGCTTGGAGTTGTTTATCAGCTCGTGCTTGAGCTTTTTGGAAGTTTTTCTCTGATTCCACCTGAAGAGTGCTGATCCGATGTTGTAGGTCGTCCAGTTCAGTAGTGCGATGGTGTAGTTGAGCGTTCAGATGATTCAGGTGTTCTTGGCGCTGATGGATATCCATGGCGCCTACCTGTTCAATCACAGATTGTTGATGGTTGATAAACTCATGGGCTGATTTGAGCTGGTCCGCACCTTGTAGAGCTTCTTTGCGAAGACTGTTGATATAGATTAATCCGATGATTCCAAAGGGTAACCCGACGAGAGTGCACATGAGAAGGATAAGGCCGATCACGGTAGTGATATAGAAGCCTCGACGCAACATCATGGGTTTTTGAGAAGCCGATTGAGGAGAGGCTGGAGCGCTTGAGCCATTCGGGGGAGTAGCGCCAGCAGATGGGGGTTGAGTCATACTCCTCAGTTTAGGGGGGGGTAGGGCTCAGCATAGGTGCTGTTGATGTTATTGACGAACTTATGAAGAAATCTCTTGCCTCACGCTGTCCAATAAGGGTCATTATTGACGGACCGCCTCGATGCTCTGAAACGATGGCCTCTATCGCCGTGCGGAGCGATCTGCACATCGTGCCGACCGAACCGGAGAAGGAACCCATGAAACGGTTAACGTTCTTGGTCGCGGAGAGCCAGCACCAGAAACTGAAAATGGCCGCATTGAATCAGAAGCGCACTATGACTAATTGCCCATTTTCGGCCGCCGCTACGTTTTCCAGTTGGCACTGGCCTACTTGTCGGTGTTCTTCGTAGTTGCGTGTAGGGCGTACATCCCCTCGTGGTCTTGGCTTGGATCCCCTAAGGTGTTTAGCGTACGAAAACGCGGGTATATGGCTATTCATATAACCACATTTTCATATATTTAAATATATTTAATTCTCTCAATATGTTATCGGTTGCGGTTAGCAAAGGTTGGCGCTTGACGTCGTGCATCCCCTTCCTTGTTAACCGTGATCATGTTGTTGGTGAGCAACTTAGTTTTAGCTGCTGTCACGTGTTGAGGACTGTGAGTTTACCTCGTAATCTCGTCCCTCCTGTTCCGTGCGGGTTTCACTTCGATGAGTGCCACTTCCGATATTCCGTGTAGACCTTATGGCCTTGAGAACCTGAAAAGCGAACACCACAAGACACACGAAGGAGAGAGCATTGAGAATGATCGCTAAAGTACCCTGCGGTTTAAGTGATATTGTTATGAGAATGATCGCGAGTGCTACGATCCAAGAGCCAAAGAAAAGCGGCTTATTGACGTATCTATATATATTGATAAACATATGCGTTTCCTTTTTGTATATATTTGATTAGTGTATGTGCAAATGGCAAGGTAATTTTAATTACGGGATGGGTTCTTTGGATTCAAGGTCGTCGATGCATGTTCGTTGAAATACTTCAAGGGTTCGGCGGGTATTCTTTATCTTGCATTTAGCGCTCTTAGTCATGTGATTGCATTACCCTTAAGGGTAATGCAATCACATGACTAACCGATACTAAATTTTATCTTTGCCTCTGGTCATCTTGATGAGTTTCATTACAATCAGTAGGGATCCGGTGGCAAATAGAACGATACCAGCAATTCCGGGGATGCCAGGTTTTCCTATTAGGAATACTCCTGCCATGGCTATAAATAATGCGATGCTACCTGTTGTTTTTGTGTTTGTGTCATATTTTGAAGACATGATATTTATTCCTTTTTAATTTATCTAAGGAGGTAAGAATGTGTTGCTTGTGCACTACAGCTCTGGCCTGTTCGACCACGACCCTCACCAGCCATAATTGTATGCGCCGGGAGTAGCTTTTATTTTGAAAGCTACTTCGGTGCTAGATTATCGATTACATATAATTATCACTAAAAATATGGCAACCATGACGCCTAAAAATATTATTATCAAATCACTTTTTTAAATTTCTTATTCCCAGTGACCCCAATGAAATCTAAAAAATTTTTCAATTCGATGCCTCTCTTCCGATGATTGCTACCATAGTATTTTTGCAACATTGAAAACCGATATCTCAATGCAATGGAGTACCGGTCACCGGGTAATACCCCACAAAGCGGTAGCGCCATCATGGCGGATCTTCTCTGTTATTAGCGCAACACCTCAGACTCCACACCCATCACAATGCGGTCGCCGGGGCGGCCCTCGCGCAAGAACTGAGACATGCGCTCGGGGGCGATCGCGATGCAACCCCAGGTCTGGTAACGATCCACGCTGCTGGTGTAGGGGATCGTGTGGAGCATGATCGCGAAACCGGCCTCGCCGTTGAGAGTGCGGGTGCCGTCGTCCGACTTGTTGTAATTGATCAAGATGCCCTGGCGGTAATCACCGCGGGTGGCGAAGTACCACATGTTCTCGTTGGGGAATCCCAGCCCTGCGTTCTCGATGTAGGAGTTGTAGTACCAGGTGTTGATGTCACCACCCCAACGCGAGGCGCTGTTCACCGTGTGGTACCCGGGAAAGCCCGAACCGGGGTTCGCGATACCGAAGGGGTTCGAGAAAGTGTACGAACCCGTGGGGCTGTAGGCGGACTGGGTGTCACCGGTGACGCCAGGCGGCAGCAACTTACCGGTGCGGAAGTCCTTGATCTGACGCCACGGCGCCAAGAACCCGTTCTCACCGTAGGCGGCCGCGGTGCGCCAATCCAGCACGTAGGTACCGTAGACGTTCTTGCACGACCAGAACGAACCGTGCGCGGCCACGTTGTCACCGCGGTATTGCGCGTAACGGGGCGCCAAGGCCAGGGCCACACGGTTGGCGCCCTGGGCGGAGTACTTCGAACGGCCGTCGTTGAAGACCTGGCACTTCTGCGCCTGCATACCCGTGGTGCCGCCACCGAAAGCGTTCCAGGTGATCACGCCGTACTGGAACTTCTGATAGCAATCCCCGTTGGAGCAGGTCTCCTCGCCGACCGGTAGGCCGTAGCGCTGCGGGGTGTCGATGCCGGCGGCGCGGAAGTTACCGTTATCGGCCCAGAAAGACCCGATGGCCCCGGCGAAGTTCACCCGGTGCGTGCCGGTTCCCCAGTTAGACCAGTACAGGCCGCTCGTTTGCCCGGTAGCCGACTTGAAGATCTGCTCGGCGACAGCCCCGTTGGAGAACACGGTTTCGTCGCTGATGGGCACACCGTAGGGGGCCTGCATGCCGCCGTCGGCCTCCCACTTGCTCCGCAGGGCGCCGCCGATGCGCACCGAACCGTAGGTCGGCGTCCAGACGATGGTGCCGGCGCTGAACCGCTGGAAGCAGGAATTCTGCGCGAAGCCGCAGGTTTCGTCCGAGGTGGGGTAGCCGTAGCGGGCGGCGTCGCGGAAGTTGCCATCCTTGGCCCAGTGCCCGCCGATGCCGCCGGAGAAGTTCACGAAGTGGGTGCCGGTGCCCCACGGGGTCCAGTACATGGCGCCGTCTTTGCCTCCGGGTGCGACGAAGAGCTGCTCGACGGCCTGGCCGCCGGACTGCTTGATCTCGTCGGAGGCGGGCACGCCGTAGGGTGAATTGTTACCGCCGGCGGCCTTCCACTTGGCCTGGATAGCGCCGGTGACCAGGTGGGTGCCGGTGGTTGGCGACCAGGTCAGGGTGCCGCGTTCGAAATCTTGGTAGCAAGAGTTCAGCGCCTGGCCGCAGACCTCGTTGGTGATGGGCTGGCCGTAGCTGGCGTTGGGGCCACCGTCTGCGGCGTAACGTGCCCCAATGGCGCCGCGGGTGACAATCGCGGCCGCAGCCTGGCGGGGCTGTTCAGCGGGGGTGGACGTCGCCGCGGGGGTCTCTGCCGGAGCCGGTGAGGAGGTCGCGGTGGGTGCAGTCGACGGCGCGGTCGAAGGAGTCTCGGTCGCAGTTGTGGTGACCGGGGTTGCGGTGGTCGGTGCCGTGGCCGCCGGTTCCGTAGCTGCGGTGGCGGGCGTCGGCGCAACCGTCGCGGAAGGGGCGGGCGCGGGGGAGGGCGCCGCCAGAACCGGGCCCGCCGCGGAGGTGGCCAGCAGAACGGCGGTGGTGATGCTCAGGGGGATACGCATCTTCATGGGGGATGTCCTATCGAACGGAGTGAGTGATGGTGTGGGTGGTATTGGGGTTGGCCGGGTCGGCCAGCTTGAGGGTGATTTCTTGGGGTTTCTGGTCGGTGGGGAAGACCACCTCGAGCTCCTGCGAGCGGGTCGGTGCGATCACGCCAAACACCGCCTGGTCGGGGTTCTTCGTGTCTGTTCCGCCGGGGATCTCCTGGCCGTTGATGACGGCGATGGGGAAGCTCAGGGTCGAGGCGTTGGCCGGTTCCTTGCCGGTATTGGTCAGTTTCAGGGTCACGCGCACCGCGGGGGAGCCGGGGCGTTCGTGGCCGATGGGTGACTCCACCTTACCCAACGTCGCCTCGGTGATCTCGGTCTTGAAGATACCTACGTCGGCGCTACCCGCCGCGACCGGTTCGGGCTTGGTGGTCTGCGTAGAAGACGCCTCGGGAATCGCGCCGACGGGGGTCTCGGTCGGGGAGGCTTCAGGCACCGCAGTCACCGGGGACTGGCTGGGGTGGGAGGGTTCACCGGTGTGCTGAGGTTCTTGTGTGGCGGTCGCGGTAGAGGAGGCGGCGGAGGCCGGGCCGGTGGAGGCCTCGGCGCTCGCGGTGGCGCTGGCGGAGGCCTGTGCGGGGGAGGGTTCCGTGTTGGACGCGGGTGCGGCGTCCTTCTCGGCGGAGCTGCACCCTGCCAGGGCGAGTGCGGCAACGGCCGATACGGCGAGGAGGTTCAGGGAGCGGGTTATGGTTCTCATGGTGTGACCTCTTCGGGGTAGGTGTGTGAGGTACGTCTTATTCTAGGGGAGCCGCCGATGCCTATGGGGTGACGAGGGTAAATATTTTTAGTGAAAGTCACTTAACAGAACTTTCCCCGGGGTGTATCCGGGCGGTATTCTCAACATGGGTAGTTTACGAGTAAACAATTTTTAAAGGAGGGGCATGAAGATCGCCATCATCATTGGTTCCGTACGTCAGGGTCGCGTGGGCGAACAGATCGCCCACTGGGTCACCGAACAGGCCGCGCAACTCGGTTCATCGCTGACCTTTGAAAAGGTGGACCTGCTCGACTTCGACCTGCCCATCTTCAACAGCCCCGTCTCCCCGCGTCAGGCCGAGCGCAAGTACGAGGATCCTCGCGTGCAGAAGTGGTCTGCCGTGGTCGACTCCTACGATGGCTTCATCTTTGTGACCCCCGAATACAATCACTCGGTGCCCGGAGCCTTCAAGAACGCCTTCGACTTCTTGGCTCCCGAATGGACCGGCAAGCCCATCGGCTTTGTCGGCTACAGCTACAGCAACGCCGCCTTCGCGATCGCCCACTGGCGCGAGATCGTGGCGACCATGTCGATGGACGCCGCCGAGAACGAGGTCACCGTCAATCTCGGCTCTGATTTCACTGACGGCACCTTCACGCCTTCCGAGGTGCAGGACAACGCCCTGCGCGCCATGGTCAAGGAACTCGACCCGGAGGTCTGAGGGCGAACCGGGCGGCCTGTCGCCGAGAGGCATGATTTCGGCGGATGAAATTAAGTTACAGAAACGTGTCCTTTTTCGTCACAGAGGGCCGCCCGCGGGTGCATAGCCGCGCTACCGGTGAGTAGACTTGTGGGCAGTGTAAAAACCAAGCCCGCGCGTCCTACCACCACCGAAGACGCAGAACGCGCACGCGAAAGGAAGACATAGTGACTGAAGCACGCCCCCTGCGCGTAGCCGTTATTGGCTCCGGCCCCGCAGGCGTATACGCCGCCGACATCCTCACCAAGTCCAAAGAGGTCAAAGACGGCGAAGTACAGGTCGCCATCGACATCTTCGACCGCTACCCTGCACCCTTCGGCCTGATCCGCTACGGCGTGGCCCCCGACCATCCGCGCATCAAGGGCATCATCGGCGCCCTGCACAAGATCATGGACCGCGGTGACATCCGCTTCTTCGGCAATGTCGACTACGGGACCGACATCAGCCTGGCCGATCTGCGCGAGCACTACGACGCGATCATCTTCGCCACCGGCGCGATCAAAGACGCTACCCTGAACATCCCCGGTGCAGACCTCGACGGCTCCTACGGCGCCTCCGACTTCGTCTGCTGGTACGACGCCCACCCCGACTACCCGCGCGAATGGCCGCTGAACGCCAAGGAGATCGCGGTGCTCGGCAACGGCAACGTGGCCCTGGACGTCGCCCGCGTGCTCTCGAAGCACGCCGACGACCTGCTCGTCACCGAGATCCCCGACCACGTCTACGAGGGCCTGAAGGCTTCGCCCGTGACCGACGTGCACATCTTCGGTCGCCGCGGCCCCGCACAGATCAAGTTCACCCCGCTGGAGCTGCGCGAACTCAAGCACTCCCGCGACGTAGACATTGTGCTCTACGAAGAAGATTTCCAGTTCGACGAAGGTTCCGAAAAGGCCATCGAAGAGAACGCCCAGATCAAGGTCATGAACAAGGTGCTCAAGGACTGGCTCGAGGAGCAGAAGCAGACCGAGCAGACCGCCTCCCGCCGCCTGCACCTGCACTTCCTGCAGTCGCCCGCCGAGATCCTCGGTGAAGACGGCAAGGTCGTGGGCCTGAAGATGGAACGCAACAAGCTGGACGGCAACGGCGGCATCATCGGCACCGGCGAGTTCATCGAGTACCCCATGCAGGCCGTCTACCGCGCGATCGGCTACTTCGGTTCCGAACTGCCCGAGGTCGGTTTCGACTCCAAGCGCGGCGTGATCACCAACATCGAAGGTCGCGTGACCGGCGCCGAGGGCCAGCCCGTTCCCGGCCTGTACGCCACCGGCTGGATCAAGCGCGGCCCCGTGGGCCTGATCGGCTCCACCAAGTCCGACGCCCTGGAGACCGTCACCCACCTGCTGGCCGACCGCGAAAACCTCTACACCGCGGCCAAGCCCGAAACCGAGGCCATCGAGGAATTCCTCGACTCCAAGGGCATCGAGTACACCACCTGGGAAGGCTGGCACAAGCTGGACGACCACGAGAAGTCGCTCGGTGCGGCCTCGCAGGACGCTTCGGGTGAGCCGCGTAAGCGCGTCAAGGTGACCGACCGACAGGAAATGGTCCGCATTTCGCGTTCGTAAAGCGACGCAGAAGCTAGCTAACGCTCCAGCCCGCTAAGTTCTCCTCCCACAGTCGGGAGGGGGCTGGGCGGAGAGGGCAGATGGTAGCTGACGCGACTCGCGAGTTTTAAACGTAAGGACGCCACCCCTGACCCCTCGAGAACCATACGGAACTCAGGAAGCCGACGGGTGGCGTCCTTGCGTTTAATGTTTGAGCTGGAGCGGTAGCTAGCTTCTGCCCTATAACCCCAGACGACCTAGCGCATCAGTACCCGGCGGAGGTAGGGGTTGAGGAATATTCCTTCCGGGTCCATCTCCTCGCGGAGCTCCGCGAACGAGGAGAACCCGGGGTAGAGCCGCGCCAGGTCGGCCGCCGTCAGCGAGTGTTCCTGGCCCCAGTGGGGGCGTCCGCCGTGGGCGGTGAACACCTCTTCCAGGGTGTCGAAGAAGTGCGCGGCGTCGTTCCGCCAATATTCCCGAGCGGAAATATAGACGGTGGGGCGGCCGAACGCCGGGGAGAGCGGCAAGTCGTCGGCGGCCGAGGTGGTGACGACTAGCGGAAAACTGGGGCTGACCTGCGTTTTTTCCAGGGCGCGCTGCACGTCACCCATCACCGATTCGAACTCGGTCAGGTCGAAGGCGTACTCCATCGTGTTTTGTTGCACGCGGCGATCCACCACGAACACCGCCGGCGCCAAGTCGGCGTAGCGGCGGTTGGTGCGCGCGAAGTTGGCCACCTTATTCACGGTCGCCTGCGCCGCCGGCCACTTCGACCCCACCAGGCTGGCAGCCTCGAAAAGACCGTTGCTCAGGGCGTAGTCCCGGCCGTAGCGCCGCGCCTGCGAAATGCGTGCCGAGGGAGGCATATAACCCTCGGTGAGTAGCGGCAGGCGGGTCAACCGCCGGGTGCGTACCGTGTGCGAACCGGGGTACCAGGCGAACTCGTAGTGGTCGGCCCCGGCGGAGCGCTCGGCAAAGCTGTGGACGATGGTCTTGAGCTGGTGCCCGCGTTCCACCGCGTGCACGCGGAACATGGGTACCACGCGGAAGGTCAGCGAGACGATCACGCCCAGCGCACCCAAGCCCACCAGGGCGGCCCGGAAGATCTCTTCGTTGTGCGTTTCTGAGCACTCGATAAGTTCGCCGGTGGAGGTTACCAGCTGCAACGAGAGCACCTGGGTGGAGAAGATGCCATACCCCAGGCCGGTGCCGTGCGTACCCGTGGAGACCGCGCCGGCCAGCGTCTGCTGCCCGAGGCGTCCTAGATTCTCGAAGGCGAGCCCGTAGCTGGCCAGGATCTTGTTGGCGTGCTGCACCGTGGTGCCCGCCCAGAACGTCACGGTGCCGGCCGTGGCGTTCACCTCGGTGGCCCCGACGAGGTTGGCGAGGCTCAGCATGCGGTCGGTGGGCTGGGCGATAGCCGAGGACGATCGCGAGGCCCCCACCACTTTCAGCTGCGACCCTGCCGCGGCGGCTTCGGCGACCAGGTGCTGCACTTCGGCGGCGTTGCGCGGGGCGAACACCTGGGTCGGTTCGGACGCGTGCCGGTGCCCCCAGGTCTGCCACCGGTACCCCTCGCCCTGCGGTGGGGCGGATTCGGGTGTGGCGGGGCTGGTTGATCGATCGTTGGCCACGGTTGTGATCCTTTCGGACGCGGTCGGTTCTGGGCTTATTCTCTCACTGGAGGCGACCGGCCGGGAGTGGGTGAACGCAAAATGTGTGCCCCGCCGAGGCGGAGAGTGTCAGCTAGCGCACATCGGACTAGACTGGTTAATGTAAACCCTGGCTTAGGAAAAGAAGCCAGATGGGCAAGGAGGGCCGGGGTTTCTTCGAGATAAGGAGACAACCATGACCGACCGCGAACTCTCCCAGAAATCCTTCGGGGGCCAGGCTATTGCCGCCCGTGACGCCGGCCAGGACCTCACACAGATCTCCGGCGAGATCATCGTGGGTATCGATGGATCCGAGCAGTCGTATGGGGCCTTGAAGTGGGCCGTCGGCGAGGCAAAGCGCCGCGGCAACCTTCCCGTTCGCTTGGTCACCGCTTACTCGTTACCCACCTTCACCGGTGGTTACTCAGACGCCTACTCGATGATCGACGAAGAGGCCCTGCGCGAGGGTGTGGCACAGATTCTTGACGAGGCGCACGCCCGCGTGGGGGAGACCGACGTCGAATTGCGTGCGACCGTAGATACCGGGGACGCCACCGGCATTCTCTTGGAGCTCTCCAAGCGGGCCGAATTGATGGTGGTAGGTTCCCGCTCCAACGGTGGCCTGCTGGGCCGTCTGCTCGGTACCGTTTCCACCTCACTGCCCGCGCACGCGCATTGCCCGACCGTGGCGGTCCCGGCGTCCTACGGCAAGGAGATCGAAAACAACCCGGCGGTGCTCGATACCCCAGGCCCGATCATCGTCGGTTCGGACGGCTCAGACCAGGCTCGCGTGGCCATCTTGAAGGCCGCCGACGAAGCCAACCTGCGCGGCGAGAAGCTCATTCTCGTCAACGCGCTGGCTCCCTACACCGGAGCCCTGAATTGGGTGCCGGCGGCGGTGGACTTCGAGGCGATGTACAAGGAGATCGCCAACCTGCAGCGCGAGGCGGCACTCTGGTTGCGCGAGATCTACCCCGAGTTGGAGATCGAGTTCAAACTGATCGACGGCTCCCCGGTGCACGTTCTGCTCGAGGCAGCCGAAAGTGCCGACCTGATCGTCGTCGGTACCCGTGGACGCGGCGGCGTGGCCGGCATGCTCCTTGGCTCGACCTCACAGGGTGTGTTGCATAACACCAAGATCCCGGTGATGATCGTTCCCGAAATTGAGGACGACCGCACCAAGGACGCCCCCACGGCGGGTATTACCTGGGGCTAGCCTGCCCCGGGTTCAGCGCGGTAAGCTGAACACAGAATTTTTGAGTATGCACGGCAGAGGAGTGCCGCCGGTTTCTCTCCACCTTTTGAGGTTGCAGAGCACCGACGGAGCTCCTCTGTTCGCTTTTTCGAAAAAAGTTTAAAAAATTTTTGGGGGCTTGCGGGTGAGTCGTCTACCTTGATTTTTAGCGGTTTTCATACCCTTGTACGACCTGGGTCACCACCGAAAAAGAGATGTAGGTTACGCATTTTTGAGCATCGGGTGAGGTTGCGGTGAATTTCAGGTTTGCACCGGTCAATTTTGTGTCGTAAGCTAGTTGAGGTTCGAACGACGGCCTGAGAAATCAGGTCAAGCGAGACCAGGCCCCCATCGTCTAGCGGCCTAGGACGCCGCCCTTTCACGGCGGTAACACGGGTTCAAATCCCGTTGGGGGTACTGCAAATCTTCGGATTTGCTAAGCCACGTTGAATGAAGTAGAGTTTCACTCTGTTGCAATCAACGAATGGCCCCGTAGCGCAGTTGGTTAGCGCGCCGGCCTGTCACGCCGGAGGTCGCGGGTTCAAGTCCCGTCGGGGTCGCTTTGACCGCGTATTCATTGAATAACGCGGTCGTGGCATATCTAAGGGTATGCCTGGCTCTGTAGCTCAGTTGGTAGAGCGTACGACTGAAAATCGTAAGGTCACCGGATCGACGCCGGTCGGAGCCACAAATCCACTTGCATGGGCTTCTAACGTGCGAGTGGATTTTTTCTTTAAGTTTCTGTGTGAGAAAAGCCCGGTGGGTGCTGAGTAAATCAGCGACCCACCGGGCTTTTTCACGTTCTATCGCTAGCCGAGAAGGCGCGATGCCACGGTCGTACTACTGAGCATTACCCGCGTTAAGCTCGTTCTTCTCGGTGAAACCGGTGGTCTTCACATCGGAGCGCAGGTCTTTCACCAGACGCTCGGCCAGTGCGACCGACGACTGCGGGTTCTGGCCCGAGTACAGGTTGCGGTCTACGACTATCTTGCTCATGTACGGGAGCTTGTTCTTCTCGTACTTCAACCCGGCGTCCTTAAGGGCGTCCTCCAATAGCCACTTAGCCTTGAACGAGAAGGGGTTGAAGCGCTCCTCGAGGTTGGAAAGGCCGGTGACCTGGAAGCCGGCGAAGGCGTTGCCGGTGTTGGTCTTCGCCGCCAGTAGCGCAGCCGGTGCGTGGCAGAGAACCGCGACGGTGCGTCCTGACTGGGCGCGCTCGAGCAGAATCTTGCCGCTGGTGGGGTCGGTGGCGAGGTCTTCCATGGGGCCGTGGCCGCCGGGATAGAACACCAGGTCGTACTCTTCGTGGTTAACCTCGGAGAGGTTCACCGGGTGGTCGATCTGGTCCTTGATCTTCTTGAGGTAGTCGACGATCTTCTCGCGCTTGGAGCGGGAGCCGCCCATGGGACCGATGCTGATGCGATCCAGGGTGGGGGCTACGCCGTTCGGTGCGGCGATGGTGGCGTCAAAACCGGCCTCGGTGAAGATGCGGTGCGGCTCGGCCAGCTCCTCGGCCCAGAAGCCGGTGGGGTGCTCGGAGCCGTCTTTGAGGGTCCAGTGATCTGCCGCTGAGACAACGAATAATACGTTTGTCATGAGATGTCCTTTCTGAGAACTACGTATGCTTACTAGCTTAGTCCTGTTGGCTGTACGTTCCCCGAAAGGCCGCTCGACACTAGTCGATTTCTACAACCACCGGAGTGTGGTCCGAGGCGCCCTGGCCCTTACGCTCCTCGACGTCGATCTCGGCTGCGACCACGCGGGAGGCCAGCGCGGGGGAGTGCAGCTGAAAGTCGATGCGCATCCCTTCGTTCTTGCTGAAGCGCCCGCCGGTGTAGTCCCAGTAGGTGTACTGCCCTTCGGTGTAGGGGCGTACGACGTCCACGAGGCTGGATCCGTCGATGAACGAGTGGAAGGCCTCACGCTCGGGCGCGGTCACGTGGGTCAGGTTGTTCTCCCGGAAGAAGTCGATGTCCCAGACGTCTTCGTCGCGGGGTGCGACGTTCCAGTCGCCCACCAGCGCGAACTGGGCTTGCGGGTCTTCGGCGAGCCAGGCGTCCACGTTCTCGCGTAGCTTGCCCAGCCAGTTCAGCTTGTAGGCCATGTGTGGGTCGTCGATGCCGCGCCCGTTGGGAATGTAGAGGCTCCAGACGCGCACCCCGCCGCACGTGGCGCCGAGGGCGCGGGCTTCGACCGTCTCGTCTTCACCCGGCTTGCCGAAGGCGGGCTGACCATCGAACCCGCGGACGACGTCGGTGAGGCCCACGCGGGAGGCGATCGCCACTCCGTTCCACTGGTTGAGGCCGAAATGTGCCACCTCGTACCCCATGAACTCGAAAATCTCGTAGGGGAAGGTTTCGTCTTTGGTCTTGGTCTCCTGAATGGCCAGCACATCTACCCCGGAGGAGTCTAACCACTCCTCGACGCGGTCGGCGCGGGCACGAATTGAGTTCACATTCCAGGTGGCAATCTTCATGCTCCCAGGGTACAGGCCGCGCCGGGATCCCCTCTACGGCGGGCAACTCTGTGCGTTCTGAGGGCACATTTATTGGGGTCCCTTATTTTTTCTGAATAAAAACCTGAGCAAACACGGGGAACGATGAGAATTGCCTGCATGTGATCTAAAAGACTTATTAATTTTAAGCAAACTAAATCAACAATCGACCACGCGGGCACAATTAGCGGTAGAGTCGGGTTCTGATCACTCGTGAATTGTTATGCCTAGTGAGACCCCACTTATTCTGACAAATTGGGGGACAATCTCGCTCATTTAGGGGACAAATAAATGTGCACGGGGGACAAAAAATCAGTTAGTAGGGGCTGATTAGTTGGCAAAAAACTTTAGGGAGCATAATTTGTCTACATCTTTGGTGACAAAAACCGTAAGATCCAAAAACCGCTATAAAACCGGTCGTTTTCTCTGGCAATTCGCGCTTTACCTCTCGCCGGTTCTGCTCCTGATGTTGATCTTTCCGTTCGTCACCGAGCGGATCTCCTCCATCAGCGTCGGCGGCGTCAACCTCACCCAGATCGTGCTCGCCGCCTCCATCACCGTGCCGTGGATGAGCCAATGCGTCTGCCTACCCATCTACAAGGCCATGGAAGACCTGCTGGGAGAGAAAGAACTCAACTCCTGTATGAAGCGCTTCTGCGAGTACTGGCTCGCCACTTGCGTGGCCATGGTGCCCGTGCTCCTGGTCTTCGGTCTGCCCCTCTTCTTCGCCCTGAACTGGACGTGGACGGCCCTGCTGGCCTACCTCATCCTCGGCTTCCTCAACATGGCCTTCGGTCAGTTGCTGGTCATCGCCAACATCCCCACCAACCGCACCTACTGGGCCGCCGCCTGGGTTGCCTACTCGATGGCGCTACTGTTCTTCCCGACCGTCTGGTTCCTGCCCCCGGTAGCCGGCATCATCGTCCAGCTGATCGTCATGCGCAAGTACCTGCGCTACCTGACCACCTTCCGCCGCCTGCCCGCGCTGACGCTCACCCGCGAAGCGGTCCGCGGCTTCCTCATGGGCGCCGTGCTGTGGGCCGACAAGTACTTCCTCTTCGCCGCACAGGGTGGAACCATGGACGTCATCGCCGTGTACATGGGCCTCATCCCCGCGGTGATCGCTTACAACTACTTCTTCGCCGCCGAAGCCATGGGCCTGGACCGCTCCATCGCCAAGCTGCGCGGACTGATCGAGTACACCAGCTACCCGCTCGTCGACCGCTTTGCCACCCGCGTCTCCAAGCGCGTGCACGCGGCAACCCACCGCACCCTGATCCTGTCGCTGGCCACCTCGGTGATGACCGCCGTCATCATGTACTTCGCCACCCCGCAGTCCTTCGCGCTGGCGCTGGTCGTGATCCTGACGTCGTTCTTCTTCCTCACCGCCGCGATCTTCAGCTACCAGGTCGACTACATGGGCAACCACGTAGCACCCCAGATCATCGGCGGCGCACACCTGCTGCTGTGCATCATGGCCTTCTCGATCATGCCCAACATCGGCGGGTACTACATCATCCTCGGCGGCGAAATTCTCATCGCCATCGCCAGCTACCTGGTCTTCCGCAAGACCTGGTCCGCCCCCGCCTACGACCTGTTCTGGAAGCACGCGATGAGCTGGTAGCTCACGCCGCAACGCCCGCCTGGCAACTTCGCACCGACCCACAGAATGTTGAGAAAAAGCACCATGACCGCGATGCATACCTCAAACCAAGACCACACCACCGATCCCATGACCGCAGAAGTGGCGCCCTGGCAGTCCGAGGGCGCTTCCCCGTTCAAGGAACTGCGCCTGCCCCCGGCCGGCGAGCACTACTCCGACCCCGAGTACCCCGACGTTGACGTCGCCATCGTCATGGAATCCACCTACCCCTACCTCAAGGGCGGGGTCTCCGCGGTGGTCCACGACATCATCACCGCCAACCCCGACATCACCTACGGCATCATCCACATCGCCTGGGACACCGATTCACCGCTGGAAGACCTCTACGGCATGCCCGAGAACGTCGCCTGGGTGAAGCCCGTCTTCCTCAGCATGGAAGAGCACCGCGACGGCTTCGCCAACGCCGACAAAGACCTCAAGATGAATCGCCGCGAACGCATCGCCACCTCGCACAAGCTCATGGACGCCCTCTTCGCCCTCTACGAAGACGCCGACGTGAACCCGCTGTGGGAGATGTACGACGAAGGCTTCAACCCCAAGACCCGCCGCTACCCGCTGTGGTCGCTACTGGGCACCAAAGAGTTCATGAAGGTCATGTTCGACCGCCTGCCCCTGCAGCGCATGAGCTTCTCCGATAACTTCTGGCTGATGCGCACCTTCTTCTCGCTGGCCTACGCGCTGCTCCACGAGCGCATGCCGCACGCGAAGGTCTACCACGCCCACACCACCGGTTACGCCTCGCTCATCGGCGCGGCGGCAGCACGCGACCACGGCACCAGCTTCTTCCTCACCGAGCACAACCTCTACGTGCGCGACACCGTCAACACCCTGCTCGACCGAGACATGTCTAAGCCGGTCAAGTTGGGCGACTGGAACACCTTGCCCAACAACGAGGAACAGCGTGCCTGGACGATGTGGTGGATCCAACTGGGCCGCTTCTGCTACCCCAGCGCAGACAAGATCACTTACCTCTACCCCAAGGCCCTAGACGAAGCCCGCGGCCTCGACGCCCCTGTGGATGTACCCGACCGCGCCATCGTGTTGCCCAACGGTATGCAAATCTCCGACGTCAACGAGGCCTACGCCCAGCGTCGTATCGCCCGCGAAAAGATCGAGCTGCAGGGCACCAACCACCACTGGCGCATCGTGTTCATCGCCCGCGTGGTGCCCATCAAGGGCCTCATCGACCTCATCGACTCCGTCGAAATGCTCCGCGACGAGGGGTACCAGAACCTCCACATCGACGTGCTCGGCCCCACTCAGCACGTGCCCGCCTACTACGACCTCTGCCGCACCGCGATCGCCGAGAAGGAACTCGAGGACTACTTCACCTTCCACGGCACCGTCAACGTGCGCGAAATGCTCGGCCAGTTCGACCTGCTCATCATGCCCAGCTACAACGAGGGTCAGCCGATCGTCGCGCTCGAGGCGATGAGCGCGTCCTTGCCCGTGGTGGGCACGGACGTCGGCGGCATGTCCCAGCTCATCGAAGACACGCTGACCACCACCGACGGCGTGAATGTCGAGGGTTGCGGCATTCTCACCCAGCCCGGTGACGCCCGCGGTTACGCCGACGTGCTGAAGAAGATCATGGACTACCCCGACACCTACGAGCAGTGGTGCATCAACGCCCGCGACCGCGTGGTCGGGTGCTTCCAGCTGGCTGACATGATGGAACGCTACAATGTGCTGTATCGCCAGCTGGGTAACCTCGGGCCCAAGCCCGAGAAGTACCACAACGGCGCGGAGACCGCAGAGTCCCTGGCTATCCGGCCGCGGACCGAACGGGTTGAACAGCCGCAGACCCCGCACCAGATCCCCGATCGCGACGTCCTGGCCCCCGTGCCGCTCATCGAAAAGGCGAAATCTTCGCGACGCGCCAAGCAGGAATCCCCCTTCAAGCCTGCCTCCGCGCCGAAGGAAGATCACCGCCCGCCGCAGCTGGATGACGTTATCGACTTCCGGGAAAAGATCAGGAACTAATTCATGGCTCAGGCCCCCCACCTACCCATTGAAAGTAGCTACACCAAAGGTCTCTGGGTCCGCTACGGCGGCCAAGACATCACCGACGAACAGATTAAATTCGCCGCCGAGCACTACTCGGTAGCCATCCTCCAGCCCGACGACGAACCCGCCGCCGCGCGCCTGAAGGAACTGCGCCCCTCCATGGTGGTGCTGTGCTACAAGTGCCTCTCCTCCACCCGCAATTACGAGAACCCCGGCAAGTACATCACCTCCGGCGTCTCGTACCGCGAGGCGGAGGAGGCCGAAAAGGCCGGCGGAAAGTGGTTCGCACGCCGCCTCAACGGCGAAAAAATCGAGTGGAACGGCTACGGTGGCCACTTTCAAATGGCGGTGTGGAACCCTGAGTACCGCGCCCGCTGGATCGAGAACGTCTGCGCGATGCTCAAAGATTCACCCTTCGACGGTGTGATGGCCGACAACGATATTCACGGCGACTACTACGGGCTGAACCTGCCCATCCAAGACGCCAAGGAACTCAAGGTCTTCCACGACGCCCTCGAACGCCTGGTGATCGACGCCGGCACCGCGCTGAACAAGATGGACAAGATTCTGGTGCCCAACATCGCCGAGTCGCGCGAAAACCCGGGCAAGTGGGAGCGGCACAGCGCCTACGGCGGCGGCTTCGAAGAGGTCTTCCTCGGCTGGGCCGTGGACACCTACCTCGACTTCAGCGCCACCCGCGCGATGATCGCGCAGATGCCGCCCGAGTTCAAGCGCGTGCAGCTGGCCAGCAAGTGGGTGCCGCGCCTGACCCTGCTGCGCGCGTCCACGGACGGCTCCGACCGGCACTACGGGTTCACCGGCGCGCTGGCGGCGTTCTGGGTCTTCGGCGGCGGCCAGTGGACGGCCATCAGCGCCGGCGGGATCGACGCCCACAACGACACCCCGTGGATCGAAGAACAGGGCTGGGACCTCGGCCACCCGATGGGTGAGATCCAGTTCGTCAACGGCGCCTACGTGCGCGAATTCTCTGCCGGCTGGGCCGCGGCGAACATCTCCGGGTCTCGCAGCGGCAAGGTCAGCATCCCCAGCGGCTACGTTGACTACCAGGGACGCTCGCTGTCGTCTATCTACCTCGACGGCCACCACGGCGTGGTGCTACGCAAACCCGAGTAACCAGGCTCATGCGGTTCCGACGGGAGCCCTCCGCGATAGAGTGGGGATAGTTTTGGCCCCACCGTAGCGAAGGAGCTCCCGTCATGGCCGATGAAACTTTGATTCTCACCGAGGTGCGCGGCACCCTGGGCGTGATCACCCTCAACCGCCCCCGCGCCATCAACTCGCTCAGCCTCGAGATGCTACAGGGCATCGACCGCGCCCTGACCGACTTCCAACACGACTCTCGCGTGGCCGCGGTGCTGATCACCGGCGCCGGTGAACGCGGGCTCTGCGCCGGTGGAGACATCGTGGCACTGCACCGCCACATTACCGCCGGGGAGCACCCCGAGATCGAGGAGTACTTCCGGGCCGAGTATTCGCTGAATTACCGAATCTCCACCTATCCCAAGCCGATCGTCGCCCTGATGGACGGCGTGGTGCTCGGCGGCGGAGTGGGCGTTTCGGCGCACGCATCGCACCGCATCGTTACCGAGCGCTCGCGGGTTGGCATGCCCGAGACGATCATCGGTTTCGCCCCCGATATTGGGGCGCTGAAGTTGCTCTCCGCGGCTCCGCGGCAGTTGGGCACCATGATGGCGATGACCGGCACTCACGCGTTGACCTCCGACGCGCTGGTGACCGGGTTGGCCGACTACTACGTGCCGTCCGAGAAGCTCGACGAGCTGTTGAAGTACCTGCAGACCGCCACGGACGCGCAGTCGATCGAGCTGGTCATCGACAAGTTCGTGGCCGAGCCGCCGGCCTCGCGCTTCGCCGAAAACGCCGCCTGGATCGCCAAGGCGTTCGCCGGCAACGACCCGGTGACGATCCGCGATCGCGTAGTGGCTGAGGCTGAGCGCGGGAATGAATTCGCCGCCGAACTGGTTAAGGCTCTGGAACACAACAGCCCCACCGGAATCTCCATGGCGCTAGTGGGCGTGCGCCGCGCCAAGACTGCGACGCTGGCAGAGACCCTCAACGCAGACCTCGTCATGGCGGTCAACTCGGCCACCCATCATGATCTGCGCGAGGGCATCCGCGCCCAGGTGATCGACAAAGACCGCAATCCCTCGTGGGAATACGACGGGCTGGAAAGCGTGCCCGCCGGTTACGCCGCCGAGTTCTACAGCGCGCCGGAGGGTTTGAAGCCGCTGGGGTTGAAGTAACCCTGCGCGGTGGCCGCGCGTGTGCGGCCGACCAGCCTCCGCCGTCCCCGTGGAAAGAAGAAGGAACCATGAGCGAGAAGAAACCAGACGACCTGCGCCGTGCCCAGGAGTTTTTGACCCTGGTCGCCGAGAACCTTGAGATCTCCCCGTCGGTGATCGAGCAGAACATGCCGTATCTGCTGGGCATGACCAAGCATGTGGCGCACGATGCGGTGCGTCCGGCGGCTCCGCTGGCCGCCTTCTTGGTGGGCCTTGCGGTAGGACGCGCCGGCGAGGCTGCTCCCGACGAGGTGAAGGCCCGCATCGCGCAGGTGGAGCGCGCCATCGAGGAGTACGCCGATGGCCAGGCTTAATCTCTCGACGCCGATGGCGAAGGTGATCCGCCGCGAGGACGGTTCGTTCACGGTCAATCGCCGCTCCGACGCGATCACCGCCGAGGAGCCGCTGGAGATCCGCATGGGTGGGCAGACCATCACCACCACGATGCGCACCCCCGGCCACGACCTGGAGCTGGCGCACGGGTTCTTGCACTCGGAGGGGCTGATCCGTTCGGCGGCGGACGTCGAGAACGCCCGTTACTGTGCCGGCGCGACCGGCCCCGACGGGCAGAACACTTACAACCTGTTGGACGTTCAGCAACAACTGTTCGTGAAGGCGCCCACCCTGGATAACCTGCGGTTGACTACCACGAACTCGGCCTGTGGGGTGTGCGGTTCGACCTCGATCGAGACGATCATGAGCAAGCGGCACCGCCCGATCACCCCGATCAAGCTCAGCCCCGAACTGGTGCTCGAGTTGCCGCAGCGCCTGCGGGAGAACCAGAAACAGTTCAAGCGCACCGGCGGTATTCACGCGGCGGCGGTGTTCGAGTCGGACGGCACGCACATCGTGACCCGCGAGGATATTGGCCGGCACAACGCGGCGGATAAGGTGATCGGCCACCTGATGCTCAACGATTCCCTGGACACTCCGGGCCGGATTCTGGTGATGAGCTCGCGGGCGTCGTTCGAGCTGGTGCAGAAGGCGATCATGGCCGGTTTTTCGGCGCTGATCGCTGTCTCGGCGGCGTCTTCGTTGGCGGTGGAGATGGCCGAGGAGGCCGGGCTGACGCTGATCGCCTTCGCTCGGGACGACCGCTTCAACCTCTACGCGGGGGAGTTGGATATGTAGGGGGTTCCCTCCCGGGCGCATAACCGGTAGTGGCTGTGCAGATGCAGGTATATGAATGTTCATATACCTGCATTTTTATATACCCATAAGCAAGAAATTCTGATGACGGGTTTACGTAAATAAGAAATGTTTGAGTTTATAAATATCTAACTTCATAACCATTCATCAATTCGTGAAAAACCTTAAAACATCGGGATGACCTGGACAAAGAGGAGAATCTCAATATCATCTGAAGTGTTGTAACCCGCAATACAATCACTTACGAGGGAATCATTAATGTTCGTTCACAGGACGCCGATGAGGCGATGACGCTGTCAGAGAAGAAGTACTGCTACGTGCCCGGTGTGGATCCGCGCTCGTGTATGACCTCTACGTATAAGGAGGTTGATCCTTATGGTGCTCGTGAGGAGAAGACGACGGTGGTGCCGCGTGATGTGTTTGATCCGCTGAGGTATCGGTTTGGTTTGGTGGATCGTGGTGGTACGGGTCGGTTTTTGTTTGGTGTGCGTTTTTATGACCCTGGGCAGGGTGTGTGGACGCAGCAGGATTCGTTGGATGCGCCGTTGGATCCGGTGAATGGTAATCGGTATGCGTATGCTGGCGGGGATCCGGTGAATGGGTTCGACCCCACCGGAAAGTTCTGGGAAGAGATCGCCGGAGCGGCTGTCGGGTCTTTCACCGGCGCTTTCATTGCAGTGCCTGCAGCGTTACTCCTCCCTGGCGCTGGAGCTGTCGTGGGAGGAATAACAGGTGGGTGTATTGGCGGAGTTGTCGGATCACTTGTCACTAATGAGTTAAAGAATGAGGATCCAGATCTTGAGGTCGCGGGAACACGATGTGTGATTGCCGGTGCAGGGGGGGTAGGAGTCGGGGGCTTGGCTGTAAGTAAGTGGGCTCCACTATTCCAACCATAGGGAATTAATTATGAGAAATGGAAAATCTAAAAAATTATTAATATTTGAAATTTCAACGATTTTAATTCTTTCCATTATTGGTTTCGGTCTTGCGATTTTTACCAATTCTTGGAATTGGACGGTGATAGTATTTTGGATACTAAGCATTTCAGCCTATGTGTACACAAATTTTTATCGACGAAATAATAAATGAACATTTGCCTCAGTGAAATGTATGTGCTGGGTGTTCTGAGTTCTCAGGGTGCCCAGCATGTTTATAAATATCGGATTTGATCAAGGGTAGGGCGTCACTTGCATGAAGGATGCAATAAAAATATACGGTAAAAATATTCTTGCTTGCATAGGTGTATATCTAGTCGTTTTAATTGCGCTGGCATTTATTTTACCTTCCGATGTCCCACATTTTATTTTAATTTTTCCCGTATGGATGCTGGTAGTGTCCATAATTGTTTGGAACGCCAATAATCACAGGAAGAAGAGGTTGTCTAAAAGAACGAGATGCGAATAACAGATTAACATATCTCTTAAAGTTGCAGTCTTATAAATTTATTAAAATAAGCTAAATAAATTCTATTTTAAGGGGGTGAATTATTTATAAATATTTTTTATAAGCCTATTAAATTGTGCAAAGAAGAGAGAAAATATAAAGATGCGAAATGATATCTCATGTAAAACCGTTACATCGTAGTCAAGGCCTGTGCAGTTGACGATCATACATTTATACGATGTCATGCGACTCAGGAAAGCGTGCATGCTTGCATATCGGGCTCGGCAGAACCGGTAATCCCTCGATGGACCTGGTCTGTCTTTCTGTGTCTCGCCCACAACTTCCCCGTCGCACCGGCTGCCACCGCCGACGTCCGGGTCGAGCAGGAAGGCCAGCCAACCCCTATGAACCCGTAACTTAACTCCAAATCTGAAGCAAAAACTTCTACCATCAACCAGCGTGATAGGTAACATGGGCACATGAGCGCTTCACAGAATCCCGTATCCACCATCAGTAGCCTGAGCGAAAAAGCCAACGCCTACGACTACCCCAAGATCGGCAATCGCACCAAGTCGGCCGCCGGCCTCCCCGGCGTCTACCATGCAATGAAGCATGCGGTGCCCAACAACGGCGTGCCCACCCTGCTGAAGATGAACCAGCACGGCGGCATCGACTGCCCCAGCTGCGCCTGGCCCGAGCCGAACCAGAAAGACATCAACATCGTTGAGTTCTGTGAAAACGGCGCTAAGGCAGTAGCCGAAGAAACTACCTCCACCCGCGCAACCCCCGAATTCTGGGCGAAGCACAGCATCGAAGAGCTGCGCGACAAGACCGACTTCTGGCTCGGCAAGCAGGGTCGCATCACCAACCCGATGTACTACGACCGCGAAGCCGGTGACACCCACTACCACCCCATCACCTGGGAAAAGGCATTCAGCCTCATCGCCGAGCAGCTGAAGAGCCTGGACGACCCCGACCAGGCCGTCTTCTACACCTCCGGACGCGCGTCCAACGAGGCCGCCTACAGCTTCGGCCTGCTCGCCCGCCGCCTGGGCACCAACAACCTGCCCGACTGCGGCAACCTCTGCCACGAGTCCACCGGTTCCGCACTCTCGCAGACCCTGGGCCTGGGCAAGGGCTCGATCACCATGAAGGACCTCGAGACTACCGACCTGTTCATCTCCGTGGGCCAGAACCCGGGTACCAATCACCCGCGTTCGCTGACTACCTTCCAGAAGATGAAGGAAAACGGCGGCAAGATGATCTCCGTCAACCCCATGCCCGAGACCGGTCTGATGAGCTTCGAAGAGCCGCAGTCTCACCACATGGTTCTCCCCGTTGACTTGACCGACGAGTACCTGCAGGTACGCCTCGACGGCGACCGCGCCTTCTTCCAGCAGCTCAACCGCGAGCTGATCCGCCGCGACGCCATCGACCACGTCTTCATCGAACGATTCTGCTCCGGTTTCGAAGAGACCAAGGCCCACCTGATGAGCCTCGACGACCGGGAACTGGAACGCGGCTCGGGCATCTCCGCCGAACAGGTCTCCCGCGTGGCAGACATGGTCGAAGAAGCCGAGACCGTGGTCGTTGGCTGGACCCTCGGCGTGACCCAGCACCGCGACTCGGTGGCCACCATCCGCGAAATGGTCAACTTCTGCCTGCTGACCGGCAACATCGGTAAGCCCGGCGCCGGCACCGCGCCCTTCCGCGGTCACTCCAACGTGCAGGGCGACCGCACCATGGGCATCTGGGAGAAAATGCCCGACTCCTTCATGGACGCACTGCAGAAGGAATTCGGCTTCGACGTGCCCAAGCACCACGGTAAAGACGCCGTGGGCTGCCTGCAGCAGATCCGCGACGGCAAGAACAAGTTCGTGATGTCGCTGGGCGGCAACCTGGTGCGCATCGCCTCCGATACCGTGGTGTTGCAGGATGGCATGAGCAGCCAGGAGATGACCGTTCACGTCTCCACCAAGCCCAATGGCTCGCACGCCTGGCCGGGCAAGAAGTCGCTGATCCTGCCCGTCCTGACCCGCACCGACCTGGACATGCAGAAGTCCGGCCCGCAGAAGGTCAGCGCCGAGAACTCGGCCTCGGTGGTCTCCGCCTCGATCGGCAAGCGCACCGCCAACAAAGACCTGGGCCTGCGCTCCGAGGTGGACGTCGTCTGCTCGATCGGCCGCGAAACCTTCGGCGACGACTTCTGGCAGCCCATGATCGACGACTACAGTGTGATCCGCGATCACATCGAAGCCACCATCCCCGGTTTCGAGCGCTACAACGAGCGCCTCGAACAGCCCGGCGGCTTCAACCTGCCCAACGGCCCGCGTGAGCGCGTGTTCAAGACCAACGACGGCAAGGCACACCTGACCGTCAACCAGACCAACGTCAAGGAGATCCCCGAGGGTCACCTGCTGCTCTCGACCGTGCGCTCTCACGACCAGTTCAACTCCACCATCTACGGCATGGACGACCGCTACCGCGGTGTGCGCCACGGCCGCCGCGTGGTGTTCGTCAACCCCGAGAACCTGGCGGAGCTCGGCCTGGCCGACGGTGACATCGTGGACATCGTCTCGGTGTGGGAGGACGGCGAGCGTCGTGCCCCCAACTTCCGTTGCGTTTCCTACGATCACGCCCGCGACTGCGTTGCGGTCTACATGCCCGAGGGCAACGTGCTGGTTCCCCTGGACGCCACCGCGAAGGAATCCAACACCCCGATCTTCAAGTCGGTGCTGGTGCGCCTGGAACCGCAGGGTAAGCGCTACATGTAGCCACCGCGTGTGAGGCCGGGCCCGGCGTCCGGCAAAAATGCCGAAAGGCCGCTTCATCGTCGAAAGGCCGTCAGTAGGACGGCCTTTCGACAGTGGGGCGGCCTTTCAGTGATAGGGCGGCCTCTCAGCGAGGTGCAGGCCCCAAAATAAACGCCCCGGAGGGAAATCCCCCGGGGCGTTTGTCGTGCAGATCGCGCTGTTATCCCTGTGCCTCGGTGAGGCGCTGCTCATCGGTGGTGACCAAGATTTTCACCGCAGTCTCGTTGTGGTTGATGAGGGTGTCGAAACCCTGACCGATCAGATCGTCCACAAAGATGCGGCCGGTGATGAACGGAGCGAGATCCACCTTGCCAGACTCAACCAGCTTGATGGTGTCGGGGTGGTTGTTCACGTAGGCGATAGTGCCGCGCAGATCAACTTCCTTGAGCACCAGCTTCTGCATCTCGAGGCTGGCAGGCTTGCCCCAGATCGAGACGACCACGATCACGCCGGTGGGTTTGATCGCGTCGAAAAGGGTGTCGAGCGCCGGTTGCACCGAGGTGCATTCGAAGGCGACGTCGGCGCCGCGTCCGTCGGTGAGCTTTGAGACCTCAGCGACGACGTCCGTCTCGGCGGGGGAGAACGTGTGGTCAGCCGCGCCCGACTCCAGCGCCTTCTGGCGGCGTAGCTCCGAGAGTTCCGAGATCACCACGGTCGCGCCCAGGGCCTTGAGCACGACGCCGGTGAGCAGGCCGATGGGGCCGGCGCCGGTGATCAGGGCGACGTCGCCGGGTTTGATCTCTCCGGCGCGTTCCACCGCGTGGTAACCGACGCTCAGTGGTTCGATCAGGGCCGCTTGATCCAGCGGCACGTCCTGAGAGATCTTGTGCACCCAACGACGCTTGACCGCGACCTTCTCGGACAGCCCACCGCCGCGTCCGGCAAGGCCAATGAAGTTCATGTTCTTGGAGAGGTGGTAGGTCTTGGACTCGGGGCCGGTGTCGACCGAGTCGTCGATAATGTAGGGCTCGACGATCACGTGATCACCCACGGTGAGGTCCGTAACCCCTTCGCCGAGCGCCTCGACCACGCCGGAGAATTCGTGGCCGAGAGTGACCGGTGCGGTCTCACCCGAAATCGGGTGCGGGGTGTGGTGCGTGGGGCAGAAAATGGGGCCGTCGAGGTATTCGTGCAGGTCGGTACCGCAGATGCCACACCAGGCGACCTTGACCAACACTTCACCGGCGGCGGGGGTGGGTTCCTCAATGTCTTCGATGCGGATGTCTCCACGGTCGTAAAAGCGCGCAGCCTTCATGATGTCACTTTCCTCCATGTGTTTGATGTGTGGAGCCGGGGGCTCACTTCCACCGTATGCCGGTTGAAAGGAGCATTCACCGGTGTCAGCCAACATTTCGCGGTTGTGACGTTGAGGTCGTTGAGGCCTTAATGCGGGGCGGCGCCGCGCGTCCTGCAAAACGGCGAAAGGCCGCCCCACCGTCGAGGGGCCGTCAGTAGGACGGCCTTTCGACGATGAAGCGGCCTCTCGGCGAGAAGAGCCCCCGAGGGGCCTTATTCGGCAGCCGGGAAGGTCGGGGTAGCGGCCCCAGCCATCTTCTCGACCACGCGGATCACCTGGCAGGAGTAACCGAACTCGTTGTCGTACCAGACGTAGAGGATCGCGGTGTTACCGGTGACAATGGTCGCCAGGCCGTCCACGATGCCCGCGGTGCGCGAACCAACGAAGTCGGTGGAGACAACCTCGTGAGAGTCGGTGTAGTCGATCTGGCGGCGCAGAGCCGAGCTCAGCGAGGTCTCGCGGAGCAGGGTGTTGAGCTCTTCCTTCGAACCGGGAGCCTTCTCCAGCTGCAGGTTGAGGATAGCCATCGAGACGTCGGGGGTGGGAACGCGGATCGCGTTACCGGTCAGCTTGCCTTCCATCTCGGGAAGCGCCTTGGCCACGGCCTTGGCGGCACCGGTCTCGGTGATCACCATGTTCAGCGCGGCCGAGCGTCCGCGGCGGTCGCCCTTGTGGTAGTTGTCGATCAGGTTCTGGTCGTTGGTGAAGGAGTGAACGGTCTCCACGTGGCCGTGGGTCACGCCGAATTCTTCGCCCATGACCTTCAGGACGGGGGTGATCGCGTTAGTGGTGCAGGAGGCAGCCGAGATGATCTGGTCGGAGTCTTCGATGATGTTGTCGTTCACGCCGAAAACGATGTTCTTCAGGTCGCCCTTGCCGGGTGCGGTCAGCAACACGCGGGAAGCACCGGGGCACTGCAGGTGCTGCGAGAGGCCCTCGCGGTCGCGCCAGCGTCCGGTGTTGTCAACCACGATGGCGTCGTTGATGCCGTGGGCGGTGTAGTCGACCTGGGTGGGGTCGGAGGAGTAGATGAACTTGATCGGGGTGCCGTTGGCGATGATGGTGGAGTTCTCGGCGTCCACGCGGATGGTGCCGTTGAAGGCGCCGTGCACGGAGTCGCGGCGCAGCAGCGAGGCGCGCTTGTAGAGGTCATCATCGCCGTTCTTGCGCACGACGACGGCGCGCAGCTTCAGGCCGGAACCGGAGGAACGCTCGAGCAGGATGCGGGCCAGCAGGCGGCCGATGCGACCGAAGCCGTAGAGCACGACGTCCTGGTTGGCGGGCTCGGTCTCGCCCTTCTTGCCGACGACCTCGGCGAGTTCTTCGCGCAACCACGCGTTCAGGTCGGACGCGCCGGACTCGTTGAACTTGCGCAGCAGCTGGGCGAGGCCGATGGAGCAGGGGCCGAGGTCGAGCTTGTCGAGTTCGGTCAGGAGCTTGAGGGAATCGGCGGGATCGAGCTCAACGGCGTCGATCTGACGCGCGAAACGGTGCAGCTTGAGGATCTGGATGACCGACTGGTTGACGAGGGAGCGGCCATGAATGCTGGTCACCACGCCATTTTCGCGATTGAGTTTACCGATGAGAGGGATCATTGCCTCTGCATGTGCTTCTCGGGTGAGCCACTGTTCGTGAGCGTTCTCGGGAGAAATTGCCACGGAATTCCCTTCGTTGTCGATCGAGCGTCGTTGCCATCGATCGGTTTCTTTGTGCGATTTATGCTTTTCGCGGAGGGTTTCACACATCGTCGTGCGAGGTGCCGCGCGAAAGCGCACCACAAGCATAGCCCGTTTTGATTGCGCGGTGGGCGCGGTATGCGGGGATTGCCAGAATCGACAAAATCTTTTCTCTCCCACCCCTGAGAATGCTTTTTTTCGTGTGGTTTTATGTGCGGTTTTGGCGCTCAGACCGCACACAATCCGTCGCCGCTGTGACCTGCGAAACAGGTAGGATAAAGACATGCTTACAGTGATCGGTGAAGCCCTCGTAGACGTTGTCAATCGCCCCAACCAGCCGCAGCAGGCACATCCGGGCGGATCGCCCATGAACGTGGCCGTGGGCGTGAGTCGGCTCGGCCACGAGGCGGAGTTCATCGGTCGCTACGGTGACGACGACTACGGTTCGCTCATCGACGAGCACCTGCGGGCCTCCAACGTCAACCTCCCCGTGGGCGCCGACGGCAAGAAAACCTCCGTGGCCCAGGCGAATATCCAGCCGAACGGCGCGGCGGAATACGAGTTCGATATCGACTGGTCGCTCGAGCAGGCCGCCGGGGAGCTGGAATACGCCGCGCAACGATCCACCGCCGTCCATATCGGCTCGATCGGCGCGATGCTGGAGCCCGGCGCGTCCGCGGTACTCGAAACCATCGCCGCCGCGGGGGAGCGGGCGCTGGTCTCCTACGACCCCAACTGCCGCCCCTCCATCGTGCCGGATGCCTCACACGCCCGCGCTTGGGCCGAACGCATCGTGCCGCACACCGACCTCATCAAGGCCTCCGACGAAGACCTGCTCTGGCTCTACCCCCACCGCACCGTCGAAGAAACCGCGAAGGCCTGGCTCAAGGCGGGGGCCTCGCTCGTGGTGGTCACCCGCGGATCGATGGGCCTCTGGGCGATCAACAAAGCGGCCGCGCCCACCGGCGTGCAGGTGCCCGCCCACCGGGTGGAGGTCGTCGACACGGTCGGCGCCGGCGACTCCCTGATGGCGGCGTTGCTTGCGGCTCTGCTCGACCGCGGCATTGAAGGTGCATCGGCGGCGGGGAAGCTGGCCGCGCTGACCGCCGAAGAACTGCGCGAGATCCTGACCTTCTCCGCCGTGGCCGCGGGCATCACGGTCTCCCGCGCCGGGGCGAACCCGCCCACCCGCACTGAGCTGGACGCCGCGCTCGCCGAGTTGCCGCGCTGAGGCGTCCGCAGGTTGTGGGCGGGGTTATCAGCCGTGGCCCCGGCTCGTTAGACTAAAAACATATTCCGTTGAAGGATTACGTCGATTTATCTAGGAGGAACCGTGTTCGACCGCCAACCCTACAAAGACCTTCCCGATCTGCCCACCTTTACCCTGACCTCGGAAGACATCACCGACGGCGGCACCGCCCCGACCTGGATGCTCTCCAAGGCCTTCGGCATTGAGGGCGGCGAAGACGTTAACCCGCAGCTCTCCTGGAGCGGTTTCCCTGAAGAGACCAAGTCATTCGTGGTGACCTGCTTCGACCCCGACGCCCCGACTCCCAGCGGCTTCTGGCACTGGTGCGTCTCGAACATCCCCGCCTCGGTGACCTCCATCGAGAAGGGCGCCGCGGGCAAGGTACAGGGTGTGAAGCACTCCAATGACGGCGGCACCGACGAGTTCTTGGGCGCGGCCCCGCCGCAGGGCCACGGCCCGCACCGCTACATTTTCTGTGTGACCGCGGTGGATGTCGAAGAGATGGATGTGGATTCCTCGGCGACCCCGACCGTGGTGAACTTCAACCTGTTCACCCACGGCATCGCGCGCGCCTTCCTGACCGTGACCCACGAAGAAAAATAACCGGATCGGCATATGATCAGGCTGATCGCCAGCGACCTCGACGGCACGCTTCTGGATCGTGACTTCACCTTCCGTCCGCGTACCCTCGAGGCGCTGGCGGCCGCCGCCGAGGTGGGCATTGACATCCTCTTCGTTACCGGGCGGCCGCACCGCTGGCTGGATCCGTTGCGAGATCAGCTCCGCCACGACTCGTATGCGATCTGCTCCAACGGGGCGGTGCTCTACCACCTGGGCACCGACGAGGTGGAGATCGCCGAGCTGACCGAGATGTCGGCGGTGGCCGAGGTGCATGAGCTCTTGCAGAAGAGGTTCCCGAAGGCGTCTTTCACGTTGGAAACCCTCGACACCGTGTTTCTGCAGGGCGAGCACGAGCACAGCCCGGTGTTGGCCGGGGTGCCGCTGGTTGAGGGCGACCTCGACCCGGTTTTTCACCGGGAGGACGGCGTGGTCAAGTATCTGATGCGCCTGCCCGGTGCCGATCCCGAGCGGCTCTTGGACGAGGCGCGCGAGGTGGTCGGCGACCGGCTGGGCGTGACCGCCGGGGTGCCGGGGGTGCCGCTGATCGAGCTGGCCCGCTCGGGCGTGAACAAGGGCACCATGCTGCAACGCTTCGCCACCGCCCGCGGCATTACCGCCGACGAAACCGCGGCCTTCGGCGACATGCCCAACGATCTCGAGATGCTGCGCTGGGCGGGTCATGCCTTCGCGATGGCCTCGGGTTCGCGGCAGCTCATCGCCGAGGTCGGCCGTACCTGCCCCGCCTTCGACGAGGACGGCGTCGCGCAGGTGATCGAGAAGATTGTGGCTGAGCGCCGTTGAACGTTCGAATAGCTTCAGGGCCCTCATCGCCCACACTACATACCTTTAATTATTGCTTATTTTTTGAAAAGTTTCGTCTGTGAGACTCCGCTTTGTAACATTGAGTATTTTTCTTGAAAACACTATCTTCTGTTTATAAGATCGTGATGACTAGTCAATAATACTTTCTGTACCTATTGCTTCCGAGAAGATCTGTTGTGGAAAGAAAATATTCTCGAAAAGTTATGGTTTGCGCGGCTCTCGTTGCTTCCTCTTTTATGATTACTCCCCTGGCTGGAGCCAATCCGTTAAACCCTTCTGCATCAACTACATCGCCTAGCTCCTATAATGAAATATCAAGTTTTTCTCAAATGACGGTTTCAGACTGGCGTGAAATTGAGAGGCGAGCTAGGGTTGCTGGGGACATTCCTAGTGCAGATTTGGCTTCTTACTTTGCAAATGGTAAACATCGCGAGACCTCTTCAAATTACGGGGTTGCGGGATGGATTAAGAATGCCGTCAAAATTACCCTAAAGTATTATAAGGATCGACTCCCAGCTTCTATTCGTCCACATGCAGACAAGCTTTATAACGTACTAAATCGGCTTGATGAATGGACGGAAGGCTCTATTGCAACAGGTCTAATCCAGCTCGGGATGGATCCCGTAACTGCACAAACGACTGCCCATCATATGTCACTCTTTATCAGCACTTTTGGACCAATTTAATTATTTAAAATAACTCTAGGGTCAGTGGGGCAACTATTAGTTTGCCTCACTGGCCTTAAGGTGATGGAACAGATGAGAAAAATTCAGGAAGTAAAATCAATATTTGCCATCGTTGTATTGGCCGTATTGCCAGGGTTTTTGTATATCCTGTCGCTAAGAATTTCCAATATATTATTCCACGCATCATCCTTTAATCTCGTCGGTGATTTCAGCATTGGAATCATCGCGTCAATTTTGCTCTTCGTCATCACCTGCATCCTGGACGTGGTGTTTCGTCGTCTGAAGATCACTGGCGTGAAAGAAGCTGTCATGACCGCGACGATAGCTCTTGTGTCGATGCTCTCCTTTACATTTATAGTCTTTCAGCAGGAAAAACAGGCGGTGCTGACTTCCTTGCTCTTCACATGTTTTTCATTTGCCTACGCTTACGCCGTAAAAACAAGATATGAAAAACTATCGGCCGATGATGATACGGCCTCAGAATAGGTGTAGCTCTCAACGGCACGGTGGTTTTGAGGTGTCACCAGTTGCAAGAGGTTGCTTTAGGGTTCAGCGCCGCTGAGAGAGCCGCGGCCTGAAATCCCGGCAGGTTACCAACCGGTAGGTTAGGGTATTGGCGTGACTCTTTCCCCCAAAAACTCCGCCCCGAGTAGGCGTTTTGAGTCTTACGCGCATCGTGGACTCGCCCTCGAACACCCCGAAAACACCCTCGAAGCCTTCGCCGCCGCCCTCGACAGCGGCGCCTGCTGGATCGAAACCGACGTGAACACCACCGCCGACGGCGTGGTCGTGATCTTCCACGACGAAACCCTGGAACGCGTGACCGGCGTCCCCGGTTATATCGGTGAAAAGACCTGGGCCGAGCTGCAGGAGATCGAATTCGGCGGCGGCTACCGGATTCCCACCCTCGCCGAAGCCCTCGAGCGGTTCCCCCAAGCCAAGTTCAACATCGACGTCAAAGACGACGGCTCCGCGCAACACCTACCCCAGGTGGTCGTCGAGGCCGACGCGATCGAGCGGGTGCGCATCGCCTCGTTCTCCGAAGAACGCCGCGCCCGCACCCTGGAGAACCTGCGACAGCTTGCCCCGCAGCGGAGCCTGCGCACGAGCGCCTCGGTGCGGGCGATGTACTTCTTCATGATCGGCTCGTGGCTGCCCTGCATCTGCTACCCGGTGATGCGGGTGCTGGCCCTGCGAGTCATCGACCGCTTCGACTCGATGCAGGTGCCGCGCACCTACCGGTTACTGGGCATCGACGTGCCCGTGGTGACCCCTCGCATGCTCCGCGCGGCGCACTGGATCGGGGTCACCGTGCAGGTCTGGACCATCGACGATGAGACCGAGATGCGCGAACTCATCGACATGGGCGTCGACGGGATCGTGACTAACCGCGTCGACCGTCTGCAGCAGGTGCTGCGTTCGGCTTAACCCCGTCGTGAGCCGCCGATTTGGCGGGAACCTCGGCGGGGACGTCCCCGGTAGCGGTGGAGGGCGTCAGCGGCTCGGGCGCCGAACCGGTCTTGCGCGCCAAGAACGCCATGAGGTGGTAGACCACCAGCGTGGCGGCGGTGCCCAGAGCGATGCCGGCGAACTGGAGCTGGCCGATGTCCCAGGTGTAGTCGGCGATGCCCACGATCAGCGCCACCGAGGCGGCGGTCAGGTTCACCTGGTTGGAGAAGTCCACGCGGTTCTCAACCCAGATGCGCACACCCAGCATGCCGATCATGCCGTAGAGCACGGTGGCCGCGCCGCCCAGCACGCCCGCGGGGACGGTCGCCACCGCGGCGCCGAAGACGGGGAAGACCGAGAGCAACAACGCGAAGATCGCCGCGACCCAATAGGCGGCGGTGGAGTACACCTTGGTCGCCGCCATCACGCCGATGTTCTCGGCGTAGGTGGTGGTGCCGGAACCGCCGCCCATGCCGGCGACGGTGGTGGCCAGGCCGTCGGCCATGAGCGCGCGACCCGAGTAGGAGTCGAGGTTCTCGCCGGTCATCAGCGCCACCGACTTCACGTGGCCGATGTTCTCGGCGACCAGCACCAGGATCACGGGGATGAACAGGCCCGCCAGCGACCAGTGGAACTCCGGGGTCTGGAAGTGCGGCAGGCCGATCAGGCCCTCCTTCTCCCAGGTCTGGTTGATCGCGGCGAAGTCCACCTCGCCGCGGATCACAGCGGTAATGTAACCGACGATCACGCCGAGCAGGATCGACAGGCGGCCGATCATGCCGCGGAAGATCACCGAGATGAGCACGATGGAAGCCAGGGTCACCAGTGCGGTGATCGGTGCCTTCATGAAGTTATCTTTGGCGCTGGGGGCCAGGTTGAAACCGATGAGCGCGACGATCGCACCGGTGACCAGCGGCGGCATGAGCTTGGTGAGCCACCCGGTGCCGGCCACCTGCACGATGAGACCGACCCCGAACAGCGAGAGACCGGCCATGACGATGCCGCCGAGCGCGCCGCCGGGACCGTACTGGTTGGACGCCGCGGCCAGCGGGGCGATGAACGCGAAGGATGACCCAAGATAGGAGGGCACGCGTCCGGCGGTGATGAGCAGGAAGATGATCGTGCCCAGGCCCGAGAAGAACAGGGTGGTGGCCGGCGGGAAGCCGGTGATCAGCGGCACGAGGAAGGTCGCGCCGAACATGGCGACCACGTGTTGGGCGCCGATGCCGATGGTGCGGCCCCAGGTCAGGCGCTCGGAGGGCGCCACCACGTGGCCGGGGGAGACGTGCTTGCCGTCACCGTGTAGGCTCCAGGCGAAGGGGGAGCGCCGCGCAGGACGCGCCTCGTGGGTGGATGGGGGCTGGGGTGCCGGGTGTGAGCTCAAAAACTGCTCCAGAGAAGAAGGGTGCTATAGGTAACCGCAGAATATTGTACGCCCGCAACGAATACCACGGAGTCCTACGACGATCCCCGATAGAATCGTTGTGCATCAACCACAGATACCAAGGGGCCCTGTGAATCTTATTCTGCTTAGTTTTGCGCTCATCTGGCTTGTGACACCTTGGCTTCACTCTCGCCTGGGGGCGCGAGTCTTCTACGTTCTGGCCGCGGTGCCGGCTCTTGCGCTGATCTATGTACTCACTCATACGTCTGACATCCTCCACGGCCACGCCTGGGAGGAGTCTTTCACCTGGGTGCCGCAGCTCGACCTGCAGCTGACCTTCCGCATGGACGTGCTCTCGTGGATCATGAGCCTCTTGGTTCTCGGCGTGGGCTCTCTGGTGCTCTTCTACTGCGCCTCGTACTTCAAGCACTCCCACGAGGGAGTCGGTAGCTTCGCCGCGCACCTGTTCAGCTTCTGTGCGGCTATGTTCGGCCTGATCACCGCCGACGACTTCATTCTGATGTTCGTCTTCTGGGAGATCACCACCATCCTCTCCTACCTACTCATCGGCTTCTCCCGCCATCGCCTCTCCGCGCGTCGTAACGCCCTGCAGGCGTTGATCATCACCACCGCCGGCGGTCTGGCGATGTTCATCGGCATCGTCATGCTGGCCACCGCGGCCGGTACCCAGTCGATGCACCAGATCGTGCAGCGGGCGCCGTCCATCATCGAAAACGCCCAGGCCGGCACCGGCGCCCCCGGTGGTTCCTCGGCGTTCATGCTCTCGATCGCGTTGTTGCTGATTCTCTGCGGCGCGATGAGCAAGTCGGCACTGTTCCCCACCCACTTCTGGCTGCCCGGTGCGATGTCTGCGCCCACCCCGGTCTCCGCATACCTGCACGCGGCGGCCATGGTGAAGGCGGGCATCTACCTCATGCTCCGCCTGGCCCCCGGATTCGGCGAGGTTCCCGTCTGGCACGTGACCCTCGTGATCTTCGGCGCCTTCACCATGCTCTTCGGCGGCTGGGTCGCACTCAAGCAGACCGACCTGAAACTGATCCTGGCCTACGGCACCGTCTCGCAGCTGGGCTTCCTCACCCTCATCCTGGCCGGCGGCACCGTAGACGCCTTCTACGCGGCAATCGCGATGATGCTCGCGCACTCGCTGTTCAAGGCGGCACTGTTCTTGACCGTGGGCATCATCGACCACCAGGCCGGCACCCGCGACATCCACAAGCTCTCTGGCCTGTACCGCCGCGCGCCCAAGCTCGCGGTGATCGGTACTGTCTCGGCGGCGTCCATGGCCGGTGTTCCGCCGCTGGCCGGCTTCGTCGCAAAAGAGGCCGTGCTCGAAACCGAGATTCACAAGATCACCCACCCCGGGCCGGACGCCTGGCTCGCCTGGGTCGCGATCATTGCCTCGGTGCTCGGTTCCATTTTGACCTTCGCCTACTCGGCCCGGTTCGTCTGGGGCGCCTTCGGCCGTAAGACCGCCGACTTCATGGCGGAGACCGACAAGCTGAAGTTCGCCGACGAGAAGGTCACCGAAGACCCCGAAGACCATCAGGGCACCGTCTCGTCCAAGCGGCAGGTCAAGCGCCGCCGCGGCCCGGCCGAGGAGCTCAGCCTCGACACCCAGTTCCGCCCCGTCAGTTACGCGTTCATCTTTGCTCCCGCCGTGCTGACCCTGGGCACCATTGTCTACGGCCTCTATCCCGAGCCCGTACACAAGTGGGTCAGCTCCTACGTGAAGAATTTCGGCCACTACGAGCTGCATCTGGCGCTCTGGCACGGCGTGACCCCGGCGTTGTTCACCAGCTTGGGGATCATGGCGCTCGGCGTTCTCATGTTCTTGGCTCGTAGCAAGGTGCTCGCGTTCCAGACCTCGCTACCCGAGATGCGTACCGCGCACCACAACTACCGCGACGTTATCGACGTGCTCGACCGCCTGGCGATCCGCGTCACCGGTTACACCCAGCGTGGTTCGCTGGCCTTCTACCTGGGCGTGATCCTCACCGTGGCGGTGGTGGTTCCCAGCATCGTGCTCCTGCTCGCGGAGAACCCGCCTACCGACAACATCCACTTCGCTATCAGCCCCGCCGAGACGGCGGTGGCCGTGCTCATGATCGTCGCGACTACCGTGATTCTCTGGGCACGCAAGCGTTTCTTGGCGGTGCTCATGGCCTCGGTGAACGGTTACGGCATCGCCCTGATCTTCGCCCTGCGCGCCGCACCCGACCTGGCTCTCACCCAGATGCTGGTGGAGACCATCTCGCTGGTGGCCTTCGTGCTGGCCATGCGCGTGCTGCCCCGCAACATTCGCTCGCAGACGCTCACCCGTCACCGCGAACGAGCCGGCCACACCTGGCGCATCATCATCGCCGTAGGATTCGGCGTGCTCATGACCGCCCTGGCCGCCTTCGCGTTCTCGGCTCGTAACCTAGACGCTCTCTCGCTGGCCATCCCGAAGATGGCCTACGAAGAGGGCGACGGTAAGAACATTGTGAACGTGATTCTCGTGGATATCCGCGGCTGGGATACCTTCGGCGAGATCTCGGTGCTGGCGCTGGCCGCCACCGGTATCGCCTCGCTACTCTTCATTGAAGGACGCCGCGACCTCGAACGCCACTCGCAACTGGACACCCAGGCTATTGAGCTGGCGGAGAAGAAGTGGTCGCAGCGCCCGAACCAGACCCGTCTGCAGCGCATCGCGGGTGAGTTCACCAACGTGCACCGCGACCCCTTCATCGTGGCCGGTCGTACCCTCCCGCCGGAGCGCCGCTCCATTCTGCTGGAGGTTATGACTCGCCTGCTCTTCCACACCCTCATCATGGTGTCGCTGTACATGTTGGTCGCCGGTCACAACCTTCCCGGCGGCGGCTTCGCGGGCGGTCTCTTGGTGGGTCTGGCCCTGGCCGTGCGCTATCTGGCCGGTGGCGGCAACGAGCTGCAGGCGGCGTCCCCGCTCTCGGCGGGTGCGTTCCTGGGACTCGGCTTGGGCATCGCCGCCCTGTACGCGGCGTTCCCGCTGCTGCTGGGAGATCCTCTCTTCACCAGCTACACCCTGCACTGGCACCTGCCGATCTTCGGCGACGTGAAGTTCGTGACCGCAACCATCTTCGACATCGGCGTGTACCTGCTGGTGATCGGCCTGGCCCTGGACGTCTTACGGTCACTCGGCCAGCGCGTCGACCAGAAGCTCGAAGAATGGCGTAAGAACAAGAACAAAGAGACCAAGTTGCACAACAACGAACGGCTGGAGACCGCACTGCGCTCCGCAGAGGAGGAATCAGCTCGATGACTATCGATCTCAGCCTCATCCTCATCATGGGAGTCATGTACGGCGTGGGTGTGTACCTCATCCTTGACCGCACCATGACGCGCGTGCTCCTGGGCCTCATGCTACTGACCAACGCCACCAACCTGCTGATCATGCAGGCTTCGGGGCCCACCGGTCTGGCACCCCTCTACGACAAGAATATTCCGGCCGAAGAATACTCGGATCCGATCCCGCAAGCCCTGGTGCTGACCTCGATCGTGATCTCCTTCGCGGTCACCGCCCTGGTGCTCGGTATGATCTACCGCGCCTGGTCGCTGTTCCTGGCGGATGAGATTCTCGACGACACCGAAGACCAGAAGGTCGCCACTAAGGATTCCTACGACCGTGAGGAAGACGCCCTCCCCGATATCGAAGACACCGACTTCGAAGAGGACGAAGCCACTCGCGCTCAACTCCACGAACAGATGCAGGCCAAGAAGGAAGGCAAACGATGAATACCGTTCAGTTAGCGCCTTTGGTCGTTGCGGTTCTCTTCTTCGCCGCCGCCATCACCTTCTTGCTGGCAGGCCGCCAAAACCTGCAGCGTTGGGTCTCGTTCGGGGCCATCGTGGTCGCCCTGATCATCGAATCCACCCTGCTGGCCTCGTCGTGGAGCGCTCCTCCGCAGACGGTCCAGCTGGGCGGCTGGGTAGCGCCCTTCGGCATCACCATGGTCGTCGACCAGCTCTCGTCGCTGATGTTGGTGGTCTCCTCGACCATCTCGCTGGCCGTGTTGGTCTTCGCCACCGGCCAGGACCGCTCGGACGACGACCACGAAGTGCCGATCTCCGTGTTCTACCCGACCTACCTGCTGCTGCTGGCAGGCGTCTCGAACGCGTTCTTGGCGGGAGATCTCTTCAACCTCTACGTGGGCTTCGAGATCCTGCTGATGGCCTCCTACGTTCTGATCACCATGAACGCCACCACCCCGCGCATCCGCGCGGCCACCACCTACGTGGTGGTTTCCGTGGTGTCGTCCCTGCTCTTCCTCACCGCGCTGGGCCTGGTCTACGCCGCCACCGGCACGATCAACATGGCCGACCTCTCGCTGAAGTTGCAAACCCTGCCGGAGAGCTCGCAGATGCAGCTGCACCTCATGCTGTTGATCGCTTTCGGCATCAAGGCGGCGGTCTTCCCGCTCTCCCTCTGGCTGCCCGACTCCTACCCGACCGCTCCGGCACCGGTTACCGCCGTGTTCGCCGGTTTGCTGACCAAGGTGGGTGTCTACGCGATCATCCGTACCGAAACCCTGCTCTTCCCCGGCGGGGCGCTCAACACCATGCTGGCGATCGTTTCGGTGCTGACCCTGTTCGTAGGTATCTTGGGTGCGCTGGCGCAGACGGACATCAAGCGTATGCTCTCGTTCGTGCTGATCAGCCACATCGGGTACATGATCTGGGGCATCGCCGTCGATAACCAAATCGCGATCACCACCGTGGTGTTCTACCTGGCACACCACATCGTCATCCAGACCGGACTGTTCTTGGTCGTGGGCCTCATGGAACGCCGCGGTGGTTCGACCGACGTCGAGAGCATCGGCGGGCTGGTCAAGATCGCCCCCTGGTTGGCCGTGCTGTACTTCATCCCCGCGATTAACCTCGGCGGCATCCCGCCGTTCTCGGGCTTCCTCGGCAAGCTGGGACTGCTCCAGGCGTCCGTGTTGGCGGGCACCTGGCAGGCGTACCTGATGGCCGGTATGGGCATCCTGGTCTCGCTGCTGACGTTGCTGGCCCTGGCGCGCGTGTGGAACAAGGCGTTCTGGCGCCCGGCGCGGGACGCCACCAACCCCACCACCGCCCTGTTGCGCGCGGTGGAGGCTATCGAAGACGAATCGCAGGAAGAACGAGACCGTCACGATCACAAGCCGATCCCGGCGTCCATGATCGTGCCCACGGTGGGGCTGGTCGTGGTCGGCACCGCGCTGACCTTCGTGGCGGGCCCGCTCTTCCAGCTGGCACACAACGCCGAGAAGAACCTCTCGAACCCCAACTCGTACATCGAGGCGGTCTTCAAGGGGGAGTCACCCTCTCGCGAGGAGTACCTGCAGACCTACCTGGATCGCCAAAACGCAGGTACCAATGAAGACGCCGTCAACCGCAACCAAGAAAGCGGGCGAAACCAATGAGCAAACAGTCCCGTTTCTCCCTCGGTCACCTCATGCAATGGATTCTTCCGATGCTCTGGTTGGCCTTCGTCTGGTGCGCTCTCTGGGGTAAGTTCACGCTCCCCTTCATCGTCTTCGGTCTGATGTTGGCCTGGTTGTGCCTGATCGTTTTCCGCATGCCCTCGCTCTATATCTCAGACCGCCTCAACCCGCTCTCGGCCCTGCAGTTCATCGGATACATGCTGTGGCAGATCGCAGTCTCGTCCATCGAGTTGCTGTGGGTGGCTATGACCTACCGCCCGCCGCTGCGCAATTCGATTGTGGCGGTGCAGCTACGCACCGAATCTGATCTGTGGCTCACGGCTGTCTCCCACGCGATGTCGCTGATCCCCGGTTCAGTAGTGGTGGAGGTCGACCGTCTTCGCTCCATCATCTACTTCCACGTGATCGACACGCACGGCAAGAAAGACGTTGCCGAGTTTCGCGAGAAGGCACACCGCCTGGAGACCATGATTCTCAAGGCCGTGGGTAGCCGAGCAGAATACGAATCTATTAAGGATGACGACCACAAGGGACGCCGCGCGCAGATTAGCGAAGCCACCCCCGACCTGCTGGAGGAGCGAACTCGATGACTACCGTGATCTGGATCTGCGGCGGAATCCTCACGCTCGCTGCAGCGGGCTCCGTCTACCGCATCTTCCGCGGGCCCACCCTGTTGGATCGGGTGCTGGCCACCGACGTCCTCTTGGCGATCGTCATGGCCGCCCTCTGCGTGGACATGGTCGCCCGCGACTCCTACAAGTTCGTGACCCTGCTGGTGGTGCTGGCGATGATCGGCTTCGTGGGCTCGGTGACCGTGGCCCGCTACGCGGATAACTCGCCGTCGGGAGAGAAGAAGCTCAAGCCCTCCCGCCTGCAAGCTCGTAACCCCAACCGCACTCAGCCGGCGGGATGGGTCGACCCCGAGAGGCTCGAACAGGCCGAGGCGCAGGCCGAACCCGAGCACCGCGTCGAGCGGCCCCAGAACAGTGCCGGTGTTGACGGTAGCGATCCCGACAACTTCGACCCGTCCACCGCCGAGGGCAACGAAGGCCCCGAACCGGCCAAAGACAACTAGGAGAGATCGTGGAAACCCTCACCAACGTGCTCACCGCGGCGTGTCTGCTTCTCGGCTGCATCATGTCTCTGGGCGCCGCCATCGGCCTCATCCGCTTTCCCGACCTGCTCTCCCGTCTACACGCGGGAACTAAACCGCAGGTATTCGGCCTGACGCTCCTGTTGCTGGGCGTGGGCTTCGCGGCACGCGACTGGGCTATTTGGCCCCTGCTGCTCGTGATCCTGCTACTGCAGTTGCTGACCATCCCGATCTCGGCGCACATGATGGGCCGCTCGGGTTACCGCAACAAGCATTTCCGCTCGGCAGACCTCGCGCAAGACGACCTGCGTACCGTGATTGAAAGCGCCGAATCGGGCAAGTAACTCACTTCAAGAGTTTTTGTGCTAACGCATCGAGCACCATGCCGAGCAGGCCGATCACCACGATGACGGCCAGCATCTCGTCGTAGGCCAGGCGGTCGCGGGCGTTGAGAATCTCGTAGCCCAGGCCCGACGAGACACCCAGCATCTCGGCCGGCACGATGATCACCCAGGCGATGCCGAGCGCCAGCCGAATGCCCGAGAGCACATACGGCTGGATACTCGGCATCACGACGGTCTTCAGGATCTCCGAGCGCGTGGCGCCCAGGGTCTGTGCCACCTGCACGTGCTGTTGATCCAGGGCGTGGACGCCGGAGATCGTGTTGAGCGCGACCGGCCAGACCGCCGCCATCGCCACCAGGAAGATCACCGGGGAGCTACCCACGCCGAAGAGGGCCACCGCGATCGGTGCCCAGGAGAGCGGGGAGACCATGCGGAAGAACTGCACTAGCGGTGCCGAAAACCCGCTGGCGGTGCGGGAGAACCCGATCACTAGCCCCAGCGGAATGCCGATGACGATCGCGATCAGCAGGCCGGCCAGCAGACGCCAGAGGCTCACGCCGATGTCGGAGAGCATCACCCCGCGCGAGAACAGGTCGTTCAGCGCTCCGGGTACGTTCTCGGGCGCGAACGCGGTGACCATCGTGTTGCCCTGGGCCGAATGGGTAAACACCCACCAGAGCAGAACGGCGCACGCGATACCGAGCAGGCCTAACAGGGCGCTGTGATGTTTCTTAGCCATGGGTTACTCTCCGTCGATGTGTTCGGTTCGCGTGAGGCCACTGGGCCCGAATTGTTGTATGCCGCCGGCAGCATTGATAGCTGCCGTCACCATCTCTGAGTTGACCAGCTCGCGGTGCACCGTGGCTGGGTCGAGGTGATCGAGAAAGGCGGTGGGGGCGTCCATCGTGGTCTGCCGCATGTGGGCGATGAGCTCGTGGGTAAAACTCTCAAACGGGTAGGGCTGAAACTGCAACATATGCCCGCCCCACTCGGGGTGGCGGATCACCGAGCGGTGTTCGGCGCCGTGGTCGGTCATCGCCCGCAGGATCGCCGGCGGTTTCTGCGGCAGGTACTTCTTCTCCGAGAGGATTTTTGCGGCCTCGGGGCGGTGTTCCCGCCCGAAGCGCTGGGCCTCGACGAGGGCGTCCACGAATTTTTGCCCCGCCCCGTCGGAGCGGTCGATCAGCTCGGAGCGCATCATCGTCACGCAGCAGGCGTGATCGCGCCAGACGTCGCCCATGTAGCGGTGAATCGTGCCGACCTTCTGGATCTCGGCGGCGGCGTTGAAGGGGTCGGCCACGGTGAACGCGGCGATGGTTCCGTTGGCCAGCGCGGGAATCATGTCGGCCGGGGCCATGACTACCAGCGCGACCTCCCGGCGGGAGGCGTCGGGGGTTTTGCGGATGACCGGGGTCAGCCCGGCCTCACGCAGAATCTTCTGCACAAGAATGTTATGGATCGAGAACCAGCCGGGAATCGCCACGGTGGTCCCGGCGAGGTCTTCGGTGCGGTCAATCGAAGGTGCCACCGTGAGCGACGAACCATTGACGTGGTTCCAGGCCACGATCTGAGCGTCCGCGCCGAGGTCGTATTTGAGGTATACCGCCATCGGCATGAGCAGGTGAATGACGTCCACCGTGCCCGAGAGAAACGCCTCGGTCAGCGACGACCATGAGCGGAACAGCACCGGTCTTTCCACCTCGATGCCGTGTTTGGCATACATCCCCTGGGCGTGCGCCAGCAGCAGGGGAGCGGAGTCGGTGATCGGCAGGTACCCTACGCGCACCGGGGCGGACGCCGAACCCGAGTCCTCGCCGCTCTCGGCACCCGTTCCTGCGGCTTGCCCGAGGGCGTGTGCGCCCCAGACCGCGCCGCTACCCAGTGCCGCGCCGGCCACACTCAATGCGCCGCGACGGGAAAACTCTGTATCAAACATGGCTCTCCCGCGGGGTTCGAGACCCGGTGGCGCGGTAGTGTTCGAGGATCTCGGCCTCGCTGACGTTACCGGCGGCGGGCTCCCAGAAACGGGTGAAGCCGGAGCCTGCCTCGAAGAAGCCGATGCGGTCGCCGACCGTGACGGCCTCGTGAATGTCGTGGGAGACCATGAACACTGTCAGGCCCAGCTCGTCGATCAAACCGCGCAACCACCCCTGTAGCTCCTCGCGGGTGGCCGGATCCAGTGCCGAGAACGGTTCGTCGAGCAAGAGCACCGAGGGGCGAATGGCCAGCGCCCGGCCTATGGCCACGCGTTGCGCCTGGCCGCCCGAGATCTCGTCAACCCGCCGGTTCTCCAGCTCGCTCAACCCCAGCGTCCTCAGCAGTCCCGTGACGTACTCGGGGTCGACGCGGCCCTTGTTCGCCGCGTAGCGGGCACCGAGCTCGATGTTTTCGCGCAGGTTCAACCACGGGAACAGCCCCGGGCGCTGGAAAACTACCGAGAGGCGTCCGTCGTCTGCCATCGCGATCGTTCCCGAATCCAGCTCATCGAGGCCGGCGATGGCGCGCAACAGAGTGGACTTCCCCGATCCGGTGTGGCCGAGCACGATGAACGCCTCGCCCGCCTCGACCTGAAGGTTCACGCGGTCGAGGGTGGGCGCGGGGGCGCCGGGGTAGGTCTTGACGGCGTCGGTGACGCTCAGGGCTGCAGACACGGGCGTTCCTAACTCTTGGCGCGGCTGAGCTCGTACCGCAGGTGCCCCTCGGTGGGGGACTGCACGGGGAGGAAGAGCGATTCGCGCAGGCGGCGGCCGGAGGGGGACTTCACCGCGTAGGCGCGCCCGCCGATGACCGAGAGCTCGAGCTTGGTGGCGTCGGTGGCAAGGTGGCTGACGTCCAGGCGCATCTGCAGCAGGCGGGTGCGGTCTGCGGTGGCCGGGGACTCGGCCAGCTCGGTCAGCTCCTGACGCAGGCGACGGTACTCGGCGGCGGCCCGTTCGAACTCGTCGATGAACACGCCCTGGGAGACCTCCGCGTGGTCTGCGGCGGAGTTCAGCGCGGCCCCGGCGAGGCCCAGGCAGAACGAGGACTGCAGGGTGAGGAAGGGCGCGGTAATCTTCGCGAGGAACCCCGGCACGTCTTGGCTGAGGATGTCTGACTGCGGCACGAAGAGGTTCTCGAACTTCATGAAGCCCGACTCTGTGGCGTCGAGGGCCAGCAGGCCCTTCTGGTGCTTGATGTTCAGGCCCTCGGTGCCCACCCGGGTGGTCACGATGTACTTGGCGGTTTCTCCGGCGGGGGCGTCGTCCACGGCCACGGGCAATACGATCACGCCACCCTCGTGCAGGTTAGAGGCCCACGAGATGATGCCGTTGAGTTCGAGGCCGCCCTCCACGTGGGTCGCGTGCACCTGCAGTTCGCCCACGCCCGAGGCGTCTTTGAAAGCGGGTGCCATCGCGGTGGACGCGGTCAGCTCGCCGGTTGCCAGGCCCTCGGGCAGTTCCCGGCCCACGGCGTCGAAGAAGGCGATGGTTGAGCGATGCGCCCAGAGCGAGAACGCGGTGGCGGTGCACTCGGTGGCCAGGTCAAAGACCACGGCGGCCTGGGGCAGGATCGATCCCTCTCGACCCAGCGTCAGCAGACCCTCGGCACCTAGTTCTTTGAGGGTTTCGAAGGGGTTGCGTTCGTCCTGATCGACGGCGGTGGCGTGCTCCGCGGCGAGGGAGATAACGTTCTGGCGCTGTGGGTAATCGTAGAGCGGTTCGAGCTGAAAGTCTGTCATGATGGGGTGCCTTTCGAGAAGTGAGCGGCGTTTTGGGGCATAGAAAACGCCGCCGCTGTGGGATCGGGGCCGGAAGGTGGGCTTGGCGATCGGGTGGCGGCGGCGTCCTCTACTGAGAGCTAAACGAGCGGGGCTACCCCGCGGCGGTTAGCTGTTCTGGTTCAGCTTGAAGATGCGGTCGATCGGGGTGTTGACTGCCGCACGCGCGCGCTCCAACGCTGCCTCGTCGGGAGCATCGTAGAAACACAGGCACTTGGCGGTGTCTTCGCGGACGTAGGTACGCAGGAACGAGACCTCGGGAACCTTGGCGTAGTTCGGGGCGTTCTTCTTCTTGCGGGCCAAGTACTCGTCCATGGTGATCTCGGCGGGGATGTCCCACTCGATGAGGTACTCGGCGTCTTTCTTCAGCTTCTTGATGTCTTCGAGGTCTGCACCGACCAGGCGAACCTCGTCGGGACCTTCGAGGCCGGCGACATCGCGGAAGGTGTCTTTGTAGGACTGTGCGAAGACGGCGGGATTCTCTGCTTCGAGAATCGCGTAGACGGTCTTGAAGTCGGAGGTCACCTGGGTTTCGATGACCTCGGCGTCCAGACCCTCGAGGGCCTGGTGAGCCTTCTCGATGATGTCGGTTGCGGTTTCTTTGGATGCTTCAGCCTGGGGCGTGAACTCAACGAGATACAGAGCCATGGGGTGTCTTCCTTTCGTTGTAGCGTCAAACAATTTCTAGTTCTGCTCCGAAATGTACGCCAGCCGGCCAGGGCGTTTCTAGATTTACTTCAAAAAACGTCATATAACGTCAATCTTCTTCGTAAACCCAGATCGGCCCTGGCCGGCTGGAGAACATATGCAGTTATCAGAGGCTGATTAGCGGACGCCGGCCATGCGGCGAGTGATCCATTTATTCATGGCCCAGAGAATACAACCAATGATGATGGTTCCGATACCCAGGCTCAAGAAGTAGGGGACCTCAGTTTCCATGGAGTAGAACTTGCCGAGCCAGCCTGCCAAAACGGTTCCCAACGCCACCGAAGTGAAGTACAGGGCCACCATGTTCACGCGGTGCTTTTCAGGCGCCAGTTTGGTGGAGAGTGAGGTTCCCACCGGTGAGATGGAAAGTTCGGCGAGGGTGCACACGAGCAGAATAAGGACGATCCAACCCACATTGACACTCATGTTTCCTGCCTGGGTCAGGAAGATCAGGAAGGCGAGGCCAACACCGATGATGCCCAACGAGAACTTCGAAACTGAACCGGGCTGGCGGGTTCCCAACTTGGTCCACATCAACGTGAAGATAGGGGCAAAAATGATGATGAAGATCGGGTTAATGGAGTTGACCAGGTTCGGGGTCAATTCCATGCCGAGAATATGCCAGTTGAGGCGGGTGTCTGAGTAAACGGCCATCACAGTGAATTGCTGCTGGTACAACGCCCAGAAGACCGCGTTACCGATCCACATGGGAATAAACGAAACCACACGAGAATGCTCATCAGCTGTAATCTGCTTATCACGCAGGATCATGGTAAAGAGAGCCACGGCGCCGATCGCAATAAGAGCCATAACCCAGTTGGAGAGGTTAAAGGGATTAATAATCCCGGTAGCGACCAGAGCAACGATCGCAATCAGAATAACCAGGCCGATCAGTGAAAACTTCTTCTTTTCCGACGAGCTCAGCGGAGCAGAAAGGCGATGGGCGGAAGCTGGCAGGTTCTTGCGGGTGAGGGCGTACTGAATTAGACCGAAGGCCATTCCCACGGCGGCCAGCAGGAAGCCGGCGTGGAAACCCCACGCTCCCCAGCCGAGACCAGTCAACAGGGGGCCAATGAGCGCACCGATGTTCACGCCCATGTAAAACAGGGTGAAACCACCATCACGTCGTTCGTCCGTTTTGCTGTAAAGCGAACCAACGAGAGCCGATGCGTTGGTTTTGAGACCACCGGAGCCGATTGCTACGAGAACAAGACCAACGACCACACCGGCTACCCCCGGAATGAGCGAAAGGGCGATATGGCCGAGCATGATGAGCACGGCGGAATAAAAGAGAGTGCGCTCGGGGCCAAGAACGCGGTCGCCCACAAAGCCACCCAAGATGGCCAAAAGATAAACCATGCCGCCATAGGCGCCGATGACTCCTGTGGCTACCCCCTGGTCGATGCCGAGACCACCGTCGGTCACCGAGTAGTAGAGGTAGTAAATCATGATTGACTGCATGCCGTAGAAAGAGAATCGCTCCCACATCTCTACGGAGAACAGGTTGGCAAGCATGCGCGGGTGACCGAAGAAGGTCTTACCGCTCGGGTTGTGTTCTACGTCGGGTTGCGACGGAGACGCTGAAACGCTCATAGAAATCTCACTTAAATAGTGGTGTGATCGAGCTTAAGCTCTGATTGCTTTTCAGGGAAAGTTTAGACCTGTATCACGTCAAATCAACAACTCGCAACGGCTACCAGAGGGTCAATTTTTGGGAGTAATGATGCTCTCGAGGGGCAGAACCTCGATAACTCCCCGAAAACATGAGATATTAAGAAGTATGGATAACAAAAATAAGAACCACCATTTAGACCACAATTTCGATTCCAATAATGAAGGCGTTCAGCAGGGTTCGTCCTACGCCTACGACGAGCGTTCGGCGGACGTTAACCATGCCGACCGCGACCTTCACAACGGTGCACCCGCCGCACCGCAGTACAACGAGAACCGCGACGGCCTGGGTCGTAACGGTATGGAACAGCGCGGTGATCACCACCTCGGCCACGATGCCCACGGCGTGGGTCACGACAATCTCGCTCACACCGAAGGTACCAGCGCCGCCAGCACCTCCAAGGTGCTCGGCATCGTCGCCCTCGTGCTCTCTATCCTGATGATGCTCTTCTGGATCGGCGAGATCATCCCCCTGGTGCTCGGCTTCATCGGCCTGGCCAAGGCCAAGAAGGCTCAGCGTCTGGGCGTGAAGGCCTCCGGCGGCAAGATCATGAACATCCTCGCGATCGTGCTCTCGATCATCGGTCTCCTCGGCGGCCTGGCCCTGAGCATCTGGCTGTTCAACGATCCGGAATTCCAGAACCAGATCCGCATGAACTTGTAGTTCGCCCCGCTTCATCCCCTACGGACGCTTGCCCGAGGCTGGCGTCCGTGGGAAAGTAGGTGGCAAACAGACCCGCTTCAAAGGAGCATCATGAACGACGATCTGCGCCAGGTTACCGTCGACGAAATCCCCGCCGACGCCAAAATTTTGGACGTCCGCGAGGACTACGAGTGGGAGGCCGGGCACATCAAGGGCGCGCAACACCTGCCACTGGGTGATGTACCCGCCCGCTACGGCGAGGTTCCCCTCGATGAAGACGTCTACGTGATCTGCCGCGCGGGTGGCCGTTCGCTGAAGGCCACCGCCTACTTGCAGGACGCCGGATTCGACGTCATCAACGTGATCGGCGGCATGGGTGCCTGGGCAGATGCCGAGAAGCCCATTGTTTCCGACAACGGTGAGACCCCGCGCGTTCTCTAGGCCCGTATAGAAAGCACCCACCCATCTCCTAAGATGGGTGGGTGCTTTCTTTAACCCTCCGCCCGCTCAGCGTGCCCGTGCGCCCCGAGCGCGTTTTCACCGCGCTCACCGACGGCGCCGACTACGCTTTCTGGCTGGATTCCGCGCGCAACGAGTCTCCGATGTCGCGGTTCTCTTACCTCGGGGTCGTTCCTGACGGGGCCGATATATTACGCGTGGAGCATGCTTCTGCCGCCGAGAACCCCTTCGCCGCGCTCGAGCGGGCCGCGGCGTCCGCCCCGCAGGTGCAGAACGCACCCGCCGAGCTGCGCGACGAACTGCTCGGCGGTTACGTGGGGTACTTCGGTTATGAGGCTCGGCGCGCGCTGGGGTTCCCCGCGCCCCATGAGGCGGCGACTCCCGACGCACTCTGGATGCCGGCGCTGCGCTACCTGATCATCGAGAACGCTTCCGGACGCGCCTGGCTCGTCGGCGACGAAGAGTGGGTGGAGAGCACCTCGGCCTGGCTGGATCGCGACGGCGGCGAGATGATGGGCGACCTCGCAGCGGAGCCCCAGCCCCTGGACCTCGACCTCACCCTGCCCGAGCGAGAGGCCTACGAGGCAAAGATACGTGAGTGCCTGCACGAGATTTACGAGGGCAATAGCTACGAGGTGTGCCTGACCGCGGAGACCCGCGGCCGCCTCCCCGAAACCCTCTATAACCCGCAGGGAATTATTGATCTGTACCTGGCCCAACGAGACCACAACGCCGCCCCTTATGCCGCGTTGCTCAAATGCGGGGACCACTGGGTGCTCAGCTCCTCGCCCGAGCGGTTCTTGACCGTGGACTCCACCGGTGCCGCGGAGACCAAACCCATCAAGGGGACGGTGCCGCGGGCGTCCTCGGTTGAAGAAGACCGGACGCGCGCTGCGTGGTTACGTGAGGACGCCAAGACCCGTGCCGAGAACCTGATGATCGTGGACCTGCTCCGCAACGATCTCTCCCGGGTAAGCGAGCCCGGCACGATCGAGGTGCCGGTGCTGATGGGCGTGGAAAGCTACGCGACGGTGCACCAGCTGGTCTCCACGGTGCGCGGACGCTTGCGGCCCGGTGTCGGCGCGGTCGAGGCCGCCGCGGTGTGCTTCCCGGGCGGGTCCATGACGGGCGCGCCCAAACCGTCGACTATGCAAATCATCGACCGGCTCGAAGATCGCCCCCGCGGCATATATTCCGGGGCGTTGGGTTTCTTCTCGGCATCCGGGGCGGCCAACCTCTCGATCGTCATCCGCACGCTGGTGGTGTTGCCCGGTGGCAAGGTGTCCCTCAGTGCCGGCGGTGCGATCGTGGCAGACTCCGATCCCGGCGCGGAATACGACGAGATGGTCACCAAGCTGCGCGCGGCGCTTCCGCCTTCCGTCGCTCGGCGTAGCGCGCGGTAGAGCGCCTTAACGGGTTAGGTACCGGGGATTCTTTATTGCAGGGAAGTAGGGTAGAGGCATGAGTATTTTTTCCTTCGATCCCAGCGAAACCCGCGGCCAGAAAGCGGCCCGACTGGCTCTCGGCACCGGCCTGACCTTGATGGGCGGGCTCCACTTCAAGCCCAGCTCGGTGCCCAGTTTTGCCAGCATCGTTCCACCGTGGGTACCCGGCACCTCTGAACAGGTCGTTTATGCCTCGGGGGTGGCGGAACTCGGTCTGGGGCTCGCCTTACTGACGGCACCCCAGGCGCGGCGGGCGTCCGGACTGGGCGCGGCGGCGCTGTTCACTGCGGTCTTCCCCGCTAATGTTTACCAATACACCCACCGCATCGACATCCCCGGCGTGTTCGACTCCGACGCCAAGCGCCTGCGTCGACTGCCCCTACAGATCCCCATGATCGCCGCCGCCCTGTATGTGGCGAAACGGTAGACGAGGATCTCAGCCAGCCCGCTAAACTGGAGAGCATGACTAAGCTTTCTGAATCCCTCCCCATCGAAGAAGCACGCGAACGCCTGCGCCAGCTGATCTCGGAGCTGGCCGTGGTGCGCGGCAAGGTGACCCTGGCGTCCGGCAAAGAGGCCGACTACTACGTTGACCTGCGCCGCATCACCCTGCACCACGAGGCCTCGCGCCTGGTCGGTCAGGTAATGCTGGATCTCATCGACTCCGCCGGCATCGAGTTCGACGCCGCGGGCGGTCTGACCATGGGCGCCGACCCGGTAGGCCACGCGATCATGCGCACCGCCGGTGACCAGGACCGCGCGATCGACACCTTCGTGGTGCGTAAGGCGCAGAAGTCCTACGGCATGGGCCGCCAGGTCGAAGGCCCCTCCGTTGAAGGACGCCGCGTGGTGGCCGTCGAAGACACCTCTACGACTGGTGGTTCGGCACTGACCGCCGTGGAGGCGCTGCGTAACGCCGGCGCCGAGGTGGTGGCCGTGGCCGTGATCGTCGACCGCGCCACCGGAGCCAAGGAGCGCATCGAGGAAGAGGCCGGCGTGCCCTGCATCTACGCGTACTCCAAGGACGACCTCGGTCTCGACTAAGAATGACTGAATCTTCCGATCTCATCCCCGAGCCGACGCCTGAGGCGCCGCTGACCGAAACCCCCACGCCCGCCACCGACGGGGCCGCCGCGACCCAGTTCGAGGAATCGAAACACAACGTGGGTGTGGGGCCGTGGGAGGGCGAGTGGCCCTCCGGTGACCACTGGGACCCCGAGCTCCTGCGCAACGGCGACCGCCGCAACGTGGTCGACGAGTACCGCTACTGGTCGATGGACGCCATCATCGCCGACCTCGACTCGAAGAGGCACACCTTCCACGTGGCCATCGAGAATTGGCAGCACGACCTGAACATCGGCACCGTGGTGCGCACCGCCAACGCATTTCTGGCCAAAGAGGTGCACATCATCGGCAAGAAACGCTGGAACCGCCGCGGGGCCATGGTCACCGACCGGTACCAGCATGTGCGTCACCACGCGACGGTTGAGGAGTTCGTGGCCTGGGCGCAGGGGGAGGGATTGACGATCATCGGCATCGACAACTTTCCCGACTCCAAGCAACTGGAGACCTACGACCTCCCCGAGAACTGCGTGTTCGTGTTCGGGCAGGAGGGGCCGGGCCTCTCGGACGAGGTCTATGAGGTCGCCCAAGACACCCTGAGCATCGAGCAATACGGCTCGACCCGCTCGATGAACGCCGCTTCGGCTGCGGCGATCGCGATGCACGCCTGGATTCGTAAGTTCGAGTTCGGGCAGAGCGTGCGGTAGGGGCTTTCGGGGGGTCTGCCTGTTTTTGACCGTGAGATTTTGGGTCTTCGAGCCATCCCGTTTGCTTCTGACCGTGAATCTGTCGAAATGACCGCCACGTTGCGGTCATTGCGCACATTTCGCGGTCAGGAGGGCCCGGGTACCGCAATCTCACGGTCTGGTAGGGGTGGCGGGGGTTTGCGGTCGCTAACGCCGGGTTTCCCCCAGTCAACCGCACATGTGACCAACGGAATACTTGATTCCGAAAGTAATTGAGGGTGTATTCTAGAAAGCAGATGGGTTACCAGAACCACAAGTCCAATAAAGCGAGGCGCCTATGAAACCCGACGAATACCCCAAACCCTTCTCAGAACAAAGCGCAGGGCACGAACCTCTCCACGCGGACACCAGCTCGTTTCAGCAGGTGCCCGCGCCTTCGTCCTCGGCGGATCGCCTGAACCAGGCCGCCGGCAGTGAGCGCGGCACCCCCAGCTCCGCCAACCAAACCGACCAAACGGACCAACCGGGCACCTTCACCCAAAGCCTCATGGTGCAGACCCCTGCGGCACGCCGCAAGATGCTCTTTGCCCTGATGGTGCCGCTCTTCATGGCGCTCGTGGCGGTCTCGGTGGTCAACGTGGGTATGACCCCGATCGGCCACTCCCTCCACGCCGAAACCAGCCAGTTGCAGTGGGTGGTCTCGGGTTACGCGTTGGCCTTCGCGGTCTTTCTCGTCTCCGCCGGACGTCTCGGTGATGCCACCGGACGCCGCCGCGTCTTCGTCTCCGGGGTCGCACTCTTCACGATCGGTTCGCTCGCCAGCGGGCTAGCCCCCACCGCCGACTTCCTCATCGCGGCCCGCCTGCTCCAGGGTCTCGGCTCTGGTCTGCTTAACCCGCAGACCACCGGCATCATCCAGCAGCAATTCAGCGGCCAGGCACGCGCTAAGGCCTACGGCATGTTCGGAACCACGGTGGCCGTAGCGACCATGGTCGGCCCGCTCCTCGGTGGTATCCTCATCCGCTCCTTCGGCGAATCCCTCGGTTGGCGCATGATGTTCCTCGTCAACGTGCCCATCGGCATTATCGGCATCGTGCTGGCGATCCTGTGGTTACCCAACGACCGTCGAACCGCCGCCACGCGTCCGGGACAGGTCAAGGTTAAGACCGATCTCGACCCGGTTGGGTCCCTGCTGATGGCCGTGGCGATCTTCGCGATCATGTGGCCGTTCGTGGAACGCTCCGCAGGTGTGATCAACTGGATCGCCCTCCCCCTCGGCCTGGCGCTGTTCTGGGGATTTATTGTGTGGGAAAACAAGTACAAGGGCCGCGGCCGTGAACCGATGCTCGACACCTCCCTCTTTAAAGAAGAGGCGTTCCGCAACGGCATTTTGATTGTGGGTCTGTACTTCTTGGGCGGCACCAGCGTGTGGCTGATCGTGGCCGTTTACCTGCAGACGCACCTGGGGCAGTCGGCGTTGACGGCCGCGATGATCGGGCTCCCGGCGTCCATCCTCTCGGGCATCTTGGCGTCGGTCGCTGGCCGTTACGTGCTCCGCGCCGGTCGTCGTCTCATCATGGGCGGCATCGCCTTGATGTTGGTGGCGCTGGCCGGCACTGTGGTGGTCATGTGGAACATCGAATCGGGCGCGTTGCCCGTATGGACCGCGGCGATCCCGCTGTCGCTGGTGGGCGCGGCCGGTGGCATGACGATCTCGCCCAACCAGACTCTGACCATGAAGTCGGTCTCGCCCCGCATCAGCGGCGTGGCCGGCGGCGTGATGTCGCTCGGTCAGCGCATCGGCACCGCCGTGGGTACGGCTCTGATTCCCGGCATCATGTTCAGCTTCGCGGACGCCGGACGCGGCTGGACCCTCGGTTTCGCGGCTTCCTTCGGCGCGATTTTCGTGCTGATGATCTTCGGCCTGGTCTTTACGATCAAGGATCGCCGCCGCGAGGTGCGCGAACAGCTGGCTGCCTAACTTTACATTTCAGAGGATTTGGGATTATTTGGGTTTATGCCCGAAATATTGCGAAAAACCCTCTGTGATTGGCGTGACCTGTTGCTAGGATAGAACATAAGAGGTGCACCTCGATCGTGCGCCGCGACAACTTACTCATCGCCTGATGAGACTTTCCAAATTGAGGAGTCAGTATGCCTATTGCAACCCCTGAAAAGTATGCAGAAATGCTGGAAAACGCAAAGACCAAAGGCTTTGCGTACCCCGCCATCAACGTGACCTCGTCACAGACCCTCAATGCCGCCCTGCAGGGCTTCGCTGAGGCTGGTTCGGACGGCATCGTGCAGGCCTCGACCGGTGGCGCCGCATACTGGTCGGGCTCCTCCAAGAAAGACATGATTGCCGGTTCGTTGGCTTTTGCCGCTTACGCCCGCGAGGTGGCTAAGCAGTACGACGTCAACATCGCGCTGCACACCGACCACTGCCCCAAGGACAAGCTCGATGGCTTCGTGCTACCCCTGATCGAAGAGTCCGAGAAGGCTGTTGCTCGCGGTGAAGACCCGATCTTCAACTCCCACATGTGGGACGGTTCCGCCATCGCCCTCGACGAGAACCTTGAGATTGCCCAGCAGCTGATCGCTCGCACCTCGAAGAACCACCAGGTGCTCGAGGTCGAGATCGGCGCAGTTGGCGGTGAGGAAGACGGTGTTGAGGGCGCGATCGACGATTCGCTCTACACCACCGTTGAAGACGCCATCAAGACCGTTGAGGCTATCGGCCTGGGCGAGAAGGGCACCTACATGGCGGCCCTGACCTTCGGCAACGTGCACGGCGTGTACAAGCCCGGTAACGTGCACCTGCGCCCCGAGCTGCTCAAGGAAATCCAGGACGAGGTCGGCAAGAAGTACGGCAAGGAGAAGCCTTTCTATCTGGTGTTCCACGGTGGTTCCGGTTCCACCGAGCAGGAGATCGCAGACGCAGTCTCCTACGGCGTGATCAAGATGAACATCGACACCGACACCCAGTACGCCTACACCCGCCCCGTCGCCGGCCACATGCTGGGCAACTACGACGGCGTTCTGAAGATCGACGGCGAGGTTGGCAACAAGAAGGTGTACGACCCCCGCGTTTGGGGTGCCAAGGCTGAGGCTGGCATGGCCGCCCGCGTTGTTGAGGCAGCTCAGCAGCTGGGCTCCACCGGCACCTCCCTCAAGTAAGCTCCGCGCATTCCGCGTAGAACCCGCTCCCGCCGCACGGTGGGGGCGGGTTCCGCCGTTTAAGGGCGATGATTCGCGGACGCCGGCCGTAGCCGGGTGCGGACGGGGCAGGCGGGATACAGTCGGCGGGTGCCGGTGCTTTATTCCGAAATAGGGGGTTTTGCGAAGAAAGGTGCCCGTTGAAGAGCGGCATTCTTACAAAACTGGGGGTTTTAAGAAAAAAGGATGATCGTTGAAGGCGTTATGCCAAGCCGGTAGAGAACTACTTTTCCCCGAAGATCATTCTGACTAGCATGGAGGCGAGTACAAGATCCCTAACGGAATGAGAAAAAATGTCGCTAGCAGGCAAGAACCTATTGGACGAACCCCAGCCCACCTTCCTCCCCAAGGAGGCCGAGCTGGAGAACCTTCTCGGTGCGGGCGAACCCGCCGAAGATGTCGTGAAGAAGTTCCCGAAGTCGTCCCTGGCCTGGGCGCTGCTGGCTGAAGAAGCGCTGGACGCCGGCCGCACCGTCGAGGGGTACGCCTATGCCCGCGTGGGTTACCACCGCGGCCTGGACGCTCTGCGCGGCCACGGCTGGAAGGGCCACGGCCCGATCCCGTTCTCTCACGAGCCCAACCGCGGCTTCCTCAAGGCTCTCTACCTGCTGGGCGGTGCGGCCGCTGAGATCGGTGAGACTGATGAGGCGGAGCGCATCGAGAAGTTCCTGAACGATTCCGATCCGGAGGCTAAGGCGCAGCTCGCCCAGTAGTTGTCAGCCCCGACGAAGGACGCCGCTCAGTCAACATCCCTTAAACGCCAGACCCGTGCCAGTTGACTGAGCGGCGTCCCTCGCCATGGGCAACGCTCCTGCAGACAAGCAACGGCGCCAGCTGGCCGGGTCTGGCGTGAATCGCGGGCGAGCGCCCGCGCGAGCACGCGAGACGGATGCTGGCGCCGTGCTTGGCTGCAGGGGTCTGTCAGCGCAGTTGGCTAAGCGGCGTCCTGCGTCTGAGTAGGCGCCGTGCTTGGCTGTGGGGGCCTGTCAGCGCAGTTGACTGAGCGGCCGTCCTGCGTCTGAGTTGTCGAGCCTAAGCCAGCTCGGGGAAGGCCTCCGCCACACCGGCGAAGGTGATCTTGCCGGCGTCGGTGTTCAGGCCCAGCTTCAGTGCCGGGTCAGACTCGAGCGCGGCGTCCACGCCTTCTGCCAGGTTCAGCACGAAGGGCAGGGTTGCGTCGGTCAGCGCCACGGTGGAGGTGCGGGGGACCGCGCCGGGCATGTTGGCAACGCAGTAGTGGCGGATGCCGTCCACCTCGAAGATCGGGTCCTGGTAGGTGGTCGGGCGGGAGGTTTCGAAGCAGCCGCCCTGGTCGATGGCGACGTCGATCAGCAGAGCGGAGGGCTTGAGCAGCGCGAGGTCTTCGCGGCTGATCAGGTGCGGTGCCTTCGCGCCGGGAACCAGCACGGAGCCGATGATGACGTCGGCGTCCTGGATCTCGTTGCGGATATTGCCCGGGTTGGAGGTCAGCACGCGGGCCTCGGTGCCGAAGCGTTCGGCCAGTTCGCGCACGCGGGGGCCGTAGCCTTCGAGGATGGTGACTTCGGCGCCGAGGCCGATGCACATCTGGGCTGCGTGGGTGCCCACGTTACCGCCACCGAGCACGACCACGCGGGCCGGCTGCACGCCGGGGACGCCGCCGAGCAGCATGCCGGGGCCACCCTGGGTGCCGAGCAGGTACTGGGCTGCTGCGGAGCCGGCCAGACGTCCTGCAACCTCGCTCATGGGCAGCAGGAGCGGCAGGGCGCGTCCGTTGCGTACGGTTTCGTAGGCGATGGCGCGGGTCTTGGAGTTAAGCAGCGCCTCGGTCAGCGGCTTGTCGGCGGCCAGGTGGAGGTAGGTGAAGAGGGTCAGGTCTTCACGCAGGAACTTGTATTCGGCTTCGATGGGTTCTTTGACCTTGACGAGGAGTTCAGCTTTCTCCCATGCCTCGTCTTGGCTGACGAGCTGTGCGCCCATCTCGGTGTACTGTTCGTCGGTGAAGCCGGCCCCTTCGCCAGCTCCCTTCTCGATGAAAACTTCGTGGCCCTTAGCGGTCAATGCGAAAACGCCTTCGGGGGTTAGTCCGACGCGCTGTTCTTGCGGCTTGATCTCGCGGGGAACGCTGATGCGCATTTTTCCTCATCTTTCACAAATAATTAAGTGATGCACGTCTATTGTCCCGCTATGTGGGAATTAAGCAAAGTACCGGGCCGCCCCATTTTTGCGGTAGTTGCGAACTCCGGCGCGGAGGGTGTTTAGGGTGATTTTCCCGAGGCGTTTTAATACCCCGACGATCGCCAGCGTCCGCTCCACCGTTGGGGAAACCCGAATGCCCCACCGTTCAATCTGACCTCGCATACACTGGAAATCATGCGTTACACCTTCCTCGGCCCGTCCGGCACCTTCACCGAAACCGCCCTGCTCACCCTCGACGAGGCGGTCACCGGGGAACGTTTTCCCTCCAACTCGGTGCCCGCCGCTCTGAACGCCGTGCGCGAGGGCGCGGCAGACGCGGCGATGGTGCCCATCGAGAACTCCGTGGAGGGCGGCGTGACGGCCACCCTCGACGCGATCGCGCTCGGCGGCAACCTGCGCATCATCCGCGAGGTGCTGGTGCCGATCCGCTTCGTGCTGGTGGCCCGCGCCGGGGTCACCCTGGCGGACGTTCGGCGCATCTCCACGCACTCGCACGCCTGGGCCCAGGTGCGGCAGTGGTCGCAGGAGCGCCTGCCCGAGGTCGAGTACGTGCCCGGGCAGTCCACGGCCGCCGCCGCGCTACAATTGCTGAGCAACGACAACCCCGGGTACGAGGCCGCGATCTGCGCCCCCGCGGTGGCCGAGGCCCACCCCGAATTGCAGATCCTGGAATCCGATATCGGCGACAACAAGCAGGCCGTGACCCGCTTCGTGCTCATCGCCCGCGACCCCGAGATCCCCGCGCCCACCGGCGCCGACAAGACCACGCTGATGGTCCCGCTACCCGAAGACCGCCCCGGCGCGCTGTTGGAGCTGTTGCAACAATTCTCTACCTGCGGCGTGAACCTCTCCCGCATCGAGTCTCGCCCGACCGGCAACTTCTTGGGCTCGTACTTCTTCTCCATCGACCTCGACGGCCACTTGCACGACGCTCGCATGCGCACCGCCCTGCGCGGGTTGCACCGGGTCTCTCCGGGGGTCACCTTCCTGGGTTCCTACCCGCGGGCGGACGTCCGCCGCACCGAGGTCGACGCCCACCATCAGGACGCCGCGTTCGACCAGGCCCGGGACTGGGTGGAGTCGCTGTTCCCCGGCGGCCGCCCCGACCACCTGAGCCAGCGCTAGGGCAAACAGCGAGGCGGCGGCCCCTCACACCGAGGGGCCGCCGCCTTGTCTCTTCAGACTAAGCGAAATCTCTTCAGACTGACCGAAGGTAACGCCGTCGACTAGTTCTCACCGCGGAACCACTTTTCGATGGTTTCGCGCCGTTCAACCGCGTTCTGCGTGAACTCCTTGAGCAGGGCGTCCGAGGTTTCCTCGAACTCGCGCTGGATGCGCTCGCGGGATTCGAGAAGCTCCTGCGGGATCTCTGAGAGGCGGCGGGTCTGCGCCTTGCCCTCAGGGTAGAGGTTGATCGCTACCGCGCCCGGGTGAATCTTGACGGTCAACGAGGTGGCCTCACCGATCACGTCACCGTCGATCTCCACCGGTTGTGCCTGCTTCAGGAAGCTCACCTTGGCCTCCGAACCAACGAAGTTCTCGACTGCGGGGAAGCGTTGCTTGCGGCGGGAGAGCACTTGGGTCGATAGGCTCAGCCAACCCAGCAGGTTGCGCGGGGTAAGCACGACGATTTCGAAGTGGCCGTCCTGCAGATTGGTATCGGGGGCCAACTGCACGCCACCCTGCAGGGTGCCGGTGTTGGCGATGAGCACGGAGCGGATCTTGCGGCCGAAAGCGGGCTTGCCGTCGATCTCGATGCGCACCGAGCGGCGCTGCGCCGTCAGGTTCTTGGCGGCGGCCTCGAGGTAGGCGATCCAGCCAAAGCGCGACTTGAGCTCTTCGCGGGTGTCGGTCATGATCTGCGCGTCGAAACCGGCGCCGCCCATGACCATGAAGTCGTGTTCTTCGGTCTTGCCTTCGGCGGTCTCCATGGTCAGGGAGACCATGTCGATCTGCTGCCGCTCACCGTGGAGCGCCATGTTGATGCAGGCCGGGGTGTCATCGAAGGGGATGTCGAGGTTGCGGGCCAGCAGGTTGCCGGTACCCAGCGGCACGATGCCGAGGCGGACGTCCGTGTTGGATACCGCGCGGGCTACCTCACGCACGGTGCCGTCACCGCCGACGGCGATCACGATCTCGGCGCCGGCCTCAACGGCGTCTTTGGCCATCGAGTAACCGGGATCTTCGACGGTGGTCTCAAAGAAAATAGCCTCGTCCCAACCGGCTTCTTCTATCTGGTCGCGGATCACGCGGCAACCGTGCAACGCCTTGGGCTTGGAGGGGTTGAACACCACGGCCACGCGCTTGGGTTCAGTGGGGTCGAGCATGACGTGCCAGGGCGAGTAGGTCGGCATCAGGTCAGGACGCTTCTCGCGGCCCGCGCGAACGGCGAGGTTGGTGCCCACAATGTATGCGGCACCGGAGGCCAGCGCACCGAGCGCCATGAGTTGTTGACGAGTAATCTTCATGCGAGAAAGTTTAGTTCAAAAAGCAAATAACTTGGTGAGGCTGTTATGGGGTAGATTTAAAGATGTGATTGATATTAATCTTCTGCGCGAAAATCCTGAACTGTTCCGTGAATCCCAGCGTAAACGCGGCGCTGACGTGACTCTGGTTGACCAGATCCTTGAAGCGGACACCACCCGCCGCTCGAGCATCTCGGAGTTCGAGACTCTGCGCGCCGAGCAGAAATCGTTCGGCAAGAAGGTTGCTCAGGCATCGGGTGACGAAAAGCAGGCCCTGTTGGCCGAGGTCAAGGAGTTGGCTGACCGCGTGGCCGCGGCGAAGTCGACCGCCGATGCCGCCCAGGAGAAGCAGGACGAACTGCTGCTGACCATCGAGAACCTCGTGATCGACGGAATTCCCGCCGGCGGTGAAGACGACTTCGAGGTGCTCAAGACCGTGGGCGAGCCCCGCGATTTCTCCGCCGAGGGCTTCGAACCCCGCGACCACCTCGAGATCGGTGAGCTGGTCGACGGCATCGACATGGCCCGCGGCGCCAAGGTCTCTGGCTCGCGCTTCTACTTCCTCAAGGGCCACGTCGCTCGTCTCGAGCAGGCTCTGATGACCATGGCTCTGGATCAGGCGGTCGAGAACGGGTTCGTCATGATGACCACCCCCACCCTGGTGCGCCCCGAGACCATGAACGGCACCGGCTTCAACGTCAAGCACGACGACGAAATCTACCGCCTGGAGCGCGACGACCTCTACCTGGTCGGCACCTCTGAGGTGGCCTTGGCCGGTTACCACGCCGACGAGATCCTCGACTTCTCCGATGGTCCGCTGAAGTACCTCGGTTGGTCGTCCTGCTACCGCCGCGAGGCCGGTTCTGCGGGCAAGGATACCCGCGGCATCATTCGCGTGCACCAGTTCAACAAGGCCGAGATGTTCATCTACTCGTCCCAGGAAGACGCCGAAGCGCTACACGATCAGATGCTGGCGTGGGAAGAAGAGATGTTGGCCAAGTGCGAACTGAGCTACCGCGTGATCGATACCGCCGCCGGCGACCTCGGCTCCTCGGCAGCCCGTAAGTTCGACTGCGAGGCGTGGATCCCCACCCAGGGCACCTACCGCGAGCTGACCTCGACCTCGAACTGCACCACCTTCCAGGCCCGCCGCCTGAACGTGCGTGAGCGCATGGCAGACACCACCGACGAGAACGGCAAGGTCAAGAAGGGTGGCACCCGTTCGGTGGCCACCCTCAACGGCACCCTGGCGACCACTCGCTGGTTGGTGGCTATCCTCGAGACCCATCAGAACCAGGACGGCTCGGTCAACGTTCCGGCCGCTCTGCAGCCCTACATGGGTGGCCTGAAGGTCATCCCGGTGGCGAAGAAGAAGTAGCGTTTCACGCCGCAGGCGTGAGCGTAGAACAGGGGCCCGATCCGTGGTGGATCGGGCCCCTGTTGTCTGCCGGCGTCCTCGAGGGGCCGGCCGAACCGGTTACTTGCGGTTGCCGCGTTCGGGGTGTTCCTGGTTCTTCTTGCTCACGCGGTCGCCGAGGAAGGTCAGCGCCTTCATGGGCAGGGACTTGCGTAGCCCGCCGATGGTGCGGCCTTCCCGCGGTTGGTGCGAGTCGGCGGCGGTGGAAGCGTTGGGGAAGAACTGCGCGGCCACGCTCATGCCCTTGACGAAGAGCTGCGGGGAGAGCCCGTGCAGGCGCATGGCTACCTTGGCGATGGGCGTGAGGATCACGTGGGACTTGCCCTCGAGGGTGCCCTCGACCATGCGCTTGGCGGCGGTGGTGGAGCTGATGGAGACCACCGGGATGGAGGCGCCGGGGGCGAACCAGGCGTATTCGCGGTCGCGCTGGCCGAAGTACTGGGCGCGCTCGTGGGAGCCGGTGCGCATGGGGCCGGGCAGGATGGTGGTGGCAGTGACGCCGGTGCCGCGTAGCTCCGTGGTGAGGCCTTCGCTGAAGCCGTAGGCGCCGAACTTGGCGGTGCTGTAGGGCAGCAGGTGGGGCACGGCGATGGCGCCGCCGATGGAGGAGACGGTGCCGATGTGTCCGCGCCGACGGCGGCGCATGTGCGGCAGTACCGCCCAGGTGACGTTGATGGGGCCCATGAGCATGGCGCCGATGGATTCGTCGAAGAGTTCTTCGGTGACGTTCTCGAGCGGGCCGACCTGGATGATGCCGGCGACGTTGAAGAGCACCTCGATGGGGCCCTGGTTCGCCTCGATGGTTTCGACGACCTGCTGGACGCGGGTGCGGTCGGAGACGTCGGCGGGGTAGTACTCGACGGTGATGCCGGGGTAGTCGGCGCGCAGTGTTTGGGCGGCTTCGGCGAGTTCGGATTCGGTGCGGGAGATCAGCGCGAGGTTGAATCCGCGCTGGGCCAGCTCGCGGCCGATGCACAGGCCGAGGCCGCGGGAGCCACCGCTGATCAGCGCCAGGCGGGTTCCGGCGGCGGGTACGTTCCGGGTGGTGGGGTGATTGGTCATGATGTGTTCCTTGTCGTAGAGGGTGGGGCGGGAATCTTTTAACTGAAATTATCAGTACCCTGACCTTATCACCGGGGGTGGCGCTCAGGTAAGGTGAATCCTAAGCATGCTGAGAAATAATTTCAGCAGGCTGTCCCGGGTCTCTTCCGCATGGACCCTCACCACAGATCCCCCTCAACTCACAGACCGACGCCGCCCACCGGCGTCCTGAGAAAAGAATCGAGCGATACATGCGAGCCCTTACCTGGCAAGCCCCCGGCAACGTCGAAGTTATCGACGTGCCCCGTCCCACCCTGCAAGAACCCACCGACGCAATCATCCGCGTGACCTCCACGGCGATCTGCGGTTCCGACCTGCACCTCTACGGCGTGCTCGGGCCCTTCCTCGACAAGGGAGACGTGCTCGGCCACGAGTTCATGGGAATCGTCGAAGAGACCGGCTCTGCGGTCACCAACCTGACCCCCGGCGACCGCGTGGTCGTACCCTTCAACATCTCCTGCGGTAAATGCTGGATGTGCTCGCGCGGTTTCTACGCCCAGTGTGAGACCACTCAGAACCGCGAATACAACAAGGGCGCCTCCCTCTTCGGCTACTCCAAGATGTACGGCCAGGTGCCCGGTGGCCAGGCCGAGTACGTGCGCGTTCCCCACGCGGACTTCGGCCCCGTCAAGGTGCCCGAGGGCTTCACCGACGAACGCGCGCTGTACCTCTCCGACATCCTGCCCACCGCCTGGCAGGGCGTGAAGTGGGCGCACGTACCCCGCGGCGGCACCCTGGCCATCATGGGTGCCGGCCCCATCGGTCAGCTGGCGCTACGTTCGGCGAAAGTGCAGGGCAACGCCGAGCAGATCATCGTCGTTGACCTCGTCGACGAGCGCCTGGAACTGGCCCGCCAGTGGGGTGCGACCGTGATCGACCTGCGCGAGGTAGACAGCGTGGGAGACGCGATCCACGACCTCACCAACGGCCGCGGCGCAGACTCGGTGCTGGACGCCGTCGGCATGGAAGCCCACGGAAACCCGGTACGCGAGAAGCTCATCAACGGGGTGGGCCGCCTGCCCGCGCCCCTCGCTAAACCAGCCATCGAGAAGGCCGGCATCGACCGAACCGCCGCACTCATCAGCGCGATTGACGCCGTGCGCCGCGCGGGAACAGTCTCACTCAGCGGTGTCTACGGCGGACAGGCCGACCCGCTGCCGATGATGGACATGTTCGACAAGGGTATCCGCATGACCATGGGCCAGTGCCACGTGCGTCAGTGGACCGACGAGCTCTCCGAGATCCTCTTCCAAGACGAGGACGTCTTCGGTGTGGAGCAGCTGGCCACCCACCGCCTGGGCCTCTCGCAGGCGGCCGAAGCCTACGAGATGTTCCAGAAGAAGCAGGACGGCTGCATCAAGGTGGTGCTCGACCCCACCCGGTAAGGGCGCTGCTCACGCAGAAGGGGCCCCGGGTCTGTTCACACAGACCCGGGGCCCCTTTCTGCTTCTGAGATGTTCTCCGCCGAGATCTTCCCAGCCGGGAATTACTCTGCCGAGATCACCGGCAACGGCTGTTTAGAAGGAGGTGTCGAAGCGCTCCCAAACGCGGTGTGCACCCAGCAACTCCTTGAGCTGCTGTACGGCCTCGGTACCCGAACCTGCCGCGACCACGCCGGCCGAATCGGCTACGCCCGCAGACTCGGCCAGTTGCTGACCGGCGTTGAGGGTGGCGATGGCCTTGCAGTGACGCCACGACTCGTTGAGCATCTGCATCACGCGCGGGTCGGTCTGGGGGTCCTTCGCGGCGCCGCTCTTAGCATCGCGGGAGACGCGTGCGTCGGCGCTGGGCGCGGGGTTGCCGGCCAGTAACAGAGCGTCGAACTCCACCGAGCGTCCCACAGAGAAGGGACGATCGACCGGCACACCGGCCACCTCGCCACCGGTTGCCGAGATCACCAGCGGAACCATCGACTCGTCGGTGATGGCGCGGTGGATCTCCGCCAGGTCGGCCGGTGGGTTCTGCGGATCGACCACGATGCCGATGATGCGGCCGTCCACCGGCCAGGTCTTGCCCAGCTGCGAGAGCGCGGCGCTAGGCTGCAGTGAATCCTCCACCTTCAGGCGAGGCGCGGGGGCCTCCATACCCAGGGCGGTGGCGACCTCCTGGCAGAGCGTCGCGTCGATCTCTGCGAGGTTCTGTAGCTGGCGCTCGCGGATGGTGGTCTCGTAGACCTTGCTCAGCTCGAAGGAGTAGGCGGAGATGATGTGGTCCTTCTCCACCTCGCTCATCGAGTTCCAGAACAGGCGAGCCTGGCTGAAGTGATCGTCGAAGCTCTGGGGGTTCTCCCGCACCTTGGCTGATTCCGCCAGCGGCACCGGAACGTCGATGAAAGGACGTTCGGAGTCGGGAGTAGTGGAGGGGTTACCGCCGTCGAGCGTGTTGGGGTAATAGGGTGCCACTCCGGTGTGGGTGGCCTGCTGCCCGTACCCGTCGCGGAACATGTCGTTGACCTCGGTGTGCGGGCGGTTGATGGGCAACTGGTTGAAGTTCGGCCCACCCAGGCGGGTCAGCTGGGTATCTACGTACGAGAACAGGCGGCCCTGCAACAGCGGGTCGTCGGTGACGTCGATGCCGGGCACCAGGTGGCCGGGGTGGAAGGCGGCCTGTTCTGTTTCGGCGAAGTAGTTGCGCGGGTTGCGGTTCAGGGTCATCTTGCCGATGGTCTGCACCGGCGCGAGTTCCTCGGGCACCAGCTTGGTGGGGTCGAGCAGGTCGATGCCCTCGAACATCTGGTCTTCTGTGTCGGGGAAGACCTGCACGCCCAGCTCCCACTCGGGGTACGCGCCGGACTCGATGGCGTCCGCCAGGTCGCGACGGTGTGCGTCGGGGTCGGCACCGCCGGTGATCTGAGCTTCGTCCCAGGTCAGCGAGTGCACACCCAGCTTGGGCTTCCAGTGGAACTTCACCAGCGAGGTCTCACCCTCGGCGTTGGTCAGGCGGAAGGTGTGAATGCCGAAGCCCTCCATCATGCGCAACGAGCGCGCGATGCCGCGGTCAGACATGTTCCACAAGGTCAGGTGCTGCGCCTCGGTGTGCAAGGAGACGAAGTCCCAGAAGGTGTCATGGGCACTCTGAGCCTGGGGGATCTCGCGGTCGGGGTGGGGCTTGCCGGCGTGAACGATGTCGGGGAACTTGATGGCGTCCTGAATGAAGAACACCGGCATGTTGTTACCCACGAGGTCGTAGTTGCCCTCTTCGGTGTAGAACTTCACGGCGAATCCGCGGGTATCGCGCACGGTGTCTGCCGAGCCGCGGGAACCCAGCACAGTGGAGAAACGCACGAAGACCGGGGTCTGCTTGCCGGGCTGGAGGAAGGCGGCGGTGGTCAGCTGGGACGCGGTGCCGTAGCTTTCGAACACGCCGTGAGCCGCAGCGCCGCGGGCGTGGACGACGCGCTCGGGGATACGCTCGTGGTCGAAGTGGGTGATCTTCTCACGCAGGTGGTGATCCTGCAGGAGGGTGGGGCCGCGGTTGCCGGCCTTCAGCGAGTGGTTGGTGTCGCGCACGCGGGCGCCGGCGGAGGTGGTGAGGTATTTGCCCTGCTGACGCACCGACTCGGGGTCGGAGCTGGGCTGGGCGCCGGTGGCGGTGCGGGGCGCGACGTCTTGGAGATCGTCCTTGGTCTCGAGGGGTTCGCGCGCGGTCGTGGGTTCCTCGATGGAGGGGTGTTCGGAGGTGGGCTGGCCGGGGGCCGGCTGCAGATTTTCGTTATGGGGAGTAGTCACGGTGAAGATGCTTTCTCTGTGGGGATAAGCTCTATTACGCCGAACATGGTCAGCATGCTTATTTGATAACTGTCTCACGTTGTCAGCGCTCGGTGCAACGGTGTCGTCCATATTTCAACCAAACGAAGAAGCCGTTGTTACAGGCAACGGTATGCCGCTAGGCTGAGAAGTATCTTTACAAATCTGAAATTCTTGGTGAAGGAGAGACGATGACTCAGCAGAACCCGAACAATAACCTAGAACCGCTCACTACCGACGACGTACAGCTCTACCTACAGCAACACCTCACCGCCGCCAAAGGTGGCCTCGCCCTCTTCAAGCGTGTGGCCGAGAACCACCCCGACATGCAGGTACGCGAGACCGTGACCGAGCTGAAGCGCGAAGTGGAAGAAGACTTCAGCCGTCTCGAAGAGATCGCTCGCCGCTTCGACGCCTCCCGCGCTCCGGTGCAGGAGGGCATGGCCGCGCTCGGGGAGAAACTGGGAAGGTTAAAACTTAACGGCCGCATTACTTCCCGCTCTCCGCTGAGCGACCTCTTCGAGGTAGAGGCCCTCATCGACGGTGTGTTCGCCAAGAAACAGTGCTGGAACACCCTGCGGTTGTGGGCCGCCCACGAGGCATCCCTCGACGTCGCCCAGATCGACTCGTTGCTGGCACGTGCCGAACGTCAGCTGGAACGCCTGGGTCAACTTCACGACGCCACCGCCGCCCGTTACCGGGGCGAGTAGCGAGAACCTAGACCTCTTCGCGGTGGCGGGCCAAGAAGAAGTAACCCCAGATCAGCGCGAAGGCCGCGACCAACACCAAACCGGCATTGCCCAGGTCGATCTCCGCCAACCAGGAGGTCAGCGGGTCTTCCAGCTCGAACAGGTCGTTGAAAAACCCGCCCAGGGTAATGACCGAGATAAACAGCGCCGAGACCGAAGAGACCAGGGTGACCGTCAGGTTGAAGTGGTCGCGGCTACGGCGGTCGGTCAGCGCCGAAGAATACAGCTTCATCATGCCCAGCCCGTTGACGGTGTCGCAGAGCGTCATCGCCGCGGTGAACGCGATCGGCAGACCGATCAGCGCGGTGGCCGGCACCCCAGCGAAGGACGCCGAAACCGTCAGCAGCAACAGGCCGATGGTGGTGGCGGTATCGAAGCCCAGCCCGAAGAGCAGACCGAGCACGAAAATATCGCGCGGTTTGCGCACCTTCGAGAGCGGTTTCTTGATCAGGCGCGTCATCAACCCATCGGCCGCCACATGTTCGTGCGCGGCCACCTTGCGGTGACGGAAGAGGCGGTAGGCGATGCGGCTATTGAAGAGGCCGATGAACAACAGGTAGAACCCCGAGACGCCCATGCCGATCAGGCCCAAGACGCGGTTGGTATCGCTACCCTCTTCGAAAGCGCCGTTGACGAATTGCGCGCCGGCAACCACCATGACGCCGGCCATCGTCACCACCGTCGAGTGGCCCAGGCTGAAGGCAAACCCCACGCTGGCTGGGTTAGAACCCTCGGCCACGAACTTGCGGGTGGAGTTGTCGATGGCCGAGATGTGGTCCCAGTCGTAACTGTGCTTCAACCCCGCCGTGTAGGCCGCGATGACCATGCCCAAGGCGATCGGGGTGGCCCCCGGCGTCCACGCCGTGGCCAAGAGGGCAATAGCGAGAACGTGCAACAGCGCCACCGCGCCGAAGGTAAACGCCACCCGCACCTTCAGCGGCAGGGAACTGCGGCCCACCACATAGTGCCGGTAGTAGCTGATCGGGGACGTGCTCATGGGTGCTCCTTCGCGAGAGATCAAGGTTTAGTGAGAGGTGGGTACGGCTCCGTCTTGCGGGGAGCGGGTCGCCGAACGGGAACGCACCGCGTACCAGGCCAGCATGATCAACCACATCGAGATCAAGAAGGGCCAAGTGAACACGGGGATGGGCGTGTGGCCCAACCCGATGCCGATACTTACAGCGAGCGCCGCACCGACCACCGCGCCCACCACGCGGGTTACCGTACGCTCCCGCGTCCAGAAGGTAGCGCCCAACGCGATCGCCACCAGCACCGCGCTGTACCCGTGCAAACCTGCGGAGACGGCACTCAGCGGGTGACCGAACAGGAGGGCCACGAGGTTGGCGACCAGCATGCCCAACAGACCGAAGAGGCCGATTTGCACGCTACCGATGAACAGGGCAACGATGATCAGCAATCCCGTGAAGATATTGTCGGAGAGCACCACCTCAGAGAAACTGTGGGCGATGGTCAGCTCCAGCGATTCGGCGACCCCGCTGCCGGTGGTCGGATCCAAGGGATGCGCCAGCTGGGCCGCGAGGGTCATCAGCACGCCGCAGATGATGCAGAAGGGTGCCGTGGAAACCGGCAACTGGGCGCCGGCGAGGGGGCGGGACGTAAACAGGCGGGTCACCACGTCGTGCATCGGAACGCACGCGGTGGCGCCCAGAATCGTGACGAAGATAGCCAAGACCGGGGGAAGCTGCGCGAACCCCGCGAAGGCACCCACCAGGGCGCCGTTGAAGCCCATCAACCCCTGGGGCACCAATTCTTCATGACGTTGCAGGTAACCCACCCCGGTCTGCACCAGGGTGCCGAGCAGCATCAACAGGGCCATCAGCGGGTTATCGATAGCCACCGCCATCAGGATCAACGCCCCCGAGATGGGGTTGTTGACGAAAAAGATCTGCGAGACACCGCGCAGCGTGTAGCTCAGCCAGTTCACTAAGACTCCTAATACTTACGTAATTCCAGCGGTCCTAAACCGGCCGCCCGATCACGGAACATGGTGATGATGTGGGTGTGGACGGCCGCGATCTCGGCGGTGGACTGCGCCAGCGAACGCACGGCTAACCCGCGCATCCCCAGGCTGCGCTCGCCGCCGAGTACGCTCAACCCCACGGTGTACCCGCAGTCGTCCAGAACCTGCTGGGCGGCGTCCACGAACTCGTCGGTGATGACCGGCGAGGCGAGCAAGAGCTGCCCGGTGTGGGTGTGGCCCTCCATGAGGCCCGCGGCGTTGACGTCGGCCTCTTCCGCCGGGCGCACACGCAGGTGGTCCAGCGCCAGGCGGCGGGTGTTCTCCCCGTCGGTCACGCGCACCTCGGCACGCATGGAGAGCCCCGCGTAGGTGAAGTGCTCACCGCGCGGGGACCACCCGGGGGTGACGATCTCAGACATCACCAGCGACGCCCCGGTGTGCAGGGTGACGTCGGTGCGCTGAATGTAATCACCGTTTTCGTAGACGATCAGCTGATCGGGCACGTACTCGCAGTAACCACCCTCCTCGACGACCACGTTCATCTGCTGGAAGGCAGGCCCCTGCGGGGTCTTGTAGACCTTCGTGGCCGACTGCGTGGTCAGCGTGGCCGAGGCCCCGGCGCGGACGGTGAGGTCCAGCAGGTAGTTGTCGGCGCCGAAGTAGGCCCCGCCCGGGTTGATCACGGTGTAGGTGACGTGCCCGGTACGGTCCAGGTAGTGGGGGCGCAACACGCGCAACGCCCCCTCGTGGTACTGCCGGGTGGCGCGGTTGGTGCCTGCCTCGCTGGCAATGTCCAAGCGCAGGACGCCGGCCCAGTCTTTCTCTGCCGCAGTGCGGCTGTGTTCGGCCGTCACGGATTAGGAGGTGAGGTCGAGCATGAGCACGTCGCGGCGAATCCAGTTCTCCACGACGTCCAGGCCCTCGTCGGTGACCAGGTTGGTGAAGGCGTAGGGCTTATCTTTGCGGAACACCTTGGAGTCGGCCTCCATGACGGAGAGGTCCGCGCCCACGTGCGGGGCGAGGTCGGTCTTGTTGATCACGAACATGTCTGACTTGATCATGCCCTGACCGGCCTTACGGGGGATCTTCTCACCCTGGGCCACGTCGATCACATAGATCGAGAAGTCGACCAGCTCGGGGCTGAAGGTCGCCGAGAGGTTGTCACCGCCGGATTCGACGAAGATGATCTGCAGGTCGTCGAAGCGCTTCTTCAGCTCTTCAATGGCGGCCTCGTTCATCGAGGTGTCTTCGCGGATCGCGGTGTGCGGGCAGCCGCCGGTCTCGATGCCGATGATGCGCTCTTCGGGCAGCACCGAGTTGCGGGCCAGGATCTTGGCGTCTTCGATGGTGTAGATGTCGTTGGTGATCGCGGCCATCGAGATTTCGTGGGACATCGAGCGGGTCAAACGCTCCACGAGCTGGGTTTTACCCGCGCCCACGGGGCCGCCGATACCGATGATAATAGGGTCTGACATGGTGTTTCTCCTTGAAAAATTGTTAACTCATGAAGAGGCGGGCGCGTTGGCGCTGATGCTGCATCTGGGCTATCTCTAGTCCGGGGGAGATCGCGCCGAGGTCATCAAGACTCAGCGTGGCCGAGACCTCCACGGCGTGAATCACCTCGGGTTGAACCCGGGCGATCACGCGCTGACCGGCGGATTGCCCCAGCGGGATCGCGCGCACCGCGTTCTGCGTCAGCGCGATGACGGTGGCGTAGACGTGGGAGCTGACGGCTTCGTCCACGGGCACCTCCAGCGAGCGGGCCAGAACCGCCCAGACGGACGCCGGGTGCGCGAACAGCTCGCCGGCGGCGACCCCCTCGGCGTAGCGGTCGACCCAGTCACCGGGGTACGACTCGGCGCCGATCGTCAGCAGGCGCTTGCCCATGGTGATGGAGCCTTCGCGGATCTGAACCGGTAGGGCGCTGACGGTCAACAGCTCGTCGAGGTCGGCGACCTGCTCGAAGGTCTCTGCCCGATAGACCTCGCGGATCGCCAGCGCGTCGGTGTAGGTCAGCTGCTGGCGGATGAACATGGTGACCCACTGTTCGAATTCCGCCTCCGACTCCAGCCCGCCCCGGGCCATGTACGTCTCGAATCCTTGCGAATGCGAGAACGAGCCCGTGGGCAGGGCGGAGTCCGCCAGCTGCATGATGCCCAGCAGTGAGTGCAAACGATGCATTAGTGGGTGTGCTCCGCGTGGCGGAACGGCACGGGCATCACGCGTTCCTGGCGGGAGTAGGGGATCTCGTGGTGTTTCAGGAAGTCCTCGACCGTGTGGTCGTACTGCACCACCATCACCTCGGCCTCGTACTCGCTGTCGGCGTCAAAGAACTGCGCCTGCAGGTGACGGTTGCCCAGCGAGTGCGCCACGAACGCCATCTCAACGATGGTGCGCGCGGCGATGACCAGGACGTCGGTGGGCAACACCGAGACCACGATCGCGTTGCCGCGCTCGCCGGAGTCGTCGATAGCCAGGATGTCGCCGTCCTTGAGGTCGGGGGAGCCGCCCGGCAGGCGCAGGCCCAACTCGTGACCGTGATCGGTGTCCAGTCGTTGGATGCGCTTGACGAGGTCGGCGCTGGGCAGCACCACTTTTTCGACGTGGCGCTGCCCCACCAGCTCGGCACCGGCCGGCTCGTGTGTGTTTCCTAGGATTTCGGTGATGATCATCGTTTCTCTTTACGTGGCTTAGAAGAGGAAGTAACGCTGAGCCAGGGCGAGTTCTTCGCGCGGCTGGCAGGTGACGACCTCGCCGTTGACCTTGACCTCGTAGGTCTGCGGGTCAACGGTCAGATCGGGGGTCTCACCGTTGAACTTCAGGTCAGACTTCTGCAGGTTGCGGATGCTGTGGCAGGTGCGAATCTTCTTCTGCAACCCCAGCTGACGAGCCACGCCGTCGCGCATGGCCGCTGTGGAGAGGAAGGTGATCGAAGAGTCGTAGACTGCCGAACCGTAGGCGCCGAAGACCTTGCGGTACCAGGCGGGCTGCGGGGTGGGGATCGAGGCGTTCGGGTCGCCCGAGACGCCGTGAACCATCTGGCCGCCCTTGATGATGACCTCGGGGCGGGCACCGAAGAACTTCGGGTCCCAGAGAACCAGGTCGGCGAACTTGCCGGGTTCGATGGAACCCACCACGTGGGAGATACCCTGGGCGATCGCGGGGTTGATCGTGTACTTCGAGACGAAGCGCTTGATGCGGAAGTTATCACCTGCGGTGCCCTCGTCTTCGGGCAACTGGCCGCGCTGCTTCTTCATCGAGTCCGCGAGCTGCCAGGTGCGCAGGATGACCTCACCCACGCGTCCCATCGCCTGCGAGTCGGAGGAGGTCATCGAGAAGATGCCCATGTCGTGCAGAACGTCCTCAGCCGCGATGGTTTCCTTGCGGATGCGGGAGTCGGCGAAGGCGACGTCCTCGGGGATTGAGGGGTTGAGGTGGTGGCAGACCATCAACATGTCCAGGTGCTCTTCGACCGTGTTGCGGGTGAAGGGGATAGTGGGGTTGGTGGACGCCGGGAGCACGTTCTTGTCACCGGCCAGGGCGATGATGTCGGGGGCGTGACCGCCGCCGGCGCCCTCGGTGTGGAAGGTATGAATCACGCGGCCGTCGATGGCGGCGCGGGTGTCTTCGACGAAACCTGCCTCGTTGAGGGTATCGGTGTGGATCGCGATCTGCACGTCGTACTCGTCGGCGACCTCCAGGGCGGTGTTGATGGAGGAGGGGGTCGCACCCCAGTCCTCGTGCACCTTCAGGCCGATCGCGCCGGCGCGGATCTGCTCGGCCATGGGCGAGATCGAGGAACCGTGGCCCTTACCCAGCAGTCCGAAGTTCATGGGGAACTCTTCGAAGGACTTGAGCATGTTGTGGATGTTCCACTTGCCCGGGGTGATGGTGGTTGCCTTGGACGACTCGGAGAGGCCGGTGCCGCCGCCGATCATGGTGGTGATACCGGAGACCAGCGCGGTCTCGATCTGGTCGGGGCTGATGAAGTGGATGTGGGTGTCGATGCCGCCGGCGGTGAGGATCTTGCCCTCGCCCGAGAGCACGTCGGTGGAGACACCGATGGTGATGTTTACGCCCTCCATGGTGTGAGGGTTGCCGGCCTTGCCGATCTTCTGGATGTGGCCGTCGCGGATGGCGACGTCTGCCTTGTAGATGCCGGTGTAGTCGATGATCAGCACGTTGGTGATGACCAAGTCGGGCAGGCCTACCTCGCGCACCAGCTGGCTGTTCTGGCCCATGCCGTCGCGCACGACCTTGCCGCCGCCGAACACGGCTTCTTCACCGGGAGTAGTGAGGTCTTTCTCGACCACGGCAAAGAGGTCGGTGTCGCCGAGTCGAACGGCGTCACCGGTGGTGGGGCCGTAGAGGCTCGCGTAACGTTCGCGATCTAGTTCAAAGCTCATTGCTACAACTCTTTTCTTACTGCCGGGAAGTTCTTACTTGGTTTCTTTGTGGGTCTTCAGCGGCTGCGGGGCATCGCCGGCGACGGACTCGTGGCGGCGCTTGGGGGCCTGGCCGTGGGCGCTTGCCCTGTCCTTGAGGAAGGGCTGCGCGTCGCGGGCTTCCAGCGGCCCGTCGACCAGGTCGCGGAATCCGTAGACGATACGGTCGCCGCCGAGCGGGATGAGTTTCACAGTGGTCTTGTCGCCGGGTTCCAGACGCACGGCGGTGCCGGCGGGGATGTCGAGGCGGCGTCCCAGGGCCTGTTCGCGGTCAAACTCAAGATCGGGGTTGGCTTCGGCGAAGTGGTAGTGCGAACCGACCTGCACGGGGCGGTCGCCGGTGTTGGTGACTTCCAGTTCGATCGCTTCGCGGCCGGCGTTGCAGGTCACGGTGCCTTCGGCAAGCTTGTATTCTCCGGGGATCATGGTCTTCTTCTCGCCTTCTCTCTAGCGGATGGGGTGGTGCACGGTGACGAGCTTGGTGCCGTCGGGGAAGGTTGCTTCCACCTGGACGTCGGTGATCATCTCGGGCACGCCCTCCATGACGTCGTCGCGGGTGAGGATGGTGGAGCCCCAGTTCATGAGGTCGGGCACGGTACGTCCATCGCGAGCGCCTTCGAGCAGTTCGTAGGTGATGATGGCGACTGCCTCTGGGTAGTTCAGTTTCAGCCCTCGCTTCTGGCGGCGACGCGCGAGGTCTGCGGCGACGACCACCAGCAGCTTTTCTTGTTCTTTGGGTTGGATATGCATACGATGCCTCTCCCTGAGAGAAAGTATGAAGCTCGCCGTCGACCCCGGAGGCGGGCTCAACGACGAGCGGGACATCATTTAGTTATACGCCTTAACTTTTCAGTACTGTAAAAAAATCTCTAGATTTAATTCAGATTTGGTCGAATTCCTGTACAAAAACCAGCCGATTCAGAGCATGTTCTCAGGAAGAATCCCCTAGTGAGACCCATTTGTGGGGTGAGCTGGGGGCAGATGGCCGGCTGTGATTAGGCATACACGAAGGCGCCCCCTCTGCCATGCGGCAGAGGGGGCGCCTTGGTGTTCGCGAAGAACGATAGCGGTCTGTTAGGAACGCTGGTGCTTGGAGTGGATGACCACGAAGGTGCTCGGGTCGGCACGCTCCCACCACTCGTCCCACGGCTCGGGCGCGGTGCCCTCGAGCAGCTGGCCGGGTTCCAGCCAGTCGTAGAGGCGACGGTAAGACAGCGAGTGAGTCGAGTCAACGCGGTGGAAGACGTGCTCAGGGCCGAGATCGCGGAAGTCTTCCAGACCCATAGAGGCCAGGATGCGCATGGCCGAGTGCATCACGCCGAAGTGGTAGTTGCGCACGCGAGCGCCCTTGTCGTCCACGTCGATGCCGCGCTGCAACCACTTATTCTGGGTGGCCACGCCGGTGGGACATTCGTTGGTGTGGCACTTCTGCGCCTGCACGCAACCGGTGGCCATCATCATGCCGCGTGCGGAGACTGTGAAGTCGGCGCCGAGTGCCATGCGGCGCACAACGTCCGCACCGCCGGTGATCTTGCCGGCCGCGCACAACGAGACCTTGTCACGCAGACCCGAGCCCACCAGCGCGTTCTGCACCATGATCAGGCCGTTGGTCAGCGGCTGGCCCACGTAATCGGTGAACTCAATCGGAGCCGCACCGGTGCCGCCTTCGGCACCGTCCACGGTAATCCAGTCGGGGCTAATGCCGGTCTCCAACATCGCCTTGCACAGCGAGAGCACCTCGATTTCCGAGCCCACGCAGAACTTGATGCCGATCGGCTTGCCGCCGGAGAGTTCGCGCAGCTGGCCGATGAACTGCATGAGTTCCAGGGGGTTGCTGAAGGCGGAGTGTGCCGGCGGGGAGGGCATATCCTTGCCGACGGGGATGTGGCGGATCTTGGCGATCTCTTCGGTGACCTTGTCACCGGGAAGCATGCCGCCCAGGCCGGGCTTAGCGCCCTGCGAGAGCTTGAGCAGAATGCCCTTAACCTCGGGGGTCTTAGCCTTCTCGGCGAACATCTCGGGGTTGAAGTTACCCTGTTCGTCGCGGCACCCGAAATAACCGGAACCGAACTCCCAGATGAGGTCTGCCCCGTACTTCAGGTGGTAGGGGGAGATGCCACCCTCACCGGTCTCTTGCACGAAGCCGCCCATGGCCGCGCCCTTGTTCATGGCCAGTACGGCGTTGGCCGAGAGGGCACCGAAGCTCATCGAGGCGATGTTGAACAGGGAGATGTCGTAGGGCTGGGTGCAGTTGGGCCCACCCAGGCGCTGGCGCGGTTCTTCCTCCATCATGGGAACCGGGGCCATGGTGTGGCGAACGATGTCGAAACCAACCGCCGAGACGTCTTGCTCCGTACCGAAAGCCTTCTGCCCGCTGTAACCCTTAGCGTACTCGTACACCATTGAACGAGTATCGCGGGAGAACGGGCGGCCGTCGCGGTTAGATTCGAAGAAGTACTGGCGGATTTCGGGGCGGATCAGCTCGAAACCGAAACGCGCCCACCCCAACACCGGGAAGTTGCGGATGATGGAGTGCTTCTTCTGGGTTACGTCGTGTGCGGCCACTCCGGCAAGGGATGCGCCGGCCACCGCTGCAGTGGTCTTCAAGATCTTTGAAGCTTTGCTAGACATCTTTGTCTTGTCTCCTGACTTGAGGTGTACACCTAAGCGTAACGGAAAAGACTTTAAATCTTGAGAGTTATACGGCGTGTATTAGGGTCAAAATGACAGTTTCGATGGCGGCGAACATGACTTGTTTTTTGCCCCCGGCGCGCTACCGCCGACAGGGCAAATTCACCGGGCGTTAGCCTGCGCTTCACGCACACGCCGGGTACTGTCTTAATGCGTAGCAGAGAGTAGAGGGATGATGAGCGTGATGAAACACCAGACAGTGCACCCACCAGTCGCCGGAGACTGGAAGAAAGAGGAGGGCGCACGCTACTTTGTGGCCATCGATATCGACGGCACCCTCGTCCACCACGACGGCACCCTCACCGACCGCGTCCACGACGCGGTGCGCAATGTGGTCGCCGCCGGTCACACCGTGGTGATCGCCACCGGACGTTCGCGGCAGGCGGCCCTGCCCATCGCCCAGCAACTGGGCATCGAGCACGGGTACATGGTCACCTCGAACGGCGCGGTGACCCTCGAGTTGGCGCCAAAGTTCGACAACGGCTACCGCGTGGTCGACACGGTCGAGTTCAATCCGCAACGCGCGATCGGTCTGTTGCAGGAGAAGATTCCCTACGCCCAGATGGCGCTGGAGACGCCCACCGGCGAGATTTACGCGACCGACGATTTCGAGGACGGCTCCTTCGGGGCCAAGACGATCCCGGTGACCAAGGAACAGTTGCGCGAGAAGACCTGCGCGACCCGCGTGGTGGTCTTCGCCGAAGAAGTGGAACCGGCGGAATTCAAGCGTGCGATCTACGCCGCCGGTCTGCACGGGGTCAATTACGCCGTGGGTTGGAGTGCGTGGCTCGACCTGGCCGCACACGGCGTCTCGAAGGCATCCGCCCTCGAGCTGATTCGTCGCCACCTGCGCATCGACCCCGCCCACACCGTGGCCATCGGCGACGGTCACAACGACAAAGAAATGTTGCACTGGTCTGCCCGCGGCGTGGCCATGGGGGAGGCGCCTGAGGAGTTGTTGGCTGTAGCTGACGAGGTCACGCTCAGCGTCTACGAAGACGGCCTGGCCGAAGTGCTGGACTCGCTCCTCTAGCCCCCGGTTGCGCGAGGCGTTCGTCGCCTGAGGTGTTGCACCGCGCGGGTGCGGGGAGGCGAAGAGGGGTTGCTATATCCCAGCCAAACCATAAGTAGGCTGATAACCTGGAGCAGTACCCCTAACAAATTCACCTGAGGACTCCACGGTGGGAACATACATTTCCGAACGCTGGGGCCAGATACTTTCGGCGAGCTGGCAACACTTCTCGCTCGTTGCCCAGTGTCTGATCCTGGCTACCATCCTTGCCATCGCGATCGCGGCCTGTTGCTACCGCAACAAGACCCTCTCGGCGGCAGCCAACGCAGTCTCCGCAGTGGGCCTGACCATTCCCGCTTTCGCTCTCATCGGTCTACTCATCGCCCCGCTGGGCTTCGGCGTGGCCCCGGCCGTCGTCGTCGTGACCTTCTACTGCCTGCTCCCCATCCTGCGCAACGCGCTCGTGGGGCTCAACGGTGTAGACCGCTCGCTCATCGAAGCCGCCCGCGGCATCGGCATGTCCCGTGCCAAGACCTTCTTCCGCGTCGAACTGCCCCTGGCCTGGCCGGTCATCCTCGCCGGGATGCGCGTCTCCGCCCAGATGACCATGGGCATCGCCGCTATCAGCGCCTACGTGCTCGGCCCCGGTCTGGGTAGCTACATCTTCTCCGGGCTCTCCCGCCTGGGTGGGGCCAACTCCTTCGAATCCGTGGCAATCGGCGTGATCGCCGTCGTCGTCATCGCTCTCATCCTCGACGGCCTGCTCGTGCTGCTGGGCCGTCTCACAACCTCGCGAGGTATCCGTGCCTAATACACAACAGACCCCCTCAGACGCCCACAACACCGAGATCACCGGGGCGACCATCCTGCTGGAGAATGTCACCAAGTCCTACGGTGGCAAAAAGGCCGCCGTCAATCAGCTCACCCTTGAAATCCCCGCCGGCAAGACCGTCATGTTCGTCGGCCCCTCCGGCTGCGGTAAGACCACCACGCTGAAGATGATCAACCGGCTCATCGAACCGACCTCGGGCCGCATCGTCATCAACGGCGAAGACGTCACCAAGATGAACGGCGACCAACTACGCCGCCGCATCGGTTACGTGATCCAGGCCGGCGGCCTGCTACCGCACCTGACCGTCGGGGCCAACGTGGGGCTGGTGCCCAAGATGCTCAAATGGGACAGGCACCGCATCGAAGCTCGCACCGACGAACTGCTCGACCTCGTCTCGCTCGACCCAGAGATCTACCGCGACCGCTACCCCAAGGAACTCTCCGGCGGTCAGCAGCAACGTGTGGGCGTGGCCCGCGCGCTCGCGGCCGACCCGCCCGTGCTGCTCATGGACGAGCCCTTCGGCGCGGTCGACCCGATCACCCGCCAGCGCCTGCAGGAAGAGCTCATCCACGTGCAGAACGAACTGCACAAAACCATCGTCTTCGTGACCCACGACTTCGACGAAGCCGTCAAACTCGGCGACTGGATCGTGATCTTCAACGAGGGCGGCAAGATCGAGCAGTACGGCACCCCCGAGCAGATCCTGACGAACCCGGCCAGCGAGTTCGTCGAAGACTTCATCGGCTCCGGCGCCGGCCTCAAGCAGCTGGGCCTGGCGCGTGTGCGTGACGTCGCCCTGAGCCACACTCCCACGGTCGAATTGGGACAGGACGCCCGCGACGCCTTCAACCGCCTCGGCGAGACCGGCGCACAGGTGGGTGTGGTGTTAGACAAGCAAGACCGCCCAGTCAGTTTCGTGTCCCGCCGTCAGCTCGAACGCATGACCGTGGTCAAGGCCCTAGGCGAACGCAACTTCCCCGTGGTGGGTGACTCCTCGACCCTCGACGACGCTCTGGACACGATGCTCGTCGCTGGCTCATCCTCGGCCGCCGTCACCGGCCCCCGTGGCCGCTACAAGGGCGTGATCACCGTGGAGACCGTCATCGAGGCCATCGAGGGGCTCTCCCAGGAGGTCCACGAGGTGGACGCACCGGTCGGGCACAACACCGGCCAGCTCCCTGTGGCCACCACCGATGAGGACGGCATCATCACTTACGAGATGAGCGAGCCCAACGCCTCTGCGGACTCTGGGAAATCTACCCCCTGGGAGAAAACCTCGAACGCGACCGGATCAGGAAGTGAACGAGCATGAGCGCAACCGTCAACGACACCCCCACCGCAGAGGCTCAAGAAACCACGGCGCGCAACTCAGCCCCCAGCGGGTGGAAAGCGCTGATCATCCAACCGGTCATCCTCGGGCTCATCCTGGCCGGGATGCTCTTCTGGCTGGGCAACGCGCAGCTGACCGAGGTGGAGAAGGTGACCCTTGCCCCGGCGTCCATCTGGAGCCTCACTCTCGAGCACCTGAAGCTGACCGCCATCTCGGCGGTGATCGTGCTGGCCCTGGCGATCCCGCTGGGCATCATCCTCACCCGTAAGCCCTTCCGCAAACTCACCGGGTTCTTCATGGGTCTGGCGAACGTGGGGCAGGCGGCACCTATGGTCGGCCTCATCGTGCTCTTCGCCTTCTGGCTGGGCTTCGGCACCAACGCCGCGCTGGTCACGCTGGTGGTCTACGCCTTTCTGCCGGTTCTCAAGAACACCATGGTCGGCCTGGACGCTGTGGACCACCGCCTCATCGAGGCCGCCCGCGGCATGGGCATGAGCGCAATGCAGGTGCTCTTCAAGGTGGAGCTCCCGCTGGCCGTGCCCGTCATGCTCGCCGGGATCCGCACCGCCCTGGTGCTGCTGGTGGGATCGGCGACGCTGGCCACCTTCATCAACGGCGGCGGTCTCGGCCTGCTCATCACCACCGGGGTGAACCTGGCTCAGAACCGCGTGCTGGTCTTCGGTTCGGTGCTGGTCGCGATCTTTGCGCTCGCGATCGACTGGCTCGCCCGCGTCGTGGAACACATCGCAACCCCGAAGGGACTGACCCGATGAATCTCAAGAGACGATCCCTTGGCACCCTGGCTGCCGTCGCCGTGCTGGGGCTCTCCGGTTGTGGACTGAAACCCTCCGCCACCGAGGTGCCCCAGGTAGAACCGGCGGCCATCTCTCACGTTCAAGGTTCCGACGGTCAGAAACTGACCGTGGGCGCCAAAAACTTCACCGAGCAGCTGATCCTCGGCAAGATCGGGGTGCTCACCGCCCAGGCCGCCGGCTTTGACGTGCAAGACATGACCAACATCCCCGGGTCGCAGCCGGCCCGCAAGGTCATGCTGAACGGGGAAGTAGACATGGAGTGGGAATACACCGGCACCGCCTGGCTGACCTACCTCAACAAACCCGAGAGTATCAACGACCCGCAACAGATGTGGGAGTCGGTGCGCAAGGCAGACGAACCCAATGGCCTGACGTGGGGCAAACCCTCACCGCTGAATAACACCTACAGCTTCGGCGTGCGTGAGGATTACGCGAAGAAGCACAACCTCAAGAACATTTCCGACATCGCCAAGGTGCCGCCGAAGGAGCGCACCCTGTGCATCGAGGCGGAGTTCAACTCGCGCCCCGACGGCCTCAACGGCATGTTGAAGAAGTACGGTCTAGAGCGTGGCTCCGCCAACGGCATTCCCGACGAGAACATCTCGATCATGGATACCGGCACGGTCTACACCGCCACCGCCGAGGGTGCCTGCAACTTCGGCGAGATCTTCACGACCGACGGCCGCATCAACTCGCTGAACCTCACGGTTCTCGAAGACGACCAGAAGTACTTCCCCGCCTACAGTGCCGCCCCGGTCTTTTCGACCGAAACGTTGAACAAGTACCCCGGCCTGGCCGCCGAGTACGACAAGGTGGCGCAACGGATGAATAACGATGTCTTGCGTGAGTTGAACTACAAGGTAGACGTTGAGGGGCAAGAACCCTCGAAGGTCGCCTACGAGTGGATGGTCTCAGAGGGTCTGATCAAGCCCCAGCAGTAATTCAACCAGCGCCGGAACCGCGGCCTCTTGCTCGTGGTAGCCGGCGCGCACCAGCGTCTTACTGACCGCCTGCGAGCTGATCTTCAGCGCTTGCGCCACCGCCTTCTGTTGCCCCCGCACGCCCGGGGTCAGCAGGTTAATGACGCGGTTCTCGGCCTCGGTGCGGTCGGCGGCCACCCGGTAGAGCAGTCGAGCCAGGCCGGTGGCGTGCTCGGAGAACACCCGATCCGCCCCCTGGACCACCACCCCGCGGGCGGGTGAGCCGGTCTGCGCCTGCTCGACGGCGATGCGTGAGTAGTCGAGGGCGTCCCCGGAGCAGTCGGTGGTCGCGATGGCACCCAGCGCGGCGGCGAAACGCGGTTTCTTCAGCCCACCCACGCCCAGGCCCACCCAGTACCCGTACTCGGACGCCGCCCAGAGCATGGCACGCACCGCGTCTTCGGCGGAGTAGAAAGCCCCCTGAAGCTCGTCGGGGTAGCTCTGTGCAAACGGGATCTCCGGTTCGAGGGTGTTCAGGCGCTCGCGGAACTCGTCGAGGGGCTGAGCGGTCTCGTTGCGGCAGATGAGGGTCAGAACGTACATGCCTTTAGTATGCCCCGAATCAACCGATAGCGGTTGACGGCGCGAGAGGATTTATTCCCAAAAACGCGGTTCGCAGTCCACCCCGGCGATGAAGAACTCCTCCTGTAAGAGTTGTTTGCACCGCAGGGGAAGCGCGATGGAGCTGTAACGCGCGGTCTCGTCGAAATAGGCGGTGGCCAGACCGAAGCCCTCACGGTAGCCTGCCAACTCGCGGCAGAGGTTCATCACGTGGTCGAGATCGTCTGCCGAGCCGAGCACCCAGAACGAGTCTGGGTCGGTCAGCTGAAACATCCCTACCGGTTGGCCTGACCCCTCGCGCCCGCGCAGACGAGTCCACCCGCCGAGCTCGCCGGGGCCGTCCGGCGGGGCGACCGGGTCGAACTCCCAGCTGCGGGCATGTTCGAGCCAGTCGGGGCGCTGGCCGAGAAACAGCGGGGCGTTGCCCACCGGCCACTCGGTAGACCGAAACACGCCGCGGTCGATGGCCTCCCAAAACTCCTCGGGGCCCAGGTCGGTGCCCACCGAGTTCAGCAGGTCGCCCGGGCCTGAATCGCCAAAACCCTCAACCCCGCTCTCTAGTAGCGCCGGGTATTCGTTGAGGGCGTCCACGAGATACTGCTGGTTCCAGAACGTGGGGCGAGGTTGTTCACCCGCCTCGCGGAGCAAATGCTCAATCTCCTGGAGAAAGCGCGGTTCACCCATGGCCACCGACTGCCCCTGAAAGTGGAAGATGTAGGGGGTTCGTGCCATATGCGTGGGATGCATGAATCTCGCCGATCCTTCGTTGGGTTGCAAAGACATCTCTTCTCTCACCTTACTTCGCCCCTTACTGTGCCGCGGCAGGGCCGGCCGAGGTGAAACCGGCCGCATCGGGGAGGGGTGCGGCCGCCCGTTTGAGCCGCACCACGCGTCCTAACTGCAGCAACGCCTCGGGGGTGCCGGGCAGAAAATGCGTCAGGTGCGTGGAGGCCACGATGACCGCGCACCACTTGCCACGCGAGAGCGCCACGTTGAGCCGGTTGGCGGAGAGCAGAAAGTCCGCCCCGCGCGCCGAGACCCCGGCGGAGGACACCGCCATCGACACCAACACCACCGGTGCCTGTTGCCCCTGGAACTTGTCGACCGTGCCCACTCGCACCGAGTCGTCCTCCTCGGCCAGCCGCTCGCAGATGAGGTCTACCTGGGCGTTATAGGCGGCCACGACCACGATGTCTGAGGGACGCAGCGGGCGCGGGGTGTCGGTTGCGGTGTTCTCGCACCACTGCATCCCGACGAAGCGTCGCGCCAGATCGACCACGACATCCGCCTCTTCGGGCGAGGCCGTCGTGTTGCCAGAATGCTCTACCTCGTGTAGGTAAACCCCCGGCTCCACTCCCGCCAGTTTGCGTCGGGAGCCGGCCTCCGCCGAGTTTAACTCGCCCGCGTAAGAGAGCTCGGAGACCGCGGCACACAGCTGAGGGTGCATGCGCCAGGATTGCGCCAAGAAGTACCCGAACTCGGCCGGCAGGGTATCTGCTCCGTTGGCGAGCCAACCCAGCGCCGATTCGTCCACCGGATAGTCGTGAGTGCCCTGGGTGACCTGCGGCAATTGCTGCGGATCGCCCAGCAACAGCATGTTGCGTGCCGCCCGGGCCACGGCCAGCGTGTTGGCCAGCGAGTACTGCCCGGCCTCATCGATCACCAGCAGGTCCAGCGACTGCGCGGGGAACTTCTTCTCGCTCGCAAAATCCCAGGCCGTTCCACCGATCAACACGCCGGGGGCGTCCACGAGCATCTCGGCCAGTTCGGCCTCAGAAACTTCCGACCACTCGAAGTTCTCACTGCGCGACTTGCCCTTGAACTTCACCACCCGCTCGGCGGAGATCTTCTTGAGATCTAACACCCCCGAGAGCACGTTTTCGACCACCGCGTGCGACTGCGCGACCACGCCGATCTTCCACCCGTCCAGCAACAAACGCGAGATCACGTTGGCGCCGACGAAGGTCTTGCCCGTGCCGGGAGGGCCCTGCACCGCAACGTAGGAGCCGTCGAGCTCGTGCACCGCTCGATGGAGCGCCTCGAGGGTGGCGAGGCTACCGTGGGCTGCCTCGTCTGGGGTGGGCAACGGTTGGCCGCCCACCAAGCGCGGGGGCACGCGCCGCAAGAGGTCCAGCCCCGCCGAGGCGGGGAAATCCGGTAGGCTCTCGGCGAGCTCGCCGGCCAGCTCAGCCAGGGCGGTCTCCTGCGCCTTGGTCGGGATGGGCGTGCCGGGAGAGAGCGCCATCGGTAGCTCATCGAAGGGCTCGGCGCCGCGCGGCAGGGACTCACGGATGCGCAGGGTCACCGCGTTATCGCCGTGCAGCTCTACCGACTCAACGGTTCCTTTGAACCACCCGTGGCGCACCGAGTCGAACTCCCGTTCGGCGATGCGGGCCTTGGCCAGCGAGTGCGCAAAATCGGCGGCGATAAAGGGCGGAAAAGGTGCGCGGTACATGAGAAAGACGCCCTGCTCGCCACCCTTCAGAGCTGAGCCTTCACCCAGTTGCGCGCGGACTCCCAACAGGCGGGTGGGTTGAGCGCGGGGTCGATCGGGGTCTTTGCCCCACTCTTCTTCTACGGCTACGCGTTCAAAGACCGCCACGTCTCGGGTCTGTTCCCACTCATCGATGTCGCTGGAGAGGCGCTGAAAGTGCTCGGTCCAGAACTGGGTGCGCTCGCGGCGATAATAACCGGTCGCCTCGGCGACCATTGCCACTGCCAGCTGATCCGCGGTGAAGTCTTGCGGCGTTACCCCCGCCAGGTGCTCCCAGAGGCGTTGCTCGGCCGAGGTTTCTTCCTCGGCCTTGCCCGCGGCGTCGAGGAGTTCTTGCACGGTATCGGTTACCGCCGCCGATTCGCGGTACCCGTAGCGGTCCAGGAGCGCGGCGTCGTCGGGGAACTGAGCCGCGACGTCCTCGGCGCTCGCCCAACCCAGTTGCACCTGGGCACGGCTGACGTACTTCTGCACCGCCGCCGGGAGGTTCTCACTCGCCGAACCGAGCGCTGCCAGTTCTTCGATGGTCTGCACCCGGTAACGGGTCGCGAGCTCATTGCGGGTGCGCATGTTCAACCCCTCGACGAGCAACATGTCTCGGTGGGCACGCACCTGTTCGCGGCAGGGGCCGCAGTGACCGCAGCGGGTCAGGTGGGCGTCGTGCAACCAGTCGATCTCGGGCGGGCCGCCCGTGAGGTACGAACGCAATAGCGCGGCGGCCTGCTCGCGGTGTTCGTCCAGCACGTCGAAGAAGGGGGTGGCGTCGTGCCGGGTGAGTTCACCGTCGGCGGTGGCAAGCTCCACCTCGTGATGCACAGGTACGGACGCCGCCTGGCACCTCTGTACCGCGAAGGCCAGACCCAGCAGGGCGGGTACCGCCTCGCGGGTTTCGGCGACAGTGTCTCGGAGGCGGTAGGCGCCGTCCTCCCACCGGGCCTGCGCGCAGGAGGTGGCGAACCCCGCCTCAAGCGGTGTTTCTGCGGCATGGTAGAAGCTCGGGCGTGTGATCAGCCTGGCCCGTTCCCGTACCTGTTCAACCGTCTCATCGGCGGCCTGCAGAAACGTGGATCGCACCGCCTCAGGGGTCGTCGCGGCGGCTCGCAGCACGAACGCGTACTGGCACCGGGACGCCGCGAGCAGGTCGGCGGGGGTGAGATCGGGCAGAGAGGTGATAGACATTACGGTGGCTTCTTTCGGCTCGGATAGGTTCACCGTAGCAACGGGGTATGACATTTTAGGCGTGTTTGCGTGGGTGGAGGAAGAAATTCGAACACCGTGACTTTGCTTTCGAAAAACTTAATCCGAGCCACCAGTGGTACGAACCAATTTCTGGGGTTTTTATCGCGATTGGTCTGCCGGTGTGGAGAAATCTATTCGAACGTCCAGATGTCTAGACAGGTTGAATCGGTGCAAAGATCCGGTAAGTAGGGGCTCTTTGGGGGGCTTCGATGCGCCTAAATTTCGGCATTAAAAATGATTAAGATTCGATATACCGTTGATTCTGAAAGTAACGATTCTATAAAGTTGTTTCGGCAGCACACTCTCGATACCACCCCGGCGAGCGTCCAGCGCACGTCAGATAACTTCCTGGAGTCACCCTCACATGAACTTCTCTCACACTGCCCCGGGCGCCCTGACTCTCAACCGTCGTCAGCTCGCCACTGCAACCCTTGCAGGTGCCGGCCTCGGCGCCGCCGCCCTGGCCACCGCTCCGGCCGCTCACGCCGCAGCGGGCGACCTCACCTCCGTGTCGACCAGCCGCTACCTCACCGATGCTCAAGAGCTGCTGGACCTCATCAATAACTTCCGCGGTTACTACGGCAAAGCGCCGGTGCGTCACTCGGCCACCGTCGCCAACGTCATGACTGGCGAGGCCGAGCGCCAATTCGTGCAGGGCTACGTCTCCCACAGCACCGAATTCCTCACTAACCCCGACGTGCAGGGTTACTCTTTCAGCCGTGAGGTCATCGCGCTGAGCTACAACAACGACCTCAACGAGCTACTGGGATTCTGGAAGAGCTCCCCGGCGCACCGCGACGCCGTGCTCGCCTCCCAGGCCAACACCATGGGCATCGGCCTGGCCTACGGCAACGGCTCCACGCTTCCGTGGCGCGTGGTGGGCAACGTGGGAATCTACAACTACTCCGGTTCTAACGGCCCCGGTGACATTCAGTCCACCGTGAGCGGATCCTCACTGTCGGTGCAGTCCTCCGGCAACTACTCCATCGGCGGTGCTATCGGCAGCAAGTACTTTGCCGACGGTGGCGAGGCAACCTACGGCAAGCCGGTCATGAACGAGTACAAGGGCCTCTCGTACGGTGGTGCCTACCAGATCTTCTCCACCGGATCTCGCTCTTACAAGTTTTTGTGGACTCTCGGCACCGGCGCTCACCCCGTCTTCGAACAGGGTGCCATCGGTCAGCTCTGGTCGAGCCGGGGCTTTGAAAACGGCCTGGGATACCCCGTCACCGATGAGACCTCCGGCATCACCGGTGGTGGTGCCTACCAGCTCTTCCGCAAGGGAAGCTTCTACTCCAAGGTGCTGTGGCACCCCGTCTACGGTGCCCACGTGGTCAAAGAATCCGGTGCCATCGGTCACCAGTGGAAGATGGCTGGCTTCGAACGCGGCTACGGCTACCCCGTGACTGACGAGTACAACGTCGGTTCCGAGGTGCACCAGCGCTTCTCCAACGGCGTGACCGTCGCCTGGAGCTCCACCAACTACTCGGTACGGACCTTCAACTCCTAGTCCGGTCGTTCCCCGGACGAGCGTGTAGCGCCCCCGCCCCGCGTCCTAGCGCCCCCAAGCCCCAGAGGTCTAGACCCGCCGGGCGAGGGGGCGTTTTTGCGACCGCGAAAGTCCCCAGCCGGGAAGTTTACGACCGCGAAAGTACCTTAATGACCAGCAGCGTACGGTCGCGAGGGGAAAACGCGGTCGTAAGCGCAGAAGCAAACGCCGAGCCCTCGTGTCCAGCCCCGGTGCCTCCACGTCCGAGCCTCGCCCGCTCATCCCGCCCCGCCGCTACCGACGGCCCGCTCATCCCGCCCCGCCGCTACCGACGGCCCGTGATCACCGCGGCCGCCTCGTCGAGGGCGTCCTTGGCGGCGGCAGGGTCGGTCACGTCATTGGTGATCAACGAGTAGATATAGGTGCGCCCGGAGGCGTCGGTCGTGTAACCGGTCAGTGAGATCACCGAGTTCAGGGTGCCGGTCTTACCCCGGGCGAAACCGCGTGCGGACGCCTCCACCGGGCCGTCGAAGCGCGAGTCGAGGGTGCCCGACCCACCGGCCACCGGCAACCCTGCCAGCGCCGCGCTGAGACCGTGTTCCCCGTTGACCATGGCGCGCGTGACCTGCGCCAGCGTCGTATTGGTCACTCGGTTGGCCGGCGAGAGACCGCAGAGGTCGCTGATCTTCAACCCGTCGGTCGAGATGCCATCGGCCTGAAGCGTCTCCAGTACGGTCTGCCGGGCCCCCTCGATCGAGCCGGGTTTGCCCGCGGCCACCGCCGCGTTGCGGGCCAGCGTCTCGGCAAGCATGTTGTCTGACTCCTGCATCATGTGCGCGGCCTGCTGCGCGACCGTCGCCGAGCGAACCTGCGCCACCGGTTGCGCGCCGTCCTCCGCCTGCGCAGTGCCGCCAGCCTTCACCGAGATGCCGGCGCTCGCTCCGAGCTCGTTGATGCTCTCGACCAGCGCCGTGTGCACCTGCCCGGCGGGGTCTTTCGGACGCTGGTCCCCGGCGCTACCGCCGGCGGCGGGGGAGAAGTGGGAGTAGAACGCGATCGGGGCGACGGTGTTGACGAATTGCGCTTGCACGTCGGCCGGGTCCCAGGCGGGGTTGAGTCCCGGGCCCGAGAAGCGCGAGGCGTCCAGGTTCAGGGTGTAGGCGCCCGGTCCCTGTTTCTTCAGCTCGTCCACGGTGCGCTGGGCCAGCGTCCGCAGACCGGCATGACCGACCACCGCCGACTCGTCGGATTCCCCGGTGCCCAGCAGGGTGTCTCCGCCGGCCACCAGCGTGAGGGTTTTACCCGAGGCCACGACCTCGGTGGTGAAGCGCGACTGCGGGTTGACGGTGCGCAGTAGCGTGTAGTCGGTCAAGAGCTTGAAATTGGACGCCGGTACCCGCGGTCGCTCGGCGCCGGAAGCGAAAACCGTCTCACCCGAGGCGGCGTCTACGACTAGGCCGGTCATGTTCCCGGTGGTGAAACCGCCCACGATGCCCTTCAGCGATTTCTGCATGGCCGCCGTATCAGCCGGCCCCGACGGCACCAGGGTCGGCACCGGTTCGGCGCTGGGGACCGGGGATGAGGCCTGCGACCCCTCTCGGAGCTGCTGGGCGTGCTGAACCTGCGGGATTGCCCACGCACCGGTGGCCACGCATCCGGCCACCAGTACCGCCGGCAAGATCCACTGTTTACGTGAACCGCGGGCGGCCGAACCGCGCGAGCCTGAACCACGCGACCCCGAGTCACCAGAAGCGGCGCCGCGCGAGGTCGAGGCGCGCTGCGAGGGACGCGACGGGGCAGGACGCTGGGACGAACTCACGGGGACCTCCACGGAAGACAAGACGCGGGCGAGAGGAGGAGAACCGGCGCTCACCTGCAATTCTCCTCCCAACTACGATAGCTGAGTTAGACTAAAGAGCGACTGTTACAGGCGCGCCCCGGCGGCGCGCACCGACAAACCGAAGAGGAGTCCACGCATGGAACTCGATGTCACCATTGAAATTAACCGCGGCTCGCGCGTGAAGTACGAGATTGACCACGAGACCGGACGCCTGCGTCTGGACCGCGTGCTGTTCACCTCGATGCAGTACCCCACCGCCTACGGTTACTTCGAAGACACCCTCGGCGAAGACGGTGACCCGCTGGACGCTATGGTGCTCATCAACGACGAGCTCGTTCCCGGCGTGCTCGTGGAGTCCCGCCCCATCGCCGTGTTCAACATGACCGACGAGGCCGGCGGCGACGCCAAGGTGCTGTGCGTGCCCTCCGACAAGCGCTACAACGACATCAAGGAACTGGAAGACATCCAGGATCACGTCAAGGCAGAGATCGCTCACTTCTTCGAGCGCTACAAGGACCTCGAGCCCGGTAAGTGGGTCAAGGCTGAGGGCTGGGAAGGCCGCGAAACCGCTGAGCGCCTGGTGCGCGAAGCCCAGGAGCGCTTCGAGAAGTCGCACTACGAGTCGGCAGCCGAGGCTGAGGCAGACGACACCAAGTAATGCGTTGGTAGTGCTGTAGCGACAGCGCCCAACACGAGAGGCCGGCAGGAAACTGCCGGCCTCTTTTCTGTTTAGACTGGTAACGATGACGTTCGAACACAGCCCCGAAAAAATCACCTCGAGCAACGTGCTGAACTGGCCCAGCGCCGCCAAGGTGGCGGCCTCCCTGGCGCCGGCAGGCCCCAAGCTCTCTCCGGCGAAGATGCGCGCCGCCGTGGAATCCATGCGGTACGCGGCCACCGCCTCGGTAGATCATGTCTACAACATCACCGGTTTGGAGGCCGCCCACAACCTGCGCGACTCCGAGGTGCTCGTGGTCGACCGCGCCACCTGGGCCAAAGCCAACACCCAGTCGTTCTCGGTCATGCTCGACCCGCTGGGCGAATCGGTGCTGAGCAAGAAGATGCAGCGGCTGACCGAGTCGCAGCGCGCGGTGGCGACCACCGTGGGGTCGGCGGAGTTGGGCGGCGTGCTCGCGTTCCTTTCCACCCGCGTCCTGGGTCAGTACGACCCCTATGCGGCGCTGGCCGGTCACGGTGCGCCGGGCGGTCGATTGATGATCGTCGCGCCCAACCTGCTGACCCTCGAAAAAGAACTCAACGTTGATCCCGAGGACTTCCGCCTCTGGGTGTGCCTGCACGAGCAGACCCACCGCGTGCAGTTCGCCGCCGCCCCCTGGTTGCGCGACTACATGCTGGATCTGATGCAGCAGTTGACCAAGAACCTCGGTGCCAGCACCGACGACCTGCTCGGCCGCGCGCTGAAGGCCGCCGTGGTGACCCGCAATGCCACCGGATCCGAGCACGAGTCCCGCAGCGAGGACGTCGTGGCCACCACCAACATCGTGCTCGGGGAGATGGCCTCGCAGACGTTGAGCCAGGTCACCGCCGTGATGTCCCTGCTCGAGGGCCACGCCAACGTGGTGATGGATTCGGTGGATTCCTCCATCATCCCTAGCGTGCGCACCATCCGCCAGCGCTTCAACCGTCGTAGCGAAACCCAGTCGTTCCTGGTCAAGTTCGTCTCGTACCTGCTGGGTATGAAGCGCAAGATGAAGCAGTACCAAGACGGGCAGAAGTTCGTGCAGTTCGTGGTAGACAACGAAGGCATGGATCGTTTCAACCTGATCTGGCAGGGCCCCGAAAACCTGCCGACCGAGCAAGAGATCCATGACCCGCAGGCGTGGATCAACCGCGTGCTCTACGAAGACGAACACCTCGACGACGACCCGGAGTTCCTGGACTAGTGCAACGCTCGCGCACGGGGCGGTTATACCCCGATGTCGGGTTCGCCCGCAACGAGTTCGCCCGCGCCCTCAACACCGCTCTGGGTCCCGGAACGGTCTCCGCGTCGGGACGCACCCCGCGGCGACCCACCGAACCTCCGCTGGTGCTCCTCGGCTGCTCCGGCGGCCCCGACTCGCTGGCCCTGGCCGCCGTCGCCGCCCACTTCGTCCGCCGCGGGGAGCTGCGCGTGGGGGCGGTGATCGTCGACCACCAGATGCAACCCGGCTCGGCGCAGGTCGCCGAGACCGCCGCTGCCACCTGCCGCGAGCTGGGCCTGACCCCGGTGACCGTGGCGACCGTGACGGTCGATACCCGCCGCGACGGCCCCGAGATGGCCGCCCGCACCGCCCGCTACGAGGCCTTCGAACAGGCGGTCGAGGCCACCGGGGCGCAGGCTATCCTCTTGGCACACACCCTCGACGACCAGGCGGAGACGGTGTTGCTGGGATTAGCACGCGGTTCGGGCACGCGCTCGCTGGCGGGCATGCCCACCGTGCGAAAGACCGACGCCTTCACCGTGATCCGCCCGCTGCTGAACCTTCGCCGCAACCAGATTGAGGCCATCTGCGCGGTGGAAGAACTGCGCCCCTGGCACGACCCGACCAATGCAGACACCACCCTCGCCCGCGCCCGGGTGCGCCACGAGGTATTGCCCTTCCTGGAGGAACAACTCGGCGGGGACGTCGCCACCGCCCTGGCCCGCACTGCCGCCATCCTCGGCCCCGACGCCCGCTATCTGGATGAACAGGCGCGCGCGATCTTCGACTCGGGCGAGCTGACCGCCGAGGTGCCGGGATTGCAACCGCCCGAGGACGTCCGGGGGCAGGCCGCGTACTACGGCCGCGCCGCGCTCGCCGCGCTACCCGACGCCCTGCGTCTGCGAGTGCTGGCCCTGGCGGTGACCGCCGCCGGGGGAGAGACCCCGGGGTTCGAGCGATTGCGTGCGCTCGACGAGTTTGTGGCCGATCACGCGAAGGGTGGGCCGCTGCAACTGGCCGGGCATGTGAGCGCCTGGCGGGTGCGTCCTGCGGGTGCTTTTCGGGCAACCGGGGTGTTAATTATTGGTCGAACCCGCTGAAAACCCCCTAGAATGAACATGAAAACGGCGCGCCGGGCAACCGCCTGAGCGTGGTTAGGCCAATCGTTGGAGGAACATACCGTGGACGCAAACGACGTCAAGGACGATATCAAGCACGTGCTCTTCACCAAAGAAGAGATCGACGCCAAGATCAAAGAACTCGCCGAGCAGGTCGACCGTGACTACAAAGACAAGGACGTTCTGCTGGTGGGTGTTCTCAAGGGCGCGATCATGGTGGTCGCCGACCTTTCCCGCGCGCTGAAGACTCACTACACCATGGACTGGATGGCGGTTTCCTCCTACGGTTCGGGCACCAAGTCCTCCGGCGTGGTGCGCATCCTCAAAGATCTCGACACCGACCTGACCGGCCGTGACGTGCTGATCGTCGAGGACATCGTCGACTCGGGTCTGACCCTGGCCTGGTTGCAGCAGAACCTGCGCACCCGCGGCGCCAACTCGGTCGAGATCTGTGCCCTGTTGCGTAAGCCGAAGTCTGTGAAGACCGACATCGAGTGCAAGTACGTCGGTTGGGACATCGAGCCTGAGTTCGTGGTCGGTTACGGCCTGGACTTCGCCGAGCGTTACCGCAACCTCGACTGCATCGCCACCCTGGCGCCCCACGTCTACTCCTAATCTTTCGTCTTTATCGACGCGACGCGGCCTCGCCTGCTCGACCAGCCGGCGGGGCCGCACTATTTTTAGCCTTCAGGTGAACGGCGGTCTGTTATCTGTAAGTCATCAGAATTTTTCAGTACATTAGAAGGCAGTTTAATGGGCGCACTCTCAGCACGGTGCGCGGATGCTCGGCGGGCCCCCGGCCCGGTTGTGGAGGACTCTTAATTGGCGCAAAATACCAACAAAAACCCCGACGGTCAGAGTAAGGGCTTCTTCTCTAAGCTCATTTCTGGCCCGTGGTTCTTTGCGGTGATCCTGGTGATCATCGTGGTCGCGATGTCGATGGGCAGCCTGTTCAGCGGCACCAACCGCGTGGATACCAACGTGGGTCTGCAGCTGCTGAATGACCACAAGGTCACCAGCGCGAAGATCTACGATGGCGACCAAAAGGTTGACCTCGAGCTCAAAGACGACTACACCACCCCCGACGGCAAGAACCTCGGCAAAGACCTGACGTTCTATTACTCTCAGCCGCGCGCCAACGACGTCGTCAAGACCATGGACAACGCCGAGCTGGAGAGCTTCACCGACCAGCCCGTGGTCAACAACTGGTTCCTGTCCATGCTGGGCTTCATCGGCCCCATGCTGGTCTTCGTGCTGATCTTCTGGTTCCTGATGTCGCGCATGGGCGGCGGTGGATCGCAGATCATGAATTTCTCGAAGTCCAAGGCGAAGAAGTTCAACAAAGATAACCCCGAGGTTCGTTTCGCCGACGTGGCCGGTGTGGACGAAGCGCTGGCCGAGCTCGAGGAAGTTCGCGAGTTCTTGGCCGAGCCCGAGAAGTTCACCCGACTGGGTGCGAAGATCCCTAAGGGCGTGCTGCTCTACGGTCCTCCCGGTACCGGTAAGACCCTGCTCGCCAAGGCCGTGGCAGGTGAGGCGGGAGTTCCCTTCTACTCGATCTCCGGTTCCGACTTCGTCGAGATGTTCGTGGGCGTGGGTGCCTCCCGCGTGCGCGACCTGTTCAAGGAAGCCAAGTCGAACAAGTCGGCGATCGTCTTCGTGGACGAGATCGACGCCGTCGGCCGCCAGCGCGGCGTCGGCATGGGTGGCGGCAACGACGAGCGCGAACAGACCCTGAATCAGTTGCTGGTGGAGATGGACGGCTTCGACGGCACCTCCAACGTCATCGTGATCGCCGCGACCAACCGCCCCGACGTGCTGGACCCGGCGCTGTTGCGCCCCGGACGCTTCGACCGTCAGGTGGGTGTGGATGCCCCCGACCTCAAGGGCCGCCAGCGCATCCTCGAAGTGCACGCCGCCGGCAAGCCCATCGACCGACGGGTGGAGCTGTCTAGCGTGGCCAAGCGCACCCCCGGCTTCACCGGTGCAGACCTAGCCAACGTGATGAACGAGGCCGCCCTGTTGACCGCCCGCGACGGCGGCAACGTGATCGACGAGCGCGCCATCGACGAGGCGATCGACCGCGTGATGGCCGGCCCGCAGCGCTCCTCGCGCATCATGAACGAGCACGAGCGTAAGGTCACCGCCTACCACGAGGGCGGTCACGCCCTGGTCGCCGCGGCCCTGCGCAACTCGGCCCCGGTCACCAAGATCACCATCCTGCCCCGTGGCCGCGCCCTGGGTTACACCATGGTGATGCCGGTGGACGACAAGTACTCCACCACCCGCCACGAGCTACTGGACCAGATGGCCTACGCGATGGGTGGCCGCGCCGCTGAAGAGCTGATCTTCCACGATCCCTCGACCGGTGCGTCCAACGATATTCAGAAGGCTACCGATACCGCCCGCAAGATGGTCACCGAATACGGCATGAGCTCTAAGGTGGGTTCGGTGCGCCTGGCCGCTCAGGAATCCGACCCGTTCCTCGGTGGTGGTTCCGGTAACGGCAACAACTACTCGGATGAGCTGGCCTACACCGTGGATCAAGAGGTTGCCGCTCTGCTCGAGCAGGCCCACGACGAGGCCTATGAGATTCTGCGCGACAACCGCGAGGTTCTCGATACCCTCGCCTTCGCGTTGCTCGAGAAGGAGACCCTGCTCGAGAACGAGCTGAAGGAGATCTTCTCGAAGGTCGTCAAGCGGGACGAGCGCGCCTACTGGTACTCCAAGACCAACCGCGAGCCCTCCAGCATTCCGCCGGTCAAGGCCCCGTCGGAGCTTGAGGCTTCGCGCGGCGGTTCGGTGGCCGCGGACGACCGCGCCGACTCGAACCGCGACGGTGAGCACGACGGCGAAGACGATCCGATCGTGCAACAACCCGTGATCGAACCGGAGACCGGAACTCCCGAGAAGCCCGCTACCGATGTGAACCCCAGCCCCGGTCTGGGTCCGAACGCCGGCGGCAACGGCCCCGGCCCGGATATCCAGAACCCCTGGGGCGGTGGCCGCTAGTGGCTGTGGATCAGCCGCGCATCGCGGCGGCAGTGCGGGAAATCCTGTTGGCGATCGGGGAGAACCCCGACCGAGACGGCCTGAGGGAAACCCCGGCACGGGTGGCACGCGCCTACGAGGAGATGTTTGCGGGGCTCACCCAAGACCCCGAAGATCTCTTGGCGACTAGCTTCGATATCGGTCACCGCGAGCTGGTGTTGGTCAAAGACATTCAGTTCTATTCGACCTGTGAACACCACTTGGTGCCCTTCTACGGTCTGGCGCACATCGGTTACATTCCGGGGGATTCCGGCAAGGTGACCGGCCTATCAAAGCTGGCCCGCGTGGTGGATCTCTACGCCAAGCGGCCGCAGGTGCAGGAGCGCATGACCACCCAGATTGTGGAGGCTCTCGAAGAGCATCTGCAGCCCGCGGGTGCGATCGTGGTGGTCGAGGGGGAGCACATGTGCATGTCGATGCGCGGTGTGCGCAAGCCCGGCACCAAGACCGTCACCTCGGCGGTGCGCGGTCAGCTTCGAGCGGAGGCCACCCGTTCGGAGGCCATGAGTCTGATTATGAGCAAGCACTAGAGGCCGTACGCTCACTTCGTCGATGCCCGCCAGGCGCTCTGAGGAGCCCTGGCGGGTTTCTTTGTACCCCGAAATAATTGCGATAGATTTTTGTGTTCTTATTCGGATTGAGGTACTTTAACTTAGGCATGCCTAACCCATAGTTAAATCACACCTTAATAAAGGGTCTTATCGTGAACCTGAGAAGAACCGTCGGCGCCCTCGGCGCCACCGCCCTCCTGACCGTGCTCACCGCCTGTGGCGCGTCCTCAACAAACTCCGCCCCCGCGTCCGCCGGGGATTCTGCACTGACCGTCACCGATGTGGCCGGCCGTACCGTGACCTTCGACCACAAGCCCGAGCGCGTGGTGCTCGGTGAAGGACGCGGCGTGTTCGTCACCGCGATCCTCAACCACGACAACCCCTTCGAGCACGTGGTGGCCATGGGCAGCGACCTGAAGACCGCCGCCCCTTCGTACTACGAGAAGATCAAGAAGGAAAACCCCGACTTCACCTCGATCCCCACCATCGGAGCCATCGCCAAGGGTGACGTCAGCGTGGAGAACCTCGTCTCGTACAACCCCGACGTGGTCATCTTGACCAAGGACCACTACGACGCCGCCCAGGGCACCGGCATGATCGACAAGATGGATCAGGCGGGCCTGAAGTACGTGGTGACCGACTTCCGCCAGCACCCGCTGGAGAACACCACGAAGTCGGTGGAGCTCTACGGCAAGATCTTCGACAAGAACGACGAAGCGAAGAAGTTCAACGACAACTGGCATGAGGTGGTCGACGGCGTGCGCGAAAAGACCGCCAATGTCACCGAGAAACCCAAGACCTTCTTCTGGCGTGCCGGCGGGTTTGCCGAATGCTGCGCGACGAACAACAAGTCCAACATGGGCGAGTTCATCGACGCCGCCGGTGGTGAAAACATCGGCGACCACCTGATCGACGGCGAATCCGGTTCGATCACCCCCGAGAAGCTCATCGAACAGAATCCGCAGGTCATCATCGCCTCCGGTGGCTCGTGGAGTTCCGACAACGACAAGCAACAGGCCGTACCGCACGCCGCGCTGGGGTACTCCACCGAGCAGGCACACGCCCGCGAAACCCTCAACGGCCTGGTCAAGACCCCCGGTTTCGATCAGCTCAGCGCCCCGAAGAACGACAAGCTCTACGGCGTGTGGCACCAGTACTACGACTCTCCCTTCAACTACCTGGCCATCCAGCAATTCGCCCAGTGGCTACACCCCGAGCTCTTCCCGCAGACCGATATGGACGCCGAGCTGAAGAAGGCACACGAGCAATTCATGCCCTTCGACGTCAGCGGCACCTTCTTCGTCTCTCAGGCCGAGAAGCAGAAGTAGCGACCGTCCATGAACCATGAGCAGACAGTAGACCGCCTGGTCGCCGACCATCACCGCACCGTGCGTCGTCGGTGGGCTGCGATCGCCGCACTCGGCGTGCTGGCCGCGGTGGCGTTCATTGTGAGCACGGTGGTCGGGCCCGTCGATCTGCGCGCCGCGGACGTCCTACACGGCTTGGTCGACCCCGGTTCGCTGACCGAGACGCAGGCGACCGTGCTGTGGCGACTCCGTCTGCCCATGTCGGTCATGGCGGTGTTGATCGGGTTGGCGCTCTCGGCGGCGGGCGCGCAGATGCAGACCATCCTGAACAACCCGCTGGCCGAACCCTTTACCCTGGGCATCTCGGCGGCAGCGGCCCTCGGTGGTGCCTCCGCCATTGTGTTGGGCTGGGTGCTGGTGCCGGTGCCGCAGCTGAACCTGGCCGTCATTGCCTGGGCCAGCGCCATCGCCGCGACCGCGGTGATCGTGGCGTTTTCGATCTGGCGCGGGGCGACCTCCGAGACCATGATCCTGCTGGGTATCGGCCTGGTGTTCCTCTTTCAAGCCGTCTTGGCGCTACTGCAGTACCGCGCCTCCACCGAGGCACTACAGCAGATTGTGTTCTGGACGATGGGTTCACTGACCCGCGCCACCTGGCTGGGCAATGGCGTCTTGGCGGTGGTGCTGGCGGTGACCTTGCCGATCATGGCGGTGCTCTCGTGGCAGCTGACCGCGCTGCGCCTCGGCGACGATCGGGCCCGCGCGATGGGCGTGAACGTGAGCCGCTTGCGCATCATCATGCTCGTGGTGGTCTCGGTGCTCGCCGCCACCGCCGTGGCCTTCGCCGGCGTGATCGGTTTTATCGGGTTGGTGGGCCCCCACATCGCCCGCATGCTCGTCGGTGAAGACCAGCGCTACTTCCTCCCGGCGTCCATGGCGGCCGGAGCCGGGATCCTCTGCGCCGCCCACGCGCTGAGCCTGGTGATCGTGCCCGGCATCGCGATCCCCATCGGCATCATCACCGCGTTGGTGGGCGTGCCGTTCTTCTTCCTGATCATCCTCACCAGAAAGCGCACCCAATGGTAGATGTCGCCCTCACCTTCGAGAACCTCGCGTGCGGGTATGGCAAGCGCCCGGTATTCACCGACTTCAGCGCCGGCACGCTGACCGGCGGCACGGTGGTGGGGCTGTTGGGCCCCAATGCCTGCGGAAAGTCCACCCTCATCAAGACCCTGGCCGGGGTGCTCAAGCCGATGGGCGGAGCAGCCCGGTTGACCGTGAGTGGGCAACCCGTCACCGACCCTCGAGAACGATACCGACGCATCGGTTACGTTCCCCAAGACCTGCCCAGCTCGGCCGCGCTGACGGCGTACGAGACCGTGCTCATCTCGGCCACTCGAAGCGCGGGCCACAGCTCGGCGCGACGCGATGCCGCGTCGGTGATGTGCGAGCTGGGCCTCGACCACCTCCAGGGGCGATACCTCAACGAGCTCTCGGGTGGGCAACGCCAGATGATCGCCTTTGCGCAGATGCTCGTTGCCACCCCCGAGGTCATGTTGCTGGACGAACCCACCAGCGCCCTGGATCTGAATAAACAGCTCTTTCTGCTCGGCCAATTGCGCTGCCGCGTGGAGCACTCGGGGGCGCTGGCCGTGGTGGCGATCCACGACATTAACCTGGCGGCCCGCTACTGTGACGAGTTACTGGTGATGTCTCACGGGCGGCTGATGGGCCAGGGCAAACCCGCGGAGCTGCTGACCCCTGAATTGTTGCAGGAGGTCTTCGGGGTGCAAGCGGAGATCCTCGATCACGAGGGTGTGCCGGTGATCTGTGCTACCGCCTAGCCTGCTCAGCCGGGTGTGCGAGAATGAGTCACGACCCCCGCCGAAAGGAATCTTCGTGAGCATCTTGCAGACTGTGTCGAGCGACCGCACCCTGGTGATGGGCATTCTTAACGTCACCCCCGATTCGTTTTCGGACGGCGGTGAGCACGCCACCGTCGAGACTGCCGTGGCGCACGCACAGAAGATGCTCGCCGACGGCGCAGACATCATCGACGTGGGCGGCGAATCCACCCGCCCCGGCGCCACCCGCGTCTCGGTGGCGGAGGAACAGCGCCGCATCTTGCCGGTGATCGAGCGCCTGGCGCAGCAGGGCGTGGTCATGAGCGTGGATACCCTCAACGCCGAGACCGCCCGCGCTGCGATCGCCGCCGGTGCGCACATCATCAACGACGTCTCGGGCATGAATCTCACCGACGACATGATCGCAGCCGCCGCCGAGTTGGACGTCCCCTACATCCTCATGCACGCCCGCGGGAATTCTCAGACGATGGACGCCGCGGCCACCTACGCGAACACCGTCGACGAAGTGATCGCCGAGCTGAAATTCCTCATCGAACGTCTCAAGCGCGGGGGAGTGCGCGAGGAGAACATCATTCTCGACCCGGGCCTGGGGTTCGCCAAGACCGGTGCCCAAGACTGGGAGCTGATCGCCGGGTTGGACCGCCTGCAAGCACTCGGGTACCCGGTGCTCGTGGCCGGTTCGCGCAAGCGCTTCGTGGCCAACCTCCTGCGCAATGAAGACCGCCGGCGGAGCGAGACCGAGCCCGAGCTGCGGGATGCCGCCGGGCGCGACGCCGCCACCGCCGCTATCTCTACCATCTCGGCACTCGGCGGGGCCTGGGCCGTGCGCGTGCACGACGTGGCCTCGACCGCAGACTCCATCGCCGTGGCGTCCGCGGTGAAAACTGCCGGAGCTCGCTAACCCAACAGTGGCGTAATAATGTGTCGGGCAACGCATTGCAAGCGACTTATTGGCGTCACGAATGTGATTTCCGCCGCTTAAATCTGAGTGTGCGCCGTGAAGTTGTCTGAAAAACCCTGTAGATTTCGCGCCCTGCGCCGGTCCCGAGGTGAGCCCGCGGCCCATGCCCTCCATGCCGGCGGAAAACCACCGGCCCGCAACTGTGGTAAATAAGAGTCACACCGTCCCTAACACATACGGACGAAAGGACCATCGTGGCTTTGGCTTCACCGCAGCGCCGTCAAGACGCGACCGCAGATCGTTTCGCCCGCGCCGACCGCATCACCCTCACCGGCGTCGGTAGCGTGGGGTACCACGGCGTGCTCGAGAGCGAAAAGCAGACCGGTCAACCGTTCATCGTCGACGCCACGCTGTACCTCGATCTGAGCAAGGCCGCCGCCACCGACGACGTGGCCCAGACCGTCAACTACGCCGAGGTCGCCGAGACGATCCGAGAGGTCATCACCGGAGACTCCCTCGACCTCATCGAGACGCTGGCCGAAAATCTTGCCGCCACGATGCTTGACCGTTACCCGCTCGATGCCGTCGAGCTGACCCTGCACAAGCCGAAGGCTCCCATTCCGGTGGCCTTCGCAGATGTATCGGTCACTATCTTTCGGGAGGCACAATGACAGTTTCAGCAATCCTGGCGCTGGGTTCGAACCTCGGCGCTCGCGAAGAGACCCTGTTGCGGGCTATTGGCGATCTTGCCCATCACCCCAAGATCCGCGTGCTGAAAACCTCCCCGATGGCCATCACCGAGGCGGTGGGTGGCCCCGAGAATCAGCCCAACTTCATCAACCTGGTCGTGCAGATCGAAACCGAACTGGGTCCCTTCGACCTGTTGCGTTACTGCCAACAGGTGGAGTTGAAGCACCATCGCACCCGCGAGGTGCACTGGGGCCCGCGCACTCTGGACATCGACATCATCGCCTACGGTGACCTCGAGATGGACGAACCCGACCTCTCCCTGCCACACCCCATGGCGGCGCAGCGCGCCTTCGTGCTGGCACCCTGGGCGAAGATGGACCCGCAGGCCACCCTTGAAGATGAACTGGTGAGTGTGCTCGCCCAAGAAGCCAACGATGTCGACGGCATTCTGGAGTACCGACCCGCACCGGTGGTGTGTGCATGACCTCCCTGAAGGTCCGCGCGTTAGTGTTCATCGCGGTGCTCGCCTTTGCGGTGGCCTACGTGTTGCATCTGGTGGTCGCGGGCCTGGGCGGGCCCGAGTTGCAGCTACCGGCGTCCTTCCTCGTGATCAGCGTGCTGGTAAGCGCGATCGCGCTGTGGCGCGGTGTGCAGGTGCGCGCCTTCCGCGACATCGAACGCCGACAGCAGGCCCCCGAAATGAACCCGCTCATGGCGGCGCGCACGGCAATATTCGCCCAGGCTTGCGCCTACACCGGCGCGGTAGTTTTCGGCTGGCACGTGGCCATGCTGTTGCATCAACTGGGCCTTTTCGCGGTGCGGGCGGCATGGTACCCGGTCATCGAGGCCGGTCTGGATATTTTGGCCGGGCTGATCATGGTGATCGTCGGGCTGGTGGTTGAGAACATGTGCAAGATCCCGCCCTCTGATTCGGACGCCGACTCCGGCAACTCCCGCGAGGCGGCTCCCCGCGACAACCGCGGATACGCCCGCCACCAGGACTAACGTTCCCCTCGGTTGGCGACAGCTGTCGATATCCGCCTTCAGGACGATGCTTTTCTCAGGCCCGGGTTGGGACAATGGTGAGAGCCACATTCACAACCTCGAGGACTCTCATGCACACTTCTGAGCCCCTGTCGTTTACCCCGATCAGCCCCCGCTACTTCACGGTTCGCCTCGTGCAACGTGCGATCTGGGCTGTGATCTACGTGGCGCTTAGCGCCGCTCTGCTGGGTGCGCGCTGGCTCTGGGAGTGGCAGATACCGCTGTGGGTCTGTTGGATTCCCGTCGCGCTCACCGCCGTCTGGCAGCTGATCGCGTTGGTGCTCACCGCTCGCTACGTTCGTTCCTGGGGTTACGCCGAGACCGAGACCCACCTGGTGATCACCCGCGGTGTGTTGGCCCGTAAGGTGACCACGGTTCCCTACGGCCGCATGCAGCTGGTGGACGTGACCTCCGGGCCGATCGAGGGCGCGCTGAAGCTGGCCAGCGTTGAGCTGAGCACGGCGTCCATGGGTACCGACGCCAAAATCCCCGGTCTTGAAACCGCCGAGGCCCAGCGTCTGAGCGAGGCGCTGTCTGCCCGCGGCGAGGAACAGATGGTGGGGATGTAAATGCAGAATCCCTCGATGGAGAACACCGAGACCTCCGCCCCGGGGATCGCCGAGGCGGATTGGCGCCGCGCACACCCCCTCTCGCCGATCACCCGCGTCTGGCTGGTTCTGGCGGTCATGATCTGGACGATCGGCAACGACCTCTCCGACATTCTGCGCAACAACGACGGCAACTGGTTGGCCGCACTGCGCGAATTCAAATTCTTCGGCTGGCAGCTGGGCCTGTGGACCTTGCCGCTGATCGTGGCCGCGGGCCTGTCGATCTTCCTCGCCTATTGCTACTGGGGATGGTTCTTTACCCGTTTCGCGGTCACGAGCACCGCCGTGCACCTGAAGATCGGCGGCCTCTTCAAGAAGCACCGCGTGGCTGACCTGCGTAAGATCCAGTCCGTCGACATCAACCGTCCGCTGTTGGCCCGCCTGCTGGGGTTGAGCGAGGTGCAGGTGGACGTCGCCGACGGCACCGAGACCGCGCTGAAGATCCAGTTCCTGAAGAAGGACGCCGCCGACCAGTTCCGCAGCGCTGTCTTGGCCCGCGTGCGGGAGGAACGCGAGGGGCTGGCCCCCGTTCATTCGCCGCAACATCAGGTTGCGCCGCAGCGACAGACCGAAGGGCAGCCCCAAGCCGCGCCACAACCTCAGGTCGAAATTCACGCGCAGAACGAGATCCAGCCTCAGCCCGCGCCGGATGATACCCAACTGGTGCAGTCTTATCTGGAGGCCGAAGACGAGAAGGCGGCGCGAGACGCCGAACCCGTCGAACTCTACCGGCTCTCGACGGGGCGGTTGATCGGTTCCATCCTCTTGAACCCTAAGCTGTGGCTCTACTTCGTGCCGTTATTGCTCATCCTGATCGGCTCGATCATGACCGCCGCGGAGCTGGGGTCTATTCTGCTGACGAATCTCGCCATTATCTTCGCCGTGGTCACCACCGTCTGGGCGCAGTTCAACGGCTCGTACAACATGCGCATCCTGTACGACCGAGAGGGCTTGAAGATCCGCCGAGGCATGACCAACACCCTCACCCAGGCGGTGCCCACCGGCCGCGTTCAGGCCATCCAAATCACCCAGCCCTTCACCTGGCGCTTCTTCGGCTGGTACACGGTCACCATGAACGTGGCCGGGTACGGCATGGCGCTCAGCGAGAACGAACAAACCCGTTCGACCCTGATCGTGGCCGCCACCGCCGACGAGCTCGCCGCGGTGTTGCCCTACATCATCACCGAACGCGGCGGAACGATGGCGGACTGCCGGCGACTCACCCACGTGCTGGCCCACCGAGACCCCCAGGGCGATTTCGAACCGGCACCGCGCGCTTCCCGCATCTTCGACCCCCTCAGCTTCCGCCGCAACGGGGTGGAGGTCGGCGAGAACTTCCTGCTGATCCGGCGTGGGGTGATCATCCACAAGCTGACCGTTCTGCCGCACGGCTGCGTCCAATCGACGCTGGTGCGCAGCGGCCCCTGGCAACAGCGCCGGAACCTCGCCAACCTGACCCTGCACTCGGTGGCCGGGCCGGTGACCCCGATAGCCAAGAACATCGACGTCCACCGCGCCCACGGGCTGGCCGCCCGCTACTGACCCGTTACGGGTCGAACCGAGCGGAACGATAGACTGAGCCTCATGCAATCCAGTCAACCAGCGCGCCTGGGCATCGGTGTGATCTCCGCGGGCAAGGTCGGGGCCGTTCTCGCGGCGGCCCTGCGGGAGGTCGGGCACGCCATCGTCGGTGTGCACGCCGTCTCCGAGGCGTCCCAAACCCGCGCCGAGGCACTCTTACCCGGCGTCCCGCAGCTGACGGTGCCCGAGATTGTCGAACGCAGCGAAGTCGTCTTGCTCGCCGTGCCCGACGACCAACTCGCCTCGCTCGTCACCGGTCTGGCCGAAACCGGGGCCTGGCAACAGGGGCAGATCGTCATCCACACCTCGGGCGCACACGGGGCCGGGGTGCTCGACCCCGCCCGCGAACGCGGTGCCATAGGTCTAGCCATCCACCCGGCCATGACCTTCACCGGCCTTTCCCTCGACCTCACCCGCCTCAAACAATGCAGCTTCGCGGTCACCGGGCCGGCCCCCTTCCTGCCCATCGCCCAGGCGCTCGTGGTCGAGATGGGCGGAGAACCCGTGCATGTGGCTGAGGGCGACCGGCCCCTCTATCACGCGGCCCTCGCCCACGCCGCCAACCACCTGACCACCATCACCGGGCAGTCGCTACAGGTGCTCGAATCCCTCGGTCTGCCCGACCCTGCCCGCTTCATCGAACCCCTGCTCCGGGCGTCCCTCGACAACGCGCTCGCCAGCGGTGAGAACGCACTCACCGGGCCCGTGGCTCGAGGCGACGCCCACACCGTGGCCGCCCACCGCGAACAGCTGGCCGGATACGCCGCCGAAGAAGATGCCCCCGACATCGGGGATGCTTACGTGGCCCTGGCCGAGGCCACCGCACGCCGCGCCCACCGCCGCGGCGCGCTGACCGACGAGGCCTTACACGAGGTGCTTTCGGCCCTGCGCGGTGCAAACGGCTAAAATATCTCTCGGACCCGTAACCATGAAAGGACAGTCCATACTGTGACTACTAGTCCCCACATCGTCACCTCAGTCGATGAGCTCCAGAAGAAGGTGCGCAAGGCGCTGAAGCAAGCGCAGGTGCAGCTGAACGCTCAGGCGACCGACGACGCCCGTCCGAGACACTCCACCCTCGGTTTCGTGCCGACCATGGGAGCCCTGCATGACGGCCACGCCCAGCTGATCCGCCGTGCCCGCGAACAGAACGACGTCGTCGTCGTCTCCGTCTTCATCAACCCGTTGCAGTTCGGCCCCGGGGAAGACTTCGACCGCTACCCCCGCACGCTGGAGGCGGACGCCGCGCTCGCCGGTGAGGCCGACGTCGACTTCATCTTCGCGCCCACGGTCGAAGAGATGTACCCCGACGGTGAACCCGCGGTGCGCGTCAGCGCCGGAGAGATGGGGACCTTCTTCGAGGGAGCAACCCGCCCCGGCCACTTCGACGGTGTGCTGACCGTAGTGAACAAGTTCTTCAATATCCTCAAGCCCGCCGCCGGCCGTCACCTGGTCAACGCCTACTTCGGGCAGAAGGACGCCCAGCAGCTGGCGCTGGTGCAACGGATGGTCGCCGACTTCAACCACTCCGTGACCATCAAGTCGGTCTCCATGGTGCGCGAAGACAACGGCCTGGCCTACTCTTCCCGCAACCAGTACCTCAGCGACGAGCAGCGTGAACAGGCCCTGGTGCTTTCACGCACACTGGCGTTGTTGCGCGAGCAGATGATCGCCAAGGGCCCCGAGAACTTCGACCTGAGCGCGGCCCGAGAGCGCATCGACTCCGCCGAGGGTGTGCGCCTGGACTACCTCGAGATGGTCGACCCCACCACCTTCAAGGCCCCCACGGCCGATTCCACTCGGGTGTTGGGCCTGGTGGCGGCCTATGTGGGTGAAACTAGACTCATCGACAACATGGAACTACTCTGACCGGTTTTTACCTTCGCAAACTTCGATAGGCTTTACTTCGTGACTACTAACGAGAAGGGCGCACAGGCCCACAACGCAACAATTTCCGATATGTCCGAACAGATGCAGATTCGCCTCGATAAGCGCGCGAAACTGATCGAATCTGGTCGCGAAGCGTACCCGGTGGGTGTGCCCGTCACTCATACCATCGAGGAGATTCGTAGCAAGTGGGGTCACCTCGAGGCCGACGAGGTCTCGGGTGAGGTCGTCGGTATCGCCGGACGCGTAGTCTTCGTGCGTAATACCGGCAAGCTGTGTTTCGCCACCCTTCAGCAGGGCAACGGAACCCGCATCCAGGCGATGATCTCGCTGGCTGGCGTGGGTGAAGAGTCCCTGGCCGACTGGAAGGCCCTGGTCGACCTGGGCGATCACGTGTTCGTGCACGGCGAGGTGATCTCCTCACGGCGCGGCGAACTGTCGGTGATGGCAGACGAGTGGCAGATGGCGTCCAAGTCGCTGCGCCCGATGCCGACCCTGCACAAGGATCTCAACGATGAAACCCGCGTTCGTCAGCGCTACCTCGACCTCATGGTGCGCGATGAAGCCCGCGAGCTGGTGATCAAGCGCGCGAAGATCACCCAGACCGTGCGTGACGTTTTGAACAAGCACGGTTACATCGAGATCGAAACCCCGATGTTGCAGCTGGTGCACGGTGGCGCGACGGCTCGTCCTTTCGAAACGCACCTGAACGCTTTCGACCAGGACATGACCCTGCGCATCGCGACCGAGCTGTTTCTCAAGCGCGCCGAGGTCGGCGGCATCGAGCGCGTGTACGAGATTGGGCGCGTGTTCCGCAACGAAGGCATCGACTCCACCCACAGCCCGGAGTTCACCACACTCGAGTGCTACGAGGCCTACGCCGATCAGTTCGTGATGGCCAAGCGGATGCAGGAGATCATCATGGCCTGCGCCGAGGCCCTTGACTGCTATGAGATCGAGACCGAGAAGGGCACTATCGACCTGCGCGGCGAGTGGAAGTGGCTGGCCGTGTACCCCGGTCTCTCGGAGGCCGTGGGGCAAGAGATCACCCCCGAGACCTCGGCTGAGACCCTGCGCGAGATTGCAGCCAAGCACGAGGTGCCGGTCGATCCGAAGTGGAACGCCCAGAAGCTGGTGATCGAGCTCTTCGGCGAGATCGTCGAGCCGACCCTGATCAACCCCACCTTCGTCTACGATTACCCGCCGTTGGCGCAGCCGCTGGCCCGCCCGCACCGTTCGGAAGCGGACGTCATCGAGGCCTGGGACTTGATCATCGGCGGCATGGAGCGCGGCACCGCGTTCTCCGAGCTGATCGACCCGGTGATTCAGCGCGAACGTTTGACCGAGCAGTCCAAGCTCGCCGCCGGTGGCGACGACGAGGCGATGCAGTTGGACGAAGACTTCCTGCGCGCGCTGGAGCACGGTGCCCCGCCGATGGGCGGTCTGGGCCTGGGTATCGACCGACTGATCATGCTGTTCACCGGTGTGGGTATTCGCGAGACTATTCTGTTCCCGCTCATGAAGCCTGAGGCAGAGTAAAGGTTTTATCTGACGCTGTGCGTACCGGTAACGGTGCGCACAGCGTTTTTGTGCTCGCCGCGCTATGGTGTGGAGAGGACGTGAGAGAAAGAGCTAAACGATGGACTATCTGATTGCCCTGATACCGCCTATTTGCGCGGGTATTGTGCTGTATTTTGTATTGCGGTGGATCAACCAGGCCGACCGCACCGAGCGAGAGACTCAGCAACGGTTGCAGGACGACGCTGCGGCTTGGTACGAAGAGGTTAAGGCTTCAAAAGGCACCCGCGATCCCTTTGGTCAAAAGCCCGATAAAAAGCGTAAGTAGCTAAATTTCAAAAAAGTTTCTTGCCGGTATCTTCTCAATTTTATGCTTTTGTGTTTTTATTGATACTATCTTGCTATCAAATAAAAGTGATCACCCCTCCTTGCCGTGATCGTAGGTCGGGGCGGTTTATCTGAATTCACTACACGACAAACGTCGCTTTATGTGAATGGGAAGAAAAGAGGAGAGCCAGTGGCTCAAAAGGTTAAGATTATTCTTGAAGATGACCTCGACGGCGGCCCCGCAGAAGAGACCGTTCGCTTCGGGTTAGACGGCGGAACTTACGAGATTGACCTCTCGACCGCTAACGCGGCTCGTCTGCGTGACGCTATCCGTCCCTTCGCGGCAAAGGCTCGCCGCGTGCAGGGCGCCCGCACTCCCGGTCGTCCGGCGGGTTCGCGCAACACCGGCGCAACCAAGCGCAATCCCGATACCGCGGCGATTCGCAAGTGGGCTAAGGACAACGGTTACGAAGTTTCGGATCGTGGCCGCATTCATCAGGACATTCAGGATAAGTACTACGCCGCTCAGAAGGCCGAAAATTAAATACTTATCATCGCGTTATTAAACCGATATAACAAGAAGACCCTCCCACGGAGGGTCTTCTTTTTTAAATGACCAGTCCGTGAAGTCCCGGAGATCGCCGGTGTGATGCATCGAACTTCGGGAAAATGAACATTGTGGGTCATTATGTTGTTTAAGTTGACATCTGGCGCCTGGTTGGGTGTGAAATCCGGGTGAATATGTGGCTACGTCATAAACATTGTGCAACGGGATAGCGCGCAGTGCGGTGCCCCCGCCGACAGAGACCTCTCGGGCGTCTTTCACCGCGTGCGAACAGTGCCCATGAACCCCCGAATTCCGCGTAACCTTTCATACAACGTTAGATGTGTAAGGAGTGTTCAATGTTTGAACGATTTACTGACCGTGCGCGGCGCGTGGTGGTTTTAGCGCAGGAAGAAGCCCGCATGCTCAATCACAATTACATCGGCACGGAACACCTCCTGCTGGGTCTGATTCACGAGGGTGAAGGCATTGCCGCTCGCGCGCTGGAGTCGCTGGGTGTGACCCTGGCTTCGGTGCGTGAACAGGTTGAAGACATTATTGGCCCGGGCTCGCAAGCCCCCAGCGGCCACATCCCCTTCACCCCGCGCGCCAAGAAGGTGCTGGAGCTGTCGATGCGAGAGGCAATCCAGCTCAACCACGGTTACATCGGCACTGAGCACATCTTGCTCGGCATGGTGCGCGCCAACGAGGGTGTGGCTAACCAGGTGCTCACCAAGCTCGGCGCAGACGCAGGCAAGGTTCGCGAGACCGTCACCGATATGATCTCCGGTTACCCCGGCAACGGTGAGGGCAAAGAGACCGCTGGCGTGGGCGCCGGTAACTCGAAGGAAGGCACCCCCGCCGGTTCCGCCATCCTTGATCAGTTCGGCACCAACCTCACCGCCGCCGCCCGCGAGGGCAAGCTCGACCCGGTGGTCGGCCGCCACTCCGAGATGGAGCGCGTGATGCAGGTGCTCTCGCGCCGCACCAAGAACAACCCCGTGCTCATCGGCGAGCCCGGCGTCGGCAAGACCGCCGTGGTCGAGGGCCTGGCGCAGGCGATCGTTCACGGCGATGTTCCCGAGACCCTCAAAGACAAGCATCTCTACACCCTCGACCTGGGCTCGTTGGTGGCCGGTTCGCGCTACCGCGGTGACTTCGAGGAACGCCTGAAGAAGGTGCTCAAGGAGATCCGCACCCGCGGTGACATCATCCTGTTCATCGACGAGATTCACACCCTGGTGGGGGCCGGTGCCGCCGAGGGCGCCATCGACGCCGCCTCGATTCTCAAGCCCATGTTGGCCCGCGGTGAACTGCAGACCATCGGTGCTACCACGCTGGATGAGTACCGTAAGCACATCGAAAAGGACGCCGCCCTGGAGCGTCGATTCCAGCCGATTCAGGTGGAAGAACCCTCGCAGGACATGGCGGTGCAGATCCTCAAGGGCGTGCGCGACAAGTACGAAGCGCACCACCGTGTCTCTATCTCGGACGAGGCCCTCGAGGCCGCCGTGAACCTCTCGGCACGTTACATTTCGGACCGCTTCCTGCCCGATAAGGCAGTGGACCTGATCGACGAGGCCGGCGCCCGCCTGCGCATCAAGCGCATGACCGCGCCGCCGGAGATCAAGAACCTCGAAGAGCGCATCGGCAAGCTGAAGTCCCAGAAGGACGAAGCCATCAAGAACAACGAGTTCGAGAAGGCCGCCGAACTGCGCGAGAAGGAACAGAAACTCACCGCCGAGAAGGCCGAGCACGAGAAGGCCTGGCGTGAAAACGGAGACGCCTTCGGTGAGGTGACCCCCGAGGTCATCTCCGAGGTGCTCGCCGCGTCCACCGGCGTTCCGGTGTACAAGATCACCGAAGAAGAATCCGGCCGCCTGCTGCGGATGGAAGAAGAGCTGCACAAGCGCGTCATCGGCCAGGAGAACGCGGTCAAGGCGCTCTCCCGCGCGATCCGTCGTACCCGTGCGGGCCTGAAGGACCCCAACCGCCCCGGTGGTTCGTTCATCTTCGCAGGCCCCACCGGTGTGGGCAAGACCGAGCTGGCGAAGTCGCTAGCGGAGTTCCTGTTCGGCGACGAGTCGGCGCTGATCACCCTGGATATGTCCGAGTACCAGGAGAAGCACACCGTTTCACGTCTGTTCGGTGCCCCTCCCGGATACGTTGGCTTCGAAGAGGGCGGCCAGCTCACCGAAAAGGTGCGCCGCAAGCCGTTCTCTGTGGTGCTCTTCGACGAGGTCGAGAAGGCTCACGCAGACCTGTTCAACTCCCTGTTGCAGATTCTGGAAGACGGCCGCCTGACCGACTCCCAGGGCCGTGTGGTGGACTTCAAGAACACCGTGATCATCATGACCACCAACCTCGGTTCCCGCGACCTGGCCCGCAAGGTTCCCGTGGGCTTCCAGTCCACCGGCGACGTCTCGGGAGACTACGAGCGCATGCAGCACCGCGTGATGGAGGACCTCAAGGAGCACTTCCGCCCCGAGTTCCTCAACCGCGTGGACGACATCATCGTCTTCCCGCAGCTGTCGGAGAAGGAGATCCTGCAGATCGTGGATCTCTTCGTCGGCCGCCTCGCCAAGCGTCTCGCGGAGCAGGACATGAGCATTGAACTCACCAACGCCGCGAAGATCCTCATGGCCTCGAAGGGTTACGACCCGTCCATGGGTGCTCGTCCGTTGCGCCGCGAGATGCAGCGCAACATCGAAGACCAGCTCTCGGAGAAGATCCTCTTCGGCGAGATCAAACCGGGTGAGAAGATCACCGTGGACGCCGAGGGTGAAGGTGAGGACGCCAAGTTCACCTTCTCCTCGAGCCCCATGACCGATCTCGAGAAGTCGATGGACTTCTCGGCGTACGAGTCTGATGACGAGTCGGTTCCCGCTGAACCCGAGGCACAGGCGCAGAATGACGCCGCCGAGTCGCAGGCAGTAGCCGAAGACTCGGGCCGTGAACACGATCAGTCGGTGGCCCAGGAGCTGCCCCGCACTGACGGCGACCAGTTCTAGGCTGTAGCCAGCTATTGACATGAGGCACCCGGTACTTTCTGTACCGGGTGCCTTCTGTTGTAAGGTGAGCGGCATGGAATCCCCAGCTCTCGTGATCCGACCGGCCGCCGTCCACGACGTTCCGATGATTGAAGCCCTGGTGGAGCCGCTGGCTTTGCAGGGAGTTCTGCTTGCCAAGGACCGCGTGGTGTATTACGAGTCGGTCCAAGAATTTCTCATCGCCGAGCGCACCACGGCTACCGGTACCGAGGTCGTCGGGTGCGGCGCTCTACATGTGATGTGGCGAGATATCGCCGAGATTAGGACGCTCGTTACGTCTCCGTCTGCCCGTGGCACCGGGGTAGGGCATCGGCTCGTGCAAGAGCTGTTAGAGCGGGCGCGCACGATCGGTGTGAAGCAGGTGTTTTGCCTGACCTTTGAGGTGGATTTCTTCCGCAGACAGGGTTTTCGGGTGCTCGAGAAACAGTCTCAGTTGATTGATCCTGAGGTCTTCATGGAGTTGTTGCGTTCCCACGACGAAGGCGTGGCCGAGTTTCTCGATTTGGCGCGTGTCAAGCCCAATACCCTAGGCAACACCCGTATGTTACGGGACCTCTGAGAAGGGTGCTGCGGAAGTCATCGGGCCGGTTATAGAGAGATCAGGTCACCCTCGCGTCGAATCAAGCCGTCCGTCGCAAGGGAGGTCAGGCAACGCTCCAATTGCTCGGCGGGTGAATTGAGCTTCACGAGTTTTTCCAGGGCGGGTACGGCCTCGGCGCGATAGCGTTGGGCTGCCTTACCGCCCGAGAGCAGTACTTCGGAGTGGACCGGACCGGTGGATTCACGCAACACGGCCATTATTGCCCCGCGGAGTTGGCGGTCCGTTCCGGCCCATTCCTGGCCTTTGGGCTGGTACTCGGGCTCGGGGCGTCCTGCGGCGATCCACGCGCATTTTTCTTGAACCGGGCAGGCCTCGCATTTCGGCGACTTCGCCGTGCAGATCAGCGCGCCGAGTTCCATGGTGGCGGCGTTCCAGGTGACCGCTTCGCGATCGTCTGCGGGCATGAGTTCGTTGGCGAGGCGGGTCTCCGCGGCGGTCAGCGACTTGGCGGGCAAGGCTTTGCCAGACACCGCTCGAGCGAAGACGCGGCGGATGTTGGTGTCGATGACGGTTGCGCGGTGGCCGAAGGCGAAGACGGTAATCGCCGCCGCGGTGTAGCTGCCTACTCCGGGTAAGGCCAACAGGGTCTCGTAATCTTCGGGGACCTCACCGCCGTGTTCTTCGACGATGGCGGTGGCGGCCGCGTGCAGACGCAGTGCGCGTCGCGGATAACCGAGGCGCCCCCAGGCTCGGATGACCTCTGCGGTGTCTGCGGCGGCCAGGTCTGCGGGGGTGGGCCAGCGTTGCATCCACTGCTCCCAGATGGGCAGTACCCGCACCACCGGTGTTTGCTGAAGCATGAATTCGCTGACCATGACCGACCATCCGGTGCGGTCGTCGGCGCGCCAGGGAAGGTCTCGAGCGTGGGCCCGGAACCACTGGTTTATACGCCGATGCAGGTATTCTTTGAACGCTTGATCTTCAACCACATGGAACACTTTAACGAAGTGTCATGACGCTGGCGAATGGGTTACTGTCAAGCTCATCCACCCGGTACTCTATAAGCATGTCTGTTTCTGCTGATCATTACGAAGAAGAGCCCTTCGACGAGGGCCCCTACGACGACGAGCCCACCCCCGCTGACTACCGCCGTCGTCGCATCATTGCTTTGATTGCTACCCTGTTGCTCTTGCTCCTGCTGATTTGGGGCATTACCTCCCTGATTCGCGGCCTGACCGGTGGCGGTGACGACAACAAGAACGACGACGCCGCCGGCGCCGCGACGTCCTCTTCTGCAGCGCCCTTTAGCGACTTCAGCGATCGCGCTTCGGAGTCTGCCTCCGCGTCTCCATCGACGGACCCCTCGGCGAGCCCTTCCTCCGAGGCTTCCTCGGATCCTTCGGCTAGCGCTTCGGAATCCGCCGACCCCGCCGCTTCGGAGAGCGCTTCTGCTGCGGCGAGCGACTCGGCTTCCGCTACCGAATCGGCTGAACAGACCCCGACCGCTACCGAATCGGCTGAACCTACTCAAGCTGCACCCGCCACCCCGGTGGCCTGCTCCGCGGCCGACCTGAAGGTTGCCGTGAGCGCCGATAAGGAGGGGTACGCAGCTGGCGAGAACCCCGCTTTGGCTGTGACCTATACCAACACCTCGGGCAACCCGTGCAACCTCGGTGGTCAGGACGCACAGCCGGTGGATGTGAACATCACCTCCGGTTCGGCTCAGGTCTACAACTTCGCCCAGTGCCAGAAGGCAGAGGCCCCCTCGGGTGAGCTGGCCGCAGGTCGTGCAGACACCAAGGTCATCACCTGGGATCGCAAGATCAACGCCCTGGGTTGCGGAAACACTCAGGACATCCAGCCCGGTTACTACTGGGCCACTGCCACCGTCAATGGCGTGACCTCAGAACCCGCGCGCATCATCGTCAAGGGCTAATCTTCTCGACTGATCGTCAGAACGAAAGGGCCGGTGCCACCAACTTCCCCGTTGGTAGCACCGGCCCTTTCATATTCTCGGCAACCGCGCGGTGGCTGAGAATTGTGTAATTACATAAATCCGTCGAGCATTGTCGTCTCGGCCATCCGAGCCAGCGACTCACGGATCACCTGAGCTCGTTGCTCGCCCACGCCGTCCACGGCGCGCAAGTCGTCGATACTGGCCGCTATCAAACACTGAACGCCGTCGAACTGGGCAACCAGGCGGTCGACGATGGCACCCGGCACAGACTTGATGCCGGAGAGCAATCGGTACCCGCGCGGGACTATCGGCATATCCAGATCGTGCGGGTCGAGATTGATGACCTGGGCGATCGTGGCCAGATCGACGATGTCTTTGTCTTCGAGGGTAGACAGCGCCTGCACCCCGGCGAGCACGGCGTCCTCAAGCTCTTCGCTGGGGGCCGGCAGGTAGTCGCGAAGAATGACGTTGGGGTCCGGCAGCTCGGGGGTGTTGAGTTCCTCTAGTTGCAGCTTGACGAGTCGCCCCGAGGTGCCCAGCTCCAGGGCGTAGTGATTGACCTCGGCGGAGATGCGGCGCACCATCTCCATGCGTTGCAGGGTGGTTAGCACGTCGCGGAGAGTCACGTCCGACTCGATCTCCAGCGCGGAGAGGTTGCTGAGCACCTGGTCGAGCCGTCGGGTATATGACTCGAGGGTCTGGATGGCCTGGTTGGCGCGGCTCATCAGCGTCTGGGTGTGCTCCACCGTGTAGCGGATGTCGTCAACATAGACCGAGATCATCGACATCGAGGAGCTCACGACGATCACCGGGAACCCGGTCTGCTTAGCGACGCGTTCGGCCGTGCGATGCCGAGTACCCGATTCGTGGGTCTCGATGGCCGGATCGGGCAGGAGCTGCACGCCCGCGTGGAGCAGGGTCGTGGCGTCCCGATCGCAGATGATCGCGCCGTCCATCTTGGCCAGCTCGCGCAGGCGGGTGGCGGAAAACTCGGTGTTGATGACGAACCCGCCGGACGTCATGGACTGCACCGTGCGGTCGCTACCGAGCACAATGAGCGCACCGGTGCGTCCCCGCAGGATCCTCTCGAGGCCTTCGCGCAGGTCGGTACCCGGAGCAATGCGGGCGATGGCTTTCAGCAACTGGTCGCTATATTGGAGTGGCACGGGTTCTATCCTATTACCTCCCCGGGGCCACCGGCCTGCGGAAAACCGCTGATTACTTGCCAGATTGCGGGAAGAGCAGCGCCAGAGCCTCCGGGAGCGAGGCCACCTCACGCACCGTAACCCCGGCCGGAACATCCCCCACACCCTGCGGCGAGGCGGGTGCGATCACGTGCGTGAAGCCCAGCCGCGCCACCTCGGCAATGCGCTGGCGAATGCCGGGGACGGCGCGCACCTCACCGGCCAGGCCCACCTCGCCAAACACCGCCAGTTTGCGGGGGAGAGGCTTATCTTGCGCGGCGGAGGCCAGGGCCATGACGGCCGCAAGGTCGACGGCCGGCTCGGCGATCTTCACCCCGCCCACCGTCGAGATGTAGCAATCCAGCTTGCCCACGTTGAAGCCGGCACGTTTCTGGAGCACCGCCAGCAACATCGCGATGCGGTTGGAGTCTAACCCCGCGGTGGTGCGCCGCGGCTGCGGGGTGGCCGACTGATCCAACAGCGCCTGGATCTCGGCCAGCAGGGGGCGGCGGCCTTCCATCGTGACCGTCACGCAGGTGCCCGAGACCGGTCGAGGCGTGCGCGAGACGAAGAGCCCCGAGGGATCGGTGACCGCGGCAATGCCGTCTTCGTGCATGTCGAAACAGCCCACCTCGTCGGTGGGGCCGAACCGGTTCTTGATCGCGCGCAGCATGCGGATCGCCGAGTGCTTATCGCCCTCGAACTGACAGACCACGTCTACCAGGTGTTCCAGGAGCCTCGGCCCGGCGATCGTGCCCTCCTTGGTCACGTGCCCGACCAGCAGGGTACACATATTGCGGTTTTTGGCCGCGGTGATGATGGACGCGGCCACCTCGCGCACCTGCGTGACGCCGCCGGCGCTGCCCTCCACCTCGGTGGAGGCCAGGGTCTGTACCGAGTCCACGACCAGCAACGAGGGATTGACCTGCTCGATGTGGGCCAGCGCCACGCCCAGGTCGGTTTCGGCGGTGAGGTACAGGGTCTCGGCCACCGCGCCGATGCGGTCGGCACGCAGCTTCACCTGCGCCGCCGACTCCTCGCCCGTCACGTAGAGAACGCTCCGCTGGCCCGAGCGCGCACCCGGTGCCGAGGAACGCGCGAAGGTGGCCGCAACGTCCAGCAGAAGCGTGGATTTGCCGACTCCCGGCTCACCGGCCATGAGGATGACCGCACCGGGTACTAAACCGCCGCCGAGCACCCGGTCAAACTCGGGGTTTCCGGTGGACATGTACTGCGCCACGGTCGAATCGACCTGGGCGATCGGTTTGGCGGGAACCTGCACGGAGGCCGCAGCGGTAGTCTTGGCCACCACCGGGCCGCCGGCTTCCTCGACCGTGCCCCACTGCTGGCATTGGCCGCAACGGCCCACCCACTTGGCGGTCGTCCAGCCGCACTCGGTGCACTTATAGACGTTGGCGGATCGCGATGATTTACGAGGACTCATAGTCTCATCGTAGGGGTGGGGTATGACATTTTAGGCCCATCTGAGCCCACAGCGATCAGCGCTCTTCAGATTCTTCGGAGTTCTTGGCGTTCTTGGGGTGCGATCGGCTGCGTAGCACCACGTTCAACGCGCGGGTATCGTCCGGAGCCAGCTGCTCTTGACCGTCGATCCGGCTGAGTTGACTGGTGCGCGGGGCGTGTTCGGTCATGCCCTCGCCCAGCGGAACCAGGTATTCCATGGCCTCCTCGTGGCTCAACCCGGTCGCCTCGAGCAGGTCGATGACCATCGGCCGCAGCAACAAGATGAGCGACTCCCCCTCCAAGGTACGCACTCCCATGAGGGACGGTTCGAGCACCTGGGCGATTTCACCCAGTTCGTCGCGCACCTGCCGGCGCATAGAGAAGCGTTCTTCTTGGTCGGGTGTGGCCGCGGCTTCACCGAGATCGGAGACGCACGAAGAGAGCTGTTGCAGGGTTTTCACAATGGAATCGATAGCCGGCTTGCCCAGTTGCACGTTCTGAACCGTAGAGACCATGCGGCGGTTGAATACTCTGATGTTGCGGATGGACAGGTCGATGGACCCCAACGAATTGCCCAGGTCTCGCAACTCGGCCTTGTGGTTTCGCCCCACCACAGACAATTGCGCCAGGCCCTTGGCGGTGACCACTTCGTTCTGGGCGGCCGTCACCAGCGGTTGCAGATCGCGGGCGCCCTCGAGGGCTTTCTGACACTGGTTTTCGCTATAGGAACGTAAGGCTTGCGCAGACTCTGTCAGGGCGTTGCTGTAGGTGCTCATCAGTTTTCGGGTGCGGGATCGCGGTAGCACGCGCGGATCGCGAGGGAAGATGAACATGACCAAGAACGCCGCGATGCCGCCGACGATGCCGTCCACACTGCGCGCGAAGGTGCCCACCGAGGTGGGCTCCATGAGCACCACCAGCGCCGATTGCAGGCCCATCTGGATGGTGAAAAGCATGCCGCGGTCTAAGAACCGGGCTAACGATACCGAGATCAGCAAGACCACCGCCGCCTGGAAGGTGCCGCGACCCAGCAGGTGCATCAGGCCGTCGCCCACGAGAATCCCCAGGGTCACACCGAGGGTGACTTCGAGGATGCGGCGGGAGTGGGTGGCCCCGCGGACGTACCCGAGAGAGACCACCGCCGCGGTCGCCGCGAAGATGGGCTCGGGATGGCCGAGGACGTCCCTGCAAAAGGCATATGCCCCCACCGAGGCGAGCACGATCTGAAGGGACTGCAGGAACCCCTCGCGGACCCGCGTAAAACCGGCTTTGGATTGGTTAATAACCTTGCGTTTGAGGGGCATCACATGGTCAGAGAGCGGCATGTTTTTAGTTTATGCCACGGATATCGGGAACGTGTCGTGAAGCCGTTTTATTCGTCGGGCAGAGTTAACGTTCCGTTAATCTGTGTGCACCAATCAGGCTACCTTGCCTGCATAGAGTCATTTGCACATGCGGCGATCGAACTATGTTCTTCGATTGACAGGTACAACGCATTCAAAAACATCAAGAGCGCCGCAGGTGCTCTCGCACCAGGCTCGTTGAAAAGGACATTCTTTTGAAGACTAAGGCATTCGCAAGCGCAGGATCCCTGGCACTCATCGGTATGCTGGCACTCTCGGCATGCGGTTCCGATAACGCAACCGGCGAGAACTCGTCGTCGTCGAACTCCGGTTCCGACTCCCAGGTCTCCGGCACCCTGAAGGGCATCGGTGCTTCTTCGCAGAAGGCAGCCATCACCGCGTGGGAGGCCGGCTTCGCGTCCGCCAACTCCGGCGCAAACGTACAGTACTCCCCGGATGGCTCGGGTGCAGGCCGTAAGGCACTGCTGGCGGGTGCAGCTGACTTCGCAGGTTCTGACGCTCACCTGAAGCCCGAAGAATATGAAAAGTCCAAGGAAGTTTGTGGCCCCAACGGCGCCATCAACATCCCGGTTTACATCTCCCCGATCGCAGTGGCATTCAACCTGCCCGGCGTCAAGGATCTGAACCTGGACGCTCAGACCACTGCCAAGATCTTCAAGGGTGAAATCAAGACCTGGAACGATCCGGCTATCAAGAAGCTCAACGAAGGCGTTGACCTTCCCGATACCAAGATCACCGTGGTTCACCGCTCCGACGACTCGGGTACCACCGAGAACTTCACCGAGTACCTGAACAAGGCTTCGAACGGTGCCTGGGATAAGGAAGCTGACGGCACCTGGCCCGAGGCTTACGCTGGTGAATCCGACAAGGGTACCTCGGGCGTTGTGAAGACCACCTCCGGCACCGAAGGCGCCATCACCTACGCTGATGCCTCCGCTATCGGTGACCTCGGCAAGGCCAAGATCAAGGTCAACGACAGCTTCGTGGAGCTCTCTCCCGAGGCCGCCGCTAAGACCGTTGAGATCTCCGAGCGCAAGCCCGGTGGCAACGAAAATGACATGTCGATCGACATCAACCGCACCCCGGAGGAATCCGATGCTTACCCCGTCGTGCTCGTTTCCTACCACGTAGTCTGCTCCGGTTACAAGGATCAGGCTAAGGCCGACCTTGTCAAGGCTTATGAGAAGTACGTAGTCTCCGAGCAGGGTCAGCAGGACGCCGCGGATGCAGCATCCTCGGCTCCGCTGACCGACGCCCTGCGCAAGGATGCAGAGAAGGCCATTGACTCCATCGAGGTTGCTAAGTAAACCCCTTAGCTGAACGGTGTGACCGAGTGACTGTTCATAGCCACTTGGTCACACCGTTGAGTCATGTTTAGACGCTTCAGGTCATCATCGCTCTCAATCTGCCCACTAGAATCGAGATTCCATAGTGACCACCCATATGAATCGTCCTCAGCACCTGCCATCTTCGGGGCCTGAAGACGACACTAAAAATAGCAAAAGGCACAAGGCTACGATGTCAATTTCTACTGATACGCCCACCGGGCCCGCCTCCCGCACCTCGAAGACGAAGGATCTTCCCAGCGTCGGTAACCCCGCCGCAGATAAAATCTTCTCGGGAATCTCACTGACCGCCGGTGTCCTCATCCTTGCAGTGCTGGCCGCAGTCGCTATCTTCCTGATCGCGCAGGCTATGCCGGTGTTCACCGCGGATCCTTCGGAACTCTCCGAAGGTAGCTTTCTCAAGTACATCTACCCGCTGGTGATCGGAACCCTGATCGCTTCGGCCATCGCGTTGCTTCTGGCAACTCCCATCGGCATCGGTGTAGCACTGTACATCTCCCACTACGCTCCCCGTAAGTTCGCCCGAGCAGTCGGTTATGTGATCGACTTGCTGGCCGCGATCCCCTCGGTCATCTTCGGCGCCTGGGGCGCTTCGGTTCTGGCACCGAAGATCGTGCCATTCTACGACTGGCTCGCTCAATACTTCGGATGGTTGCCGATCTTTGCTGGCCCCGCTTCGCAGACCGGCAAGACCATCCTGACTGCCGGCATCGTGCTGGGCATCATGATCCTGCCGATTATCACCGCGATGTGCCGCGAGATCTTCATCCAGACCCCGGTACTGCAGGAAGAGGCCGCACTGGGATTGGGTGCCACCCGATGGGAAATGATCAAGATGACCGTGTTCCCGTTCGCCCGCACCGGCATCGTCTCCTCGGTGATGCTCGCTCTGGGCCGTGCCCTGGGTGAAACCATGGCCGTGACGCTGGTGCTGGCCAGCGGCCCGCTGACGGCTTCGCTCATTCAGTCCGGTAACCAGACCTTTGCGTCGGAGATCGCGCTGAACTTCCCCGAGGCATACGGCATCCGCATGTCCGAGCTCATCGCAGCTGGTCTGGTGCTGTTCATCATCACCTTGATCGTGAACGTAGCAGCTCGCATCATCACCAGCCGCTACAAAGAATTCTCAGGAGCTAACTAATGAGTGTGTCCACCGCATCTAAATCAGCGAACACCTCCTCGCGCCTGACCAGCGGCCACGCACCCAAGTGGCTGATACCCGTCATCGGTCTGGCGGCGATTGTGCTGGGTGCTGCGGCATCGGCGCTGATCGGGTTTTCCATTGCAACCTGGGTGTTGTTCGCAGCCATCATCTTCTTGATCGCCGGGCCGCTCGCCATCACCGCGATCGAGGGTAAGCGCAAGGGAAGCGATAGCTTTGCTCGCTTTCTCGTCTACGGCGCATTTCTGGTCGCGCTCATCCCGCTTATCTCGGTGCTCTACACCGTGCTCGCCAGGGGCATCCCTGGCCTGAGTGGCAACCTGTTGTTCACCTCGATGAACGGCATCACCGGTGTGCACGACAACAAGGCAGCCCAGGGCGCCGGTCCCGTACTCGGCGGTATCTACCACGCCGTCATCGGTACCCTCGAGATCACCCTGTTGGCGACCCTCATCTCAGTGCCGATCGGTCTGCTGACCGCGATCTACCTGGTGGAATACGCCAACGGTAAGTTCCTCGGGAAGGCGATCACCTTCTTCGTGGACGTGATGACAGGTATTCCCTCCATCGTTGCGGGTCTGTTCGCGGCGTCCTTCTTCGTGATGGTCACCGGCGACCCGTCGAAGCGTATGGGCCTGGTGGCCGCCGTGGCGTTGTCGGTGCTGATGATCCCCACCGTGGTTCGTAACGCCGAAGAGATGCTGCGCATCGTTCCGAACGAGCTGCGTGAAGCGTCCTACGCGCTGGGCGTGCGTAAGTGGCGCACCATCATGAAGGTCGTTATCCCCACCGCTATCTCCGGTATCGCCTCGGGCGTGACCTTGGCGATTGCCCGCGTGATCGGTGAGACCGCTCCCATCCTGGTGACCGCCGGCTTCGTCAACTCCATCAACTGGAACGCGTTCTCCGGTTGGATGGCCACCCTGCCGACCTTCATCTACTACCAGATCATGAACCCCACCAGCCCCACCGCTGCGGCAGTCTCTGAGACCCGCGCCTGGGCGGCCGCGCTGGTGTTGATTCTCATTGTGATGATCCTGAACTTGATCGCCCGCGCGATCGCCAAGTTCTTCGCTCCTAAGACCGGTCGCTAAATCTCATTGCTGTGGCGGGTGCGGATTCGCCAACAACGCTGAACGCACGCTACGCGATTCGCTTGCTCTCAGGTGCTCGCGAGCTCGCACCCGCGGCGCTCATCCCGAGCCAGTTGGCTCACCCGCTCCCGCCACTGCAGATTAGCCACCACTCCAGCCTAAAGACTTTCAGAAAAGGAACAAACCAAGTGTCTAAGCGCATCGATGTTGAAGACCTCAACGTGTACTACGGCGACTTCCGCGCAGTGGAAGGCGTGAATATGTCCATCGAGCCCCGCACCGTCACCGCCTTCATCGGCCCCTCCGGTTGCGGTAAGTCGACCTTCCTCCGCACCCTGAACCGCATGCACGAGGTCATCCCTGGCGCACGTGTGGAGGGCAAGGTTCTGCTCGACGGCGACGATCTGTACGGCAAGGGCGTAGACCCGGTGGTCGTGCGTTCGCAGATCGGTATGGTCTTCCAGCGTCCTAACCCGTTCCCGACCATGTCTATCCGCGAGAACGTGCTGGCCGGTGTGAAGCTGAACAACCGCCGCATCTCCCGCACCGACGCCGACGATCTTGTCGAGTCTTCGCTACGCGGCGCAAACCTCTGGAACGAGGTCAAGGATCGCCTGGATAAGCCCGGTTCGGGCCTCTCGGGTGGTCAGCAGCAACGTCTGTGCATCGCCCGCTCGATCGCGGTCAAGCCCGATGTGATCCTCATGGACGAGCCCTGTTCGGCGCTCGACCCGATCTCGACCCTGGCCGTTGAAGACCTCATCAACGAGCTCAAAGAGGAATACACCGTGGTCATCGTGACCCACAACATGCAGCAGGCCGCTCGCGTCTCCGACAAGACCGCGTTCTTCTACATCGAGGGCACCGGCAAGCCCGGCAAGTTGGTCGAGTACGCTCCGACCCAGGAGATCTTCAACAACCCTAAGCAGAAGGCCACCGAAGACTACGTCTCGGGCCGCTTCGGTTAAACCGAACCCTGCATCACGCGGCGCCACCGCGAGCGACTTCAGGTCGTTCCCGGTGGCGCCGCGCGTTTAATCCCCTGCCGTGCGCCTGTGGGAGAGTTTTCGCCGCTGAAGTGGCGATTTGAGGGCCGGGGGTGCAAAATTGAACAGTGTTCAAAAAATCTGCCCCCGCCGAGTTGGTGGCCCGCGATCGCGGCCTGCTCTGGCACCCCTACGCGCCGCTGAACTCCCGGCCGCTCTACGCGGTCACTGATGCCTACGCCAGCACCCTCGAGTTGCAGACCGAGTCCGGGACCACCCATCGGGTCATCGACGCCATGAGCTCTTGGTGGTGCCAGGTGCACGGTTACCGTCATCCGGTGCTCGACGCGGCGCTGTATGAGCAGAGCCGTCGCTTCAGCCACGTCATGTTCGGGGGGCTCACGCACGAACCTGCGGTCGAACTGGCCGAGCGCCTGGCCGATCTGGCACCCGGCGATCTCAATCACGTCTTCCTCGCCGACTCGGGGTCGGTCTCGGTGGAGGTCGCTCTCAAGTTGGCCGTGCAATATCAGGCCGCCCGCGGGCGTACTGACCGGCGCCGCTTCCTCGCCCTGCGCGGCGGTTACCACGGAGATACCGTCGGCGCGATGGGCGTGTGCGATCCCGAGGACGGCATGCACGCCGATTTCGCGGGGTTGGTCAGCTCGCAAGTCTTCATTCCGCGCCCACCTGCCGCGTCCTATGACATCAACACCGACAGCTGGACGGTCGACGAGGTCGCCCAACAGCGGTGGGAGCAGGCCGCCGCGCAGACCATCGAATCCCACGCCGCCGAGTGCGCCGCTGTCATCCTCGAGCCCGTGGTGCAGGGCGCCGGTGGCATGCACATCTTCCACCCTCGCTGCCTGCGGGTACTGCGCGAGCTGACTACTGAACACGGGTTGCTGTTGATCTTCGATGAGATCGCCACAGGCTTTGGACGCGCCGGCCGGCTCTTCGCCGCCGAGTGGGCCGGCGTCGTCCCCGACGTGATGACGGTGGGCAAGGCGCTGACCGGCGGGTACCTCACCCAGGCCGCCGCGATCGTGAGCGCGCCCGTGGCCGAGGTGATCAGCGGTTCGAAGTTCCGGGCGCTGATGCACGGGCCCACCTTTATGGGTAACCCGTTGGCCTCCGCGACAGCCTGCGCCTCCCTTGATCTGCTCACCGGCAATCGCGCGGCGGGGGAGCAGCCGCATGCCCCCGACTCCCGGTGGGAACACAGCGTTCCGCGTCTGCATCGGGCCCTGCACCGTAGCCTCACCCCGTTGAACTCGCTGTCGGCGGTGCGAGAAACGCGCGTGCTCGGTGGTATCGGGGTGGTCGAGCTTGACCGGCCGGTGGACGTGCCCGCCGTGACCGCCGCCGCCATCGAGGCCGGCGTGTGGGTGCGTCCTTTCCGAACGCTGATCTACACCATGCCCACCTATATCTGCACCGATGACGAGGTCGCCGCAATCGGCTCCGCGATAGGCACCGCCGTGGAGAAGGTGTACGGGCCATGAGCTACCCCGCGCCGTTTGTGAAACTCATCGGCCGCCGCATGCAAGCCTGGGAGGCCCGGGGCCTTACGCGCGAGACGACTCCGGCCACCGGTTTACTCTGCGACCTGGCCAGCAACGATTACCTGGGGTTGACGGCCGATCCGCGCGTGGGCGAGGCGGCGATCACCGCTGTGGAACGATGGGGAACCTCCGCCCGGGCCTCCCGGGTGGTCGGTGGAACCACCGCGATCCACACCGAGCTCGAAGGTCGCCTGGCCGAACTGAGCGGGTGCGCGGCGGGGTTGGTTTTCTCCAGCGGATACACCGCGAATCTGGGTGTACTGGCCGCACTGACCAAGCCCTCCACGCAGGTCGTGATGGACGCCCACGTGCACGCCTCCCTGCACGACGCCGCCGCCCTGGCCGGCGTCCGCACCGCACTCTTTCCGCACCAGGATCTCACCGCGGCCGACCGGATGTTGGCGGAAAGCTCGGCCCCGCACAAGATACTCGTGGTCGAGGGCGTGTATTCGGTGCTCGGGGACGCCGCCGACCTGGCAACCGCCCACGAGATCGCCCTGCGCCACGAAGCCCTCCTCATCGTCGACGAGTCCCACTCGATCGGCGTGCTCGGGCAGGGTGCGGGGGCGGCCCGGGCCAGCGGGATCGCCGGTTCTCCCGCGGTGATCGTCACCGCCTCCCTGGGTAAGGCGCTGGCCTCCCAGGGCGGGGTGGTGCTGTGCACCGGGCCCGTGCGCGAGTACCTGGTGAACTTCGCGCGCACCTTCATGTTCGATACCGGGGTGGCCCCGGCCTCTGCCGCCGCGGCTCACGCGGCCGCCGGGATTGTGCAGGACGAGGGCCAGCGGCTGACCGCAGAGCTGCGGGAAAACGCCGCGACCATCTGCGCCGCCCTGCATCTGGAGCCAGCCGCCGCGGCAGTGCAGTCGTTGGTCTTCCCCGGCACCTCGGAGCAGGCTGCGCACGCCGCGCACACTCTCCGTGCGTGGGGCATCGGGGTGGGATGTTTCCGCCCGCCCTCCGTTCCCGACGGCCGCGCGCGGTTACGCTTCACCGCCACCGCCGGGGTAGACCGCGCCACACTGGCCAGTGCCCTGGAAACTGTGCGGGACGTCCTCGCGAGCGTATCCTCGGACGACCGCGCACCGGCCCAGCCCCTCAGCACCACCGGCGAAAGGACAGCATGAACACCCACGGTTCCCCCGGCGGTTGCCCCGTCTCTCACCTGCACGTTGAGCGCTCCACCCTCAGCGAGAGCTTCGTGCCCGTGGGGCAATCCGACCCCTATCTGCACGTCCGTGAGGTGCATCAGATCAAAGAGGTGCTCAGCGACCCCGAGGCGTTCCTGCCCGATAACGCGCTACGGGCGGTGACGAGCTTCGAACCGGCCACCCTGCGCGTGCTCGCCCGCTACGGCTTTGCCCTGCCCGAGGTGTTGGCCAGCGCCACCGGCCAACTCCACCGGGACGTCCGCGCCGAGGTAGCGCGCTTTTTCACCCCGCCGAAGGTGAGGCGGCAAGAAGATTTGGTGCGAACCCTGACCCGCAACTTTCTCGACACCGCCCCGAGAACCGGCACCTTCGACCCCGACCTGCCGGTGTTCCACACCGTCACCGTCGCGCTCATGGCGTGCTTGACCGGATTGGACCGTGCGGATTTCCTGGCCGTGGGGCTCACCGAAGAAGAGCTCGCTCAGGCCAGCCTCGACTCCCTCGAACTCTTCTGGGGCTGGCCAGATCCGCAACGGCAGGAGGAGCTCGCCCACCGCGCGGGCCGCTTCTACCGGCGGCTGCGGCAGCTGGTAGAGAACGCCGCCGACAACCCGGACGTGCTCTACACCCGGTTACTACGCCGCGGCATCGACAAGCGGCGGGTGATCTCCCTGGCCTATTTCCTGGTGATCGCCGGGCAATTCACCACCGCCCTGCTGCAGAAGAACGTGCTGTACAGCGTGCTCACCGGCTCCCACGGTATTGACCTCGCCGACTGCGTGGACTCCGAACAGGCCAACTCCGCGGTGCGGGCCGTGCTCGCCACCGACTCCTCGGTGCCCACCTGGCGTCGGATCGCCGGTGCTAACGCCAGCCTGGGCGGAGAACCGGTGGCCCCGGGAACCGAGATCCTGCTGGAACTCAGCACCCGCCGCGGCTGCGAACAGGGATCGTTCTCGCTGGCCTTCGGGTGGGGTATCCACCGCTGCCTCGGTGCGTACCTGGCCGAAAGCGAGACCACCTGGGTGATCCACGAGATAGCGCTCTGGGCTCGCGAGAACCGCGTGAACCTGCGCCTGGAGAACGAGCCCCGCTGGATCGACCTGCTTTCCTACCGCGCCCCGGAGCCGCTACGCATCGGCCTTTACCCCTCACCGCAACCTGTGAACGAGACACCGTGAAAGAAACCATGTCTGCCCGCATCATCAATATCGTCGGCACCGACACCGACGTCGGAAAAACCATCGCCACCGCCGCCATCGCCGCGGCACGGATAACCCGCGGCGAGAAGGTAGCGATCTTCAAACCCACCCAAACCGGACTGACCGCCTCGTTGCCCGGGGACGCCCAACTGGCCGCCGCGCTCTCCGGGGCAGAAGCCTTCGAAGGCGCGCGGCTGCGCTACCCCATGGCACCCGTGGCCGCCGCCCACCGGGAGAACAAACCCCTCCCTGAGCTGCGCGAACACCAGGACCGGGTAGAGGATCTGCTGGGCCGCTTCGATACCGTGCTCGTCGAAGGCGCCGGCGGGGTGCTGGTGGACCTCGCCGAGCCGCTACCGGCGTCCGCGGGGGAGTGCCGCAGCCAGAACCAGGCCGATCTGATGCTCGCGCTCGCCGCGGTGGGCGTACCTATGGTCACCGTGATCGTGGCCCGGGCAGGGCTGGGAACCCTCAACCACACCGGGCTGACCGCCCATTACCTCGCCTCACGGGGCCTGGACGTCACGGGGATAGTCATCGGCGCGGCCCCCGCCCACCCTTCGCCCGTGGAAGCGAGCAATCTGGAGCACCTCGAACGGAGCGGGCTGACGATACTCGGCGCGATCCCCGAGGGCACGGGCAAGGGCTTTATCGTCGGTGAAAACGAGCGCGTGCTCCACAGTCCGGAGGAGATCGCAGAGTTTCGCGCGCAGGCGCCTAGCTGGCTACCCGGTCTGGCGTGACCCTGAGCTAGGCACCCAGCAGGGGAGAGATCGCCAGGAACAGCACCGCCGCGACCCCGAAGCACATGGGAACGGTGGCGATCCATGTCAACAACACCTTGGCCACTACCGACCCGCGCACCGAGCTGAATCGCTGGTTCACGCCCGCGCCGAGCACGGCGGTGCTGGCGATATGCGAGGTCGAGATCGAGGCGTTGAGGAAGAACTGCGTCAGGATGAACACGAAGGCCGTGGTTCCCTGCGCCACCGCACCACGGAACGGGTCCACTCGCACCATGCGGTGCGCGAAGGTGTACCCGATGCGCCAACCGCCGAGCATCGTCCCGAAGGTCAGCAGTAACGCACCGACGACGATGCCCAGGACGTCCCACATCGGGTGCGGTGCGATGCCCGCACCCAGCAGCGCCAGCGTGAGGAACAAGAACACACGCTGGCCGGTCTGCACGCCGTGAAAGAGCGAAATCGTGGAATTCGCCACCGACATCACGTGGCGGGAGACCCTGTTGACGGTGCGCGGGTAGGAGTTCTGGGCGATGCTGCTCAGCGGGAAAACCAAGGCCCACGCGAGCACGAAAATCAACAGCGGAACGAGCAACAGCGGGACCAAGACAAACTCGTTGACCGATTGCGTAAACGGCGAGGGAACGCTGAAACCTACCGCTCGCGCGGCCCAGGCGGCGCCCAACAACCCGCCGATCACCGCGTGGGTCGAGGACGACGGCATCCGCAAATACCAGGTCATCAGCGACCAACCGACCTGCGCCAACAGCGCCATCGCGAGGATCGCCAGACCGACCCCGCCCGCCGGCAACGCCAACCAGTCGCGCACGTAACCGGCCAAGAAAATGCCGCTGGTCAACACTCCGATGAAGTTGAACGCGGCACACACCCGCAGGGCCGCGGTCGGCGTGAGCGCGCGCGTCCGCACCGGCACGGCCACCGAATTCTGGGCATCGTGAAATCCGGAGGTCACCAGATACCCGGCGATACCCACCAGACAGAGCACAAACAATACTGCGGTCACGGGCTAGGATTCCTGGACGATGATTCGGCCGATCTGGGTGGACACCTCACGCATGGCCTGGGCGGCCGCCTTCAGCTCGACCACGAATTCGCGGGTCTTCAGGTAGCGATCGCTCTTATAGGTAGCGAGGATCTCGGCGACGTAGGCCTCGGACGTGCGGGTGGCCTGTCGCGAGATGCGCAGCATATCCATCCAGTACTGGTCCAGGCTCTTGACCTCTTCCACCCGGGGCAAGATCGCGGTGGTCAACACGGCCTGACGTTGAATGATGTCGAGCAGGGTCGTCGCGTGAGAGGTGAAGCGGTCGATCGAGTGTAGCGACAGCACGTGCCCGGCTGAGGTGAGACGCTCGGTGGCGGCCAACAGGCTGTTAGCCAGCGAATAGAGGTCTTCTCGGGGAACCGGAGAAACGAAGGTGCTCCGCACATGGGTCATGGTCTGGATGAAGAGATCCTGGGTCTCGGCCTCGTGTTCGACCATGGCCTCGAAGAGCTCGTCGTAGGAATCAACCCCGTTGCTGCCCACCATCTCGGAGAGCAAAGACGAGGCGTCTGCAACCTTGCTAGAGAGCTCCGCCAGAGAACGTAACGAGGTGTTCTCGTGGGGGAACAGGTTCTCGAACATGGTTCTCCTGATGATGTGGGCTCAAGGGGACGTGATATATAGACACCATATATCGGCCAGGTTAACAACACGACAGATCGGGCGTAGGGGTGATCACATTTCCACAGCCCCATTTTGGTGGGTATGCGTCGTGCCAGGTCAGACGCAGATGGTTAGGTTTGTGCACACAAAAATGTCCGCATCTCTTCAGAAGAGATACGGACATTTTCACTCACAAGGTTAGCGGTGCCAGACTGGGAGCGCCTCTCGGCGAAAGGCCGCTCGAAGCGGCTAAATAATGGAGCCCGGGGCTACCTATTAGCAGCCTGACACCTACCTTTAGTTTTCTCTTTTTGGCCGAGGGTGTCAAATCATTTTTCTCCGCGCCGGCCGGTCGCCCAGGCGAGCAGGCTGCCGGCGGCAGAGCGACTAGGCGAGGGTCCCGGCGCGCCATTTCGCCGCGCAGGTTTCTAGCTCCACGGCGGTTCCCGTCAGGTTCCGCGCGTGCTCCTCTAGAGCCCGCGCGCGGGAGGCCGCCTCGGTGCGCACCTCGTGGCTGGGGGCGCTGTGCGGATGCCGGGGCGCGGTGTCCTGAAAAGCGTGTTCGGAGCGGAGCGTGCCCGGTTCGATGCTGCGCGCGGTGGCCACCTGACCCGCGGCCACCACGCGGCAGAAGGCGCCGAAGCGTTCGAGCGCGATGTCGAACTCGCCGGTGTAAGCACCGGTGAGAATCTGGTCGGCGGTCACCACGATCTCGTGCTCGCTGGGCGGGTCGGCCACGCCGGAGACGACCCGCGCCGTCCAATCGGTGTGCATGCCCCGCTCGTAGAAGCGGGCGATCTTGGTGGGGTTCTTACGCACGGTGTCGCGTAGCGCGTACATGCGCCAGAGGGCGCCGGGCAAAGAAAGGGCGGGGGCGTGCTTCCACATCGCGGCGATAGTCTCGAGGCCGAACACATCGGTGAAGGCCACCAGTCGTTCGGTGGCATGTGGGTCTGCGGCGGCGCGTCCGCGGTGCACGATCGCGTGGGCAGACTCGTGGGCGGCGAGGTTGAGCGCGGCCGGGTCTTCACCGCCGGTGTAGTGCTCGAATTTCTCGGTCGAGAACTTCACCGGGCGGTGATGCCGTGGGGTCTTGTCTGCCGAAGTCATGCCTTCCAGTGTAATGGGGTGCGGCGGCGCTCGCCCGGCGGCGGTTTCTAGGATGCCTGGATCGGAAAGCGCGTGGTTCGGGTGATGATCGCGGTGAAGATGAGGGCCGCGATGAGACCCGAGAGGGTTTGCCCGGCGAGCACGGCCACCTGCATCTGCGCGGCCAGGGTCGGGGACGCCCCACCCATCAGCGCTCCGATGAAAGTGCCGGGCAACGTCACCAGGCCGGTGGCTTTGGTCTGATCGAGACCCGGGGTGAGTGCCTCGCGGATCGACTCGCGGCGGACGTCCGCGAACGCGACGGGGCTGGGGGCGCCGAGGGCCCACCAGCCCTCGACCTCGCCCACGCGGTGCTTGAGTTGGGAGACGAAGTGGCGGGTGGTGAGGGTCACGATGGTCATGGTGCCACCGATGATGATGCCGCTCATCGCGATGAGGTTCTGGGTGGTGAACTCGATGAGGCCGAGGGTGAAGATGCCGGCGAGGGTCAACAGCGATCCGGTGACGATGCCGAGCGCGGCGGCGACCTTGCCGCGGTGCAGATGGCGGGCGTGTTTGCCGGAGGTCAATGACGCGGTGGTGAGCATGACCGCGATGAAAAGGGGAGCGGCCGCGGGGAAGGCGAAGATGCCGCGCAGTGCCAGGGCGATGATCGCCAGCTGGACGACGGCGCGGAGGATGGCCACGTACGGCAGGGTTCCGATGCCGATATGGAAGGTTCTAGCCAGCGCGTAGGTGGCTGTGACCAGCACAAACACACCTGCCAGGTGGGGAACCCAGTGTTGCAGGGAGTCGAGCACGGTTTCAGTGTACGACGGCGGTGCCCGGCGTTCGCGTAGGCTCGGTGGCTCATGTATAATCAAGAGCGCTGTGTTTTTCGGCTGGCCCGAAAGACCGGTGGATGCGCCTTTAGCTCAGTTGGTAGAGCATCGGACTTTTAATCCGTGGGTCGTGGGTTCGAGCCCCACAGGGCGCACCAGCTATATACGCAAAAACCCGCTCTGACTTGGTGAAACAAGTTGGGGCGGGTTTTTCGTTATCGGGTGCGGGTCGTCTGGGAGGTCTAGCTGCTGGGCAATGATGAGTATTTTGGTGCCTTTCCGGTCATAAAACTTCCTGCCCACTGCTTCTGACCGTGAATCGTTCGAAATGACCGCGAGGTGGCGGCCATTTCGCTTAATTCGCGGTCAGAAGCGACGGGTCAGGAGGTTTGCGACCACGAAAGCCCCTTAATGACCGTATGCAGCTGGTTGATAAGGGACTTTCGCGGTCGCAAACGCTGAGAGGCATCGACCCCGTTGAAATATTTCGTAATACTTTACACGTAAAGTATTTATTTCTGTTGCGAGGGAGTATTGTTAGAGATATCACGAAATGTAGCTTCAAAGGAGAAGATAACAATGGCACGCACCTTCGATACGGTCACTGTACTCGGTACCGGCGTCCTGGGTACCCAGATCATCATGCAGGCAGCCTGGCACGGCAAGAAGGTCTTCGCATACGACGCCTTCCCTGCCGCCCTCGAAAAACTCTCTGACCGCTGGGCTTGGATCCGTCAGGGGTACGAGCAGGATCTCCCCGATTACACCCCTGAAAAGTTCGACGAAGCCCTCACCCGCATCGTCCCCACCAGTGACCTGAAGGAAGCCGTCGGCGACGTCGACATCGTGATCGAGGCCGTCCCCGAGAACCTCGACCTCAAGCGCAAGATCTGGGCTGAGGTAGGAGAGCTGGCCGACGAGCGTACGTTGCTGGCCACCAACACCTCGTCCTTGTTGCCCTCTGACTTCGCCGATGCTAGCGGCCACACCGACCGCTTCTTAGCTATTCACTACGCCAACCGCGTCTGGACCCGAAATACCGCTGAGGTGATGGGCACTGCCAAGACCAGTGAAGAGAGTGTTCAGGCTGCCATTCAATTCGCAGAAGAGACTGGCATGGTTCCCGTGCACGTGCGTAAAGAACAACCCGGGTACCTGCTTAATTCCTTGTTGATTCCTTGGTTGCACGCCGGCGCCAAGCTCTATGTCACCGAAACTGGCACCCCCGAAGAAATCGACAAAGCCTGGACCATTGCCACCGGAACTAAGGCGGGCCCCTTTGCCGCTTTCGATATGGTGGGCTTCAACGTAGCCTCCCACATTGCACTAGCTAACGACGATGAAACCGTTCGTGAGTTCGGCACCAAGCTCCAGAAGGCTCTGGACGCCGGCTTCAGCGGGGTGGCCGACCGCAAAGGCTTCTATCTCTACGACGAGAACGGCAAGATCACCGGCGCCAACGATTACTGGACCGAGGACTTCGACAAGTAATCCCCGGCCGGTGAGCCTATAGCAACTGCCCGTGGTCGTCCTGATACCCCAGGACGCCCGCGGGCAGTTTTCGTGTACCGCGGCAAGTGAGCCACCTACAATGAAGCCATGCGCACCCTCACCGTCCAAAGCTTCGGCTTCACCCCGATGAAGGGCACTCGGCACGCGCCGCAACCGCCCGCTCCGATCACCGCCCAGGGCATGGTCGGGGACCGCTTCTATTGCCTGGTTGACGTCGAGAAGAAAACGGTCTTGCGCACCATCGGTCATCTCGAACTCATGCAGGTGGTCTGCACCTACCGGCCCGCGGCGTCCGAGGCGGAGCTTCCTCCGCTGCTCGTCGAGATCCCCGGCCACCCACCGATCACCGTTGACCGTCCCCGGGAACTGGGGCGGCTGACCTGCGACTACTGGGGCCGCGAGACCACCCTGACCCTCCTCCACACCGAGGCCAACACCGCCTTCTCTGAGTTCCTAGGCAAGCCGGTGACCCTGGCCCGCGCCGAACCCAACGAGGTGGTCTACGGTGGCCCCTTCACGCTCGTCGGCACCGCCACCCTCGAAGAGCTGGGTCGTCACCTCGACCACCCGCTGCTGACCGAACACGCCCGCATCCGCGTCACCTTCCTCGTGGACACCTCCGAACCCTTCGAGGAGGAACGCTGGCAGGACGACACCCTGCGGCTTTCCGGCGCCGGCTTACCTCCCACGCAATTTCGCGCAGGGCAACCCATCGGCCGGTGCGCCGTCATCGACGCGAACCCGACCACCGGCGTCCGCGATGTGGGCCTCTTCAAGCTGTTGACCGCAACCCGCCCCCGCAACCACCGCGGCGAACCGGTGCTGGGGATCGAACTCTTCCTGGCCTAACTTTTCATGGATTTGCACCCTTAAAAACGGTTTTTAAGGGTGCAAATCCACGAAAAGTTAGGGAAGACCCCGATAACCGCGCGGGATAGAGTAAAACCATGACCGACCACAAGATCTTCATCAAGACCTTCGACGAGCTCACCACGCTGGAGCTCCACAACATCTACCTCACCCGCGGCCTGGTGTTCACCGTCGGCCAGCAGATCACCGAGCAAGAGATCGACGACGTCGACCTCGTCTGCCACCACCTCTTCAGCACGAACGACGACGGCAAAGTCATTGCCTATCTGCGTATGTACGATCTCGGCAAATACGCCGACGACTCCCACGAGATCACGCCCGGCGCCTGGACCATTGGACGCGTGGCCGTGCTCAACGAGGCGCGCGGCACCGGCCTGGGCCGCCGCATCGTGGCCGAAGCCATCGAGTGGATCCGCGAACACACCGAGGCCGAACGTATCGAGATCTCGGCGCAAAAATACCTGGAGCACAGCCTCTACGGCAAGGCCGGGTTCGTGACCGAGGGGGAGGCCTACCAAGAGGCCGGCATCGAGCACGTGCACATGAACCTGGTGCTGCGCGAGAACCGCTAGCCCGCCCCGCGGCACCGTGGTAAAACCCCAGACCGGGAAAACGCCACTCACTCACCCCACGAAAAAGCCCCGCTCCTCGACAAGAGGAACGGGGCTTTCTGTACCCTAGGCGGTGCCGCGGATTACTTGGTGATCTTCACCAGCGCATCGCCGGGGGTGACGTCGCCGGTGAGGCCGTCGACCTCGGCGAACTTCACGGTGTTGGTCACCAACACGGGGGTGGTCAGCGGGTAACCGGCCTTCTCGATCACGGCGCGGTCGAAGGTCAGCAGCGCCTGGCCTTCCTGCACCTGCTCGCCCTTGGCAACCTTGACCTCGAAGCCTTCGCCGTTGAGGTTCACGGTATCGATGCCAACGTGGATCAACAGCTCGGCGCCGTTCTCCAGCTTCAGGCCCACAGCGTGGCCGGAGGCCGGGGTCGCGATGACCTTACCAGCGGCGGGAGCGTAAACGGTGTCGCCGGTGGGTTCGATAGCCGCACCCTTACCGAGCTTGGCGCCGGCGAAGATGGGGTCGGGAACCTCGGAGAGCGGGATAGCGCGACCCTGCAGCGGGGAGCCGATCACGATCGAGTTGTCGTTGTTGCCCCAGGGGGTAGTAGCACCGGACGCCTGGTTCGACTCAGCGGCAGAACCGGCGGCGGGAGCGGCAGCAGCGTTCTCGTGTGCGGCGTGAGCGTCCTGGGTACCCATGCCAGCGGCGTGGGAACCGGCAGCGTGCGAGCCAGCAGCGGCACCGGTACCGGCGGCAGCGGCGGTGGCTACACCTGCGTGATCGCGCTCGTTGCCCACGGGGGCACCGGTCTCGATCGGGTCAACGGCGTGGGTACCGGCGGGAGCCAGTTCCGCGTCGGGATCGGCGGCTACGCCGTCGCGTTCGTTGGCCTCGTGAGCCAGGCGGTCAGCCTTGGACTCGTAACCGAAGATCAGCACGCCGGCCATTGCGCCGAAGAAGGCCACGGCCAGACCCAGCATGTAGAACGGGGCGGGCTGCATAGCCGGGATCGACAGCAGCGAGGTGAAGGCGAAGGCGTAGGACTTCACACCGAGTAGCGAGATCAGCGCACCACCGATAACAGCGGGCACGAGGATCAGCGGGAACACGCGCTTGTAGCGCAGCACCACACCGTACAGGGACGGCTCGGAGATACCACCGAGCAGACCGGAGAGCGATGCGCCCACGGCGGTCTGGCGGAGTTCCTTGTTGCGACGAGCGCGGATGGCAACACCGGTTACCACGCCGAAGACGGCGAAGTTGTAGGCACCCATCGGGGACTGGATGAAGTCGAAGCCCTCGGTCTGCAGGTTGTTGATCATCACTGCGTTCAGCGGCCAGTGCAGGCCCAGCGGAACCATGAAGAGGTAGGTACCGGCGATGACTGCACCCACGAGCCAGGGGGCGATGCCGTTGAGCCAACCGAACAGGTCAGAGATGCCCTGACCCAGCAGAATGCCGAAGGGGCCAACCAGCAGAGCGGTCAGCGGAACCATGATCAGCAGCGAGATCATGGGCACGAAGACCATCTGCAGCATGGTGGGGATGATCTTCTTCAGCAGGCGCTCCAGCGGAGCCAACAGGGCAACGGCGAAGAGCGGAGGGAAGACCTGGCCGGTGTAGGAGAACAGGTACAGCGGCACACCCCAGTCGCCGATGTGGAACAGGGTGATGTAGTTCTGCCCCTCGGGCAGAATCTCGGAGAGACCGCGGAAGGCGTCGGTCATGAGCGCGGCCGGGATGGCTGCGCCGACCCACATGTTCGCGCCCAGGCGCTTTGCGGCGGTGGCACCGATCATGATGGGCATGAAGTTCAGCACCGACAGCGCGGCGGCCAGCAGCAGGAACCAGAACGGGAACTGCATGCGCCACTGGTTGAGCATGTCGGCGTTGGCAGCGGCGTCACCGAGCTTGGGGCCGTTGACGAGGTCTTTGTTGACGATTTCGCCGGCGAAGTTGGTGTACTCACCGAAGAAGTGAAGCTGCTGCAACAGCACGATGAGGGTCAGGATCATGGACGAGCCGAGCAACGCCCACAGGATCGGACGGAACGAGTCGGAGAGGACGTCGAACATGCGGGTCAGCGGGCTGGCCTTTTTCTCCTCGGTGGCGACGGCCGCGTTGCGGCCTGCACCCTTGGCGGCGGAGCTTTCGCCCACGTTCTCCATGCCGGGCAGCTTGACCATTTCGTTGTAGACCGACTCGACCTTGTCGCCGAGCACCACCTGGGTCTGACCGGACTGTTCGAGGATGGAGAGAACGCCGGGGGTCTTCTCGATCTTCTCTTTGTCAATGGCGGCGCGGGACTTCGGGGTCACACGCAAGCGGGTTGCGCAGTGAGTGAAGTGCGAGATGTTCTCGGGGCCACCCAGACCCTCGAGGATGCTCTCGCCCATAGCTTTATTGCTCATGGCTTTCCATTTCTGAGTTTGCGGTGGATCGCGCCCGGTCTTTTAACACGAAAAAAGACCCGAGATGCACGTTCTCCCGAGACCCACCCGTTATACAGGTGTGCCAATGTCCACCCGGTGGGGTGTTCGGGTGCCTCAGGGGAATCCGCCGGGGCTTTCGCCACGGTCAGGCCCTGCGGCCGTGTACCTCAGGTCTTGCCTGCTGACCAGTAACAATCCTGTGTGTAACTTCGGCGTCTCACACTCACCTCGGGGGGCGAGGGCTCAACGCGTTCGGCTCACACTATACTCCGCGCGATCGCGTGTGCGCAACAGGCCGCTAAGAGGGGCTGCACCGGGGCGCCTCGCACTCTGTCGAGGCGTCCTTGGCGCGCCGGTTAACGGGCCGCCGCAGCCGCCGCGACCACCTCGGGGTGGCGGCGGGTCATCCAGCGGTTGTGCAGGTGAAGGTTAATCTCCAAGGCGATGATTCCGGCCAGCCCCAGACCCAGCGCCCAGAGCCCCAGCGAACCGGTGGGTAGCTGGAAGCGGTGGTAGTCGGCCAGGAGGGGCACGAAGAGGGAGACCACCAGACCCGCGTACATCAGCGCGATCAGACCCAGGCGGTAGGGCTTGAGGGGGCGGATGACGGTGGTGATGTTGTAGACACCCATCAGCACCAGCGTGATGAAGGTGGCGGCCTGCACCTGCTCGTCCGTCACAGAGCCGCCCAGGGAGCGTCCTACAAAGTTCACCGCGACCAGTGCCGCAACAATGAGCGCCGCCGCCGGGATCGCGTAGTGCAGCGCCCTCGAGAGGAACCCGGAGACGTACTTGCGGGTGTTGGGGAACATCGTGATGAAGAAGGCAGGGCCGCCGACGATCAGCAGGTCTGCGGTGGAGTACTGACGCGGCAGGAAGGGGAACTTCCAGCACAGCACACCCAGGATCACGCCGAGCATGATCGCGAAGGCGGTCTTGGTGAGGAAGAGGTTGGTCACCCGCTCGATGTTGGCGATGATCTTGCGGCCCTCGGCCAGCACCGAGGGCAGGCGGTCGAAGCGACCGTCCAACAGCACCAGACGGGAGACGGCCTTGGTGGCCGGCGCCGCGTTGCCCATTGCGATGCCGAGGTCTGCGTGCTTGAGCGCCAGGGCGTCGTTGATGCCGTCACCGGTCATCGCCACGGTCTTGCCGTGTTCCTGCAGAGCCTGCACCATGCTCTTCTTCTGCTGCGGGTTCACGCGGCCGAACACCGAGTGGGCCAGTACCGCCTCGGTGAGCTCGGGGCCTTCGTCGGGCAGTTGAGAGGCATCGATAGCGGTGGCGTGCTCACCCATACCCGCCTGCTTGGCGGCGGCGGCCACGGTCTGCGGGTTGTCACCCGAGATCACCTTGGTTTCGATGCCCTGAGAGTGGAAGTATCCGATGGTCTCGGGGGCCTCGGCGCGCACCTGTTCGCGGAAGGTCACCAGGCACTGCGCGGTGGCGTGGGAGGGCAGACCGGGCAACACCGCGCCGGAGGCATCGCGGTTCAGGCCGGGAGCGTGGCTGATCACCATGGTGCGCAGGCCGGACGCCGCCAGCGACTGGGCGCGCGCGAACTCGGCGCTGTCGCGGGGTAGCAGGGCCTCGGGGGCGCCGAGAATCCACGCACCGGAGTCGGCGAACTCCACAGCGGAGAAACGCGCCGCCGAGTTGAAGGGCACCTGCCCGGTGGGCTGCGCCTCGGGTGCGCGGTCGAAACCGTGGGCCAGGGCCGCGGCGGTGGGATTGGCGTTGGCGTCTGTGCCGAACCAGGCCAGCGCGGCTTCACCGGCGGGGCTAAGGCCGGCGTCCTGATCGGCCTCGTTCAGCGGCATGAGGCCGTTGAAGCGCACCCCGCCCTCGGTCAGCGTGCCGGTCTTGTCGAAGCAGATCACGTCGACGCGGGCCAGCACCTCGACGGCGGGTTGCTCCTGAATGAGCACCTCGTCTTGGGCGAGCTTCACGGCGGCCGCGGCGAAGGAGAGCGTGGTCATTAGCGCCAGACCCTGCGGGATCATCGAGGCGATGGAGGAGACCGCCACGAGCATCGCCGACTGCCAGTGGTTGTTCTGCAACGCGTAGGCCCAGCCACCGGCGGCGACCATCTGGCCGTTGAGCACGATCGCGATGATCGGGATTAACGCCCAGGTGATCCAGGTGACCACGCGGTCCAGGGCCGCGCGTAGCTCCGAGTTGATGGTGGAGAATTTCTTGGCTTCGCGGGAGAGCTTGGCCGCCCGAGACTTCGCGCCGACGTGGGTGAGGCGGGCCCGACCGGTGCCGCCGACCACCGAGCTGGCCGAGAACAACTGATCACCGGGGGCTTTGGCCACCGGGTCGTTTTCACCGGTCAGCAGGGACTCGTCCAGATCGAGTCCGTCGGAGGTCAGCACGGTGGCATCGGCGGGCACCTGATCCCCGCGGCGCAGCTCGACGACGTCGTCTTGCACGAGCTTGTCGATGCCGAGCTGGGTGCGGGCGCCGTCACGGATGACGGTGATGGGGTCGCGGCGAAGCAGAGCAATCTGGTCGAGCTTCTTCTTCGCCGAGTACTCCTGCACGAAGCCGACCACCACGTTGGCGACGGCGGCCAGCAAGAACAACAGGTCCATCCAGCTACCGATGATGATGACCACCACGCCGCAGAGCCCGAGTACCAGGTTGAACAGGGTAAACAGGTGGGTGCGGATGATGGTCAGCGTGGAGCGAGAGGTCGAGTCGTCTTGCACATTGGCTAACCCGAGCCGGGCACGATCTTCGGCCTCGGCAGTAGACAGCCCGGTTTCGGCCTCAGTGGCGATGCGTGACGGTGATGCAGTATTCACGGCGTGGCTCCAGGGGGTCGGTGCGGGCTGTTCTATTTTTCTAGGCTAGTGGGAGGCGTGGGGGAGTACCTCATACCACGGGACGATTCCGCCCCACCGCCCGGATGAGATCCGGGCTCAGTGGGGCGGCGAGGGGGTTACTTTTCGTCGAGGACGTCGTCGATATCGTTGGCTGCTGCGGCCACCTTACGGCGTTCCTTCACGATCTCGAAAATCACCGGAAGCACCGAGACGAACACGATCACGATGACGATCGCCTCGACGTTATCGCGGATGAAGGGGATTGACCCGAGAAAGACGCCGGCGAAAGTCAGGATCAGCACCCACGACAGGGCGCCGGTGATGTTCCACTTGGCGAAGTCGCGGTAACGGTACTGGGCGATGCCTGCCGCGAGCGGAACGAAGGTGCGCACCACGGGGACGAAGCGGGCCAGCACCAGCGCCTTGCCGCCGTACTTGGCGAAGAATTTCTCGGCGGCGGCGAGGTTCTGGGTGTTGAGGACGCGCCCGGTCGGCTTGAAGAAGCGGCGGCCGAACTTGTGGCCGAGAAAGTAACCGACCTGGTCGCCAAGCACCGCGGCGATGCACAGGCATAGGAGCATGATCCAGAGGTTCAGGTGCAACTGCTGATGCAAGAGGCCGAGGGTGAAGAGCAGGGAGTCACCGGGCAGGAAGGGGAAGAGTACACCGGACTCGATGAATACCATCAGGGAGACGACGCCCAGGGCCCAGGGGCCGGCATTGTGGAGCAACTCTTCGAGGTTGATGCCGAGGAGTGCAACGGGGGTGTGGACGAGGTCTAACTGGGTAGACAAGCTCAACAGGTCGCTCATGAATGCCTTTTCGCTGGGATTTCATCGATGGAGGGCGGGTTCTTGGAACCCGTATAGTCTGAGGCGATTCTACCCGCCGCCGACTGAAGCTTTGCTGAAAGGGAAAGGCTGAACAGCTGTGGGTTTGACTACGGTACTGTCGCTGTTGCCCACATAGACTGGTGAGCATGAGCAACACCGAGACCCAACACCTGCACACCGAAGCCCAGGAGCTTTTGGGCAAACTCACCGGCAACCCCGCCGCGCAGTTTCACCCCGGTCAGTTCGAGGCCATCGAGGCCTTGGTGGCCCAGCGCCGCCGGGCCCTGGTGATCCAGCGCACCGGCTGGGGCAAATCCGCCGTCTACTTCTTGGCGGCTTTGCTCATGCGCCGCCGCGGGGCTGGGCCGGCGCTGATCGTCTCGCCTCTGCTGGCGCTCATGCGCGATCAGGTGGAGGCCGCCGCCCGCGCCGGGGTGCGCGCGGCGATGGTCAATTCCGCCAACGTCACCGATTGGAACGAGATCAAGACCCAGATCGATCACGGCCAGCTCGACGTGTTGCTCGTGGGCCCTGAACGCCTCAACAACCCCACCTTCCGCGACGAATGGTTGCCGCAGATCATGCGGGATCTCGGCCTGCTCGTGGTCGACGAAGCCCACTGCATCTCCGACTGGGGCCACGACTTCCGCCCCGACTACCGCCGCATCCGCTCCATCATCGCCTCACTGCCCGCCAGCGTTCCGGTGCTGGCCACCACCGCCACCGCCAACGAGCGGGTGGTGCATGACGTCACCGAGCAGCTGGGTGTGAGCGATAATGGCGCACCTGCCCAGGAGGTGTTCGTACTGCGCGGCCCGCTGTCCCGCTCGTCGCTACGGCTGGGAGTCCTGAAACTTCGGGGCGCGCAGACGCGGTTGGCCTGGCTCATCGAGCACCTCAATACCCTGCAGGGTTCGGGGATCATCTACACCCTGACGGTCTCCGCCGCTCAAGACACCGCCGCGGCGCTACGCGAGGCCGGGTACAACGTGTTGCCCTACACCGGTGGCACCGACGCTGAAGAACGCCGCGAGGCCGAAACAGCCCTCAAAGAAAACCGGGTCAAGGCGCTGGTGGCCACGAGCGCCCTCGGCATGGGCTTCGACAAACCCGACCTCGGGTTCGTGGTGCACCTGGGCGCGCCGTCCTCGGCCGTGGCTTACTACCAGCAGGTCGGCCGTGCCGGACGCGGTGCCATCGACGCCGACGTCCTCTTGCTACCCGGCGCCGAAGACCGCGATATCTGGGAATACTTCGCCACCGCCTCGATGCCTACCGAAGAGAACACCGGCCAGTTGCTGAACGCGCTACGGGAAGCCACCGAGGCCGGGCAGAGCCTCTCGGTGGCCGCGCTGGAGACCCGGGTGGACGTCCGCCGCTCCTCGATCGAGCTCCTGCTCAAGGTGCTGGCTGTGGAGGGCGCGGTGGAACGCGTTGACCGCGGCTGGGTGGCCACCGGCGCGCATTTTACCTACGACGCCCCGCGCTACGAGCGAGTGGCCGCCGCCCGCGTTCACGAACAAGAGGCGATGTTGGCCTACGAGACCACTGACGACTGCCGCATGGTCTTTCTCGCCCGCGAACTCGACGACACCACCGCCACCGCCTGCGGACACTGCGATAACTGCGCCGGCCCCTGGTACCCGAGCCAGGTCAGTGAGAACGCCGCCAGCGCCGCCCACCAGAAACTACAGCAGGCCGGGGTGCCGATCGACCCGCGCAAGATGTGGCCCACCGGCCTCGACCGCTTGGGAATCACCGAAAACGGCAAGAAGCTACCCGCCCGCATCCCCGCCGAGGAACAGGCCGCGCCCGGGCGGGCCCTCGCGCGTCTCTCCGACCTCGGCTGGGGCAACCGCCTGCGCGAAATCTTCGCCGCCGATAAAGCCGGCAACCCGCGCGACGGCGCGATTCCCGCCGATCTCGGCAAGGCCTGTGTACAGGTGCTGGGTGCGTGGGACTGGAGCGAACGCCCGGTAGCGGTGATCTCGATACCCTCCCCGGTGCGGCCTCGGTTGACCTCATCATTGGCCCGCGGCCTGGCGCAGGTGGGTCAACTACACGACCTGGGGGAGTTGCAGATGCAGGCCGAACCCACGCACTTCGGCGGCAACTCGGCCTTCCGCTGCGCCGGGGTGTTTCACGCCTTTGCCCTGACCGATCAGCAACGCGAGTACCTTTCCGCCACCCCCGGCCCGGTACTGCTGGTCAGCGAGGAGGTCGACTCCCGCTGGACGTTCACCGTCACGGCCCGCCAGCTTCGCCAGGCGGGGGCGACCGCGGTGTTGCCCTTCGCGCTCGCCGCACGGTAGGGGGTAGAGATGGAATTTCCGAACTACCGTCGCACGAGTACTCCGGTGAACCCCGTTCACGAGCAGTGGATGGATCTCGCCCTCGAGCAGGCGCGGCGTGCCTTACCTGCCGGGGACGTCCCCATCGGGGCCGTCGTGGTGGACGCCGCCGGTCAGGTGATTAGCGCCGGCTTCAACCGCCGGGAGGCCGACGCCGACCCGACGGCCCATGCCGAGGTGCTGGCCATCCGGCAGGCGGCAGCCGCCCGGGGGAGCTGGCGGTTGGACGACTGCACCCTGGTGGTCACGCTGGAACCGTGCATCATGTGCGCAGGGTCGATCTTGCTGGCCCGCCTGCCGCGGGTGATTTTCGGTGCCTGGGAGGAGAAAACCGGGGCGGCCGGTAGCCTCTATGACGTGCTGCGCGACCGTCGCTATCCGCACGAGGTCGAGGTGATCACCGGCGTGCGGGTGGAGGAATCGGTGCGATTACTTCGCGAGTTCTTCGCCGCTCACCGGGGAGAGTGACCGGGGCATGGGGTATCTTTTTATCTAGTTCGGTGCGTCTACCCGCTAGGCTGAGGGTGCGCACATTGCCCACGAATGTCACCGGAGATCTGCTAACCCATGACCGAGCCTCGCGAGCCTGCGGCAGCCGCCGACGCTTACGCCTACCCTGAGCCCGCAGTCGGCGCCAGAACGCGCCGTCCTGGCCGCACGAACAAGACCCAGTTCAAGCTCTTTCAGGCCGCGCTGGAGATCATGAGCGAGAAGGGGCCCACGGCAACCACCGTCGAAGAGGTCGCGGTGAAGGCCGGGGTGTCGAAGGGCACCGTCTACTACAACTTCGGGTCGAAGAAGACGATGGTCGACCAATTGCTGCAGTACGGCGCCAAGCTACTCCGTGACGAGATTCGGGCCGGGGCGCAGAAGACGGATCCCCGCGAGGCCCTGCGCGGTGGCGTCTATGCGGCCTTTAAGTACCTCGAGGAACACCCGGGTTTCGCACGACTGTGGATCGCCGAGGTGTGGAAGGGCCCGGAGTCGTGGAGCGAGAGCATGGTGGGTGTGCGCCGCGACCTGATGCACGAGGTGGAGTCGATGGTGAACGCCATTCCCTCCCGCTACACCGTGGACACCGCGCAGGACCCGGCGGCGATCGCGGTGGCTATCTTCGGCGCCACGTTCATGCTGAGTATGGACCGGGAGGTTCACCAGGCAAAGCGCTCCGCCGAGGACGCCACGCGTGCGGTGATGCTCACAGTTGACGCTTACATCGCTCGATAGATTTGAGAACTGGCGTGCGAGCCGGTAAAGTAACTGCAGTTGGTGACGTGTCCGAGCGGCCGAAGGTGCAACACTCGAAATGTTGTGTACGGTAACCCCGTACCGAGGGTTCAAATCCCTCCGTCACCGCCACTGCTAAAAGACCCCGGTTTCCGGGGTCTTTTTCTTTGCCCAGAACAGACCCGCCGTCAACTGTGGTGCGGCAGTTGCGCTCTGGGAAGCTGGCCGCGTGACAGGGTGAAACTAGTGGTAGCTTGAAGGTATGCGTACTACTGTTCTTAACCACCCCCTGGTGGACCACAAAGTATCCGTCCTGCGTCAGAAGGACACCCCCTCGCCCATCTTCCGCCAGCTGGTCGGTGAGCTCGTCTCCCTCCTCTCCTATGAGGCCACGCGCACCATCCGCACCGAGGAACGAGAAATCGAGACCCCGGTGGCTAAGACCACCGGCAAGATGCTGACCAACCCGCGCCCGCTGGTAGTTCCGATCCTGCGTGCCGGTTTGGGCATGCTCGAGGGCATGACCCAGCTGATCCCCACCGCCGAGGTGGGTTTCTTGGGCATGGCTCGTAACGAAGAGACCCTGGACATCGTCACCTATGCGGAGCGTCTTCCCGAGGACCTCACGGGTCGCCAGGTGTATGTGCTGGATCCGATGTTGGCCACCGGCGGCACCCTGATCGAGGCCATTAAGTTCCTGCGCAAGCGCGGTGCCGAGCACATCACCTGCCTGTGCATCATCGCGGCTCCGGAAGGCATCAAGGCCCTGGAGGCCGGCGTGGAAGGCATGGACAACGTGGACCTCTTCTTGTGCGCCAAGGATGAGCGACTCAACGAGAAGTCGTACATCGTGCCCGGTCTGGGCGACGCGGGCGACCGCCTCTACGGTTTAGCCGACTAAGAATGTAGAAAATCCCCTCGACACCCCTTAATAACTGACAAAGTGCTCTGACACATATTCGTCATCATCAACCTCTGTAGGTTGTACGCGGCGGAAACCGTGTCGAGCGCGGGGCGTCGAGGGGATTCTTTTGCAATTTTTTAGAAAAGCGATGGTGTGGCTGTGACGAGGCGACACGTGGTGATCCAGCTAAAAGAGCCGGAAATTCTTGACTTTAAAAATTCTCCTGTTCTTTTCAGCGAATATCCGGACAAAATGTATATTCAATACGCTATATGAAGCTCTGCTTCTGAATAACTCTGCAAAATGTGAATACTTATTCATCATTTAATGAGACGCCCGAGGTGTCTCAGGCCATATTGTTGAGCAATCGGCGCGCCGAAAACTGCAAAAAGTCGTAATTGTTACTTGATTTATGTGGCGATTCAGATAACGATTAAAGGTGTACATAGATACAATCTCCATCGTGAGAAATCAAATCTCACACTGATAAAAAATTTATCAGCGGGGTTACACACACAAGCGGAAGAACAGGTAACAAAATGTCCGGTGCTCCTGGATATGTGCATATCTCGCAGCGTAAGAGTTCTGTTGCTCAGCGCTCGTTGGCTCAATCTGTCTCCGCTCAAAGCTCCCACGGCGTCAAACACCCCGCCAACCTGCGTCCGATGACCATGGCCAACGATTCCACGCAGAAGCGTAGCGGGGCCCACGAAAGCGAAGCCCGCGGGTTCGTTCTCTACGTCGGCCTCTCCGAAGAGGCCGCCGCGGCCAACGGCACCTCGCTGGTGCGCATCGTCCAAGACCTGCGCGCCTACGCCCACAACCTGGTGCCGGAGGTAGACTCCTACGCCGCCGTCGCGCTGGCACCGGCAGATGCAGAAGGCACCGACCTTGAGGTTGTTCGCAATGCTCTGGGCGATCCGACCGCCGTGCATCATCAGCCCGAGACGATGACCGCATCGCGTAGCTCCTCCGAGTCGAAGCCGGCTCACACCGTGGGCGTGCTGATCGACCTCTCGCGCCGCGAGGTCTTCCTCGACGGTGAGATCCTCAACCTGACCTACAAAGAGTTCGAGTTGCTGAACTACCTCGTCGAGAACGGCTCCCGCACCGTCAACCGCGAAGAACTTCTCGATAGCCTGTGGCGCGATGCCGAGGAGATCCCGAACGAGCGCACCATCGACGTGCACATCCGCCGCCTTCGCTCGAAACTGGGTCGCCTCTCCAACACCGTGCGCACCGTGCGCGGCCAGGGCTACCGATTCTACGAGCACCCCGAGGTCGTTGTGTGGGCGGCCCCCGAGTACTCCATCTAAATCTCTCCGGCCTCACCGGAACCGTCGGTTATGGCTTTAGTATGCTGAGGTTATGACTCAGCTGACCACCGAAACCGTCGGTACCGGCCCGCGCCGCGTAGCGTTCCTCCACGGGCTCATGGGCCGCGGCAAAAACTTTACGACCGTAGCCAAAGCCATCGGCGACGACTTCACCAGCCTGCTCGTCGATCTGCCCAATCACGGTTCCTCGCCCTGGACCGAGACCTTCGACTACGACGAGATGGCAGAGATGGTGGCGCAGACCCTGCAGGCCGACTTCGCGGCGTCCGGCCCTGTGGACGTCATCGGGCACTCCATGGGTGGCAAGGTGGCCATGCGATTGGCTCTCCACCACCCCGACCTCGTGCGCCGTTTGATCGTGCTGGACATCGCGCCCTCGTCCTCCCGCGGCAACTTCGACCACCTCTTGGGCAGCATGCTCGCGCTCCCGCTTAACGAGATCTCCACCCGCGGGGAAGCGTCCAAGGCTCTGGCCGAGGCGGTACCCAACGAGGGCGTGCGCGGGTTCTTGTTGCAGAACCTGAAGAAGACCGACGAGGGGTTCGCCTGGCAACCCAACCTCACACTGCTCTACGACTCGCTCGGCACCGTCATGGGGTGGGAAGAAACCCACGAGAGTTTCACCGGGCCGGTGCTGTGGGTGGCCGGTGAGAAGTCCACGTACATCACCGAGGCTGACCTGCCGGTCATGCGGGCCCTGTTCCCGCGCGTGCGCAAGCTGACGCTCAAAGGCGCCGGGCACTGGGTGCATTCGGAGAAACCCGCCGAAACCGAACAACTCATCCGCGTTTTTCTAGGATCCGAGGAGGGCAACAATGGCCGCTAACGTGCAACGACATGACGCCAAGACCCTGATCATCATGCGCCACGCGGAGGCAGACTGGGGCATGGACGACTTCAACCGCCCTCTGACCAAACGTGGGGCGGACCAGGCCTCGGCGGCGGGGCAATGGTTGTTGACCAGCGGGAACGTGCCCGAGATGATCGCCTCATCCGCGGCGTTACGCACCCGCCAAACCACCACGTGGGTCTCCCACGCGCTGGGGGAGAAAGCGGCCACGGCATCCCTCGACGAGCGGCTCTACAACGCGCCGGCGTCCGCGATCACCACCGCGATCAACCACGCACCGAACACGGTCAACTCGCTCATGGTCGTCGCGCATCTGCCGGGCGTGCAGGACGCCGCGATGCAACTCATGCACCCCGATTCCGACTACGAGGCGGTCATGGATATCTCCTACGGATTCCCGCCCGCCTCGATCGCGGTGTTCGAGGTGCTCTCGGACTGGGACGAACTTGTCGACGGTCAGGCTCGTCTGATCGCTTTCAAGACCTTCTAGAGGTACTTCTTCGCGAAGCGCTCGACCTGCGCCGGAGGACCGCTGTAGAGAATCGTGCTGTCGGCATCCACGTCGATGACCTCGGGCAGGCGGTGCCAGGTACCGGAACCGTCTTTGTACGAGGTGATCGAGACGTTGAAGCGGTCGAAGATCTCCTGCGGGGTGAGCTTCTGCCCGACCAGCACCTCTGGGGCCGTGGACATCACGATCACGTTATTGCTATCGATCTGGATGTATTCCTTCAGACCGCCCTGCAGCAGGTGAGCTACGCGGCGGCCCATATCTTTCTCAGGGTAGATCACGCGAGAGACGCCCAGCTGCTGCAGGATCACGCCGTGCTGATCCGAAACAGCCTTCGCCCACAGGTTCTCCACGCCCTGGCGCACGAGCCACGAGGTGGTGAGAATGCTGGACTCCAGGTGGGTTCCGATGGCCACGACGATCTGGTCGAAGTCGAGGATGTCGAGCTGTTCGAGCACCTCCGGGTTGGTGGCGTCGGCGGCCACCACGTGGCTGAGCTGATCGTTGAAGGCCTGAACGATCTTCGGGTTGGAGTCGATGCCCAGCACCTCGGCGCCGTCCGACATCAGCTCCAGTGCGATGGACTGGCCGAAACGACCCAGGCCGATCACAGCCACCGACTTTGCGGTGGAGACGTTCTCGGAGTCGAACAGATGCAGTCTTTTCTTCTTAACCAATGATCGGCCTTTCTTTGGGAAGTTCGTAGAGTACCGGCTTGCGGCGGTGGGCGAGGGCGGCGGCGACGGTGATGGGGCCGACGCGTCCTAAGATCATCAAGATGATGAGCGCGATTTTGGCGGCCTCGGGCAGAGCCGCGGTGATACCGGTGCTCAGACCCACGGTCGCGAACGCCGAGACCACTTCGAAGATGACTTGGTCAGTGGTGAAGTTGGTGAGCACCATGAGTACGAAGGTGCTGCAGAAGATCAACGCCACGCTCAACAACACGAGCGTGATGGCCTCGCGGTGGACGCCGCGGTCGAGTCGCTTGCCGAAAACGTTCACCGCGCCTTCACCGCGGATCTCGGTGAGGGCGATGAAAAACAACACAGCGAAGGTGGTGATCTTGATGCCGCCGGCGGTACCTGCGGGGCCGCCGCCGATGTACATCAGCACGTCGATGATCATCAGCGTGGCCGGGTGCAGGTGGGCCATATCGATGTTGTTGAAACCGGAGGTTCGGGTGGCCGCCGACTGGGCGAAGCTGTTGAGGATCTTCGTGGCGGGGTCCATGGCACCGAGGGTGTGCGGGTTGTTCCACTCCATACCGGCGATCGCTAGGGTGCCCAGCGGGAGCAACACCGCGGTGCCGACGAGAACAAGTTTGACGCCCATGCTCCAACGCCGCGGAATGCGCCAGTATTTACGGAGCTGCACGAGCACGGGAAAACCGAGGCCTCCGATGATGGTCAGCAGGCTCAGCGGGATAAGGATGAAAGGGTCGTCATGGAAACCCATGAGGTTGTCGCTGTAGAGCGCGAAACCGGCGTTGTTGAAGGACGACACCGAGTGGAAAACACCGTGCCAGAGGGCGCGGAGGGGGTCGTAGTGGTAACGGATCATGAAGCGCGCGGTGAGGATGATGGCCCCTGCGAGCTCGAAGAGGAGCGAGGTCTTGATAATTCCAAAGACCGCGGCGCGGATATTGAAGATTCCGTTGCCGCGGACCTCGGCGGAGGTCTTGAGCTTGGTGTTCAATGAGAGGTTCTGCAACAGCGAGGCGCCGATTGCGGTGGCCAGCGTCATCACGCCGAGGCCGCCGATCTGAATGAGAACCATGATGATGAAGAGGCCGAACGGGGACCAATAATTGGGGGTATCCACCGTGGAGAGACCGGTGACGCAGGTCGCTGAGACTGCAACAAAAAGGTCGTCGAGCAGATTGTTCGACGACGGGACTTGATGCGAGAAAGGCAACAAGAGCAAAATCGTTCCGCACAGTATCACGACGGAAAACCCGGCAAAAACACTGAGCTGCGGATTTACTTTTTTCACAGAGAACAATCTAATTTTGTTCGACACCTTAAGCAATTGCACCTGCGGTGTGTGGCGTCACGTGTCACATTGACGAGGTGACTGCGCGCTCGCGGTTATTGTTCTCGCGACGGTTGTTATCAGTCTGTTATCACCAAATGAAAAAGACCCCCTGTTTCTCCTAGTCAACTAGAAGAAACAGGGGTCTTTATGCGGCGGAGACGGGGGGATTTGAACCCCCGGTCGAGTTTAATCCCGACCCTTCATTAGCAGTGAAGTCCATTCGGCCGCTCTGGCACGTCTCCAAACCCTGTGCGACGGTAGCTCGTCAACAGGCGCTACAGCCAACACAGTATTCACCATACTAGCGGCTCGGCGAGGGCAGGTCAAAGCGTTGGCACGGGGAGGGTGGTGCTTTGTCCACCTATTTTTTCCTGCCTCCGCTCACTCTTTTACTTACCATGCGTCACGTCCCTACCCCCATCGAGGGATAGGGGTGCCGTTCAAAAACTCAAGTGCAGCCCAGTCAAATGATGTGAAATTTCGTTCTGAACGCTTGTGCTGATAGCGCCTTTTGCTCTACTCTGTAATACAAACTTGTGGGGCGCGTCACTGATGTTGCGTCCTGGCTCGGCTCAAAAGGGCGGGTACACACAGATATGACCTGATAACTCCAGGAGGTAAATGGGCATGGCGTCGTCATCTCGTACAGTAAAGGCCGAAGGGCCTTTTCTGGATCGCATTGGAATCCCCGGTGTACTCAAGTGGGGCTTTTTAGGCCTGTTGATTTTTCAAATTGGCCTCGGTGTGGAGGCTAACTTCATTACCCCGCATCTAGTGAAGGTGCTGGGTAGTACTGAAGCCACTGTTTCATTCATCATTACCGCGTACTCTCTGGCTGCTCTCATTGCCAGCTATCTCTCCGGTGTACTTTCCGACTTGATGGGGCCGAAGAAAGTTATGATGATCGGCTTCGTGATGTGGGCGATTTTCCAGGTAGCCTTCCTTCTTTCTCTGGGCACGGGGAGCTACTGGCTTGTTGCACTCACCTATTTCTTCCGCGGTTTTGCATACCCACTCTTCTCCTTCTCCTTCTTGGTGTGGGTCAATATCACCGCACTGCCATCAATGGCGGGGACCTCTGTAGGGTGGTTCTACGTGATGTTTACCGGCGGTCTACCCACTATTGGCTCACTGGTGGCGATTGCCTCGATTTCTGCATTCGGTGGTGGCACTGCAGGAGAATATGGCGCCATGTGGGTCGCGCTGGCTTTGGCTGTGATCGGTGCGCTGATGGTCTTTCTCGGATGTCGTGCAGAGAACGGATCGCGTCGTATCGCCCCAGCTGACGAGTCCACTTCGCAGGTACTGTTCTCTGGGGTGCGTTTACTCTTCTCGAACAGCAAAGTGCTTCAGGGGTTCTTGATTCGCCTGATCAACACTGCTCCTCAGTTCGGTATGTTCGTGATTTTGCCCGTTGTAATTGCCGATGAATTGGGCTGGGGGCAGTCGCGCTGGTTGCTTATGACCACCTTCATCTTTGCTGGCAACATCCTCTTCAACGCGTTCTTTGGCAATGTGGGTGACCGCATCGGCTGGGTCAACACCGTACGCTGGTTTGGCATCTTTGCCTCTGCTTGTGGCCTGTTGCTCTGGTGGTATGTGCCGCATATGGTTCCAGCCGGTTCAACCTGGGGTTACGTAGTCTCAGTGATTGCCGGCGTCGTCTTCGGTATCTGTCTGGCAGGTTTTGTGCCTATGGGCGCGATCATGCCGGCAAACGCGCCTGATCACCGCGGTGCTGCCATGGCTATGTACACTACCGCCGCGGGTGGAGCAGCGTTCCTTGGTACTTCGGTGGTCTCTATCGTGCTGTCGATTACTGGCGCGTTGGGCATGAGCGCCTTTGCGCAAAAGTCAGCCGTCATTTGGGTCTTTGTGGCACTGTACGCTAGCGCGTTCGTTATGGTTGGAAACCTGCGCACCGAACAGGATGACCCGGTGAAGCGACAACAGATGCGTGAGGCTGACACTCAGGCGTTGGCGATTCAAGCGGCCAACGAGCGTCGGGTTCACATTAACAATCAATAATCAAATATGAAAGGCTCGTATGTAATAGCATACGAGCCTTTCATATTTGCGTGGGTGAACTCCCGTTATGAACCTATCCGTTCTAATACCGCATGTGCTGTATGTTCATCGGTGACGAGTGCATTCAAAATCCCAATTTTGGCGGCAGTTATGATTGGGTGCACCTTTTCGTTACCGACTGCCACTGCCACCACGTGGGGGATGCGCCGTAGATCCCCTAGAGGTATGCGAATGGTCCGGTCTGAACCGGGGAAAGCGAGACTTTCACCATCGGCATCGAAGAAGTGTAGGCAGATATCGCATTCGGCTTCATGGAGTGCCTGCTTAGGGATTGCAGATGCGAGAGACGTGCGCCCAGAGGTCCGTGATCCGATCCCGACCAGTACGCCGGTGGCCGTGGACCACAAGTGTTGTACCTGTTGGTAGGAGACATCATTCTGTAGAGCTTCATACAGTGAGGTTGAAGGCATGACACCCGCAAAGAGTGGGATGTAAGTGCTCCCTGTGTTTTGGGCGAAGGCGCGCGCTATCTCTGAAGTTTGATACCAAGCTTCGGGCTCAGCGAGGCCACCCACTGCCGGGGATACCACCACCCCGGGTAGCTGTGGCAGTTTCATTCGGGAAACGTTGTACATTGCTACGCCTGAGGAAATGACTAACCCGTCTCCGACCGATAAGTTCATATCGCTTATTGCTTGAGAAACCATGGGCTCTAATCCGGCGCCCAGCTTGCTCTGCGAGTTTGCGGTCTGTAAACCCGGGGCTATGTAACAACGTTGTACCCCTAGAGCTTCCGCCAGGCGGGTAGAGAGTTGATTGGCTGGGCCGGAGCTTGGGTGGATTACCTCGATTTTAACAATTCCAACCTCGCGAGCTTGGGAGAGCATTCGAGAAACCGTAGGGCGGGATACTCCGAGGTGAGTGGCAATTTCAGACTGGCCCTGATCTTCTTCGTAGTAGAGGCGCGCGGCGGCGTAAAGATTCTCTGGGTCGTAAATGTCTTTGATGGGACTCATTGAAACAGCAATTCTAGGCGGAGGAGTATTCAGATCTAAGAATAACTGCACTGACACCCATTCTGTTGTGAACATACGTGCTTGACAGATGTTCTGGTGTGACGCAGAATAAATTCAAACACTGACATTGAACCTAAGGAGCGTCCCCATGAATGCCGCACTACCTGCTGAAATGCAAGCCGTCGTCGTCAAAGGCCCCGAGAACTATGTTCTGGAGACCGTACCTACCCCAACACCCGGTGAAACCGACATGATCATCAAGATCGATGCCGTGGGTATCTGCGCCTCCGACCTCAAGTGCTACCACGGTGCGGCCAAGTTCTGGGGCGATGAAAACCGTCCGCAATGGGCCGAGAGCGAGCGCATCGCCGGCCACGAAATTGCCGGTACCATCGTCACTGCCAACGAGGAGAGTCTCGCTGCCCATAGCGAAGGTAAGCCCTATCAGCTGGCCGTGGGCGATCGCATCGTCATCGAGCAAATTGCCCCCTGTGGCACATGCCGATACTGCATTCGAGGCGAATACTGGATGTGTGGGCCCCACGATATGTTTGGCTTCAAGAAATGGGACGGTGGCATGGCCGAATACATGCTGGTTCCCTCGCTGGCCCGCGTTCATAAGATCTCCAAGGACGTCCCGCCGCAGCACGCGGCTTTTGCCGAGCCTCTCTCGTGTGCGCTCCATGCGGTAGAACGCGGCAACATCAAATTCGAGGACGTCGTCGTGATCGCCGGTGCCGGACCGATCGGTTTGTCGGCACTGATCGGTGTCCGCCAGAAGAACCCTCTGAAGATCGTCGCCTTGGATATGTCTGATGACAAGCTTGCGCTCGCTAAGAAACTCGGTGCCGACGAGGTCATCAACATTAAGAACGAAGACGCGGTACAGAAGATCAAAGATATGACCGACGGCTACGGTGCCGATGTTTACATCGAGTGCACCGGTCACCCCTCGGCCGTCCCGCAGGGGTTGAACCTTTTGCGCAAACTCGGTACCTACGTCGAGTACTCCGTCTTCGGTTCCGATGTCACTGTTGACTGGTCGATCATCTCTGATGACAAAGAACTCAATGTGTTGGGTGCGCACTTGGGACCGCACACCTGGCCGACCGCGGTGAAGATTATCGAATCGGGTGTGTTGCCGTTGGATGAGATCTGCACCCATCAGTTCCCCCTGGATCAGTTCCAGGCTGGTCTGGACACTGTCGCCGATTCTCAAGGCGATTCCATTAAGTGCAGTATCGTCCCCGGGCTGACCGAAGCTGTCAACCAGCTCGCTAAGTAATCCGCGATCCCACACTGTCGAGAGGTACACCTGTTATGACCAAGCTGTTCAACGATCCTGCCGAGTTTGCTGAAGACCAGCTCGAGGGATTTCTGGATCTCTATTCAGACCGACTGGTGGGTGTGCCCGGAGGTGTTATTTCCTTGCCACCGAAAGAACCGCAGGTTGCCGTCATCGTCGGCGGCGGTTCAGGGCATTACCCCGCTTTCGCGGGACTCGTCGGCCCGGGGTTTGCCTCGGGCGCGGTGGTAGGAAATATCTTCACCTCACCTTCAGCCGCGCACGTTTACTCGGTGGCCAAGGCGGCAGACCAGGGCAAAGGCGTGGTCCTTACTTTCGGCAATTACCAGGGCGATAACATCAACTTCGGTATTGCCGCGAAGATGCTCAATAACGAGGGCATCGATACCCGCATTGTCGTTGTCAAAGACGATATTGCCTCCGCCCCCGAGTTCGACAAGCGCCGGGGCATCGCCGGTGACTTCACCGTTTTTAAAGCGATGGGAGCGGCTGCCGCGGCGGGAAAATCCCTGGATGAAGTTGAGCGCATCGGTAACCTCGCCAACGAGCGAACCCGCACCCTCGGGGTGGCCTTCTCTGGATGCACCATGCCCGGTGCGGCCGACCCTCTCTTTAGCGTAGCCGAGGGGCAGATGGGCGTGGGCTTGGGCATTCACGGTGAACCCGGCATTCGCGATGAAGCGCGTACGTCCGCGGATCAGCTGGGCACAATGCTCACCAAAGCGGTGTTAGCAGATGCACCAGAGGACGCCGGCGCCCGGGTAGGTGTTATCATCAACGGCCTGGGTACCACGAAGTACGAAGAGCTTTTCTTGCTCTACCGAACTATCGCGCGTCAGCTTCGCGAAGCGGGATACGAGATTGTCGATCCTGAAGTGGGAGAACTGGTGACCTCTCTCGACATGGGCGGTGTCTCGTTGACCGTGTTCTGGTTGGACGATGAGTTGGAGACTGCGTGGAAGGCACCCGCTTACACCTGCGCCTACCGTAAAGATCCCCGCCCCCTTGGGACGCAATCGAGTTACACCGCGAAATCCGCCACCGTGGCTGAGGAAGACCTCGTCGCGGCCTCGCCTGCGGCTGCGGCGCTGGCAGAAAAGGTTCGAAAAGCCGCCGCCGACGTCGCCGCGTTAATGCGTGAACAGGAACAATACCTGGGCGAGATTGATGCCTATGCCGGCGACGGTGACCATGGACGTGGCATGGTGCGGGGCGCTGAAGCCGCCGTAGAAGCTATCGAACAGGCTCCTCAAGATGCCGGTCCTTCTCAGTTGCTCAAGCTGGCAGGCCGTGCTTGGGCCATGATGGCCGGTGGCACCTCCGGTGTGCTGTGGGGTGCTTCACTCGAAGCTGCTGCCAACACCTTGGACGATGCCGCGGAACGCTTGGCCCCCGAGCAGGCAATTGTAGCTGTGCAAGCCTTCACCGACTCGATGGTCACTTTGGGTGGAGCGGAAATAGGAGATAAAACGCTCCTCGACTCACTCTTACCCTTCGCCCAGTCACTAGCAAATGCTCAGGACGACTTGCCTGTTGCTTGGAAACAAGCTGCTGAGGTGGCCGTACAGAAGGCTGAGGAAACCGCTGCCCTCAGCCCTAAGAAAGGTCGCGCGCGCCCGCTGGCCGAGAAGTCAGTGGGGCATCCCGATCCGGGTGCAACCTCGATGGGCATGATTCTTCGCCAACTAGGTACCTACTTTTCCTAAAAATTTATCGCTGAAAGGAAGAACAATGGCCGATGGACTCCGTTTGATTGTGGGCTGCGATGACGCTGGTTTGACCTATAAAACCGCTATCAAAGAACAGCTTGAAGTAGACGACCGCGTGGCATCTGTACAAGACGTGGGGGTCGGTGCCGATGAGCATACCCCCTATCCTTCCGTAGCCATCGCAGCGGCTGAAAAGGTTGCCGCAGGAGAAGCCGATCGCGCCATCTTGGTGTGCGGTACCGGACTCGGTGTGGCGATTTCGGCGAATAAGGTCAAGGGTATTCGTGCAGTTACCGCACACGACTCTTTCTCCGTGGAGCGTTCTATCCTGTCTAACAACGCACATATCCTCTGTATGGGTGAGCGCGTTATCGGCAAGCAATTAGCGTTGCGCCTGGCCGACGAATGGATCGGTTACCACTTCGATGAGACCAGTGCCTCGGCGGACAAAGTCAAGGTTCTTACCGAGTACGAAGGTTGCTAGAAACAATCCTGAAAGGACCGAGCATCATGGTCAAACTCAACCAAGCTAATCTCCAAACCATTAAGGATGAAGGACGCGTCTCTTCGATCCCCACCTACGACCGCGCCTCGCTGAAGCCCTCTATCGTGCACTTTGGCGTAGGTAGCTTTCACCGCGCTCACCAGGCGCGATACCTGGATGAGCTGCTCAACACCGGTGAGACTGACTTCGCGATTGCCGGGATGGGCATCATGCCGCATGATCAAAAGATGCGGGACGTGTTGCAGGAACAAGATTATTTGTACACGCTCATTTCCCGTGATTCTGAGGGTAATGAGGACGTACGAGTGATCGGTTCGATTGTCGATTACATCTGGACCCCGGAAGACCCCGTAGCGGCTGTTGAGTATCTGGCCCAGGAAGCCATCAAGATTGTCTCTTTGACGGTCACCGAGGGAGGTTACAACTTCAACCAGGTGACCCACGAGTACGACCTGACCACACCCGCGGTGGTCGAAGATCTGAAAGACCCGGAGCATCCCCGTACCGTATTCGGGCTCGTTGTGGCGGCGCTGAAGTTGCGACGTGAGCGAGGCATTCCGCCGTTCACCGTCATGAGCTGTGACAATATCCAGGCAAACGGCGAGTTGGCCGCGAAGATGTTTACCGCGCATGCCCGTGAGCTGGACCCCGAGTTGGCCGGGTGGATCGAGCAGAACGTCTTTTTCCCTAACTCCATGGTCGATCGCATTACCCCGGCCACTACCGATGAGGATCGTAGTTACGTTGCCACGCATCTGGGCATTGAAGACGGCTGGCCGGTAGTGACCGAAGATTTCATCCAGTGGGTGTTGGAAGATCGTTTTGTCGATGGGCGTCCCTCCTACGAGAAAGTGGGGGTTCAGGTCGTAGACAACGTCGAACCGTACGAGAAGCTCAAGTTGCGCATGCTCAATTCTTCGCATCAGGGCTTGTGCTACTTCGGTTACCTGGCCGGTTACCACTACGTGCACGATGCCGTAAACAACCCGCTCATCCAAGAGCTTCTGTTGCGCTATATGCGTGAAGAAGCGATGCCGACTCTCGATGAGTTGCCGGACACCGACGTAGAACAGTACGCGCAAACCCTCATCGAGCGTTTTACGAACGAGGCCGTCAAAGACACCGTGCCCCGCCTCTGCGCTGAGTCTTCTGATCGCATTCCCAAGTGGCTCATGCCAGTTGTACTCGACAACCTCAAAGACGGTGGCAAAGTCGCGCTTTCTGCCGCGATTGTGGCGTCATGGGCACGCTACGCCGAGGCTAAAGACGAGCAGGGTGAGCCGATCGATATCGTTGACAACGCAAAAGAAAAGGTGCTCGTTGCGGCCCAGGCGCAACTGGGAGATGACGAGCTTGCCTTCCTACGCGACAGGGATTTCTTCGGCGACGTGGTTAACGACGAACGTTTCACAGCCCCGTATCTAGAGACCCTCCGCTCCTTGCACGAGGTAGGTAGCATCAAGACCCTCGAGAAGATCCTGGGTAAGTAAGTATGGCTGAGTTTGTTCTAGGCGTAGACTCATCCACACAGTCCTGCAAGGCCCTCTTGGTCGATGCGGCAACGGGGGAGATCGTGGACGAACGCCGCGCCGTTCACCCGTCCGGTACGGAGGTCGACCCTAGTGCCTGGGTGCAGGCGCTAGACGAGGTCACCGAAGAATTGTTGCCCCGTGCTAGCGCTGTGTCTATAGCGGGTCAGCAACATGGCATGGTACTACTGGACGAAGACAACCAGGTAGTGCGTGACGCCCTCCTGTGGAACGATACGCGTTCTGCAACCGAAGCTAAGGAGCTGACAGCCTTCTTGGGTGGCCCGCAACGCGCAGCTGAACTGATTGGGAGCGTCCCGCTGGCCTCCTATACGGCGACGAAAGTGCTGTGGGTACGCAAGAATGAACCTGAGAACGCCGCTCGAGCTACCAAAATTGCGTTGCCCCACGACTACCTCACCCTGCAACTGAACACCTCCCAAGAGCTCTACACCGACCACGGTGAGGCCTCCGGGACGGCGTACTACAACACCGCACGACGGCAGTGGGAGAGCTCCATCGCGGCGTGGGCCATCGGTCATAGCGTGGAGTTGCCTCGGTTGGCTGAACCTGCCGAGGCGGTCGGGAAAACCGCTACAGGTGCGCTGATCGCTCCCGGCACCGGTGACAATATGGGCGCGGCCCTCGGGCTTGACCTGCGCGATGGCGACGCCGTGGTTTCTATGGGCACCTCGGCCGTAGCAATGATGTTATCGGATTCCGCCCCGGCCGATTATAAGAACAACGTTTCCGGTTTCGCCGATGCCACCGGTAGGTACCTACCGTTGGCGTGCACCCTCAACGGTGCGCCCGTCATGGACTTCGCCGCAGCCACCTTAGGGGTCGACCATGACGAGCTAGCGGAGCTAGTGCTCTCAGCGTCACCGGGTGCTCAGGGCGCCGTCTTTTTGCCGTATCTGAACGGTGAACGTACTCCTAACCTGCCGCACGCCCGTTCCCACCTGGGAAATATTGGTATCGGCATCCAACGCCGGGACGTAGCTCGTGCGATGGTGGAAGGTTTGGCCTGCTCCGTGCGGGAGGGGCTGGAGAAGATCGTCGCTCAACGGGGAGCCGAACCGCGTAGGATCATCTTGATCGGCGGGGGAGCGAAGTCTCGGGCTTTCCGCGAGGTTCTGGCGCAAGTGCTGGGAATCGACATTTATGTTCCAGAACCGGCCGAGTTTGTGGCATTGGGCGCCGCTCGCCAAGCGGCCTGGGTCCTTTCGGGCCAGACGAATCCTCCGCGCTGGCGTCAGCCCGAGATGATGAAGGTATCGGCTGAGAAGCGGCCCTCGATCTATCGAAACTACATTAATTACCGCAACAAGCTTTACCCAGAGGTGGCTTCATGAGCATAGACGAGAAGAAGATAGCAATCATTACCGGGGCCGCCTCGGGGATTGGTCTAGCTATAGCCCACTATCTTGCCCAGCGTGACGTTGTGGTTGCCGGCGTCGACCTGTCAGATTCGGTTCACGAGGCGATGGGGGAGCTACCCGGCGAGGGACATCGGGGGATCGTTGCAGATCTTACGGAGGAGGGCACGGCATCGCAGGTAGTGGAGGAGGTCGAGAAATCTCTCGGCCACCCCCATATCCTCGTTAATTCTGCCGGTGTGGTTTTTCTCGCGCCTTCCGAGGAAATATCGAGTGAAAGCTGGAATAAGACCATCGCGGTTAACCTGACGGCGTCTTTCTTCATGGCTCAGGCAGTAGGTCGCTCCATGTTGGAACGCGGATATGGGCGGATCGTCAATATGGCATCCCAAGCGGCTGTGATCGGACTCGACCAACACGTTGCGTATTGCGCATCGAAGGCGGGGATCTTAGGTATGACGCGCGCTCTGTCGTTGGAGTGGGCACCGCGAGGAATTACCGTGAATGCGGTTTCACCGACTGTAGTGGAGACTCCCCTGGGTAAGAAGGCTTGGGCTGGAGAGAAAGGTGAAAAGGCCAGAGCGGAGATCCCGGTCGGTCGATTCGCGCAGCCTGAAGAGGTCGCGGCTCTGGTGGGCTTCCTTGTCAGTGACGACGCGGCGATGATCACCGGTTCGAACTACCTGATAGACGGTGGTTTCACCGCAATTTAGCTTGAGAGCAGGATGAAAAGAAGAGAGGGGGTGCATGCCCCCTCTCTTTTCGCTACGGCTGCAACGCCCGCAACCGGTGCTGGATCTCCTGCGTCGAGACATAAAGCTCGCGGTAACACGAGTACAACTCCTCGTAGACCGGCAGTTCGCGGGGTTCGATCGTAGTGGCGACCGGGTTCCATTCCTCCAGCGAGCTCACCGCGCCCAAGGTCTGCGCTACCATGAACGCGTCTCCGTACGAGGCGCCGACCGTTTCGCGGCGGAGCTGCTGGGCGCGTCCGGTGACATCCGAGACGATCTGGGGCCACAGATCCGAGGTCACCCCGCCGCCGGCGGCCGAGATGGACTCGATGCGCGCTCCGGCCGACTCCATGACCTCGATGTTGTGCCGCACGGCGAAGGCCGTGGCTTCCAAAAGCGAACGGTACATATGGCCCCGGCCGTGATGCAGGCTGAGCCCGACCATCACCCCGCGGGCGTCGGGATCTTGAATCGGCGTGCGTTCCCCGGCGAAGTACGGCAGGGTCAGCAACCCCTCCGAACCGGCCGGGACGCTGCGCGCGGCGTCCACGAGCGTGCCGTAGTCGCGCTCGCCCGAGATGTCCCGGAACCAATTCGTCAGCGCGCCGGAGGTCGCCAACCCACCGGCCATGTTGAACGTGCCGCGGCGGGTGCCTGTGGTGCCCCACATCGAGGCGTGCCGGGTGCGCTCGGGGGAGTTTGCGATGAGAAACAGGGTGGTTCCGTACATGAGAAACAGCTGGTTGTTCTCGATGGCACCCACCGACTCCTGCTCAGCCCAGGCGTCGATCGTGCCGAAAATAACGGGGATGCCCGCCTGCAACTCGGGCAGCTCGGGCACGGTGACGGTCTCCCCGCAGATCTCGTGGCTGAACCCCAACCGGGGGAGCTCGGTGCCGGGTGCGAGGCTCTCGACCATCGCGGCGTCCCATTCGAGGGTGGCGGGATCGTAGAGCGGGGTGCACTGGCTGGCCGAGTGACGGTCGAGCACGTACTCGCCGGTGATCTTGCGGATGATCCACGAGGCCGGCATGTAGAAGCGCGTCCCGGTCTCGAAGACTGCACGGTGACGCCGCGCGAACCAGGCCAGTTTGGGCCCACCCGCCTGGCTGGTCAGCTGCGAGTCGTACCGTTGCAACAGCGCGTCTTGACCGTAATCCTCGGCGAGTTCGGCGATCTCCTCGCGGGCGCGGTAGTCGATGCCGTAGAGGGCCGCGGGGCCCACCGGGTTATCGTGGACGTCCGTCACGCCGATGCAGGGCCCCATCCCCGAGACGCCGATTCCCCTGATGTTCACCTCGTTGCGGCGGAAGAGCTCGGCGTACAGAGTCTTGAACTCCTGCCACCAGATGCCCATATCCATCTCGACCCGGCCTTCGGCCCCGCGAACGACCTTATGTTCGTGAGTTGCCGAGTCGAGGACGGTCCCGTCTTCGGTTACCAACACCGCCTTGGTGCTGGAAGTGCCGACGTCGAGTCCGAAAAAAGCTGTAGTTCCCATACCTTCCATTGTGCCCCAAAGCACATCGTGGCGGGGGCGGCATAGAAAAATCCCCGGGCTGAGTAAAGCCCGGGGACCGTAGCGCGGATGGTAAGGGATTTGAACCCTTGAGACGGGGTTACCGCCTACTGGTTTTCAAGACCAGCTCCTTCGGCCGCTCGGACAACCATCCAACTCGACTTACTTTACTGGATTTTCGGGGTCTAAACCAAATTATTCACCGTCAACTCGCCCCTCGTTGAGCCCGAAATAACGCGCCAGCATTGCGTGCACTGCGGCGGTGAACAGACAATGGGGAGAGGTATTAACGATCAAGGAGTTGACATGCGCGCAGTAGTTGAAAACGAACACGGTGGCCCCGAGGTGCTCGAGGTGACCGACCAGCCGCGCCCCACTCCGGGGCCGGGTCAGGTGCTCATCAAGGTTGCCGCAGCCGGTCTGAATCGGGCCGACGCGATGCAACGCCGCGGCATGTACCCCACCCCGCCGGGGGCGTCCACCATCTACGGCCTCGAGGTGGCAGGCACCGTGGAGGAGCTCGGCCCGCATGCCCCCGCTGAGCTGCTCGGCCAACAGCGCGTGGCGCTCTTGGCAGGCGGGGGATACGCCCAGTACGTCACCGTGGACGCCCGCCACACCCTGCCGGTGCCCCGCGGGCTGAGCCTGGAGCAGGCGGGCGGGCTCATCGAGGTGGCCGCCACCGTCTACTCCAATCTCGTGACCACCTGCGGTCTGTCGACCAACCTGGCCGACAACCAGGGCAAGACCGCGCTCGTGCACGGCGGCGGGGGTGGCATCGGCCTGCATGCGATCCAGCTGTTGCAGAACCTGGGCATCAAGGTCTTCACCACCGCCTCCAGCCCGGAGACCTGCGCCTACCTGCAATCACTCGGCGCCGAGGCGATCAACTACCGCGCTCAAGACTTCGAAGAGGCCGTCAAGCAGATCGCGTCCGAGGGTGTGAACTACATTCTGGACGTTGTCGGCGGTTCCTACCTGCAACGCAACCTCTCGACGCTGGCAGACGGCGGGCACCTGACCATCATCGGCCTGCAAGGTGGAGCCCGCGCCGAGGTGGATCTGGGTCAGATGCTCACCCGGCGACTGAGCCTGCACGCTACGGCTCTGCGCTCGCGGACGGCCGAGGATAAAGCGAATATTATCGCCGGTGTGACCGATGTGGTCTGGCCATTAATTGAAAAGGGCCTGATTGACGCTCACCTGGATCGAACTTTCGACCTCGAAGAGGTGCGCGAAGCCCACGAGTACTTCGATTCGGGCCAGCATCGCGGCAAAGTGGTGTTGTCTGTATCACACTAAATTAGTCGCAGGTGGCGCGGGGCACGGCGGCTATTAATCTTTGATAAATTGTGAATCACATTACCTATGTAATGCGATGCACATTTTACACATTCAAAGGATTTCCCCATGAGCAGCGTAGTCTCCGGGAACTCTGAGCCGCTCACCCCGCACGACCGGCGGTTGCCCTCAGAAGACTCCCACCCCGACCGTCCTGCAGCGTACGTCGACCCCGCGACGTTGGACGCCGAACACAAGAAGTGGACCCCCAAGAAGATCGCCATCTGGATCGCTATCGCTCTGCTGGGCGGGTTCAGCTGGGTGATGGTTGCGCTCGTGCGCGGAGAGACCGTCAACGGTATCTGGTTCGTCTTTGCCGCGGTCTGCTCCTACCTCATCGGTTACCGTTTCTACTCGCGGTTCATCGAAGCCAAGCTGGCCCAGCCCGATGATCGCCGCGCCACCCCCGCAGAGTACGACGCCGACGGCAAGGACTACGCACCCACCGACCGCCGCGTGCTCTTCGGCCACCACTTCGCCGCCATCGCCGGCGCCGGCCCGCTGGTGGGCCCCGTGCTGGCGGCACAGATGGGATACCTGCCGGGCACCATCTGGATCATCGTCGGCGTGATCTTCGCCGGCGCGGTACAGGACTACCTGGTTCTCTTCTTCTCGATGCGCCGCGGTGGACGCTCGCTGGGGCAGATGGCCAAAGAGGAACTGGGCACCGTGGGCGGGTACGCCGCCATCCTGGCTACCCTCGCCATCATGATCATCATTACCGCGATCCTCGCCCTGGTGGTCGTCAACGCTCTGGGCGAATCCCCCTGGGGTGTTTTCTCCGTCGGCATGACCATCCCGATCGCGCTCTTCATGGGTATCTACCTGCGTTACCTTCGCCCCGGTAAGGTCGGCGAGGTCTCCATCATCGGTTTCGTACTGCTCATGGCCGCCATCATCGCCGGCGGTTGGGTCGCCGAGACCGATTGGGGTGTGCAGTACTTGACCCTGGATCGCGTGACCCTGGCCTGGGCCGTCATTATCTACGGTTTCATCGCCGCAGTGCTGCCGGTCTGGTTGCTCCTGGCGCCGCGCGACTACCTCTCGACCTTCATGAAGGTCGGCACCATCGTCCTGTTGGCCGTGGGCATCGTAGTGGTTCGCCCCGAGATTTCCGTGCCGGCTGTCTCTGAGTTCGCCGGTCGTGCCGACGGCCCCGTGTGGTCCGGTTCGCTCTTCCCCTTCCTCTTCGTGACCATCGCCTGTGGCGCGCTCTCGGGTTTCCATGCCCTGATCGCCTCCGGCACCACCCCGAAGATGGTGGAGAAAGAGCGCCAGACCCGCTTCATCGGTTACGGCGGCATGCTTATGGAATCCTTCGTGGCTATCATGGCGCTGGTCGCGGCCATCACCGTTGACCGCGGCATCTACTTCGCGATGAACGCCGGCACCGGTGCCACCCAGGGCACTGTCGAAGGCGCGGTCGCGTTCGTGAACTCGCTGGGCCTGACCGGTGTGAACCTCACCCCCGAACTGCTCAACGATACCGCCGCTCACGTGGGTGAACACTCGATCGTCTCCCGCGCCGGCGGTGCGCCGACCCTGGCGGTGGGCATGGCCGGCATTATGCACAGCATGATGCCCAGCCTCGACCTGATGAGCTTCTGGTACCACTTCGCGATCATGTTCGAGGCGCTGTTCATCCTCACCGCCGTGGACGCCGGTACCCGCGTGGCTCGCTTCATGCTCTCGGACACCCTGGGCAACTTCTTCCCCAAGTTCCGCGACCACAACTGGCGCGTGGGAGCCTGGCTGACCACCGCGATCATGGTCGCCGGCTGGGGCGGCATCCTGCTGCTGGGCGTGACCGACCCGCTGGGCGGAATCAACACCTTCTACCCGCTCTTCGGTATCGCCAACCAGTTGCTGGCCGCCGTGGCGTTGGCTGTCTGCCTGGCCATCGCCGCCAAGCAGGGCAAGTTCAAGTACCTGTGGATCATCGCGATCCCGCTGGCCTTCGACCTGGTCGTGACCGTGGTCGGCTCCTGGCAGAAGATCTTCAGCAGCAACCCCAAGGTGGGTTACTGGGCCAACCACAACGCCTTCAAGAACGCGCTGGAATCCGGTGCCGATCACTTCGGTACCGCCAAGAGCGTGGAGGCGATGGAGGCGGTCGTGCGCAACACCTTCGTGCAGGGCACCCTCTCGATCGTGTTCGTCGTGCTGACCCTCATCGTGGTGGTGACAGCGATCATCGAGGTGTTCCGCGCCAAGGGTGGACGCCACCACGTCTCGAACGAGAACCCCTACGTGGAGTCTCGACTCTACGCCCCGGCCGGCATGCTCGAGACCCCCTCCGAGAAGGCCCTGGAGAAAGAGTGGCAGCGCTTCTACCGCGAGCACCCCGATCAGCTCGTCGGCTCCGCCAGCCACAGCGGCCACTAACCTGAACACACCTCGCCCCGTGCGGGGTGCGCCAGAGCTGCAGCGGGCGTCCTGTATAGTCAGGGCGCCCGCCGCGCTATACTGTCCACGACGAAAGGTCAACGATGCAGACCATCAAAGAACTCTTCGGCAAGTTCGTCTGGTTCGCCAACGGTGTGCTGGGCGCAGACCGGTACCAGAAGTACCTTGCCTATCACCGTCAGTCGGGGTGCGACCATGCGCCGATGACCGAGAAGGAATTCTGGCGCGATTACACCGACCGCATGGAAAAGAACCCCGGGTCGCGCTGCTGTTAGCGCCACCCAAAACGAGGGAGATACGTGGGACTGAAGGACTTTCTGCAGAGCCGCCGCGACGACGCCGAGCTCGGCCGCGGCGTGTGGCGGCGCGCCAACGACCGCTTCAACCGGGGCATCGACCGGTTCCACCAGATCCTGCAGCAGCTGCCCGATGACCGCTCGCTAGAGCTTGTGGTTCCCGAGGCGAATCGGTTGGCCGACATGATCGAGGAAGTCCGCACTATTTGCCGGCGCGCGCAAACCATCGCACCCAGCGCCGGCACCGATATGCCCTATTCACCCACAGGGGTTTACTCCGACCTTCACCGCAGCCTGTCGAAGGCGGGCAACGCGGTGGCGCTGTGCGCCGAGGCGCTCGCGATGACCCGCGTGGCTTCGGACGACGCCGCCCAGCAGTCCCGGCAGGCGGTCATGACCCAGCGCGTGGATCGCGTGGCCGAACATCTTGAGGACGCTGAGCGGCTGGTCTCTGCCGCGGAGAAACAGCACGGTGGCGCTCACTAGGTAGCCCACGCAGACCGCCCATAAGGGGACAGAAACTAACCGGTTTTCGGTTGTTTGGCAATGGTAGATTCGATTGCTATGGGTGCACTGTGCGCTTTTTCAGCGCCCGGTGCAAAGAAGTCACCGCACGAACTATCGAACCATCGCACCGCCAGGGTATAAAAATCTATGAATCGCTACGCACACATCGACGCACTGCGCGCCTTCGCCGTTTTGCTCGTCGTTTTTTCGCACGCCGGCCTGACCTTCGTGCCGGGCGGCTCGGGCGTAACCATATTCTTCGTGATTTCCGGTTTTATCATCACCCTGTTGCTCTTGCGTGAGCGCGAGAAGACCGGCGGGTTCGACATCGGCGGGTTCTACATGCGCCGATTGATCAAGATCGTGCCGCCGCTGGTGTTGGCGTTGATCGTGCCCACCGTGATCTATATGCTTCTCGGCGGCGAGGTCAACATCGTCGACTTCCTGGGCCAGATTTTCTTCTTCTTCAACTGGCGCTACCTCGATTCCACGGTCACCGTTTTGCCCGGTTCGCACGTGACGTGGTCGCTGGCGATCGAGGAGCAGTTCTACCTGGTCTTCGCGCTGATCTGGCTTTTTGCGGTGAAGTCCGAGCACTACCTGAAGATCGTGACCGGCATCAGCGCGGTGACCGTGGTGTACTCGATGCTGGCTCGCCTCTTCTTGAGCCTGGACGGTGTGAGCGTCGACCGCATCTACTTCGGCACCGATACCCGCGTTGAGGCGATTGCGGTGGGCACCCTGATCTCGGTGTGGTTCTTCAAGAACCGCGACTCCCACCACGTGTTGGGGCAGCAGTTGCGCGGCTCCCGCTTCGCCGATAGCCGCAACTCGGTGGAAGGACGCGCGGTTCCGCTCCTCGGCCGCGACTGGGTGCTGGTGGCCGCGGTGCTGCTGTACCTGATCTCGTTGGTGATCCGCGATGAGTTCTTCCGCGATACCATCCGTTACACGATGCAGGCCGGGGCGGCCGCGGTGCTCGTGCTGTGGGGTCAGGTGGCGGCCCGCCAACCCCTAGGTAACTTCGTGATGAATGTGATGCGCTGGCGTTTTCTGCAGGTTCTGGGCCTGGCCAGCTACTCGATCTACCTGTGCCACGATGTTCTCTACAAAATCATCGAACACTCGGTGGGCGAGATGCTTCCGCGCCCGGTGGCGGTCGCGGTGATGGTGGTGCTGGGCACCGGCCTGGGTATTGCCATCTGGAAGTGGGTCGAACTACCCGCCCTGGCGTTTAAGGATCGTCACTTCGCTTCGGCCAATACCCGCGCCGAGCTGGCGAAGAAGGAGTTCGGCAACCCCGAGGAACGGGACCCGATGCCCGCCGGCGAACCGGTGGAGATCGAAAACCTCTCCGATGTGCAGGCCGAGGAGATCGAAGAGATCGAGTTGCGCCGCGCCGAGTAGGCTCGGACGGCTCAGACCAGACCCATCTGCCGTGCCTTCGAGATAGCACCGGTGCGGTTCTCTACACCCAGTTTGGCGTAGATGTGTACCAGGTGGGTTTTGACGGTGGCCTCCGAGATAAACAGCTGCTTGGCCAGCTGGCGGTTGGTCGCGCCGGTGGCCAGTGCCGTCAGGAGTTCTTTTTCGCGCGGGCTGAGGTCCACCGCGGGCGTGCGCATGCGGTCTAAGAGGGCGGTGGTGATCTCGGGGGAGAGCGTCCGCTTACCAGCCACCGTGTTTTGCACCGCCGCGCGCACCTGCTCGGGCGGGGCGTCCTTTAACAGGTAACCCATCGCGCCGGCCTCTACGGCGGCGACGATGTCGTTGGGCGTATCGAAGGTAGTCAGCACGAGCACGGGCGGGCCGCCGGCGGCGGTGATCGCGCCGGTGGCTTCGATGCCGTTCATCGGTTTCATCTGGATGTCCATGATGACGGCGTCGGGTGCGTTGCCTGCGGCGGTGAGTTCGCCGAGCACCTCCAACGCCTGGGAGCCATCGGACGCCTCGGCGATCACCGACATGTCGTCGAAGGCGTCGAAAACCGCGCGGAGCCCGGCCCGAACGATGGGGTGGTCGTCGACCAATAAGAGATTAATGCTCATGCTGTTCCTTCGTGGCTGGGGCCGGGGTCGCGGGGATGGAGACGTTGATGACGGTTCCCTCCCCGGGGGCGGAGTCGATGCTGAGCGTGCCACCGAGTGCGGTGGCCCGTTCGCGGAGCGAGGTGAACCCGTAGCCTCCCGTTTCGCCGGCGGCCTCGAGCTTGGCTGGGTCGAACCCGCGCCCGTCGTCGAAAATATCGAGGGTGGTTTGCTCTTCCCACAGTCCCAACGTGAGCACCGCCGAGTGTGCCTGGGCATGGGCGCGGACGTTGGCCAGAGCCCCCTGGGCGATCCGCGCCAGCGCCTGGGCGATCTCGTCGGAGGGCTCGTGGGTGGTGGAGTCGGCACCGAACGGCGCCTCGGGGCCGTCTAGCTGGAAGGTGCAGGTCAGCTCGCGGCCACGGGCGCGCTCTAACTCCTGGGTCTCCTCGCACAACCGGCGCAGGGCCGGGGCCAGGGAGCTGGTCAGCGAGGGGGAGGAGAGATCGCGGATGAAGCGGCGTGCCTCGGCGAGGTTTTCGGTGGCCACCTGGTGGATCACGCCGAGCTGCTGGGCGGCCTGTTCGGTGTGGTGCGCGGCGAGGTTCGCTTCGGTGGCGCGGGAGATCAGCACGATGGAGGAGAGACCCTGGGCTAAGGTGTCGTGGATTTCGCGGGCCAGCCGTTCTCGCTCTTCGATGCGGCCCGACTCGTGTTCGCGCAGGGCCAGTTCGGCTTGGGTGGCGCGCAGTTTCTCGGCGGTGCGCTGATAGGTGCGGGCGTCTTCGTGCAGGGCGCGGTAGGCCAGGGAGACGATGATCGCCAGCATCGCACCCAGGATGGGGCCGATGATCGCGCCGGGGGAGAGGTGAGCGGTCGTGGTGGCGGGTACCGCGATAGATATCGCGGTCAGCGCTACCGTGACCGCCAAGGCGATCACCAGCGGCAGCAGGTGGATGGCCAAAAAGACGATCGGGAACATCAGCCAGGTGAAGCTGAGGTGCTGTACTAACAGCAGGGCCCACAGCAGGGTGATGACTCCCAGCCATAGTTGCGCCAGGTGGGGACGGGCGTCCATCAGGTTGGCCCCCTCGTAACCGCCGAAGCGGCCGGGGGCGAAGCGGTTCTCGGCGACCGTACCGGCCAGGTAACACAGCCCCAGCGCGGTAGCCGGCAACAGGATCGTGCTGGCTGGGCCACCGTCGCGTAGGGCCATGACGGTGCCGATCAGCAACAACAGCGCGAACATCACGTGCAAGCTGATCCTCAGTACCTGCAACACGGACGATCCGTTGCGGCCGATTCCGATGCGTGGGTTGCCCATGTGCCTCCTGAGCTGCCGTGGCGCCCGCCCGCAGGTCAGGCGGGGCGAAAATATAGCCATGCTAGCGCATTCTCTACGCGGTGTCTGCGGGGGTACATCAACCTTTCGGTTGATTCGGGTTCAACCTTTTACGCGATGTGCTTCGGGGCCCGTTTCAGAAGAATTGATAGTGACGCAAATTCTTGACGACATCTTCTTCTGAAAGGCAGAGACCGTGTTTCTTGGGATCAGAGATATTTTCTTCGCGAAGGGGCGCTTCGCCCTGATCGCCTCGGTGGTGGGGTTGTTGACCCTGTTGCTGGTGATGCTCACCGGACTGACCGGTGGCCTGGGCAACCAGAACACCGCCGCTCTCAAGTCGCTCAATGCCGATCGGATCGTCTTCGGTGCAACAGGCTCGGGCGAGCCCGAGGTTTCCTACACCTCGTCGGTCATCACGGAAGGGGAACTGAAGCAGTGGCGCGAGGACGCCGCCATGAAGAAGGTCGAGCCGGTGGGCATCTCGCAGACCAAGATCGAAACCACCGACCATGCCGGTTCGGTCGCCGTCTTCGGTGTTCCCTCCGATAGCGGCCTGGTCGAGCAGACCGCCGGGGGCGTGGTGGCCGGTACGGCGACCCCCGCCGACGACGAGGTGGTGCTGGCGTCCTCGACCGCCGAGGACCTCAAGCTCTCCACCGGGGACAAGGTCAACGTGGGTGGCACGGACTTCACCGTGGCCGGTATCGTGCGCGACACCTACTACTCGCACACCCCCGTGATCTTCGCTAATACCGCCGGCTGGACCAAGCTCAGCCACCAGGCCCCGCGGGACGGCGGCGCCGACCAGCAGGTTGTGGGCACCGTGCTCGCGGTGCAGGCCCCGGAGGCCACCGACGATCAGTTCACCCACCGTGCCGACGCCACCGACACCCGTGCGACCACCGTGAAGGAATCTTTCGATGGCCTGGCCGCCTACAAGTCGGAGCAGGGTTCGTTGAAGGCGATGCAGGGCTTCCTCTACGGCATCTCGGCGCTGGTGACTATCTCCTTCTTGACGGTCTGGACGATCCAGCGCACCCGTGACCTGGCGGTGCTGCGTGCCCTGGGCTCGACCACCGGGTACCTGTTGCGTGACGCGCTGATTCAGGCCGCCATCGTCCTGGCGGCAGGCGCCATCGCCGGTGCGCTGATCGGCTGGGGCCTGGGCGCGCTGGCCAGCGGAACCGTGCCCTTCGCGCTCACCCCGCTGACCGTGATCGGCCCCGCCGCCGGCATCTGGGTGCTGGGCATCCTCGGTTCGCTGATCGCGACCGCTCGTGTGACAAAGATCGACCCCATGATCGCTCTGGGAGGCAACTAATCATGAACGACGTTTTGAAATTACAAGAAGTTACCCTCGAATACCCTGATGGTGTGGACGCCGCCGGCAACCCCGCCGTCCTCAAAGCCCTCGATGAGGTCACCTTCACCGCACAGCGCGGAACCATGACGGCGATCGTCGGCGCCTCGGGCTCGGGTAAGTCGTCGCTGTTGTCGGTGGCGGCCTCGCTGATCACCCCGACCTCGGGTACCGTGGTCGTGGACGGCACCGAGATCCAGTCCATGAGTAACAAGCAGCGGGCGGCCCTGCGTGCCGAGAAGATCGGCATCATCTTTCAGCAGCCTAACCTGTTGCCCTCGCTGACCGTGGTCGAACAGCTGACCATGGTGGCGCATATGAACGGCCTGCGCGGAGCCAAGCTCAAGCAAGCTAAGAACCGCGCGATGGAGTTGCTGGACCTGGTGGGGCTCGAAGCCGCCGCCAACCATAAGGCGCACCAACTTTCGGGCGGGCAGCGTCAGCGGGTCAACATTGCCCGCGCTCTGATGGGAACCCCCTCACTGCTACTGGCCGACGAGCCAACCTCGGCGCTGGACGCCGAACGCTCGGCCTCTATCGTGGCCCTGTTGGCGCGGATCACCGGCGAGTTCGACCTCGCCACTGTCATGGTCACCCACGACCTCGAGATGACCGACTCTGTGGATGCCGTGGTCCAAATGGCCGACGGACGCGCCACGATCCTGAAATAGGGCACGCCGGCTACCGAGCGACCCTCCCCATGCACGACCGCCCGCCGCTGAAAATAGCGGCGGGCGGTCGTTTTATGGAAAGTTTTGGGCCTACGACCCCGCACCATTGGGGATGGGGAAGACGCCGCCTACGGGGGTGTAACAGCGGCGGGCGGGGTCGGGTATCTAGCCTGAGTAGGAAGAATTCTGTCGTGTTCCTACTAATGCGGCCCAAAACCAAGCGGTAATGGCGGTGAGAGCAACCGTACCTAGCACGGATGCGTCATCTTGAAACAGTGAGCGGTAGAAGAGCCATAGTCCTGCCGAGGGGATAAGCAACAAGACATACAGAACCATGAATGAGGGGCTGAATCCGGTTTCTGATGAGACAGGGGGAAGGTCTGAGTACTCCTCAGGCATGGGGAGATCCTCCAAAGGCGATGTGCGAATTTTTTGCGAGAGTGATTTCAGGATAACGACAAACGGCCCACAACCGTGGCCTTACTCGCCGTAAACTGAGAAAATTCTGGGTAAATTTAAACAAAAATCCGTCCACCGCAACTGCGGTGGACGGATCACGCTGAGCCCCCAGTCGGATTTGAACCGACGACCTTTTCTTTACGAGGGAAATGCTCTACCCCTGAGCTATGGAGGCGCACGCGCTGGGCGCGAACGAAAGACACTGTACCAGAACTGCCCGCGCGCGGGCTACTTCACCACCGCAGTCCGGGATAAGACCCCCCCGATGAATGGCTACCCTCCTGACGAATCGTGCCCAAGACTCTCGGCACCGGTGTGGAACTATTAAAGGTGAATACGACCGACCGGAACCTCGAGAGAACCCTTTATGAATAACCAGCTCACCCGCCGCTCCGCCCTCACCGTCACCGCCGCCGCAGCAGCGTTCGTCCTCGCCGCGTGTAGCGAGAACAAGAATCCGGACGCCGGAGGGTCTTCGAGTTCCGCTTCGTCCACCGCCTCGGCATCTTCGGCAAGCTCCGCGTCCGCCAGCGCCCCTGCCAACGAAGTCCCCGCCGCCCAGCTCGAAACTAAGCTCCGCGACCAAGACGGTTACCACCTGAATAAAAAGCTGGAGGGTGCACCCACCGTGACCCTCTACACCGACTTCCAATGCCCCTACTGCAAGAAGGGCGAACCCGCCTATGAGCGTGCCGCCCGCGAACTGGAGGGCACCATGAACGTGACCGTCAAGCACTTCCCGCTACCCAGCCACCAGTACGCCGTGCCCGCGGCCTGCGCGGTGCAGGCCGCCGAGGCGCAGGGCAAGCACATGGCGATGTCGCAATTGGTCTTCGCCCGGCAAGACGAATGGAAGAACGCCTCCGACGACAAAGCCGTCTTCGCCGAGCACTTCGCTCAATACGCCCAACAACTGGGGCTAGACGAGGCGAAATTCCGGAAGGACTACTATTCCGATCAGAATTTTGAGACGATCAAGAAAGACTTCGAGACCGGTCAGAAGCTGGGAGTGAACGGAACCCCCAGCTTCGTGGTGAACGGTAAAGTACTCGCTCACGTCGAGTCCTCTACCCCCACCGAGACCATGGTCGAGGAGTTTAAGAAGGCCGCAGGCCTCTAACTGGGCGCTCGCCGGACGGGCGCCTCGGCCAACGGCCTCACTACGCCGTAGACGGGAATGCCCCGTCGCCGAAGAAGGAGGGCACCGTGAAGATTGCGCTGGGACAAATACTCGCCACTCGCGACGTCGAAGAGAACCTGGCGATGCTAGACGCTGCCGCCGAACAGGCCGCGGCCGGGAACGCGAGCGCCGTGGTGTTCCCCGAAGCCTCGATGCTTAGCCTCGACGGCTCGCTCCTGGAACTGACCGCCGCCCATCACGAGGAGTGGGAGACCGGGTTGGCCCAGATCGCCACCCGGCACCAGATCACCGTGATCGCCGGTGGCTTCGCCCCCGCAGATGGTCTGGCCTCTGAGGAGTCCGCCGAGCCCGAGGACGACGACGATCGTGACGCCACCCCGCGCGTCGTCAACCAGATCCGCGTGGTGCGCCCCGGCGGCGAGCACAGCTCCTACACCAAGATCCACCTCTACGACGCGTTCGGCTTCCAAGAGTCCCGCACCGTCGCCCCCGGAGATGCGCTGGGACTGGTCGATATCGACGGCGTGCGCGTGGGGCTGACCTGCTGTTACGACGTGCGCTTCCCCAAGCTCTTCGCCGAGCTCTCCCGTGCCGGCGCGCAGGTGATCCTGGTTCCGGCGTCCTGGGCTGGCGGGGAAGGGAAGGTCAACCAGTGGCAGTTGCTGACCTCCGCCCGCGCCCTGGATTCCAATACTTTCGTGGTCGCCGTCGACCAGGCCGACCCGCGCACCTTGAACTCGGACGCCGACTGGACCCGTCCGCTGGGCGTGGGGCACTCGCGGGTGGTCTCGCCCTTCGGCGAGACCGTCGCCGAACTGGGTGCCGCCGCGCGCCTTGAAATCGTTGAGATCGATCTCGACCAGGTGGAGCGCGCCCGCACCGCGATCCCCGTATTAGACAACGCCAAGCTTGGATACTAGGAGAAGAACCATGGCAAACATCGTTATCATCGGCGGACACGGCAAGGTCGCGCTCCTCTCGGAGCCCCTGTTGGTACGGGCCGGTCACCAGGTGACCGCGGTGATCCGCAACCAGGAGCAGTTCCCTAGCGTGGAGTCCACCGGCGCCAAGCCGGTGTTGCTGAACATTCACTCGGCCTCCACCGCGCAGCTCAAGCAGGTCTTCGAAGAGGCCAACGCAGACACCATCGTGTGGACCGCGGGCGCCGGTGGCGGCGACGCGTCCCGCACGCTGGGCGTGGACCTGCACGCGGCCGTCCGTTCCATCGACGCCGCGACCGAGGCCGGCGTGAAGCGCTACGTGATGGTCTCATACCTGGGTTCGGGCGCGGGACACCGCGTGGACGAAGACCACAGCTTCTACGCCTACGAGACCGCTAAGGCCGTGGCCGACGCCTACCTGCGCGACTCGGATCTGCAGTACACGATTCTGGGTCCCGGCACCCTGCTGGAAGAGGACTTCGACGGCATCGAGGTGAACCTGAACCCCGAGAACGCCGGCACCTCCCGCCAGCTGGTGGCCGAGGTGATCGCCGCCTGCATCGCCGACGATTCCACGATCGGCAAGGCGATCCCGTTCAGCAACGGCTCGGACGAGGTCGTCGCCGCGGTGGCAGCTGCACCGCAACGCTCCAACTTTCGCAAGTAAGGAATGATGATGGGACTTTTCTCCCGCGACAGTAACCCTCGAGGTAGCCAACCGCACGGTGCGGGGCAAACCCCCGACGCGCAGCTGAACGCCGTGGTGCACGGGCACGTGCAGGGCGTGGGCTTTCGCTACTGGACCAAGGGCGAGGCCACCCCGCTGGGCCTGACCGGTTACGCCAAGAACCTCGACGACGGCACCGTGGAGGTGCTCGCCCAGGGAACCCGCGAGGCTTGCCAGCAGCTGCTGGACGCCTTGAACTCGGGTAACACGGCCGGCCGCGTGGATCACGTGGACGCCGAGATCGTCGAGCCCGGCGAGACTCGCGGCGGTTTCGAAACCCTCTAACTTCCTTGATAATGGTGCGTCGGCGTCTGCAGAGGCGCCGGCGCACACCCATGTTCTGATCGGCGATAACCCCATGCACTCACGCACCGTCCAGCTCTCTTTTTCTGGCCTGCCCGCGCGCATCTGCCCCGACGGTTTCTCGGCCTCGGGCCACATTCTCGAGATCGGCGGGGCCGAACAGTCACACGTGGACCTGGCCGACCCGACCCTGATCTTCTACGAGTACCTGCGCCGCATCGGGCACGTGGTAGACCTGGTCGGCGCACCGGGGGAGCCGATCACCGCCGCCCACCTGGGCGCGGGAGCACTCACGCTGGCGCGCTATATTCAGGCCACCCGCCCCGGCTCCGAGCAGGTCGCGGTAGATATCGAACGCGAGTTGCCGACCCTGGTGACCGACCACCTGCCTCTGCCCACCGGCACCCGCCTGCAGGTACTCATCGACGACGCCCGCGCGGCGGTGCCTCAACTGGCCCCGGCGCTGGGTGGACGTGCCCCGCAGGTGATCATCCTTGACATCTTCTCGGGCTGGGACGCCCCCGAGCACCTGCGACAGCCCTCGTTTTACCGCGAACTGCGTGAGGTGCTCGCCGACGACGGCCTGCTGGCGGTCAACGTGGGAGACGACCCCGGTCTGAGCTTCTTCCGCGCTCAGGCACGCGCGATGCTGGGTGTCTTCGAACACGTGTGGTGCCTGGCGGACTCCTCGATGCTCACGGGCAAATACCCCGGCAACCTCATCTTGGTGGGTAGCTCCATCGCGTTGGACGACACCACCCGGCAGCGGCTGCAGGCGGCCGGGCCTCACCCGGCGTCGGTGTTGGATTCCTTCGAGTTGACCGAATGGTTGGGCGCGACGTCCTCCGGTGACTGAAAACCGGTGATCGTGGGGAGGGCGCCGGTGGTAACGTCCTCGCTGTAGCTGAGTTCGACGTCTTCGCCGGCCGGGGCCTGGGTGCGGGTGATGCCGATGCTGGCGGTGATCAGCAGAACGATCGCCGCCCACCGCAGCGCCGAGGTCGGTTGGTCGAGGAGGGTGAGCCCGGCGAGCTCTGCGAAGGCCGGCTCAAGACTGAGCAGAATGCTAAAGACGTTGCGCGGTAGCCGTCGCAGGGCGGCCAGCTCACAGGAGTAGGGCAGCACCGAGGAAAGCAGACCCACCGCCAACGCGAAGAGCAGAAGCGAGGGGTCAGCGAAGGCGGTCAAGGTTCCGGGTAAGCCCAGCGGCGCCATGAGCAGCGCACCCACGCCCAGGGCCACGACCAACCCGCCGGAGCCGTCGATCTCCTGGCCAACCTTGTGGCTGGCGAGGATGTACAGCGACCAGAAACCGCCGGCGATCAGGGCGAACACCACGCCGAGCGGGTTGATGTTCTCGGCGGCCACGAAGGCCTCGTACCCTAAGAACCCGAGGCCGACCGCGGCCAGGGCCGACCAGAGCAGATCGATCCTGCGCCGGGAGAGAACCACCGAGAGCAACAGCGGGCCGGCGAACTCCACCGAGACCGCCAGGCCCAGCGGGATCATCGAGAGCGCATGGAAGAATACCCCGTTCATCGCGCCCATCGCCAGACCGAAGAGCACCGCGGCCCGCCACTGCCGGGCGGTCCAGGTGTGCACGCGCGGGCGCACGATCAGCGCCAGGATCAGGCAGGCCACGCCCAGGCGCATCATGGTGGTTCCCCACGACCCTAGGTGCGGGAAGAGCTGCACCGCGAAGGCGGCCCCGAACTGCAACGAGATGCAGGAGCCGATCACGAGCAGGACGCCGGCGCCGGTTCCCGAGGTCGAGGTGCGGTGGTGAATGGTCATGGCTGCGGCTCCTGGGTATGCGGGGTGTGCGGGGCTGGGGTGAGGGGCCTGAAAGAGGGTATTTAGTTAGCTTGCCCTACCTTGTGCGGGTGCGTCTAGCTCAGGGCGAATTCCCTGGAAAACTGGCATACGAGGTGATTTACTGGAGGCATGTTTGATTTCAAGAATCCCTTCGACAACGATGGAAATCCCAAGCCCGCATTAACTAAATCTCTGGACACGGTGTTGCGCGTGCAGCGTCCGCTGGTTCTGGCGATGGTCAAGAACCTGCGCGAGAAGCACCCCAACGACACCCCCGCACAGCTGGCGGCCCGCCTCGAGTCGCAGTACCTGCGCGACGTCACCGTCGGTGGTGGCGCGATCGGCGCCTCGGCGTTCGTGCCCGGCATCGGCACCGCCACCTCGGTAGGTCTCTCGGCGCTGGCCGTGGGCGGTTACCTCGAGCGCACCGCGATCTTCGCGCAGTCGATCGCCGAGTTGCACGGCGTTCCGCTGGAGAACCCCGAGGCCGCGCGCACCGTGGTCATGGGCATCATGCTCGGTGAAGACGGCGCTGGCCTCATGAATACCCTGATGGCTCAGTCGTCGAAGGCTTCGGGCATCACCAACAAGTGGGCGTTGATGACCGGCAAGCAGCAGGAATCCGGCAAGATCTTCTCGGTCGAGCGCACCATCCGCAACATGTTCGTCAAGCGTTTCTTGACCCGCCAGTCGGGTGCCCTGCTGGGCCGCGCACTGCCCTTCGGCATCGGTGCTGTGGTCGGTGGCGGTGCGAACCTGGCTCTGGGCCGCAAGGTTGTCGAGTCTGCCAAGGAAGCCTTCGGCGAGCTGCCGGTGACCTTCCCCGAGTCGCTCTCGCTGACCCCGCGTGCGCCGAAGTTCCAGGACAAGCGCCCCGCCAGCTCGGACGCCGGCATGAACCACGACACCAACGGCGTGATCGAGGGCGAAATCAAGGAGTAGCCCTCCCGGCGCTGGCTGACCCGGCGACACACCCAAGCCCCTGCGTTCCGTACCCCGAAAATCACCCTGTACCTCACTAGTTGTGTACAGCGTGATTTTCGGGGTACGTTTGCGTCCGGCCCGCGTCCGGTCCCCGCCCGCACCCGCGTCCGCCTCTGGCCTACCGCTGACCCCATCCCCGGAACTTCTTCGAGCCCGCCACGAAAGCCTTCGCGGCGAAGCGGGCGCCGCGGGCCGAGGCCGTGTTCTGGGTGGCGATCCGCTCCAACTCTTCAGCGCTGGTGGCCTCGACCGGTTCGATCCGGTCCAGATCCTCAGTACCCTCGGCGGCGTCGGCAGGTGCAGCACCCTCGGCCGGCACCGGACACGAAGCCGGGAAATCTTGCGGAAACTCCCCGAGCTTCTCGTGCGCCTGTTGAATCAGCTGAGCGGCAAACTCCTTGCGCGCCTTGGTGGTCTCCATGACCGAGCTACCCGAGCGAATCAGCTGCTCACCCGACTTCACCAGCAGAAACATCTGCGGGTTGCGCGCGCCGATCTGCGCCACGGCGGCGATGGCATTCAGCGGAGAAACACCCTTCTCACCCTCCTCGCGGGCGATGGGCTGGTCCAGGGTTCCCAACAGGGCATGGATGTCGCCGCCCAAGATCTCCGTGGCGGCGGCGTCCGCAGATGCAGGGGCGCGGCCGTGAAGCAGCGCCAGGGCGTGCAGGTAGGCCTTGATGCTCTGCGACGACCCCACATGCGCGGCCGTGCTCACACCCTCCGCCGTCTTCTGCGTGTAATTAGAAATATTCTGGACGACGCCCGCCTGGCTCGCCGCCCGCGTCAGGTTGGCCACGCGAGAGTTGCGGGTGGCGGCGTTGAACGCGCCCGGGATCATGTGGTTGATGCCGGTCTCCGCGCCGCCCACGAGCACGAAATCGCGGCTGAACTTCTGGTCGATCCGCTGTGCGATCTGCGCCGGAGACTCCGCGGGAAAACGCTGGCGCAACGCCCTCACGCGGCGAACGGCCAGGGGCTCCTGCGCCTGCTCATGACTCTCGTCGGAGCCGGGGTTGGGGCGCTGTGCTGGGACGGTGCGGTCTTGATCGGTCATGGCTTTATTTTATCGGCGGGGGCGCCGGGGTGGCAGGGGAGAGCGCCGCGCGTAGATTGCCCCTTTATGCCCCGAAACATACAGGACGCCGGCGGCAGGAGGGCACGCACCCACCCGCCACCGGCGTCCTGTTAGGTTTTTGCTTCTACTTCGCGAACTTCAGCAGCTCGGGAGCGATGCCGATGTAGGTAGCCGGAGTCAGCTCCTTGAGGCGCTTCTCGGCGTCCTCAGACAGGCCCAGCTCGGCGACGAATTCCTTCAGACGTGCGGCGTCCACGCGGTGACCACGGGTCAGCTCCTTCAGACGCTCGTAGGGGTCTTCCATGCCTTCCACACCGGCGATGGCCTCGGCGCGCATGACCATCTGGATCGCCTCGGCCAGCACCTCCCAGTTGTTGTCGAGGTCTTCGGCGATGACGTCCTCGGCGACGTCCAGGCGAGCCAGGCCCTTGGCGACGTTCGAGATCGCCAGGATCGAGTGACCGAAGGCCACGCCGATGTTGCGCTGGGAGGACGAATCGGTCAGGTCACGCTGCCAACGCGACTGAATCAGGGTTGAGCCCAGGGTGTTCAGCAGCGCGTTGGAGATCTCCAGGTTCGCCTCGGCGTTCTCGAAGCGGATCGGGTTGACCTTGTGCGGCATAGTCGAGGAACCGGTCGCGCCCGCCACTGGGATCTGGCGGAAGAAGCGGATCGAGATGTAGTTCCAGATGTCGGTGCAGAGGTTGTGCAGTACCTGGTTGAAGTGCGCGATCGAGGAGTAGAGCTCCGCCTGCCAGTCGTGGTTTTCGATCTGGGTGGTCAGCGGGTTCCAGTCCAGCCCCAGGCCGGTCACGAACTCCTCGGAGACCTTCAGCCAGTCGGCGCCGGGCACGGCGGCGAAGTGGGCGGAGAAGGTGCCGGTTGCACCGTTGATCTTGCCGAGGAACTCGGCGTTCTCCACTGCCTTGACCTGGCGGCCCAGGCGGTAGGCGAAGACGGCGAGTTCCTTGCCGAGGGTGGTGGGGGTGGCGGGCTGGCCGTGGGTGCGCGAGAGCATCGGGGTGTCGCGGGCGGCCTCGGCCATGGTGTTCAGCTGCGCGACGAGGTCGCGGGCGGCGGGCAACCACACGTTGGTCACGGCGTCTTTGATGCCCAGCGCGTAGGAGAGGTTGTTGATGTCTTCGGAGGTGCAACCGAAATGCACTAGCGGCTTCAGGTGCGCCAGACCCAGCTTTTCGAGGCGGCGGCCGATGAAGTACTCCACTGCCTTCACGTCGTGCACGGTCACGGCTTCGATCTCAGCCAACTCGGCGGCGGATTCTTCGGTGAACTCGGTGACGATGTCGCGCAGACCGGACTTCTGCTCGTCGCTCAGCGGTTCGAGACCGGGCAGAACCTTGTTATCGCAGAGGTAGATGAACCATTCGACCTCCACGTGCACGCGGTCGCGGTTGAGCGCGGCTTCCGAGAGGTAGTCGACGAGCGGCTCGGTGGCCGCTTTGTAGCGTCCGTCGAGGGGGCCGAGGGCCAGGTGGGCGCCGGCAAGCGAGTGGCGGCCGTTGGGCAAGGTGGTGCAGTTTTCACGATGAGACATGCCTCTATTTTTGCACGTCTTGGCAGGACGCGCCCGGCGGGTTCGTCGGTTGCGTGCGGTTGGGTGCGTCTCCGCACGGGGCCGCGGTTCGGGAACCTGGTAGGTGTGGTGGGTCGGGGAGGGGGGGGGCACCGGGTGACGTGGCGGCCCCCTCGCTCGGTGTGGATAGTGCCCGAGACCGTCATTTTTGCCCGAGGTTATCCACAATTTTCGGTTTTCGCACCCGTGCAGACCCCTAATCCGCCTAGCCTGAAACCACCTTTGCACACCCATCACCTAGCGCTATCTATCGACCCCCGAGGAGTGATCCGTGAGTCTGACCCTGTTCGATCTGACCTCATTCGCCGCCTCCCAGGGATTAGGCAGCGCCCTCAGTGGGCCGGTCGCCGCTCGGTTTCTGGAGTTGGCGCAGGCCGTGCGCGGCTTCGCGACGGAGACCGCCGCCGAGCTCCGTGCCCTGCAGGAGCGCAGCGCTGAGTGCTCGCGGGCCCTGCGTGGCTGCCGCGACGAGCACTGGCAGGGCGCGGCAGCGAGCGCCTATGAGCATCAATTAGAAATCGCCGAACACCGACAGAGCGCGGTGACCGACGGTTTCACCGAGGCCGCGGTGCTGGTCACCTCCGCCGGGGAGGCGCTCGCCGCTGAGATCGAACAGCGGGCAGCCTCCGTTGCGGCCGCAGGTTCCGCGGTGGATCGGGCCGTCAGCACGCTGGCGCATGCCGACCTCGCAGACCTGACTGAGGTTCTTCAGGATTCGGCGGTCAGGGTCGCTCAAAACCAACTCTTGGCGCTCGCCGACGATTCGCAGTTGCAGGCGTTGGCCGATCAACTCGGTGCCGGGGTTCTGTCATGAGCCCCGTCCAGACCTTTGTGCCGGGAGAGGCCATGGGCGGAGGCCGTCTGTCCGTAGACACTCTCTCGCTGACGACTTTCGCCGCGGCTTTGACCGAGGCCGGCAATAGCAACGCCGCCCTCGCCGCGGAGACCGCGCCCCTCGCCACCCTCGTCGCGGTGGTGCTCGGGCTGGATCCCACGGGAAGTGGTGCACAGGCCGCCACGTTATTGGGTGAGCTCGCTGTGGAATGCGGTGAAAGTTCGCTGATCCAACAGGGCTTAGGGCGCGGGGTGGGGGCCGCCGCGCTGGCCTACGACGAAGCCGAGCAGATCGCGAACCGATGGTTGAACTATGTGTCCATCGCGGCCCCCGAATACCTCTACGATGCCGCCGAGATCGCCTCACCCGAGGGCGCCGGCCCGTTGGCCGAAACCGATAGCGCGAAGACCACCGCCTCCTCCTACCTGGCGGCGCGGTTGCTCTTTGGCGCCGCGACCTATCTCGATGTCAAGCTCAACGGCGAAGAATTTGCCCGGCAGCGGGCGGCCTCCCGCGCCGACGCAATGGGAGTGGGGAACTCGCTACGGGAATGGTCCGGAATCGGACTGCACGGGTTCGCCGGCGCGCACGGGATCAACCGGCCGTTGGCTACCGATAGCGTTCGCGTGCATGACCTCAGTGCCGAGAGGGGCGCCGAGAATCCCGCAGCTCGACAACGCGCAGAACGAGCGGGCCAGTTGGTGGTTCCCGAAAGCGCCGCGGATTTCGCTTTCAACCTGGACGTCATCGGTCAGATGGAGAGCAACCTCGACGACGAACACGTGCTCGAAGGCCAGTGGCAAGAGAGGGACGGCGTGTACTTCCAGAGGGTCACGGACGACTCGGGCGCGGTGGTCGCGGTGTTCGCCTATCTGCCCGGCACCGACGTCGATCACCCCACCTCGCACATGGGTTCTGTAGCCTCGTGGTCTTCGGCGGCGGCCGCCACCGCGGCAGACCCGGATGACTCCCTCGAAGACTCCACGGCTCAGCTCCAGCTTGTGGACGCCGGGCTCGACGAGTTGGGTCTGGCCGGTTCGGTGCCGGTCTACATCGGAGGATTCAGCCAGGGTGGCATGACGGCAGCGGCCGCCGGGAACAACAAGCGTTTCCGGGCCAAGCACAACGTGCAGGGGCTCTATATTCAGGGCGCGCCCGTCTACGATGACCCGCTACCGACAGATATCCCGGTGACCGTGGTGCGGGACCGCAATGATCCGGTGCCCCGGTTGCAGGGCAGGAGTCACGAGAAGCTATGGGCGAAGAACGTGTCGGTGATCGATACCGACTATGTTGCCGCCTCGCGAGGACCTTCCCTTGCCACATCGGCGGGTGCCTCGACGCCGGCCACAGCCGAACCGAAGCCGGGCGTCCCGCAGGGTGTGCGCGGCACACATGGTTCCCGTGAGTATGCCGCCGCGCTTGCGCAGCATGGAGAGAAACCGATGAGTTACCTGGCGCCGGTGGCTGAAGACACCGTGTCTCTGAAGAGTTCGGTGACGGCTGCAGACGGTTCGACCTGGTCCCCGGAGGCTCAGCAGGCCGAGGCCATCGTGTACACCGCCGGCAGCACCGTCTCCGCAGGGTATTCCATCGTGGAAACACTCGGCGACCACAGCAAAGACCCGCGCCTACAGGCCCTGCCGGAGATCCCGGAAGAATTCCAGTTCACCGCGGCCCATTACGAGGAGCACCTCGGCCCCGTTCTGCGGGAGCATCCGCACGCCACACAGGCCACCGCCTCCGCGATCACCCTCATCACAGGTACCCAATTGCCGCTGGCCGAGCATTACAACCGACGCTTTGAAGAGACCGCGGCGCGATACGAGTACATCCCACCCGCCCCAGCCACGGGATAGACCCCGGCAGGCGGAGACTCAACGGGCGGCAACCAGCTCCTCCCAGTGGGTCGTGCCACGCGGGGAAAGCAGCTCCCGCTTCATCTCCCAGAGCGGACGCCGGGCGAAACCTGCTCGCCCCAAGCCCACTGTGCCTTCGCCCAGCTTCTGCTCTATCGCGGCGATGGTCGTGGCGATCTGCCGCTTCTCGTGGGGATATTGGAAAAGATCAAAGGCCGTGGCGCTATCAGCCGGGGTGAGGTCGGTCAGGAGCATACCTGCCCGGGCATACCGCGGGCCGTCGAAGGCCGCGTGCTCCAGCAGTTTCAACCCGGCCTTCGTCAACACCACCGGGTCTGCGGTGGGAGCCTGCAACCTGACCTGCACCGCCGGAAACACCAGATCTGCCCCGTAATAGCTGGTGGCGCAGAAAGCGGAGAGGTGCTTGGCGTGCTGGCTGTCGCGCACCAGGCGCTTGGCGGCTCGCTGCGCGTACACGCTCATGACCTGCGCCATCTCTTCGCGATCGACAATCGGGGTAGAGAACGAACGCGAATAGATGAGCTGATCCTTGAACTTTCGTTCTTCCTCCAGGGGGATGCATGAGATCCCGCGCAGCTCTAGCACGGTGCGCATCAACACCACCGAGAACCGCTTGCGGATCATCGGGATATCGGCCTCGGTGAGATCAGCGATCGTCAAGATGCCCATCCCCGCCAGTTTCTTGCGGGTGCGGGACGCCACGCCCCAGACTTCGTCCACCGGCAAGGCCTGGCACAGGGCGCTCCGCCTGGCCTGCGGTAACCGGTCCCACACACAGACCCCGCGCAATACGGGGACTTTCTTGGCGGTTTTATTCGCTAGCTTCGCCAGGGTTTTGGAACGGGCAACCCCCACGCACACTGGCACCCCGATGCGGCGGGCGAGATCGTCTTTGATGGCCCGGGCAATGTGCACGGCCTCGGCGGGAGAGACCGGGATCGTCAGGAACGCCTCGTCGATGCTGTACTGCTCGAAACCGTGGGCATATTCGCGTAGCACCGCCATGACGCGGGAGCTGATGTCCCCATACAACTCATAGTTAGAACTGCGCGCCACCACGCCCCGCGCCAGGGCCTGATCCCGCACCTTGAACCACGGGTCGCCCAGACGGTAACCCATCGCCTTGGCCTCGGCAGAGAGCGCTACCAGGCAACCGTCGTTATTCGACAACACCACCACCGGCCGGTTCTTCAGCGAGGGGTCGAGGATGCGTTCGCACGAGGCGTAACAGGAGTTGATATCGGTGTGGAAGTACAACAGCGGCTGCTTCGCATCGTTTTCGGTTGAGCGGCGCTTCCACGCGGGCGGGGCGGGGAACGCGAAGGGATCGTGAAAACTGTCGGCGGTCAGAAACTCAAGCGACACGGTGCAAGCACCTCGTAACCACCCCGAAGATTTCGAAGTCGGAGTGCTCGAAGATGGGAATAGGCGGGTAGCGGTGGTTTTCGGGCACCAACCACCCCGCGCCCTGGGAGTCGATACTGAGACGTTTCACGGTGAACTCACCGTCGAGGGAGGCCACGATGATGGAACCGTCGTGGGCTATCAACGAGCGGTCGACGATAATTTCGTCACCGTCGCAGATGCCTGCGTTGATCATGGAGTCACCATAGACGCGCAGGATGAACGTGGCAGCGCGGTCGTGGATTAACACCTCGTTGAGGTCTAACGAGGTAGCTGAATAGTCCTGCGCAGGGGAGGGAAATCCTGCCGGAACTCCAACCTCGGAGCTGGGGTACACCGCTGGCACTGTTCCCTCCAGCGGTGCGATGAGTAGAACTTGCATGCCTTAACAGTAGAACACGCGTTCTAGAAAATGTATTATTTTTAGAAAATATATTCGAAAAAATCAGAGAGCGGTCCGCTTCTTCCGTGTCTTCGGGCCGCGCACTAAGGTAGGAGACATGACAGCTAGCACCGACACCCCTCAGCCCCGTCCGGTCTTCTCCACGCTTCCGAAATACGCCGCGGGAAAGCCCCCGGTGCCGGTTGCGGGGCTGACCCAGTACAAACTTTCCTCGAACGAGAACCCCTGGGGCCCCGTCCCCGAGGTGTCGCGGGTGTTGGCCGACTTCGACCGCGTCCACCGTTATCCCGATCCGCTGTCCACGCGTCTTCGCGAAGCCCTGGCGCGGCACCTGCACGTATCCGTCGAAGATATCGTCACCGGAGCCGGTAGCCTCGGGGCCCTCACGCAGATTCTTGCTACGTTCGCCGGTGCCAATGCCGACGGTTCGCAAGACGAAGTCGTCTACGCCTGGCGGTCCTTCGAGGCGTACCCCATCTGCGTGGGGCTGGCCGGGGCGAAGAGCGTGCAGGTGCCCAACCGCGCCGACGGTGCGCACGACTTCGAGGCCATGGCCGCAGCGATCACCGACCGCACCCGCGTGGTGCTGGTCTGTAGTCCCAACAACCCCACCGGCCCGGCCGTCACCGAGTCGCAGATGCGCCGGTTCATGGCTCAGGTGCCCGAGCACGTGGTGGTCGTACTCGATGAGGCCTATTTCGAGTTCTGCCTCGCCTCCGAGACCCCGGCCGGGGAGGAACCCCCGGTCAACGGGTTGAACCTCTACCCCGACTACCCCAACCTCGTGGTGTTACGTACCTTCTCCAAGGCGCAGGGGCTGGCCGGTCTGCGCGTGGGGTACTCGATCTCCCACCCCGAGCTGACCCAGTACCTGCGGGTGGCGGCAACACCGTTCGCCGTGACGTCCTTAGCGGAGGACGCCGCCATCGCCTCCCTGGAGCACCACGAGACGGTCATGGAGCGGGTGAAACACCTGGTGGCCGAGCGCTCCCGGGTAGTCGACGGGCTCCACGATCTGGGGTGGTGGGTCCCCGAGACCCGCGCCAATTTCGTCTGGCTGGCCCTGGGGGAGCACACCCAAGCCTTCGCCGAGCTCGCCGAGCAGCACGCGCTGGCGGTGCGAGCCTTCGGGAACGAGGGGGTGCGCGTGAGCATCGGCGAAGACGAAGCAAACAGTCGATTTTTGCAGGTCTGCGCGGAGTTTCACCATGCCCCGCGAACACCCGGCCGTAGTTAGCCTCCGGCGGATAGCGGTACAGTAAAGAGGAGGCGCCGGTGACTATCCGTTCGAAGAACCTTTGAAAAATTAGGTATATTTTTTCAACGATAGCGCCTCAGCGCGACGACTTGGCACGGAGAATAGCTTGACCACATCTAACGCATCGAACCACAACCCTTACAGTATTCCCCCGCAGCTGCAGCTGATGGATACCTCCGGGCAGATCTGCACTGACGAGAAATTCAGTCCCTACGTAGCAGACATCGACGCCGAGAAACTCAAAGAGCTCTATCGCCTGATGTATGAGACCCGTCGGTTCGACGACGAAGCCACCGCCCTGCAGCGCCAGGGTCAAATGGCACTGTGGGCCCCGTCGCGCGGGCAAGAGGCGGCCCAGGTGGGCTCCGCGCTGGGGTACGCTCCCAATGACTACATCTTCCCCAGTTATCGCGAACACGCTCTGGCGCACGCCCGTGGAGTGGATTTCCGCGACCTCATTCGTATCTTCCGCGGCGTAGATACCTGCGGTTGGGATCCGAAGAAGCACAACTTCCACCTCTACACCCTGGTGCTCGCCGCCCAAGTACCGCACGCCGTCGGATACGCCATGGGGCTTACCTTCGACCGCGAGATCGAAGAGAAAACCGGTGTTCCTCAGACGGGGCAGGGACAGGCGACCGTGCCCGACGCCGACGACGTTCCCCCGGCCGTAGCGGTCTATTTCGGCGACGGATCCTCCACCGAGGGTGAGGTACACGAGTCGATGGTCTTCGCCGCCTCCTACAACGCCCCGGTACTCTTCTTCATTCAAAACAACCAGTGGGCCATCTCCGTGCCGTTCAAGACCCAGTCGCGCGTGCCCCTGGCCACCCGTGCTGCGGCCTATGGTTTCGAGGGGTTACGCGTCGACGGCAACGACGTGCTGGCGGTCGCCGCGGCCACCCGCTACGCCATGGAAAAGATCCGCGCTGGCGAAGGCCCGGTTCTCATCGAGGCCGAGACCTACCGTCTTGGCGCCCACACCACCGCCGACGATCCCACCAAGTACCGCACCGATGAAGAACTCGACGAGGCGGGCAAGCTTGACCCCATCGTCCGGCTAGAGAAACACCTGCGCGATACCGGCGCGGCAGATGACGCCTTCTTCGCCGAGGTGGCCGCCGGCGCCGACGAGTTGGCAGCCGGCGTCCGCGAATCGGTGCTGGCCTCCACCGCCGAGGAGCTCGAAACCTACATGAACCACGCATACGCCGAACCACACGCTCAGCTCGAGGCGGACCGCGCCTTCTACCGCGAATACCAGGCCGGCTTCGAGGACGGAGAATAACCCATGACCGTAGAGAATCTTCCCCTCTCCAAAGCCATCACTCGCGCCCTGCGCTACGAGATGACCGCCAACGAGAAAGTCGTGATCCTCGGTGAGGACGTCGGCAAACTCGGCGGCGTGTTCCGCGTGACCGACGGTCTGCACGCCGACTTCGGCCCCCGCCGCGTCATGGACAGCCCGCTGGGAGAAGCCGGAATCATCGGCACCTCGATCGGCATGGCCCTGCGCGGTTACCGGCCCGTTCCCGAGATCCAGTTCGATGGCTTCGTCTTCCCCGCCTTCAGCCAGATCACCTCTCAGCTCTCCCGCATCCACTGGCGCTCCAACGGTGCGTACCAGGTGCCCGTAACCATCCGCCTGCCCTACGGCGGAGCGGTGGGATCGGTGGAACACCACTCCGAATCGCCCGAGGTCTACTTCGCGCACACCCCCGGTCTGCGCGTGGTGACCCCGGCCTCTTCCCACGATGCCTACTGGATGCTACGCAAGTCCATCGAACACCCCGACCCGGTGATCTTCCTCGAGCCCAAGCGCCGATACTGGCTCAAAGGAGAGGTCGACTTCTCCGACGAAGACTACAACCCGTTCCAGGCGGCCGTCTTGCGCGAAGGGTCCGACCTCACGCTGGTGACCTTCGGCCCGCTGGTGCCCGTGGCGCTCGCCGCCGCCGAGGCCGCCGCCGAAGACGGTCACGATGTCGAGGTGATTGACCTGCGTTCGATCTCCCCGCTGGATATCGACACCATCGCTGAGTCGGTGCAGAAGACCGGCCGCCTCGTCGTCGCCCAAGAGGCCACCCAGTTCGTCTCGGTCGCCTCCGAGATTTCAGCGGCGATCACCGAACGGTGTTTCTACTCGCTGGAGGCCCCGGTGCTACGCGTCGGCGGTTTTCACATGCCCTATCCCGTCCCGCGCGCCGAAGAGGATTACGTGCCGGGCATCGACCGTATTCTTGAGGCCGTCGACCGTTCGTTCGCCTACTAAACGCGGGCGCCAAGTAGCAAGGAATTCACGAACATGGCAGAAATTTTTGAGCTCCCCGACGTGGGCGAGGGCCTGACCGAGGCCGACATCCTCTCGTGGAAGATCACCGAGGGGCAGACCGTGGCGGTCAACGACGTGATCGTGGAGATCGAGACCGCGAAGTCGGTCGTCGAGCTGTCTTCCCCCTACGCCGGAACCGTCGAGAAGATCCATGTGGCCGAGGGTGAGACCGTTGAGGTCGGCGCCGCGCTGATCACCGTGGGCGGCGGCACCGGTGAAGAGTCAGGCCAGGATGCCCCCGCGGCGGCCGGTCAGTCAGATTCGGCTTCCGGCGGTGCACCAGGCGCCTCCGAACGGGCCTCCGGTGAACAGGGGTCTGAACAGAAGGCGCTGGTAGGTTCGGGCCCGCGGCCAGACCCCGTCAAGCGTCGTCCTCGTAAGCGTCCGGCCGCCGTTCCGCAGCGCCCGGAGCCGGCCCCCGTGCCGCACCATACCGCGCCGGTGCAGCAGAGCGCCGAACAGACCGAGCGCAAGTTGCTGCGTGGCGGGCTCAACAACCCCCTGGGCAACCTCACCGAGCGTGCCTCGGCGCTGATCGAGGGCGGGCTGCGCCGATTGCCCGGTACGGAGAAAGACCCGGTGGCAGACGGCCCGGTCGCCTCCATTCCGCGCCGCGTGGCGCTGGCGAAGCCTCCGGTGCGGAAGGCCGCTCAAGACATGGGTATCGACCTGGCGGATGTGCAGGCCACCGGCGAACACGGCCAGGTCACCAAACGCGACCTGCTCAGCTACGCCGCCCACGTGCGGGAGTCTCAGGACGAACAACCGGTGCAGTCCAATTCCTTCTGGATTCCGAAGGGAGCCGGGGGAGACCGCCTGGAGCGCATCAAGGTGCGCGGGGTGCGCAAGGCGACCGCACAGGCGATGGTGAACTCGGCGTTCACCGCCCCGCACGTCTCGATCTTCGTTGATGTGGACGCCACGCGCACCATGGAGTTCGTCAAGCGGTTGAAGAAGTCGCGCCACTTCGAAGGCGTGAAGGTCACCCCGTTGCTGATCCTGGCCAAGGCCGTGATCTGGGCGACCGCGCGCAACCCGCAGGTCAACGCCACCTGGACCGACCAGGAGATCCTGATCAAGCACTTCATGAATCTCGGCATCGCGGCGGCGACCCCGCGCGGTCTGATGGTTCCCAACATCAAGGACGCCCAAGACCTCTCCCTCCTGGAACTGGCGGAGGCCCTGAACGAGCTGACGACGCGTGCCCGCGAGGGTAAGACCCAGCCCGCGGAGATGAGCCAGGGCACTATGACCATCACCAATATCGGCGCCCTGGGCATCGATACGGGAACCCCGATCATCAACCCCGGTGAGGTGGCCATCGTTGCCTTCGGCACGATCAAGCAGAAGCCCTGGGTCGTTGACGGTGAGGTGATCCCGCGCTGGGTGACCACCCTCGGCGGTTCGTTCGATCACCGCGTGGTCGATGGCGACCTCTCGGCGCGGTTCATGGCGGACGTCGCAGCCGTCCTCGAAGAGCCCGCCCTGTTGCTGGACGAGTAACCTCGCCCGACACAAGGTAACCGCACCCTTAAACCTCTATGCCCGCCCACTGGATTCAGTGGGCGGGCATAAAGACGTGGCCCCAGTAAAAACTGAGGCCACGAGGTACGTCTAAGGCATAAATCCCTTGCATGCTACTCCGTCAACTATCTCCCCCAAGAAGTTGACCGAGCAGTGAAACTCCGAAGAGCCTCTCTGCAGGGGAATTGGCTAGATACCTTATCGCTGAGAGAGTTAGGTTTTGGCTCCGTCCCCCAACATCACCAAAACCGATTATCCGAGTCCCCCGACTCGTCATCTCTCAACTTATTACTAAGTATCCCAAAATAGTTGAACAATGTATGTCCCTAAAGGGGTTTACAATTCATGCAGGAATGGCCTACAAGAGGCACAGTTCCGAGGTTATAAGCCCTAGAAACGCTCGATCGCGCCGGTGCCCTGAGCGATTTCGATAGCCGAGGGCTCGTCTTCTTCGCAGTTGCCGTCGTGCACCAACATCACGGCGATCGGGTCGTCTTTCGGGAAGGCGCGGATCGTGATGGTACCGCCGGTCGCCGAATCCAAGAGATCCACCGCGCAGGTGGTCAGCGAACGCACCACCGCCGAGGGCAGGGGCTCGCCGCGCTCGTCCAAAATATCCACCTTGGCCCCGCGATGGCGGGCGGCGAAAGTAGCCTGCAGAATCTCCTGGTTGACCACGTGGCGACCGCGAATGGTGTCGCGCAGCTGCGCCTCGGTGAAGCGGAAATCGTCGATCTCCGCGCGGGTGACCGGCGAGGGGTTGTAGGCGATGCGGTGCAGCATATCTTCGGTCAGGCTACGCACCTCCGCCACACGCTGAGCGGCCACCGACGAGACACCGTGTTCTTGCTCCTGGCCGAGCTCGGCGTTCTGAAGCAGCACGCGAGACTGCCGGGCCTTGTGCAACGACTGATCGATCTGCCGTTTGAAGATGTGGTTGGCGGCCAAGATAGCGGCGGGGATCAAAAAGATCGCCAGGATCGTCATGCGCGGGGTGTAAATATCCAGGTGCCACTTGAGCATCAGCAGAGTGGAAATCACGAACAGCACCCATGCCGAGACGAAGTGGTTGCGCTGAATCATCACGCTACAGACCATCACCACGATGGTCAGCGGCATCGCCAGCGTGGCGGGCGTGAGGTTGTGCGGAACCACCCCCAACATGATCTGCACGTTCAGCAGGGTCACCAGGATGACGGCGGGCACCAACATGGCGGGCATATTCAGCGACCCCGAGGGGAAGAACACCATGATGAAGCTGAGAAAGATGTATGCCAGCAGGGGAATCCAGGTTCCCGGAGTCGGCGTGGCCACGGTGTTATACCAGACCAGAAGCTCGATACCGGCCACGATGAAGAACGCCGCCAGGCTCAGGCGGAAGAACGGCGTGACGAAATATTGATCGGGCATTATTTCTCACCCGGCCACTGCACCACGACCACGGTGCCGCGGTCGGGGGCTGACTTGATGGTGACCTTGCCACCGGCTTCTTCCATCGAGCGGATCATCGAAACGCGCACGCCCATACGCCGCAGGTCGAGGTTCTTCATATCGAAACCGGCCCCGCGGTCGGAGACGGTACAGAAGATGTAAGGACGAGCCTCGTCAGACCTCGAGGAATTGGCAGCCCGGCGCATCTCGGTGCGCACACTGATCTGCGTGGTGCGGGTTCCGGAGTGCCTCGCCGAGTTAGAAACCGCCTCGGTGACCGCGTGGGTGAACGCGCGGGCAGCGGCATGCGGGATCTCGGAATCGGGGTCGGCCTTGGGGAGGTTCGAACCACCGTCCTCAACGAAGCGCAGGCGCGAATTCCACGGGGCCACGCCCACGGCAATCTGTTCGGTCAGCGACTGGAAGGTCGAGATGCCTTCGGGGGAGACGCGGTTGGTTTCGTCCTCGATCACGGTGATGGCACGACGAGCCAGCGCGCGCGTGCGGTCGGCGATGGGGCCCTCGACGCGGCTGGCGTCCAACAGCGCGGCCATCACGTTGTCGTGGACCAGCTTGTCGAATTCCTGTAGCGAGACCGACTTGTCTTTAGAACGGTTGAACTGCAACTGGGCGCTGAGCGTCTCGGTGTACAGCACGTCGGAGTTGTCAGCGTAGTAGCGGGCCACGCTGAAGAGGAAGGTGAGCATGATCGAGAAGATCAGCAACAACAAGACGTGCGGGATAACCTCGTCGAAATAGAACTTGATGCCGGTTTTCGCCGAGGCGCCAAAGATGCTGATGAGCAGGGCCAAGGGGAACCCGATAATGTGCCCCACTGCTTGGGAGACCGTGCCCAGGGTGAGCGGGGTGAGCAGGCCGTAGAGACCGAAATAGGTGCACCAGGGGATCACCGAGATGCCCCCGACCTGCGCCGCGAACGGGTAGGTCAGGTAGGCGGCGTAGGCGATGATGATCGCCGGGGTCACCACTACCGGGTTGAACTCGCGCCGAATCCCCTTGTAGATGAGCAGCATGTTCGACCCGACCATGAGCACGGCAAAGAGCAGGTGCCACGAGGCAAAGTTGATGCCCTGCATCGCCATCGCAGCGGCAGACTGAAAGATGATCGCGACCCCGAAGCAGGCGAAAAAGACCTCGAGGGTACAGAGCAACATGAAGCTACTTGGCCCGGCCAACTGCTTGTTAGCAGTGGTCGACCAAGGACCTGGGATCGACCGATGCGGTTTGCGCAGTGATCGCGCAAGGTCCTTGGTCGCACCTGTAGTGTGCTGCAATCTAGGATCCTCTATACCTGGTTATGCGTATGGGACGGGGGACTCCCAACAAAGGAGAGGGGTCTTAGACCTCGTTTTTAGTAATAACGCTCGGCGCTGTTGACGTCTTCCATCGTGTCGACGAGGCCGTCTTCAATCGCGCGGATGCGCAGGTCGATCTTGGTCGGCGCGGGGCGACCAACGCGCGCGTACTTCTCACGGATGCGGTCGATGTTGGTCTTCACAGCCGACTGCTTGATGCCCATGCGGCGGGCCACCTGAACCTGTGCGAAGCCGGACGCGTAGAGGCGCAGGGTCTCCTGCTCACGCGGCGAGAGAGCCGCGCGGGAGAACTCGTGGTCACCATCGATCGCCGCGGCGAGCTCTTTGGTGACGACTGCCTTGCCTTCGGCGATGTTCTTGGCCTCGGCCAGGGCGTGCTCCAGCGGTTCCGACTTGCGCACCAGACCCAGCGCGCCCGACTTGAGGGCTTCGCGGATGAGGGCGGGGTTCTCGCCGATGGAGAAGATCAGAACCTTGGTGCCTGCCTGATGCAACAGGTCAACGTTCTCGGACGGGCGGGAGCGGTCCTGCAGGGAGAGGTCCAGGAGCACGACGTCGCACTCGCGCTTGATCTTACCGAGGTCGGCGGTGGAGGGGTCACGGGGGTTGCGGCCCAACGCAACGAGCAGGTCGTTGACGGTGGGGGAGGCCGCTACCAGTTCTACACCTTCGGAATGCCCGGCGACGGCTCGCAGGCCTTCACGTACGACTTCATGATCATCAACAATGGCGACTTTGGTGTCAGTCATAATTTCCCCCAAGAAATTAGATGTGGTGCGGTAATGAGGTTATCCGGGCCGATGTGCAAGATCGGTCTGGTCTACATAAGAGTCGGTGACAGTTTACCGCGAATTAGTGGATATGAGAGCGGTTTGCCGCGGATGCTTCGCCGCCAACCGCCCCCAGAATGGTGTTTTAAGCCCGCCCGTCTGGGGTGGAAGGAACATTTTAGCAATGCCCCTAACCCTATCTGGCTTGCGATATTTTAAGTGATTTAGCGCAGTTTTCGGTGGTAGCGTGGGCCAAACAGGGCCCCCAAAATACTTCCGATTAAAACCAGCAACACGGTGATCAACGCACCAGGCAGTGCCTGCAGCGGGTTGGGTGTGAGCATGGCCTGAACGGAAAGTTGCGGGGTTCCGGTGGTGTTGCCGGTCAAGCCGAAGAACACGCAGATCGTCGCGATCACGATGGCCAGTACGTGCCACAACCAGACGCCGAAGCCCTGCTTTGCCGGGGCGTATCGGGCCATGCGGGCGGCGGCGTATCCGCCGAAGGCGAAGCTGAGCACAATGAGCGCGGCGGCAATGAGCAACCAAGCCCAAAGCGCTCCCGTGGCGGGTTGCCCGGAACCGATGAGGTCGTGGAAGGCCTGCTGGAAGGTGTCGTACTGGGGCAGGCGGAAGGCAGAGGTCAGCGCCTGCTGCAGGTAACCGCTGAAGGTCATTAGCGAATAGGCGGCTAGCCATCCCAGCAGCGCGGGGAAGAACTGGATGCGAGAGTACTTTTCTTTGGCCGCCGCCGCGCGGTCGTACTCTTCGGTGTGGTAGGGGTCTGCGGGCTGCTGCGCCGCGTAAGGCTGCTGGGCCGCGTAAGGCTGTTGCGCCGGATAGGGCTGCTGGGCCTGGTAGGGGTTGCCCTGGCGGCGCTGGGCGGTGATGCTTTCGGCGGGAATCCCGGACGCCGGGGTCTGGGGCTGTTGCGCTGTCGACGGACGGTAGGAGGATGCGGTGATTTCCTCGCGGCTGTACACCTCGGTCGGGTCGTCCTGGACCGTTGAACCGCGGGAGAACCCGCCGGAGTGGGCGGGACTCATGGGCTCGGTGGGGTCGTCCTGCGCGGAGCCGTGCGGGGAGGAGATGACTCGGGTAGGCCCTTCGTCGTCCCAGGCCGCGCGGTCGGTTCCGGCGGAATCGTGCCAGGGTTCCAGCGGTTCGGTGGGGTCAAGATCCTGATCGTTGCGGCCGTTGTTTTTGCGGTGGAAGCGATCGGAGATGGAAGCCAAGGTATGCCTCTTTCGTAATATTCTCGCGGGGGCGAGGGTGCGAATTAGTTAGTTTAGACCAGTCCCAGCGCCGCGGGGCTGTATTGGCCGTGTACGGGGCGGTGGTCGGGGTCGATCGTTTTGATGACGCGCGCCGGGTTGCCGACGGCGACCGAGTTGGCGGGAACGTCCTTGGTGACTACCGATCCGGCGCCGATCACGCTGTTCGCTCCGATGGTTACGCCGGGTAGGATCATCGCGCCGGCGCCGATCCAAACGTTGTCACCCACGATGATCGGCAGGCCACCCTCCCACTGGGCACGGCGGTCGGTGGGGTTCAGCGGATGGGTCGGCGTCAAGAACTGGACGTTGGAACCCACGAGCACCGCATCGCCGATGGTGATGGGTGCGGGGTCGAGCATCACGCAGTTGAAGTTGAAGAAGCAGTCGGCGCCGATACTGATGTTGATGCCGTAATCGACACGGATGCCCGGGCGCACCTCGGTGTGAGGCCCGATCGCGCCGAAGAGCTGCTCGAGCACCTCGCGGCGGGCAGGGTCGTTGCGGGAATAGAGTTCTTCATAGCGCGCGCAGAGGGTGAGGGCGCGGCGGTAAATCCGCTCGCATTCCTCGTCGGGAATATAGGGTTCACTCGCCGTCATGCGACGGAACATCTCACCGGTGGGCGCGGGCTGTCGGTCGGAATTCATGTTCTCAGTATGGCAGTTTTACCTGGGCAAACTCCGGCGATCAGCGGTCAACGCGGGGTTCGTGGCACAATCGTGTGTATGCAAAATCGCACGGATGAATCACATACTCCCAGTGACTGGCCGATGAGCGACCGCCCCTGGACCAAGAACTACGACTCCCGTACACGTTCTGAGATTGGCCTGCCCGAAACTTCCATGAGCCACCTGATGGAGGGGGCAGTGCGCGAGGTTCCGCAACGCGTGGCCCTCGAATTTTTCGGCGCGACCACCACCTATGGTGAGTTGGGCGGACAGATCCAGCGTGTGGCCGAGGGCTTGCGTCAGGCTGGCGTGGTCGCCGGTGACCGCGTGGCGATCATTTTGCCCAATTGCCCGCAGCACATCGTGGCGTTCTACGCGGTCATTCGTCTGGGGGCCGTGGTGGTGGAGCACAATCCGCTCTACACCTCCCAAGAGTTGCGCCATATGTTCGAAGACCACCGTGCCAAGGCGGCCATCGTCTGGGATAAGGCGGCAGAGAACGTCACCTCGCTCCCCGCCGACGTGTGTCCCAAGCATATTTTCGCGGTCAACATGGTCGAGGCGATGCCCCTGCATATGCGCGCCGCCCTGAAACTGCCGATCAAACCGCTGCGTGCCTCCCGCGATCAGCTCACCGCCCCGGCACGCGGCACCAAACCGTGGAAGTCGTTGCTGAAGAACGAGCGCATCGATCGCGAGCACCCGCGTCCTACCGCGCACGACCTAGCGCTGTTGTTGTATACCTCGGGCACCACGGGCGCGCCCAAGGGCGTGATGCTGACCCATCGCAACCTCGAGGCCAACGCGCGCATGGGTGAGGAGTGGATTCAACCGGGTGAAGACGAGGTCATCTACTCGGTGCTGCCTCTCTTCCACGCCTATGGCATGACCTTGGGTCTGTCGATCGCGGCGATCTGCCGTGCCCGCCTGGTGATCTTCCCGACCGTAGACATCGACTTGATGATCAAGGCGATGAAGAAGACCATGCCCACGATCTTGCCGGCCGTGCCCCCGGTGTATCGGCGTCTGTTAGACGCCGCCGCCCAGCGAGGCATCTCGTTGGAGGGCGTGCGCTATGCGGTCTCGGGCGCGATGAACCTGCCGCCCGAGCTGGTGGCCGAGTGGGAAGAACAGTCCGGCGGTTACCTGGTCGAGGGTTACGGTCTCACCGAGTGCGCCCCGCTGGTCGCCTGCAACCCGCTCAACAGCACCCGCCGCGCCGGATCGATCGGCGTGCCCTTCCCCGACGTCGACATCCGCGTGGTGGATCCGGAGACTGAGAAGGACGTCCCGCTCGGCGCCGAGGGCGAGCTGTGGGTGCGCGGCCCGCAACGGTTCCGGGGATACTGGAAGCGCGAAGAAGAAACTCTCAAAACCATCACCCCTGATGGCTGGTTGCGCACCGGCGACATCGTGCGCTTGGATCACGACTACTTCCTCTACGTGGTGGATCGCATCAAGGAGGTCATCATCACCGGCGGCTTCAATGTCTCCCCGACCGAGGTCGAGGTGGCCCTGCGCGCCCATGACTCGGTGCAGGACGTCGCTGTGGTGGGCTTGCCGCGCAAGGGCGGGGGAGAGATGGTGGTCGCCGCCGTCATCCCTGCCGAGGGCCGTGCCGTCGATGAAGCTGAGTTGCGGGAATACTGTTACGGCCAAATCACCCGGTATAAAGTGCCGCGCAAGATCTTTGAGGTGGAGGACCTGCCGCGGTCGATGTTGGGCAAGACCCTGCGTCGCGAGGTGCGGCAGCGGCTGGAGGAGAAGTACGGCGAGCAGGCCTAGCGGTGTTGACGGGTGCTACCCCGATGCTGAAATATTAAGAAATGTTACATTGTGACGGTTTGCTCGTAGTAAATGTTGAGCTTTTTAACGTTTCTGCGGCGAAGTTAGCTTAGGCCGTGCGCACATGTTTCAATTGGAGAGCCTTAATCTGCGTGCGCGCGCGTGCCGCTCCAACCTTCAAGGCTTCACACTAGAAATTCAGCAGAAAGATTCATAGCCGTGAAAAAATTTCTTGCCACCCTGGCTGTAGCACCCCTCGCCCTCGGCCTGGCCGCCTGCTCCTCGTCGCAGACCTCCGGCGCTTCCGACGATAAGACCGTCAAGATCGGTATCGTCGGTGAAGACCCCGTCAACGACAAGCTCAAGGAAGTTGCTGCTGAAAAGGGCATTAACGTCGAGTACTCGGTCATGACCGATTACAACCAGCCCAACCCCGCCCTGAAGAGCGGCGACACCGATATGAACTGGTTCCAGCACATCGCCTACCTCGCTGACTACAACGTCAACGCAGACGATAAACTGAACATCGTTGGCCCCACCGTCATCTACCCGATGGCTCTGTTCTCCAAGAACCACAAGTCCCTGGGCGAGATCCCTGAGGGCGGTAACATCGCCATCCCCGACGACACCGTGAACGAGGCCCGCGCGCTACTTCTGCTGGAGGCTAACAACCTGGTGAAGTTCAAGAAGGACGTCAAGCAGCCTACCGTTGACGACGTCGACACCGAGAAATCCAAGGTGAAGATCACCCCGGTCAACGCTCAGCAGACCGTGACCTCCATGGAGTCCACCGACGGCGCCGTGATCAACAACGACTTCCTCAAGGACGCCGGCCTGAACCCCAAGGACGCCCTGGCTCAGGACGACCCCTCCAACGAGTACGCCAAGCCCTACGTGAACCTGTTCGTCTCGACCGATGAAAACAAGGACAACGAGACCTACAAGGAAGTCGTAGACATCTTCCACTCGCCTGAGGTTCAGGAAGTCGTCAAGCAGGAGACCGCCGGCACCGCCGTTGAGGTCAAGACCGACGTCAAGGAACTGCGTGACACCCTGAAGAAGACCGAAGAAGAAGCACGCAACAAGTAAAACTTTTTCGCGATGAAGCGGTGACCGTAGCGTTTGGTGCGCCCCCTCTGCCCGCAGAAAATCAGGCAGATCGAGCACGCCAGGTGCGGTCGCCGCTTCGTGGCGTCACAAAGCCCCACAGTACATTCAACGGGAGCGCTTTTATATGAGCATTGCAGCAACGACGACCGACCGCACCGCCGGCGAGAGCATGGTGGAACTGCACAACGTCGTCAAGGAATTTAAGGTCGGCGGGAACACCGTGCGCGCCGTGGACGATGTCAGCCTCGACATTCGCCGCGGTGAGATCTTTGCGATCATCGGATACTCCGGTGCCGGCAAGTCGACCCTGGTGCGCCTGATCAACGGTCTGGAAACCGTTTCGGAGGGCACCCTGACCGTCGACGGTTTTCAGATCTCTGGCCAGAGCGAGTCGGGCCTGCGCAAGGCCCGCACGAATATCGGCATGATCTTTCAGCAGTTCAACCTCATGAACTCGCGCACCGTGGCCGCCAACGTGGAATTCCCGCTGAAGATCGCCGGTTGGGACAAGGCCAAGCGCCGCGCCCGCGTGCAGGAAATGCTCGAGTTCGTGGGCCTGGGTGACAAGGCCAAGAACTACCCCGACCAGCTCTCGGGCGGCCAAAAGCAGCGCGTGGGTATCGCCCGTGCGTTGGCTACCTCGCCCTCACTGTTGCTGGCGGACGAGTCGACCTCGGCCCTCGACCCGGAGACCACCTCCGAGGTGTTGGAGCTGCTGAAGAAGGTCAACGAAGACCTCGGCATCACTGTCGTGGTCATCACCCACGAGATGGACGTCGTCTCCACCATCGCAGACCGCGTGGCCGTGATGGAGAAGGGCAAGGTCGTCGAGATGGGCAACGTCTACGACGTCTTCTCCAACCCGCAGACCGCCGTCGCCAAGCGCTTCGTCGCCACCACCGTCAAGCAGGCTCCCACCGACCACGAGGCGGCAGAGCTCAAACAGCGCCACCGGGGTTACCTGGTCAACATCGAAATCACTGAGGGTAATACCGGCATCGGCAAGGTGCTCTCGTACCTGGGTAACCGGGGCGTTCAGTTCAACATCGTTCAGGGCGGCCTGGAAACCCTGCAGGGCCAGAGCTACGGCAACCTGACCCTCGAACTGCTCGGCGAGGTCACCAGCGTCGACGCAGCCATCGCCGAACTCGGCACCGTAACCCGCGTGAAGGAGGTGCGCTAATGACCGCGCTCACCACAACCGGCGTGCTCACCGCCGCCAACGAGGTGGACTGGAATAAGTTCATCCCCACCAAGCTGCTCCCGGCGATCCAAGACACCCTGTACATGGTCTTCTGGACCATGCTCATCGCGGGTCTGTTGGGCCTGGTCATCGGCGCCCTGCTGTACACCACCCGCCAGGGCAACATCTTGGCCAACCGCCCCGTCAACATCTTCTTGAACGTGTTGGTGAACTTCGTTCGCCCGATTCCGTTCATTATCCTGCTGGCGGCCCTGGGCCCGTTGACCTCGGCGGTCGTGGGTACGCGCCTGGGCGTGAACGCGGCGATCTTCGCGATGAGCTTCGCGGCGACGTTCGCGATTGCCCGTATCGTTGAGCAGAACATGGTCTCGATCGACCCCGGCGTGGTCGAGGCGGCGCGCGCGATGGGTGCCTCGAAGGCGCGCATCCTCTTCACCGTGATGATCCCCGAGGCTCTGGGACCGTTGATCCTGGGTTACACCTTCCTCGTGATCGGCGTGGTCGATATGTCGGCGATGGCCGGATACGTGGGCGGTGGCGGCCTCGGTAAGGTCGCACTGGTCGACGGCTACCAGCGCTTCAACGATTACATCACCTGGGCCGTGGTGCTCATCATCATCGTTCTGGTGCAGCTGATTCAGTTGGTCGGCAACCTGCTGGCCCGCAAGGTCATGCGCCGCTAGGGCTTCGTAACCTTCGGTTGCAACGAAACCCGCCCGGTGGCGTCCTTTTCTCAGGACGCCACCGGGCGGGTTTTGTGTGTCTCCGTCGCCTTCTGCCGGTCGGGGAGGGGGGGACTTACTTCCGAGAGATCCAGGAGGAATCGTAGAAGTCGTCGTCATCGCGGCGGCGACCTCGGGCGAGGTCTTTCTCCAGCTGCCGGTCGGCGTAGTCGGTGGGGCGGATGACCGAGTCGTCATCGTCTTCCGGGGTGTAGACCGACATTGCCACCAGCACATAGAGGATTGCGGCGGCCAATAACAGGAGCATGGTGATCTCCGACCACATGGTGATGTAGTTCTGCAACACCACAGGGTCGCCGCCGCCGTACTTCTCGGGGATGACCGCGATCGTGATCACGCCGCAGATGACGCCGGCCAGCACCAGCGCGTGGCCCACCCAGAACCAGCGCGCCCGGCGGGGGCGCACCTTTGGGCGGCGTAACCGTAGCGGGGAGATGAAGGGCTCGGGTTCCGGCTTCGGTTCGGGCTCCTGCCAAAACTCGCGGTAGTACTCGCGTTCTTCGGCGCTCATCTCGTCAAAGCGCAGGCCGTATTTACCGCTGGGCTGGCGCTTGGGGGCTTCGTGCTCAGCCATCGCTACCATCGGCCTGTGCTGCCCGGGCCGCCTCGACCCAGCGGGTGATCTGTGCGCGGAACTCGGGGTCTTCGAAGGAGTCGAAGTAACCGTTGCCCTCCGGGCGGCTCTCGGCTTCGCTGTCGGTCAGGATCATGGTCACAGTTCCCGCCGACTGGGCCGCGGTGGCTCCCGCTACCGAATCCTCGAAGGTGAGCGCGCGCTCGGGGGTGCCGCCGAGCTCCTGCACGGCCTTGAGGTACATGTCGGGGGCTGGTTTGGGGTCCTCGACGTCGTCGGCCGAAACCTGGGTGGTTACATACTGTTGGTAACCGTAGTTGCTGAGCTTGAATTCCAGGGTCTCGCGGTCTGAGTTGGAAGCCACGGCCACCGGCAACACGGTAGCCAGCTGCTCCATGACGTCCTTGGCGCCGGGGATCAGCTCGATACCGCTGGCGAAGATCTCACCGGCCACGGTGCGCAACTTGGTATCGACGATCTGTTCTTGTCCGCGTTTGGTTGCGTCGGGGGCGTCGGCGCCGACGAGGGCCTCGACGAACACCCGCCGCACCTGGTCGGTGGAGGAGCCGTGCAGAGCTTCGGCCAGTTCGTCGCTCCAGGTCAGATCGAGGTCTCGGGCGACGATCTGCTGGGCCTTGCGCCAGAGCGATTCGGAGTCGAGGAGGATGCCGTCGCAGTCGAAGACGACGCTGGTGGGAAACCAATCGGAGGCTACGGAGGTAGTGAACATGGTTTCATTCTTTCACAGGTGCATTTGCGATAATGGGTGACGATGACTTCTTATGACAACACCCCGCCCTGCCCGCCTCCCTCAGACGCCGCTGCCGCAAAGAACTCCGGCGCCGCACAGATCATCCCGCCGGCGCGCGTGGTGTTGGTGCGGCACGGGCAGACCGACTGGAACGCCGAACACCGCTTTCAAGGGCAGACCGATATCCCGCTCAACGACACCGGGCGTCAGCAGGCCCAGTTGGCCGCCGAGAACCTCACCGCCTACGCCGAGCAGGTGCGTGCCGAAGACCCCGAGTTCCGTTGGGATTCTGTGGTGACCTCTCCGTTGTCCCGGGCCAACGAGACCGGTGCGATCATCGCCGAGGCGTTGGGCCTGAGCGTGGACGGCACCTACGACGGCATGAAAGAACGCTTCTTCGGGACCGCCGAAGGCGTGCAGGTCACCCGCGACAACTGGCAGTCGATGGACGAACACTTCGAGAACATCGAGCCGATGGAACAGCTCCGCGCCCGCGGGGTGGCGGCGTTGAACACCGCGCTGACCGAACACCGCGGTCAGAACCTGATCATCGTGGCGCACGGAATGTGGATCGCGCAGGTCTTGGAGGAGCTGACTGGTGAAACCCACGCGATCCCCCAGAACGCCGCGGTCACCGAGTTGCCCCTGCACCTTTTACAGCACGAAACCAGCGAGGACTAAACCATGACTACTCCCGATATGACCGGCAGCCTGACCCTGATCCGCCACGGCCAGACCGAGTGGAACCGCAACCGGCTGATGCAGGGGTCCTCCGACATTCCGCTCAACGACACCGGACGCCAACAGGCGGTGGAAACGGGGCAGCGCCTGGCGGAGCTCGGCCTGGGCTTCGACGTGTTGGTCTCCTCGCCGCTGGTGCGCGCCGCCGAGACCGCGCAGATCGTGGGCCAGCAATTGGGTCTGGAGGTCGCCGGCACTTACGAGGGCCTGGTTGAACGGCACTACGGCGAGGCGGAAGGTCTGGACATCTCGGTAGAGGCCCGCGCCGAACCCGACGCCTTCTACTCCGGGGTGGAATCCGAGCGTAGCGTGTACGTGCGCGGGGTGCAGACTCTCCGCGAGATCGTCGAAGAGTACCCGGGAAAGCGCATCATCGCGGTCTCCCATGGCTCGTTGATTCGCCGCGTACTCACCGCCTCCCACGGCAAAGAATGGGCAACCCCGGTTCCCAACGCGCAACCGCTGGAGATTCCGCTGGAAGGCCTCTTCGCCTGGCGCGAGGAGGACGAACCGTGCCTACGCGGCAAGCGCTAGGAGAGCGGGCGTCCGGCTGGCGGGTGCTGGGGTGGACGCTGGGCGCGCTCTACCTGTTAGCGGTGGGGTTCATCGTCTTTTGGCCGACCCACGTCGATGACAACTCTTCCGGGCAGTGGCTGCGCCATCTCTTGGCCCACGGTCACGCGACGGGTACCCTACCGCATTGGTTCACCTACACGACCATCGAGTGGGGCACGAACGTGGCGATGTTCGTACCGGGTGGGTTCTTGGCCTGCTTGCTCGTGCGGCCCCGTGTGCGAATATGGGTGCTCGCGTGGGGTGTGCTGGCCTCGTGTGTTATTGAGTGTGTTCAGCTGTTTTTGCCAGACCGGACGTCCTCGTTATGGGATATCGCCGCAAATTCGCTGGGAGCCGCCTTGGGATGGGGGCTGGGTATGGCGGTGGTCCGTCTGAACCGGTGCGATCAACGGGATCTGGGTATGCGGTAAGCTGTGGGTTGAGTGCGTTTTTGCATTGACGAAACCACACAAACCCACATAACATCAAGAGTGCAAGTATGCGTACTCCCCCTTACCCCTTTAACAGTCCAAGGTGATGAGCCACTTATGTTCGCTGAAGAACGTCGCGCTGAAATCGCGAAGCTCGTAGCGTCTGCGCGCCGCGTCAACGGTGCCGAGTTAGCGCGCCGCTACGAGGTAACGATGGAAACCGTGCGTCGAGACCTTGCTGCCCTCGAAGCTGAGGGCAAGCTACGTCGCGTGCACGGCGGAGCGGTCACGGTGGAGCAATCGACCTCCGTCGAATCCTCCATCGCCCTCCGACAAAACCTCAATACTCCCGAGAAACAACGGATCGCCCTCAAAGCCTACGAATTGCTCCGCGATTCAGACGTGGGCGCGGTGGTCCTCGACGCCGGAACCACCATCGAGATCCTCGCCGACCGCATCGCCGCCGACGACTTCTCGCTGAAGTCCGGCGCCGATCGCCTGATTATTACCCACGCCCTACACATCGCCGTGAAGCTCGCCGAAGCCGACGGGATCGTCCTGGATCTCGTGGGTGGCACCCTGCGCAAGATGACCTGGGCCGCCATCGGCGCGCGAGCCGCCGAACACTTCGCCTCCATCAGGCCCGACGTCGCGTTCATCGGCGTCAACGGTCTCGACGCCGAATTCGGCCTCAGCACCCCGGGGTTGAACGAGGCGATCGTCAAGACCGCCATCGTCAAATCGGCCCGTCGCGTGGTTCTGCTGTGCGACTCGGCCAAGTTCGGCCGCGAATCTCTGGTTCGCTTCGCCGATCTCGAAGATATTGACACCCTTATTACCGACAAGGCCCCCGAAGGCGAACTCGCCGCGGCCCTGGAAGAATCAAACGTAGAGGTTCTGATCGCATGATTGTTACGCTGACCGCCAACCCCAGTATGGATCGTACGGTCGAACTGCCCTCCGAGATCAAGCGGGGCTCGGTGATGCGCGCGAACCGGGCCGTCCAAGACCCCGGTGGCAAGGGCGTGAACATCGCCCGCGCCCTGCAGGTCTCCGGCTTCGACACCGTAGCGGTTTTGCCCGGTGACGACGAAGACGCCGTGCTCGCCTGCCTCGCCGAAGAAGGCGTGCGCTACACCAACATGGCAGTGGGCGCCCCGATCCGCTCGAACATCACTATCGTCGAGCCCGACGGCACCACCACCAAGATCAACGCCCCCGGCGAACCGCTGGACGTCGCTGCCCAACAACAGCTGACCCGTCTGCTGATCAACGAAACCAACGGGGCCAGCTGGCTGGTACTCGCCGGCTCCCTGCCCTTCGGCGTGCAGAGCGACTACTACTCCGTGGTAGGCCGCGCCATCCGTGAGGCGCTGGGGGAGCGGGCACCGCTGATCGCCGTGGATACCTCCGGCAACGCACTGCGGGACGCCGTCAACGGCCAAGACGGTATGCCCAACCTCATCAAGCCCAACGCCGAAGAGCTCGCCGAGCTCGTGGGCCGCCCCGACTCGTGGGAAGAGCTCGAAGGCAACGTAGACCTCACCGCCCGCACCTCGGCCGAACTGGTAGAGCGCGGCATCGACACCGTGCTGGCTACCCTCGGTGGCGAAGGCGCGGTACTGGTGACACGAGAGGGCGCCTGGCACGCCAAGCACGCACCGGTGAAGGTGCGTAGCACCGTCGGCGCCGGGGACTGCTCTCTGGCCGGTTACCTGATCGCCCACGAGCAGGGCAAGTCTGCGCCCGAATGCCTTGTGCAGGCAGTGGCCCACGGTTCCGCCGCGGCATCGTTGCCGGGAACCCAGGTTCCTGTCCTCTCAACAACCCACCCCGAGATGGTCACGGTTACCCAACTCTCGATATAGCATTACCTCTAATTATCTCCGTCGGGTAGCGCCACTTGTCGCCTCGATGAAGAATCACCAGCGGAAGGGCCGTTATGCCCTCCGGGAAGGGGAGAGCACATGGCTTCTCTCATTAACACCCAGCTTGTCAGCCTCGACGAGAACCTCGGCTCCTCACGTTTCGACGTCATCCGTCATCTCGCGGAAAAGATCACCGCTGCCGGACGCGCCACCGACGTCGAGGAGCTCTACGCGGCCGCGCACGCGCGCGAGTCGAAGACCGACACCGGCATTCCCGGCGGCATCGCGATCCCGCACTGCCGCTCGGCAGCGGTGACCGAACCGACCCTGGCCATGGCGCGCCCCAACCCCGGCGTGGACTTTGGCGCCAAGGACGGCCCGGCAGACCTCATCTTCTTCATCGCCGCACCCGAAGGTGCCGACCAGTCGCACCTGAAGATCCTCTCGACCATGGCGCGCTCGCTCATGAAGAAGCAGTTCACCACTGCTCTGCGCGAGGCATCCACCGAGGGCGAGGTTGTTGACCTGATCAACCAGGCGCTGGGCGTGAAGACCGAACCGCACGCCGCCGAGGCAAACGCGGCGTCCTCGGCAGGTGCTACCGCCGGTGCGGCAAGCTCCGTTGCCGTCGGCTCCGTTGCCGACTCGGCCGCTGAGACCCGCGAGAGCTCATCGGAGGCCGCACGCGCCACCGGCGCTCAGGGTGGCGCTCGCAAGAAGATCGTCGCCGTGACTTCCTGCCCCACCGGCATCGCCCACACCTACATGGCTGCCGACGGGCTGAAGTACGCCGCCGAAGAGCTCGGGTACGACTACAAGGTTGAACCGCAGGGTTCGGCCGGTGGCGACAAGCTCACCGCCGCCGACATCGCCGAGGCAGACGCCGTCGTCTTCGCGGTGGGTGTGCCCGTGCGCGACCGCGAACGCTTCGCCGGCAAGCCCTACGTTGAAGGCCCCGTCAAGCGCGGCATCGACGACCCCAAGCAGATGATTCAGGACGCCCTCGCCGAGGCCGAGAACCCGAACGGCAAGCGCGTCGCGGCCGGCTCCGGAATCTCTTCCGCGGAATCCGTGGATGAGAACGCAGGCTGGGGTACCCGCATCTACAAGGCGCTGATGACCGGTGTCTCGTACATGATCCCCTTCGTGGCAGCCGGCGGCATCATCCTCGCTATTGGCTTCATGCTCGAAGCGATCACCATGCCCAACCTCGGCCAGGTTGACCCCGCGGCCGTGCTGGAAGGCAAGACCCTCTGGAACCTGCAGGGCACCCCGATGAGCCTCTACCTGGGTGCGGCGTTGCACACCATCGGTGGATTCGGTCTGTCGCTCATGGTTCCCGCACTGGCCGCCTACATTGCCTACGGCCTGGCCCAGCGTCCGGGTATCGCACCGGGCTTCATTGCCGGTTCGGTAGCTGTGCTGACCAACGGCGGCTTCCTCGGCGGTATCGTCGCCGGTCTGCTCGCCGGTCTCTGCGCACACTGGCTCTCATTGCCGAAGATGCCGCGCTGGCTGGCGTCCATGATGCCTGTGGTGGTCACCCCGTTGATCGCCACCCTCTTCGCCGGCGGGCTGATGTTCTTCGTGCTCGGCGGCCCGATCGCCTGGATCATGAACGGCCTGCAGGGCTGGCTGACCTCGATGTCCGGCACCTCGGCGGTGCTTCTGGGCATCATCCTGGGCCTGATGATGGGCTTCGACCTGGGTGGCCCGGTCAACAAGGCCGCCTACCTCTTTGCCACCGCCGGTCTTTCTGCCGGCACCGAGGCTAACAAGCAGATCATGGCCGCCGTCATCATCGCCGGTATGGTTCCGCCGCTGGCCATGGCGCTGGCTACCCTGATTCGTCCTCGCCTGTTCTCGCCGATGGAGCGCGAAAACGGCAAGGCCGCCTGGTTGCTGGGTGCCTCCTTCATCTCTGAAGGCGCCATCCCCTTCGCCACCGCAGACCCGCTGCGCGTGATCCCCTCGTCGATGATCGGTGCGGCCGTAGCCGGCGCCATCTCGATGGGAGCCGGTGTGGCTTCCCCGGCGCCGCACGGTGGCGTCTGGGTGATCGCGCTGATGGAGAACTGGCCCATGTTCATCGTGGCGGTTCTGGCCGGTACCGTGGTCTCCGCGCTGACCTACGTGGTGCTCAAGTCGCTGACCGGAGCCAAGCACCGCGACGGCGTGGCCACTGAGGCCCACGACTCGAAGGTAGCCACCGAGCAGGCCGCCGTCGCCCGCTAGAATAGACCACCTGCATCAGAGAAATGTTGCGTTAGGGATTAAGGAAGATTCATGACTGTATACAACGGTGTTGGCGTTTACGCCGGTCGCGTGATCGGCGAGGTGCTGCAGATGCCCGAGCCCATCAAGGAACCCAAGCCGGGCTTGAAGCTGGCCGAGGGTGAGACCGCCGAGTCTGCCGCGGAACGCATCCAGTTCGCGGCAGAGGCCGTGAAAGCAAACCTGCTGGAACGCGCCGAGAACGCTAGCCGCGATGGCAAGGCCGTGTTGAAGTCGACCTCGCAGATGGCCACCGACCGCGCGTTGCTCAAGGGCGCGAAGAAGCTGGTGGAGTCGCAGAACATGGCTCCCGAGCGCGCGATCTGGGAGGCTGCCTCCGACTTCGCTGCGCAGATGGAGGCCCTGGGCGGATACATGGCCGAGCGCGTGACCGACATTCACGACGTGCGCGCCCGCATCGTCGCCGAGCTGACCGGTCAGCAGGCGCCGGGCATCCCCGTCCATGACAAGCCCTTCATCCTGGCAGCCGTGGACCTCGCTCCGGCGGATACCGCGACCCTGAACCCCGAAGAGGTCATCGCGCTGATCACCTCCGACGGCGGCCCGCAGGCGCACACCGCCATCCTGGCCCGCGGTCTGGGTCTTCCCGCCATCGTCGCCGCCAAGGGCGTGACCGAGATCGAGAACGGCACCCGCGTGTACATCGACTCCAACGAGGGCATCATCGATACCGAACCGTCGGTGGAGCAGGAAGAGGCCGCGCACAAGTACGCGAACCGTCAGCCGCTGCCCGAGTTCGACGGCAAGGGCATGCTCGCCGACGGCTTCGAGGTTCCCCTCTACGCCAATGTGGGCGACGGCAAGTCCGCCGAGAAGGCAGCCGGCCTGAAGGCCGAGGGCGTGGGCCTATTGCGTACGGAATTCGGTTTCTTGGGCAACGACACCGAACCCTCGGTGGAGACCCAGGCCGAGACGTACAAGTCGGTCTTCGACGCGTTCCCCGGTCAGCACATCGTGGTTCGTACCCTGGACGCCGGCGCCGACAAGCCCCTGCCGTTCCTCAACGTGAAGGAAGAGGAGAACCCGGCTCTGGGCGTGCGTGGCTTCCGCACCGACTGGACCGTTCCCGGCGTATTGGCCCGTCAGCTGCAGGCCATCAAGCAGGCTTCGGACGGCTCCGACGCAGACATCTGGGTCATGGCACCGATGATCTCGACCACCTCTGAGGCGCGTACTTTCAAGAATATGCTCGACGAGGTGGGCCTGAAGACCCACGGCGTGATGGTGGAAACCCCCGCCGCCGTGGTGAACTCCGAGGCGATCCTCGGCGAGGTGGACTTCGTCTCCATCGGCACCAACGACCTGACTCAGTACACCATGGCCGCCGACCGTCTGTTGGGCGACCTGGCTCACCTGAACAACCCGTGGCAGCCGGCAGTGCTGAAGATGATCAAGCTGACCGTTGAGGGTGCTCAGCGTGCCTCCGAGACTCACGGCACCAAGAAGTACGTCTCGGTCTGCGGTGAGGCTGCGGCTGACCCTGCTCTGGCCGTGGTGCTGGTGGGTCTGGGCGTCGACACCCTGTCGATGAACGCCGGCGCGATTGCGGCGGTCTCTGCCGTGCTCAAGTCGGTCACTCGCGAGCAGGCTCAGGAGATCGCTCAGCTGGTGCTCGCTGAGATTTCGTCGGCCGAGGCGAAGGCTACCGCGCGCAAGCATCTGCCGATCCTCGACGAGCTCGGACTGTAATCGGGGTTATCAAAACCGCCGTTTCCTCGCGGTTCAGACTGTAGAGGTGCGATAATGGCACCGGGTATGAATTAGACTCGTAGTGGAAACAAACAGGTTCCCCTACACGATCAAGGAGATAACTATGGCAGAACGTATTGCCACCATCGCCAGCCGCGTTGGCCTCCACGCACGTCCGGCAGCGATCTTCGCTGAGGCTGCAGGCGACCTTCCCGTTGAGGTCACCATCGCCGCTGAGGGCGAGCCCGCCGATGAGGCCATGGACGCAGCTTCGATCCTCTCGCTGATGTCTCTGGGCGCTAAGCACGGTGACCGTGTTGTACTGCGCGCCGAGGGCGAAGGCGCAGACGAGGCTCTGGATTCGCTGGTGAAGATCCTCGAGACCGACCACGATTCTGAGTAATCTCGGCGTTTAGTCGTTTCGCAAAACCCCGTTGCCCGGTTGGGCGGCGGGGTTTTCGCGTGTGTGGGGCCGCTTGTGGGGCGGCCTTTCGGCGGGCACGGTCCCGAACACGTGCCCACCCCCACCTGCCCTTTTCGGGCCAGGAACTGTATTCGTTCCCGCGGGGTCGCTAAACTGATATTCGATAGAAATCTATGCGGCGCGATCAGAAACGCGCCCGGTGGAAGATGAGGCCCTTGCGAGAATTTAAAGCACGCTTTGCTACTGAACAAGAGATCGCTCAGTGGGACGAGCACGTCACCGCCAACCCGAACGGCGGCAACCTGTTGCAGTCGGCGTCCTTCGCCTCGGTGAAGGCCAAGCACGGTTGGAAGCCGCTCTACCTCGTCTACGAGGGCAACACCGTCGTTGAGGGCGAGACCCGCGATTTCGCCAGCTACAACTTGGTTCTCGAGAAGTCCGTGCCGGGCCTGGGCAAGGTCTGGTACATGATCAAGGGCCCCGACGTCTACGACATCGAAGACATCCCCGCGATTATGGACGCCAACAAGGCCTTCATCGACGACAACAAGCTGGGCGTGTTCCTGGTCAAGATCGAGCCCGACATCATCGCCGACGACCAGACCCAGGCGTTCCTGGCGAAGACCGGCCTGAAGAAGTCTTTCAACATCCAGCCCAACGACTCCACCGCGGTTCTCGCCACCGACAAGAGCGAGGACGAAGTGCTGAAGTCGCTGCACTCGCGTGGACGCAACGCGGTGCGTCGTTCCGCCCGTGAGGGTTGCGTGGTCGAGCGTGTTGAGCTGACCGAAGAGAACATGAAGAAGATGTACGCGCTCATGGACACCGTGGGCCAGGGCAACGCGAACGTCAACCTGCGCTCCTACGACTACTACCGCGATTTCTGGACCACCTTCGCCAAGGCCGGTCAGGGTCGCCTGTACTTCACCTACGAAGACGGTGAGCCGTCGGTGGGCGCTTACGTGATCAACTACGGTAACAAGGGCACCTACAAGGACGGCGGTTCCAAGCCCCGTCGCAAGCAGTACGGTGACTCGCACCAGGTGCAGTGGACCGCGTTGACGGACCTCATGAAGGAACACCACATCGTCTCCTACGACTTCTGCGGTACTCCTCCGAAGGATCAGCTGAAGAACAAGGATCACCACTACTACGGTCTGGGCCTGTTCAAGACCTCGTTCACCAAGAACGTGATCGACTACGTGGGCGTGTGGGATCAGGTGCTCTCGCCGGCGAAGTACCAGGTGTGGAACCGCCTGGCGGAGAAGGTGCAACGAGGACTGTGGGTTCGTAAGACCGGCCAGCCGTTCTATTAAAATTCGCGGCTGGTTCTCACCTCGGCGTCAGCCAAGGTGACTAGTCTGATGAAAGGTTGCCCCGGTTCGATTCTCGATTCGAACCGGGGCATAACAACAGGTCAAGACCGGAAAGGGCGGCGTATCGGTGAAGACGACGGAGAACACCCTCCAGCAGAAGGCGTACCCTTCTGCCTCTGCCTTCGATACGGCCGCGACCTCTGCTCAGGACGCGGCGCCCTCCTCGGCCTTCGGCGCCACCGTGGCGTTGCCCCAAGCGCCAACAACCTCGGCACCGACATCCCCGGTGTCTCCAGTGTCAACACCTTCGGCTGGAACGCCCCAAACCACATCCCAGCCCGCCGCGCCAAAGGGTAGCTCACCCCAGCACGGCGCAGCGTTGAACAGTACGGTCCAGAACGGCGCGCCCCAGCAGAACGCAGCGCAGAAGAGCCCATTCCAGAACAGCGCCACGCAACCGTTCGCGCCGCAGTCAGACCCCTTCGGTCAGCCCATCACTGTGACCCAGCCGAAGACCTCGGGCGCGCCCACGACCACCGTCGCCCCCGCCACGGGCACAGTCTACGAGCACACCCCGGCGGGTCTGTTGCCGCGGCTGACACCTACGGATCATGCCCCGGGTGGCGCGGCGACTCCTGAGAGCGCCAGCCCCTTCGGCCCTGATACAACTGCTGAGCAGGTTCAGGCTCCGAAGCAAGAACCCCCTGCCGCCACCAGCCCGTTTGAGCCGGCCGCCGAACCGCAGTCTGCGCCGCCACTGACGTCCCTCATGCCGGTGGTGACCCCGGCCGTCGAGGTGAAACCGGGCGTGCAGCAGGCGCAGTACCCTTCAGCGGATTCTGCGGCGTCGGTGCCCAAGGCGGCCCCCGGACCGCGCAAGTCGAGCCCCCGCTGGATGCGCTCGTCGATCAAGTCGTTTGTGCACGCCGATCAGTCGCTCACCAAGCCCATGCGTGGTTTGGCGCGTCTGTCGCAACGCCAGTTCACGTTCACCAAGCAGGCCCGGGAGCGCGAGGCCTATGTGCGCGAGAAGGAGCAGGCCCGCGAGATCCTGAATTTCTCGCTGCGCCTGGCCGAGACGATGTTCCACTACGGCGCCGATACGGTGGACGTAGACTCTGCGATCGTGACCGTCTGCGCCGCCTACGGTCTGGACGACGTCGAGGTTGATATCACCAACCAGTCGGTGCTCATCAACTACGTCTCCGACATCGACACCGTGGACGATTCGACCCGCGTGATGACCACCATCGGCGGCGACGAAACGGAGCAGAAAGAAGAGCGCTTCAGCCATACCGTGATGCGCGTGGTGCGCTCGTGGTCGGAGAACTACACGGCTCTCGGCGACATCTACAAGCTGATCTACGACATCACGAGCAAGGGCCTGCCGCGGCATAAGGCGGAGCGCCGCCTGCACCAGATCAACACCGCCCGTAAGCCCTATTCGCCGTTGGTTCTGATGCTGGCGAATATGGCGACGGCGAGCTTCATCACGATGGGTATCGGCGGTTCGCTTTCGGCGGGTATCGCCGCCGGTCTGGTGTTCTTGCTGATCTACTTTGTGGATCAGATGATCACGCGCCTGAAGATGCCGAGCTTCTTCCACATGGCGGCCGGCGCGGGCGTGGTGACGTTCGCGGCGATCTATATGTCTGATCCGCACTCGATTTTCGCGAAGGCCGGCATCGTGGTGGCCGCCCCGCACATCGTGGCGGCGGGTCTGATCATGTTGCTCCCGACGTCCCGCCTAGTTTCTACGGTGCAGGACGCCCTCAACGGCTTCCCGCTCACGGCGGCGGGTAAGTTCGTCTCCACGGGGATGTCTTTCTTGGGCATCGTGGTGGGGCTGGCCTCTGCTGTGGCGGCGTTGAGCGTGTTAGGTGTGCCGGAGCTGGATATCACCGCGACGGTGTTTGAGCCGCCGAATATCTGGGTGAACTACGTATTCATGGTGGGCGCCTCGGTGGCGACCGCCGTGACATTGCACGCCCGCTGGCAGAACCTGCTGTGGGTGGTGTTGATTTCTACCTGCGGTATCTGGGCGTATAACTGGTTCACGATGCTCTTCGGCCCCGGCGCGGGGCGAGCCAACACGGCCGTGGGCGCGCTGGTGCTCGGTCTGATCGCCACGTACCTGGCGTACAAGTTGAACGCCCCGGCGGCGATTTTCTACGTGCCCGGGTTGACCTTCTTGCTACCTGGTTTGTCTATATTCCGTGGCTTGTATATGTTCACGGTGGAATCTACCGCCACCGGTGTGCCCGGCATGGTGACCGCGGTGGGCGTGGTGCTGTCGATGGCCTCCGGCGTGGTCTTAGGCAACTACGTGATGCAGTATCTGATTCAGCGCTTCCTCGCCCCGAAGAACGACGAGACTCCCATGACGGCCCAGATTCAGGCGCTGGATCGGTAACAGATGCCCCTGAATCAGGGCAGTTATCCTTCAGCCTCAGCTGTTGAACCCGTCGCCGGAGCCCGAACAGCTAAGTCCGGCGTCAGGAATACTCTTCGCGAGTTTGTGGCGGCCCCGCAGGCGGCCACCGTGCCGGTGCGCGGTGTGGCGCGAGTGGCGCAGCGTCAGTTCGTGATGGCAGCCCAGCTGAATCACGAGCGCTTCGTGACCCGCAAAGAAGAGGCACGCGAGGTGTTGCACTTCGTGGTGCGTCTGGGCGATACGATGTTCCGCTACGGGGCAGACACGATGGATATCGAGTCGGCGATCGTGGCCGTGTGCTCCGCCTATGGGTTGCAGGGTGTGGAAGTCAACATCACCAGCCAGGCGATGACGGTCAACTACGTCTCCGATATCGAGGTCGACGAAGAGAACAAGTTCTTGTACGCAGCCTTTGGTGCGCGCACTTCTGAGAACTTCAGCCACACGGTGGTGCGCGTGGTGCGTTCATGGTCAGAGAACTATGCCGCCCTGGCCCAGGTGTACAAACTAATCCACGAGATCACCGAGAAAGATATGACCCGCCGCGGGGCCGAGCGTCGCTTGCAACAGATTAATGCGAGCAAGAAGAAATATCCGCCCGGCGTGATTTTCGCGTTCAACCTGCTCATGGCGGTCTCCTTCACCCTGGGCATTGGTGGGAGCGTACGCGCGGCGGCCGTGGCCTTTTTTACCTTCATCGGGGTGCACTTCGCGATGCGGTGGGTGGGCGCTCTGAAACTGCCCGGGTTCTTCTCGATGATGGCCGGCGGCGCGATGATCACCGCGGTGGCGGTACTGGTCAGTCACCAGGATTCGATCTTCGACGACATGGGGTTCATCGTTTCGGGCCCACACATCGTGGGCGCCGGATTGATTATGCTCATGCCCACCGCCTCGCTGTTCTCGGCGGCCCAAGACGCGATGACGGGTTACCCGTTGACGGCGGCGGGCAAACTGGTGACCACCGGGATCGGCTTCTTGGGGTTGGTGTCTGGCATCGCGTCGGCGCTGACAGTCACCGGTCACCTGTACGCGGCGTCCATGGACGTGCAGCAGGCCGTGTTCAACCCGCCGCCGCTGTGGCTGAACATCGCGGGCATGGCGATGGGATCGGTGATGGTTGCCGCGACCACCCAGGGCGGTTGGCGGACGCTGGTCACGGTCGCGTTGGTCTCGGTGTGCGGGCAGGGCGCGTACTACGGGCTGAGCGCGATGACGGGCGTGGCGCCGGGCAAGTTCAACACGGCGCTCGGCGCGTTCACGGTGGGTGCGCTGGCGGCTCTGCTGGCTTATCTGCGGCGGGCACCGCAGTCCATTGTTGCGGTGCCGGGCATCATGTTTCTGCTACCGGGGCTGACGGTGTTCCGCGGCCTCTACTCGCTGTTGGTCGACGGCAACGGGCCGGAGGCCTATACCAGCCTGTACGCGGCGGCCTCGAATATCGTGGCGATGACGGCGGGCGTGGTGATGGGCATCTGGCTGATGATGTTCACCATTCAGCAGGTGCGTGCGGTCTTTAGCTCAGGGCCCAGTTCACGGGAGCGGCGCCCTGTTGTTCCAAGAGTTCGTTGACGCGGGAGAACGGGCGGCTGCCGAAGAAACCGCGCGAGGCCGAGAGCGGCGAGGGGTGTGCAGACTCCACGCAGGGGTAGTCGCCGAGGAGCGCCTTGGCGTTGCGGGCGTCCCTGCCCCAGAGCAGGCCGACCAGCGGGGTGCCGCGTGCGGCCAGGGCCTGGATGGCGCAGGTGGTCACAGCCTCCCAGCCGCGGTTGCGGTGCGAGCCGGCGTTGCCCGCGCCCACCGAAAGCACCCGGTTCATGAGCATCACGCCTTCGTCGGCCCAGGCAGAGAGGTCGCCGTGGTCAGGGGCGGCAATGCCGAGGTCTGCGTGGAGTTCCTTATAGATGTTCTGCAACGAGCGGGGGATGGGCCGGACGTCGGGGCGCACCGAGAACGAGAGGCCCATCGCGTGCCCCGGGGTGGGGTAGGGGTCTTGGCCGATGATGAGCACCTTGACCTCGGCCATGGGGCGTTTGAACGCGTTGAAGATGTCGGTGGCCGGCGGCAGGGTGTGGCGGCCGGCGGCGTGTTCGGCGCGCAGAAAGTCGCCCATGGCGCGGATGTTCGGTTCGACCGGGGCTAGCGCCTGCGCCCAGTCGTCGGCCATGACGGTGTTCAACGGTTGTGCGGGCACGGGCTCTCCTGAGACTCGAAGGCAGGTACGTGCACTAGGATATCGTGAGCGGTGAGATCGCATCGTAGAGAGAGGAGCCGGCGATGGAGCGAAGCGACAGCGAAGAACACCCCGGGCAGCGGTCTCGGCTGACCGAGGTAGAGGCCGGTATTCTCTCGATCGAGAAGCGGCAGTGGAAGTATCCGGGCACCAAGGAGCAGGCGATCCGCGCCGAGCTGAATATGGCCCCGATTACCTACTATCAGCGGTTGAACCAGATGATCGACGACCCGAGGATTATCGCCGCCGAGCCCGCGCTCACCCGTCGGCTGCGTGATTTTCGAGACCAATAGCGCACGCAGCATCGCGCGTGTGTACCCTAGACATGAATACCCCCTGCCACCGATGGAGAGATACGTGAACGAGTACCCTCGCGATGAGTTCGATGACGTACCCGAAGACTCTTCACGCCGCGGCGTGTATCGCGGTAAGGTGGTCAACCCGCGGGCGAGCATGAAGGGCCTGTGGGCCATTCTCGCCGCGGGCACTCTGGCGTTGCTGGTGGGCACGGTGATGTTTGTGGTGCAGCCGCGCACCCTCGCTCCGGACGCCGGCCTCAACTCGCCCGGCAACAAGTCGGCCAACGAGTGGGCGGGTAACGGCCAGCCCTCCGCTTCGCATCAGCCCAAGGACCCTTCGGAGGAGGTCACGGTGCAGGTCTTCAACGGTGGCACGACCCCGGCGGTGGCGAACCAGGTGCAACAGGTTTTGAAGCAGCGCGGTTTTCAGGTGAAGCCGGTCAAGCCCTGGGACGGCCACGCGTTGAGCTCGTCGGTGGCGTATTACTCGAACGGTTTCGTGGGTGAAGCCGGCGCGTTGGCCGACGACATCGGCGTGCCGTATATCGACTCCGACAACGAGGCAAAGACGGACGTGTACGTGGTGCTCGGCCCCGATTACCTAGGCGTGGACGAGGCTCGTGCGGCGGCCGCTTCGGCCTCGGCGACTCCCTCGGACGCGGCGTCCTCCGCGCCGGCGTCCAGCGCGCCCGCTCAGTGATCGAGTGAGCTGATCCGAGATCTGTTCGGGTCGCTGCGGGCCCTCTTGGCGTGAGCGCTCGCTCCGCTGTGCGCGATTAAACCCTCTCGGTGCTAAAAAGGTTTGCAACGGCGTGAGCCAAGTGTAAAAATTGAGTTAGCACTCTCGGCGCCATACTGCTAAATCGTAGTGCTAGGTTTGGCGGGGCGTTGAGGGAAACACTTTCCTTTCGCAGGTGAGGCGTTGCGTTGCCGTGCAGAACGCGGTGGCGAGGGCGTCGTCCGTCGCGGGCATCGGCGAGAGAAAACAACTCTTAGTCCAGGAGGGATTAAGCTCATATGGCAAAGCTTATTGCTTTTGATGAAGAAGCACGCCGCGGTCTGGAGAAGGGTCTCAACACCCTGGCAGACGCGGTCAAGGTAACTCTCGGCCCCCGTGGTCGCAACGTTGTGCTGGAGAAGGCTTGGGGCGCTCCCACCATCACCAACGACGGTGTGTCCATCGCTAAGGAAATCGAACTCGAGGATCCTTACGAGAAGATCGGCGCCGAGCTGGTCAAGGAAGTCGCCAAGAAGACTGACGACGTTGCCGGTGACGGCACCACCACCGCAACCGTGCTGGCTCAGGCACTGGTTCGCGAAGGCCTGCGCAACGTTGCCGCTGGCGCTGACCCCCTCTCGCTCAAGCGCGGTATCGAGAAGGCCGTTGAGGCCGTGACCGCCGAGCTGCTGAGCTCCGCTAAGGAAGTCGAGACCGAAGAAGAGATCGCGGCTACCGCATCTATCTCGGCTGGCGACAAGGAGATCGGTAAGCTGATCGCCGAGGCCATGGAGAAGGTCGGCAAGGAAGGCGTTATCACCGTCGAGGAGTCCAACACCTTCGGCCTCGAGCTGGAGCTGACCGAGGGTATGCGCTTCGACAAGGGTTTCCTCTCCGGTTACTTCGTGACCGACGCTGACCGCCAGGAAGCTGTGCTCGAGGATCCCTACATCCTCGTGGTGAACTCCAAGATCTCGAACGTGAAGGACCTGGTTCCGGTTCTCGAGAAGGTCATGCAGTCGGGCAAGCCCCTGCTGATCATCGCCGAGGACGTCGAGGGCGAGGCTCTGGCTCTGCTGGTGCTGAACAAGATGCGTGGCTCCATCAAGTCGGTTGCCGTGAAGGCTCCCGGTTTCGGTGACCGCCGCAAGGCTCAGATGGCAGACATCGCTATTCTGACCGGCGGCCAGGTGATCACCGAAGAGATGGGTCTCTCGCTGGAGCAGGCAAACCTGGATCTGCTGGGTTCGGCTCGCAAGGTTGTTGTGACCAAGGACGAAACTACCATCATCGAGGGCGCTGGCGACCAGGCCGCTATCGAGGGTCGCGTGGCTCAGATCCGCGGCGAGATCGCTAACTCCGATTCGGATTACGACCGCGAGAAGCTGCAGGAGCGCCTGGCTAAGCTGGCCGGCGGTGTGGCAGTGCTCAAGGCAGGTGCCGCTACCGAGGTTGAGCTGAAGGAGCGCAAGCACCGTATTGAGGACGCCGTGCGTAACGCTAAGGCTGCCGTTGAAGAGGGCATCGTTGCCGGCGGTGGCGTGGCCCTGATTCAGGCTGGCGCTAAGGCATTCCAGTCGCTGCAGCTGGAGGGTGACGAGGCTACCGGTGCGAACATCGTTCAGGTTGCTATCGACGCTCCGCTGAAGCAGATCGCTCAGAACGCTGGCCTGGAGCCGGGCGTTGTGGTCTCGAAGGTTCGCGAACTGCCCGAGGGCACCGGTCTGAACGCCGCTACCGGCGAGTACGAAGACCTGATGGCCGCTGGCATTAACGACCCGGTGAAGGTGACCCGCTCTGCTCTGCAGAACGCCGCTTCGATCGCCGGTCTGTTCTTGACCACCGAGGCTGTTGTTGCCGACAAGCCCGAGCCGGCTGGCGCTAACCCCGCCGCAGGCATGGACCCGGGCATGGGCGGCATGATGTAAATGAGCAAGAATTTTCCGCGTCAGCGGGAGTAAAAATTCTTGCGAATCCGAGATGAGTTTGCGAAGCGTAGCGAGCAAATCATCGAGGTGCGGAGGTTGGGGCGCCCGCGCAGCGGGTGCCCCTCTCCAGCTCAGACATTAAGACGAGGACGCCGCACCCCGGCTTGGCGAGAACTCAAGGGTTTTCGTGGAGCTAGGGTGCGGCGTCTTTCTGCGTTGTTAGGACCTTGCGTTCCGGGATTCTTCCACGCGCTCGATCAACCCGACCACGTTCGAACGGGTGCGCTCGATTCTCTCTTCGACCGAGAGTGATTCGTCCATCTGCCGGATGCCTTCGGGTTTCTTCTTGCCGGTGACGTAGGCGGTGCAGTCGAGGTCGGTGCAGATGTAGGTGCCGAGGCTGCCGTAGTTGTCTTGGGATGATTTCGAGGTGGGTATCGAGAACATCGAGACACCGGTGGATGAGTGCAGCGTGAGGCAGAACTGGCACATGCGGGCCCCGCCTTTGGTCGGGGCCTTTTTGCGTGTCATCACGAGGCCGCGGACTCCCGAGGAGGTCTCGGCGACGAGGTATGCCTTCTGCGGTGATTTGGGGTCTGACCAGGCGAGAAAGATCCGCTCTTCCGTATCGGCGTTGAGCACTTCTTTGGGAATGTTAATTCTTTGGGCCGCACCTTTGGTGCAGTTGACGAAGCTTTTGCGCAGGGTTGATTCGCTGACGGGGCGCATGGGTATATACCTTTCGAGGGTCCCCAATGATGGGGTATGAGGTGAATAGATAGACCGTTGGAGGGAGACTTCACCGAGATTGTTTCTGGGCAGGGTTGACCCCTGATGGGTGAAGTTCTCGCTAGATGTGAGCGCGGCTCACCGGTGGTCTATCTATTGCTTGCTTGCATGGAGCAGACGACCTCCTGTCGCCCTCGCGGGCTCTTGAAACGTTCAAGGTACAGAGCCATGGTATCTGATCTGGCGGCGTTGTTAGTTATGCTCGTGCGTGGTCGCGGGGCGAGCGACGTCCCCGCGCGGATGGCCGAGAAGATGTTGCAGCTGGGCGGGGTGAGCGTGCCGGGTGAGGGTGAAACCCGCGAGAACCGCCTCGAGGCCCTTGGCGCGCTGCTGGGCATGACGATGGGGCACCGGGGTCGGTGTGGCTCACTCGGTGTCGGGTGTTTCAGGACGCCTGCCGCTGGCCGTGGAGTCGGCGTTGGCTGGGGGAGCGGCGATGGTCGCCGCCGACGTGCCCATGGCGCTGACCGGGGTCTCTGACCCCAAGACCTGGGGCGTGCAGGATTGGCTGAGCGACGCTATTCCGCACGCGGTATATGGTGCTATGGTCGCGGGGATTATTCGCAAGGGTCTCTAGGGGTTGTCTCGTGAGAGGCGTGGGTTCTTGATAGTTCCTTCATCGCGTTGCGCATAACCCTGTCGCAGGTATGAGTCCCGACATGCGCGACGTGCTGTAGTGCCTCGTAGTGCAGATACCTATTGCGTGGGTTTACTATCCGACTGGAGGTAGCGTTATACGGTGCCTTCACATTGAGCGCTTCTAGCTGGCACGGCCGCTGTTATGAACTAGATGTGGGTTACTATGGTGACAAGTTTGCGGGAGGTTGCCTGCACACACCACTTTCACCACAGAAGGCATCATGAAAAATACAGAGCCTCGTTATGAGACCAAAGTTGTCAAAGCTATCAAAGGGACGAGAGCTTCAACTATCAAAAAATGGGAAAGTCAGGGTTGGGAACTGATCGGTGAAGAAGCCGGAAAGATTCAAACTACCCTTACCTTTCGGAAGCCTAAGAAACCTATCTCCCCGCTCATGATTGTCGGGCTCATTGTTATGGTGTTGTTAGTGGCCGGTATGGGCATTGTTGGTGCGATGTTTGAAGATAAGGGAGCTAAAACAGAAGCTTCTCCGAGTGCTTCTGTCTCGACCACAGATTCATCCATAGCGGCCCCTCCGTCTACTTCTCCTTCGATCATGTCTCAAGAAGCCAGCGAGCAACCGGTTATAACCGTCAAAAATAACGATGATTTCGCAGAGCTCGTTCAAACTAAAGGAGAATGTAGCCCAGAATTCTACCATTTTGTAAAAAAATATCAAGGGCGTGTTATTGAATTTGATGGTTATATCGCTAATGTCACCGACTTACAATACCACTCAGATGTGTTAGTTACTGCTGGTGATTATGACCTGAACACGGTTCGGGGACCTAATTTCAAGTTCCAAATGGTTGATATTCCTGAGGCGATGAATTTCCCTAAAGGTGAATCCCCAGGGGTCTTTGATTTTGGGGATGAAATGCATTTTAAATCAGAGATTACAGGTTATCGGGATGATCCCTGCACTATTTACTTAAGCCCTATATCTACTCAAGTGCGATAATATTCTTAAAACAAATTCCGCTCGGCATTGCCGCGGTCAAAGAAGCTTGCACTTAATAGAAGAGGTAGGTGTGCATGATGAAGAGTGCAAAGAAATCCAAAATATTTGGCATCACGTTGTTGTAGGTTGCCGGCATTATTTTTCTGGCGACGCGTCAGCTGTACATCAGCCTGGCTCTCGCCGCTCTGGGTATTTTCCTCTGGATATCCGGTGGTAGCTTTCGGGAAATACCCGAAGCACCTGTAGGCGCATCAGGTCAAAAGATACCTCCGCAAAAGATTAAAGAGTATCGCGAGAATAATCCTGGTTCTACGATTACTCAGGCTATACGCGCCCTCAGGGCATCGTAACGGCCTGACACTAAATAGCCGCACCCCGGGCAGCAACCTCTATATTAGGCCCCTGACCGGGGTGCGGATTTATCACTCGCCGCGAGCGCGAGAGCGCATGCCCTCAGGCGGGTGCCTGCGCTCGCCGGCTTCTGAACTGACCGGTCTGAACTAGACCGCGACGTCCTCTTCCAGCATTGCCGCGCGATACGAGAGGATCTTGCGCTTGAGCACGTGGGTCTTCTCCCATGCGGCGCCCAGCAGCAGGATCAGCACGGCGAGCACCGTCCAGCCGGCGAGAATGCCGAAGCCGGGGGCCGAGTCGGCACCGGGGAAGTACTGGGTCTGGCGCAACGCCTGGATGAAGCCGGAGCCGATCCAGAAGTTATGGAGCCAGCCGAAGAACGCCGGCTGCAGAACAGGCTCGAACACGCCGCCGCTGGAGGTGAAGTTCAGCGCCACGAAGATGGCCGAGAAGGTCAGCGTGCTCCAGCGGCGCACGATCGGGTGTAGGCCAATGGTCACCGAGAGCACGATCAGCATGTACAACACGGCGATAAGCCAGGTGGCCCACTCGTCACCCTGGAACATGTTCATCGCGAAACGAGCGAACAAGAAATCGACGGTCGCCACCAGCAGACCGAGGGGCACCATCAGACCCACGCGGCGGCGATAAGAATACGAGTTGCCGGCCACGGCAATGGCGATACCCAGCGAATATGCGGAGACGCTGAGAACCACCAAGAAGAAGAACGCGTTCTGCCCGGCAGTGTCGTGCTCGTTGAGGGGGACTACCTCGTGAATTGTTATGGGTGTGTGGGTTTTCTCCGAAACGGCGGAGAACATCTTGACCACCACGGTGTTGAGGGTCTCTGAGTAGGCGGGGGCGGTCAAGAGTTGACCGCCGTCCTTACCGGGGATGTAGGCACCGGCAACGTCTAGTCGCTTGATCGCGTCTTCGGCGAGGGTTTGCGAGGGGTAGACCTTCACGTCGATGCGATCACCGAGGGCGGTCTGAATCTGGTCGGCGGCCTGGGTGGCCTGTTCGTTCTGGGCCACCACCGCAACGGGTACGTGATGAGGCTCGGGTTCATGGAAACCGGCCAAATAGGCGACGGTCATGAAAAGACCCATCAATATAGTGGGTAGTAGGTGGTTCAAAAAGGACGACAGAGGTAGCTTGTCAGAAGCAGAGTGGGAAGAAGTCATATCGGCGATATTAGCAGTTTACCTGTCTATCTAGGATAAAATATTCTTAAATTTGAGGAGGATCATATGCACACACCGCACCACCAAGAAGCTCTCACCACAGACCTCGCGCACGAACTTGCGGAATTTTCCCTCGGGCTCAGCAGGGCGCTGCGTCAAGACCACGCGCCGTCCTCCGCTTTGTCGATGATGGAGGTCTCCGTTCTTTTCTCCGTGTACGAACATCCCGGCACTACTACGGCTGAGCTCGCCCGGCAACACCGCATGGCCCCGCAGTCCATGCGCCCGTGGGTGGTCGAGTTGCTGAACAAAGAACTGATTGACCGCACTCCCGACGAACACGATCGCCGCGCTCACCGGTTGAGCGTCACCGAGTTAGGCAGAGCCTCCCTGGCCAAGGAGAAAGAGCGGCACATGGCCAAGCTGACCTCAAACATCGATCAGCACTTCAAAACGGCAGATCAGCAACGCTTTCTTGAGGTCGTTCGCGAACTGAAAGTATTGTTGCGCGCCGACTAACTCGTACCTGTCGCAGGGTTAGGCAACAAGGTGCACGTACTCGTTGAAGCGATACAGGCTCATACCGAAGGTGCCCACCGCGAAGAGGAGAGAGACCAGCGTCCACGCGCCGAAAACCTTGGTCGCGTGCCGGTCTTCCTCCGTCTCGATAGCGAACAAGAAGAGGGTGACACCCAGAAACGACAGACCCAGCAATGCCCAAGCGATGCCTGCCATCAACACTGTATGGGCGGCCACGAGGTAAAACTCCTGGGTGAGAGCCTGCGGCGAACACAGCACCAAGAAGATCGCACCCAGCACGGTCATCGTCACCAGGGCGGCCAGTCGAGCCGAAGACACCGGGGTGCGGTCTCTCTTGTGCGCGCGGAAAACAGACCAATAACCTCGGCCGGCTACGACCAGCAGAACGAACCCCAACACGGCTAACGTCGGGATCAAAAACTCGGGAAGGAACGGCAGAAGTTCGGCTATGTTCTTCAACATAGGGGGGTAAGGACTTTCTCGACGGGGCCGCAAGAGGGGCTTGCGGAGGTAAGGGGATACTGCTAATCACTTAGGATACAGAGCGGTTAAATCCTCTGGGAAGCGCACCTTACCTAACCCGCACGCAACGGGAACATGCACGGCAAGTAAGCGTCAAAAGAACACCTAGCCAGAGACCTTGCGGGGGCTCAACCTTAGAAATAGCTTAGAAAAGAAAATCCCCCGCCCACTCCGCATGAGGTTTCCCGTGAAACTGTTCCCCGCCCTCAAGCCCCGCACTCTTCTCTATACCCTCGCCAGCACGTGCTGCCTGGCCGTATTCACCGCGCCCCAGGCGTCCGCGGCGAGCGCCACCCCGCCCGGCACCGAAGCCGGAACCGTGATGGCCGCCGTGGCCGCCACCACCGACGGCTGCACCCTCTCGCCCGATAGCTTCGGCGCCGCCAACTTCAAGCCCGCCTGCGACCACCACGACATCTGTTACTCCGCCACCAGCACCACCGACCGCCTGACCTGCGACGGCGTCTTCCGCACCGAGCTCTTTCAGGCGTGCGCTGCCGCCTATCCCGCAGGCGGCACGCGCACCACCTGTTACGGCGTGGCCGAAACCTACTACGGCGCCGTACGCACCTTCGGCTGGTACTACTACCGGGGTGCCGGGCGAGCCTAACGGAACACCTCTCTGAACACTGCGTGAAGAATCGCGGTACACGCGTAAAGCTTGCTCAGAGTCTGTGGCAGCCGGTCGAAGGCGGCAGGCGCACCCCGCTATCCTGGAGCATGGACCAGCCCCCCGGGGGGGGGCGTTCTGAATCGCAACCGCTCAGGCAGGAGAATACGTGGACCGCACCCGATCACCGCTGAAACCGCAGGCCTGGCTCTGGACACTCGTTGCCTTCGGCTTCCTCTGCCAAACCGGACTGAACATGGCCCGCCCACAGATGAGTTACAAGCTCATCGCCTTCGGTGCCAACGAAACCGTGATTGGCCTGGTCACCGCCCTTTATGCGCTCATTCCCGTCTTCGCCGCCATCGCCATGGGGCGCCTGGCCGGACGCACGCGACGGCCCCGCCTGCTCGTCGGCATCGGCGGCGGGTTGATCGCCATCGGCACCCTCGTGCTCACTCTCGCCGAAGGTATCCCCGCTATCGCCGCAGCCGCCATGGTGTTCGGTTTCGGTCACCTCATCTTCGCCATCGCCGGGCAGGCTTCGATCTCTCGGTACTCCACCGACGCCGACCTCGATCGCGGTTTCGGCTGGCTCACCGCGTCCATCTCCGCAGGCCAGTTGCTCGGCCCCCTGCTGGGTGGGTTGATCCTTGGGTTAAACCACGACCCGGCTCAGCGGTTGAACCTCATCAACCTCGCCCTCTGGATCGGTACCGGCTTCGGTCTGGCCTCCATCCCGCTCATGATGGTCAAGGTCAAACTCAAAGAGATGCCAGCGCTGACTAGCCAGATCCCGACCGTCACCGAAGAGATCCCCACCGTGGGGCAAGAATCCCCGCGCGTGACCATCAACGGGCAGAAGCAACCCGTGCAGAAACCCACCACCTGGCGGATACTCTCCACCCCCGGCGTACCCTCGAACATGCTCGCCTCACTGTCGATGCTCGCCGTGGCCGACATCTTGACTTCGTTCCTGCCGCTCGTCGGTGAGCGCGCCGGTGTTTCCCCGATGTGGGTGGGCGTGCTGTTGGCTACCCGTAGCGCGTCCTCCATCATCTCCCGCTCCATGCTCACCAGCCTCAGCCGCCGCTGGAACCGCACCCAGCTGGTCATCACCTCTCTGCTGGTCAGCGCGGTGACCGTGGCCGTGGTGGTCACCCCGGCGATCATCTCTCACGTGTGGCTGGCCTTCGTGCTGATGGCACTCGCCGGTTTCTTCGTGGGTATCGCGCAACCGCTGACCATGACCATGATCATCAAGTCGGTGCCCGAATCCTGGCGCTCGCCGGCGCTGGCGGTGCGCCTGACCGGTAACCGGGTGGGCCAGGTGATCATCCCGTTGGCCGCCGGCGTGGCCGCCGCGCCGCTGGGCCCGTCTGGTGCGGTGTGGTTCACCTGCGCCCTGTTGGGCATCTCGGGTGTGCAGCAGGTGGTTCGCTACGCGAAGACCGGCCCCACCGAGGGGGACCACTAACCCCTAGAATGGTGCACTATGCAGTGTGATTACTTCGACGCCGGAACCTGCCGTTCCTGCACCCTGATGGGCGTGCCCTACGGCACCCAAGTGGCCGAGAAGCAACAGGCTGCCGCCGACCTCTTTGCCGCCTACCCCGAATTGGAGTGGAGCGAGCCTGCGCTCAGCCCCGAGTCGGGGTTCCGAAATAAGGCCAAGATCGTGGTCGGTGGGAGCGCCGCCGAGCCGACCCTGGGCATTCTGGACCGCGCCGGAGGCGGTGTGGACCTCTCCGGGTGCGGCCTCTACACCCCGCAGATCACCGCCCTCATGCCGGTGCTGCGGGAGCTCATTCAACGCGCCGACCTCACCCCCTACAGCGTGCCGCGGCGCAAGGGCGAGTTGAAGAACATCCTGGTGACCGCCTCGGCCACCGGTGAACTGATGATCCGGTTCGTGTTGCGTTCGAAGAAGCTGATTGTGCCTATCCGCCGCGAGTTGGACTGGCTCTTCGAATGCGTGCCGCAACTGGCCGTAGTCAGCGCGAATCTTTTACGCGAGCACGTGGCGCTGGTTGAGGGCGACGAGGAAATCGTGTTGACCGAGCGCACCACCTTGCCCATGGACGTCAATGGGATGAGTCTACATCTGCGGCCGCAGTCGTTCTTCCAGACCAACACCGCCATCGCCGAGGCTATGTATAACCAGGCGCGGCAGTGGGTGGCCGAGGTTCAACCAGCCAGCGTGTGGGATCTCTACTGCGGGGTCGGTGGGTTTGCGCTTCACGCGGCGGACGCCGCGCCCGACGCTGTGGTGACCGGTATCGAGATCAGCGCTGAGGCGATCGCCTCCGCCCAGCGGACGGTGGCCGAGAAGTCGCTGACCAATCTCAACTTCTCGGCGCAGGACGCGACCGAGTTCGCCGTGGCCGCCACCGAGCGTCCGGAACTGTTGATCGTGAACCCGCCACGGCGCGGTATCGGGCAGCAACTCAGCTCGTGGGTGCAGGGCTCGGGGATCGAAACGGTCATTTATTCTTCGTGCAACGCGAAGTCGCTGGCCAAAGACCTGGAGCAGATGCCCTCTTATCGCCCGGTGCAAGCGCGAGTGCTAGATATGTTTCCGCAGACCACCCACTATGAGATGATCATGCTTTTGCGGCGTGTGTGATCTGGTGATTTTGGTTAGACTGGGCTGACGAGGGATTTCTTATTCTGTGGGGCGCTGATAGTGGTGCACACCTGAGTAAAGTGTGACCGACCTCGCCCATGTTTTCAGGCTTGTCCGCTATATGGCCCATCTTTGCCCACTGTAGTCTGTACAATAATCAACAAACATATGCCTTTATGTGGGGTTAAATTAAAGAGGTACAAACTGTGAAAAACACGCCTCCGCGGTCTGATCGCCGGGTTCGTCGCACCCAGAAATCAATCGAGCTGGCTTTCGCCGAGTTGATGGCCGTCAAGGACATCAACTCCATCACCGTGAGCGAACTCGCCGAGAAGGCTGACATTCATCGCGCGACCTTCTACTCCCATTACTCGGACATCCCCGAGCTCTACACCCATATCCAGCGCTCGGTCGTGGAAGGCCTGCAGTCGATCGTCGAGCCCGACCCGGTACACGGTCCGAACCAAAACGGTGAAGAAGTCTTCGGCATGCTCGTGGATTACATCTACGGCCGCCAGAACATCTTCAAGATGCTGTTGACCCGTAGTAGCACTCGCGAATTCTACGAGGAGCTCTCCAAGCTCTTCGAGTCGCTGTACGCAGATATCTACTGGTCTGACCTCCCCGACACCGTCAGCAAGCACGACATCCGTGTGATGGCCCGCTACCACGTCAATGGTTGCATCTCGATCATCAGCTCGTGGGCGCAAGACGACTTCAAAGATTCGCCCGAGAAGATCATTTACACCCTGGGCGTGATCGACGTGCACTTCGACAAACTCATGCACGAGATCACCGCACCGGATTCGACCTTCTCGCAACAGTTCTAATACAACGGTTCCACGAGGGGGTGCGCGGCCTGCGCGCCCCCTTGAACTGCGCCTGTCTTTGCCCGGCATCGATTAAGTAGTAGGTTAGATAAGCTGAGCAGAACGAAGGAAAGGGAAGTAGATGCCTACCAGTGAGCGCACCCCCGCACCTTTCGTTTTCTCCACCCCGAACCGAAGCGTCATCGCCACCGGCGAGCTGACCCCGGTCGCCGAATCTGAGGCTCTGGCGCGCGCCCAAGAAGTCGGCACCGGTGTCGTCGGCTTGATCCCGTTCGATCCCGCGCGCGAGGCGTATTTGTACATCCCCGAACACCTCGAATTCGGAGAATCACTCACCGGAGCCACCGCCGAGCTGGCCCAACCGGCCGAGCTGGAACGCCTCGACAATCCCGCCTACCGCGCCGCCGTCGGTGCCGCCGTGGCGCGGATGAATAACGGGGAACTCGACAAGGTAGTGCTAGCACGCCTGCTCCGCGCTCGTTACGAGACCCCGTTGAATCTCAGCCAGGTTCTCTCTAACCTGTTGGACCAACAACCCCGCGCCTATGTGTTCTCGGCGCGCCTACCCGGCAGCGATAACTATCTGATGGGAGCCTCGCCCGAGCTGGTATTCCGAGCAGAGGCTGGTTCCTTCACCACCTTCCCACTGGCGGGCACGGCCAACCGTGCGATCGCCGGGGATCCCACCGAAGACGCCCAGCTCGGTGAAGAGCTCATGCGCAGCGCCAAAGACCGCGCCGAACACGCCACCGTCGTCGAAGATATCCGGGCGCGGCTTGCCCCGGTGGCCGAAGAATTGTTGGTGCCCGCCGTCCCGCAACTGGTAGCCACACCGCAGTTGTGGCACCTGGGCACCGAGATCACCGGACGCCTTGCCCCGGGGATGTCTAGTCTGGACGGCGCCCGCGCCATCCACCCGACCCCCGCCATCTGCGGTTCGCCCCGAGAGACCGCCCTTCGGCTCATCGACGAACTCGAAGACTTCGACCGCGGTTTCTTCGGCGGTCTCGTGGGTTGGATGGACCCGCAAGGTAACGGCGAATGGGCCCTCGTGTTGCGCTGCGCCGAGCTCTCCGAGACCTCGGCGACCCTCTTCGCCGGTGCCGGGATCGTCAAGGCATCCCAGCCCGAGAAGGAGCACGCCGAGACCGGCAGCAAACTCGGTTCTTTCGGTCGCGCGCTGGGCATCTCCACCGCGTCCTAAAACACTCCGCGCCGCCTTGACGTGAGATTGCTCGCGTGCGCCGTGAAGGGTTCGGTGACGGCAACTACCCCTGGCTACGATGGTGTTCATGACAGAGTTCCTCTTGCACGCCAAGACTCCCGATCTTCCTCAACTGGAATTTTGCTACACGACCCTCGAGGATGAGCTAGCCCAATTCATGCTGTCTGATCTGCAATCGGTCTATGACAGCCGCTATGAGTCCCAGGCCAACGCCCCGCACGAGAAGAAAGAAATCAACTCGGTGCCGGCTGAAGATTTCACCGCCGAGGCCACCGGCGCGTTTTTGTTGCTGCTCAGCGAAGGTCAGGCCGTCGGCGGCGGGGCGATCATGAAATGCCGCAACCCCATCGCCGAAGAGAACTCCGCCGAATTCAAACGCATCTGGACCCACCCCGACTACCGCGGCAAGGGAATCGGCAAGTTCGTGCTCAACGAACTGGAATTCGAGGCCGTGCGGCTGGGTTACGATCACATCTTCTTGACCACCGGCCCCGCCCAGCCCGAGGCCGTGGGTCTCTACCAGTCGCTGGGGTACATTCACCTGCCCGCCGACTCCGACGACGAACACTTGCACCACGCGTTCAAGAAGCCGCTGGCCGAGCACCGCGCCCTGCACGAGGCGGGTCAGCGCACACGCGGCGAGATTTCCGACTCCTAGCCCCATGTTAGGTACGCTGAAGACCATGAGCACAACAGAACCCATCATCGCCGCCGCCGACGGTTCGGCACTGGGTAACCCGGGGCCGGCCGGCTGGGCCTGGTTCATCGACGAGAACACTTGGGCCAGCGGTGGCTGGAAACGCGGCACCAACAACATGGGCGAGTTGCAGGCCGTGCTCTCCCTCTTCGAAGCCACCGCGCACGTGCCCGAACGGGAACTGCGCATCTTCTGCGACTCCAAATACACGATCGACTCGATCACCAAGTGGATGCCGGGGTGGAAGAAGAAGGGTTGGAAGAAGTCCGATGGCAAGCCCGTGCTCAACCTCGAACTCATGCAGGCCCTGGACGCCGCTTTGGTCGGGCGCAACTATACCTTCACCTGGGTCAAGGGCCACGCCGGGCACGAGATGAACGAACGGGCCGACGAGCTGGCTCGCGCCGCCGCCACCGCCTATAAGAACGGCACCACTCCGGACGCCGGCCCCGGCTTCTCCGCCACGGGCGGCGCGGGCGGTTCGGGTGCGGACAAGAAACCCGCCGCGCCGACCACAATTCAGACCACAGCTCAGACCGGTGCGCCGACCACAGTTCAGAAACCCGAGACAGCACAGCCCGGTGCCGACCAGTCCAATCCCAAACAGCCCGGCCCTAAACAACCCGGCCCCGAACAGCTTGAGGCCCGGCTCAACGACCCCGCCTTCACGGCCGAGGCGGCTAACCTCGAACCGCTGTTGGCTTCGGGTTTCGAGTGGATCACCCCTGCCGGACGCACGGTGGATCGGGCCACCGTCATCGAATTGCGCGCCAAAGCCTTTGCGGTCAACGGCACCCCGAAGGTGCTGCGGGTGGAGGCCGGGGCCTCCCACGCCGCGGTGTTGAGCGAGGTGCCCCTCGAACGCGGCGCCGTGCTACGAACCAGCGTGTGGAGCACCGCCAACCGACGCGGCACCTGGCAGCTGACCCTGCGCCAAGAAACCGCTACCGGCCGCTAATCCCGGTTTCGTAGCCCAGCCTGCAACACTGCCTCACTAGCCCTGCCTCATTAACCCTGGTTCACTATCCCAGGAACATCGCCGCGTTCGCCGACTCGGTCTCTGCGTAATTAACACCGGCCCGCGACAGCGCCTCGTTGATCTGCGCGATCGAGGCCTCAACCTGGGCCTGGGTGGCCCGCCAATTCGCCAAGACGCTCTGGAAATTCACCGACGCCGAGCCCGTCCACGACCCCTCGAGATCCTGCAACGAGGCCGTCAACGCGTTGACCTCCGCGGCGATCGTCTCGACCTGCCCGCGGGCGGTCGCGCTCTTGGAAGCGATCAGGTCTGAATCAACGACAAACTGTGCCATGACTAAACTCCTTGAAGCCAAAAATGGGTGGGGCGCACCGACCGGTCACGCCTCGCCGGAATCACCCGGCACTGCCCAAAGTAGACTCTCGAGCGCGGCGATAGGGCAGAAAAAGAAAATCTGTGGATAACGGCGGGCATAAACCCCGGTGATTCCGTTAATCCACAGATTCTCAAAACACAATCATTCAAACCAGGCGAGGAACCGCGGCCTGTGCGCGCGGCGGACTACACCGCGGCGATCGAACCGGTTTGGGCGTCCTGCCCCCGGTGGGTCGGGATCTTAATGGCGAAGGTTGCACCACCACCGGCGGTCTCCAGAATCTCCACCGTGCCCTCGTGCTGCTCGACAATCCCGGCCACGATCGACAGGCCCAGGCCCGTGCCGCCGGTCTCGCGGGTGCGCGAGGTATCTGCCCGGTAGAAGCGCTCGAACACGCGCTGGCGTTCCTCCCCGTGAATGCCGGGGCCGTGATCGCGCACCTGAATCTCGGAGAATACCCTCCCCGTCTCGTCGGTGGAGGTACCCACCGCCAACTCCAGCGGCGAACCCTCCGGGGTGTAGCGCAGGGCGTTGGTAATCAGGTTCGCCACCACCTGCCGTAGGCGCATCTCGTCGCCGAACACGGGCGCGGACGCCGGCTCCACGCCGTCCGTCAAACCCACCACCTCGACCTCGCGATCGGGGGAGGTCGCAAAAGCATCGTTCGAGGCGTCATGTGCGATGGCCAACAGATCTACCGTGCGGTTCTCGGTTTCCCGCCGCTCGTCGATACGGGCCAGGGTCAACAGGTCTTCCACCAGCTGGCCCATGCGCTTCGACTCCGCCTCGATACGGCTCATCGCGCTCGCCACCGCCTCATCGGTTTGTAGCGCGCCCTGCCGGTACAGCTCCGAGTACCCTCGGATCGAAACCAGCGGTGTACGCAGTTCGTGCGAGGCGTCCCCCACGAAGCGCCGCATCTTCACCTCGGAGCGTTTCTGCGCGTCGAAGGCGGTCTCGATGTGGGAGAGCATGGTGTTCAGTGAGGTCGAGAGGTGCCCGATCTCGGTGTAGGGGTTGTAGTCGTCGATGCGCTGGGAGAGGTCGCCGGCGGCAATGCGGGCCGCGGTCTGCTCTACCTCCGCCAGCGGTTCGAAGGTGCGGGTGACCATCACCCAGCTCAACGCGATCGAGGCGAACAGTGTGGCCAATCCGAAGGTGGCCGTCAACAGCGCCACCAGCGCCACCGCAGCGTTCATCTGCGTCAGCGGCGTGGCGATCAAGACCGAGTATTCTTTGCCGTTGATATCTACCCGCACCGGCATCACACGCCACTGCTTGATGTTCGACTTCGAGGCCACCGAGGTGCCGGTTCCCGAGTACTTCTTCACTAGCTCGGCGTTCCACCCCTCGATCTGAGGCGACGTATCCTCATTCGTCAGCGAGGTGATCGAGGTGATCGTCTGCCCACTGTCGTCCAGCAAATAGGCCTGGAAGCGCATGAGCGGACCGTCGGAGGGTAGACGCTTGTTGTTGATCATGTACGAGGTCAGTGTGGTCGCGTTCGAACGCATCTCGTCGTCGATCTGATCCGTCATCTGCCCGCGCAAGGCTGAAATCGCCACCAGCGAGGTCACCGTAATTGCCAGTGCCAGCAACATCGCGGTTAAAAGAACCAACTGGGTGCGCAAAGAAAGCGCGCCCAGCTGGCCAAAAGTTTTCTTGAGCTTATCCACGACTACTTCGCGGTGCGCAACAGGTAACCCACACCGCGCTTGGTGTGGATCAGCGGCTGCTGATCGGGGAGGTTATCGATCTTGCGGCGAAGGTAAGAGATGTAAGACTCCACGATCGAGGCGTCGCCGTTGAAGTCGTACTCCCACACGTGATCCAGGATCTGCGCCTTCGAGAGCACCCGGTTCGGGTTGAGCATCAGGTAGCGCAGGAGCTTGAACTCGGTGGGGGAGAGATCGATCTCGCGGTCGCCGCGGAAGACCTCGTGGGCGTCGTCGTCGAGCACCAAGTCGCCCACGCGCAAGCGGGAATCGTCGATCTCGTTGGACTGCGTACGACGCAACACGGCGCGAATGCGTGCTACCACCTCGTCCAAGCTGAAGGGCTTGGTCACGTAATCGTCGCCGCCGACGGTCAAGCCGGTGACCTTGTCTTCGGTGCCGTCCTTAGCGGTGAGGAACAGCACGGGGAAGTGCCGACCTGCCGCGCGCAACTTGCGGGTCACGGCAAAGCCGTCGAGGTCGGGCATCATCACGTCGAGCACCGCGAGATCGGGGTGCTCGGTCTCTGCCTTCTCCAGTGCCTCGCGACCGTTGGACGCGGTCACCACCTCGAACCCGGCGAATCGCAGTGAGGTCGCGAGGAGTTCGAGGATATTCGGTTCGTCATCGACGACGAGGAGTTTTGCTTCAGGCTGGTTCGTATTCACAGTGTTCATTGTGCACCCGCTTTCTGAGAGTCGGCTGAAACTTTATCGCGAAGATTCTGGCCGTTGACTTCTGGGGCGACGCCGGTGCGCGCCGGCTACAGCGATCGCCGCGATCAGCATGAGGAACCCCAATGGCAGGAGAAACAGGCTCAACCGGGTGAGCAGAATCGGGGCGGAACCGGTTGCCCACGTCATCAACAACATGGCCACACCTGCGACCACAGCGACCACGGTGCAGATCACCCCGCATGCCCCCAGCACGCGGATGATGGCGGGTTCTCGGCGTTCGGTGGTGTTCAGGGGCATGTCGATTCTTTCTGCTGGGTCTGTGCGGATAATTCCCAGCTCACAATACTCCTTTTGGGTGCCCGCATTAACCCACCCCATCGTGCGCAAAAGCGCCCGACTCGGCAACAACCGCGCCCAATCCCTGTTTTAATAGGAGGTATGTCAGACAAGGATTCTTTGAAGACGGCGGATCAAGCCGCCTCTCAGGCTGAGGCATCTGCCGCAGAGCCCACCCTCGGAAAGCCCGGCAAACGTCGCCGCACCGCTAAGGTGGACGTCACCCTCGCCGAGGCTCAGGACGTGGCCCGCGCGGGAATCCTCGAAATCACCACCGAAGCCGCCATCGGCTCGGTGCATCACCTGCGCGGTGAAGAAGAACGCCTCACCACCCACCTTTTCGAATGCACCCTGCCCGGTTACCGCGGTTGGTTCTGGTTCGCCACGCTCTCCCGGGCACCGCGGTCCAAGCAGGCGACCATCTGCGAGGTCGGCCTGATTCCCGGTGACGACGCACTGCTGGCCCCCGAGTGGGTGCCGTGGTCCGAGCGTCTGAAGCACGTGACTGAGGAAGACCTCGAACAGCTTGACGACACCGAAGAGCTGGCCGAAGAACTTAAAGAGATTCGCGCGGCCCGATCGGCGGAAAAGGCCAACGAACCGCGCGAGAACGCGGACGAGTCGGAGAACTCGACCAAGCAGTCGGAGGACTCAACCGAACAAACGGAAGTGTCCGCCGAGTAACCTCACCCTCCAGAAGGTGCCGGAGCGCGTGCGCGCCGGTTATCCTTCGTGCTCGATCACGAAATCGATGCACTTCAACAGCGCCGAGACGTCCTCGGGCTCGATCGCGGTGAAGGTCGCGATACGCAATTGGTTGCGGCCGAGCTTGCGGTAGGGCTCGGTATCGACCACCCCGTTGGCTCGCAGGGTCGCCGCGATATGCGCGGCATCGATGCTCTGGTCGACGTCGATCGTGCAGATGACGTTGGAGCGCTCCTCGACTCGCGCCACGAACGGCTCGGCGTGTTGGTGTTGCTCCGCCCAGCGATAGACGCGCGCGGCGGAATCGGCGGTGCGGGCGGCGGCGAACTCCAGCCCGCCCTGTTCGTTCAACCAGGCGATCTGTTCGTTGAGCATGATGAGCGTGGCCAGGGCCGGGGTGTTGTAGGTCTGGTTCTTACGCGAGTTCTCGATGGCGGTCACCAGATTCAGCGAATCGGGAATCCAACGATCCGAGGCGGCTATCTGCTGGGCCCGCTCGATCGCTCGCGGCGAGAACAGCGCCACCCAGAGACCGCCGTCCGAGGCGAAATTCTTTTGCGGCGAGAAGTAGTAGACGTCGGTCTCGGCGAGGTCCACGTGCAGACCGCCCGCGGCGGAGGTTGCGTCGATCACCACCAGCGCGTCGTCATCGATTCCTTCCGGTCGCCGCACCGGGGCGGCCACGCCGGTCGAGGTCTCGTTCTGCGGCCAGGCGTAGACGTCGGTGCTGGCCTCCGCACGGGGAACCGGTCGGGTGCCAGCCTCGGCGGTGATGATCGTGGAGGGTTCCAGGAAAGGTGCCTTGTCAGTAGCCTGGGCGAACTTCGAACCGAACTCGCCGAAGCTCAGGTGCTGGGCCTTGGAGCGCACGAGGCCGAAAGCCGCGGCGTCCCAGAAAGCGGTGGCGCCGCCGTTGCCGAGGATCACCTCGTAACCTTCGGGTGCGTTGAAGAAACGGCGTAGACCCTGGCGGATCTCACCGACCAAGTTCTTTACCGGTGCCTGGCGGTGGGAGGTGCCCAACAGGTTCTGTGCCGCGGCAGCCACGGCCTGAGCCTGAGCGGGGCGTACCTTGGAGGGGCCGGCGCCGAAGCGGCCATCGGCGGGGAGCAGGTCTGCGGGGATCTTCAGGTAGTCGCTCATCGGTTCTCCAATTCATCGGGTGGCGGGGACGGGGGGCGGTCACAGCGTCACGCTCGGGGCGCTAGGCGGTGGCTATCCCTCTCACCATTGTGCGTGGTCGAGTCTGAAACTCGCCCTTCCATTACGGCAAGATTTCGTTATCTGGACGATTTACCGGCCGGCTTTCCTTACAATGATTGAAAGCTGAAATATTTGCGCGTTCGGGGCCGAAGGCTCTGCACGCACCGTACGAGGCCCACAGACGGAGAGAAGAACGGTACGAGAGCATGACTGACCTCATTGACACCACGGAGATGTACCTTCGCACCATTTTGGAGCTGGAAGAAGAGGGCATCGTTCCCATGCGCGCGCGTATTGCCGAGCGCCTGGATCACTCCGGCCCCACCGTCTCGCAGACCGTGGCGCGCATGGAGAAGCACGGCCTGGTGACGATCGCCCGCGACCGCTCTTTGCAACTCACCGATGAGGGGCGGCTGCGTGCGGTGGAGGTCATGCGTAAGCACCGCCTCGCAGAGCGCCTGCTCGCCGACGTCATCGGCCTCGACATCGCCTATCTTCACGACGAGGCGTGCCGCTGGGAGCATGTGATGAGCGAGCGCGTGGAGCGCCGCCTGATGGAGCTGTTGAACCAGCCGAAGTACTCGCCCTACGGCAACGCGATTCCCGGGTTGGAGGGCCTGGGGTTAGAGAGCGTCGAGGACGACCAGCGCACCGTCACCCTGGCGATCGCGGCCCGGGACTCTTCGGCAGACGACCGTTTTACCGTGTCTCGCTTTCCGGAGTACCTGCAAACCGATGTGGAGTTGTTGCAACGCCTCGGAGATGCGGGGATCGTCTATGGCTCCTCGATCTCGGTATTGGACGACGGCGAGGGCTTCGTGCGCGTGGCCGCAGATGGCGAGGACGGTTCGTTGCGGCTGGCCCCGGAGGTCGCTGAGGCGATCGTGGTGAAGCGCTAAGGAAAGTCTGTGTCTCCGGTGAACCCCCGTGCAATGGTGCACGGGGGTTTCGTACTTTTCGGGGCGGGTGGAGAGTCCGACATTGTAGGCCGTGCGTGTAGCTTGGGGGACAGGTTGTCGGGTGCTTGTTGGGGCTGTGATGTAGTCGACTTAAACTTTTTGTTACCAAAAAGTGATGTTGTTCTGTGTGGGATTCTGACCGCCACCTGAGTGATAAAACCCCTGATAAATCAAGGAAGTGCAGAAACTGAAATAATAAGCCGTCTGTGTGCACTGTGGTTTTTTGCGCAAAATTCATTGCGAATGTGGGTTTGCGGAGTGCGTTTTTGTTATCAAAGCGTGACATTTCGGGATGACCGTTGTAGCGTATTCCTCGTGCCAATCACTGGTCGGAGAGGCACCCTCTGAACAGATGCCTAGTTCTGCCACTGTTCATCCAGAAGAGGTCAACTACATCAATTGCTTTTTGGCAGAAGCGGGGGACCCAAACTTTTTTTGGGTTCTTTTCTATGGAGAGCCCTTGGGGTGAAGCTACGTGTTTGATCGCGTGGCCGAGTGAACCTTCTACTCGAACCCGACAGCTTACCTCGTGAGGCAAATGGAGGATATTACTATGAGCAACGCTCGTCACATGGCAGCTAAGAAGAACAACATCGCCCGCAACGCAGGCATCGCAGCAGTTGCAACCGCAGCTCTGGCAGGTTCGGTAGCTCCCGCAAACGCTTTCGCAGTCGCAGACACCTCGGCATCGGCATCGACCTCGTCGTACGCTCCCTCGCTGACTTCCTACGACGCAGCTTCCTACACCACCGCTGGCGCACAGGCCCAGACCACCACCGCTCAGACCGCTGGTGTTTCTGCTCAGTCCACCAGCACCAAGGACTTCACCGGTAACCTCTCCGGTCTGCGCGCAGGCATCGTGTCTGACGCACTGGCAGGCCAGGGTGGCGCCTACGTTTGGGGTGGCGAGTCCTTCAAGGCTTGGGACTGCTCGGGCTTCGTTTCTTACGTTCTGGCTCAGAACGGCATCAACGTTGATTCCTACACTTACACCATGAAGGATCAGCTCACCCCCACCTCGAACCCCCAGCCCGGTGACGTTGTGTTCACTAACGGCTACGCACACGTGGGTATCTACCTGGGCAACGGCAAGATGATCTCGGCTCTGAACCCTGCACAGGGCACCCAGATCACCGCAGTTGACGGTGGCGGCTTCATGCCCGTCGACGGTTACTACACCGCACGCTAAAGAATTAACCTCTGCCTCGCGTAGAGGAGGGAGCACCCCACGGTGCTCCCTTTTCTTAAGCCATTCTGCGCTCTGGTCGATCTCGCGCGGAATCACCTAGCTTGGCCTCATCGCTCCTCAACGGGTGCTTGAGGCCCCTCATAACCGAAGTCTTTTTCATCAGACACTCGGTGATGCGACCCCAGTACGACCAGCAGTGGGTCGCATTTTTTATGCCCGCAGAACATCGAGGGCACGAGCCGATAGGATGAGGATATGCCTACTCAATTCGAAACCCCCACCAGCAGCTCAGACCAAGAATTCACGTTTATGGCCATCGGTATGGTCGCCGGGGCAGTTCCCGGGATCATCGTGGGTCTGGTGATCGCCATGTTTATCGGCCACGCGGCGATGTGGGTCTCGATCACCGGAGGCATCGGCATCATCATTGGCCTGGTCATCGCCAAGATGCTCTACGCCAAGAAGCGCAACAACCGCGCAGATGCGGTCTCTTCGAGTGAGACTCTCCGATAACCCAGCACGCGAGGCTCCTGAACTGGGGCCGCTAGCGCGCTGACAGCTTTTCGATCTCCTCGCCGATGTTCCGGCGTGCCGGCTCCTCCCACTTCTGCCGCGCCGTTTGCGTGGTAAAGAGATGCTCGCGGCGGATAAAGCTTTGCAGGATCTCCCTGCGGGCCGCCCGAAAGTCGGCTTCGGAGACGTGGGCGTACTCTTGCCGTACCCCGGCCACGTACCGCCGATACCGCGGCGCCGGGGCGGCCAAAATTGCCAGGTCGGCATCGAAGAAGGCGGCAATATCGCCGGTGCTCAGGCCCGCCTCGCGCTGCAGGCCGCCCGGCTCGTCCTGCGCGTGCGTGGCGGAGGCCTCGATCAGCTCGGCGACCGTGGCCACCTCGGCGGGGGTGAGCGTCCTATCGGTCACCAACGGGGTGAGCACGTCCCGAGCGAACTCCGCCGAGCGCGCCTCGTCCTGCCCCGGGACGCCCTCGTACACCACATCGTGTAACCACGCGGCGAGCTGAACCACTTTCGGCACCCTCGCGCCGGTGGCGGAACCGTAGAAGGAATCCAGTGCGGTGAGCATCTCGAGTAGATGTGCGCTGTTGTGGTAGCTACGGTGGGTTTGTTCCCATTGGTCTAAGAGGTGCTCGCCGAGATCGTGCTGGCCTGGCAACAACGCATCCCAGCGGCTCAACAGGGTGCCGCGAATCTTGCTCGGCCGTTCTTTCAGCGGCACCCGCAATCCTGAGGCCACCAGCGCACGGGTAAGTTCGTTCCCGCTGACCGGACGAGCCCCGGCAGCCACCAGCCGGTCGTAGAGTTCGGCGGGAACGTCGTAGTGGTCGAGGTCGAAGGCGCGCGGGGAGAGATGCTGCGCCCGCGCGAAGTCGTGTAGCTCGGCGTAGGTGCTGTCGGAGACCAAGTGAGAGAAAACGGTGCCGTGCGCGGGCCAGGTGGGCGGGTCAATCAGAATGGCCATAGGGTACCTCGTCTCTCGGTTCGCTGTGGTTCGTGCCGGTTCGTTATACTGAAGTGGTCTTTCTCAAGGCGCGCCCTCGTAGCTCAGGGGATAGAGCACCGCTCTCCTAAAGCGGGTGTCGATGGTTCGAATCCATTCGGGGGCACACTCTTAGATACACCCAGAATGTTCCTGGAATCCTGCGTGTCCCACCACTATGTGCACGCGGGATTACAGGAACATTGTGCGTTAAATAAGGGCCTAACCTCGCTGACCGGGTAGCTCGCCTCGGGAGAACGCGGCGAACTTCGATCGCACCAGGCGGTAGGCCATGTACACCAGCTGCGCGATGCAGGCGGCAAAGAGAATCCAGCGTAGCGACATCAACAGAGACACCAAGCCCACCGGTCCGGCAGGGTTGGCGATCACCACATCCAGCAGAAAACTGCCGGCCAGGAACACCACCGCGTAGGCCACCGGGATCGCACCCATGGCCACCGCCACCGGACGCTCAAACCGGGATCCACCGATCATCCCCAGCCACGCCGCGGCGAAAATCAGCGGCAAGACCAGCCCCGAGGAGCGGTGCACGAACTGGTACTGCACGATATCCGTAGCGCCGAGACCGGTGGCTACCGCGCGAATGCGCTCGGCATCGAAGGCGAACATTAGCTCGGGCATCTGCTGACCGGAACGCTGGGCGAACTCACCCAGCAGCCAGAAGTGGTAGTAACCGAAGAGCAGCATCGCGATCACAAACGCCACGCCGGCGAACATGAAGGAGCTCGAGCGCTCCGGCTCGGCGGCCAACTCGCCGCGGCTCGGGGTGCGGCGGGCGGCGTCCTGAACGGGGGAGGCCGCGCGTGAGGAGGCGCGGGAGGCACCTGCCGGGGCGGACGTCGCAACCGGCTTCTTCGTCGGCGCCTCGGTGTTCTCGCCGTACAGGCGCGCCTTCTGGCTCTTCGACAAACTCATGGCTCTCCTCAACCTCTCACACGATCAAAACCCGCAGACTCACAGGTGTCTCCATCATATCGAGCACCCTCATCGCACCCCCAGCCGAGGGCGAAACACCCCTGACTCGAAAATGTGTTCGGGCTAAAATGGGGAACGCGATGGATTATCTTTTTGACGACGAAGACAGCTTTATGCCCGCCCGCCCCGCCGGCGCGGGGCAACTCGAGGCGCCCGGCTACGATGATTTCATGCCGCCTGCCTATCAGGTCGGCGGTTACGGCATGGACGACCCCTACGCGCCCGCCTACACGGCCTTCGAGGAAGCCGAACGATCCACCGACCACCTGACCGAGGGCCTGAACGAGCAACAGCGCGAGGCCGTCGTGCACTCCGGTTCACCCCTGCTGATCGTCGCGGGGGCGGGGTCGGGTAAGACCCGCGTGCTCACCCATCGCATCGCGTACCTGTTGGCTACCGGGCGTGCCCACCAGGGGCAGATCCTGGCCATCACCTTCACCAACAAGGCGGCCGCCGAGATGCGTGAGCGCATCGAGGCGCTGATCGGGCCACGCGCGAAGCAGATGTGGATCTCCACCTTCCACAGTTTCTGTGTGCGGGTGCTCCGCCGCGAGGCCAAAACCCTGGGGCTTAAATCGACGTTCACCATCTACGATTCGGCAGACTCCCTGCGGCTGATCACGCTGGTTACCAAGTCTCTGAACCTGGATCCGAAAAAATTCGCGCCCAAGGCCATGCAGAACAAGATCAGCCAACTCAAGAACGAGCTGACCGATGCCGAGGACTTCGCGCGGCAGATGAACCCCGCCAGCCCCTGGGATCGCGCGGTCAACGACGTCTTCCGGGCCTATACCGAACGGCTGCGCGCGGCCAACTCGCTCGACTTCGACGACCTCATCGCCACCACCGTGCACCTGTTCCGCGCGCACCCGCAGGTCGCTGAGTACTACCGTCGCCGGTTCCGCCACGTGCTGGTCGACGAGTACCAAGACACCAACCACGCCCAGTACGCCCTGGTGCGTGAGCTGGTCGGTGGCGCGCCCTCGCAGGCCGAGCCCGGGCCAGAACAGACGCCCTACCCCAGTGCCGTCCCTCCGGCCGAGCTAACCGTGGTGGGCGACTCGGACCAGTCCATCTACGCTTTCCGCGGGGCCGACATCCGCAACATCACCGACTTCGAATCCGACTACCCCAACGCCCGCACCATTTTGCTGGAGCAGAACTACCGCTCCACCCAGAACATTCTCTCGGCGGCCAACGCGGTGATCGAGCGGAACAAGGGCCGGCGACCCAAAAAGCTGTGGACGGCATCGGGTGACGGTGCCAAGATCACCGGGTACGTGGCCGAGTCGGAACACGCCGAGGCCCGCTACATCGCCCAAGAGATCGACCGTCTGCGGGACGACCACGGCGTGGCCCCCGGAGACATCGCCGTCTTCTACCGCACCAACGCGCAGTCGCGCAGCCTCGAAGACATGCTCATGCGCATGGGCCACCCCTACCGCGTGGTTGGTGGCACCCGCTTCTACGAGCGCAAAGAGATCAAAGACGCGCTGGCGTACCTGCGCATGCTCAACAACCCCGATGACGACATCAACGTGCGTCGTATTCTCAACGAGCCCAAGCGCGGCATCGGGGCCAAGAGCGAGGCGGTCGTCGCCGCGTACGCCGAACAGCAACGCGTCTCGTTCATGACTGCCTTGCGGGCCGGAACCGAGGTGCCCGGCATGGGTGCGGCCGGTGCCAAGAAGATCGCCGGCTTCGTGCAACTGGTTGACGACCTCGCCCAGATTGCGGCGACCGAGTCTGCCGCGACCTGTCTGGAGGCTGTGCTCGAGCAGACCGGTTACCTGCAGTCACTGCGTGAATCCACCGATATTCAGGACGAATCTCGGGTGGAGAACCTCTCGGAGCTGGTGGACGCCGTGCGCGACTTTGAGACCGAAAACCCCGGCGCCACCCTTGAGGACTTCCTCGAACACGTCTCGCTCGTGGCAGACGCCGACCAGATTCCGAACAAGCCCCGCCCGACCGACGATGAAGAGGGCCCGACCGCGGCGCAGATCGCCGCCGAGGTGGCCGAGGCCCGTAGCCAGGGTGTGATCACCCTGATGACGCTGCACACCGCCAAGGGTCTCGAGTTCCCGGTGGTGTTCTTGACCGGTATGGAACACGGTCTCTTCCCGCATCAGCGTGCCCTAACCGACGAGAACGAAATGAGCGAGGAGCGTCGCCTGGCCTACGTGGGCCTAACCCGCGCGATGGAACGCCTGTACGTGACCCGCGCCGAGAACCGCTCGATGTGGGGCCAGTCGCAGTTCAACCCGCCCTCGCCCTTCCTCGAAGAGATCCCCGAGGAGCTCATCGAGTGGAAGCGTCTCGGTTCCGGGATGGGCATGCGCATGGGTGGCCTGGGCGGTTTCGGCGGTGGAGGTTATCCCGGCACCGGGTACTCCTCCGGCGGTTGGGGTTCGCCCGTGCACTCGCGCCGCTTCGACGAGGCTGGCGGCGGGCGTTCTGCCCCGCGCGGGCCGTCGACCGCGGACGTCAACGGTTCGGCTTCCTACGGACTGGCGGCTGCCACACGGGGCCAGAAGACCGCGCGCGTGCAACAGAAGAAAGAGATTCCTGCGTTGAACGTGGGCGATCGCGTGCAACACACCAGCTTTGGCGAGGGAACCGTCACGGCCCTGGAGGGAGCCGGGGATAAGACGGTGGCCAAGGTGAAGTTCGCGACCGAAGAAAAGCGGCTCTTGTTGCGCTACGCACCGTTGAAAAAACTCTAACTCGGGCATAATTGAAGGGTCTGTTTTTCAAAATTCAACAGATTTTTACTGAGGAGTGAACAACAATGACACCCGGTGACAGTACGCCCGAAGATGGCACACTCCAGTCGACCGCGTCGCAGTTCGCACAGGCAATGGATCGCGTCAGCGATCAATCGGTTCAGCTACAGGAGATTCCCAACCTCACCCTGATCCGCATCGAGATCGACCCCAACTCGCGGGCGGCGGTGCGTTTGCAGAAGGTATTGGGTGTCAGTTTCCCGCGGCATGCAGGCGAGGTCACCGGCGACCGTCGCGCGATGCAGGTTCTCTACAGCACCCGACAGATCGTCGCCTGCCTCTGGGTGCACGACGACATCTTCTTGGTGGTCTCCCGCGTGGATCACGTGAAACTCGGCCGCGCTCTGGATTCCGCTTTAGGTACGGACAAGGGCCTCATCTTGGATGTCTCATGGAACCGCTCTGTCATCGAGCTCTCCGGCCCGGACGCCGCAGACGTGCTCTCCCGCTCGGTCTCGGTGGAGGAGGTTCCCGAGTATTTCGACGTGGGGATGGCCCTGCGCGCGAACGTCGCCGATTCCGAATTGATGCTCTGGCGTGTGGACACGGACCAGTACCTGTTGGTGCCGCGTTCCTCGCACACCGGTTCGGTGATGGCGACGATGTTCGATGCGATCTACGAGGTCAAAGAGAGCTAGCGCTCGCGGTCTTTGACCGCTCGACGCCCTTGAGGCGTGAACAGCTGTGCGCTCCCGGTGTTTTGGCCGCCCTATAAGTTAGTGAACTAGCCGGGTTTTCGGTAGAGTTGCACCTGACAGAAGAGTTGTGGTCTTCATCTCCGCGTGAAGGTTCTCAAGACTCTAACTCGGGTGAAGCTCGCGATTCTTCGAAAGAAAAGAAAGCCAACCTCTACGTTGGCACACTTCAACGAAGAAGGATTACAGTGGACCTGTTTGAATACCAGGCACGCGACCTGTTCGAGAAGCACGGTGTACCCGTACTTGCCGGCATCGTGGCCACCACTCCCGAAGAAGCCAAGGCTGCAGCCGAGAAGATCGGCGGCGTCACCGTTGTCAAGGCCCAGGTTAAGGTGGGCGGCCGCGGTAAGGCTGGCGGCGTGAAGGTTGCCAAGACCGCAGATGAAGCGTACGAATACGCTCAGCAGATTCTCGGTATGGACATCAAGGGCCACACCGTCAACCGCGTGATGATCGCCCAGGGCGCAGACATCGCCGAAGAGTACTACTTCTCCATCCTGCTGGATCGTTCCAACCGCACCTACCTGGCCATGTGCTCGGTTGAGGGTGGCATGGAGATCGAGCAGCTGGCCAAGGAGCGCCCCGAGGCTCTGGCGAAGATCGAGGTCAACCCCACCGAGGGTCTGAACGAGGCTAAGGCCAAGGAGATCGTCGAGGCAGCAGGCTTCCCCGCTGAAATCCAGTCCGACGTCGCCGCCGCTTTGGTGAAGCTGGGCGAGGTCTACGAGAAGGAAGACGCTACCCTCGTTGAGGTCAACCCGCTGGTCAAGACCGGCGACGGCGAGATCCTGGCCCTCGACGGCAAGGTCTCCCTCGACGACAACGCAGAATTCCGCCAGGAAGGCCACGCGGCTCTAGTCGACAAGTCGGCAGAGAACCCGCTGGAGGCTAAGGCCAAGGAGAACGACCTCAACTACGTCAAGCTCGACGGCCAGGTCGGCATCATCGGTAACGGCGCAGGTCTTGTGATGTCCACTCTGGACGTCGTTGCCTACGCCGGTGAGAACCACGGCAACGTCAAGCCCGCTAACTTCCTCGACATCGGAGGCGGCGCGTCCGCTGAGGTCATGGCCAATGGTCTGGACGTCATCCTCAACGACGAGCAGGTCAAGTCCGTCTTCGTGAACGTCTTCGGCGGCATCACCGCCTGCGACGCCGTGGCTAACGGTATCGTCAAGGCCCTGGAGATCCTGGGCGACAAGGCAACCAAGCCGCTGGTCGTGCGTCTGGATGGCAACAACGTTGAAGAGGGTCGCAAGATCCTCAACGAGGCCAACCACCCGCTGGTTCACCAGGCAGAGACCATGGACTCCGGCGCCGACAAGGCAGCCGAGCTGGCCCACAACGCTTAATTCGCCGTTTTAGATTTATAGAAGGTAAATAACATGTCTATCTTTTTGAACAAGGACTCCAAGGTCATCGTTCAGGGCATCACCGGCGGCGAAGGCTCCAAGCACACCGCACGCATGCTCGCTTACGGCACCAACATCGTTGGTGGCGTGAACGCCCGTAAGGCCGGCACCACCGTTACCCATACCAACAAAGAGGGCAACGAGGTTGAGCTGGACGTCTTCGGTTCGGTCTCCGAGGCCGTCGAGAAGACTGGTGCAAACGTCTCGATCGTTTTCGTGCCCCCGGCTTTCACCAAGGACGCCGTGATTGAGGCTATCGACGCCGAGGTTCCGCTGGTCGTCGTCATCACCGAGGGTGTTCCGGTACAGGACTCCGCCGAGTTCTGGGCACACGCAAAGTCCAAGGTGGATGCCAATGGCAAGCAGATTACCCGCATCATCGGCCCCAACTGCCCCGGCATCATCAGCCCCGAGCAGTCCAACGTGGGCATCACCCCCGGCAACATCACCGGCAAGGGTAAGCTCGGCCTGGTCTCCAAGTCCGGTACCCTGACCTACCAGATGATGTACGAGTTGCGCGACCTGGGCTTCACCACCGCCATCGGCATCGGCGGCGACCCGATCATCGGCACCACCCACATCGACGCTCTGGAGGCCTTCGAGGCTGACCCCGAGACCGAGGGCATCGTGATGATCGGTGAGATCGGTGGCGACGCTGAGGAACGCGCTGCAGAGTTCATCAAGGCCAATGTCACCAAGCCGGTCGTCGGTTACGTGGCTGGCTTCACCGCTCCCGAGGGCAAGACCATGGGTCACGCCGGCGCTATCGTCTCCGGTTCCTCGGGTACCGCTGAGGCTAAGAAGCAGGCTCTGGAGGCCGCAGGCGTGAAGGTCGGCAAGACCCCGTCTGAGACCGCTCAGCTGATGCGCGAGATCTTCGCCAACAAGTAAGACGGCTTTCGCCGTAGAGCAGGACGCCGGTGGTGCGCAGGTAGCGCGCCACCGGCGTTTTTGCGTGCCCGCTATTGGTGAAGGACTTGAAAGCGGGCGCTTTTATCTGAGGCCGCAAAGAATGTGGCCGGACCGCCTTTTTATTAATAGAAATAACAAATTGATTCATTTTTTCTGGGCAACAAATTATTTATAAAATGTCGTTCTTTATCTGAGTATATGTAGCTATTTTGGGGGACAATTTATCCGCTCTATGATGGGGATCTGAGTGCTAAACCGGGGAAAGTCTGGGGTGGCCTGTGAATATATTTCACTCCGCAAGATAGTGAGCTTTTGAAGCGTTTAAAATCTACTCCCTCAAAAGTTTCAACACCTGTAGTCTTAAGTGCTGAATTTACAATTCGCATCACTTTCACTTACAGAGTTAGGGGAACTCTATGACTACCACTGTCTCGCGCCGCGCGGTAGCCAAGGGAGCAGTTTGGGGTGCTCCCATCGTCCTGGCCTCTGCCACCATTCCTGCCTATGCCGCATCTCAGAACAAGCTGGGCATCCAGTACGGCGTGTACGTCTCCACCCAGTACAACGGCGGGTACGTAGGGTACGCCACCAGCAACAACACCGGCACCATCAACGCCACCAGCCCGGACGCCTACTTCGCCTCCAACCCGACCCCGGAGAGCGACATCAACTGGAACGACGCCACCTCGCGCCCGACCAATTCCACGTCCTTCGTCAACGGTGAGGGTTCTTTCACCCCGGTCACCAACTCCCAGAGCGGTCAGAACGGTGCCTACGCATCGTCCAGCGGTTTCTGGTGGTCGGTGCCCACCACCGACATCGCGAGCGGCTCCAACTACATCTCGCGTTCGACCGCGACCCTCGCATCCGGTGCAACCTTCGTGACCGTGGTAGAATACACCGTTCCCGCCGGCGCCGAATGGTCCGTCAATAACGCCACCATCAACGGCCAGCTCTGGAGCCCGAAGAACACCAAGCCGCTGACCGGCACCACCGCTGAGGCTATTTCATCGGCGACCCAGTCCACCTACCTGTCGATCGCGCAGACCGCCGGTAGTTGGACCGCCGACATTCCGGCGGTGACCAAGAACGCCGATGGTTCCTTCACCTTCCGCGGCACCATCACCTACAAGACCACCAAGTCATACACCCTGACCCAGACGGGCACCAAGTACTACGGCCAGACCAACTTCATGCCCGCCCAGCTCAAGTTCTCGGATGCCTACGGTTGGACTTCCTACAGCCAGACCTCCTACATCCAGAACGCCACGATCACCTACTCGGGCAACGGCATCACCGACACTCTCAGCCTGACCGGTCTCAGCACTACCTCGACCATTCGCCCCTAACCGATAGCGAACCAAAAAAGCCGGCGCGCCCCGTCTCAATGGACGGGGCGCGCCGGTTTTTAAAGCTGTGCGATATAACGGGGCAATCGGTTAACTCACCGAAGTGCCGAACGCCAGGCCCAGCAGGTAGGTCACCAGGGCCGCACCCATGCCGATCGCGATCTGACGTAGGCCGCGCTTGAAGGGGGAGGCCCCCGAGAGCAGGCCGACAATGCCGCCCGTGAAGCCCAGTGCCACCGAGACGAAGATTAGCGACAGTACGATGCCCAGCATGCCCGAGGCACCGAAGATGAACGGCAGAATCGGGATCAGCGCGCCCGAGGCGAAGAAACAGAAGGACGCCGCCGAGGCGCCGATGTCGGTGCCCAGCGCCGCGTTGTTGCGCTCGTCGTCCGGGTCTTCGGCGGGGTCGCGCCACGAGAGCGAGGGGTCGCAGTCGCAATCGAGGTAACCGAAGCGTTCGAGGGCGCGGTGGTGGGCGGCCTCCTCGCTCATGCCGCGGGCCTTGTAGATGAGCTCGAGCTCGTTACGGTCGATGTCGAGCTGGTCGGCCACCGAGAGCGTGACCTGCGTGGGGGAGGAGGCGTCCAGCATCTCGCGCTGGGAGCGCACCGAGACGTACTCGCCGGCGGCCATCGAGAGCGCGCCCGCCAACAGGCCGGCGATGCCCGAGAGCAAGACCATCTGCTGCGAGGCACCCGAGGCGCCGATACCCATGATGAGGGCCACGTTGGAGACCAGGCCGTCATTGGCGCCGAAGACCGCGGCGCGGAAGTTGCCCGAGAGCTTCTCGCGACCGGAGGTCGACAGCGCGCGGATGATCTCCTCGTGGATCGCCTCATCGGCCGCCATGGCCTCGGTGGCGTCGGGATCCTCGGCGTAGGGGGAGCGCTGCTCGGCGCGCTGGGCCAGCGCCAAGACGAACACCGAACCGAAGTTCTTGGCCAGTAGGTAGAGGAATTTCGACGAGATCGAGGGCCGCGGTTCGGGGTCGGCGTGCTTGCCCAGCAGCGCCCGCCAGTGGTTTTGGTGACGGATTTCGGCCAGGGCCACCTCGCGCAGAATTTCTGCCTCTTTCCCCTCGGCGCGGTCGGCCAGCGCCGCGTAGATCTTTGCCTCGGAGATTTCTTCGGCCAGGTAGCGGCGCCAGCGTTTGATCTGCGCCTGCGTGGGGTTCAGCACCGCCTGGTGGACGTCGGTGTTGAGGTTCTGAATGTAGCGGCGGCGATCCTCGGTGGTGACGATACCGGTGCGGATGACCTCGGCGTTGGCGGCCATTTCGCGCTCGAGCCGCATCGCGGCGGTGTCGGTCGAAGGTTCGTTAGCGATGTCCAGGGAGTCTTGATTGCGATCGGGGTGGCCTGTGGGCTGGGCGCTACGGCTTGTCATTCAAGCTCCTGAGTCTGTGTTGCGGGGCGGACGCGCGAGGCGGGTATCGCGGACGACGAGAGTTAATCTTAGGTCAGGCCAGGAGAGGTTCCAAGAGCTACCCCCTGGGAGAACCTGGGGTGATTTTGACCATCTTCGGGCTCAACAACGCACCAAAAAACCGGCCCGCACGGGTGGTGCGGGCCGGTGGTGGGGGGGGGAGGGGGCGTCTTACTTGACGTTGCCCTCGCCGTCTTCGAGGTGAGCGCGCAGGAACCACTGGAACTTCTCGAGCTCGGCGGTCTGACCGATGAGCAGGTCTTCGGTCACCGGGTCGACGTCACCGATTTTGGCGATGGCCGCGCGGTGGTCTTCGATGATTCCGATGTAGACCTCGTTCAGCGCACGAATGTGCTCGATGCCGGTGGCGCGGTCAACCGGGTAGTCCTCCCAGGTGCGCTTCTTGACCAGGTCGCCAGGCAGACCGTTGGGGCTAACACCCAGAGCAGCCATGCGCTCGGCGAGATCGTCGGCGAAACCGCGTGCCAGCTCCACCTGGGGATCGAGCATCTCGTGGATGCCGATGAAGTTCGGGCCGACCACGTTCCAGTGGGCGTGCTTGAGGGTCAGATGCAGGTCGTTGATGGCGTGCAGACGCAACTGCAGGGTTTCGCCGACCTGGTGGCCTGCTTCGTTGGTGAGACCCGGCACGGTGTATTCAGAGTTCTGGGCTGACATTGGAATTCCTTTCCGTCGATTGCTGTACTGCTTACAGCTTATCGACTTTGCGCAGGAACTTCCAGGGTTATTACGAATTATTCATAATAAACCCACCCGAGGGGGCGCGCTACGAGTTGAACGCCTTCAGAATTGCCTCGAGGGAAAGGTCCTCGTGGCGAACCTGGGCGTCACCGGCGTCGGCGGGTACCTCGACTTCGCCGGGCACCACGATGACCTTCATGCCGGCGTCCGTGGCGCTACGAACGCCCGAGGGGGAGTCTTCGATCGCCACGCACTGCGTGGGATCCACGCCGAGGTGCTGGGCGCCCAGCAGGTAGGGCTCCGGGTGCGGTTTCGAGTGGGTGGTCTGCTGATCGCCAATCACCGTGGCGAAGACGCCCGGGGCCTTCTCAGCGGTGCGCTCGGCCACCGAGGTGGTGGCGTTGGTGACGACCGCGCAGGGAATTCCAGCCTGCTTGAGTTGGTCCAGCAACGGGCGAATGCCGGGCAAGAAGTCGTACTCGGCGTCTGCGAAGTACTCGTGCATGTAGGTGATGAGGAGCTGCTCGATCTCCTCCAGCGGGCGATCCACACCTACCTCCTGCAGGCGTTCTAGGGTGGCCTGGATCGAGTAACCCAAGACTGCCTTGGTGTCCTCAGAGCTCCAGGTGGTGCCGTGTTCGGCGCAGATGCGTTGCTTGGCTTTCTCCCAGATCGGTTCGGTGTCAACGAGGGTGCCGTCATGGTCAAAAAGTACGGCCTGGGGCAAGGGTGAGGAGGTAGAAAAAGGCATGGTTTTAGCCTACTAGAATGAGGGGCATGAGCGCAGAAAACTCCGTCTTGCACCGCCCCTCCGGCCCGTGGCATCGCGCCGTACTCTGGGCCGCCGTTCCCGGCGCTATCGTGGCGGCCGCGTGGATCACCGCCGGTCGTGCGCTGTTTGGGGCCGGCGGTTGGCTCGTGCCGGTTTTCGCCGTCAGCTTCGGCCCCCTCCTGCTCGTGGTTTTGCTTGTTTCCGCCTGGTACGGCGTCAAGGACGCCCGCCGCCACTCACCCGGCACCGGTACCTCGACCGCGCTGGCGGTGTTGCACCCGGTTACCTGGTTGCTGGCCTTCATTTTCGGAATGCTCTGCCCCGACCGGATAGACGGCCGCACCGTCTCGGCGGCCTCGCAGTTGCTGGGGTACGAGTTCGTAGGGTTGTCGGCCGGTTTCGGCAACACCTTCGGCATTCTGACCTTCGTGGCCGCGTTTGCCACCCTCCTCGTGGCGATCTCGCAGGCGCGCCGCTCGGCGCGCCGTGCCGCCGGTATCACCGAGGCCGATGAAGAAGAGTTCGAGCGCTCGCAGAGTTCGTACGAGTTCTTGGACTAGCCGTTCTTCGTTGAGCCGTGCTGGGCCTAACCGTTGTGACCGCAGACCTTGGGTGCGGCGTCCACCCTGAGCTAAAAAGGTTTAAAACCTATTGCGCCCGCAGAGTTGAGCGAGGTACACTCAAGTTACTTGAAATATCCCAACTCAAACGAGAGGTAAAGAATGGACGCTAAATTTACGACGTCCTCGCAAGAGGTCATCAATAGCGCGAACATGAACGCGCAAACCGCAGGCAACCCCACCATCGAACCGGTACACCTGCTCAAAGCACTGCTGGACCGCCGCGAATCGGTGGCGGTAGCGGTACTCAAAGCCGCCGGTGTCGACGTCGATGCCGTCTCGACTGCGGCGTCCAACGAGATCGCCAAGCTGGTGAAGAACTCCGGTTCCAGCGTGAGTCAGGCCCAGTTCAGCCGCAACGCCCTGCGCGTGATCCAAACCGCCCAAACCAAGGCCCAAGAACTCGGTGACAGCTTCGTCTCGACCGAACTGCTGCTCTTCGGCATCGCCTCCGGTGAAGACCCCGCCGCCCAGGCACTGAAGAACGCCGGAGCTACCGCCGAGACCATCGCCCGGACCATCCCCACCGTGAGAGGAGACCGCACCGTGGATACCCCCGACCCCGAGGGCACCTTCCAGTCGCTGGAGAAGTACGGCACCGACCTGACCGCCATCGCCCGCGAAGGCAAACTCGACCCGGTCATCGGCCGCGACTCCGAGATCCGCCGCGTGGTGCAGGTGCTCTCGCGCCGCACCAAGAACAACCCGGTGCTCATCGGCGAACCCGGCGTCGGCAAGACCGCCGTGGTCGAGGGGCTGGCTCAGCGCATGGTCTCCGGGGACGTCCCCGAATCCCTGCGCGGCAAGACGCTGATCTCGCTGGACCTGGGCTCGATGGTTGCCGGGGCGAAGTACCGCGGTGAATTCGAGGAGCGCCTCAAAGCGGTTCTCGAGGAAATCCGCAAGTCTGAGGGCCAGATCGTGACCTTCATCGACGAGATCCACACCGTCGTGGGTGCGGGCGCCTCCGAGGGTTCGATGGACGCCGGCAACATGCTCAAGCCCATGCTGGCCCGTGGCGAACTGCGACTCATCGGCGCGACCACGCTCAACGAATACCGCGAGAACATCGAGAAGGACGCCGCGCTGGAGCGCCGTTTCCAGCAGGTGTACGTCGGTGAGCCCTCGGTGGACGACACCGTCGGCATCCTGCGCGGTTTGAAGGAGCGCTACGAGGCCCATCACAAGGTGGCCATCGCCGACTCGGCACTGGTGGCTGCAGCCAACCTGTCCAACCGTTACATCCCCTCGCGTCAGTTGCCCGACAAGGCGATCGACCTGATCGATGAGGCCGCCTCGCGACTGCGCATGGAGATCGACTCGGCACCCGAAGAGATCGACATGCTCCGCCGCGCCGTAGACCGGTTGACCATGGAAGAGCTGGCGCTGGCCAACGAGTCAGACCCGGCATCGGTCGAACGTTTGGAAGCGTTGCGCGCCGAGATGGCCGACAAGAAGGAAGAGCTGGATTCGCTTAACGCCCGTTGGGAAGCGGAGAAGGCCGGCCTGAACCGCGTGGGTGACATCAAGAACAAGATCGACGAATTACGCTCGGCGGCCGAAGTCGCACAGCGCGAGGGCAACCTGGCCGAGGCGTCCAAGTTGCTCTACGGTGAGATCCCTGCTCTGGAACGCGAACTGCACGACGCCCAGAAGGCGGAGGAATCCGCCGGTGGCGAGGCCATGGTCTCCGAAGAGGTCACCGCAGACGACATCGCCGAGGTCATCTCTGCCTGGACCGGCATCCCCGCCGGCAAGATGCTACAGGGCGAGACCGAGAAGCTGCTCAACATGGAGTCCGAACTGGGCAAGCGCCTGATCGGTCAGAAGAGCGCGGTGCAGGCCGTCTCCGACGCGGTGCGCCGCTCCCGCGCGGGCATCGCCGACCCCGACCGTCCGATCGGATCGTTCCTCTTTCTGGGCCCGACCGGTGTGGGCAAGACCGAGCTGGCCAAGGCCCTGGCTGAGTTCCAGTTCGACGACGAGCACGCTCTGGTGCGCATCGACATGAGCGAGTACTCGGAGAAGCACACCGTCTCGCGTTTGGTCGGCGCCCCTCCCGGATACGTGGGCTATGACCAGGGTGGTCAGCTGACCGAGGCCGTGCGGCGTCGCCCCTACTCGGTGGTGTTGTTGGACGAGGTCGAGAAGGCTCACCCCGACGTCTTCGACATCCTCCTGCAGGTGCTCGACGACGGACGACTCACCGACGGCCAGGGTCGCACCGTGGACTTCCGCAACGTGATCCTGATCCTCACCTCGAACCTCGGTTCGCAGTTCTTGGTCAACAGCGAGCTCGATGACGAGGAGAAGCGCAAGTCGGTCATGAACGTGGTTCACCAGGCCTTCAAGCCGGAGTTCCTCAACCGTCTGGACGACACGATTATGTTCGAACCGCTTACGGTTCAGGACCTCTCGCGGATTGTGGGCCTGCAGCTGGAGTCGATGGCGGCCCGCCTGGCCTCCCGCCGCATCACCCTGGACGTGACCGAGGCGGCCTCCGAGTGGCTGGGACTGACCGGTTACGACCCCGCCTTCGGCGCGCGTCCGCTGCGCCGCCTGGTGCAGACCGAGGTGGGCGACCGCCTGGCCAAGGGCATTCTGGCCGGCACCATCCGCGATGGTCAGACTGTGAAGGTGGACGTCAACCCCGACGTCGCCAGCGACGGCCTGGTGGTCACGGCCGAGTAAGATCCGCGACTTCCCGATTTTTGCCCGAGTTCCCTGTTCTGCGCAGGGATCTCGGGCATTTTTCGGTATTTCGCGGATCTAGAGGACGACGGCGTCGTCGGGGGCGTGCAGGCTACCGTCGGCCAGCGCGTCCAGTACTGCCGGCACTTCGACCACCTGCCGCGCGTCCCCCTCCTCCGCCAGGACGCGGCGGGTCAGCTCCGGCAGGCGCAACTGCTCAGGACCGGTGACGGTGACGATGCCCTGCCCCTGGTTGCCCAGCGCGGCGTCCACTAGGAAATCCGCGACCTTCGCCATGGGAACCGGCTGAACAGCCCAGTCTTGCACCTTCACCTCGGTCTCGGTCTGCTCGACCGCCGCGGGGTTCAGTGCGAACTCGTGCCACTGCGTCGAACGGACCACTACGGTGGGAACGTCGCAGGTGAGCAGAATGTTCTCCTGATCGTAGCGCGCCTGGTAGAAGGGGAATTCTTGCAACGATTGCTTCTGCACCCCGTTGATCGACAGCATCACCACGCGCTCTACCCCGGCCTTTTCGGCGGCGGTGACCACGTTGCGAGCGGCCTGCGAGATTTCTACCGAGGGATTGGCATGATCCAGCGTGGCTACCTGCGAAACGTCGATGAGGGCGCTGACCCCCTGCAGCGCCTCGCTCAGACCCTCGCCGGTGAGCAAGTCAACTCCGTCGGTGCGGGAGATCCGCACGACCTCGTGACCGGCCGCGTTCAAGCGATCGACGAGAAGGGAACCCATGGCGCCCGAAGCGCCTGCAACTGCAATCTTGTTCATGATTGCTCACTTTACCGTGGCCAAGAAACCCTGCCCGGGCAATAATGGGGGAGTGAACTTCGAATCTTCCTCACGCGCCTCCAGCTACGCCTCCGATGAACAGTCCCTAGCCAGACCAGACATCGCGATTGCCCACCGCTCGGCACTGCGCTCCATCCAGCGCGTGGTGGAGGAGACCGCGATGGCCACCGACCCGGAAGTCGCCCGCGACGGGATCGGGCAGATGCTGGACGCCGGTGGCGTGCTGGTGCTGACCGGGGCCGGGGTCTCCACCGGCTCGGGCATTCCCGACTACCGCGGCCCGCAGGGATCTTTGAAGAAACACCGGCCCATGACCTATCAGGAGTTCCGCTACGACGACGGCGCCCGCCAGCGCTACTGGGCGCGCTCCTACGTGGGCTGGCGCCGGATGCGCCGCGCCGAACCCAACGCGGCCCACTACTTGCTGGCCAAGTTCGAAGAGTGCGGCGCGCTGGCCGGTTTGGTGACCCAGAACGTGGACGGCCTGCATATGCGCGCCGGCTCTCAAAACGTGGTGGCCATCCACGGCGACCTCGATCGGGTGATCTGCCTGATGTGCGGTCATCTCGAGGCGCGCGGTCACATGGACCTGCGCATGGCCGAGGTGAACCCGGGGTACCTGGAGCGGTTGGAATCCGAGGAGCTGCAGGTCAACCCCGACGGCGATGTCGAACTCGACGACTCGTTCATTCGCGACTTCCAGATGGTCGGCTGCGAGGTGTGCGGTTCGACCCGGCTCAAACCCGACGTGGTCTACTTCGGTGAGTCCGTTCCCGCCGAGCGCAAGGCGGCGGTGGCGCAGATGGAGCGGGACGCGGCGTCCCTGTTGATCGTGGGTTCGTCGGTGGCGGTGATGAGCGGTTTCAAGCTGGCGCTCAACGCGCAGAAGGCGGGGAAGCCGATCGGCGTGATCAACGGCGGCCCCGGACGCGCCGACACCCGCGCCACCTACCTCTGGCGTACCGAGGTGGCGGCGGCGCTCGCGCAGCTCGTGTGAGGGTTGCGCTCGCGCAGTTGAGGTGATTTTTCCCGCGATTTATCACGACGTGGGATGCGAGTCTGCATAATACACAAAAAACCTGTACCCTTAAGAAACGAAACACTTGTAAGCATTCCAGGGGCTAACTGTGCTCTAGCACGCTGGCTTCGGGGACACGACGGATAAAGAGGGGGTCACGCCATGGGGCGCGGCCGTCAAAAGGCTAAAGCAACAAGGCAGGCTCGGGAGATGAAGTACTTCAGCCCCGAGACAGACTACAGCGCGCTCGAACGCGAGCTTAGTAGTACCCGTAAGAGTTCATCTCAGGCATCCTCTACTCCTCGTTACGAGCAAGAGGACGACTACTCGGAGTACATCGATAAATACGCCGACGACTACCGGGGCGACGACTAACCGGCACACCGCAACCGGAGCCGTCTGAACCATTGACAACAGAACAGCCCAGGCATCTCTGCCCGGGCTGTTTTGTTTTACCTTACTTGGATGATGCAGGACGCTGGTCGGCGGCGTGAGCCAGGTACAGCACCCGTCGATTCACCCCCGTTGAGAACGACAACAGGCGAAACTCCGGGCAGTACTCCACCGTGGTCTCCGAGTCTCGGGGGAGCGAGTTGAAGTGCTTCACCGCCTGAGATACATGCCCCGGGTGATGATGCCACATCTCTAACCGCTCTCCGCTTAACTGGAGCGTGATGAAGTTGCCGCGAGCCTCCATGTGAAACACCGGCGTCCAGCTATCGCTCTTGGCTGCCAGGCGGGCGTGAATGTGGTGTACCTCGTAACCGGGCCAATACACATCGCAGCCGCAGCTGAGAAGGCTACCGAAAACCTGGGGTTCGGGGGTGGACGGAAGATTGCTCATGATGAGCTCCTTGAAATTCGCAAACTTCCACCGGCACGGTTGCGCGGGTGGCCGATCTTCTCACAGGGGCACCGTGCGCGAAACGCGGTTGCCAGCCAACCAGCTGTGAGCCTTGAGGTTGGTCTTCTGGATCGTGGAAATTATCTTAACACAGCGAGTTCCCGATTTTTGTGCGAATTCCCGGCTGTGCGCAGGGAAAACGTGCAAAAATCGGGAACTCGCCGATCTGAAGAGGAGGGGTTAGCCGGCGTACTGGTTGAGCAGCACCGCCGCGCCGCCGTCCACGCCCTTGGCGCCCTGAACGTAATCGGGGCTCTGGGCATGGGTGCCGTCGTCCTCGGCTACGGTGCCCAGGATCCACGAGGTCAGTCCACGATCGTTCAGGCGCTTGACCGCGGCGTCCGCCACCGAGGGATCCACCACGGCGATCATACCCACGCCCAGGTTCAGCGTGCGCTCGAGGTCTGCCTGGGGCACCGAACCGAGCTCGCCGATCAGGCGGAAGATCGCCGGAACCTCCCAGGTCGAACGGTCCACCACGCCCACGGTGCCCACGGGCAGAACGCGGGCCAGGTTAGCCGCCAAGCCGCCACCGGTCACGTGCGAGAAGCCGCGGATGCCGGCGCCGGTCTTGCCGTCTTCGCCGTTGACCGGGAAGGCCTCGATGAGATCCAGGCAATCGGCGGTGTAGATGCGGGTCGGTTCGAGCAGTTCTTCGCCAAGGGTGCGGCCCAGCTCGTCCACCTGGCGGTCCAGGCCCCAACCGGCCACGTTGATGACCTTGCGTACCAGCGAGTAACCGTTGGAGTGAATGCCGGAGGAGGCCATGCCAATCAACACGTCGCCCGCGCGCACACGGTCGGGGCCGAGGAGCTCGTCCGCCTCGACGATGCCGGTTGCGGCGCCGGCGACGTCGTACTCGTTCTCGGCCAGCAGACCGGGGTGCTCGGCGGTCTCGCCGCCGACGAGGGCGGTGCCTGCCAGCGAGCAACCCTCGGCCACACCGCGCACGATGTCGGCGATGCGCTCGGGAACCACCTTGCCGGTGGCGATGTAATCGGTCATGAACAGAGGACGCGCGCCGGTGACCACGATGTCGTCAACGACCATGCCCACCAGGTCGTGGCCGATGGTGTCGTGCACGTCCAGCGACTGCGCGATGGCAACCTTGGTACCCACACCGTCGGTGGAGGTGGCCAGGTACGGTTTGCGGTAGTCCTTGAGCACTGAGAGATCGAACAGGCCGGCGAAACCGCCCACGCCACCGACCACGCCGGGACCGTGGGTGGCCTTGACTGCGCCCTTCATGAGCTCGACCGCGCGGTCGCCGGCCTCGACGTCCACGCCTGCGGATGCGTAGGTTACGGTTTTCTGGGTTTCGCTCATGAGTTGTCCTTCTCAGAATCGATGGTGTCAGCGTTCTCGGCGGGAACCTTGTCTTCGGGGAACACGAGTGATTCGAGGTCGGCGTCCGGGCTGGGCTCGCACGAACCCTCGGGGCCGTTCTCGGAGACCTGTTCGGCATCGGCCACCTCTGCTGGGGAGGGGGTGTGCTCGCCCAGCTTGTTCTCCAGCTTGTCCGAACCGGGGCGGGTCTCGATGGAAACGGCCTGAGCGCCCTCGGGCTTCTGAGCCACCGGACGCTCGGCGGTCACCTCACCGATCGACGACGACAGCGGGCCGCCGCCTCCGTTGTGTTCCTTGGTGTCGAAGATGGATTTACCGATCTTCTCGGGGATCGGGATGGGGTATTCACCCGTGAAGCAGGCGGTGCAGAGGTTTTCGCGCTGCTGGTGGGTCGCGGCGATCATGCCGTCTTCGGAGATGTAACCCAGCGAGTCGGCGCCCAGCGAGTTGCCGATCTCTTCGATGGTCAGGCCGTTGGCGATCAGCTCCGAGCGGGAGGCGAAGTCGATGCCGTAGAAACAGGGCCACTTCACCGGCGGGGAGGAGATGCGCACGTGCACCTCTTTAGCGCCGGCCTCACGTAACATGCGCACGAGCGCGCGCTGGGTGTTGCCGCGCACGATCGAATCGTCAATCACGATCAGGCGCTTGCCCTCGACCACCGATTTCAGCGGGTTGAGCTTCAACCGGATGCCCAGCTGACGGATGGTCTGCGATGGCTGAATGAAGGTGCGGCCCACGTAGGCGTTCTTGACCAGGCCGTTGCCATAGGGAATGCCCGACTCTTCGGCGTAACCGATCGCCGCGGGCACACCGGATTCGGGGGTGGGCATCACCAGGTCGGCCTCGACCTGGTGTTCGCGGGCGAGCTGGCGACCCATCTCTACGCGCGATTCGTAGACGGAGCGGGCGTTGATGGTGGTGTCGGGGCGAGCCAGGTAGACGTACTCGAACACGCAGCCGGCCGGCTTGGCCTGGGCGAAGCGCGTGGAGCGGAGGCCGCCGTCCTCGTCGATGATGATGAACTCGCCGGGCTCGACCTCGCGCACGTACGCAGCGCCAACGATGTCCAGCGCCGCGGTCTCGCTGGCCACGACCCAACCGCGGTCGAGTCGGCCGAGCACGAGCGGACGCACCCCTTGGGGGTCGCGGGCGGCGTAGAGCGTGTTTTCGTCCATGAACACGAGGCAGAATGCGCCCTGCAGAGTGGGCAGCAACTGCAACATGGCATCTTCGAGGGAATCGGCATCGTGTTCGGCCAGCAGTGCGGTGACCAGTGCGGTGTCGGTGGTGTTACCCTGCGCGATTTCACCGCGGCTGGGGGCCGCGCCGGAGTTTTTATCCAAAACCCGGTCGTAGAGCTCCGCCGAGTTGGTGATGTTGCCGTTGTGGGCGAGGGCGATGGTGCCGTGCGGGGTGCCACCGAGGGTGGGCTGTGCGTTGGCCCAGTGGCTGGCTCCGGTGGTGGAGTAGCGGCAGTGCCCGACTGCCATGTGGCCGGTCATCGCCGAGAGGGTGGACTCGTCGAAAACCTGCGAGACCAATCCCATGTCTTTGTAGACGTTGATCCGTTTGCCGTCGCTGGTAGCAATGCCCGCGGATTCTTGACCGCGGTGTTGCAACGCGTAGAGACCGTAGTAGGTCAGTTTCGCGACGTCTTCGCCAGGGGCCCAAACGCCGAATACACCGCATTCGTCTTTGGGGCCGTGGTCGATGGGGTCGAGGTCGTGCGTTAGTTTTCCGTCAGGACGAACCAATTGTTGCCATCTTTTCGAAAAGTAGGATGCAAGGGTTTCTGCGTTGACCGTTGCTTGCCGACGTTTTCCGCGTCACAACAGGCCAAGACCCTCCTTAGTCTATCCGATCGGCGGGGATCGCGCGGACTGTCTCGGCGTGCTTGGCCGAACGGCGATCCAGCAACAGGGCGATGGCCGTAGCCAGCGCCGCACCGGCAGCACCCAGGGTGACCGCAAGAATGCCGAAAACCGCTCCGCGAGAGTAGTTGTTCGCCAGGTGTTCCACGGGTGCGGGGCCGGTGAAGTTGAGCAGGCTGAGCACGCCGGCGAGAATAACGCCGAGCAGCCCACCGGTGATGGCGAAGGCTAACAGGGAGGGGGCGCGGCGGATGGTGACGAGCTGTTCTCCGTCGACGGACGCGGACGAGGGGGTCTGGTTAGGCTGAGTACTCATGATGTACCACCATACCGCGCACTGGACGGCGGAGGCAGGTGGCACAGACCCGCGTCAGAGGATCGGCATGTGTTCGGTGAGGTCCGAGCGCGATCCGGAGGCGGCGATGGAGGTCGCAGCGGCCGTCCACGTGAAGTAACCCAGGCCGACCAGTACCCAGGTCAGGCCGTCGGTTTCGACGACGTTCGGCGGGGTGCCTCGGGTGTGCCGCGGGCCGGCGATGCACTGGGTGACACCCAGGGGCGGCACGCGCACTTCCACCGAATTACCCGGGGCGAGGGTGGCCAGCTCCTCCAGCAGGAACCGCACCGCGGTGGCGCGGACGCCGCGGGGCAGGCCTTTAAAGGTGGCCTCGTGCTCCGCGTGGTAGGCGGTGAACGCCTCGGCGGAGTTGCTCTGGGCGGCGGGCACGGTGGGGAGGGCGCCGCTCACCTGGGCGATCGCAGCAGCCCCCTCGGTTTCCGAGATCTTGCGGCGGATGGCCATGTTAACCATCCGCCTGGTCGGCAGCGCCGGTCGCGGTTGCGCGGGCCGAAGTGATGGCCTCTTCAAGGTCGGTGCCGGGTTCGATCGAACCGACCGGTTCGCCGCCGCCGCGGATCGGCCGCAGGGTGGCGTCCAGGGCGGCCTGCGCGGTGGAGTCGTCGATGAATCCGCAGGCTTGGAGCAGGCGCACGGCGACCAGCGCGGTGGGACGGGTAGAGCCATCCAGGGTCTTGACGACCACCGAAGCCCCGTTGCGTAATCCGATGGCCAGCAGGCCCTCGGCACCGTTCTTGGCCACCGCGTCCAGGGTCTGCATGAGTGCGGTGGCGGGCCTGTCGTGGCCCTGCACGTATTCGGGGTAGTCGACCATGGCGGTGGCGACGGTGGCGACTCGCGCGTCGGCGCGGATGTTCTCGATCCCCGCGCCCAGGGTGGAGTAGGCGCGCGCTAAACCGAGCAGGGAGGTGGCCGGCATGGGGGCGCCGCAACCGTCGGTGCCGATCTGTCCGGCTTGCTCACCGGTCATCTCTTCGGTTGTTCTCACCACCAGTTGTTGCAGGGGGTGTTCGGGGGAGAGGTAGTTCTCCGTGGGCCACTGGCTCTTGACGCAGCCCCACAGGAAAGCGGCGTGCTTGCCGGAGCACTCCATCGCTAGTTTCTGCCGGTCGTGCCCGGCGCGTACCAGCGCGTGATAGCTGGGCTGATCGGCGGGCCAGGTCGCAGGCAGTTGTAGATCCTCCACGCTCAGCCCCGCCTCGACCAACACGGCCTGGGCCACCTTCATGTGCTCGAAGGAGCCCACGTGCGAGCCACAGGCCAGCGCGATCTGGGCGCCCTGGAGCTCGGCGCCGGCGTTCATCGAGGCGATCGTTTGGATCGGCTTGAGCAGGGAGCGGGGGAAGACGTGCACGCTGGGGTCGCCGATCGAGGCGGCCACGTGTCCCGCCGGGTCGAGGACGACGGCCGCACCCAGGTGCCGAGATTCGACGAATCCCTGCCGCACCACGGTGGCCAGCTCGCCCGATGTGGAGGCTGAAAGTGTCTGCATGCAAGTCAGTATCCCATAGCCACAGCGCGTGACGCGGAGCAAAAATTGAAATGAATTATCCCACAAGTGTGGAAAAGTCTTTGCAGTAACTGTAATGGTGCAGTTACTGTATAAACATGACTTTCTCCAAACCCCTCGCCTGCGATAAAAGGGTGGCCCGCAAAGCGGCCACCCACCGGGCTATCCTCGAGGCGGCAGAGCAGATCGCGATCGACGAAGGTCGCGCGGCGCTGACCACCAAGCGACTCGTCGAGGTCGCCGGGGTCTCCGAACGAACCGTGTTCAACCACTTCGCCAACCTCAACGCGGTACTCATCGCCGCGCTCGCCAGCCACCTGCAAGAGCTGATGAACAGTTCAGAATTTCCCACCGGTCTGCCGCTGGCGGAACTTCCTCAGGCCTGTGAGACCTACATCTGTGAAGGCCTCGACAAAGAAGACAGCCACGCCGCACTCAACCGTTTCATCACCTTGGCGGCCACCGGTTTCATCGAAGTCGCCGGGGAACAAGACGCCATCGGCAAAGAGGTACTGCAGACCCTCGGCCAACAGGGCTCCAGCCTCTACGAAAAGATCGCGGCGTGTTACCCGCAATTGGACCAATCCCAGCACTTTCAGCTCTACCTCTACGTCTGTAACTGCGTGATGGCCATCGGCTTCGGCATGGGGCAATACGTCACCGAGAACCCACAGACCCTCGAGAACCCGGCCCTGGCCTCAGGAGACGACCTGCGAGCCTGCATGATTACCGCCATCCGCCAGGTTGGCCAAGGCATGCCCCGGTTCTAAAACCACACCGCTTTAAACGAATTACCTACCAGAATCGAGAAGGGAAGATGTCTCAATTCCTCTATCGGGTCGGCTCCTTCGCCGCCCGCAAAGCCTGGGTCGTCATCACGATCTGGGTGCTCATCCTCGCCGGGCTTGCCGGCGCGTTCACCGCCTTCAAAGGCGAGTTGAGCGACACGATCACCATCCCCGGAACCCAGGCACAACAGCTGCAAGAGACCATCTCGCAGAAGTTCGACTCCAACCTCAGCGCCGCCACCGGCATGGTTGTTCTCGAAACCGCCGACGGCAAGCCCTTCACCGACCAGCAGAAGAAGGATGTCGCGTCCGTCGTGAAGCAGGTCGAGGGTATCGGCCAGGTGGAGCAGGTGCTCGACCCCTTCGCCACCGCCGATAAGATCTCCAGCGGCCGCGAAGAGCTGAAGAAGAACCAGGGAAAGATCGATGAGGGCTACAAGCAGCTCGAAGGCGGCCAGCAGAAGGTCGACGACGCCGCCAAGCAGATCGAACCCAACCAGAAGAAGCTAGACGAAACCCAGGCCGCCATCGACTCCGGTCAGATTCCCGAGGCCGGCCGCGCACGCGCCCAGGCTGAGGTGGACGCCGGACGCCAGCAGCTGGCCCCCGCCCTGCAGCAGCTGGAACAGGGCCGCAAAGACCTGGCCGAAAACCGCAAGAAGCTCGAAGACGGCCAGGCCGAAATCGACCGCAACACCAAGCTCTTGGACCTGAGCTCCGATGCGTCGATGATCTCTGCCGACGGTTCGGCCGCCGTGGTCACCGTGCGCTACAACTCGGATATCGGTTCCATCGAACAGGGCAACCTCGACTCCACCCGTGAAAAGTTCAACGCCCTCGACGGCAAGAACATGAAGGTGCTCACCGACAGGAACCTCGAAGGCATGGCCCCGCACATGGGCGTCACCGGCGAGACCATCGGCATTATCGTGGCGCTGATCGTGTTGTTCGTGATGATGGGAACCCTCATTGCCGCAGGCCTGCCGATCATCATGGCCATCGTTGGCCTGGGCGCGGCCATGCTGGGCACCTTCGCGCTGTCGAACGTGGTAGAGATGAACTCCACCACCCCGGCGCTGGGTTCCATGCTGGGCCTGGCCGTGGGCATCGACTACACGCTGTTCATCCTCAACCGCCACCGCAATAACCTGGCCACCGGTCTGGACATCAAGAAGTCCATCGCGCTGGCCACCGGCACCTCCGGCGGTGCCGTGGTATTCGCCGGTTCTACCGTTATCATCGCGTTGCTGGCGCTGAACGTGGTGGGCATCCCCTTCCTTGCGGTCATGGGTAACGTGGCGGCATTCGCGGTGCTGATGGCCGTGGCCGTCTCGGTAACCCTCTCGCCGGCCATCCTCTCCCTGGCCGGCCGCCGCGTGGTACCCAAGAAGCGCTGGGAGGCGATCCAGCGTCGTAACGCAGATCGCGCCGCTGCACACCGCCGCCAGCTGGCAGCCCAGGGTGGCCACGCGTCTCGCGCCGACGAAATCGAAGCCGAGATCGACCAGCAAATCACCGCCGACGCCCACCGCGCCGCACAGGAGCGCGAAGAAACCCCGCGCGGTTGGCTCAAGATGGTGCTGGCCAAGCCCGTGCTGACCATCCTGGCAGCCGTAGCCGTGCTCGGCCTCATCGCCTTCCCCATGACCCAGATGCGCCTGGGCCTGCCCACCGGAGCCAGCCAGCACGCAGACTCGGCGGCGTACCAGTCGTACATGGCGATCAAGGATAACTTCGGCGACGGCCAGAACGGCCCGGTGATCGTGGCCGCTAACCTGCCCGAGGGAACCACCGAAACTCAGGCTAAAGACCTGCAGGTCAGCGTGGGCCAGGAGCTGAAGAAGCAGGAGAACGTTGAGAAGGTCATCCCCGCGATGATCTCCAAAGACAACCAGATGCTGCTGTACCAGGTGATCCCCACCGAGGGCCCCTCGACGGTCTCCACCGAAAACCTGGTGCACAACGTGCGCTCGCTGAAAACCAACACCGCGCAGGGTGAAGTGACCTACGGCGTGACCGGCCAGACCGCGATGAACATCGACATCTCGGCCAACCTCGCTGAGGCGCTCCCGATCTACGTGGCCGTGGTGGTGGGTCTCTCGCTGATCGTGTTGATCCTGGTGTTCCGCTCGATCTGGGTTCCGCTGACCGCCACCATCGGCTTCCTCTTCTCCCTGGGTGCGGCGTTCGGTGCGACCATCGCGGTCTTCCAGTGGGGCTGGTTGGGATCGCTGTTCGGGGTGACCACTCCCGAACCGATCCTCTCCTTCCTGCCCGTGCTGGTGGTCGGCATCCTCTTCGGCTTGGCGATGGACTACCAGGTCTTCCTCGTCTCGGCGATGCGTGAGGCCTATGCCCACGGCCGCGACGGCAAGACCTCGGTGAAGGTCGGCTTCAACCATTCGGCCAAGGTCGTGGTTGCCGCAGCACTGATCATGATGGGTGTGTTCCTCGGCTTCGTCTTCTCGGGCGACCCGATGATCTCCTCGATCGGCTTCGCACTGGCCGCGGGCGTCTTCTTCGACGCCTTCCTGGTGCGCATGATGCTGATCCCGGCGCTCATGCACCTGCTCGGTGACCGCGCCTGGAAGCTGCCTCGCTGGTTGGACAAGCTGTTGCCCGACCTGGACATCGAGGGCACCCAGCTCGAACGAGAGGTCACCCACCAGTAAAGCGGGGGACAAGCGGTTGGTCTCACCGGGGGTACACGTACACTTTTACGACCCCGGTGAGACCAAATCGTGACCTTTCCGGTAGCCTTGAAGAATGAAGGTTTTGGTACTTGGCCCCGGCGGGCGCGAACACGCAATCATCCGAGCTCTTCTGGCTGATCCAGGCGTCACCGAGGTGCACAGCGCGCCCGGCAACGCGGGCATCGCTCAGGACGTTCCGACCCACTCGATCGACGCGAATAATCCGGTTGCCGCTACCACCCTGGCCCAAGACCTCGCGGTGGATCTCGTGGTCGTCGGCCCCGAGGCTCCTCTGGTGGCCGGCGTCGCCGACACCCTGCGCGCGGCGGGCTTTCCCGTCTTCGGCCCCGACAAGGCCGCAGCCGCCCTCGAAGGGTCTAAAGCTTTCGCCAAGGAGGTCATGGCCTCCGCAGACGTTCCCACCGCCATGGCTCGCGTGGCGACCAACGCCGCAGAAGCCGAGGAAGCGCTCGACGCGTTCGGCGCCCCCTACGTCGTTAAGGACGACGGGTTGGCCGCCGGTAAGGGCGTTGTAGTCACCGATGACCGCGAGGCCGCCCTGGCCCACGCGCAGAGCTGCTTCGACGCCGGCGGAACCGTGGTCATCGAGGAATACTTGGACGGGCCCGAGGTCTCCCTCTTCGTCATCTCCGACGGGAAGCACGTGGTCCCGCTTTCCCCGGCCCAAGACTTCAAGCGCATCTTTGACAACGACGAAGGCCCCAACACCGGCGGAATGGGTGCCTACACCCCGTTGCCCTGGTTGCCCGAGGGATTCGTCGACGGGGTTGTCACCCGCGTGGCCCAGCCGACCATCGACGAAATGGCCAAGCGCGGCACCCCGTTCGTGGGCGTGCTGTACTGCGGTCTGGCGGCCACCTCGCGCGGCATCCGCGTGATCGAATTTAACGCTCGTTTCGGCGACCCCGAAACTCAGGCCGTGCTGGCGCGTCTGCAGACCCCCTTTGGTGCGCTCCTGATGAGCGCCGCCCGCGGTGAACTCGACCCCGAGACCCGCCTGCAGTGGGATTCCCGCACCGCCGTAGATGTCGTCATGGCCGCCGCAAACTACCCCGATTCGCCCCGCAAGGGAGACGCGATCTCCGGCCTCGATCGGGCCAACGCCCTCGACTGCGTACACGTGGCGCATGCCGGCACCGCGGCCTCGGGTGAGCAGATCGTCACCGCCGGCGGACGCGTCCTGGCCGTCGTCGCCCTCGGCGAAGACCTCGCTGCCGCCCGCGACCTGGCCTACCGTGGTGTGGCCGAGATTTCGTGGGAGGGCGCGCAGTATCGCTCCGACATCGCGCAGGCTGCCGCCGAGGGGCGCATCAATATCCCGGGATCGACTTCCTAGAGCAGGAGAAAACGGTGACTATCGTGATAACGGTGGTCACCGTTTTTGGCGTTATTTATATACTTTTCACATTCATTGAAGAACGCAGGAGTTTCATTGAGCACACAATTCGAGCACCGCGACATTCCCGGCTGGACCCACGTCTACTCGGGCAAGGTTCGTGACCTCTACGTACCCACCGAAGACCGACTCGATGCAACCGGCGTGGCCATCCACGACGACGCCGAATTGCGTGCGGGATCGGTGATGGTCGTGGCCTCCGACCGCATTAGCGCCTTCGACCAGGTCATCCCGAACGAGATCCCCGACAAGGGCAAGATCCTTACCCAGATGTCGCTGTGGTGGTTCGAACAGCTCGACGGTGTGCCCAACCACGTGCTCTCCACCGACGTGCCAGACGAGGTGGCCGGCCGCGCCATGATCTGCCGCTCGCTAAACATGTTCCCCGTTGAATGCATCGCGCGCGGTTACCTGACCGGTTCGGGCCTGAAGGATTACCAGAAGACCGGCGGCATCAACCACCTGAAGCTCCCCGCCGGTTTGGTGGACGGTTCTAAGCTCGAAGAACCGCTGTTCACCCCCACCGGCAAAGCCGAGGTGGGCGAGCACGATGAACCCATCACCTACGAGGAACTCTACGAAGAAGTCGGCCAGCCCATCGGCGAACGACTGCAGGAGCTGACCCTCTACGTTTACTCCACCGCCGAGAAGATCGCCCGCGAGCGAGGCATCATCATCGCCGACACCAAGGTGGAGTTCGGCCTCGATTCTTACCGCGGTGAAATCACCCTGGGTGACGAGGTGCTTACACCCGATTCCTCCCGCTTCTGGGACGCCGAAAAGTACCAGCCCGGTCAGGCGCAGGCCAGCTTCGATAAGCAGTACATCCGCGACTGGCTCAAGTCGGAGCAGTCGGGGTGGGACGGCCACTCGGCCATTCCCGCCCTCCCCGAGGACGTCGTCGAGAAGACCCGCGCTCGTTACGTGGAGGCCTACGAACGGCTCACCGGCCAAACGTTCCAGGCGTAAGGTTTTCGCGCGGCAAGCCCGTGCATTCGAAAGCGTCCCCTCACACAGGGGGCGCTTTCTCTTATTAAACTCTCGATTCGCGGGCGCGGCGCGTCGAACTATCGAATGAGGTCATGGAACCAGGTGATGTGGGTGATGACCCGCTCTTGAGCGCGCTCCTGCTCGCCGGCCTTCACCGCCTCGAAGATGCCACGGTGTTGCTCCTGCAGGGTGCGGCGTACGCCTGCCCAATCGTCCAGACGGGGCACGGCCTCCTCCACATAGCTGACCGTCGCCAGGTGCAGGGAATCGATCACTGTCTCGAGGGCGAGGTTGCCCGAGAGCGAGGAAATCTCGTAGTGGAACTTGGCGTCGCAGAAGTGAAAGCGCGCGTCGGAGAGGGCGGGGTCGTCCATCTCCTGCAGATAAGCCTCGGCGCGTTCCAATGCCGCCGCCCGCTTCTCGGTATCGGTGCATCCGGCCGCCTCAAACGCCGCCTGACCTTCCAGGAGCACGCGAGTGCCCACGACGTCTGCCACGGGGAACGAGCGGGTGGCGATGTGCATCCGCAAGGCCCAGCTCAGCGCCTTCGACGGTTCAGAGGTGACGATCGCCCCGGCCTTCGGGCCCGAACCCACTCCCGAATTGAGCAGGCCAACGGCGTTGAGCACCTGCAAACCCTCGCGCACCGAGGCGCGTGAAATCCCGTACTTTTCGGCGAGTGTGCGCTCACCGGGTAAACGATCACCTACAGCCAGCTCACCGGAGCGTAACTTCTTCTCGATGGATTCGATGAGAACCGTGTACGTTCTATCTTTCATGGGCTCGCTAACAATAGGTCGATGACGTAGGCATACAGAAGGGGCGGCGTCGTCAACGACACCGCCCCTCCTATCTTACGGGGTTCTACAGGTTCTTCGGGTTAGAGGCCGGAGACCATGAAGTGCAGAATATTGGACTGCAGGAAGACCAACAGGCAGATTCCGAACAGCAACAACATGCTCCAGGGCAGGCAGGCCTTGAAGATATCGGACTCCTTGCCCTCCATATCCACGGAGGTGGCGGCGATCGCCAGGGACTGCGGGGAGATCATCTTGCCGACCACGCCACCGGTGGTGTTAGCAGCCAACAGCAACTCGGGGGTCACACCGTGTGCACCGTTGGAAGAGAGCTGCTCGGCCGCGGTGACCTGCAACTTCGAGAACAGGGCGTTGGCGGAGGTATCCGAACCGGTCACGGCGGTGCCGATCCAACCCAAAGCGGGGGCCAAGAAGGCGTATACCGGGCCGAGGCCTGCGATGAACTCGCCCATCGCCACGGTCTGACCGGAGTAGTTCATCACGTACGCCAGAGCCAGCACGCAGACGATGGTCAGGGCCGACCAGCGCATGCGGTAGGCGGTGGTACCGATCTCCTTGATCGCGCTGCCGTAGCTGAGCTTGTAGCGGCCGTTCTCGTTGAAGATCATGTAGATCAGAGCGACGATCAGGCCTGAGATCAACAGGAAGGTTCCGGGGTTGTTCAGCCACTGGAACTTGTAGTCGGAGTTGACCGGCTTGCCGGCGGCGGTGACCAGGCGCTCCTGCAACAGGGGCATATGCACCTTGAGGTTGGTGGAGTTCAACCACGCAACCAGCGAGGGAATCAGGTTCGCCAGACCGAAGACCACCACGACGATCGCGTAGGGGAGCAGTGCCATCCAGACGCGGCCAGCGGTCAGCTCGCTCTTAGCGTTGGGGTCCAGCGGTTCCAGGCCGTAGCGCTCGCGGACGCCGGCCACGCCGCGCGGCTTCCAGAAGCGCAGGAAGACAACGGCCACACCGAGCGAGACGATGCAGGCGATGACGTCGGTGAGCTGGTACGCGAAGTAGGTCGCGGTGGCCCACTGGGCAATGCCGAAGGACGCGCCGATGACGGCCGCGGGGACCCAAGCGTCTTTCAGGCCGCGGGCGCCGTCGAGGATGAAGAGGATGATGAAGGGCACGAAGAAGGCCAGGATCGGGGCCTGGTGACCGACGACGGCACCGATGTGCGCGGCGTCGCGGCCACCGATTTCACCGGCGGTGGTGATAGGGATAGCAACCGCGCCGAAGGCCACCGGCGCGGTGTTCGCGATCAGCACCGTCACGGCAGCCTTCAGCGGCTTCACACCCAGCGCCAGGATCATGGTCGCGGTGATAGCGACGGGAGCGCCGAAGCCCGCCAGTGCTTCCAGCAGGCCGCCGAAGCAGAAGGCGATGAGGATGGCCTGAATACGCAGGTCGCCGCCACCGATGGCGTCAAAGGTGCGGCGGAGATCCTCGAAGCGGCCCGAGAGCACGGTGACCTGGTAGAACCAGATCGCCATGAGGATCACGAAAACGATGGGGAATAGGCCGTAGAGGCCGCCGCGGACGGCCGACATCAGGGCCAGGTCAACCGGCATGGTGAAGCCGATGACGGCTACAAGAATGGATACTGCCAGCGCAACGATCGCCGAAACGTGGGCGCGGGCTTTGACACCGAGTAGCATGACGAAGAACGCGATCAGTGGCAATGTCGCCACGAGGGCCGAGAGTCCGAGGCTACCCCCTACCGCGTCGGTTTGCGCAAACCAGGTGTTCATGGTGCGACTCCTCAAAAAGAAAAACCCCGACGACTGCGCCGGAAGTTGAAGTGATGAAACAAATGTGTGTGGTCAGACCACCTAGATATGAGTCAGCTTACATGTGAAACGTGACCGGCCTCAAGTCAAAATGACCTTAAGGGTGGAACTTAAATTCCAACCGACCCGAAGTGCTGGGTCTGCTGGTAGGGTGAGTGTGCCCGGATTCTTGCGCGGTATGGTAGCTGACGAGGGCGTAAGGCTCAGGAATGGGCGGGGCTTCCGTCGCAGCGCAGTCCTGCGCACGCCACTGACGGCGGATTCCGCAACAAAAAATTGCCCTAATTTTAGGGCCTGAGGGCGGTCAAACTCGTGTTTAATGAACAAGAAAACCTACCGCTCACGCACACATATACCCCGCGCCACTAAGACGTGCACCGTTAGTTTGAAATTTCAACTAACCCGGGGTGTAAACGGTCAATCCCAAGGAGAAAGCTCATGCGAATAGCACTGTTTTCCACGTGCATCGTAGACGCCATGTATCCTCGCGTTGCCAAAGCAACCGTCGATATCTTGGAACGTCTAGGCCACGAAGTCGTCTATCCCCAGGGACAGACCTGTTGTTCTCAGATGCACGTCAATTCGGGATACTTCGATGACGCGTACACGATCGTGAAGAACCACGTGAACTCCTTCGACGCCTGGGACTTCGACGTTGCCGTCGCCCCCTCCGGCTCGTGCGTGGCGTCCTTAGGCCACCAGCAGCCGATGATCGCCCGCCGCAAAGGCGACGAAAAGCTGGCCGTGCGCGCCGAGACGCTGGCGGCCCGCACCTTCGAGCTCTCTCAACTGTTGATCGACGTGCTGGGTATTACCAACGCCGCCGAACAACTCGGTTCGTACTTCCCCGAACACGTCACCTACCACAACTCCTGCCACGGCATGCGCCTGCTGCACCTGGGAACCCGCCAGGCAGACCTGCTCAAGACCGTCGGCGGCATCGACTACACCGAAATCGAAGGCCTCGACCAGTGCTGCGGCTTCGGCGGCACCTTCTCGTTCAAGAACGCAGACACCTCCGGTGCAATGGTCGCCGATAAGGTAGCCAACATCGAGAAGACCGGCGCCTCCGTATGCACCGGTGGCGACGTCTCGTGCCTGATGAACATCGACGGCGCGCTCTCTCGTAAAGATTCGCCGGTGGCCACCGTTCACTTCGCCGAGATCCTGGCTTCGACCAAGGAGAACCCACTGAACGTAGACGGCCCCGTTACCCTCGCAACCTCAGGAGCTAAGTAGACATGACCGCAGTATCACTGGGAATGCCCAAGGTCCACGGCGTCGGCAATATCTTCGAAAAGGAACCTTTCCCGTCCTACGCCAAGCGAGAGCTGACCAACGAGCAGCTACGCGCCAACCTCGGCTTCGCCACCCACAAGATCCGCACCAAGCGCGCGAGCGTTATCAGCGAGCTGCCCGACTGGCAGGATCTACGTACCGCCGGGTCAATGATCAAGCAGCGCGTGATGGCCAATCTGCCTGAACTGCTTGAACAGTTCGAAGAGAAGTTCACCGCCGCCGGCGGCCAGGTGCACTGGGCCCGTAACGCCGACGAGGCAAACAAGATCGCGCTCGACCTCATCCGCGCCGAGGGCGTAGATGAGATCATCAAGATCAAGTCGATGGCCACCGCCGAGACCGGCCTGAACGAGTACCTCGAAGAAAACGGCGTCACCGCCATTGAGACCGACCTCGCCGAAGAAATCGTGCAGCTGGCAGACGACCGCCCCTCGCACATTCTGGTTCCCGCGATCCACTTCAACCGCACCCAGATCCGCGACCTGTTCCGTAAGAAGATCGAGGGCATCAACCCGCAGATCACCGACGACCCGGCCGAGCTGGCCGAGGCCTCCCGCGTGCGTCTGCGCAACAAGTTCCTCTCCACAAAGGTTGCCGTCTCCGGCTGCAACTTCGGCATCGCCGAGACTGGAACCATGACCATCGTCGAATCCGAAGGCAACGGGCGTATGTGCCTGACGTTGCCGGAAACCCTCATCACCTTCATGGGCATCGAGAAGCTACTGCCCACCGTCGAGGACTACGAGGTGTTCCTGCAGCTGTTGCCGCGTTCCTCCACCGGTGAGCGCATGAACCCCTACACCTCCACCTGGACGGGTGTGACCCCCGGCGATGGCCCGCAGAAGATGCACGTGATCCTCATCGATAACGGACGCACCGCCGTCCTCGACGACGAGGTTGGCCGCCAGGCCCTGCACTGTATTCGTTGCTCGGCCTGCATGAACGTCTGCCCCGTCTACGAACGCGCAGGCGGCCACGCCTACGGTTCGACCTACCCCGGCCCCATCGGCGCGATCCTCTCCCCGCAGCTGGGCGGCATCGAGAACGAGGCAAACTCGACCCTGCCGTTCGCATCGTCCCTGTGCGGCGCCTGCTACGATGCCTGCCCGGTCAAGATCAACATCCCCGAGGTGCTGGTGCACCTGCGCGGTAAGGCCGTGGACTTTGAAAAGGCCCAGGGTGAGTTCGCCGGCGGCAAGAAGCACCTGCACCCGCAGATGGACTCCATCATGTTCAGCGCCAAGCAGATGTTCCGCTCCGGTACGATGATGGCCCTGGCCGAGAAGGCCCTGCCCGCCTCGCACCTGGTCACCGGCAAGGAACACAAGATCACCTGGTTGCCCGGTCTGATCGGCGGATGGACGAAGTACCGCGACATCCCCGAGCCCCCGGCCGAGTCGTTCCGCAATTGGTGGAAGAAGGAGCGCGGCTCCGCGCCGAAGAAGAGCTCGAGCCCGCGCGTTGACATCGATGCGCTGATCGAGGTGAACCGTGCCAAGGTCGCCGAAGCACACCAGAATGCAGAGCAGGCACAGCAGGCCCGCGAATCCGCGAAGGAGAGCAAGTAATGAGCACCGCTAAAGAAGATATTCTGGCCCGTATTCGCTCTTCACTCTCGGACGCCCCGGCGCCGCCCGCCCCGGCTCGTGCCTACCGCCGCACCGGCACCCTGACCCACGAGCAGACGGTGGACATGCTCATCGACCGCCTCGAGGACTACAAGGCCCGCGTGTACCGCGACACGGAAGAAACCCTGCCGCAGCGCATCAATGAGCTACTGGGTAAGTCCTCCAGCTACGTTGTGCCCGCCGGTTTCAACGACGCCTGGTTGCCCGCCGACTCCTCCAAGCGCTCGCGCCTGGTCGACTCGGGCGATGCGACCCGCGCCGGCGCGCTCTCGCTCAAAGAACTGGACCGCGTGGACGCGGTGATCACCAACTCCACCGTCTCCTGCGCCGAGACCGGGACCGTGTTCCTGAACTCGAAGCCCGATGAAGGACGCCGCGCGATCTCGCTGATTCCCGACCACCACATCTGCGTGGTCAAGGAAGACACCATCGTGGAGCTCTTCCCCGAGGCCAACGCACGGGTGGACTACTCACGACCGGTCACCATGTTCTCCGGCCCGTCGGCCACCTCGGACATCGAGCTGATCCGCGTGGAGGGCGTGCACGGCCCGCGTGACCTGGACGTCATCATCGTCAAGTAAATTCTGAGCTCAAGGCTCGGGCAATGGGTTGTGGGGGAGTGCCCCCTCGCACTGAGGGTTCGGCCGTGGACGGCCTCGCCCTCGGCGCTTCGGACGGAGCCTCCACCACCCATGCCCGAGCCTTTGCTGTGCCTTGACATGAGGACGCAGGCGGTCAGCCGGGGAGGTGGGGCGAGAGGGCTAGCCGCGGCCGGCGTCCTGCCCGGAATCCTTCGGGGCGACCGTGGGCAAGACCCCGGTGTTCGTGTTCAGCTTGGCGGTCTTGGTACGCGCCGCCTTCTTCTCCTGGATCTTTTCCTTCTTTGGTTTTTCGGCCTCAGCGGGCACCGCCCTGTCGAAGATGCGGTCGATCGCCACCGCCTGCAACGGGAAGATCAGGATCGTCAGGGCGCCGGCGGCGACCAGCAACGAGGCGTTGTCTTCCGAGAGCAACTTCGACTTCACCGCGATCTCGGTGACCGCCACCAGAATGGGCAGGCCGGCCGCCGAATAGAGACCCAGCTGAATCTGCTCATTGGTATTGCGCAGCCCCGAATGGGTGGTGAAGAGCTTCTCGCACAGCACCACCGGCAGACCGCGAATCGTCAACAGCGCGAACACCACACCCAGCAACAACCACGGGTGGGTCGCCGCAACGGAAAGCTTGATGCCCATGCCCGAGGTGATGAAGAACAGCGGGATGAGAAAGCTGAACCCGAGCACGTCGAGACGCTTCGAGAACGGCTCGAAGGTGCCCTGCGGGGTGAGGGAGCGCAGGATGATGCCGGCCGCGAACGCGCCGAGCACAACGTCCAGATCGAAAACCGCCGCAATCATCATCAGCGTGGAGAGCAACACCATCGCCAAACGCAGCATGGTCTGGGTGGTGGCCGAAGCCCCCGAGGCCATGACGCGGCGCAACCCCGGCACGTGTTCGAACGCGCGGTGCGGGATGACGGCGGTGATCAGGGCGATTGCCATGAATCCGATGAGGAAGACCACCGACATGCCCGTCGAGTGGCTCGAGAGCAAGAGCGCCATCGCGCAGATCGGCATGACCTCGCCGATCGCTCCGTGAACCAAGATGGCGTCTCCCAGGCGGGTGCCGGTCTTGCCGTTGTTGCGCACCATGGGCAGGATCGTGCCCAGCGCGGTGGAACTCATGGCGATGGCCAAGACCGCGACCGTGGCGAAGTCTTTGGACCACCCGGTGATGATCCCACCGGCCACGATGCCCAGGCAGAAACAAACCAACCACGTACCGGCGGCGAACCCACCCTGCCGCGAACGTAGCGCGTTCGTATTGACCTCATACCCGGCAATGAGAAACAGGATGCCCAGGCCGAGCTCTTTGATGAGGGTGATGCCGTTCGAGGTATCGGCCAGGCCCCAGGCGTGGGGGCCGATCAGCGCACCCAAGAGAAGCAGAATCACCACGTCGGGTATCTTCTTCCGCAACAACGCTGAAAGCAGGGGAGAGAGCAGGGCGACCAGGGTGATCCAGAAAATGGAAATATAAGCCTGAGTGATGGTGGGGTCGGTGGTCGATGCGAGGAGCTGGTACTCGGTAGAGCTGAGCATCGGAATCCTTTCGCGGCGTGTGCACGTCGACCGGTATCTTCACCGTCTGCGCGCACCCGGGCGGGTAGGCTGGTGAAGCGACGGACGCATCACGGTTGAAGCGACGTCAACATACTCTATACCACCGGCAGGAGAGAAACAGATGCGGTATACGGCACCGGTTGAAGGGCGGCTGACCGGCGTGGATGTCGCCCGTGGGCTTGCGCTGATATCGATGTTCATCGCTCACGTGGCCCCCTCACCCGGCCCGGCGGGTGTATTAAATCTCAGTGAATTTCTTACCGCCGCCCTGTTCGCGCTCTTGATCGGCCTATCGGCCCAGCTTTCCGCCGAACGGATGGGATTCCCGGCGCTCTTCGCCAGCTCGGTGGTGCGCGCGATCGCGTTCATCGCGCTAGGACTCTGGATCAATACGTGGGGAGCACAGGTCGACATCATTCTGCCCTACCTCGGGGTACTTGCTATAGGGGTGGCGGTGCTGGCCTTCCTCCCGAGCTGGGCGCTGGGTCTCCTTGCGGTGGTCTGCTGGTGGTTCGCCCCGTCCGTCATCGGTGTGGTTACCCAGCAGCACGCGCAATTGCTGGCCTCGGGGTCGTATCTGCACTACCTCACCGGATGGCTGGCCGCGGGGGAGAACTACCGCGTGTTCACCATGCTCGTGTGGGCCTCGCTGGGCATCCTCGCGGCACGCCTGTTGATCGGACGCGCCACGGGGCTTCTCTTTCTTGCTGCGGTGATCTTCACGGCGGCCGCGGGAGCCACCTGGTGGCAGGCGCAACGGCTGATGGAGTTCTTTCCCTACACCGGCAACCGCTGGGAAGTCGGTTTCGACGCGTTGCTTGCGCTGGCCGCGCTCGCCTGGTCTTTGGCGGTGGCAGCAGTTCTTTCTTCCCGCTCTGAGGCACTGGAATTTCTGGCCGCTCCCGGGCGGATGACGCTCAGCCTCTACGTTGTGCAGGTCGGCATTTTGGCGCTCTATAGCAATCTCGCCCCGCGTTATGGGCTTCCCGCCGCGGACGACTCCTGGTGGATGTTGGCGCTGTTGATCGTGGTGTGCGTGGGGTGTGCACTGTTGTGGAAGCGCGTTTTCGCCGGAACCTTCGCGCGGCGTGGACCCCTGGAGACCGCTCTGGCGCTGGTGTCCGGGCGAGGTTAACTCGCTACAGCCAGGTTGCGACCGCGAAAGTGCCTTGGCGACCGGACGTTGCTGGTCGCTAGGGGATCTGGGCGCTCGTAACTGCCGCGCGGTGTCGCGGTGAGCGAACAGGGTAGTGCAAATCTTAACAATCGGTAGACTGAGATGATAAGCACGATAACTAAAAGGAAGCCCATGCCAGCCACCGATTTGCCCGCTCAGCATACCGATGACCGACACGACAAGAAGCCCGCGGGCTGGTTGAGGATATTAATCGCCTCCCTGCTGGTGGTGGCATGGCTGGGGGTCTCCGGCATCGGTGGCCCCTACTTCGGCAAGATCTCTGAGGTCTCGACCAATTCGGCCACCGACTTCCTCCCGGAGTCCGCGGATTCCACGAAGGTGTCCCAGCGCCAAACTGACTTCTACGACTCCGAGGCCGCCCCGGCCATCCTGATGTTCGCCTCCGAACAGAAACTGGGAGACCAAGACAAGGCCTACCTGAACTCGATCACCGACAAACTCAAGGCCGAGGGCGTGAGCTTCGATGCGGCATCCCCGGTGTTGTACTCGGAGGACGGCAAGGCCGCACAGATCGTCGTACCGCTGACCGACTCCGAAAAATCGCGTGACGACGTCAAAACTATTCGCGCCACTCTCGACGGCGCCCCCGGCAACCTCGACGCCTACGTCACCGGCCCCGCGGGCTTTGCCGCCGACCTCGTCACGGCCTTCGGCGGTATCGACGGCATTCTGCTGGTCGTGGCTCTGGCCGTGGTCTTCGTGATTCTGCTGATCGTCTATCGTTCCCCGATCCTGCCGATCATCGTGTTGCTCTCCTCGATGGTGGCCCTCTCGGGCGCGATCTTCGTGATCTGGCACATGGCCAACGCGGGCTGGGTGACCATCAATGGCCAGGTGCAGGGCATCCTGCTCATCCTGGTGGTCGGCGCCGCCACCGACTACGCCCTGTTGTACGTGGCCCGCTACCGCGAGGCTCTTACCCGCCACTCCAACCGCTTCGACGCCACCGCCGCGGCCTGGCGCGGGTCTATCGAACCGATCGCCGCCTCTGGAGGAACGGTCATCGCCGGTCTGCTCTGCCTGCTTTTCTCGCAGCTGGCCTCCAACAAGGCGCTGGGTCCGGTGGCCGCGACCGGCATCGTTCTCTCCATGCTGGCCTCGCTGACCTTCCTGCCCGCGGTACTCGCTCTGTTGGGCCGCGTGGCGTTCTGGCCGGCGCGTCCGAAGCTCGACGAGTCTCAGGACCACGAGCGGGACTCCAAGTTCTGGACGCGCATCGCCGATTTCGTGACCACCAAACCGCGCATCATCTGGATCTCCTGCGTGGCCCTGCTGGGCATCTTCGCTGCGCTGTCCCTGACCTTCAAAGCCGACGGCGTGCGCCAGTCGGACCTCGTGCTGGGCGGCTCGGAATCCGCCACCGGCCAACAGGTGCTGGCCGAGCACTTCCCGGGTGGTTCGGGCACGCCGGCTAATATCATCCTCCCTGCCAAAGACATGGACGCCGCCGTCACGGCCCTGCAGGGCGTTCCAGGAGTGGCCTCCCTGGCCGCGGTCTCCTCCGATTCGCCCTCGGGCACGCTACCGTTGGGTTCGGCCGCCGAGAAACTTCCCCCGATGTTCGCCCAGGCGAAACCCACCGAGGCGAACGGCGACGTCCTCGTGCAGGCGACGCTGGCCGACCCTGCCGACAGCCAGGAGGCGGAACAGACCGTTGAGCGCATGCGCGAAAAACTGGCGGATGTCTCGCCCGATGCGTTGGTCGGTGGTGAAACCGCCTCCGCCCTGGACACCATCACCTCCGCTCAGCACGACCGCGCCACCATCATCCCGATCGTGCTCGCGGTGATTACGGTGATTCTCATGCTGCTCTTGCGTTCGGTGGTGGCCCCGTTGATGCTCTTGGCGATCACCTTGCTCTCGTATCTCTCGGCATTGGGCGTGGCCGCGTTGCTGTTCAACCACGTATGGAATTTCCCCGGTGCTGACCCCACGGTTCCGCTGTACGGTTTCGTGTTCTTGGTGGCCCTGGGCATCGACTACACGATCTTCCTCATGACCCGCGTGCGCGAGGAGACCCTGCAGATCGGTACCCGCGCCGGCATGCGCAAGGGCTTGATCGTCACCGGCGGCGTGATCACCAGCGCCGGCATCGTGCTGGCGGCGACCTTCGCGGCCCTGGCCGTGATCCCGCTGATCTTCCTGGTTCAGTTGGCCTTCATCGTCGCCTTCGGTGTGTTACTGGACGCCACGTTGGTGCGTGCCTTCCTCGTGCCGGCCCTGGTCGAGGACGCCGGCGCGAAGGTCTGGTGGCCGTCGAAGCTGACGCGGCGGCCCTAGGGCTGACGTGCGGAATCGTCCTGAGGAATGATGACGCAGGGCACGACCGGGCGCTAGTGTGAAATGCACATCACATTCACACAAGAACGAAGGAACCCGGTCGTGCCCTCAACCTCGAACACCCCGGAACCCCGCAGGAACAAAGCGCTCGCCTCGCCGAACGAGAGCGTCACCCCACACGGCCCCGACAAGCCGAGTGCGGCGTCCGCCGAGAAAACCGTTCCCGACGGAAAAACCATAAAGAAACATGCCTCCTTGATCACCCGACGGGGGTGGATCACCCTCGGGCTGATCCTCCTGGCTCTGGCCGCCCTCCCGGTGATCTGGTTCAAGGGCCTCGGGGTGCTGGCGGTGGTAGAGACCCTGCTGCGATATTTTTTCTATCTGCTGGCATTGGTCGTTCTGCCTCTCTTGGTAGCGGTGGCATGTTGGGCCCGCGCCGAATTCTTGAAAGACGGCCTTCGCCCCTCCGAACGGCAGGCTCACCCCGTGGCCAAGAAGCTCACCAAGTGGGGCAGTATCGCCACCCTGGTCGCCCTGGTTGGCGGCGCCTATGCCTTCGCCGTGCACCCCTATGTAGTGGCCAAGTCATACACCGCAGACACCGCAACGGTGGACGAGCAAACGTCCTATGCTGACCGCGCCCCCTGGGTGGTCGCGAACAACTATGCCCAGCGCGACCAGGGCGACGTGATCGGCGACCGCGGTAGCGTTCACTATGTGCCCGCGCCGCAAGACGCTCAAGCGAAGGCAGGCGATGGCGCCGGTGAGGGAACCTCGCGCTACACGGTGCTCGTCAAAGAACGCGGCGTGCTGGGTACCGGTGGCTACGCGGCGGTGCAGACCTTGACGATGCCCACCACAGGTACTATTCCGGGTAACGCCTCCGATTTCTGCAAGATCCCCGAGGGGATGTCGAAACGATTGGAGACCGTCTGGCCTTGGCACGCCCTGTCGTGGTCTATCCATGCCAAGGCACCTTTTGCCCACTGGGACAACGACGATGCCTACGGTTACTGCGCAGACGGTAAACCTCAGGTCATCGTGCCCCTCTTCAAATATTCCGGGTTCTGGAACGTTACCAAGGCGCCCAACGGCGCGGCCATCTACGACGAATCCGGCGTGCGGGTGCTCTCCGCAGAGGAGCTGGCTCAGGCTCGAATCGAAGGGCCCACGTATCCGCGCACGATTGCCGCCGGGCAACGGTCATCGATCAATGCTGGTGGCACCCTCATTGAATGGTGGGGTTCCAAGTATGGCTATGATCTGACCGATGACGACGAAGAAGACGCCAATGGAGAGAACTCCTCGGAATTTACCCTCGTCAGCCCCGAGAACCACGAGCTGAGCTACGTGACCCCGTTGACCCCACGCGGTTCCTCCCAGTCGATCACCGCGATCTCCGCTGTGCCGGCGACGCAACAGGGGGCCGGACGCGCGAAGTTGGTCATCAACACTGTCACCGATCTGCCGGCGACCTCCACGTTGGTGACCGCCATCAAGGAATCCAGTGTGCACGGCGATAATGCCTGGACCACCCGCTGGTCGGCGGGCATGGGGGTCTACGAGATCCTACCCGCGCGAGACGGCCACTGGGCCGCGTCCATCGGACAGGGGCAGGCGGTTTCGTACCGTGCTGACATCGCACCCGATGGTAAGGTCACCGTGGTCAACGCCGAGACCGGTCAATCCTCCGACCGTGGGGACGCCTCGAAAGAGTCGGTGACTGTCGAATCAGGCAAACCGCTGAGCGAGATGTCGGAGAAAGAGCTTCTGGATCTCATTCAGCAGGCCACTGGAGAATTACAGAAGCGTCAAAGCGTGAATCAATAGGGCACGTGACATACACGATGCCGTGGCCAAGTTGGTAGCCTTCGCCCTTTTCCGCTATCATAGAACAGTTGCTTGCAGGAACACGGACAAGTCAACATCGGGATGTGGCGCAGCTTGGTAGCGCGCGTCGTTCGGGACGACGAGGCCGCAGGTTCAAATCCTGTCATCCCGACCAATAACCCCGGCACTTCTGGTGGCCGGGGTTTTGTCGTATCTGGGGGGGCCGCCGGCCGTGGAACAATGGTGGGGTGCATACCTCCACGATCCAACGCCTCGAAGAACTCGCCGAAACCCGCGCCGACGCTCTCGACCGGCTCATCCGCTCCGACGCGCTCGCCCACAGTGCTGACCGTGCCGCCGATCATGGCGCAACCGGCGACGTCCTGATTCTCGAAGACCACAACTTCGCGCAAACCTACTGGGCTCTGGCCGACGCACTGGGCGAAGAACCGGCCCCGCGCGTGCTGGTGCGGCAGCGCTCGTACGCGCAGGCCCGTGACCTGCACGCGTTGATCTCGAACGAGGCACCGGATGCGATACATCTGCTGAAGATCGCCGGCCTCACCGCAGAAGGCCAGCGAGACCACGCTACCCTCGCGGTCAGCGGGTTCCTGCGCACCCACGGTTTTGCCGGGGCGCTCGCGCTGGGGCGGCTCCCCAAGTCGCACGGGGCCCTCCACGACTGGGCCCACGACCTCACCCTGAGCGCGCCCGAGGCCACCCTGATTCTCGGCGGCAACACCAAACACATGAACCGCACCTTCAACGACACCCTCGAGCGTTCCTTCACCCAGGTGCGCGGGTTACGCGGCAAGGGCAAACACCGGTGCCTGCTGGCCAGCGGGGCACGGACCGCGGTAGAGGTCGGCACCGGTGAAGATCGGTGTGAGGCGGATACCCCGGGCCACTTGCGCGGCTTTGGCGGGGTGTTCTCCGGGGCCAAGGCAGACCGCGGCGGGCACTTGCTGGCCACGGCCGCGGTGGACTACCTCAGGCACGCCGACCACGGCCAGCGCGTGCTGGATCTCGGGTGCGGCAACGGCTCGGTCACCCGACAGGTACTCGATGAGGCCCCCGCCGGGGTAGTGCGCCGGGTGGTCGCCACCGACGTCGATGCCGACGCCGTCCGTAGCGCCGCCGCCAATCTGAGCGACCCGCGGGTCACCGTCACCTGGGACGCCGCCGCCGCCGACCTGCCCGATTCCTCGGTGGACCTCGTGCTGCTCAACCCGCCCTTCCACGAGGGCACCCGCATAGACCTCACCCTGGTGCGACCGCTCCTAGACGCCGCCCGCCGCGTGCTCGCACCCGGCGGCACCCTACTGCTCGTGCACAACTCGCATGCCCGCTACCGTACGCAGGTCCAGGAGCGTTTCGAGCACGTGGATCAGGTCACCCGCGACTCGACGTTCACAGTGCTCCGCGCCCGGTGAGTTCTTCCGCCCACCGGCGCGCGATGAGCTAACGCGTCGCGGCCTCGAGGAGCTGCAGGATGTTTTGGTAGGGGCGCCCGGTGGCCTCCGTCATGCCCTGTTCGCAAGTGCGGTTGCTCGAGGCGTAGGCCGTGTATTGCCGCGCGTTGACCTCCTCGGCCTCGGCGCGGGTGGCCGAACGGGTCAGCTCGGGGTGGAGCATGCCGCGGTCGCCGGCGTAACCACAACAACCCCACTGTTGCGGCACGGTCAGCTCGACGGCGATCGCCTTGCCCAGGGCCTCCAGGTGGGGTTGTACCCCCAGGTGCGTGACCGAACAGGTGGGGTGCACCACGAGAGAGGGCAGCCGTTCAGAGACCGTCAGTCGCGGCAAGAGTTCCTCAGCGGCGAACTGCAGCGCATCGATAAAGCGGATCTTCGAGAAGTCCGGTTCATCGACATCGCGACCCGCGCCCGCCTGGAATTCCACGGCCGCCGCGACCTTATCGCGCATCACGTTCAGCCCCTCGGTGCAGGAGGAAGCGTCGCAGACCACCGGCAACTCGCCGCCGCGAGTGGCCAACCACAGGTTCTGTAGAACCCGGTCGCTCATGATCTGGTAACCGGCGGTGTATCCCTTCGACTTCCACGGCGTGCCGCAGCACATGCCGGTGATCCCGGTGGGGATGTTGTACTCGATCCCGGCCCGCCGGCACAGGGTCTCAAAGGCGGCGGTGGCGTTGAGCGCCTCAGCCTGCCCGGAGCCGTCCACTCCGCCGAACATCGCGTTGACGCAGGCCGGGAAGAACACCACCTCCGCCAGCGGGTTAGCCTTCGGTTCGCGGCGTCGGCCGCCTGCCGGCAAGTGTTTGTTGTACTGCGGAACGAAGTCATCGCCCAGGGCCTTGCGGGCCAGGGAGGTGACGGCCTTCGGCAGAGACGCGGGCATCGCGGCAGCCGCGGTGAGCGCTGTGCCGGCGCCGGCGTCCACGGCAGACCAACCCTTCGCCGCGGCCTTCCACCCGGCAGCTGCCACCGAATTCTGATCCTCCGAACGGAGGCGGCGCACCAGATCGCCGGTATTGATCAACACGGGGCAGCGGGTCAGGCACATGCCGTCCACCGCACAGGTCTGCAAACCGTCGTACTCAAAATCGGTCTGCAGGGCCTCGGCCAGTTCGTGATCCCCGGCGCGACGGGCTGCGGCGGCCTCCCTCCGCACCACGATGCGCTGACGCGGGGTCAGGGTCAAATCTTTGGAGGGGCAGACGGGTTCGCAGTACCCGCATTCCACGCACCGATTGACCTCTTCTTCCACCGGCTCGGCGACTTTGAGGTTCTGGGTGAGCGCGGCGGGGTCTTCGTTGATCAACACCCCGGGATTCATCACGTGGTGCGGGTCGATCAGGTTCTTGATGCCCACCATTACCTCATAGAGCTCGTCACCCCATTGCCGCCGCACATACGGTGCCATGATGCGCCCGGTACCGTGTTCCGCCTTCAGCGACCCCGAGGCGCCGAGGATCAGCTGTACCATCTCTTCGGTAAACCGCTCGTAACGGGCGAGCTTGGCGGAATCGGTGAACTGCTCGTTGAGCATGAAGTGAATGTTGCCGTCTTTGGCGTGCCCAAAAATCACCGAGTCTACGTACTCGTGGGCCTCGAAGAGCTGGGTCAGCGTCTTACACGTCTCACCGAGTTCGGCCACGGGAACGACCACGTCTTCGAGCAGAGCGTTGGTACCCTGTGGGCGGTTGCCGGCGACCGTGGTGTACAGCCCGCGCCGCGCCGCCCAGAGCTTGTTGCGTTCGGCCAGTTCGTCGGTCATCTGTACCGGGGTGACGGTGGGCAGGCCGCGGAGCATGTCGGCACCGGCGTGGGCGAGTTCGTCGATCTCCGCCTGGCTCGAGCCCTGGAACTCCACCAGCAACGCGGCATGCTGTTCGACGTCGATGCGGGCCAACGAATCAGCCACCAATCCCGTGCGCTGGGCGACCCGAATCGAGGTGGCGTCGAGCAACTCGGTCGTCGCCATCCCTCCGGCTACCAGATCGGGTACCGAGTTCGCCGCGTCGATCAGGTTGTCGAAGACCAGCAATCCCGTGGACGCATGGGTCAAAATCGGCAGCGTACGGTAGGTGGCCGAGGCGATGAAGGCCAAAGTGCCCTCGGAGCCGATGAGCAGGTGCTCGAGAATCCTCACCGGTTCTTCGAAGTCCACCAGGGCGTTGATGCCGTACCCCATGGTGTTCTTCATCGAGAACTGCTGGCGGACCTTCGCCACCGACTCGGGGTTGCTCAGCACGCGCTCGCGCAGGCGGCGCAGGCCCGCGTGGATCTCAGGCTCTTGTTCATAGAGTTGCCGGTCGGCGTCGGGATCGGAGGTGTCGATCACCGTGCCGGAGGGCAAGACGAACACCAGGGACTCGAGGGTGTTGTAGGTGTTGAACTCGGTGCCGGAGCTCATACCCGATGAGTTGTTGGCGACCACACCACCGATGGTGCAGGCTGACCACGAGGCCGGGTCGGGCCCGAGCTTGTACCCGTAGGGGGCCAGAAAGTTGTTGACCATCATGACGGTCGCGCCCGGTTGAACGCGCACCCGCTTGCCGGCGTCCAGTACCTCGATGCCGCGGAAGTGGGTGCGCACGTCCACCATGACCCCGTCGGTGCTGGCCTGGCCCGAGAGCGAAGTTCCTCCGGAGCGTAGCGAGAGCGGTGCTCCGTTGCGGCGAGCGGCGGCGAAGATTTCGCCGACCTCACGGGCCGTTCGTGGGCGGAGGACGCCGGCGGGCACGAAGAGGTAGTGCGAGGCGTCGTGGCCCATCGCCAGGCGGTCGATCGGCCGTGCCGAAACGTCGTCGGGGGAGAGGATGCCCGCCAGCTCGGCGGCAATCGCATCGAAGTCGACGGTGGGGGTGCGGAGGGCTTCGGAGGTGTGCGCGACGGTGGGGTATGTGCTCAGAGTCATACTTTCTAGTGTATGCCTCAAGATGAGGTATGACACTTACCCTAAACCTCCATCGCCTCATCCCAGGCATGCACCATATCGGCGAACCGCCCGCCGGAAGCGATCAACTCCTCCGGGGCGCCGTCTTCGACGATGCGCCCGGCGTCCACAACCAACACGCGGTCGGAATCCAACACGGTCGACAGCCGATGGGCGATCACGAAGGAAGTACGCCCGGCCAACAACTTCTCGAGGCCGCGCTGCACCAGGCGCTCGGTGGGGATGTCCAGCGAGGCGGTGGCCTCGTCGAGGATCAACACCGTCGGGTCCACCAAGAAAGCACGGGCGAAAGAGATCAACTGGCGCTGCCCCGCCGAGACCCGTCCGCCGCGTTTGGCGAGGTTCGTCTGGTACCCCTCGGGCAGCTCCGAGATAAACTCGTGGGCCCCGACCTGTTGAGCGGCGCGCACCACCTCTTTGTCGCTGGCATCGGGCCTGGCCAGGCGAATGTTGTCGGCCACGGTGCCCTGGAAGAGGAACGCCTCCTGGGTCACCATGACGATCTCGCGCCGCAATTGCGTGTCGGTCAGGTCGCGCACGTCCACGCCATCGATGAGAAGCCGCCCCGAGGTCACGTCGTAGAAGCGGGAGATCAGCTTGGCGACCGTGGATTTGCCAGCGCCCGTCTTACCCACCAGCGCCACGTGCTGGCCCGCGGGCACGTCGAGGTCGAAGCGGTGCAGGGCCGGTCGGCCGGGCACGTACTCGAATTCGGCGGCCTCAAACCGGACGCCCCCGGCGGCTTCACCCGCACGGCGGGAACCGCGCTGCACGGGGTGAACCGGCTCCGGTACCGCAGGTTTCTCGGCCAAGAACCCCGAGACCTTCTCGAGCGCGGAGACCGCGGACTGAAACATGTTGTAGAAGTCGGAGAGTTGAAAGATCGGTTCGAACACGCGGTTGGCGTAGATCACCAGCGCCAACAGGGTGCCCACCTGCATGGCGCCGCCGAGCACCGAGTAACCGCCAATGATCAGCACGGCCCCCACAAACACGTTGCCGATCGCGATCAGGCTGGGCATATAGACGCCGTTGATCTTGATCGAATCCATGATCTTCACGCGGTAGTCTTCGGCCTTCTCGCCGTAGAGTTCGCGCGAGGGGGCCTCATACCGAAACGCCTTGACCGCCCGGATTCCGGTGAAAGTCTCCACGAACCGGCCGATCAATTGAGCGTTGGCCACGCGCTGAGCGCGGTAGGCCACGGTCGAGTGCTTGCGGAACCACGAGGTTAAGAACCAGACGGGGATCAGGGCGAAGAACAGCGCGACCCCGGCCCGCCAGTCCATGAGAAACAGCGCGCCGACGGTGAAAACGATGCTGAGCAAGGTCGCGGCCAACTGCGAGAGGCCCGAATCGAGGAACTGACGCAGGGTCTCTAGATCGGAGGTTAACCGCGAGACCACCCGCCCGGAGGTGTACGTCTCGTGAAAACCGATCGAGAGCTCTTGCGAGTGAGCGAACATCTTCTGGCGCAGGTCGTAGAGGGCGTCTTGGGAGATGCGCGTGGTCAGCACGACGTTGAAGTACATACATACCCCGGCGGCCACGGCGGCGGTCACGTAGGCGAGGGTAAGCCAGGTGGCGGGGCCGGCGTCCCCGGCCAGCAGGGGATCGATGGCGGTGTTGATCGCGTGAGAGAGCAGCCACGGCATCAGCGTGGTCAGCGCGACCGAGGTGATGACCAGCAGAATGGTGATCAGGAGTTTGCCGCGCACGGGCCGGAAGATATCGCGTAGCAACCCGATGGAACGGGCGCGCACGGTTCGTTGCTCCTCGCGATTGAGCTCCACCTTGTCTTCGAGGAGGGGTGCCGCCTGCGGTTTCACCGTTGTCCTCCCTCGGTGAGACTCATGAGCGACCGGTAATCAGAGCGGCCCAACAACTCGGCGTGCGTGCCCACCGCCGCGATGGTGCCGTGCGCACCCATGAGCACCACCCGGTCGGCCAGTGTCACTGTCGAAGGACGGTGCGCGGTGAGCACCACGGTGGTGTTCGCCAACTGCCGCTTGAGCATGTTCACCACGGTTTCTTCGGTGGTGACGTCCAGGGCCGAGAGCGGGTCGTCGAGGAGCAGCACGGCCGGTTCGGTGGCGATAGCGCGGGCCAGGGAGAGCCGTTGCCGCTGCCCACCGGAGAGACTCATGCCTTCTTCCCCGATGAGCGTGTCTTTGCCCTCGGGCAGGTCGGCCACGAACTCGGCTGAGGCAACTTCCAGCGCGGTGTCCAGAATCCGCTCGGCGGTCTCAAGGCCGAGCGCCTCGGTATCCACGCCCACTAACACGTTCTCGCGTACCGACGAGGAAAAGAGCACCGGCTCTTCGAAAGCGATCGAGACTTGCGTCCGTAGCTGCTGCAGGGAAAAGTCGCGCACGTCGGTACCGTCCACGCGAATGGTCCCGGCCCCGACGTCGTAGAGGCGCGGTATCAACTGCAACAGCGTGGACTTGCCGCACCCGGTGGGGCCGACCACCGCCACGATCTCACCGGGGTTCACGTGCAGATTGATGTCGCGCAGGGTGGGTGTTGCCCCCTCGCGGTAGGCGAAGGTCACGCCGTCGAAATCCACGGACGCTGGGTGTGGCGCTCCTGCCGAACCGAGCTGGCGGGGGAGTTCGCGGGAGCGGGCGGAGGCGACCTCGGAAGAGGAGATCGCCACCGGTTCTAGGCCGGGGGCCGTGATGATCTCGTTGTGGCGCTCGAGCGAGACCTTCGACGAGAGATACATCGAGATAAACATGCCGGTGCGCTCGACCTGCGGCTGAAGGATTGCCGCGGTGGCGAAGAAGGCGGTGAGCTCGCCGAGGGTCAACCGCCCCGCGGCGACCTGGTGCAACCCCACGATCAATGCGATGGCCAGGGTGATTCCGGCGATGACGCCGGTGACCGCGGCGACCCCACCCATTTTCTGGGCGCGGGAGACCTCGGTGGTGCGGAGCTCATCGGCCTGTACACCGAAGCGACCGAGCGCGTTACGGCCCTGGCCCAGAGCCTTGAGCACGCGAATACCCTGCACCGACTCTTCGACCGTGGTCGCCAGGTCTCCCGCTTGCTGCTGCGAGAGCCGGGTGAGCGCGCGGAAAGAGATCACAAACCGCCAGAGAAAGGCCACGGTGAAGGGGATGCTGGCCGCGTAAATGAGTGCCAACAGACCCGAACCGCGGGCTAGGAGTGCAATGCCGAAGACCATCATGACCGCGGTGGAGATGCTCATGACCAGACCAAAGGCGAGCCAACGGCGCACGATCGAGAGGTCGGTCGTGGTGCGGGTGAGTAGCTGACCCGAGGGCCACTCGTCGTGAAATGAGATCGGCATACGCAGAAGCTTGTCGAAGATCGACATGCGCATCTGGTTCTCGATCTGCGAGCTGGGGTCGATGAGCAGAATGCGGCGCAACAACATCAACCCCGCCTGCGCCAGGCCCAGCCCGACCACCAGCGCACCGCCGGCCCACAGCGCACCGGCCCCTCGCTCAGCCCCAACCAACCGATCGACGATCCATGCCAGCACCTGGGGGATAGACAACTGCACCAGGACGGTGATGATCGAGACGCCCAGGCCCATAAACCACCGCGCGCGAATCGGCCTCAGATACCCCCACAGCGAGCTGGCCGGTTGATCTAGTTCAGCGAATACAGCCGGCGGTGGGAGTTCGACGCGACGAGTGGTAATGAAGCCCATAGAATGTCAGGCTACCCCTTGGCGGTCAGTGTGACCAATATCGCTTCCGGTGGGCAGAAGAGTCGCACCGGAGCGAACCGTGAGGTGCCCAAGCCCGCCGAGATCTGCACGGGGACGTCCGACTGCAGGGAAACACCCTTCGCGCGCGCCGGGTCGAGGTCGCAGTTAGAGGTCAGCGCGTGCCCGCCGGGCAGGCACACCTGACCGCCGTGGGTGTGCCCGGCGAAGATCGCCTGGGCGCCGTCCGCCACGAACCGGTCGAGCGTTCTGATGTACGGCGCGTGGCACACACCCAAACGCACGGAGGGCGCGGGTTCGGCGTCGAAGGCGGTGGGGACGAAGCCGGGATGGTCGTCCAGCCCCAGGTGCGGGTCGTCCACGCCGGAGAACTCAAGCCGCAGACCGTTGATGGTCAGCGTATCGGCGCGGTTGATCAACCCCGTCCAGCCGCGGGCATCAAAAGCGTCGTGCATCTGCTGGGTGGGGAGCTCGGCGCGTTCGGGCTCGATGCCTTCGTCGGCCGTGGACTCCTTGAACAGGTAACGGGCGGGGTTCTTGAACACCGGCGCGTAGTAGCAATTCGAACCGGGCACGTAGACACCGGGAAAATCGAACAGCGGGCCCAGTGCCTCCAACAAGGCCGGCAGGGCACCCATATGGGAGAGGTTGTCTCCGGTGTTGATCACCAGATCGGGCTCGAGGCTCGCCAGCGAGTGCAAGAAACGGGTCTTAGCGCGCTGCCCGGGGATCATATGCATGTCAGAGATATGCAGAATCCGAAAGTCGGGCGTGCCCGCGGGCAACACCGGCAAGCTCTCGGTACGGAGCTTGAAGTTGTTCAGTTCGTAAAAGTGCGCGTATGCGACCGTGGCGGCCCCCGCAGCCACCGACGCGCCTGCTGCGGTCGCCAGACCGCGCAACGCCGGAGCCACGTGGGCCGCCACCGAAGAGGAATTCACCATGGACGGCTTTCTCCTAGTTTATTTTTGAGTTCCCTTAACCTTTTCAGAGGGCTCAGGGAACTTGTCGGTATTGAAATTCTTGGCCTGTGCCTTCATGAACTGCTGCCACTGTCCACCTGCATACAGCGCACCGTCCACGTACTCACGGCGCTCGCCGCCGATGTTCAGCTCGTTCAGCGAACGCGAACCCTTGGCCAAGTTACCTACCCACGACGCGGTGGACAGGCCACGGGTGTAACCTACGGTCCAGGTCTGGGTCGAGTTATCGGTGGTACCGGTCTTCGCTGCGGACGCGTCGGGCAGGTCGATGCCACGGCGCCATGCAGAACCGTCAACCAGCACCTGCTTGAGCACGGCGTTCACGCCGCGAGCGGTGTCCTTATCCAGGGCCTGGTCACACTTGGCCTCGAACTTGGTCACGGTGTTACCGCGGCGGTCCTTGACCTCCTGGATCGGGGAGGGCTCGCAGTACTTACCGTCAGCCGCGAAGGTAGCGAATGCGGTGGCCATGGTCAGCGGCGAGACAGGCTGGGTACCGATCAACGAAGCCAGCTGGGTCTTCTCGTAGGCCACACCAGAACCGTCTGCCTTGTGGATGCGCAAGTCCTTAGCGACGTCCTCAACACCGCAGAGGTCTACCTGCGAAGCCATGGAGTACAGGAAGGAGTTAATGGAGTTCTTGAGGCCGTAGGCCACGGTGTCCCACTTCTGGTAGCCGCCTTCGGCGTTCTGGAAGCTCCAGCCGTTGCCTTCATCGCCCTTGGAGCGGAATCCACCGCCTTCCATGCACTTGGCCTTCCACACATGGTCGGCGGGGTAGTGCAGCGACGTACCGTCGATCACGGCGTTAATGCCCTTACCCTCGCGGATCCATTCGGCCAGTACGACGGGCTTGAAGGTTGAACCGGGCTGGAATCCGGAGGTACCGCCGTCCTTGAGGTCAACGCTGTAGTTGAACATCGAGGCCGAGTGGTCGTTTTCATCCTTGGGCTCATCGAAGCGGGAGTTCTGCGCCATCGCGATGACCTTGCCGGTACCCGGCTCCACACTGACCATAGCGGTGTTGACGTCATCGGGGTTGTTGTCAGAGGGCTGGGTGTTCTCCACGGCCTTCTTGGCGTCGTTCTGAGCTCCGGCATTCATCGTGGAGACGATCTCGTAACCGGCGCGGTAGAGGTTCTTCTGACGCTCCTCGGGAGTGGCGCCGAAGTGCTCGTCTTGGTAGACACTGGCCAGCACGTAGTCACAGAAGTAGGCAGCGCCTTCGGCGGTAGAGCAACCATTCTGGGTGCGATGAATATCCAGGTTCATGTCTTCGGTGATTGCCGAATTGTACTGGTCTTCGGTGATCTTTCCGTCACGCAACATGGTGCCCAGCACCACGTTGCGGCGTTCCTTAGAGGTCTCGGGGTTCACATCGGGGCGGTAGTAGTTCGGGGACTGCACCATGCCGGCCAGAGTCGCTGCCTGAGCCACGGTGAGGTCTTTGGCGGACTTGCCCCAGTAGTACTGCGACGCGGCTTCGACGCCGTAGTTGGAACCACCTAAGTTCACGATGTTGAGGTAACCCTCGAGGATTTCGTCCTTCGACTTGTTCTGCTCCATGGAGATGGCAAGTTTCATCTCCTTGACCTTGTCGAGCATGCCCTTGTTGGCACCCAGGGTCGAGGCTTCCTTACCGTCGGCTACTGCCTGATCGATGAGGAGGTTATTGACGTACTGCTGGGTCAACGTCGAGGCGCCCTGGCGGTTGCCGGGGCGGAGCACGTTGTTGATGACTGCGCGGCCGATGCCGATGGGGGACACCGCACCGTGTTCATAGAAGGTGCGATCCTCCACCGCAATGATGGCGTTGCGCATATTGGGGGAGATCTGGTCGAGCTTAACCTCGGTGCGGTTCTGCGAGTAGAACGACGCCAGCTTGGTCTTTCCGTCGGACGCGTAAATCGTCGAGGGGCGCGAAAGCGGGCCGTCCTGCATATCTGCCGGTAGGTTCTTGAACCAGTTAATGGAGGACGTAGCCGCCACGCCCAGTCCGAGGGTGGGCGGGATCAAAATACCTGCGGTCAAAAATCCGGCGATGATACTCAGCGCAATGAACTGAATAAAATCGCCCGGAGTGCGTCTCTTGCGAACGTTCTTGGATGAAGCCATTGCTTCAGTTTACAAGCTGAACCTGAGAGATACACGAGATGGATTACAAGAACCCCGACAACATTTAACATCTCTAGGGATAAGGGCTAATCTGTGTCATATGGAGAAATGGGAATACGCCACCGTACCGCTGATGATTCACGCCACCAAGCAGATCCTCGACAACTGGGGTCAGGACGGCTGGGAGCTGGTCACAGTGCTACCCTCGACTGCCCCTGCCTCGCAGGCTCCGGAGGGCAACATGGTAGCCCCCACTGCGGGCAACCCGATTGCCTACTTCAAGCGTAAAAAGGCACAGTAAGCACATCACCATGACTGAGAACACCTCACGCATTGAACAGCGCATCGCCGAGCTCGGTTACCAGTTGCCGCAGGCGCCGGATCCCGTGGCGGCGTACGTGCCGGCAGTGACCGCCGAGAACTTCGTCTACACCTCGGGCCAGTTGCCCTTCGTCGATGGATCGCTGGAACATACCGGAAAAGTTTCGCGTACGGGCAAGACGGGCACGGTGGATCCCCAGACCGCCCAGCAACAGGCCGCTATCTGTGCGCTGAACGCTCTGGCCGCCGCCAAGCAGGTGATTGGCGACCTGGATCGCGTGACCAAGATCGTCAAGGTCGTGGGTTTTGTGTCTTCGGAGACCGACTTCACCGAGCAGCCCGCCGTCATCAATGGCGCATCCGAGTTGCTGGGTGAGATCTTCGGCGATGCCGGCGTCCACGCCCGTTCGGCTGTCGGCGTGCCGGTGCTTCCGATGGATTCTCCCGTCGAGGTCGAACTCATCCTGACGTATGCCTAATCAGCGGTTATACACCGGCGCACTGAAAATGGTGCGTACCGGCGATACTGCCGCGCCCAAGAAGGCGACGAACCGATCGTGCCCCGAAGCTACGGAACGTCTGTTCAAGATCGGGGAGCCCTTCAAGGCCGCCGCCCGCGCATGGCTCGAGAGCGGAACCCAGGTTCCTACCCAGTTGCGCACCGCCGCCGCGGTGGTGTTCGTGCGCGATGGCCAGGAAGGTCTCGAGACGATCCTCACCTATCGCCCCGACTTTTCACCGCTGGGTACCGTGGCTTTCCCCGGAGGCGTATGCAACGACTCCGACCGCGAGCAGATGCCCTGGAGCGGTCCCGGAGCCAAGGCGTGGGCTGAAACCTTCAAACAAGACGATCTAGTGGCCGCACACGCGGCAGTGGTCTGTGCCATCCGTGAATCATTTGAAGAGACCGGCATGCTACTGGCCGGTTCAGACGATCTGAGCACGGTGGAGGTCTCCGCCGAGGGGTACGACCAGATGGCTTTGCGCGAGTCGGTAGCCTGCGGAGACAAAGCCTTCGTCGACCTGCTCACGCGCCGGGGCCTAACGCTCCGCACCGATCTGTTGCGGGCGCTAGGACGTTGGCAGAGCCCGGACTACCGTCACAAACGCTACGACATCCACTACTTCGCCTCGGCTGTACCGATCGGGCAGTCACCCAAGTTGCTGAGTTCCAAGGGCGTATGGGGCGACTGGGTGAACGTGAAAGAGCTGCTCGACAGTCAAGACACCACCGAGTTTGGCGATCGCATCGGTCGCGAAGAAACGGTGGGGCGAACCCTGAAAGAGCTCATTACCCCGGGAACCCTGTGCCTGCTCGAATCGCTGGCCGGGGCGTCCACCGCGATTGCCTTTCTCGCGCAGAAGCGCACCGTGCAGGTGAAAAAGGCCGAGATCATCGAGCGCGACGGTGAGTACTTCTTGCGCTACACCGCGCCGAAGAAGGCCGGCACCTGGGAGAAGTGCTCGCTCTAAAACCTCGTTGCCAGCGGGAGCACCGGCCTGAGGGTCTCAAGTGCACCGACTCCTGAGGCATCGGTTCTCAGCGCAACAAAAAGCCCGGGTGGTTTCTGTAGGGAACCACCCGGGCTTTGGTGTGCTTGGGGTTAGCGCGAACGATTGCGCAGGCGCTGCAGATCGAGAATGACCACGGCGCGTGCCTCGAGACGAATCCAACCGCGGGAGACGAACTCGGCCAAAGCCTTGTTCACGGTCTCGCGGGATGCACCCACCAGCTGAGCCAGCTCTTCCTGAGTCAGCTCGTGTGCGACCAAGATGCCGTCGGTGGCGGGGCGTCCGAAGCGATCCGCCAGGTCCAACAGGGCCTTAGCCACGCGACCGGGGACGTCCGAGAAGACGAGGTCTGCCAGGTTCTCGTTGGTGCGGCGCAGACGGCGAGCCAGTGCCTGCAGAACCTGAGCCGAGATCTGCGGCGACTTCTCCATGGCCTTGCGCAGGGAGTCGTGTTTGACCCCGGCCAGGCGGGTTTCGGAAACCGCGGTGGCGCTGGTGGAGCGCGGCGAGGGGTCGAACAGTGCCATCTCGCCGAAGATCTCGCCCGGCCCCATCACGGCAACCAGGTTCTCACGGCCGTCCGAGGCGGTGCGGCCGAGCTTGATCTTGCCGGAGACGATGAAGTAGAGCTGGTCGCCAGGATCGCCCTCGTAGAACAGGGTGGCACCGCGGGAGAGGTCAACCTCGGTAATGTCTTCGGTCAGCGCCGCGAATGCTTCGTCGTCGAGGGAAGCAAACAACGGGGCCCGTCGCAGGACTTCAATATCCATGATTCTCCTTCAATAAAGTTTGATTTTATCAACTTTGATTTTATCAACGTCACAGTTCGTTGCTTGGCCCGAACCTTACGAATTGAAAGGGGACTTCGGGACGGGTCACGCGGAGGTGTGACATAATCAACTGATATCGAGACTACCGTAAATTGCGGTGATGTACACCCTCCCGGCCCCCTGACAGGCCCGTGCGGCGGCAACTTCTGAAGACCCCACCTTATTCTGTGAAGAGCATGAAATAAAAATGTTCACGAACAGTTCTATAATCCATTAATTTCTAGTCATTTACTTCGGCCGTGTGCAACGGAGAACCACCATGTTAGACATCATTTTGATCCTCCTGCTGATTGCCTACTTCGTTACAGGCTTACGGAAAGGGTTTTTCGTATCTCTGGGTGCCCTGGCAGGGTTTGTCGGGGGTGTCTTCGCGGCCTACCTGCTGACCCCCTGGGCGATCAATCAGGTCAGCGCCGCGTGGTACGTACCGGTAGCCATTCTCTCTATCTTGGGTTGCCTGGTGATCGGCCAGTGGCTGGGTTTTCTGCTGGGTTCTACGCTACGGCGTGTCTCCGATATGACGCCCCTGCGGTGGGTCGAGCGCTTACTCGGGGGTTTGCTCAGCCTCACCGTGTGTGCGGTGATGATGCTGGTGGCGGTCTTGGCGGTGCGTCCTGCGGGAATTCCCCCGGTCAACGCCGCCATCTCCGACTCGCGGGTGGTAGACGCAATGTTGCGAGCCACGCCCGCATCCGTGCAGGAACAGATCGATAAGTTCCGGGTGCATGTGTTGCACACCGCCGCCATCCCTCAGGTTTCTGACCTGTTGTTCCCTTCGCAACAGGCACCCACCCAGAACTCCTCGACCTCCGCGATGGAGCGGTCTAGCGAATCGGTGGTGCAGATCGTGGGCGCGGCACAACAGTGTAATTACATGTCTGAGGGAAGCGGTTTCGTGGTGGCCCCCGACTACGCCGTCACCAACGCACACGTGGTGGCCGGAGTCGAAGAGCCGATGGTGCAGAACCGAGGCGGGGGAGGCGTCAAAGCGCAGGTGGTCTACTTCGACCCCAAGCAAGACCTCGCGGTGCTCCACGCACCCGGCCTGGGACTCGAACCGTTGCGAGTCGATCAAGACGTCGCCGCAGGAACCCCGGTGGAGTTCATGGGCTACCCCCTCGGCGGCCCCTTCGAGACCCGCCCGGCCACCGTCCAAGGATTAGGACGCACCCAAACCGTCGACGTGCAAACCGGTGAACGCACCGAATCCCGTCTGGTCTACCAGCTTGCCGCCAAAGTCGACCAGGGCAATTCCGGTGGCCCCGTGATCGAATCCGATGGCGACGTAGTCGGCGTCATGTTCGCCAAAGCCACCCAGGGCGAGACCGGATACGCCATACCCGCCTCGGTACTCAATGAGGTCCTCGCGGGACTAGACACCTACACGCAACCGGTGAGTCATGGACGCTGCACCCAGCACTAAAACGCCCAGGTTAACCAAGATGCTGGTGTAGGAACTCGAGTGCCATGGTGTAGCCATAGGCCCCAGCACCGGCAATGATCGCCGTTGCCTGCGGCGAAACGAAAGAATGGTGGCGGAATTCCTCGCGCCGGTGAATGTTCGAGAGGTGTACCTCCACCACCGGCTTCTCGGCCGACTCAAGAGCGTCGTGCAGGGCAACCGAGGTGTGCGTGTAGGCCGCGGGATTAATGATGATCGCATCCGCCTCGGTGCGGGCCCGCTGAATCTCATCGACCAGGGTGCCCTCGTGATTTGACTGCAGGAATTCAATCTCCATGCCGAGCTGCTCGGCGCGGGCGCGCAACTGCGCCTCGATGTCGGCGAGCGTGGTGTGACCGTAGATCTCGGGTTTGCGGTGGCCGAGCAGGTTCAGGTTGGGGCCGTTGAGAACGAAGATGCGTGCAGTCATACTTTGCATTCTATGGGGTAGAGGGGATACCTCAGGTGAGGCAAGAGGGGATGCCGCTGTCGCCGACATCCCTTAAACGCCAGACCCGAGCCAGTCGGCTCAGCGGCATCCCCGCCTTGCCTCCCCTGACCACGCGCGCCTAACCGACAGCAGGACGCCGCCCAATCAACTGGTCGAGATAAATCGTAGCGGGTGCGCACCTTGGGTTGCGTCCTGCTGGAGGTGGGGTGAGTCGGTTACTGCTTGTACTGCTCCACGATCGCGTCCATCACGGTCGAGTCCGCCAGCGTCGTCACGTCGCCAATCGGGCGGTTCTCCGTGACGTCCTTGAGCAGGCGGCGCATAATCTTGCCGGAGCGGGTCTTCGGCAATTCGGGCACGATCAGCACTCGCTTGGGCTTGGCAATCGGGGAGATCTCCACGCCCACGTGAGCGCGAATGTCCTGCTCGAGTTCCTCCTTGGAGCGGTTTTCCTTCTGCGCCTCGTCGGAGAGGATGACGAAGGCCATCACGGCCTGGCCGGTGGTCTCGTCGGTCGCGCCAACCACGGCCGCCTCGGCCACGGCGGGGTGGGAGACCAGTGCCGACTCGATCTCGGGGGTGGAGAGGCGGTGGCCCGAGACGTTCATGACGTCGTCCACGCGTCCGAGTACCCAGAGGTCGCCGTCCTGATCCTTCTTGGCGCCGTCACCGGCGAAGTACTTGTCACCGAACTGTGCCCAGTAGGTGTCGATGAAGCGCTGATCGTCGCCATAGATGGTGCGCAACATCGAGGGCCAGGGCTCGGTGATGGAGAGCAAACCGGACTGATCGTTGTCGAGCTCCTTGCCCGAGTCGTCCACGATCTTCAGCGAGATGCCGGGGACGGGCTGCTGGGCGGAACCAGGCTTTGCCACGGTCACGCCGGGAAGCTGGGAGGCCATAATCGCGCCGGTCTCGGTCTGCCACCAGGTGTCGACGATGGGGCAGCGTCCGCCACCGATCACGCGGTGGAACCATACCCAAGCCTCGGGGTTGATCGCCTCGCCCACAGTGCCGAGCAAACGCAGCGAGGAGAGGTCGTACTCTGCGGGGATCTCCTCGCCCCACTTCATCATGGTGCGGATGGCGGTCGGCGAGGTGTAGAGGATGGTCACGCCGTACTTTTGCACGATTTCCCAGAAGCGACCGCGGTGCGGGGAGTCGGGGGTGCCTTCGTAGATGACCTGGGTGGAGCCGTTGACCAGCGGCGCGTAAGCGACGTAGCTGTGGCCGGTCACCCAACCGACGTCGGCGGTGCACCAGTAGACATCGGTTTCTGGCTTGATATCGAAAATGTACTTGTGGGTGAAGGCGCCCTGGGTCAGGTATCCGCCAGTGGTGTGCAGGATGCCCTTCGGCTTTCCGGTGGTGCCGGAGGTGTAAAGGATGAAGAGCGGGTCTTCGGCGTTCTGCACCGAGGGGGTGTGTTCGGTGGAGGCGGACTCGAGGGCGTCGTGCCACCACACGTCACGGCCCTCAACGAAGTTGATCTCTTCACCGTTGCGCTTGACCACCAAAACATGCTCGATGCTCTTGGCACCCTTCTCCAGGGCCTGGTCTACGGCGGGCTTGAGCATCGACGGCTTGCCGCGGCGGAAGGAACCGTCGGCGGTGATCACGAGCTTGGCCTCGCCGTCTTCGATGCGCGAACGTAGCGCGTCAGCGGAGAAACCGCCGAAGACGACCGAGTGGATCGCGCCGATGCGGGCGCAGGCCAGCATGGCGATGACGGCCTCGGCGATCATGGGCAGGTAGATTGCCACGCGGTCACCCTTGCCGACGCCCAGGGCCTCGATGGCGTTGGCCGCGCGGGAGACCTCGTCCTTGAGCTGGGCGTAGGTGTACTCGCGGGTGTCGCCGGGTTCACCTTCGAAGTAGATCGCGACGCGGTCGCCTCTACCCTCTTCGACGTGGCGATCGACGGCGTTGTAGCAGGCGTTGAGTTCGCCGTCTGCAAACCACTTGGCAAAAGGCGGGTTAGACCAGTCCAGGGTTTGGGTGAATTCTTTGTTCCAGGTCAGCAGTTCGCGGGCCTGTTCTGCCCAGAACTCGGCACCTTTTTCGCGAGCTTCCGTGTAGAGCTGTTCATTACCGTTGGCCTGAGCGGCAAACTCCGGTGAGGGTGCAAAGGTTTGCTGGGTGTTCGACATAAAAAGTTGTGCCCTTCACTCGTGCGGTCGGTCGGACGGTTGGTCGAAAATGTGACCGCGTTCATCTTTTCGCTGTCTCAACCTTAAGGGAAAATGTTGCGGCTGTCACACCCATAACCGGTGGGGAAGAAAAATATGGTGCCTCGGGCGGTAGGCTAGGGGCGTGATGAGCAGTCAAACACCCACTCCTTCAGAACAGCCTCTCAGTGACGACGAAAGAACCGCACTGGAAATCCGCACGGTGCCCGAGTTCCAAGCGCGGCGCGCGAACCAGCGGCGCGCGTCCGCGGGGGAGACACCGCTGGGCCGCAAACGCCGGGCGCGGAAGATCAACCGTATTCTGGCGGAGACCTATCCCTACGCGGTGGCCGAACTTGACTTCGAGACCCCCTTCGAACTGCTCATCGCCACCGTCTTATCGGCGCAAACCACCGACGTGCGCGTGAATTCGGTGACGCCCACCCTCTTCGCCGCCTACCCCGACGCCTTCGCCTTGGCCGCAGCCCACCTCGCCGATGTTGAGCAGATCGTGCAGCCGCTGGGGTTCTACCGGTCCAAGGCCTCGGCAATCGTCCGCCTGAGCCAACAGCTGGTCGAGACACACGAGGGTGAAGTTCCCGCTGGCCTGGACGAGCTCACCCAGCTACCCGGTGTGGGGCGCAAGACCGCCTTCGTGGTGCTCGGCAACGCTTTCGGTCGCCCCGGGATTACCGTGGATACCCACTTCGGACGCCTGGCGCGCCGACTGGGCTGGACAGACCAGGACGACCCCATCAAGGTCGAACGTGAGGTCGGCGAGCTCTTTGACCCCGCTGATTGGACCATGCTCTCGCACCGGTTGATCTACCACGGGCGGCGCATTTGCCACGCCCGCAAACCCGCCTGTGGGGCATGCCCCATCGCCGATCTATGCCCCAGTTACGGAGCGGGAGAGACCGACGAAACCAAGGCCGCGAAACTGCTGAAGTACGAGATGGCCCCGGGACGCGAACGCCTTCACCTGGGCTTCCTGCAGGGCCGCACACGGCGTGAACTGCGCGCGGAGGGGTGGAACCTTGGCGCCTGAACATCCCGCCCTCATCGCACTGCACAACCTGGCCGACCGCACAGACGTACGGATCGCCGACGAGCACAACTGGCGCATCGGGGAGATCGACCCGGCCACCGTGCGACGGGCGGCTGTGTTGGTTCTCTTCGGGGTGCTGGACGACGTGCCGGCGGCATCCGCCACGGCCGGCGGCCCTATCGGGGAGAACGTGGGTGACGACGTGGACGTGCTGATCGTGGTGCGCGCGGCCACCCTGCGCAAACACGCGGGACAACCGGCGTTCCCCGGCGGCAAGATCGACCCCGAAGACTACGTCGAGGCCCGCGAGCGCAATGTGCCGGTAGAACACGTGGCGGCCCTCCGTGAGGCCGTTGAAGAGACCGGTCTCGACCCCGCCGGTGTGCAGATCCTCGGGTCGCTGAACGAGAAGCCGTTGCCGATCAGCAACTTCATGGTGACCCCGGTGCTGGCCTGGTGGAATTCGACCTCAACGGTCGCTGCCCAAGACACTAACGAGTCTTCCCTGGTGCTACGAGTTCCGGTGCGCGACCTGCTCAACCCGGCCAACCGGCACATGGCGCAAGTGAGCAGGGGCAAGACCCGCCACAATTCGCCGGCCTTCACGGTCACCACCGAGGCCTCGCCGCAGGGCCATTTCGTGATCTGGGGTTTCACCGGCATCATCCTGGACCAACTCTTCAGAGAACTGGGATGGGCGGTGGACTGGGACAAGAGCGATAGACGTCCGGCGCCTGGTACTAGGTAGGGAGCAACGGATGGGCTCAGCGGGGTTCGGCTACGGAGTTCAGCGGTGGGTGGTGGCGTCAGCTGGCTGGGTCTGGCATGAATCGCGGCGAGCGCCTGCGCGAGCCGCGAGAAGGTTAGCTGACGCCACCACCCGTCCCTGAGCCGGCCACCACCCGCCCGTGAGCTTGTCCCTGAACCCTCATCACCGTATCTAAGCCCCGATTATTTGGCCTTCGCGTAATTGTCCGTCGAGACCACCGTCACCGGAAACTGCACCGGCACCGAGCCGAAGAGGAGCTCGGCGGCCTGTTGCGCCGTCCTGCGGACGATCTGGGTGCAGGCGGCGGCCTCGTGTTCGGGGCCGTAGATCATGATCTCGTCGTGCAAAAAGTAGACCAGACGTGATGACATCGGGCGGCCATCGACCAGTGTGCTGCGCAGCTGTTGGCGGATCAGCGACATCCAGCACAGCGCCCACTCGGCGGCCGTGCCCTGCACCACGAAGTTGCGCGTGAAACGGCCAAAGCTACGGCGGGCGGTGACGGCCGCGCGTTCTGCCGCCGCCGTGCCCTGATCGCGCTGGCGGGCGAACCACGCCTCGTCCGGAGCCGGGGACGTCCGCCCCAGGAACGTAGTGACCTGGCCCCCGCGCTCGCCCAGGGCCGCGGCGCGTTCGGTGAAGGCGATGGCGTCGGGGAAGAGCTTGCGCAGGTGCGGCATCAGTCTTCCCGATTCACCAGACGTGGCCCCGTACATCGCCCCCAGCAGCGCCACCTTCGCGTGGTCGCGTTGGGTCAGCGCCGAACCCATGCGCGCGCCGATCTCGGCGATACCCAGGTACAGGTCCCGGTCGCGTCCGGCGATGGCGAGCTTGGTGTCGCGGCTGACGGCGGCGAGGATGCGGGGTTCGAGCTGGCTGGCGTCGGCGACCGTTAGTAGCATGCCGGGTTCGGCTTGGACTGCCGAGCGGACGTCCTTGGGGATCTGCATGGCCCCACCGCCGTGGGCGCCCCAGCGGCCGGTGACCACTCCACCCACCTCGTAAGAGGGGTGAAAACGGTTCTCGTGCACCCAGGCGTCGAGCCAGTTCCACCCGTTGGCGGTGAAGAGGCGGGAGAGTTTCTTATACCGCAGGATCGGGTCGACGATCTCTCGGCGTTGAGGTTTCAGACGCGGGTTGTCATCGGCCCAGGCAGTCAATTCCCACTTGCGGGTTGATTCCACGCGCATGCCCGCCGCGTGCATGGCCTTGAGCATGTCTGCGGGGGAGTCGACGTTGAGCCGGGGGCTCTGCAACAGGCGCTGGATCTCTTCGGCCAGCTCCTGCATTTTCTCCGGTCGCTCATAACCGGTGGGGCGTTCCCCTAATTCTTGGCGGAGTAGCTCTTCGTGACGGGCACGGTTCCAGGGGATACCGTGGTACTTCATCTCTGCGGCGATCATCCCGCCGGTGGATTCGGCGGTGGCTAACAGACGTAACCGGGCGGGGTGGGGTGCGGCCTCGATCGCGGTGAGCTGCGCGGTGAGTTCGGTGGCTAGTTCCTGCGCACCGGGTGCCTGCGGGGTCTCGGACGCCGGTTGCAACGAGTCGTCGGCGAAGAGGGCGTCTTGCCCCGGCACGGTGGGGGCGGGCGGCATGGTGCCGGCGGGGGTCTCCACTTCGCTGAGCAGGTCGAGGGTGGGAACGTAATCGAGGTGGTTGTTGGCGCGGGTGGCCGCGGTGGCGAGGATGCGCTGTACGAGCCGCAGATCGTGGCAACGCTGTGGACTGACGCCCTGGGCGAGGAGCTCCGGCATGATCTGGCGGGCATCGGCCCACACCCAGCGCACTGGCGCGGATTGTTGGGCCTCGACGTCGGCGACGAAGGCACCCAGCCGGGCGCCGGGGATCGTGCGCAGGGAGCCGTCCGAGGTTTCATCCGGGCCGAGATAGGTCAGGGCTTCCCAGCCTGCGGTGGCGGTGGAACCCAGAACGATGTACATGGCTCCATTATCGCGCATGGGCAAAAATGACGGTCATTGGTGGGCTGAGGTGCGAGTCGTACACCGAAAAAATGTGGATAACTGAAACACCCGCAAGATTCCGCGGATTTTAAACGCCCCGCTGATGGAAGTTATCCACAGATTTCGATGCGGTGCCCCACGGCGGCCTCATGCGAGGTTCACTGGAAACCACCCCAGCACAGACCCGGCGGATAAGGAGCACTCACCGTGAGCGTATTACCCGAGAACCTGGCCCGGCGTATCAACTCATTCGAACCCGGGCCGGTCGAAGATCAATTGCCTCAGCTCTATCAACTGGCCCAGCGTTACCCGGCTTCATTTCAGAACGACGATGAACAGGTCTCGCTCGTGGTCACCAAGGCGCGCTCTCGGTTCTTCGAGCCGCAGGAGCCTGCGGTCGCAAGCGAACCGGCGGATCTCCCCGCCCTGATCGAAGAGTCGGCGTTGGCCTCGGAGATAGAACTCAGCGGGGAACAACGCCGGCGCGCCGAAGAACAACTCGATGCCGAATTACACGGCATCGGGGTCTTGCAACCGCTACTGGAGACGCCCGGGGTGACCGACATTTACGTCAACGGCCCCGCTCAGGTCTGGATGAAGGCCGGGGCCACGCTGACGAAAACGGCCGTAACCTTCCCCGATGAAGACGCCGTGCGCACCCTGGCGACCCGCATCATCTCCGCGGCCGGGGCCCGGCTGGACGAAGCGTGCCCGGCAGCGGACGTCCATACCACCACCGGGTTGCGCGTGCACGCGGTGTTGCCACCCCTGTCGCGGGCGGGAACGGTGCTGTCGATCCGTGTGCAACCGACGCACCGCATGAACCTGACGGCCTTAGCGAAGGCCGGGCTCTTCGACGCCGAAGTGCATGCCTGCCTGCGCTACCTCGTGGCCGCCCGCAAGAACTTCCTCATCAGCGGTGGCACCGGCACGGGCAAAACCACCCTCTTGAACGCGATGCTCTCGGAGACCCCGCATTCGGAACGGATCGTGACGATCGAGGATTCTCCGGAGCTGGAACCGGTTCACCCGCACGTGGTCTCGTTGCAGACTCGCCCTGCGAACGCGGAGGGGCACGGTGAGGTAACGCTGACCGATCTCATCCGTCAGGCGCTACGGATGCACCCGACGCGCCTGGTGCTGGGGGAGTGCCGTGGCGCCGAGGTCTTAGACATGCTCACCGCCATGAACACCGGGCACTCGGGTACGGGCGCGACGGTGCACGCCAATAGCGCCGACGCGGTACCCTCCCGCCTCTACGCGATGGGCGCGATGGCCGGATTGAGCCAGGAAGCCACGGCACTGCAGGCGGCGACCGCAGTGGACTACGTGATTCACATCGTCCACCGCGGCGGTACGCGACAGGTCGCCGAGATCTCACGGATCACCACGGTGGGCGGGCACCTGCTCACCGAACCGCTGTGCACCCTCGAGCAGGGTCGGCGCCGATCGATGATGAGCTGGACGAGCGAGGGCAAGCTCTTGCTGGAAACAGCTAGGGCGTCTGTGGGAGAGCCATGACGACACGCAATAGCGCCCCGTCCGCGGCGGAAATGGAACTGTGGCCAGAACTGATCTGGCAATTGGCCACCCTGGTGAAATCCGGTCTGCCCACGCGAGAGATTTTTGCGGCCGCGCGCGGATACCTGCACCGCCCCGTCCCTCCCGAGGACGCCCTCGAGAAGCTTCTGACCGCAACCGAGCGCCGTACGGTGAACACCGCCATCGACGACATCGAAATGCTACTTACCCGCTGCGCCCAGCACACCCGCTACGGATTATCGGCGGGGCAGGCCATTGGCAGTGCGATGGACGCCGGGCTCCTCTCCCACGAGCACTCGCGGCTACGAGCCGGTGAACTGGCCGCCTGCTGGAAGGTCAGCGAACGAACCGGGGCACCGATCGGCGATATGCTCGAACGGCTGGCAGAGTTTCTGGAGTCCGAGATCGATCTCCACCGGGCGCGGGAGTCGGCCATGTCTGCTCCGAAGGCCACCGGCCGGATCCTTTCGGGCCTGCCACTTTTAGGCCTCGGCCTGGGCATGCTCATGGGTGCCGAACCGCTGAGCGTTTTATTCGGCTCGGTTCCGGGAGTCGCCTCGGCCGTGATCGGAGTAGGGCTGGCGTGGGCGGGGCGTGTCTGGACTACCGCACTGGTCGCCAAAGCGGAGGTGGGGCAGTTATGAGATTTTTCAGAACCCGCACCCCGCCCCCGCAACCGCCGGTGCTCAGCTCTGCCCTGCTGCTGGAACTCACCGCGCAGATGCTGGGCGCAGGGTTGTCCGTGACTGGGTGCCTGCAGAACATTCGGCACCTGGACGAAGCACGCTTCGGCCCGGTGTGCGGATTGGTCGTGCAACGTCTGCATGCCGGGGCGACCTGGGAGCAGGCCTGGGATCTCGACGCGGTACCTGCGGAACTCCAGGAGGTCAGCCGGGCCCTAGCACTGATGAACTCCACCGGAGCACCCTCCGCCCATATCTTGCAGGTTCTCGCAGCCCGCCACCGTCGTCACGGTCTGCGGGCCACCGAGAAATCTGCGGTGACTCTCGGCGTCAAACTGGTCGTGCCGCTGGGACTGTGTTCACTGCCCGCGTTCGTCTGTCTGGGGGTGATACCGGTACTGATTTCCCTGGTTCCACATACCTTGATCTGACATTCCTCATCTATCACCGAAGGAGAAAATTATGCCTATCCAAAATCAACACTCAGTCACAGAAAACCCCGCCCCGGTGCTCGAACCGGAGGTGATCACCGACCTCGATCACCCCGAAGCCGGGGCCACCACCGCCGAATACGGAATCGTCATGCTGGCCGCCGTCGGCTTCGCCGGCCTGCTCGTAGTGATCCTGAAATCAGAGGAGGTGCGTCAGATGTTGCTGAACATCGTGCAGAACGCCCTCTCCACGGCGGGAGGATAATCCCATGAACCGACAACAACGGCGCGGGCGCCACTCCACCGCCGTTGACTCAGCAGAACGCGGCGCGGTCACCGCCGAATTCGCGGTGGCGCTACCGGCTGTGGTGCTCGTGCTGGCGTTGTTGTTGAGCTCGGCGGCCTGCGGCATCGTGCAGGTGCGCCTTGAGGAGTCGGCCCGGTTGGCAGCGCGCGCGATGGCCCGTGGGGACGACCCCGCCCGCGTCCAAGCGATAGCCCACGAGGTCTCACCCGAGGCCGTCGTGCAGACCGGTTCCCGCGCCGAGGCCACCGGGAACCTCGCCACGGTCACCTGTAGCCGCCCGGCGCCCGGGGTGATCGGCAAGGCCACCGGCTGGCGCCTGACCGCCACCGCTACCGCACCTGTCGAGAGTGTGGAGGCCGAGCAATGAGCCGGCTCCTCCGCGGAGAATCCGGGGACCATCCGGAGCGAGGCTCGGGCACCGTACTGGCGCTGGGCATCGTCGCCGCCCTGTGCATCTGCTGCGTGGTGGTGGCCGGGTTGATCGGCGTGGTCACCGCGAACCAGCGGGCGGTGTCCGCGGCGGACCTTGCGGCGCTCGCCGGCGCAGACAGCGCGCGAGGCCTCCGCTCAGGCGATCCCTGCCAGGCGGTCCACGAGGTCGCTGCGGTCAATGGGGCTAAAGTACTGGCCTGTTCGCTGCCACCCCAGCTTGAGGCGGTGGTGGACGTGCGGGTCAGCTACCCGGTTCGCGGCCCGGCCGCGTGGCTCGGCGAGGCTCAGGCGGTCTCGCGTGCGGGGCCGCCGGCGTGACCCAGCATCGCGGCTAACAGCTTCTCGGCACCGGACTTGTCCAGGGGCTCGTTGCGATTGCCGCACTTCGGCGACTGCACGCAGGAGGGGCATCCGGCCTCGCAGGTGCAGGCGCGAATGGTGTCTAGCGTGGCCTGAAGCCAGTGCCGGGCGGCGGCGAAACCACGTTCGGCGAAACCGGCGCCGCCCTGGTGGCCGTCGTAAACGAAGATCGTGGGAGACTCGGTATCCATGTGCAACGCCGTCGAGAGGCCACCGATATCCCAACGGTCGCAGGTGGCGATCAGCGGGAGCAGACCGATGGCGGCGTGTTCGGCGGCGTGCAGGGCGCCGGGGAACTCTGGTTCGGCTACCCCAGCTTTTGTCATGACGCGCGGGTCGATGGTGAACCAAACGGCGGTGGTCATGAGGTTTTGCGGCGGCAGGTCGAGGATCTCCTCACCCAGGGTCTCCTGCCCGATGATGGACTTGCGCTGATACGAGATCACCTGGGTGCGCACCCGCACGTGACCGTAGTGCAGTTTCACCGGGCCCCACTGCTCGGTCTTCTCTTCGGAGAGCACCGTGACCTCCGTGAGGTCCCGCGACTGCGTGTAGTAATCCGGGTGCACCCGGGAGACCATGATCACGCGGTTCTCAAGGTCAAGCTCCTCGACCAGATAGGTGGCCTGCTGGTGGGTGTAGATCGCCCCCACGTGCCCCTGGTGGTGAGCCTGTCCGGCGTCCATCGTGCCGATCACCGTGCCGGTCTCGGCCTCGATGATCTGCAGCGGTGAACCACCGCCCCCGCGCAGATCCACCAGATCTGTAGCGTTCTCCGGGTGGGTCCAGAACCACCCGGTCGCACGACGCCGCAGGTAGCCTTGCCGCTCCAACCGTTCGAGCAACGCCGGAGCGGTCTCGCCAAAGAGCGACACCTCCTCGGCGCGCAGCGGTAGCTCAGCCGCCGCCGCACAGAGGTGGGGCGAGAGGACGTAGGGGTTAGCGGGGTCGAACACCGTTGACTCGACGACTGTGAAGATGTCCTCGGGGTGGTGCACCAGGTAGGTGTCGAGCGGGTCGGCGCTGGCGATCAATACTGCCAACGCTTCTTGCCCGGCGCGTCCGGCGCGGCCGATCTGCTGGAAAAACGAGGCGCGGGTGCCCGGCCACCCGGCCACCAACACGGCGTCTAACCCGGCGATATCGATACCCAGCTCGAGAGCCGAGGTGGACGTCACGCCCAGGATTTCCCCCGAGCGCAGTTGTCTTTCTAGCTCGCGGCGTTCCTCGGGCAAGAACCCCGAACGGTACGCCTGCACCCGGTGCGCCAAGCCCACCTCAACTTCGTCAAGGTAGCGCTGCGTCGACTGGGCGATGGCCTCGGCGGCGCGCCGGGACTTGATGAAGGCGATGGTGCGGGTGCGATCCAACACCAAATCCGTGAGCATCTCGGCGCTCTGTTCGATAACCGACTTGCGCAACGGCGCATTTTTCTCCGTCTCCGAACGCGTATCGCCGCTGGCCGCCGACAGCTTGTCGGTGACCTGTTCACGAAACTCCGGTTCCCAGAGGATCGTGTGGGTGGCCCCGTGTGGGGCGGTATCTTCTGTCACCGCGGTGACCTGCTCCTGCGCTACTCCCAACAGCCGAGCGAAGGAGGCCACGGGTTCTGCCGAGGTCGCCGAGGCACCGAAGAAAACGGGGCGGCTACCGTAGTGGCGGCAGATCCGGCGTAGGCGACGCATCAAAACCGCCACGTGCGCGCCAAATACGCCGCGGTAGCTGTGCGCCTCGTCCACCACCACGTACTTCAACCGGCGCAAGAACCCCGACCAGGCGGAGTGGTTGGGCAAGATTCCGAAGTGCAACATATCGGGGTTGCACAACACCACGTTCGCGTGCTGACGGATCCACCGTCGTTCCGAAGCGGGTGTGTCTCCGTCGTAGGTTTCGGCGCGCACGGAGCCGATGTTGAGCGAACGAATGGAGTTCAGCTGGTCGGCCGCCAAGGCCTTAGTGGGGGAGAGGTACAGCACGGTGGCTCGCTCATCGCTGAGGCCGGCCCCCGGCGCGGTTTCGCCCTGGTGCACCGCGTGCAGGCTGGGCAAGAGATACGCCAAAGACTTTCCCGAGGCGGTGCCGGTTGCCAGGATCACGTGGCGCTTGCCCCCGGAGGTGGCCGAGGCATGCGTGGCTTCTGCGGCGGTGACCTGATGCTGATACGGCTCGGCGACTCCGAGGGATTCGAAGGCGTCGCGTAGCTGCGGATGCACCCACTGGGGCCAGGGTGCTGTGACGGCCGCACGGGCGGGATTCGAGCGGACGTGGGTGATCTGCTCCGGCGCGGGGCCGTAACCGAGCGAACCGATCAGCTCGCGTACATGCGCGGGCAGGCCGGTCAGATCAGCGGGGCGAGGATCGGATTCTGCAGACACCCTCCTATTGTGCCCGATGCGGGAAAACCGCGCCGGAAACTGGGATAATGTGAGCATGACTACACCGAAGATGAATATCCGTGCCACTGTACCCGCCCAGGATTCCAGCGATCCGGTCACCGTCTTGACGGAAGAGGAGTGTTGGGAGCTCGCCGAACAGGCTCCCTTCGCGCGTCTCGGCACGGTGGACGAGGGCCGCGTCTTCATCGCCCCGCTGAACATCGCGGTGCATGAGGGAAAGATCTATTTTCGCACCGCCGCCGGGTCCAAACTCACCCGTCTGCAGATCACTGAACAGGTCACGGTCGAGTTCGACAGAGTTGAAGGCGGTAAGGCCTTTTCGGTGAACATTCACGGCACCGCTCGATTGCTGACCGACACCGACGAGATCGACCGTGCGCGCAAGCTCAATATTCGTACCTGGTTACCCACCGAAAAGATCGAATTCGTGGAGATCACGCCCACTGAGCTCACCGGCCGGCGATTTAAGCTGGGGTCCTAACTTATTCGGTCGGGCGGGAATAAATAACCCCGCCTTTCCGTTGTGGCGTGCATGACTACTACGACGAATACGAAGAACCAGAACTCAGATTATTCGATCAGCACCCAGATTCAGCTGGTGGCGCGTCCCGAGGGTATGCCCACCGAAGACAACTTCACCACCGTGCAGGTGACCCTGCCGGAGCTAGAAGACGGTCAGGTGCGAGTCGCCAACGAATTCATTTCGGTGGACCCCTATATGCGCGGCCGTATGAACGACAGCGAATCATATATCGAGCCCTTCGCGCTCAACGAGACCATGGCCGGCTCCGCAGTGGGCCGCGTGGTGGCCTCCCGCTCGGAGAAATTCGCCGAAGGCGACCTGGTCACCCACTTCATGGGTTGGCGAGACGTGGCGCAGGGGTCGGCCGAGGAATTCACCGCCGTTCCGGAACTCGGTGACACCCCGGTCTCCGCATACTTGGGCGTGTTGGGACTGACGGGCATGACCGCCTACGCCGGCCTGATGAAGGTCGCTGAGATGAAAGAGGGAGACACCGTCTTTGTCTCCGGTGCGGCTGGCGCGGTGGGATCGATGGTGGGGCAGATCGCCCGTCACCAGGGAGCCAAAGCCGTGATCGGCTCGGCCGGTTCCGACGAGAAGACCCGTCTGTTGACCGAAGAATACGGTTTCGATCAGGCCCTGAACTACAAGCAAGCCCCCATCGGAGAACAGCTACCGAAGGCGGCGCCCGAAGGCATCGACGTCTACTTCGACAACGTCGGTGGCGATCACCTGGAAGCCGCGCTGGGCAGCCTGAACCGCTACGGACGCGCCGCGCTGTGTGGAGCGATCTCCGTCTATAACTCCACCGATCCCAACCAGGAACCCGGTCCGCAAAACATGACCAACATCGTCACCCGCTCGCTGCGGTTGCAGGGGTTCGTTCTGCAGGATTACCTGCAGTATGCCGAGGAATTCCGGGAAAAGATCGCGCCCTTGGTGGTCTCGGGTGAAATCAGCTACGACGAAACCGTGATCGACGGTCTGGATCACGCGGTGGACGCCTTCCTCGGCCTGTTCAACGGCCGGAACGTAGGCAAGATGGTGGTACGCATCTAACCGTGCGTGTGCGGCCGCAGGCCCCCGCAGACGAGTAGGATTAACCCGTGGCTCAAGAACGAATTATTCTCTATTACTGCTTTGCACCGATCACCGACCCCACCGCCGTCATGCTGTGGCAGCGTGCGCTGTGCGAGAAGTGGGGCCTGACCGGCCGCATCATCATCTCTAAGCACGGCATCAACGGCACCCTCGGTGGAGACGTGCACGCACTGAAACAGTACGGCAAGACCACCCGTCAGTACCCCGGTTTCGAGAAGCTCGAACTCAAGTGGTCCGACGGTGGTTCGGCCGACTTCCCGCGGCTTTCCGTGAAGGCGCGCGACGAGATCGTCGCCTTCGGCGCCCCGGACGAACTGCAGGTCGACGAAAACGGCGTGGTGGGTGGCGGCGTCCACCTGAAGCCGGCCGAGGTCAACAAGCTGGTGGAAGAACGCGGCGACGAGGTCGTCTTCTTCGACGGACGCAACGCCTACGAGGCGAAGATCGGCAAGTTCAAGAACGCGATTGTGCCCGACGTCAACACCACCCACGATTTCATCAAGGAAATCGAGTCTGGCAAGTACGACGATCTCAAAGACAAGCCGGTGGTCACCTACTGCACCGGTGGTATTCGTTGCGAGATTCTCTCGGCGCTGATGAAGAACCGCGGTTTCAAGGAGATCTACCAGATCGACGGCGGCATCGTGCGGTACGGCGAAAAGTATGGAGATTCGGGGCTCTGGGAAGGGTCGCTGTACATCTTCGACAAGCGCCGGCACATGGAGTTCTCGCCCGATACGGTGCAGATCGGCAAGTGCGAGCACTGCGGAGCACCCTCGAATCGTTTCGAAAACATCGAGGTGCCCGGTGGCGCGCGCGAGTTGAAACTGCTGTGCCCCGAATGCACCGAGCGCGCGCTGGAACTCAACCGCGCCGGTCAGCCGGCCACCGCGGAGGTGCCCGCCTAGATGTCGCAGGCCGACAACGTACAGCAGGCAGATTCGCAACGAGAAACAGCGCTCATCGAGTACGGGGATTTTCTCGTGGCCGGAGTGACGATCAACGCTACCGAAGACAGCGATTTTGCTGCAGTGTGGGGTGACCTGTTCGATGGTCTCAGCGCAGAGCAGGCTGAGGCCATCGGCAAGTTGCAGCGCGTGGGTGTGATGATGCCGGACGCCGCCGATACGGGATTCACCTACACGGCGGGTTTTATCGTGCAGAACATCGCACAGGTGGCTGCCCTGGGGCTGACCGGCGTGGTCGTGCCCGGAGCGATGTATGCCACCGTGCTGGTACACGGCCCGGTGTCGACTTCGGTGCGAGAGGGCTTCGCCTATCTGCATGAGCGGTTCATCCCTCGCAAGGGTCTCACGCCTACCGGAGTAAACCTTGAGGTCTACGGTCCGGGGGAGCCCGGCAACCAGGACTACCGGATGTACTGCTGGTCTGCGGTAACCGGCGTGCCGCAGTAAGAATCCTGCCGGTTTTTAATCAAAAAGTGACCGTGCTAGCGATCCCCTAATTTCGCTAGCACGGTCACTCTTGTGAGGTGCCACAGTGATTATGCTGGGCAATGATGTGTCGAAGCGGTGAACCCGCGGTGGTTAGGAATCTAACGCCGCGAGGCCTGCCTCGAGTTTGGCAATGATGTCTTTGACGACGTCCTCGGAGAAGGGCGCCGCGCCAGCATCGAGTTTTGCCTGCCAATCAGCGATTGACTTTTTTAATCATTTCTTTCTCAGCATCTGCCATATTCGCTAGTTTATCTGCATCGTTGAACAAAAGACATATCTTGAAAATTATGACGAGACCCGGTGGCCCGCGGAATATCAGGCTGACGTGCAATTTTTGCTCAAAATAATTTGAGGTGTCCCCAGAATGTCTGACACTTATTTCACGATGTAAGAAGCGACGCCTGTTGGTTTAGACAATAAAAAGCACCCATATGTCGCGCATCTCAATCACAATAAATGAGTGAGGTATTCCTAATCAATATCTTCACCGGCCAAGGCTTTAGCCGCCAGCGACTCCTCACCGGCGACCTCCCACACCTCTTTGGCGGCCGAGAGATTCACGATCAAAATGACGGCGGCCAACACAATATCTGGCCACCCAGAACCGGTGAACGCCGTCAGCACACCCATCGCGATAATCGCCACGTTGACCAGCACATCATTGCGCGCCGAAAGAAAGGCCGCCCGCGAAAGCGAACCCCCGTGAGTTCGCCACCTGGTCAGTATTAAGGCGCAGATCCCGTTGACCACGGCCGCACCGCCGGCAGTGAAAACCAGCGAGAGGATCTCCGGCGCGTGGGGGTCCTGCACCTTCGCCACGATCTGCCACGCCGCTGCCACCGCGGGAAGGCAGATGATGCCCGCCATCGCCCGGCCGGCGCGGGCGCGTGCGGCCAGAGTCCACCTCAGGGCCAAAAATATGAGCAGGTTGACCGAGACGTCCTCGAGGAAATCCACTGAGTCGGCCAAGAGCGACGCCGAACCGATAGCCCAGGCCACCGAAGCCTCCACGAAGAAATAGGCGAGGTTCAATCCCGCCACGATCAACACCACGCGTCGCAGGCTGTCCCGCTGCGCGAGATCCCCGTCATGATCAGCGTGATGAATTGAAGGGTCGCTCACTTGATCTTCTCCCATGGTTCGATATCACCCGGCACCACCGTAAACAGCGGGTGGGCCGCCGGAGACGCCCCGCGTAACTTCTGTTCCCACCACGCCTCGTCGCGAGCGGAAACCTTCGCGCAGAGAAAATCGAACTCGTACTGCAACTGCCCCTCGGTGACCGGCAACGGAGCCAGCTCGCGGGAAGGCGCCACGATGCGGGAACGGTCGAAGTGATAACCGCGCGCGTCCGCCTCATCTGCGATCCGGTGCAGGTATGTGCAGATATAGGCCAGCGGATCGTCCGTCGCCTTGAACCGATCAAGCTGAGGATGGTTGGTGTACCCCTTCGTCAGTCCCCGCAACACCTTCTGGGCGAGCAAGGTTTCTCGCCAACAGGCAACCAGGCCGCGGGCGTCTACAAGGCTAGGGTGCACAGACCAAATACGCATGCCCCCTAGTCTATCCAGCGGCGGATAGAATATATCTGTGAACGAGTCAGAAATCTCCCGCCGCGAAGACGCCCCGGTCAGCCACGATCTGCACGCCCTGAAACAACTGGCGCAGGCGCTGACCAGCGTGAACTATACCTACGAGGCCATCGCGTCTCTGCTGGGCGAGGGTGCGTTTGCCGCCATGGCGCGCGACGTCGTGATCCCCGGTCGTCACCGGGTACGCACCATCCGCGCCAGCGCAACCGCCACCGAGGCCGAGCGCAACCTGGCCCTCGCCATCGCGTTTTTCATGCTGGGCGAGACCTTCACCGCCGAAGAACTGAACGATGCCCTGGGTAACGATACCTGCCAGTTGCTCGTTGACCTGCACCTCGCGGTATCGGCGACCCCTGAAGAAACCAGCGGTATCTTCCGCGCCGCCGTGGACGTCCGCCCCCACTCCGCCGACGACGGCACCGAGCTGTGGGTTGCCTCCGACCTCGGCGCCCACCAACGCCCGGGTGTGCTACGCAAAGACCACGTCTTGGGAGTCGGGCAAGCCTCCCTCTCGCTGGCGCAGTTCACCGTACGCACCCCGGTGGCTCAAGCCCTGGACCTCGGCACCGGCTGCGGCATCCAGACGTTCCACCTGCTCGCCCACGCCGACCACGTGACCGCCACCGATATTTCGCCCCGAGCGCTCGCGTTCGCCCGTTTCAACCTCTTGCTCAACGCGCCAGCTCTGAACATCGACCCCGATAACCTTGAAGAACGCGTCAGCCTGAGACTGGGTTCGCTCACCGAACCCGTGGCCGGTCAGCGCTTCGACATTATCGTCTCCAACCCGCCGTTCGTGATTACCCCGCGTCACGAGAACGAAACGGCCGAGGAACAATTCACCTACCGCGACGGCGGCTTGGCCGGTGACGGCATCGTCTCCACGCTGGTGCGTGAGCTACCCGGGTTGCTTACCCCGGGTGGTTATGCGCAAATGCTAGGTAACTGGGAGATCCCCGTGGCAGCCGAGGGGCAAGAGACCGACTGGAGCGCCCGCCCGCGCGAGTGGGTCGGTGAGAACGCCGAGGCCTGGTTCATCCAGCGCGAAGAACTCTCCCCCGAGCAGTACGCCGAAACCTGGCTGCGCGACGCCAGCGAGAACCGCGACCCTGCCACCTACGAACGGGCTTACCTGGACTACCTCGAGGATTTCTCGGCCCGCGGTGTGAACTCCATCGGCTTCGGGATGATCTGGCTACGCGCCCCGCAGCCGCAGACCGCACGTGAACAGATGCTGCAACGCTTCGAAGAGATCACCTACCCGATTCAACAACCAATCGCCTCCTTCTTCGCCGAGGCCGTGGCCCACTATGACGCGGTGGCCCCGCTCAGCGACGACCACCTCGATGCCCTGCACCTGGTCGTCGCCTCCGATGTCACCGAGGAGCGCCACGGCGCCCCCGGTGCCGAACACCCCGGGGTGATCCTGCTACGCCAGGGAGCGGGCCTGCGCCGCACCGTATTGATGACCAGCGAAACCACCGGCTTCGTCTCCGCCTGCGACGGAGAACTGACCGTCGGGCAGATCAGCGGCGCGCTGGCGGCACTGCTGGACTGGGACGACGACGCCCCACGCACCCGGTTGCGCGGGCACGTGCGCGACCTCATCGATCAGGGATTCCTGCTCATCGATCGTGAGAACACCCCCGAGCCAACCACTCAGCCGAAAGTAGAGAACTAGATGACCACTGCGCCCACGACGAACCCGCTGACCGAGCTCGACCACGCCACCTGCCAGCGTCTCTTGAACTCCCACAGCATCGGTCGCCTGGCTATATCGAACGGACACAACATCGACCTGTTCGCGGTGCGTTATGTGATTGAAAACGGCAACATCTACTTTCAAACAAAGGCCGGAGACAACTTCACATCGATCGTGGTCACCCGTAAGGTTGCTTTCGAGATCGACGAAGCACGCACCCCATCGGTCCGGCAGGTCACCGTCTACGGAACCGCCAAGTGGTTCCCCGACGACGTAGATATCGCCCCCGAACTCAAAGATGAAGCCCGCGTGGCCTCCAACGAACACATGCATTGGGTCGAGCTGATCCCCGAAAAAATCTCGGGTCGAGAGCTGAAACTGCCCCTGAGCGGTGGGTTGCCGGTACAGTAGCGTGCGCTATTGTTGTCGAAGAATCATCACAACCCGTACATCCTAGGAGCGAAGTGCCGACCAAGGCCAAGAGCACAACGGAACATGGCAAGTCTCTGCTGATCGTGGAGTCGCCTTCGAAGGTGAAAACCATCAGCGGTTACCTCGGCGATGCCTTTGAGGTGGAATCGTCCATGGGGCACATTCGAGACCTGCCCCAGCCCTCCGAACTCCCTGAGGAACTCAAGAAGACCCCGGTCGGTAAGTTCGCGGTAGACCTCGAAAACAACTTCGAGCCCTACTACGTGGTGAATCCCGACAAAAAGAAGAAGGTCACCGAACTCAAGCGTAAGCTCAAAGAATCCGACGCCCTCTACCTTGCGACCGATGGTGACCGCGAGGGTGAGGCCATCGCCTGGCATCTGCTCCAGGTGCTCAAGCCCAAGGTGCCGGTCTACCGCCTGACCTTCCCCGAAATCACCCGCGAGGCCGTCGAGCGTGCCTTTGGCGAACTGCGAGAGATCGACAGCGACCTCGTGGACGCCCAGGAGACCCGCCGCGTACTGGACCGTCTCTACGGTTACGAGATTTCCCCGGTGCTCTGGCGTAAGGTTTCCCGCGGCCTTTCCGCCGGTCGCGTGCAGTCGGTGGCAACCCGCCTGGTGGTCGAGCGGGAACGCGCCCGCATGGCCTTCCGCTCGGCGAATTACTGGGACCTCACCGGCACCTTCACCACCGAGAAGAGCGAATCTTTCACCGCCAAGCTCACGGCGGTGGACGGCGCTCGTGTGGCCACCGGTAAAGACTTCGGTGAGGACGGCGCCCTGAAGCCGGCCGCGGCGTCCAAGACCGTACACCTGGACGAGCAGACGGCTACCGCGTTGGCCGCCGCCCTGGCCGAGGCGTCCTTCACCGTTCGCTCGGTCGAGACCAAGCCCTACACCCGCCGTCCGGCGGCACCGTTCACGACCTCGACCCTGCAGCAGGAGGCTGCGCGTAAGCTGCGTTTCTCCTCGCGCTCGACGATGCAGGTGGCTCAGCGCCTGTACGAGAACGGTTACATCACCTATATGCGTACCGACTCGGTGGCGCTGTCGACGCAGGCCATCAACGCCGCCCGCAAGCAGGCTAACGAGCTCTACGGTGCCGATTACGTGCCGGACAAGCCGCGCGTCTACGCCTCGAAGTCGAAGAACGCGCAGGAGGCGCACGAGGCGATCCGCCCCGCCGGTGACTCCTTCCGTACCCCGTCTCAGGTGAAGTCTGAGCTGAGCTCCGACGAGTTCCGTCTCTACGAACTGATCTGGAAGCGCACCGTGGCCTCGCAGATGGCGGACGCCAAGGGACAGACCGCCTCCATCAAACTGGGCGCGGTCTCCAGCGACTCGCGAGACGCCGAATTCTCCGCATCGGGCACCGTCATCACCTTCCGCGGTTTCTTGGCCGCCTATGAAGAAGGTACCGACGTGGTGGCCAACGAAGAGAAGGACGCCAAGGGGGAGAAGCGCCTGCCACAGCTGGCAGAGGGCAACCCGCTGAGCGCCTCCGACATCGCCGCCGCCGGTCACGACACCACCCCGCCCGCCCGCTACACCGAAGCCTCTCTGGTCAAGGTGATGGACGAGCTGGGGATCGGTCGCCCCTCGACCTACGCCGCTGTCATCTCCACGATTCAGGACCGCGGATACGTGAACGTCCGCGGTGGAGCTTTGGTGCCCTCGTGGACCGCGTTCTCGGTGGTTCGTCTGCTGGAGGAACACTTCGACAAGTACGTGGACTACGAGTTCACCGCAGCGATGGAGGAAGACCTCGACCGCATCGCCCGTGGCGAAGAAAAGCGGGCGGACTGGTTGCAGGGCTTCTACTTCGGCGGCGGACCGCGCCGCGGTTTGAAGCCCATCGTCGACAATCTGGGCGATATCGACGCCCGCGCCATCAACTCGATCGAGATCGCCGACGGCATCAACCTGCGGGTGGGTAAGTTCGGTCCGTATCTCGAACAGGGCGGAGAACTGGACACCGAAACCGGGGAGATCAAGGATCCGGTGCGCGCCAACGTGCCCGCCGACCTCGCCCCCGATGAGTTGACCGCGGAGAAAGCCGCCGAGCTGATCGAACAGGGTAAGCAGGACGGCCGTGAATTGGGTACCGATCCGGAGACCGGCCGCACGATCGTGGCGCGAGACGGTCGTTTTGGCCCCTACGTCACCGAGGTCATCCCCGAGATGACCGAGGAAGAGATCCAGGCGTATCTGGACGCTCAGCCGACCGAGTACTACAAGAACGGCAACCCGAAGCCCAAGAAGAAGCCGAAGAAGGAAAAGCCGCGCACCGCGTCCCTGTTCAAGTCGATGGACCTGGCCACGGTCACCCTCGAGGACGCCCTGAAGCTGATGAGCCTGCCGCGAGTACTGGGCACCGACTCCGAAGGCACCGAGATCACGGTTCAGAATGGTCGCTTCGGCCCCTACCTGAAGAAGGGTTCCGACTCGCGTTCGCTGAATAGCGAAGAGGAGATCTTTACGATCACCCTCGAGCAGGCCCTAGAGATCTATTCGCAGCCCAAGCAGCGCGGCCGCGGTGCGGCTAAACCTCCGCTGGCCGAGTTCGGCGACGACCCGGTCTCTGAGAAGAAGATTGTGGTCAAGGACGGCCGTTTCGGCCCGTACATCACCGACGGGGTCACGAACATTACGGTGCCGCGCAGCGAAACCCTCGAGTCGTTGACCCGCGAACGCGCCATCGAGCTGTTGGCCGAGAAGCGGGCCAAGGGGCCGGCCAAGCGTAAGACCCCGGCGAAGAAGACGGCGGCGAAAAAGACCACCGCCAAGAAACCGGCGGCCAAGAAGACTACCTCTCAAAAATAACAGGGTAGTTAATGAATTCGAGAGTTACGCACCCTCGCCGCTGGGCGAGGGTGCGTAGACTTTTAAACAACACCTACTATAGACCGTGTGGTGGGAGCGCTGAGAGGGGAAGAAATGACTGTAGAAAAGAAACCGATCGAGGTCGCGCTGTCTTCGTCATGTCTGTTTCCGCCCTCCCTGCCCGAGACGTTCTCTACGGCAGTAGACCTCGGGTATGACAGCGTGGAGGTGATGATCACCGGAAACGCGATTTCGCAGGAACCGCACGACCTCAAGGAGCTGGTGCAGAGGTACCAGATTCCGATCTCGGCGATCCACGCCCCCACATTGTTGCTCACGCAGCAGGTGTGGGGTCGCGCCTGGAACAAGATGCAGATGGCGGCGAAACTGACTCAGGACGTCGGGGCGCAGGTGATCGTTGCCCACCCGCCGTTTCGGTGGCAGAAGACCTATGCGAAGAATTTCGTGGCCGGCGTGCGTGAGATTTCTGAGGGGGAGGGCGTGAAGATCGCGGTCGAGAATATGTACCCCTGGGAGTTCGCCGGCCGAAGCATGGAGATGTACGCCCCGCACTGGGATCCCACCCGTTTTGACTATGACTGGATCACCTGGGACTTCTCCCACGCGGCTGCCGCAGGCGTGGATTCCCTGGAATATCTGCAGAAGATTGGGCCTCGGTTAGGGCATGTGCATTTGACCGACGGTATGGGCGACAAGGTGATGGATGAGCATCTGATGCCCGGGTACGGTCGTCAGCCCGTGGCGGAGTCTTTGGAATATCTGGCGGATACCGGTTTCGACGGCGTGGTCTGCGCCGAGATTTCGACTAAAGGAAAGAATGCCGGTGAGCGAGATGAAATGCTATTAGAAACACTCCACTTCGCTCACCGGCATCTCCGAAGGTAGGCGCCCAAGCCCACCTTCTATCATCAATCACTCGCACCTTATGAGGATTTACTCCCATGAGGTGTTTCCATCATACATTTTGTTTAGGAGGTTTACCACCTGGTGAACCTGAACGAAGCCTGTCAATTTTTACCCGACCGCCGGACGGGTTGATAGCCTGGATTCATCAGCTTTCAATGTAGAAAACGAGGATGATCATGGCAGAGAACATAGTTGCGTTCCTAGGCACCGGTTCCATGAACGGTTCCATTGCCGCGGGGTTGATTGCCAGCGGTTTCGATCCGGCCCGCGTTCGCGCCACGGTGCGCAGTGAAGACAGCGCCGGTTCGTTGCGAAAGAAGCTTTCGGACACCGAAGAGAAGGTGCAGATCTTCACCGCCGAATCCGAAGACCGAGCAAACACCCGCGCGGTAGACGGCGCCGACGTCGTACTCCTGGGCGTGAAGCCCTACGATGTGCTTGATCTCGCCCGCGAGATCGCACCGGCGCTGGCGGACGACACCCTGGTGATTTCGGTGGCTGCCGGTGTTCCGCTGGATGCGCTACAGAAAGCTCTGGGGGAGAAGCAGCCGGCCGTGCGTTGTATGCCGAACACCCCGTCGCGCGTGGGCCACGGCGTCATGGCGATCTCGGCGGGGCAGACCGTCAGTGAGGACCAGCTGAAGCTGGCGCACGAGATTCTCGGTGCAGTGGGTGAGGTCTTCGAGGTCGCAGAAGACCAGATGGACGCGGTCACCGCCGTCTCCGGGTCTGGCCCGGCATATGCGTTTTTGCTGGCCGAGACCATGTCTAAGGCCGGTCAGAAACTCGGGCTGGACGCCGACCTCGCCGCGAAGCTCGCGGCGGCCACGGTGGGTGGCGCCGGCGCTCTCCTGGAGGAAGACCCGAATCCCGAGGACTTGCGTAAGGCCGTGACCAGCCCCGGTGGCACTACCGAGCAGGCGATCCTTTCCTATCAAGACTCCGGCCTGGAAGAGATCACATACAAGGCGATGAAGGCGTGCGCGGATAAGTCTCAAGAGATGAGCCGCGAATACACGGCCTAACCTGAGGGTGTTGCAAGGGTGCTCGCGGTCTCGACGGATGCTTTGGCAGTGAAAACGTCGAGACCGCGAGCACCCTGGGCCCAGGAATCAACAGTCTAAACTCGGCGGGTAGGGGAGGGTGCTGCTCTCGGTCCGCTTAAGTTAAATAAAAAAGAAGCTCCGACTGTAGGGAATCAGTCGGAGCTTCTGTGACGATGTTGAATTATCAATCTCGTCTACAGCCAAGCTTTTGCAGCGACCGGATTAGGGGATACCGGCTCAGAATGCTGAAAAACTAAACTGTTTTGAACGGGTTCGCAATCCGTTCAGTAATCACTCGCACCTTTAGAGGTGATAATAGTTTAGGCACACGCCGGTCGCTTTGGCAACTCGTTGAGGGTCTTGTGCCGCGTAAAATCACGTCAAATTGGCCCACAAATCGCCAATTTTTGTCCCCTAAAAGCCGCTGACTAGGTGTGATGATTTTTATGGCCGCGCGGCAAATCTTTCAATTAAATCTACCTGACCCGAAACGATCAGAAGGTCGCGAGAGGTGACCTTAGTATCGGGGGTTGCGTAGGTGAAATCTTCACCGGGGGACTTCACCCCCACAATGGTCACGCCGTACTTGCCGCGGACGTCCGACTCGGCCAGCGTGAAACCGTGCGTCTCCTTGGGCGGATACATCTTGACGATCGCGAAATCGTCGTCGAACTCGATGTAATCCAGCAGCCGGCCGGAGACCAAGTGCGCCGCGCGGCGTCCGGCGTCCGCCTCGGGGAACACCACCTTGTGGGCCCCGATGCGCGAGAGGATCTTGCCGTGCGCCGGGGTGATCGCCTTGGCCCAGATGCGCTCGATCCCCAGGTCTACCAAGTTTGCGGTGATGAGCACCGACGCCTCGACCGAGGTACCCACGCCCACCACGGCGGCGGTGAAGTCGGAGGCGCCGAGCTGGCGCAGCGCGTCGATGTCGGTGGCGTCGGCCTCGACCACGTGGGTGAGCAGACCCGACCACTTCTGAACCAGCGTGGGATCCTTCTCGATCGCCAGCACCTCTTTGTTTTGCCGCTTCAGTTGCGCGGCCGTGGATGCACCGAAGCGCCCCAGGCCGATAACCAAGACGGGAGAGTTGTGGGAAATACGATCAGCCAATGATGGGCCTTTCCTCGGGGAACTTGTACAGGCGACGACGGGAGCGCAGAGCCAGGCCGGTGGCCACGGTGATGATTCCGATTCGGCCCACGAACATCAACACGCTCAAAACATAGATACAGGACGGCGGTAACACGGGGGAGAGCCCCACCGACAGGCCACAGGTGGCGTAGGCGGAAATGACCTCGAACAGAACACGGTCGAGGGTTTCACCGCTGAGAAAAACGATCATGGCGGTGCCGATGAACACGATGATCGCGCTCATCATGATCACCGAGATCGCGATGCGGAGCACCGAGTCAGGAATAGTGCGGTTGAACGCCACCACGAAGGTGTCACCACGCGCCTCGGCGATCACCGCCAAGATCACTACGGTGATGGTGGTGATCTTGATGCCGCCGGCGGTAGAAGCCGAACCGCCACCGATAAACATCAGCACGTCGGTGATCAACAAGGTGATGGGGTTGGCGTCGTTCATATCCACCAGGTTGAAACCGCCCGAACGCGTCATGATCGAGGCGAATAGGGCGTTGAGGATCTTGTCGAAAAAGTTGAGGTCTCCGATGGTTTTCGGATTGGACCACTCGAACAGGCCCCACAGTGCCATGCCGATAAACATCAACGCTACCGTGCCGATGATGGTCAGCTTGGTGGTGAGGTTCCAGCGGCTGAAGGAGAGCGGGTTTTGTTGAATCACCAGGATGACCGGGAAGCCCAGCGAACCGATGAACACGCCCACGCAGATGGGGATCAGAATCCACAGGTCATGCCCGTAGGGAACGATGCCGTCGGAGTGGGGCGTGAACCCGGCGTTGTTGAAGGCCGAGACCGCGTAGAAGATGCCGTGCCAGATACTCTCGCCAAAACTTTCGCCCAGTAGCAGAAAGCGGGGAATGAGGATGAGCGCGATCGTCGCCTCGAAACCGATCGAGGTGGTGGCCACCGTCCGCAATACTGAACCTAGCTCGCCCAGCTTGCCGATGTTCATGGCCTCTTGCGCGATGAGTCGGGAGCGCAACCCGAGCTTGCGGCCCACGGCCATGGCCAGCAGGGACGTCATCGTGAGCGTGCCCAGGCCACCGATTTGAAAGGCGATGAGAATCATCAGTTGACCGAAAAACGACCACTGCGTGGCCGTTGAGACGGTGGTCAAACCCGTAACCGTCACCGCCGAGGTCGCCGTGAAGATCGCGTGGTGCAACGCCACACTTTGTCCATCGGCCGAAGAAATCGGCAAGAGCAACATGACCGAGAAGAAGACGATCACCAGGGAGAACGCGAAGATTGCCATGCGCGACGGTGAGGCGGCCACGGTGCGGTCGAGCACGTCGCGGATCCTCTCGAGAGTGGAGACGACGCCGACGGCTTTGGTATCGGTCTCGGTCATGCGGTTCCCCTCGTGAATCAACGGTCGGTGCGACGATGTACCCGCGCGTACGTCTACCCTAGTATCTCGTATTTCATCAACCACCCCGTCGCTACCTGTGGCCACGGCGTTTCTAGTATAAGATGTGATGAAAATTACTGTCGAAGGCGGTGGTGTATGAGCTTTACCGAGAACCTCTCCCGGGTTCCCACGACCGTGCTTTGGGCGCCCTCGCTGTCCGACTACTTCTTCGGCGACTACCACCCCATGCACCCCAGCCGATTAGATGCCACCGCTGCCCTCGCTCGCGAGCTTGGCCTCTTCGATCTGCCCCAGGTGAGCCTCGAGGCTCCCGAGGTTGCCACGGACGAGCAGCTGCGGCTCGCCCACGACGCCGCCTATATCCAACAGGTTCACGCCATCAGCGAAGACCCCACCCAGAGCATTCCCGAGTGCGGCTTGGGGACCGAAGATACCCCCGGTTATCAGGGGATCCACGAGGCCTCAGCGCGTCTGGCCGGAGGTTCCCTGCAGGCAGCGCAGGCCATCCTCGATGAACGGGCCGTGCATGCGGTGAACTTCAGCGGCGGAATGCACCACGCCGCCCGCTCTCGCGCCAGCGGTTTTTGCGTATACAACGACTGCGCGGTCGCCATTCAACACCTGTTGGAACACGGGGTAACCCGGGTGGCCTACATCGATGTGGACGCCCACCACGGGGACGGCACCCAGAACATCTTCTGGGACAACCCGGCGGTCATGACCATCTCCATGCACGAATCGGGCATGACACTCTTTCCCGGCACCGGGTTCTCCAACGAGTCGGGACCCTGTGGTGAGGCCGCGGGTACCAGCGTGAATATCGCGTTACCAGGAGATACCAGCGACGGCGCCTGGATCCGCGCCTTTGACGCGGTGGTTCCACCCTTGTTGCGGGAATTTCAGCCCGAGGTGATCGTCAGCCAGCACGGCTGCGATTCCCATTTCGCCGACGAGATGTCTCACCTGAGCATCTCGGTGGACGCGCAGCGGGAACTGGCGGCGTATATCGGCAGGCTCGCCGACGAGCTCTGCGAGGGCCGTTGGATCGCCACCGGCGGCGGCGGATACTCGGTGCACAACGCGGTCCCGCGCAGTTGGGCCCATCTCATCGCGATCGCCGCGGGCGACCCCTTGGACATTCGACGCCCTACCCCGCAAGCCTGGCAAAAATACATGAAGGAGAAATACGGGGACGACGCCCCGGGCTTTCTCGGGGACGCTTCGGATATCTGGTGGCGGTCCTGGGAGGTTGGGTACGACCCGGCTGACGAGGTCGACCGCACCGTCATGGCCACCCGCAAGGAAATCTTTCCGCTGTGGGGTCTGGATCCCTGGTTCGACTGAGTTGCCCGGCGGCATATAAGCCGATCGGTATATGTGCTGATGGATTTGGGTTTGCGGCGTATATTATCCGCCGGTTAAAGGGTAATTTTCCCGGTGTCTGCGCATGCGACGTGGGTAATATATGTCATCATTGACACATGATTGATGACGTATTTTCCGTGATCGCGGATCCCACCCGCCGACAGATTCTTCGAGCGTTGTCTTCGGGGAAGCACTCGGTGGGCGAGCTCGTCGGTGAATTGGGCGTCAGCCAGCCCACCGTCTCAAAGCATTTGAAGGTCTTGCGCTTGGCAGGACTTGTAGAGACCGAGGCCGCCGGGCAGAAGCGCTACTACTCGTTGACCCCCGCGCCCCTGCACAAGGTCACCCTCTGGATCGAGGCGTTGAGCCACGCACACGCCACGAGCCAGTCGGAGAGCGAGACCTCCGAAGACCGGCAAGACGCGCCGTCCACAGCCGCCGAAGAAGCCGCCAACGCGGCTGTTGTTGAAGCGGACGCCGCCGCCGATATCGATCCGATCCTTGAAGTTGGCGAGAAAGCCGCTACCGAGGACGAGCCGGAGCCGGTGAAGACGGAAGATGCAGAGCCTGCGGTAGCGGACGAGCCTGCAGACTCTTCCGCAGACGAATCGGTCGCTGAAGAGTCTCAGGCGGAAGAACCTGAAGCTGAAGAGTCCCAGGCTGAAGAGTCCGAGGAACCCGAGGCTACGTATCGGGCGCGCCACTCCAGCTCCGCCATCAGCTACACCCCGCTCATGCCGTTTACCCCCGGCGGGGCGCAGCAGAAGGTAGAGGAGGAAGAGGAACAGGCGGAGGAGGCCCCTGTCGACGAGACACCCGCCGTCGAAACCCTCGCCGTAGAGACCCTGGCCGATCACGCCCCGGTCGAGCAGAGCCCTTCCACTGACGAGAACCCCGAGAACGCCGCTGATTCCGCGGAATCCCAGGTAGAGGAATCCCCGGTTGAAGAACCCCAGGAGGTAACGGCAGCAGAGCGCGACCCCGAACCGACCCCGGACGTGCAGACCGACCCTGCCGCCGACGCCCCGCCGGAGTTGCCCTCGGCCGAAAACCACTACGACACCCACGAGTCGCGCGGTCTGATCGCTTCGCTGACGCGTTGGGGCCGCCGTCGTTCACGTTAATTCCGCTCTTTACTCATTCCCCGTGGAAAGACCATAGACCCCCCAATGTCAGTAGATTCCAAAATTCTGAACTGGATCGAGTCGCAGCTCTTCGAAGGAGCCGTGAATCTCGGTGAAGATCTCCCCGATGATCGCGAACTCGCGAACATCATTAAGGCCGGAAACAACAGCACCCGCGAGGCGCTCAAGCGCCTCGAAATCTTAGGCGTGTTGCGTCTTTACGAGGGCAAGCGTAAGGCCATCATTCCGCACCTGGTCTCCGCCCCCGCAGAGTCGATGACTCCCGCGCTACGCCTGCACATGGCCAGCGCACGCCACCCCATGCGAGACATGATCCAGGCTCGCATCATGATCGAGTCCTGGGCCCTGGCGCATGCTCGACGAGACCACCCGGCCATGCGGGAACTGCGCGAGTTGCTGGACGCGATGCAGGAAGAAGTGATTCTTCCCAACGACTTCCACCGCCTCGAAGTAGACTTTCACATCGCGCTCACCAAGCTCGCCGGGAACCATCTGGTCACCGGGCTCATGGCCACGATGAGCGAGACAATCTATGACTTTTTGCTCTCGCTCATGGGTAAAGTTCCGCTCTGGAGCTCAACGGCCACCCGTTTGCGCGCCGAGTACAAGGCGATCTATGACGCCCTTGAATCGGGTGACAACGAACTGGCAGTTCAGCTGGTGAAGGCCAACATTGAGAACCAGTATGCCGACGCCGGCATAGACCTAGACGAGGCCACCCTCTCTCCCAACGAGATGCCCGGTGCCACCGCCGCCATGCACCCCATCGAGGTCGAGGGCGACGACCTCGTGCCCAGCGAATGGGACGAGCCGGTCTCCGAAGACATCATCAGCGCACTGGAAAATATCGGCACGACCGCCCCGGTGCGTGAACCCGCCACCGAGCGGCCCGTTGCACCCGAGGCTCCCGCGGCCGAAACGCCCGCCCAGCCGCAGGCGACGCGCTCGGACGTCGTGACCGCGTCCGGAGTTTCCCCGGGGACGAGCACCCGCCGCCGTCGGGGCACCGTGAGCGCTCCGGTGCACGCCACCGTCATCAAGCCGATCGTGCGCTCGGCCGGGGAGAACAAGGTGATGGTCGCCGCACAGAAGTCGCAGAAACCTCTGCCCGCGGAGGAACCCGTTGTGCCCGAGACGGCAGGCGAACCGATGGTCGACCGCGCGGACGAGCCGGTCGCGCCCAGCCAGGAACAGGGGCCTACCAGCAAGAAGCACCGGCCCAAACTCTCCGAGCTGAAGCACCTGAATTTGGCGCAGATCGGTGCGTATTTCGGTAAGCACCCCAAACACACCGCGCCACAACCTGCAGAACAGGAGCCGGAGGAACACCCGCAACCTCCTGTAGCTCCGGAGGAGTGCGAACCGCAGGACGCCCACACCCCCGACGATGTGGAACTGCAAGAATTGGCCCGTCAGCAGCGCCTCGCCGCTTTGACGGCCGAAGACCTGCAAGAATCGAATGATCGTGGGCAGACCCCTCGTGAAGAGGACGCCGCACCCCGGCCGACCGCGAAATCCGAGCACGGCACCGAACAGCGTTCGCGGGCGGATAACGATCGGCTCCCCGAGGGGTATGAACCCGCCGATCGCGACCCGAGGGAACCGGAGATCATCGACGAGACTCCGCACCATCGCGAGTCCCGTCCACGTAGCCAGCGCGGTTCGAAAATCGCCCCGGGGCAGCGCAACTTGATCTCGAAAAAGGGCAAGAAGAAAAAGAAACGCTAACCCCGCCGGGAACGAGAAAAAGCTCTCATTTCATCCGGCGATTGGGGAAAATTCGCCAATTGCTTGTACTCTATACAGAGAGCGTTCATAACCTGTGGGGCACGTGCGTGCCCGATTTCGGTTATGCCTAGCGTTTATACCGGTATAAACCGTGCACCCGGCATAGCTAACGCGCCCTTCAGATCGAACGGTGTGGCCGGGTACCAAATTGTTAAGTGAGGTGAATCCCATGGGTTCCGTTATCAAGAAGCGCCGCAAGCGTATGTCCAAGAAGAAGCACCGCAAGCTTCTGCGTAAGACTCGTCACCAGCGCCGCAACAAGAAGTAAATTCTTGTCAGCATGTACGAGCCCCGTTGCCTTGACTTCCAAGGTTGCGGGGCTCGTAGTTTTTTTACGCCCTCGAAAGGGCCGATAGGATAGATCCATGGATTCCCAGCCAGAAGTCACCCTGCTCACCCGTGTCGGTTGCCACCTCTGCGAGGCCGCCCAGACCACGGTGGCTGAGGTCACCGAAGAACTCGGGTTGTCTTATCGAGAGATCAACATCGACGAGCACCCCGACTTAAAGGCCCGCCACGACACCGAGGTTCCCGTGGTGATGGTCAACGGCGAGGTCAAAGACTTTTGGCAGATCAACGGCCGTCGCCTGCTTAAGATCCTGCGCGCACAGATGCCATAGCGGCAACTATCTGAGAGACTGGTTCAATGAGCTCCATACCTCTTGCAACGGTTCACGTCATGCGCCACGGCGAGGTCGATAACCCAGACCGCATCGTCTATGGCCGCCTGCCCAACTACCACCTCACCGAGAAGGGCCGCGCGATGACTCGCGCCTCGGCGGAGCACTTCGCCCGCCTGGCGCGCGAGGGCCACAACATCGTTTATCTGACGTGTTCCCCGTTGACCCGCACCCGGGAGTCAGCCGAGCCGATCACAGAGCTACTGGGCCTTGAGGCTCACCCAGACTCTCGCCTCATCGAGGGTGGCAACCACTTCGAGGGCCTGCACGTGAACAAAGACGAGTTGCTCCGCAACCCCCGGCACTGGCCGAAGCTACTAAACCCCACGCGTCCGTCCTGGGGGGAGCCGTACGGCGAACAGGCCGCCCGCATGGCCGCCGCTATTCGGGATGCCGCTGCCAAGGCCGTCGAACTCGGCGGAGAAGGCGCCGAGGCGATCGTGGTCTCGCACCAGTTGCCCATCTGGATGGCCCGCCGCAGTGCCGAGGGCAAGTTCCTCCCGCACGATCCGAGAACCCGGCAGTGCAATTTGGCCTCGGTGACCTCGTTTCACTTCGACGATCTGCAGGGTAATTCACGCCCGACCATCTCTTACTGTGAACCCGCCGCCGACCTGTACTCAGGTGTCATTCAGTTACCTGGTTCATAATAAAACTGACCCCCTACACCCTCAATGACTCGAAAGAAGCATATGCCCGCCCACGAAGCTCTGCCGACACCGCACCGGATGAACCGTAAGCAGTTCCTTTCGCTGGCAAGTATCGCCGGCGCGTTCGCACTGGCCGGATGCTCTTCGCAGAACGATTCATTAGCCGCGCAGGCCAATGCCGGTAGCGATAAGGGGTATATCGCCGGTGACGGCTCCGTCACGGAATACGCCGAGCAGGACCGTAGCGAGCCGGTGCAGTTCACCGGAGTGAAGTACGACGGCACCGAGGTGACCTCAGAGTCGTTGCGCGGCAAGCCCGTGCTCCTGAATTTCTGGTACGCGGGGTGCGCCCCCTGCCGCGAAGAGGCACCGCACCTGAACAAACTCCACGCCAAGTTCGGGGATAAGGTGACGTTCTGGGGCGCCAACGTGCGCGATGAAGAGGGCACCGCCGCCGCTTTCGAGCGCAAGTTCAAGGTCGAATACCCGAGCTTCAACGACACCAGCGGCAAGGTGCTCTACGGTCTGTCGAAGTACGTGCCGGCACAGGCCGTGCCCACCACGCTCATCTTGGACGCACAAGGACGCGTGGCCGCCCGAGTGCTGGGCACTATCGACGAGTCCATTGTCAATACTCTGTTGGAAGAACATACCGCACGTGTCTAGCTTCGGGCAGATCATCACCGAAGGTTCCATGGCTGTGGCGATCCCCCTGGCGATGCTCGCCGGGTTCGTCTCCTTCGCCTCACCCTGTGTGCTCCCACTCGTACCCGGTTACCTCGGGTACGTGACCGGGCTGTCTGGAACCGAGACCAAGCACCGCACCCGGCGCACCTTCGCCGGCATCCTGTTGTTCATCCTCGGGTTCTCTTTCATCTTTGTGTTGATGTCTGTGGTCTTCGCACAGCTCGGCGCAGCGCCTTGGCTCAAGGGACAGAGCTGGGTGAACGTGGTGCTGGGTCTGATCGTGATCCTCATGGGGCTTGTGTTCATGGGGAACATCTCCTGGTTCCAGCGTGATCGCAAGATCGAGAAGAAACCGCCTGCCGGTTTGTGGGGCGCGCCGTTTCTGGGTATCACCTTCGGTTTGGGCTGGGCGCCCTGCATCGGGCCTACCTTCGCCGCCGTGCAGGCGCTGGTCTACCTCGACGGGTCCAACCTCACCAAGGCCATCGTCCTGACGACCTGTTATTGCCTTGGATTGGGCATCCCCTTCTTGCTCGTCGCCCTCGGTGTGAGCCGCGGCGTCAACACCTTCGGCTGGGCGCGCCGTCATCAGCGGGCGCTGCAGCGGTTCGGGGGAGTGGTGCTGGTTATCATCGGCGTGTTAATGGCCACCGGCCTCTGGACCGCGATGCTCTCGTGGTTCCAGGCATCCCTGCCCACCTACGAACTTCCCGTCTAAAGGAGCCGCGAGTATGGCAAAGGTAGCAAAGGACGCCCCCGCGCTTGGCCCGATCGAGATGTTGCGGTGGGCCTGGACCCAGCTGACGAAGATGAACACCGCGTTGTTCTTGTTGCTGATGTTGGCCGTGGCCGCGGTGCCGGGTTCTATCTTCCCGCAGCGTATCCAAGACCCGGCCAAGGTCACCGACTACATCAAGGCCCATCCGAACTGGGGCCCGATCGCAGACAAACTGCAGCTCTTCAACGTCTTCGGGTCGTTCTGGTTCGCCGCGATCTACCTGCTGTTGTTCATCTCCCTCATCGGGTGCGTCCTGCCCCGAGCCAAGCAACACTTCGAGGCGATGCGTCGGCCCCCGGCCCGCACCCCGCAGAACCTGTCGCGTTTGCCCGTGCACCGCACGCTTTCCTTCCCCAGCACCGACGCTGCCCCCGACCGTCGTCATGCCATCGAAGACGCCGCCGCGATCCTCAAGAAACGCGGTTACCGGGTAGAGGTGCGCGAGGAGGGCAACGATCTTTCGGTCGGCGCCGAACGCGGATATCTGCGCGAGGTGGGCAACATCCTCTTTCACGTGGCGATGATCGGCGTGCTTATCGGCGTGGCCATCGGAGCCCTCTTCGGGTACAAGGGCCAGAAGATCCTCGCCGAGGGCGACACCTTCGTGAACTCGCTCATCAGCTTCGACTCCTTCACCCCGGGTACCAACTACAACCCCGACTGGCTCAAGCCGTACACCGTGAAACTCGACGGTTTCGACGTCAAGTACGACCGTCAGGCCAACTCGGCCTCCTTCGGCGATGATCTCGATTACACCGCAGACCTGAGCTTCACCGACCCTGACGGCGAGAAGAAGTCGGAGAAGTTGAAGGTCAACGAACCGGTGAACGTGGGTGGTGCGAACCTGTACCTCTCGGGTAACGGTTACGCCCCCATCATCAAGGTGCAAAACCCCGACGGTTCGGTGGCCTACGAGGGCCCGGTGATCGGTCTTGCCGTGGACGGCAAGTACACCTCGTCGGTTGTACTCAAGGTGCCGGACGCCGAACCCGACCAGCTCGGCTTCGTCGGTATGTTCTTGCCCACCAGCGACTACGCGCAAACCGGCGCCCCGGTGTCTATCGACTCGGCACCCTACAACCCGATGCTAGTCATGCAGGCCTACTCGGGGGACCTGGGGTTGGATGACGGTGTGCCGCAGAACGTCTACGTGTTGGATACGTCAAAACTCAATCCGCTCAACACGATGCAACAGGGCAACGGCGTGATACTTTCGGAAGACAACCCCACGATGAAACTCGCCAAGGGGCACGGCACGGTCACCTACGAGGGATACAAGCGCTACGTCGGTCTTGACGTGGTGTACGACCCCGGCAAGAAGCTCGTGTTGGTATCGTCAATCCTTGCGTTCCTCGGCCTGATCGTCTCCGTCTGGGTGCCGCGCCGCCGCGTCTGGGTGCGCGCCACCGAACAGGAGGAGGCCGGCCAGCGGATGCTCACTATCGAATACGGCCTGCTAGCGCGCGGTGAAGACCCGCGCATCTCCGACGAGGCCGAAAAACTCACCGATATCTTCGCAGAACGGTGGGGACTGGAAGTTCAAGAAGCCTAGCAACGCGGGCAGTAAAGGAATCAAATGATTAGCGAGACTCTAGCGCAGTTCAGCGACTGGTTCATGTACCTGGCCGCTGTCATCTACACGGTCGCGTTCATCGCGTTCACCTGGGATATGGCGTCGAACTCCCGTACCGCTCGTGGGGACCGCTCCGCCAGCGTTCAGCAGGACGCCGCGTCCGAGTCCTCTGCCGCAACCGAGCGGCAGCTCGTCGGTGCCGGGGTGGGGGCGTCCTCGGCGAAGTCAAAGACCAAGGCCGCCGGCCGGGGCGGTTCCTCGGTTGCCTCTGCCCGAGTGACCGCCACCGAGCAGGGTACCGGCGCCCGCGGCATGGGGTACAAGCGCTCGGCGGAGAAGAAGATCGCAGGCCACGTGGCCGATTCGTCGATGCGCTGGGGTTCCTCTCCCGCCCGCAAGGTCGCTCGCATCGCGGTGGCCGTGACGGCGGTTGGCACCCTCGTGCACGCGGCGGGTGTGATTATGCGCGGCCTGGCAGCACAGCGTGTGCCGTGGGGCAATATGTACGAGTTCTGCACCACCGGCGCGCTCTGCGTGACCGCCGTGTACCTGATCGCTCTGATCTTCCGCGACCTGCGCTTCGTGGGCACGCTGGTCACCGGCCTGGCCGTGATCATGATGTGCGCCGCCACCATCGGCTTCCCCACCCCGGTGGGCCACCTCAAGCCGGCCCTGCAGTCGTACTGGCTCGTGATTCACGTGTCGATCGCTGTGTTGGCTTCCAGTATCTTCACCATTACCTTCGCGATGGCCGTGCTGCAGCTGATGCAGACCAAGCGTGAGCGTCGCATCCTCGAGGGTGAAGACCCGAAGATGGGCTTTTTGCGCATGGTCCCTTCCTCGCAGACTCTGGAGAACTTCGCGTTCCGTCTGAACACCGTGGGATTCGTGATGTGGACCTTCACCCTGGCCGCCGGCGCGATCTGGGCCGAGAAGGCCTGGGGCCGCTACTGGGGCTGGGACCCGAAGGAAGTCTGGACCTTCATCATCTGGGTGGTCTACGCCGCCTACCTGCACGCGCGCGCGACCCGCAGCTGGACCGGCCCGCGTTCGGCCTGGCTGTCCATCGCCGGTTACGCCTGCATCATCTTCAACTTCGCCGTGGTGAACGTCTTCTTCCAGGGCTTGCACAGCTACTCGGGCCTCTAAGCCCGGCGGCAAGCCCGCCCGTTCCTGGGCATCATTGCAACAATGCGGTGGCTCCTTCACCGGAGCCACCGCATTGTTTTATTCTCAGCTGGTCGGTGTGCAGGTTAGGCGCGCGTACTGCCGCCCTCCGGGGCGTCGCCGTCGTTCTTGCGGCGGCGCTCCTCCCGTTCACGGGATTCTCGCTCGCGGCGGGCCTTCTGCTCGAGAAAGCGCAGATAGTCTTCGTCGTCATCGGGGGAGGAGGGTGCGCGCTGCGCGGTGGACACGTCGGTCGCCGCCGCCCGCGTCTTACCCAGTACCAACCACAGCACTGCCCCGATGAGCGGGAATAACACGATGGCCGCGGCCCACAGCGGTTTCGGTAAACCGCGTACCCGCTGGTGTTCGGTGCGGATGCAGTCGATGAGGGCGTAGATGATGACCCCCACCAGAAACGCTATTCCGCCGATGATTAAGATTGCTCTACCCATACCGGTTATTTTCCCACGAATCGTCAGGCCTACAACGATGCGAGTAGACTGGACGGGTGAATTTCTTGAAGTATTCTCTGCTCCGTATCGGCATGATGGTTCTCGTCTTCGTGGTGTGCCTCTACCTGAACGTCGGGCTGATTTTCAGCGGCTTGTTCGCGATTCTGATCGCATTCGCCGTGGCCTACTTGGCTTTCCCACGCCTCCACAGCGCGGCCTCAGCAGACGTGGACGGCTGGCTCCACCGCCGTCGTGCCACGAAGAAACCCAAGAAGAGCGTTGAGGCCGAGAACCGCTCGGTAGAAGACGAGTACGTCGACGAGAGATCTGCCCGCGAAGGTTTTTAGTACCCGGTGAAGTGAATGACCTCTTCGGCGAAGAGGTCGAACTGCCCCAGATACGCGGCGATCGCCACGAGGATCGAGTAGGCCAGGGCAACGATACCAGCCTGCTTGAGCACGGGGATGAGCGCGGGGCCGGTCTGGTTCGAGAGCACCACGGTGGAGGAATGCACCACGGGGCCGATCAACACGAAGACCAGCAGGTACCACGGGTTATGGGGTAGCAACAGGATCGTGAGCAGAAGCGCTACCGCCATCTCGGCGGCGTAGACCCGGCGGGAGAGCGTGTTGCCCAAGCGTACCGCCAGCGTCATCTTGCCGACCTCCCGGTCGGTGGGAATATCGCGCACGTTATTGGCCATCAGCAGCGCGCACGAGATCAGCCCCATCGCGATGGCGAAGACCCAACCGGTCAGGGTGAGCTTGGCGGCCTGCGTGTAGAGAGTTCCGAGGGTGGCGACGAGGCCAAAGTAGATAAACACGAAAAGGTCACCGAGGCCCATGTAACCGTAGGGACGTTTGCCCCCGGTGTAACCCCAGGCGGCGAACACCGCGGAGGCCCCGATCGCCAAGAACCACCACTGGTGGGCGATGGCTACCAGCACCAGGCCGGCGAGCATTGCCAGGCCGAAGCAGATGAAGGCGGCCATTTTGACGTGCTGGGGCTTCGCTACCCCCGAGCCGACCAAGCGGAGGGGGCCCACGCGTACCTCGTCGGTGCCCTTGATGCCGTCCGAATAGTCGTTGGCGTAGTTGACGCCCACCTGAAGAAAGAACGCAACGAGAAAGGCCAGGAAGGCCCGGCCGGGGTGAAAGCGGTCGAGCTCGAAGGCCGCTGCGGATCCGGCGATGATGGGAGCGATTGCCAGGGGCAGCGTGCGTAGGCGTGCGCCCTCGATCCACTGTGCCGGTGTTGCCACGGAACGACCTCTTTCTCTCTGGTTTCAGCGTGCCTCGCGGGCGGGCCGCCGGGAAGCACGCTTCATTGTCTCACAGGCCGCGCGGGCTGTTCAGGGCTTGCCGATGTGAGATGCGAGCTAGGAATTAGTTGATGGTTGAAGATTTCTGGGTGAGTAACCGGTGAATGCCGAGCCTGTCCGGTTTGCCGGTGGACAGCGCGGGTAGCTCGTCGACGGTTTCGATGATTTTCGGTGCGGCGGGTTTGCCGAGTGTTTCTGCGACGAATCGGGATAATTCCTGCGGGGAGGGTTCCGCCGGGCCCCGCTTGATGGAGACCATGGCAGCGACGGCCTGCCCCCACCGAGGGTGGGGTACGCCGGCCACGACGGCCTCTTTGACGCCGGGGTGCTCGGTGAGGCGTTCGACGATGCGCCGGGCCGAGACCTTGATGCCGCCGGTGATGAGCACGTCGTCGGCGCGTCCTTCGATGGTGAGGGTGCCATCGGTGAAGCTGCCGCGGTCGTCGGTGCGGTACCAGCGGGTACCGTGTTCGTCGATGAAGAAGCTGGCGGCGGTTCGTATGGGGTCGTTGAGGTAGCCTTCGGCGAGCGGTTTGCCGCCGAGCCAGACCCGCCCGATACCGTGGTCGTCGGGATCTTGGATGGCGACCTGAACCGTGGGTAGCGGCCGCGAGTTATAGACGCACCCGCCGGAGGTCTCGGCGGATCCGTAGGTTGTTACCACGTTGATGCAGTGATCCCGGCAGACGTTCAGCAAAGATGCACTGGCGGGCGCGCCGCCGAGCAGGATCGCGTTGAAGCTACGCAACGCCTCGATGATCTCGGACGCCGTGGTCGAGGATTTCTCCGCTTCCTCCAGGAGCCGGTGGAGCTGGGTCGGCACCAGCGACGTCATGCGGTGGCGGGCGGACAACCGTTCGGAGGCCGCGAGAAAGTCAGCTGCGCTGAAGGGGCTCCCGTGGGTGACGGAATCGGTGATCATCGGGGAGGTGCCGGCCAGGGCGGAGCGTGCGATGACCTGAGCGCCGGCCACGTAGTGTACGGGCAGGGCGAGCAACCACTGGGCGCCGGGGGAGTCGGTGGCCTCGGCGGTTGCCTCACCGGAGGCCTGCAGGGCGGCCGCGCTCAAGACGGTTTGCTTGGGCTTGCCGGTGGAGCCGGAGGTGGTGACGATCAGTGCCGGCTCGTGGTTCTGGACGCCGGCCACCGCGAGGTTCTCAAAGGAGCGGGTGAAGTCCGCCAACATGCGGGCGGGGTCGGCGGGCAGTTTTTCGCCGACCACCACAGTGTGCTGGCCAGTATGGGTAGGTGCGGACGCGGGGGTGAGGGCTGAGAAATCCATGGCGGTGCTCAGTTTACTCCCGCCCGGCCGGCACCCGAACCTCACCGAACAAACAACAGACCCGCAACTTACCGGGTAACCGGTCCGTTGCGGGTCTGTTCAACGCTCACCAAGTGAGCTTTGCGTTAGAAGTAGTAGGGGTATTCTTCCCAGTTCGGGTCGCGCTTCTGCAAGAAGGCGTCACGTCCTTCCACCGCCTCATCGGTCATGTATGCCATGCGGGTGGCTTCACCGGCGAAGACCTGCTGGCCGACCATGCCGTCATCGGGCAGGTTGAACGCGAACTTCAGCATGCGGATAGCCTGCGGTGACTGCCGCGCGATGTGGGCCGCGTACTCGAGCCCCTTCTTCTCCAGCTCGGCGTGGGGCACCACGTCGTTGACCGCACCCATCTCATACATGCGCTGGGCGTCGTATTCCTTGGCGAGGAAGAAGATCTCGCGTGCGAACTTCTGGCCCACCTGGCGAGCCAGCAAGGCCGAACCGTAACCGGCATCGAACGAGCCCACGGTGGCGTCGGTCTGCTTGAACTTGCCGTACTCCTCGGAGGCGATGGTCAAATCTGCCACCACGTGCAACGAGTGACCGCCGCCAGCGGCCCAACCCGAGACCAGGGCCACGACCACCTTAGGCATGGTACGGATCAAACGCTGCACCTCGAGGATGTGCAGGCGTCCGGCGCGCGCCGGGTCGATCGTCTCGGCGGTCTCACCGTCGGCGTAGTGGTAACCGTCGCGGCCGCGAATACGCTGATCGCCACCCGAGCAGAAGGCCCAACCGCCGTCTTTGGGGGAGGGGCCGTTGCCGGTGAGCAACACGGTGCCCACGTTCGAGGTCATCCGCGCATGGTCCAGGGCACGGTAGAGCTCGTCCACCGTGCCCGGACGGAACGCGTTGCGCACCTCGGGACGGTCAAAGGCGATGCGCACGGTCGGCAGATCGCGCACGATCGCGCCGGCCTCATCGCGCTCGACCTGGCGGTGGTAGGTGATGTCTTGGAAATCCTCAAACCCCTCGACCACACGCCACGCGTTGGGATCAAAGATGTCGGAGACTTTTTCGGGAAGTTCAATGCTCATAGTTCCCGATGTTACCCGAGCCACCACCGGCCCCTCCTCTCACGTGCGGGCTAGGCCTTCAGGGCAGCCAGTGTCTCGTCGAACTCGGCCTCGATCTCGGGGTTGCGGCGGTAGGTCGCCAACGAAACACCCACGGCCAAGATCAGGTTGACAATGAAGCCGGGAACGATCTCGTACATGGTCTCCGCCAGCGGGCTGTTACCCCAGACGAAGACGGTGATGGTCGCACCGATAATACCGACGATCGCACCCCAGTTGGTCAGCTTGCGCCAGAACAGCGAGAGCAGAACGATCGGGCCGAATGCGGCACCGAAGCCGGCCCACGCGAAGGCGACCAACTGCAACACCGAGCTGTCGGGGTTCCAGGCCAGCAGCGCGGCGATCACCGAGATGACGAGCACACCGGCGCGTCCAATCCACAGGCCACGCGAACCGATCAGCTTCTTGTTAGTGACTGCACCGTAGATGTCTTCGGCCAGCGCCGAGGAGCAGACCACCAGCTGCGAGGAGAGGGTAGACATGATTGCCGCGAGCACGGCCGAGAGAATGAATCCGGCGACGAAGGGGTGCAAGAGCAGCTGCGACAGGTCGAGGAATACGGACTCCGCGGCATCTTTATCGGTCAAGGTAGCCTCGGGGTGGCGGGCAAAGTAGGCCACGCCGATGAGACCGGCGGACGCCGCACCCACCACGGTCAGCACCATCCAGCCGATGCCGATGCGGCGGGCCGTTCCGGCGTCCCGGTGTGAACGAAGAGCCATGAAGCGGGTGATGATGTGCGGCTGACCGAAGTATCCCAGGCCCCAGGCGGCGGTGGAGATGATGCCTAGCGCGGTGGTGCCGGCAAACAGCGACATAGCGTTGGGGTTGACCTCAACCACGGTGTGGTAAGCCTCGACCGGACCGCCCACGTAGAACAGGGCCATAACAGGCAGGATCAACAGCGCAGCCAACATGATGAGACCCTGCACCATGTCGGTGTAGGAGGCTCCGAGGAATCCACCGAAGAGGGTGTAGAGCACGGTCACGCCGGCCACCAACAGCATGCCGGTGTGGAAGTCCAGGCCGAAGGAGGACTGGAAGAACTTGCCGCCGGCCACCATGCCCGAAGATGCGTAGAAGGTGAAGAAGATCAGAGTGATCACCGAGGTCAGCACACGCAGGATGCGGGTGTTGTCGCGCAGGCGATTATGGAAGAACACCGGCACGGTCACCGAGTTCTTGGAGACCTCGGTGTAGATGCGCAGGCGCGGGGCAACGATCTTCCAGTTCACCCAGGCACCGATGGTCAGACCGATGGCCAGCCAACCCTGAGCCAGACCGGCCATGTACAGAGCACCGGGCAGACCCATGAGCAACCAGCCCGACATGTCCGATGCGCCGGCGGAGAGCGCGGCGGTGGTGGGTGAGAGGCGACGGCCGCCGAGAACGTAGTCTTCGAGGTCAGTGTTTTGTTTCTTGGCCCAGAGGCCGATCGCGATCATGGCTAAGAAGTAGATCGCCAGGGCAATAATCTGCCAGGTGGTTGCGCTCATTGAACGATCCTTATGCGTGTATGAATTACCGGGATACCCGATGGGAATCGCTTTATCTTACATCGCGCAGATCAGTTAATGTGCATTGAACCACAACTAGGTGTGATCTTAGTTAACGATCCTCGGGCCGGATGATCGGCAATTGACCCGTCTTGGCCTCCACGATGGCGTCGAGGATGGCGGTATTGGGGTGGTGCGCCGAAATCGCGATCGCAGACCGGTTGGTCTTCCACACCAGCAGCGCGCCCGAGGCGGCGATCAACAGGATGCCCAGGTAGGCGGGAAGGGGCAGCACCTGACCCATGACGACGGTGCCGATCAGTGCTCCCACCACCGGGTCGAGGCTGAGGAGCACGCCGATGACGGCGGCCGAGGTCAGGCGGGCCGCGACGGCGTCCGAAGAGTAGGCCAGCGCGATACCCATCGAACCGGCCAGCGCCACCCGCAACCAGCCGTCCCAGCCGATCTCACCCATGACCGGAACCGACAGCGGGCTCAGTAGAAGCGCCGAGATGCAGATCGAGATCGCCAGACCCTTCAACCCCTCAACCGCGGGAGAGCCGTGGCCCATGCGTGCCGAGAGCAGGGTGTAACCGGCCATGCACAGCGCGCTCATGGCGGCCCAGAGGTATCCGACGATCTGGGTGGACTCGAAGGAGGGGCCGGCGATGAGAATCACGCCGGCCAGCGCGCCCAGCGAAATCAATCCGTCGCGAGCACGTTGCACGCCCAACAACGAGACGCCGAAGGCGCCCAGGAATTCGATGGTCACGGCGATGCCCAGCGGGATGTACTTAATGGCGCTGAAGTAACCGATGTTCAAGAAGGTGACCACCACGCCGTAGAGGATGACCTGGGGCCAGTCGCTTTTCTTCAGTTTGGAGACTCTCGGGCGCACCAGAATGAGCAAGACGATCGCCGCACAAAAGCTACGGAGACCGGCCAGGGAGAGCGGTGATATGCGGTCTAGCAGAGGTGCGGCCACGGCGGTGGAGATCTGGATGCCGAGGCACGCGAGGATGACCAGAAGCAACGCGGCGGTGCCGCGGTGGTGTGCGGGTACGCGCTGGGCGAGAGAGTTAACCGAGAGTCTCTTCAAATGGGGTGGTCCCTTCCTTCAGCGGATCGGTCACCACCCAGGGCTCGGTGGAGATCGTATCCGGATCGAATACTTCTAACATTTCGGCGGCCGTGTGCGGCATGCGGGTGCCGCCGGCATGTGACAGTGGGCGCCCGGGGATGGACGCGGCGATCAGCTCCATCACGCGGGCGTCGCTGACACCGTGCTCACGGAGTTGCGGCAGGGTGACGGCGCCGTCGCGTTTGGCCAGGCGTTGACCCTGCGCGTTGAGCGCGAGTGGAACGTGGGCGTAGCGGGGCGCTGCAAACCCGAGAAGATTGGCCAGGTACGCCTGGCGCGGGGCCGAGGGGAGGAGGTCGTCGCCTCGGACTATCTGCGTGATGCCTTGGTGGTGATCGTCGACCACGGAGGCGAGGTTGTAGGCGGCTGTGCCATCATTTCGCACTAAGACGAAGTCGTCAACGTCTGAGGTGTATTCCCCGGTGTAATAATCGTCAACCGTGTAGCGGCTCGTGGTGGTCTTCAGGCGTATCGCTCCCGGACGCTGGGCGCGGCGGGCCTCGCGCTGGGCCGGGGTGAGGTCGCGGCAGGTGCCGGGGTAGGCGCCCGGTGCGGCGTGAGGTGCTGAGGGTGCCGCCTGAATTTCTTTACGGGTGCAGAAGCATTCGTAGGTGAGGCCGGCGTTGGTGAGGCTGCGCACCTCGCTGAGGTAGGCGTCCACTCGCTGTGATTGATAGAGCACCTCGCCGTCCCAGTCGATCCCCAATTCGGCAAGGTGTTCTAGTTGTCGCTGAGCGGCGCCTTCTTGCACGCGATCGAGGTCTTCTACTCGCATCACAAAGCGTCCGCCGGCATGGCGGGCCATGAGCCAGGCCAAGAGCGCGGTGCGCAGGTTGCCCAAGTGTAGGTCTCCCGAGGGGGAGGGGGCGAAGCGTCCGACGACGGGCGCATCGGCCGAAACGGTGCGGGCGAATTGGTCTCTGTTAACTTCCACATCTGCCATGCTATCGCGGTCTTTGGCGCGGGCGGATGGCGGCGATTGCGCATGTGAGACGTGCCTCACTGTTGTCTAGGATGACAACAGAAGATGCTGTTCTGGGGTAAGTTCGAGTATTTTTGAACTATGGCACGTACACATGAAATCTCAGACGGTGTCTACCTCATTAATACAGATAACTACCGTCTGAACTCCGGCCTGATCGTGGGCGCCGATAAAGCGATGGTGGTAGAAACCGGCGCTGGCCCGCGTCAAGGCGCCGAAATCCTCCGTGCGGTACGACGGATCACCGAGCTCCCGCTGGTCGTGGTCAACACCCACGCTCACTTCGACCGTTTTATGGGCAACGCGGTGTTTGAAGCAGACGGGGTCACCGAGTTCTGGTCGCACCCGCGAGCCGCCCGCGCCATGGAACAGTACGGAGACCAGCAGCGCGCATACGTTGAAGTGCTGGAACCCGAGATGGCTCATCAGCAGGGTGCCAACACCCACCTGGTCGTGCCTAACCGTTTTCTTCCCGGGGACGGGACGCGCGCGTCCTTCACCAAGGTTGAGCTCGGCGAACGTGCGGTCACGCTGTTTTACCTGGGCCTCGCTCACACCGATTCCGACGTGTTGGTGGGCGTGGATGACGTCCTGTTTACCGGCGACATCCTCGAGCAGGGCAACGACCCGGCTTTCGACGATTCCTACCCTGAGCTGTGGGTCTCGACCCTGCACGACGTCGCGGCGCTGGATCGTTATCGCGTGTTCATTCCCGGTCACGGCGAAGCGGTAGAGCAGGCCTTCATCACCCGCATGGCCGAGACCATGGAACAGGCGATCGAGAAGATTCGCGCCTCGGCTCTTTCACAGGAAGAAAACCCCACCACCGCGGCGATGTATCACCTGCCGTATTCCGGTGGCACCACTCGCATCCTGCTCAACCGTTTGCAGTGGTTGGAGAACCAGGAACGCGAGGGCAAGGGCGTCTCGCACACCCGTTTTACAGAAAGCGACACCACCGGCCTCACCGGACCGATCACCCTGGGCAAAGCCTAGAAATACAAGCTCAAGAACCACAGCAGAAAGCCGACGGAACGATTTTCCGTCGGCTTTCTTGATGCGTTGTTGCAGAGATGCGTTGGTGTGCCCTAGTACGTCCACACCTTGGTGTAGGCCGAACGAACCTTGTTCTTCGTGCGAAGTAGAGCTATCTGGAGCGCGGTCGAGAAAGCGATCACCGCCACGATCATGCAGGTGGCCGCCATCAACGCGCAACCGGGGATCGGGTCGTAATAGGTCACCATATACATGGCCACGGCGCAGAAGCTCACGAAGAAACCGATGATGCTCAAGAGGGGAACCAGGATCAACCCGGTGTACTTGGTATCGGAGAGGTCCATCTCTTCGGAGCGAAGGAACCGGAGGATCGCCATGCCGATGACCGTCCAGATGGTCGTCAGGAGCACGGCTGAGACCACGTCTACCGGGCGGTGCCAGGCATTGACCACCGTCGAGAAACCCGCCGCCAAGGTGAAAAACGCGCCGATCATCGCCACGACGGGGCGAAACTTCTTGGGGGAGGCGAGAAACAGGGCCGCGCCGGCAGAGGCGGCGAAAGTGGTGTGGCCGGAGGGCGCGGAATTCATGACCGCCTCTTGCATCCCAAAGTCGGGCTTGGTGACGATGAAGTTCTTCAAGATCTGGGTAGAAGCATTGGCCGCCAGCGCCACGCCCAGGCCGACGAGGGCCGGCACGAAACGATGCTTCCACACGATCACGAAAATAATGCAGACCAGGGCGAGGACGCCGGCTGCGGCGGGGATGAGGTCGAGCATGCTCGAGGTTTGCGTCTGAAAGCGCATGAACCGATACGAGAATTCATGCAGGGCCCGTTCGTCGAGGTCTTGACCTACCGCGGTGCGGATGAAGAACCAGAGCGAGAGCGCAAAGAGAGTTCCGAGTATCACCAGGGCACCGATGTGTTGCACGATCGACCACAGGGAGGGGCGGGTGCGGCGCACTGCGTTCCACCGCGCATGATGCGCCTGGTGCGGCGTCCGGAGAGTGCCAGGGCCGGTGTCGTCTGTCTTAGCCGGAACGGCACGCACTGAAGCATCGGGGGTCACCCGACGCTCGACGGGGGCCTCCGGGGAGAGAGGGTACTGTGCGTTGTTTCGTCTGACCAAAACGTGTGTGAACCGCCTTTCACGGACAGGATTGCCGGTTGTCACCACTAGAACTGAAGTTTATTGTGCCAAATTCTCTTGAGGGTTTCCTGGGAGAATCCATGAGACCTCCTCCCGGTTTCAACGCCGGGGCGGCGCCGCTGTAGATTAAGGGCGTGCACACTTCAAACCTGCCTCCCTTCTTTGACGGTCGTCCACTGCCCCCGTTGCAGGACATCCTTGCCGGGGTTCATGTGGTTGAGATCCCCATGCGCGTCAAGTTCCGCGGGGTCACCAGCCGACAGTCGGCCCTGATCCACGGTCCTGCAGGGTGGGCCGAATTTGCGGCGTTTATGGAATACGGCGCTGAAGAGGCAAGCGCCTGGTTGGCGGCCGCGGTCGAGGCTGCCTGGTTGGGGTACCCGGAACCGCGGCGCACCGAGGTTCCGGTCAACGCCACGATGCCGGCGGTGGCGGCGCACGAGGTGCCCGGGGTGCTGGCGAACTATGAGGGTGAAATCCACGAAATCAAGATTAAAGTCGCTGAGTCTGGGCAGGGTGTTGACGAAGACATTGCTCGCGTTGCCGCAGTGCGAGCCGCGCTCCCGCAGGCCCGGCTCAAGGTAGACGCCAATATGGGGTGGAACCACGATCAGGCCGTGGACGCCCTGGTTCGCATGGCTGAGTTCGATCTGGTCTACGCCGAGCAGCCGGTGTCTACCGCGGAGGGGCTCGCGCGGGTGCGCGAGGAATTGCGTCGACGCGGGGTGGGCACCCTGATCGCCGCCGATGAATCGGTGCGCAAGGCCGCCGATCCGTTGCGGGTGGCGCAACTGGGTGCGGCCGATGTCCTGGTGGTGAAAGCGGCCCCTTTGGGTGGGGTGCGCCGGGCCCGCGAAGTGGTGCGAGCCGCCGGTTTACCGGCCGTGGTTTCCTCCGCACTGGAGACATCGGTGGGTATTCGTGCCGGAGTGGCGCTCGCGGCGAGCCTCGACGAGTTGCCGTTCGGTTGCGGTTTAGACACGGTCTCCCTGATGGCGGCAGATACCGCCGCACCTTCCCTACGATCCCGTGATGGGGTGATCCAGGTGCGGGACGTTGCCGCCGACGAAGATTTGTTGGGCACCTGGGCCGCCTCCCCGCAGGTCACGGCCTGGTGGCGCCGGCGCATCGAGGAGTGTTATCGCGTTCTGAGCGACGCCTGAGGGTTATTAGGCAGGTTTCCCCCGCGGTGTCGTGCAACGCCTCAAGTACAAAAATTCGTTCTCTGGGTGACACTTGGATGAGCTTTAAGTTACCGGTGAGTAAAGTGCTTAGTAGGGGGCATAATTGCTCTGTTTATGGGGACAAGAACCCTGGGGTTTCGTCGGATAATACCTACAAATTCTTAGATTTGTCCCCCAAATGCCCTCAGCCTGTGTTATGCTCATATCAGTCATCGCAATTACTTTCTTTGTGAAACAAAAGCGGCCTGGTCGCACAGGGTAGATCCGCTCTTCGCAAGAGGTCCACTAGGGAATTTTTAAGACTGCGCAACGATACGCAGAAAGAGGCAATCATGTTCTTCCTTCAGTCCGCACCGAAGGCATCCTCCGTTCAGAACCTCGGCTCCAAAGCCGTTGAGAACTTCAAGCAGATCTTCCTCACCCCCACCCTGACTGAGGAAGAGCGCTGGGATCTCTACTACGACTACTCCGCGGTGACCGAAAAGGTCTCCCACTAAACTCAGCTTTCGCGCCATAGCGCCCCGCCCGTCACTGCTTCGGTGACGGGCGCTTGTCGTTAAGATGGAAATCGATGAATACTACCCCGCTTCCTCCCTCGCTGATGTCGGCAGTCTCGGTGCTGGATTCCCTGGTCCGAGCAGGCATGCGCCATATTCTGGTGAGCCCAGGCTCTCGGAGCGCACCCCTGGCCTATGCCGTGGCCGCCCTTGATGCCGCGGGAGTGGTGACCTCGCACGTCCGGATCGACGAGCGCTCGGCCGCCTTCACCGCGCTGGGCCTGGCCAAAGCCACGGGCGCTCCGGTGGGTGTGGTGACTACGAGCGGCACTGCGGTGGGGGAGCTGGTTCCGGCGGTGATGGAGGCGTATCACTCGGGGCTTCCGCTGGCCATACTCAGCGCCGACCGGCCACCGCGGCTCCGAGGCACCGGCGCTAACCAGACCACGCAGCAGCCCGGCATGTTGACCAACTTCGTGCGGGCCGAGGTAGACCTGACGGATTACCCCGAACGGGAACCGGGAAAGCAGACCGAGGCGTTCTCGCAGGCGCTGGCCACGCTCTGCGGCCGCGATGCGCAGCGTTGGGAGGCCGCCTCGTCTCTACCGGTGGGGCCCGTCCACCTCAACCTCGCCTTCGACACCCCGTTGACCCCGGCCCCGGCCCACGCCGAACTGTTGCAACGCTGGGCGCGGCGATTGGCCGAGGCTCCCGAGGCGGCACCGCTGGCGCAACCAACCGAGGATCTGGCCGACTGGCTGGGAGTGAACACCGCACAGTTACCGGAGGTGAAAACCGTGGTCGTGGCCGGAGACGGTGCCGGTGAGGTGGCCCAGCGATTCGCCGCCAAGCACCACCTGCCGCTGCTCGCCGAACCGAGCTCTGGGGCACGGTTTTCGAACGTGGCAATTGAGGCCTATCGGCAGGTGTTGGCGGGGGAGCTGGGGGAGCAGATTGAGAAGGTCGTGCTCTTCGGCCACCCCACGCTGTCTCGCCCGGTCACCGCGCTCTTGGACGCCGCCGATAAAGAACAGCTCTACTATGCCGAGCGGCCGGCCCCGTGGTTCACTCCGGGCCGCCTCAAGCGACGCGCCGTGAACTCGCTGACGGAACTGGCAGAGTTGGCCGGTCGGGGAAGCGCGCAGTGGCTGGATGCCTGGCAACAGGCCGGGCGGCAGGCTCGCGCCGAACATCTGGCCGCAGTCCGCGACTATCGCGAAACCGGGGTCGCCACCGGTCGCGCCGCGGGGCTTTCGCTGGCGCTGCAGGCATGGGAAACCGCCCAGGTTCGGGGCGAGACGCTACTGTGCGGATCGTCCAACCTGATTCGCGATCTTGACCTCATCGCGCCTTCCTCCCAGCGCGCCCCCGTTGTGTTGGCCTCGCGGGGGTTGGCGGGTATTGATGGGACGCTGGCCGTGGCGTCCGGTGTCTCGCTGGCGAGCGCGACGCGAGACGGTGGGCAAGCTACCCCGGTGCGCGTCTTGTGTGGAGACCTGACCTTCCTACACGATGTCTCTTCGCTCAATATCGGCCCCCTGGAACTCAAGCCGCGGGTGGTGGTCGATGTGCTCGATGATCGCGGTGGCGGGATTTTTGGCACTCTCGAGCACGGAAAACTGGGGCAAGACCCTGGTTTCGCGGAGGCCGTCCATCGCTATTTCACCACTCCGCACGCGGTGGAGATCGAGCGGTTGGTGGAGGGATTCTCTGCCGAGAATGGCTTCACCGTGAACGTGACGCGGGCGTAGAATTAGGTATACAAGATACCGATTTGAGGAGGCTGTCATGCCCGGCACTCACGAGGGGCACGTGATCGACCTGCCCGACCTAACCTGCGCGTTGCAACCGTTCGAGACCAAACCGCACGCGAAGAAAATTGTCGAGGCGGACGGGGCCAACCTCGTGCTACTCGAATTTTCCGCCGGCCAGGTCTTCAAGGAGCACCACAGCGTGCATCCGATCGTGGTACAGACCCTCAAGGGGGTCGTGGATTTCACTGTCCAGGGCTCCACCATCCGCTTGCATCCCGGCAAGCCGATCCACCTCACCGCGCACCTGTTACACGAGTTGAAGGCGGTCGAAGATAGCACCGTGCTGGTCACCATGCTCACCGGTGAACACCACGAAACCGCCACGGTCAACCTCTAGCGCGCCCTCCTGCCTAGAGCTCGGGGTGCATTCGTGACACAATGGCAAGGTGAATCGTGCAGACCTGAATAAAAACACCGCAGACATCGCCTCCATGTTCGACCAGGTGGCAGAGCGCTACGACCTGATGAACGGCATTCTCTCGGGCGGGCAGCACCTGTACTGGCGCAAGCAAACCGTCGCCGCGGTCAACGCGCAGCCCGGTGAGCGCGTGCTCGATATCGCCGCAGGTACCGGCACCTCCTCCGAACCGTTCGCGGATCTCGGGGCGGACGTCGTTGCCGCCGATCTCTCGGAGGGTATGTTGGCGGTCGGTCGAAGCCGTCGTCCTGACATCACCTTCGTGCAGGCAGATGTGACCGACCTTCCTTTCGGGGACAACGAGTTCGACGCGGTGACGATGTCGTACGGTCTGCGTAACGTCGCCGAGTACCCCCGGGCGCTGCGGGAACTGCACCGCGTGACCAAACCCGGCGGCCGCATCGTGGTCTTGGAGTTCTCCAAGCCCACTTTTGCCCCCTTCGCCGCGGTGTATAAGAATTACATTATGCGTGCCATCCCGCCGATCGCGCGCGCGGTGTCTTCCAACCCCGAGTCGTACGTTTACCTCGCCGAGTCGATCATCGACTGGCCAGATCAAGACGCTCTGGCTCACGAATTCACCCGCGCCGGCTGGACGGATGTGAAGTACCGGAACCTCACCGGAGGCATCGTCGCCATCCACCGCGGTTTTAAGGCCCCCGCCTCAGACATCGCAGGGGCGGCGCAGACCCAGCAGGCACGCGTCTAGTCAACGGCGCATCGAGATAGAGAAGAAACTTCAGACGTGAGCGACACCGAGAACACCACCACTTCGGGATCCATGGCAGACCTCTTCGCCAATGCGGATTTCTCCCTGCCCGCCGGCTTTGACATCATCGCCTCCGACGAAAAATTGGGGCCGCAGATCCTCAGCGCGCTCGCTGAGATCGAGGAGCGCCTCTCGCGGGCGGTTACGCAGACCTCGAAGATTGCCGATGTGGCCTCTCGCCACCTGCTCAACGCGGGAGGCAAGCGGGTGCGTCCTCTGCTGACCCTCTTGGCTGCCGCCGCGGACGGCGAGATCAACGACGCGGTGATCGATGCCGCCGTCGTGGTTGAGCTGACCCACCTGGCCACCCTCTATCACGACGACGTGATGGATGACGCCCCCAAGCGCCGCGGTGTCGACACCGCCCAGAATATTTGGGGCAACTCGGTCGCTATCTTGACCGGCGATCTCATCTTCTCCCGCGCGTCCCTCATCGTCTCTGAGCTGGGGCAGCGCCCGATGGCAGTGCAGGCGCAGACCTTCGAGCGTTTGGTGCTGGGGCAGCTTTTCGAGACTACCGGTCCGCAGGAGGGCGAGGACATCCTCACCCACTACATCAAGGTGGTCGAGGGTAAGACCGGGTCACTGATCGCGGCGGCCGGTTCTTACGGCACGATCCTCTCCGGTGCTTCGGAGTCGGTGGTGCAGATGCTGGCTCGTTACGGTGAACTGGTGGGTGTGGCCTTCCAGCTGGCCGACGACGTAATCGACGTGACCGGGCAGTCGAAGAAGTCGGGCAAGGTGCCCGGCACCGACCTGCGCGAGGGAGTTCCCACGTTGCCGACCATCCTGTTGGAGCAGCAGGCGCAGTCGGGCGATCCGGAGGCGCAGCGGGTGCTCGAGCTGGTGCGTGCAGACCTCACGGACGACTCGGCCCTGGCGACCGCCGTGGCCGAGCTTGCCGCCCACCCGGTGACCCGCCGGGCGTGGGAGATCGCCTACCAGTGGGCCGATGACGCGATTGCTGCCATTGAGCCGTTGCCCGAGTCGACCGCGAAGTCGGCGCTGAAATCCTTCGCGCATGCAGTGGTGCGTCGCGAGGCCTAATTGAGCCCCACCCTCCATGTCTTGAATAATGAGACATTGGTGTAGAAATTGGGGATGCAGGTCACACTACCAGTAGATTAAGTGCACACTAGCGGGCCGCCCGGGCCCGCCTTCAACGCACTCCTTTCTACTCACAGAGGTAGCTATATGGCCTCGTCGCTCAAGGCACCCAAGAAACGCGAAAGTTTCTCAAGCCGCAAAGTATTCATTTTCGCCGCCATCGGTTCCGCGGTGGGACTGGGAAACATCTGGCGTTTTCCCTATGTCGCTTTCGATAACGGTGGCGGCGCCTTCATGATCCCCTATCTGGTGGCACTGTTGACCGCAGGTCTGCCGTTTCTCTTCTTCGATTACGCCATCGGCCACCGCGGCCGGGCGTCCTCGCCGCTATCCTTCCGCCGACTGAACCGCAAGACCGAGTTCATCGGCTGGTGGCACATGGGCATCAATGCGATCATCGCGATTTACTACGCCGCGATTCTCGCCTGGTCGCTACGCTACATGCTCTTCTCCTTCAACCATGCCTGGGGCGACGACCCGGCCACGTTCTTCATGAAGGACTTCTTGCACGCGGGGGAGACCAGCCTCTCCTTCAACTTCGTGCCCGGCGTGCTGATCCCCGTGATCCTGGTCTGGGTCTTGCTGCTCGTCATCATGAGCCTGGGCGTGCAGAAGGGTATCGGCGCCGCCAACGTCATCTTCATTCCGTTGCTCGTGGTGATGTTCGTGGTGCTGGTGGGATACTCGCTGACCCTGCCGGGAGCCTCGGACGGTTTGAACGCGTTGTTCACTCCGCAGTGGTCCTCCTTGGCTGACCCCAAGGTGTGGGTCGCCGCCTACGGCCAAATCTTCTTCTCCCTGTCCATCGGCTTCGGCATCATGATCACCTATTCCTCCTACCTCAAGACCAAGACCGACCTGACCGGTTCGGGTGCGGTCGTAGGTTTCTCTAACTCGGGTTTTGAGTTGCTGGCAGGTATCGGCGTGTTCTCGGCGCTGGGTTTCATGGCCCAGGCCGCCGGCACGTCCGTCTCTGAAGTGGCCACCTCGGGTATCGGCCTGGCCTTCATCGCTTTCCCGACCATTATCTCGCAGGCGCCGGCCGGCGCGCTGATCGGCCTGCTGTTCTTTGGGTCGTTGCTGTTCGCCGGTTTCACCTCCATCATCTCCATCGTCGAGGTGATCGTGGCCGGTATTCAGGACAAGTTCGATATGGCCCGAGTGCCCGCCACCCTCTTTGTGGGGGTGCCGCTGGCTGTACTCTCCATTGTGTTCATGTCCACCGAATCCGGTCTCTACGTGCTGGACATCCTGGATAACTTCGTCAACCAGTTCGGTATCTTGGCCGCCGGTTTGGTCTCCATCATCACCGTCGCCTACCTGGTACGCGGCTTGCCCTTCCTGCGCGATCATCTGAACCGCTTCGGTTCGGTGCGCACCGGGGGATTGTGGATGGTGCTCCTGGCCCTGGTGACCCCGCTGGTCCTGGGATACAGCCTGATCTCGACCTTCATCGGTCTGCTCCAGGAACCCTATGAGGGATACCCCGCCCAGATGCTGAATATCTTCGGCTGGGGCATGGTGATCATGCTCTTGGTGATCGCAGTGGTGGTCTCCTTCTTGCCGTGGTCCAAGACCTCGCGCGCGGCGCTGAAGCCTCCCGCCCCGCCCATTTCCCGCGGCAAACTGCTAACCGATCACGTTGATCCTTCCCGTCACCGGATGAAGGCCCACAGTGAAAGTGAGGTGGCGTAACCATGACAAGCGCAGCGATTCTGATGCTGATCGTGGCCATCGTAACCATCTGGGGTGGCATGGTGTTGGCGATCGTCAACCTGGCCCGCCACCCCGAGCAGCCGGAGGAACCCGGCGCGGTGGATGAATATAATCTGCACGCCGACTAACCTCTGATCTGCAAAAGTCCCGTACCGCTATGATTCTGAGGGGTACGGGACTTTTTGCGTGCCTACTTTTCGTCGTGGTCGGAAGCGAGCTGTGCCGCCCACTTCTCCAACCTCATCCGAATTCCATCGAAGTGGGCGGTCATCAGTTCAACGGCCTTGGCGGGATCTCGGTCGCTGACGGCCTGGTACAAATCGGTATGGGCTTTCGAGAGGCTTTCTAAGTCTTCAGGCTGTAGCGGCGCCACTCCGTCGAGCGACATCGAAATGTTGTGGTAAACCTGCCAGAAGACGTCCAGAAGCCCGGAGAGCAACTCGTTGCCCAGGGGTGCGAAAAGGGCGGCGTGGAACCTTTGATCCCAATAGGCGATAGAGTTGCCCTCTTTGCTGGCGGCCTCGATCCCCAGGGCGGCTTCCTCCACCCTTTTCAGTTCAGACTCTTCGATCGACATCGCCACGAAGGGGATCAGCCCGGTCTCCAGGGCCTGGCGCACGTCGATGAGCTCCAGGGCCTCTTTGCCGTGGCGGAAGAGAGACAACCTTCCGCGAAACGTGAGGGCACGCACCATCGGAGTTAGAGCGTCGTTGCTGACGAAGGTTCCTCGGCCGTGTCTGATCTCAACGATGCCGATGGCGTCGAGAACTTTCATGGCTTCACGTAGCGAGTTCCTGCCCGCACCGAGTTCCTCCGAAAGCTCTGTCTCGGTGGGCATGGGCGCTCCTGCGGGAAGTTGCTTCTCGAGGATCAAGTCGATGATGTGGTTCTGAAGAAGTTCCTGACGATCTCGGGCGGTGGTTCTGTGTTTTGAGCTTGGCTGTGTCATTGAGTAACTCCTTGAAGCGAATACTCATATTCTCTGAGACCTTGTGCGTATTCGACGGCGAAGGCCCACGTGTCGTGTCTGAGAAACATCTGAGTTAGTACTTGCACTTTGTGGTACTTATCACTATCTTAAGGTACAAGAGGTAGGACGTCCTACTTCTGGTCACCTGGTCTTCATCTATTTCATATAAGTCACAAAGGAGCGACTTCCATGAAAGAGGCTCTCAGCTCACCCCTCGGCCGCCGAGGGTTCTTCAAGCTCGCCGGTTCTGCCGGAGCAGCTCTTGCCTTCACCGCCAGCCTCGCCGCATGCGGTAACAACAATTCCTCTGCAGGAGGTTCCTCGGAAGCCGCCTCGGAGTCGGTGAACAAAGACGGCACCATCAACGCCGGTATCGCCTACGACGTCTCGACCTCCTTCGATCCCTCCGTTGCCTCCGGCGCCGCGCCGATGGCAGCGAACCTGCACATCTTCGAGGGCCTCACCGCCCTGGATCCGGCAACCCGCGAACGTTACAACGCTCTGGCCGCCAAGGACCCCGAACAGGTCAACGACACCACCTATCGCGTCACGTTGCGTGAGGGCGCAAAGTTCCACAACGGCGATCCCGTCACCGCCGAGGATGTCGTCTGGTCGTTCGACCGCTACACCGCCGAAGAGTCGCTGTTCGCTCAGTTCCTCTACTTCATCGACTCCACCCAGGCAGTCGACGACAAGACCGTAGAGTTCAAGCTCAATCAGCCCTTCCCGCTCTTTGCCGACCGCATCTCGCTGGTTTTCATCATGCCCAAGAGCGCAGAGAAGAACCTCGACGGTTTCGGATCGTCCCCCGTGGGTTCGGGCCCCTACAAGTTTGTCTCGGCTACCAAGGGCGACCACATCAAGTTCGAACGCTTCGACGATTACAACGGACCGCGCCCGGCTCTGGCCAAGACCATGAACTGGTCCATCTTGGCAGACCCCGCCGCACGTGTGACCGCAATGCAGTCCAAGCGTGTGCAGACCATCGAATCCGTGCCCTACGACAACATCAAGGTGCTCGAGAACTCGAACCTCAACGTCGAATCGGTGCAGTCCTTCGGTCTGCTCTTCATGATGTTCAACTGCCAGAAGGCTCCGTTCGATAAGAAGGAAGTGCGCCAGGCACTCTTCTACGCCATCGACATGGACAAGGTCATCAACAACGCTCTGCTGGGCAACGCTTCGGCGGCAACCTCCTTCCTCCACAAGGAGCACAAAGACTACGTTGAGGCCTCCACCGTCTACACCTACGACAAGGCCAAGGCACAGAAGTTGCTGAAGGACGCCGGTGTCGAGAACCTCAAGTTCACCATTCACACCACCGATCACGACTGGGTCAAGCAGTGCTCGCAGCACATCCAGGAATCCCTCAAGGACGCCGGAATGGACGTCGCCATCTCGGATCAGGCGTCTGCGTCCCTGTACTCCGACTACGTCGACACCGGTGATTTCGAGGTGGTCCTGGCACCCGGTGACCCCTCGGTCTTCGGTAACGACGCAGACCTCTTGCTCTCCTGGTGGTACCGCGGTGCAACCTGGCCCGAAAAGCGCTTCCGCTGGTCGAAGACCGAAGAGTACAAGCAGGTACAGAAACTCATGGACTCGGCCGTGACCGCCGAGAACCCGAAGCAGGACTGGAAGAAGGCCATCGACATCATTGCCGACAACGCTCCGTTGTACCCGCTCTTCCACCGTCGACTGCCCACCGCGTGGGACGCTTCGACCCTCAACGGTTACAAGCCGCTGCCGACCACCGGCGTCTCGTTCTTGAACGTTGGTTCCACCCAGGCATAATGCCGTAGCTACTTTCAAAAAGCGGGTGAAGCGCCCACTACAGCAATTCCACACCACCGTGCGGCGCTTTGCTTTTTGAATGCGAGGCTACGACGGCATTCACAGCGGTGCGGTTGCCGTCGTAGCCTCCCCTCCTCGACTTTCTATCACCACACCACAAAATCCGGGATCTCTGCACGCCGAAACCCCGGTGAGAAAGCGTAGTTTGTTGTGTCTAATTTATTGCGACTACTAGGGCGGCGACTCTTAGCCTTGCCGGTCATGCTCCTGGGCGTGACCATCCTGGTTTTCATCATTCTTCAATTCACCCCCGGCGACCCAGCGACCATTGCACTCGGTGAAGGCGCGTCCGAAGAAGCCAAAGCCGCTTACAACCGGGAAATGGGTTACGACCAACCCTTGCCCGTGCAGTACCTCGCCTTTCTCGGTCGTCTGATCCGATTCGACCTCGGCATGACGACGCCCCCGGCTCAGCCCGTGATCGATCAGATCAAGGTCGCCTTCCCCATCACCTTGCAACTGACCTTCCTGGGTGTGTTGATCGCCGCCGTAGCTTCCTTGGTGTTGGGTGTGACCGCGGCTCTCTACCGCGACCGCTGGCAAGACCAGGTGATCCGCGTGATCTCCATGGCCTCGATCGCAACCCCCTCCTTCTGGTTGGGTATCCTGCTCATCCAGTACCTCTCCCTGAACCTCGGCTGGTTCCCCTCGGGCGGTAACGCGCCGAAGGGCAGCGGCTTTGGTACCTGGTTGCAGTACATGTTCCTTCCGGCCCTGGCGCTCGCGGTGCCGGTCAGCGCGTCCCTCATCCGCACCGTGCGTACCTCGATGGTGGAAGAACTGGATAAGGATTACGTGCGCACCGCCATCGGTAACGGTGTGCCCCGCCGCGAGGTCATCACCAAGAACGTGCTCAAGAACGCGCTCATCACCCCGGTGACCGTGTTGGGCCTGCGCATCGGTTACCTCATGGGTGGCGCAGTCGTGATCGAGATGATCTTCTCCCTCAACGGAATGGGCAACCTGATCTTCACCGGAATCACCGGTAACGACATCAACCTCGTTCAGGGCGTGGTCATCACTATCGCCGTCGCCTTTGTGCTGGTGAACATCATCGTTGACCTGTTGTACATGCTCATCAATCCTCGTATTAGGACGGTATAACTCATGATGCGAAAAGGACTAGCTGACCGTCTTTCTCAGCCTGGTATTCGCTTCAAGGCCCTGCCCCTGGGATCCAAAATTGCTCTGGGATTCCTCTTTCTCATTATTCTCATGGCGTTGCTGGCCCCCGTCCTCGCTCCGCACGATCCGCTGGCCTCGACGGGTATACCGATTTCGGCTCCCGACGGTGAGTACCTGTTCGGCACCGACCGCCAGGGCCGCGATATTCTCTCCCGCCTAATGTACGGTGCTCGAGCCTCCCTGCAGGTTGGCCTGGGTGCGGTAGCGCTGGCCCTGTTGCTCGGCGGCATTCTTGGCTCACTGGCCGCCACCAGCTCCAAGGTCGTCTCTGAGATTGTGATGCGCCTGATGGACATCCTGATGGCCTTCCCCGGTATCGCACTCGCCGCGGTTCTGCTGGCTTCGCTGGGTAACTCGGTGGGCACCATCATCCTGGCGATCGCCATCGTCTACACCCCGCAGCTGGCCCGCGTCGTCCGAGCTCAGGTGCTCGCTAGCTGGGACGAAGACTACGTGCGTGCCGAGCGTGTCATGGGCGCACCGCGTCCCTACATCCTGCTCAAGCACGTCGTGCGTAACACCATCGCTCCCGTGCTGGTGTTCGCCACCGTGATGGTGGCAGACGCGATCATCCTCGAAGCGTCGCTGTCGTTCCTCTCGGCTGGCGTGCGTCCGCCGAACCCCTCCTGGGGTAACGTGATCGCCGACGGCCGCGCCCTGGTGCTCGCCGGTGGCTGGTGGGCAACGACCTTTGCCGGCTTGATCATTCTGCTGACCGTGCTCGCCTTGAACGTGCTCTCCGAGGGCATGACGGACGCCATGGTCAACCCCAAGCTGCGCCGCAAAGTAAAAATCGACGAAGAGAACAACACCGACGGCCTGACCTCGGGTGTGCTGACCTCGGCCCCTGCCGTCACCGACGACAAGTCTTACGCGGAAGCGGAGGATATCCCGCAGGCGATGAGCGAGGAGACCCGCAAGATCACCGCTGAAGAAGTCAGCGCCGGTGCGCTCGCCGGTGAACGCGACTATCAGAATCGTCTGGCCACCCAGAACCTCGAGGGCGTGCTGAACGAGTTAAAGGACGCCGAGACTCGCCGCACCGACCGTCTGGTGGCCAACCCCAACGCGCGCGTCATCCTCGAGGTCAAAGATCTCTCGATCTTCTTCCCCGAGCGCTTCGGCGAGACCCCCGTGGTCGACCGCGTGTCCTTCACCGTAACCGAGGGTCAAACTATGGGCCTCGTGGGCGAGTCGGGTTCGGGTAAGTCCATCACCTCCCTGGCCATCATCGGTTTGCTCGACAAGAAGGCCAAGATCACCGGTTCGGTGAAGTTCGAAGGCCAAGAATTGGTGGGGGCCTCGGAAGAGGTCTTCGAGAAGTTGCGTGGCTCGGTCATTTCGATGGTGTACCAGGATGCCCTGAGCTCGCTGAACCCGTCGATGCTCATCAAGGATCAGATGCTGCAGCTGACCAAGCGAGGAGGCCGAAAGACTCCCGAGGAGCTACTGACTCTCGTGAAGTTGGACGCAAAGCGGACCCTCAACTCGTACCCGCATGAGCTCTCCGGTGGCCAGCGTCAGCGCGTGCTGATCGCGATGGCGCTCTCCCGCTCGCCCAAGCTGGTGATCGCCGATGAGCCCACCACCGCGCTGGACGTCACCGTGCAGAAAGAAGTCATTAGCTTGCTGAACGAGCTGCGTGAGCAGCTGGGCTTTGCGATGATCTTCGTCTCACACGACTTGGCTCTGGTGGCGCAGGTGGCACACCGCATCTCGGTGATGTACGCCGGCCAGGTGGTCGAGACGGGCTTCACTAGCCAGCTGTTGAAGAACCCGATGCACGAGTACACCCGAGGCCTCTTGGGCTCGGTGCTCTCCATCGAATCGGGTTCAGAGCGCCTCTACCAAATCCCCGGTACCGTGCCCTCGCCCGGCGACTTCGCCACAGGCGACCGTTTTGCGCCGCGTTCTCTGCGTGCGGACGCCGACCCCAACCAGCGGTTGAAGTTTGTGGCCGTGGAGGGCGAAGAAGGCCACTGGTGGGCCTCACACCGTGAAAATCTAGCAACCGAAGGGAGCGTGCGATCGTGAGCGAATCTATCCATGGCTCGGTAGCGGCTAACACCGAAGGCGACCGGAACATTCTCGACACTCAGGGACGGCAAGCCGTCACACGCGTCAGTGAGCCCATCATCGAGCTCAAAGATATCCAGGTTCACTACCGTTCCAGAACCGGAGGTATCTTCAAGCCCCAGATCGTCAAAGCGGTGGACGGCGTCTCGCTGTCGATTCGCCGTGGTGAAACGATCGGCATCGTAGGGGAGTCTGGCTGCGGTAAATCCACCCTGGCATCGGTCATCGTGGGTCTACAGAAACCGACCGGGGGTCAGATGACCTTTAAAAACCGGGACGCCCTCAAGCGCAATGCCGCCTTCCGCAAGGAATTCGGTTCGGATATCTCGATCGTTTTCCAGGACCCGGCCACCGCACTGAACCCGAGAATGACGGTGCAAGATATTTTGCGCGATCCGCTGGACGTGCACGGCATCGGCAACAAGGCCGGGCGCGACCGACGGGTACGCGAACTTCTAGGCCTCGTGGGTCTGCCCCAGTCGGCGGCGGAGGCGCTGCCCTCGCAGATCTCCGGTGGTCAGCGTCAGCGCGTGGCCATCGCCCGCGCCCTGGCGTTGGAACCGAAAATTATCGTGGCCGACGAGCCGACCAGTGCGTTGGACGTCTCGGTGCGCGCGCAGGTGTTGAACCTGTTGAGCGACCTGAAACAGGAGCTGTTCTTGGGCATGGTGTTTATCTCCCACGACATCCAGACGGTTCGCTACGTCTCTGACCGCATCTGCGTGATGAACGGGGGCAAGATCGTCGAAGAGGGCAACGCCGAACAGGTCTTTGATCGCCCCTCGCAGGATTACACCCGCAAGTTGCTCGGTGCCGCCCCGACGCTCTTGCACGTTTAGAATTTCGCATCTTTTCACGAAGGAGTTTATGGATGACCTCACCTCAGTTTTCCGGCGTTATCCCTCCCTTGCTCACACCCCGCACCACCGAGGGCGAGCTGGATCTCGCTTCTCTAACGCAACTCATCGAGCACCTCATCGAGGGTGGAAGCAACGGCATCTTCGTTCTGGGATCTTCCGGTGAAGTTCCCTATCTAACGAACGGGGAACGGGAGAAGGTGCTTGCCGCGACCATCGAAACGGTGGGCGGTCGGGTGCCGGTTTTGGTGGGAACGAACGAACAGACCACGGCACGAGTCATCGACGAGGCTCGGCGTCTACTGGCCATTGGCGGCGATGCCATCGTGGTGACCAGCCAGTACTATGCGCTGGACAACGCCTTGGAAGAAGAGCGCCACTTCCGGGAGATCGCTGCGGCAGTGGACGTTCCCGTCTTCGCCTATGACGTACCCGTGCGCACCAAGCAGAAGCTCAACGTGCCGCTGTTGACGAAGCTGGCGCGAGAAGGCGTGATCGTCGGTGTGAAGGATTCCTCGGGAGACGATATCTCCTTCCGTTTGCTGGCCCAGGCTACGCGCGATATTGAAGGGTTCTCGCTCTTTACCGGTCACGAAGTCGTCTGCGACGGTGCGATGCTCTCCGGCGCCCACGGCATCGTACCGGGCCTGGGCAACGTGGACCCCGCCGGTTATAAGCGGCTCTATGACGCCGCGGTGGCTGGGGATTGGAACGCGGCGCGCGCCGAACAGGACCGCCTCACCGAGCTGTTCAATATCGTCTTCGTCGAGTCCCCCTCGGTCTCCAGCGGAGCCGCTGGCCTGGGCGGTTTCAAGACGGCCCTGGAACTCATGGGCGTGATCGGCTCCAACACCATGTCTAAGCCCATGGAATCCTTAGGGGAGGGCGAGCGCGAACGTATTCGCGCCATCGTGGCCAAGGCGCAGCTACTGGAGCCGCAACCCTAATGCGTGCGTCGGCGTGCCTGTACCGTTGAGCACGCCGACACACGGTGTCACCACTGCGGAGGGGATGAAAAACGCTATGGCGCTGGTAAAAATTGCACTCGGTATCGATCTCGGCGGCACGAAAACCGCCTTCGGGTTGGTGGACGCGGCGGGGCAGGTGATAGACCGCCACGAAATCCCCACTCAGGCCTCGGCCGGTGGTGAGAAACTTGCCCGTCACACGGCGGCCGGTGCCGCCGTCCTGATCGAACGAGCCCGCTCACGCAACCTTCAGGTCGTGGGAATCGGTATCGGTTCGGCCGGGGTGATCGGGGCCCAGGGGCAGGTCATTACGGCGGCCAACGTGATTAAAGGGTGGTCCGGTGTGCCGCTGGCCGGCATCGTTCGCGAAGAAACCGGTTTGCCTACCTTTGCCATGAACGACGTTCACGCGCACGCACTCGGTGAGGATTGGCTCGGCGCCGGCGCAGGCGCGGAAACCAGTTTGATGGTGGCCTTCGGGACCGGCGTGGGTGGGGGAATGATCATCGGTGGGCAGGTGATGAAGGGCGCCCATTACCTCGCCGGGCATGTGGGGCACTTCTCGTCGCCCTACGCTCAAGGGGTCCCGTGCACCTGTGGCGGCGAGGGACACCTCGAGGCCGTGGCGGCAGGGCCGGCCATCTATCAGCGCTATCTGAAGCTGGGAGGGGAGCAGTCCAGCCCCGATACCAAGGACGTCGCCCTCCGCGCCCGCAACGGTGACCGGTTAGCGATAGAAGCGATCGAATATGCCGCGCGAGCTGCAGGTCTGGCGCTGGGCGATTTGGCCAACATCCTCGACCCCCACGTGCTGGTGGTCTCCGGCGGGGTGGCTAACCTCGGGGATCTGTGGTGGCCGATCGTGGAGGCGGAGTTTAAGAAGGCGGCCCTCGGGCACGCCAAAGAGACAGTGATCCGGCGGGCGCAGCTCGGTGCCGACGCGCCGCTGTTGGGCGCGGTGACAGTGATCCCCGATTTTGTACGAAAGTAGAGACGGATGTTTACCCACGATGAACTCATAGACTCCCTGCGCGGCCAGCTCATTGTCTCGTGCCAGGCGTATCCGGGGGAACCCATGCGAGACCCGCGGACCACCGGTCAGGTGGCGGCCTCGGCGGTGCTGGGAGGTGCTGCGGCGGTGCGTGTTCAAGGGCTCGCCGACGTCCAGTTCACGCGCACTGCTGTGGAGGTGCCGGTGATCGGGCTGTGGAAAGACGGCCACGACGGCGTCTTTATTACCCCGACGCTGCACCATGCTCTGGCGGTAGCCCAAGCGGGTGCGCACGTGGTGGCGCTGGACGGCACTACGCGGCAGCGCCCGGACGGGTTGAGCCTGGCCGAGGTGGTGCGCGCGGTGCACGAAGAATCTAACGCTTTAGTTATGGCCGATTGCGATAGCTTGGAGGCCGCCCACGCCGCGGCCGAGGCCGGCGCCGACTTCATCGGCACCACCCTTGCCGGATACACCGACGCCCGACCCAAGACCGAGGGGCCGGACCTAGAATTGCTTTCGGCCGTCGCCGCGGCCGAGCTGGGGATCCCTCTCATCGCCGAGGGACGCGTCCATACCCCCGCGCAGGCAAAGCAGGCGTTGGACGCCGGTGCGCACGCGGTGGTTGTGGGCACGGCTATCACCCACCCCATCTCTATTACGGGCTGGTTCAAAAACGCCCTGATGAGTTAGACAGCGGGCAGGCTGTCTGTGCCCCGGTGGGCGTTTGCTCACCGGGGCACTTTTTAACCAGGACGCTGTTGTTCACCGGGGCGCGGTTTCTGCGTGAAGATGAAGACCCCGGCGGATCGCCCGCACCATGGAGTTCCACATGTCCTGCGAGGCGCGTGCGGTGGGCAACATCCCATCCGCGCCGTGGTACATGCCTTCGACCCAGTGAGTTTCCACCTCGACTCCCGCGCGGACCAAACGTTCGGCGTAGGCACGGTTCTCCGGATAGAACAGGTCGAGGGTGCCGCACCCGATCCAGGTGGCGGGTAGCCCCGCTAGGGACACACGCCGGGCGGGAGCGGTGTCTTCGGGGAGGTCGGCGGCACCGGCTCGCCCGTTCAGGTAGCGGTTCCACGCCCGAACATTGGAGCGAGCGGACCAGATGAAAGCGCCGCGGTGCTCGGCGTCGTCGAGAAAGCCGGTGCGGTCGTCCAACATGGGGTAGACCAGCGCCTGGAAGGCCACCGGCAGGTGGGCGTCGTGCGCGCGTTGGGCCACCGAGGCGGCAATACCGGCACCTGCACTGGCGCCGGCCACGGCTATGTTGTCGGGGGATACACCGAGGGATTCGGCCCGCTGCAGTAGCCACCGCAAGGCCTGAACACCGTCGTCGATATCTGACGGATACGGGTGCTGACCGGCCAAGCGGTACTCCACGTTGAGAACCGGCACCCCCAGCTCCTGTGCTAGGCGGGCGCAGTACAGCTGGTCGGCAGCGGCCGAGCCGGCCAGGTGCCCACCGCCGTGAAACCATAGGAGCGCGCCCATACCGCGGCGGTGCCGGGGCACCGTGAGCAGAGAGACCAGCTCTTCACCGGCCGAGTGGGCACCCAGACGAACCTCCTCGACGCGCAGGGTGTTACCCCACTTCTCCCGGGGAAAGTGCTTTTTCCACTGCTGGTTCTGCACGTAGAACGAGAGCTTATTGTGCAGGGGAAGCCACAGGATGGGGTGGCGTAGGGAGACCGTCACCCGCCGCACCTCCGGCGTCCTGCGCAGAGCGTAGAGCGCAAGTGCCGCGCTCGCTAGTTGTGCGGCGGTCGACAACACTGACACCCGTATCACCTACTCCGCGGTGTGTACGTCGGGACGTTGCCAGGTGGGCATGTTGTCTCGAGCGTAGTTGTAGTATTCGATGTTTCTCAGCTCTGCCGCGGCTTCTTGGTCGACGATCACCGAGACGTTGGGGTGCATCTGCAGGATCGAAGCGGGGCAGAAGGTTCCGATGGGGCCTTCGACGAGACCGGCCACCGCCTGAGCCTTGTTGCGACCGATAGCGACCAACACGATCTTGCGGGCCTCCATGATCGTGCCGATGCCCTGGGTGAGGCAATGTATCGGTACTTGTGACTGGTCACCGTCGAAGAACCGAGCATTGTCTTTGACGGTATGGGGTGCCAAGGTCTTGATGCGGGTACGGGAGACCAATGAAGATCCCGGTTCGTTGAACCCGATATGCCCGTTCGCGCCGATGCCGAGCAGCTGAATATCGATACCGCCGCTGGACGCGATGTGCGCCTCGAAGTCGGCGCACTCGGCCACGACGTCCTGCGCCGTGCCATCGAGCACGCGCACGTTCTCGGGGGCAAGACCCACCTGCTGCACAACCTCGCGGTTAATCACGCTGTGATATGACTGCTGGTGATCCAACTCGATGCCCACATATTCATCCAGCGCGAAGGCCTTGACGCGCGAGACATCGAGCCCGTTTTCCACCCGCGACGCCAGGTGACGGTAGGTGCTTTCGGGGGAGGAGCCGGTGGCTACCCCGATGACCGCCTGGGAGTTTTCGCTGATTTCTTCGGCGAAGAGAGCCGCGGCGTACTCTCCAACTTCGTAATCTGAGCTTTTGATGATGATCTCCATACCTTCAGTATAGAGTTTTGAGCGTACCAAAGACATACCAAAAGAATGATTCGATGTGGTATTAGTAGGTACATGCATACCAAAACGCGCGTAAGGCAGACCGCATGATGAAGGGGCAAACCGCGCAACCGCTTTTTCGGAAGATTGCCGATCACATCTGCGCAGATTTCGTCTCGCACGGTACCGAGCACAGCGCCATCCCGACGGAACGCGAACTCACTCAGCGCTACGGAGTCAGCCGCGATACCATCCGCCGGGCACTCACCTTTCTCAACGAGAGAGGTCTCATTTACACCCGCCCAGGCGCGGGCAGTTTCATCGCCACGCGCCGGAGTGTCCATAAGAAACCACAGATCACCTCGTTCACCCAAGACATGGCCGAGCGGGGATACCGGGCGACCTCCGAGGTCATCGAATCGCGCCGGGTTCCGACTCCCCAGCAAATCGCCGCGCACCTGGGGGTGCAACCGGGAGAACCGGTCTTCGAGATTGTGCGCCTGCGCCGCGCGGACTCAAGCCCGATGGCCTTCGAGCGGGCCTACCTGATCACCGCGGCCTTCAACGGTGAACCGGACCCCACCGGATCACTCGATGAGCAGTTGACCAAGGCCGGGTATCGCATCACCACCGCCACCGAGAACATCTCGGCAGTGGCCCTCAATGAACAGGTAGCGATGGCGCTACGTCAACCGCTCAGCGCCCCCGGATTGCGCGTTTTTCGGGTGGGGTTCACCGCCGCCGGTCGCGCGGTAGAGGCCACAGAAACGATCTATAGAGCCGATCGATACGACTTTGAATTGGAAATTCGTAGGGAGGAACGCGATGGGAACTGACCAGATATACACCGGTTTGAAATCGCTCTCATTGAGCCAAAGCCTGGCTGAAACCGACATCTGGGTTCACGTGCGTGACGAAGAGGTTCTCGAGGTGGGCACCGGGCCGATTCCGGTGCTTGCGGAAGCGGACCAGATCGATGGTGCAGGGCTCTATCTAACGCCGGCTTTCACCGATATCCACTGCCACGGCGGAGCCGGCGCCTCCTTCGAAGACACCGACCGCGTCCAGACCATCGTGAGCGCTCACCGTGCCGTCGGAACCGGCCAGATGTTGGCTTCCCTCGTGACCAACCCGCTCGAGGAGCTCAAACACACGGTCGCGCAACTAGCCGACGCCATCGAAGCCCAACCCGTCAATGAACGCAATGTAGCGGGCATCCACCTCGAGGGGCCTTACCTTTCCCCCTCTCACCGCGGTGCCCACAACTCCGCGTTCCTTACTTCGCCTACCCCGCGGCAGGCGGAGGAACTCATCGAGGCCGCGGGCGGGTACCTGAAGCAGATCACACTCGCCCCCGAAACCGACCGGGATCTCGCGGCGCTGAAAACCTTCGTGAGCGCCGGGGTGCGCGTGGCTGTTGGCCACACCGACGCCGATTACGCGACCGCCGCAGCGGCCTTCGACGCCGGTGCGTCCCTCCTCACGCACACCTACAATGCGATGCGCCCGATGCTACATCGCGCGCCCGGGCCCATTGCCGCGGCCCTCGACCGCACCCACGTGACGCTCGAGCTGATCTGCGACGAGGTGCATGTGCACGCCCCCACCATGCGCGGGCTGTGGGCGATGGCTCCGGGGCGGGTAGCGCTCATCACCGACGCGATGGCGGCCGCCTGCTGCCACGACGGCCACTACAAGCTCGGCTCGCTCGACGTCGAGGTGAAAGACGCCGTGGCCCGACTGACCGAGGGCGGTGCAATCGCCGGCAGCACCCTGACGATGGCGCGCGCCGTCGAGACCGCCGTGGCCTGCGGGCTACCCCTCGCCGAGGCAGTCGCCGCAGCCACCGTCATCCCGGCGCGCACGATCGGCCTGGACGCTCCGCACGGGTATAACCTGTTGGATCACCGGGGCCGGTCGGTGCACGTCTGGCGGCACACACATTTCTAGGAACGCGAGCGAATCGACAGCGCCGCGCGACGTTGCAGGCGGGCGGCGCGGTAGGTGTCAAAAGCAAAGATGAGGCAGGCCACCCAGATCAGCACGAAGCCGATCCACCGCTCGGGGGTTAGCGTCTCACCGAGCATGAAAATGGCGATCATGAACTGAATGGTGGGCGTCATGTACTGGATCATACCGATGAGTGAGAGCGGCAGACGCGCCGCCGCGGCGCCGAAGGTCAGCAGGGGCACCGCAGTGATCACGCCGGAAGCCGCCAGAAGCCAAAAATACCCGGTGCCCTGGGTGAGGAGCGTCGCTTTATCGGTGGCCGTCATCAACCACACCTCAAAAACCAGCGCGAAGGGAGCCAGCACAATGGTCTCCAGCGTCAACGAGATCACCGGTTTCATACCGGCGGCCACCTTCGACTTCACCAAGCCGTAGAACCCGAAGGAGAACGCCAGCCCGAGACCCAGCCACGGTACTCTGCCGTAGAGCACGCTCATCATGAGCACCGCCAGCCCCGCCACGGCGATGGCAACCCATTGCAGGCGACGCAGACGCTCCCCGAGAAAGATCACACCCAACCCCACAGCCACCAGCGGGTTGATGAAGTAGCCGAACGAGGCGTCCAGCGTGTGCCCGGTGGTCGTTGCAATTACGTAGAGCAACCAGTTCACCGCGATCAGACCTGCCGCGATGCCGACCATTCCCAGCGTTTTCGGCTTACGAAGGAACCCCAGCAGGTTGCGCCATTGCCTGGTGAGGCTGACCAGCAGCAGACAAAACACCAACGAGAACAGCACACGGCCGGCCACAATCTCGAAGGGGGAGGAGCGAGTAAGTAGTCCGAAGTACAGCGGCAGGCCGCCCCACATGAGATACGTGGCGACCACGTAGAACAGACCGGAACGACGTTCGGAGGCGGCGGGCACCGAACCGGTCGCGGGGGAGGCGATGCCAGGTGAGGACATGGGCGGCGGGTACTTTCTGCAGTTCTGTAAGTCAAGTAGGACACACCTAACATACAACCGTTACGGTCGCCGTGAACACCTGGAACAAAAAATTAAGCCGCGCGGCGCCCCACCTGTCAAAGGTGGGGCGCCGCGCGGTGCAGGTATCTCGTTGTCGGCGGATAACCGGTTGAGAAGACCTAGAGGCCGAAGAAGCGGGAGAAGAAGCCCTTCTTTTCCTTTTCCTTGGCCGGTGCCTGCTGGGCCTCCTGACGCTCGGCGTCGAGATCCGGGGCGTCGCCCGCGTTGCGGAAGGCCGAGGGGCGGCGCTTCTCGCGTGCCTCGCGGAACTGCTCACCTTCGGTGCGCTCGATGCGCTCTGCTCGCTCGGTCTCGCGAACCTCGTCTTGCTCGGCACTAACGGCCACCGAGGACGCCCGCTGCGAACCGGTCGCGCGGGTCTCCTCGCGCTCAACGCGGCGTTCGGTACCGGCCTGCCGCTCTGAGTCGTCGGAGAGGACATCCTCGTCGGAGAGTGCGGAGGTGGTGACGCGTCCGGGCTGGGCATCGCGCTGCGGATCCTGGTCGTAGGGCGCCTCGGCGTTGGGGTAAACGCGGTCGGTCGGCACCACGCCGGCGACCTCGTCCACGTGCTCTTCGTCGGCGCGCTTCTCGTCCAGGTTCTGCGGAACCTCTTCCTCGCGCATTTGTGCGGCCTTCTCTTCACGCTCAGCCTGGGCGCGCTCGGCGCGCTCCTGCTCCTTGCGCTGGGCTGCGGCCTCGCGTTCGGCGCGTTCGGTGCGCTCGCGCTCTTCGCGTTGACGAGCCTCTGCGGCTGCTTCTTCCTCGCGGGCAGCGATCTGCTCTCGAGCTTCGCGTGCGGCCAGTTGCTCGATCTCCTTGCGCTCAGCGGCCAACTGCTCGCGCAGGGACTTCGCCTGTTGCGCACAACGGGCCAACTCTGCGGAGTCCACCTCGGGTTCTGCGGCCTCGATGCCGGAGATCTTGCCTTCGTCGAACCACAGACGCAGGGCGCCGTCGCTGGCGGTGATCACGGCGGTTGCCTCGGTATCCCAGGCGATGTGGGCGCCACGCATGCGGGCGTAGGTATCTACGGCCTTCTGCTGGTTCACGATGGTATTGGATTTCAGCGACTCAGCCATCACACGGCCCATCCGGTTCACGGTGGGGGCTTCGAGCTCGAGCTCCTTGCCCTCGAGCAAGATCCACGCACGCACTCCGGCGCCGGCGGCCACGGGGTAGTGAGCGTAGATGCCGGTCAGGGCCTTGGTGGCCAGGGTCAGGCGGCGGGCCACGTTCTCCGACAGCACCAACTCATCGGTGGTCAGCTCGGAGATGTTGTGGCGGTCGCCGGATTCACGAGCCTGAACGGCGGCGGAGACAACGGCATCGGGGAAGTGACCCAGCTCTTGCCAGGACCAGATCCACGAGCCGCGGTTCTTCGACTCGGTACCCAGCAGATACGGAGTCAGTTTCACGGAGCTGTCGGAGGCCAGCGTAAACGAGGGCGCGGAGAAGTCTACCGACCACTCGGAGTTACCCGAAAGCTCGGCCAGGCGCGCCTGGTATTCGGTGGAGAGAAAGATTGATTCGTCAATCAAATCCTGCAGAGTTTTAGTCATACTCTTTAGGCTAGCAATTTTTGGGCACCCACAGGGCATATTTCGCGCAGAATATAACCCTCGCTGGTTATAACGTTCCGAGTGCCTGCAGACGGTCTGTGCGCTGAGAGAGCAATCCGGTGAACTCCACGAGAAATCTTGTTTTAATAGGGGCACACCCGCCGGGTCCCGCGTCGCACGGGAGAGCAACTCCGGTGGCGTGGTTCGTGCCGATCATTCTTCGAGGGGAACATACGTGAGCTACACACCGCGCTATACACCGGAACAGCGCCCGGCCATGATCGCCGAGGCGCTGAATAACATCGGTAGCTGGTTGCTGGGTACCGTCAAGGCTGAAGATGGCTGGAACGAGCTCGTCCTCGACATCAAACCGTTGACGGACGCGGTCTTCATCCGTATCACCGAAAGCCGCGACGAGAGCGACTACGTCGGTTCCACCGGTCCGCTGCGATCCGAGTCGGCTGTGATCCCCGAGATTGAAAAGTTACAGCACGCTGCCTACGACGAGCAGGAGGGTACCTGGTTCACCGCCACCGTTGTCATCGCCGCGAAGAACTGGCCTCACCCCGAATTTCAAATCGGCGCCGGGTATAACCGCCTGGACGAGCCCGAAGACTGGGAGGGCGAAGGCCGGCTAACCGCCCGCGAACTGCGGGTTCACCTCGAGCAGTTCCCCCGCGATGAAGCGCACATCCCCGCCTGGGCGCAACAACGCCTCAGCGGCCGACGCCGCGCCGGTGAGCCGGACGCTGCCGCCCAGTCACCGGAATTTCGCGACCCCGGTGAGGCCTCCAACTCCTACCTGAAGGCCGCGCTCGACGCGGTGACCTCGGGGCAGCGCATCGACGCCGAGGTCGTCAACGTGCTACGCGCCTCCCTCGGCGGGGAAATCTTGCTAGATATCACCGATTCCGAACGCGCCGACGACGGCGAAACCATCGTGGAATTGCGCTATAAGGTGCTACGCCTGGTCAACGGCCTGCGCGCCCTGTGCGTTTACTCGGCGGCAGAACACGCCGAGGCGCACTTCGAGGAGCATGAGGGGTACGCCGGGCCCGAGCTGCTCAGCGAGCTGACGATGAAGGTCTACCTCGACTTCATGAACGACGAGTCGTGCGACCTGATCGTGATCGACCCCGGCACCGCACACGAGACGTTCCTCGAAAAGGCTCAGGTGCAGTGGGTGCTTTCCACCCCGATGAACGACGCCGCCAAGCGGGCGTTGCTTGCCGGAAACATGCAGTTGCTTCTGGCCGCCCTGGCCGCACCGGGGGCCACGCTTCTGATGGGAGTGCGCCCGGGCACCGACGCCCCCGTCTTCGTTCCCGCACCGGCAGGTGCCGAACCCGAGACGATGTTGGTCTTCACCTCCGCCGCCGAGGTGGCCACGCTGGATTCGAACCTGCACGTTCGTTCCGCCCCCGCGCTCGACATCTTGAAGTTCGCCGATCAGCTGGGAGCCACCGGGGTGCGCATCAATTCCGCAAGCCCCTCCGCGACTCTGCCGATCGCGCAGATCCGCGAACTCGTGGCGCTCATTGAGTCTGCCCAGCGTAGCGACTCAACTCAGGCGAACTAGACCGTCCTTTCCTCCGCGGACTGGCTGAGAAGTACATACAGTTTCGCCCCGGGCGTTCCCTGGTGTGGGAACGCCCGGGGCGAAACTTTTGACCTGCCCGGCCTCCGCCGGGGAGGGGTTACTGGCCCGCGTCCTGCTCAGCTACGGCTGCACGCACGCGCTGGCCCAGTTCGGGGTGTACCTGATCCCAGTATCCGAAGGCGCGTTCGCGAATCTCGGGCGTCTGGACGTCGCCGACGTGACCGGCGATGTTGTTCACCAGGCGCTGACGGGCGGCGTCGTCCATCACCTCGGTGTAGAGCGTGCGGGCCTGGCCAAAGTCGTCGTCCTCGGCGTGCAGGGTTGCCGCCGCGCGGACCAGCGCGCCGTCTGCCTCCCACGAGACCTCTGCCGCGCGTTGCGGGTCGGCCTCGGGATACCCGAGGTGGTTCGGCGCGTAAGTGGGGATCTCGGGGGCGTTGAAGTCGTAGCGCATGGCACCGTCAATGCTGTAGTTGTTGACCGGTGCGTGGTGCGCGCGGTTCACCGGCAACTGGTGGAAGTTCGCGCCGATGCGGTAGCGGTGCGCATCGGGGTACGAGAAAATACGGCCCAACAACATCTTGTCGGGAGACGGACCGATGCCGGGCACGGTATTGGCCGGCGAGAATGCCGCCTGCTCGATCTCGGCGAAGAAGTTATTCGGGTTTTCGTTGAGCACCATCTTGCCCACCTTGATCAGCGGGTAGTCACCGTGCGGCCACACCTTCGTCAGGTCAAAGGGGTTGAAGCGGTAGGTCTTTGCCTCTTCGAAGGGCATGATCTGCACGTAGAGGGTCCACGAGGGGAAGTTGCCCTCGTCGATAGCGGTGAAGAGATCCTCGCGGTGGTAATCGGGATCAGAGCCCGCCAGCTTCTCCGCTTCGGCGTCAGTCAGGAAATCGTTGCCCTGATCGGTCTTGAAGTGATACTTGACCCAGAAACGCTCGCCTGCGGCATTGGTCCACATGTAGGTGTGCGAACCGAAGCCGTCCATATGACGCCAGGTCTTCGGGATGCCGCGGTCGCCCATCAACCAAGTTACCTGGTGGGCGGACTCGGTGCGCTGGCTCCAGAAATCCCACTGCATGTCGTGCGAGCGCAAACCGGTTTGCGGATGGCGCTTCTGCGAGTGGATGAAGTCGGGGAACTTGATGGTGTCGCGGATGAAGAACACCGGGGTGTTGTTACCCACCAGGTCGTAGTTGCCTTCGGTGGTGTAGAACTTCAGCGCGAAGCCGCGGGGGTCACGCCAGGTATCGGGGGCTCCCTGCTCACCTGCAACCGTCGAGAAACGGGCGAGCATGTCGGTCTTCACACCCGGCTGGAACAGTGCGGCCTTGGTGTACTGGCTGACATCCTCAGTGGTCTCGAAGTAGCCGAAAGCGCCGGAGCCCTTGGCGTGGACGACGCGTTCGGGTACGCGCTCGCGGTTGAACTGGGCCAGTTTCTCCACGGCGTAGACATCGTGCAGGACGATGGGTCCGTCGTTGCCCACGGTCAGAGAGTCGTGATCCGAGGCGGCGGGGTTGCCCGCGACGGTGGTGGTGAACTTGTCTGGGTGGCGGGGTTCATGTGCAACCATGAGGGGCTCCTTTGGAATGAGGTGATGTCTTGAGTAGGTATAAATAAAGTTACGTCTTAAGTGGAGCTGACCTGCGGTTTTGCCTGTTCTTCAACGGCATGTTCCTGTTGAATCTTCGCCAGTTCGGACTCCTCGGGTGTCTGACAATCGGCGCAGATTCCCTGATAGAGAACGTCGGCCGACAGGATCGCCATAGAGTGAAAGTTGCTCGGGGTCAGGCAGGGCATTGCACCTACCGCGCAGTCGACGTCCTCCACCTTGCCGCACTTGATGCAGAAGGCGTGGTGGTGGTTGTCGCCGAGGCGGGTTTCGTACAGGGCGGGGGTGCCCGGCGGTTCGAAGCGCTGCACCATGCGGATGTCTACCAGGTCGGTAAGGATGACGTAGACGGACTGCACGGTGATAGTGGCGAGCTCTTCGCGCACCTGCTGCACGATCTGGTCGGCGGTGGAGTGCGGATGATGGTGTACCGCTTTAAGAACGGCCAAACGTTGTTTGGTGACTCGTCGTCCCTTATCTCTTAGCGCCTGAGTCCAGGTTTGCTCGAGGTGCTCAGGGGAAACGCGCCTAAAAGGCGTTGCCGGAGTCTGCGGGATCATGGTTGCACCTCTTTTCGGTCATGGTTATCGAGAGCCTCTAGTTTATTTTGATTTACTCATAATAACAAGGACGTCTGCGGTACGTGCCTGCCGCGAGGCGGGTAAAAGCCCTGGTCAAGGGCGTATTGCATTGGCTCTCAAAAAAATATTTAAGAAAATTATTTTTTCGCGTCACGATTCTGCCTTTCCTCGCTCTTATCTAGTGACGGACCAAAACCGTCAACCGACAGCGATAGCCGTTGAAGACCACCCAGGAATGATCCTGATCGCACCGGTGGTGCTTGTGGCGGCATGAACCATCGGCAAAGGCGCCGAGTTCACATCGCATGGGGAAGGTTGTGAGATTGGGGAATCTCGCGGCCAGGGCGACCGTTAGTGCATGACGGAGCGCCTCGCCGGGTGGTTAGGGAACCCGGTGATAGAAAAATAGGGGATGTCGAATCGGTTTATTAGGGAGCCGACATCGACAGAGAAGATCTCCCTGCCCCGGGCCGGTAGCATTCGCACGCTACTGGCCCGGGTGCGGTGGAGGCAAGAGAGGGGTTCTGATGTTTTTAGGGGCAGAACCTGGCTTTCCGATAAGGCAGTGGCGCACCACCGAGGCGTCATAGAAACGGGTTCGGCCTGCTTCGCAAGCAGGCCGGATCCGTGTCGGTGTGGTGCATCTATCCATTCAATATTTACTGTCTGTCATGTAATATTAATCTAAGAAACACCTGGCCAGGCAGTTTCTGTCATAGATGCAGAGCGCAACAAAACACTCCATCGCACCGAGCCACACCTTATTTAAATTTAGCCTCCCTCGCACAACTTTATGGAGGCTTCGCAACTCTACCTTGGGAAAGTAATCATGCACACGCAACATACGCTAGCCGGTTCCGAACGGACCGACGAAGCTCTGTTGCTCGCCGTACGGGAGGGCAATTTAGAGGCCTTCGGTGAGCTATACGAACGCTACCTCGGTATGGCTCGCGCAATTGCTTACAAGCACACTTCTCAATCTTCGCGCGTCGATGACATCGTCTCTGAGGCGTTCGCCCGCATCTTGCACGCGCTTAAAAACGGTAAGGGTCCGCACTCTTACATGGGTGGCTACCTGGCCACCACCATCGCCCATTTGGCCGGTGAATTCGGAATGTTGGCCACCCGCGAGGTGCCGAGCGAACAGGAACACCTGGAATCGATGGGGTCGCTCGACGACACCGTCTTGAAACTGCACGATTCGGACGACGTTATTTCGGCGTTCACCTCGTTGCCCGAGCGCTGGCAGACCGTGCTGTGGCTGACAGAAGTCGAGGCAAAGAAGCCCCGCGAAGTCGCAGCCGCTATGGATCTCTCCTCCAACGCAGTCTCGGCGCTGGCTATTCGCGCCAAGGAAAGCCTCAAGGAGGGCTTCCTTCGTGCTCATCAAAATGCGCCGGCCACCAAGGATTGCAACCGCTTTCACGCTCATATCAGCCCCTATGTGCGGGGTTCCCTCAGCCAAAAGCGTTCCGATGCCCTGCGTTCGCATATGGAGAGCTGTAACTACTGCACCTCTGAATACCTTTCATTGGTCGGCATCAATAAGTCGATGCGTAGCTGGATCTTCCCCGTGTTGGCTGGTCTGACCATTTGGGGAACGGACGGCGCAGCGATCCTCTCGCCCGCGTCCATCGCCGCTGCCGGCTCTTCCGGTGGGGCAGGCGCTATGGAGGCAACAAATAAGCTGTCTTCTACCTCTTCTTCATCGTCGTCTTCTGCTACCGGTTCTCACTCTCTGCTCGGCCTGAGCAACGGTGGGCAGCTTCTAGCCGGTGCGGCAGCGCTGACCGCCGCCACCGTGGCCGTGGCCGGTGGAGCGGTGTTGAGCCACCCCACTCAGGGATCGGCCACCAAAATTACCGCCGAGGGTCACACCATCACCATCCCGGGCCCGAATGGTATGAGTGCCGGCTCAGATTCGCAGAAAGCCGAGGTGCTGGGTGCCCAGTTCAGCGAAAAGGCACTCACCACTTCTGACTCCAATTCACCCGCGCGTGGTCAATCGAATTCTGCAGGTGCGCCGGGCAGTGCCCTGGCTCAGGCAGTTGCATCAACTGGCTCTACTACTGACTCCAGCGATGACCACACCACCGGTGTGCTCGCCGATGCGGAACATTCCGACTCTGCCCCCTCCGATCGAGAAAGCTCGGTGTCTGAGAAAACAGCTCAGCCCGTAGCGTCCGCCGACAACTCGGCGGGGAAGCCCACCGATACCCGAGCAGATCGACCTCAGTCGGAGCAACAGGTTGCTGGCTCGGCGCAACCCCAAGGGGAGAAGCCGGCTGGTTCCGCCTCGGTCCCCGGCGCTACTGCGCCCGTGGCACCTGCGGATTCTGCCGCGGTGGAATCCCCGGCACCTGTACGCGACCAGTCCCAGCCTCGCACTGATCGTCTACAGCGGCAAGCCAAAGTCGTCAACTCTGAAGCTACCGCTCCCTCCGCCGTCGATGAGGGTGTTGAGAAGGTTCCAGGGGTGCCTCGCGTGGACCCGGTTGCCCCGCAACCCGGACCGACACAACTGTTCTCAGCTCCCCGTGAACTAGTTGAGAGTGAACCGCAGAACACTCAAGGCGTGGCACCAAACAATAGTGGCGTTCAGGCTCCATCGACGCCGCCCGAGAAGCCTGTCGATGGGCAGTCGAACCCTCCATCCGGGAATCCCCATGACACCGGTTTACGAGACGCACCGGAACAGCCTCAACCTGCTCCCATGCCGTCGTCTGCGCAACCTACCCCGTACAGCCATCACCTGCCCCGTCTCCGGAACACTCAACGCCGGTGCCTGCAGTTCCAGAAGATCCGACACCCTCACCTTCGGAACCTCAGCCCGCAGATGTGATCCCGGGTAACTATACGCCTTCGAACCCCAATGTGGTGCCGGGGTGGTACGGTAGCGTAGATTATCTCGCATGGTTCGCCTCGGTGGACTGGTCTATTTTGATTAATCCCGCGCCGGATCCTTCCCAGGCGCAACAGTGCACGGTCACGTACCAGTCCGCCTCCGGGCGTCGGGATCAGATGTCAGACGTTTGGATCCCGAACGCTGCCCTGAACTCTCCCTACACCAACTACACGTTGGCCGGTTGGTTCGGCGTGTATAAGGTCAACAACATTACGTGCCAATAGGAGGCCGCACTGATGCACGGGCACAACAACGGACTTAAAACCGCCCTGTTGATGGGCACCATGGTCGGTGTGCTGGCGCTTATCGGATATGCGGTGGCCCTGTTCTTCAACAATGCCTTCTTCATCTGGGTCTTCGCATTCATTGGGGTAGCCACCGTCGCCTATACCTATTGGAACTCCGATAAAATCGCGATTCGATCCATGAACGCGTACCCGGTCACGCCGCAACAGGTTCCTGGTTTGTACCGAATCGTGGAGGAGCTATCGTCCTCGGCAGGTCAACCGATGCCGCGTCTCTACGTGGCCCCAACCATGACGCCGAACGCCTTCGCAACCGGGCGCAACCCGCGCAATGCGGCGGTGTGTTGCACCGAGGGCATCTTGCAATTATTGGACGAGCGGGAGATGCGCGGAGTGCTGGGGCACGAGCTCATGCATGTGTACAACCGCGACATCCTCACCGGTTCCATCGCCGCGGCGTTGGCCTCGGTGATCTCATCCATTGGGCAGTACCTGAGCTTCGCCGGCCTCTTCGGAGGCAACCGAGAAAACTCCAACGCCGCTGGTGGCCTGTTGATCGCGTTGTTGGCCCCCATGGCCTCTGGCATCATCCAGATGGCGATTAGCCGAACCCGCGAGTTCGATGCCGACGAAGACAGCGCACGCCTCACGGGCGACCCGCTGGCCCTGGCCTCGGCGCTACAGAAGCTTCATCACGGCAACAACGCCCGGCCGCTGAACCCCGATGACCGTCGCGTGGCGTCCACCGCGTCGATGATGATCGCCAACCCGTTCCGCGGAGGGGGACTGGGGAACCTATTCTCTACGCACCCGCCGATGGAGCAGCGTATTGCCCGTTTGGAGCAACAAGCAAGGGGCATGAACCGTTTCTAGGTTCACACCCCTTGACGAGCGTTGCCTCGTAGAACGAGACGAGCGGGTTTAGCGGTAGTTGACGAACTGCAGGTCAACCTCGAGATCCGAAGACTTCAGGAGCGCAATAACCTCTTGCAGATCGTCGCGGGATTTCGAGGTCACCCGGAGCTCATCGCCCTGAATCTGTGCCTTGACGCCCTTGGGCCCTTCGTCGCGAATGATCTTCGAGATCTTCTTCGCCTCATCCTGGGCAATGCCCTCCTTGATCGATGACTCGATGCGGTACTCCTTACCGGAGGCAAAGGGCTCGCCCGAATCCAGCGACTTCAACGAGATGCCTCGCTTGACCAGCTTCGACTGGAAGACGTCCAAAACTGCCAACGCGCGCTCCTCGGAGTTCGCCTTGATCAAGATCTTCTCGCCCGAAAAGTCGATGGACGCACCGACCCCGCGGAAGTCGTAGCGCTGGGAGACTTCCTTGGACGCTTGATTCAGAGCGTTGGAAACCTCCTGCTTGTCGACTTTGGAGACGATGTCGAATGATGAATCGTTTGCCATGAATGCTCCTTGCAGTGATGTGGTGGGTCGAATGTATCAGCACATCTCAACCGCCGTTGCAGACGGCGTTGGCCCGCGCAAATCGTTATCAACACGTGACCTGATTCTCAGGTGCTGTTAATAATAAGAGTACAGAATGGAGACTATGAAGGAACAACTACAACCTCGTCAGCCCCACCCCCTGGAAGAGGAGCTGACCCCGTTGTATCTGCTCGGTGCAACACTTCAGACCGCGGATGCCCGCCGCCGATTCGAGGGCGTGCTGGGTAACATCGTCCGTGAGATCAAAAGTGGAATGTGCACGGTAGAACAGGGTTACGCCTACCTGGAGAATTTTGAATTGCACATGATGGCAGAACAGGTCAAAGCCGAGGCCTCAATTACCGCCGGCTCTTAGTTGCGTTTGTCACAAAGACCGGTGTCGGTTTTTATTTCCCCGAGATATTCGGTAGTGTAGACACGTTCGTTCAGAGAGCGGACTAAAAACCACATATGGTCTCGGCAGATTACCCGAGCGGCCAAAGGGGGCTGACTGTAAATCAGCTGGCACTGCCTACGGGGGTTCGAATCCCTCATCTGCCACCATTGTTCAAGATCCCGACCTGTTTCAGGTCGGGATCTTGTTTTTTTAACAACGGTGCAGGTTCATTCACAGAGAAAACGGTTGGGCGTCATCGGCCGTCAACGGTAGGGTGAAGCTATGGCTACTCTTGAAATTACCCAGCAAAACCTTACGGAAACCGTACAGAACAATGACATCCTCCTGCTCGATTTTTGGGCAGAGTGGTGCGGCCCCTGTAAGCAGTTTGGCCCCGTCTTCGAAGAAGCTTCGGAGAAGAACACCGACATCGCCTTCGGCAAGGTAGATACCGAGGCGCAGCAGGAGCTCGCCGCAGCAGCCGGTATCTCCTCCATCCCCACCCTCATGGCGTTCCGCGAGGGCATCCTCGTCTTCTCTCAGCCCGGCGCCCTGAACAACTCTCAGCTGGATCAGGTCATCCAGGCTGTGCGAGACCTCGACATGGACGACGTCCGTAAGCAGGTTGCCGAGGCCGAAGCCGCCCAGAATCAGAACGGCGAACAGGGCCAGCAGCAAGCATAACCGCCCGCGCCCGAGAATCTTCCGTTTTCACCTCACCCCGCGTCGCACCTCGTGACGCGGGGTGAAGCGTTGTGAGGGAGACCTGTGCTCGGTGTTGCTCAATGCCAGCGATGGTCTTGCGGGGCGTACTTGGCACCTCGGCGCGGGGCGCCCGCCCCCGCCGCGCGGATCAGCGCGATCACGCGGTTGCGGTGGCCGGCGAAAGGTGCCAGGAGCTCGAGCATGCGCTGGTCGTCGGCGCGACGTCCTTCAAAGGCCCAGCCCACGTGATGCGCCAGGTGATAATCGCCGACGCTCACGGCATCTGGGTGCCCGTGGGTGCGTTGCAGTACCTCCGCGATCGTCCACGGCCCAATGCCCGCCACGCTGTTCAGCGCGCGGGCTAGCTCGCCCGGACCACCTTGATCGGCGATGCGCTGGAGGGAGGGCGCCGCGGCGGCGAATCGCAGTACCGCTTCGCTGCGAGAGCGGTCGTACCCGGCCTGGTGCCAGGTCCACGCGGGCATCTGCCGTAGCCGCTGAGGCGACGGCGGGAAGAACATCCCCGGCGGCTGGTCGGCTAACCCCGTGTTCATGACGGGCGTGCCACATGTTCGCAACACGCGGCGGATCGCGGCGAAGGCTTCGAGGCTGGTTACCCGTTGTTCGGTGATAGATGAAACGGTGTGCCACCAGAGTTGGCCGGAGGCCGGCAGACGGATGCCGGGGTTTTCCCGATACGCCCGCTGCAGTCTGGGCGGTAGGTCGCCGTACGGGCCGTCGACAAAGGCACCCCAGTCGTCGTGAACACCGACCCAATCGGGTAACCGCGCGCTGAGGCTGTTCATGGCCGCCGCGGTACGCTCGCCGGACTCCGCCCACAGCCGCACGTCGATGGGAGAGCTGAACCGATCGGCAAGGGTCGCAGAGCGGGGTGGGCGTTGCTCGAAACGCACCAGGACGTCCGTGTCCAGCTCCCGGGCGACGGCCCAGAAGGACCGGGAATTGCCGATGCCGGCACGGGCGGTAGGGTCTTCTCTGCCGCGCGCCAAACCCGCCAACACGCGGCGCATGTGCGTCGGGTGCGGGGGAGTGATGGTCAGTGCGGCGGTAAACACTCCTCCATTTTCTCACCGCTCAACCGGTTTGGGCAGGTATCGCGGGGAGCAAGATGTGTATCCTCGACTGGAGAGTTTGCGTTTTTATACCCCCCCCCGTGCACGCCAACCCACAAGGAGCCCCATGCCCGCGCAGAGAACCCAGCTACCGCGCGCTTTCTCTTTCGAGCGCTTGCCCGCCCTGGTGGTGGCTGCGTTGAGCATGGCGGTGTACTGCGCCTTCTCCTACTTTCAGTATCGGCATTTTCTGACTCCCTCGTGGGATCTGGGTATTTTCGCGCAACTCCTGCAGGCCTATTCACAGGGACAGCTGCCGCCGGTCGTGCCGATCAAGGGGGCGGGTTTTAACCTATGGGGTGACCATTTCCACCCCATCCTCCTCTTGCTCACGCCCTTCTATTGGATGCGCCCGCAGCCCGACACCCTGCTCTACGTACAAAACGGATTGGTGGCCCTCTCGGCCTACCTCTTGTGCCGTTTCGCTCAACGCGTTCTGCCGACGGCGGGCGCGGTGTTGCTGGCGGGGGCGTACGCTTTCAGCTTCGGCATCTCGCAGGCGGTGGCCGCGCAGTTTCACGAGGTGGCCTGCGCCCTGCCGCTGCTGGTGATGAGTCTCGGCCACATGGTGCTGGCGCGGGGTCAAGACCGCTCGGAACACCTAATCCGCGCTGGGCTGTGGGCCCTGCCGCTGGCCTGGGTCAAAGAAGACCTGGGTTTCACGGTGGCGGTCATGGGTCTGCTGATCATGGCCCGTTCGGGTCGCCTGAGCGCAGCCGGTGCCGCCGTGGCGCCCCGACGCGGGGCGAACCCGGTGTCTTGGCGCGTGCGTTCCCGTCAGGCGGTGGACTCCTTGGCGGCGTCCACGTCTGCGGTGACCGGCCTGGCCGTGATGACCTGGGGGCTGGCGTGGACGCTGCTGGCCGTCGAGGTGATCTTGCCGCACTTCAATACCAACGGCGTGTTCGACTACGCCGACAAGATCGACCTACCCGCAGCGGTGGGGGATCCGCTGCAGTCGGCCGCCTTGATGTTCTATCCCTGGCAGAAATCCCTGACGCTGGGAACTTTGCTGCTCGTGGGTGTGCTGTGCTGGGTGTCCTCGCCGCTGGCATTGGTCACCGTTCCCACGCTGGCCTGGCGGTTCCTATCCGATAACGAGGGGTACTGGGACACCACCTGGCACTACTCGATGGTGCTCATGCCGATGGTCTTCTGCGCACTTTTGGACGCGCTGGCACGCTTTTCGTACACTGCACGGACGCTGGTGCGCCCCGCCTCGCAACACGGGATGGTTGCCCGGTGGCGTGAGGCAACCGACGCCTTCCGCACTCCCTCGAGAATCGTGGTGCCAGTTCTGGCCGCGCTGGTCGCCGCCATCATGCTCTTCCAGTCGCCGCTGACCCAGTTGGGCAACCCTCACTTTGCCACCGGCCAACTCTCAGCCGAGGACCTCATGAAGCAGTCGGTGGTGGACGCGATACCGCGCGGCTCGGTGGTGGCCAGTGACCTGTCGGTGTTGACCTACCTTGTGCCGGATCGAGAGGTCTATTGGATTGGGCATCGCGGCGCACCCGCCCCCGAATACGTGGTGATCGATAGAGCCAACTCGGCCTGGGGCGGGCAACCGCCGGAAGACCCGGTGGCATACGGGCGGGAGCATTTTGGGGTCTCCTACCAGGTGTTTCGGCAAATCGGCACCGTGACGGTGTTACAACGCACCGTGCGGTAACGCCCGGTTGTCGGTTGCATCACCTGCGGGTCTCGCAACGATATTTGTGGGGTAGAGTGGAACCTGTACAGACCGGATTCCCCGAATACCGATGTTTTAGCGCATACCGATCGATTCTCTTGATCGGCTTTCCGCGCAGATTAGCCTGGCGCCTGAAACGGCGCCGAGCCAACGGTTTATGAGATACCGCTCGCTCGAAGCGCGTACCCCCACCTCAGCATTGTCCAGCCAGGGCCTTAGGATGCCCAGCCTCGGTGATGCGACTGTGCCTGGCGCAGTTGATGAGGGTTGGTGCGTCCACCGTTAGGTGAACAGCCTGTTGCGAGCATTTTGTAGGGGGTGACCGGTACGGCGTAGGGGCCTACCCTGCGCCGCCGAACCCACTCGATGAGGAAAATTTGACGAACGAAACCTCTGCCCAGCAGGCAGCCACCGAGTCCACCGAGAACACCGCAGCAACCACCGCCGAAGATCAAGGCATCAAGTTCACCGACCTGGGCATCGACGGCCGCGTGCTTTCGGCGCTGACCGACGTTGGATACGAGACTCCCTCGCCCATTCAGTCGCAGACCATTCCGCTGTTGCTGGAAGGTAAGGACGTCGTCGGTCTGGCACAGACCGGTACCGGCAAGACCGCCGCCTTCGCGATTCCCGCCCTCTCCCGTTTGGCCGAGCTGGCCGATCTGAACGGCGTCAACAAAGACACCCAGGTGCTGGTCCTGGCACCTACCCGCGAACTGGCACTGCAGGTGGCCGAGGCTTTCAGCTCCTACGCCACCTACATGGATAACTTCACCGTGCTACCCGTCTACGGCGGTTCGCCGTACGGCCCCCAGCTCAACGGCCTGCGCCGCGGCGCCCAGGTGGTCGTCGGCACCCCCGGTCGCGTGATCGACCACCTGAAGAAGGGTTCGCTGGACCTGTCGAACCTGCAGTACCTGGTCCTGGACGAGGCCGACGAGATGCTGCGCATGGGCTTCCAGGAGGCCGTCGAGGAAATCCTCGCCGAGACCCCCGAAACCAAGCAGGTGGCGCTGTTCTCGGCAACCATGCCGAAGTCGATCCGTAAGATCGCTGAGCAGTACCTCAACGACCCCACCGAGATTCAGGTGAAGGCGAAGACCTCCACCGCCACCAACATCCGCCAGCGCTACATGCAGGTCAACCACGCCCACAAGCTGGACGCGATGACCCGCGTGTTGGAGGTCGGCAACTACGACGGCGTGATCGCCTTTGTCCGTACCAAGAAAGAGACCGAGGAGCTGGCCGATAAGCTCAAAGCCCGCGGTTACCAGGCGGCGGCCATCAACGGCGACATCCCGCAGCAATTACGCGAGCGCACCGTCGAGTCGTTGCGTGAGGGCCGTATCGATATCTTGATCGCCACCGACGTTGCGGCCCGTGGCCTGGATGTCGAGCGCATCTCGCTGGTCGTCAACTTCGACATCCCGCACGACACCGAGTCGTACGTGCACCGCATCGGCCGTACCGGCCGCGCCGGCCGCGAGGGTGAGGCTATCCTCTTCATGACCCCGCGCGAGAAGTACATGCTGCGTCAGATCGAGAAGGCTACCCGCCAGAAGGTCGAGCTCATGCACATGCCCTCGGTGAACGACGTGAACGAGAATCGTAAGTCTCGTTTCGCTCAGCAGATCACCGACACCATCGAGACGGAAGATCTCAGCATCTTCCGCGAGATCATCACCAACTACGAGAACGAAAACGATGTTGACCCGCTGGATATCGCAGCCGCCATCGCCGTGATCGCCCAGGAGGGTCGTCCCTTCTTCGTTGAAGACATCCCCGAGCCCAAGGGCCGCCGCGAACGCGACGATTTTGGCGACCGTGGAGATCGCGGTGACCGTGGGGAGCGTCGTGGACGCCGCCAGGAAGAGGGCATGGTCAACTACAAGTTGCAGGTGGGCCACGTGAACCGCGTGAACCCGGGCATGATCGTGGGCGCTTTGACCAACGAGGGCGGCATCAAGGGCAACCAGGTGGGCTCGATCGACATCCGCAAGCACTTCACTATCGTGGGTCTGCCGGAGGATCTGCCGCGCGACTTCTTCGATCGCCTGCAGGATACCGAGCTCAACGGCCAGCCCCTGGATATCTCCAAGGACAACGGCCCGAAGAAGTCCGGCGGTTTCAAGAAACGTTTCAACCGTGACGGTGATGATCGCCGCGGCGGTGGCGGTTTCAAGAAGCGCTACGATCGCGATGACCGTGGCGACCGCGGTGGCTTCAAGAAGCGCTTCGACCGCGACGATCGCCGCGGCGGTTTCAAGGGTCGCAAGAGCTACTAGGCCCATCAGGTGACCTGCGCCGGGGCGTTATGACCGCGTTATGAGCGGTCAGGACGCCGCCGGGGCAGGCGGGTCTCGCGACGGGGTGCTACTTGCGGGTTTGGGTGGTGCAGAACACCCGAAAAACTCCGCTTTCAAATTTGCACCCCGCCGCGCGGCTACTGTAGAGTATTCTCTGTTGCCCCGATAGCTCAGTGGTAGAGCGCCATCTTGGTAAGATGGAGGTCCCGGGATCGATTCCCGGTCGGGGCTCTGGTATGAGTCCTTCTAAAGACGCATACATGGCGGTGTAGCTCAGCTGGTTAGAGCGCACGACTCATAATCGTGAGGTCGACGGATCGAGCCCGTCCACCGCTACGCCCCGATAGCTCAGTGGTAGAGCGCCATCTTGGTAAGATGGAGGTCCCGGGATCGATTCCCGGTCGGGGCTCAGATAAAGCTCATTCAGGTTTTCCTGAATGGGCTTTTTTCATGCCCCGAACCGGGGATCATCGCTTACCCCAAGACTTTGGCCAGCACCTCGTAGGTTTGAATGGCACCCAGGGTCACGAAGAGCACGGTGCAGATGCCGAGCACCAGGTTCGTCAACCATCCGTTGCGCCAACAGGTCGGAGTGCGGTCGGTGTTGAGGATCCACAACAGGGTCACGGCGAGGAAGGGCATAAACAGCGCCCCGAGCACACCGTAGAGCAAGATCAGGAAGATCGGCCGATCCAGTAGCAGGAGGATCATCGGCGGGAAGGTGATCCACAGCAGGTAGAACTTGAAGTATTTACCGCCGGTGCGGGTGTCGGGGTGTCCGGCGGGCTTGCCGCGGGTGACGCCCCAGTAGTCGGCGAACATCAGCGCTACACCCGACCAGACCCCGATGACCGAGGAGAAGGACGCCGCCCAGAAGCCTACGAGGAAGAGGTTGCCGATGACGCCGCCGTAGCGGCTGTGCAGTACCTCCGAGAGGTCGAGCAGCCCCTTGTCGCCGGAGGAGACGGCCAGACCTGCCGAGTAGAGAACCTCTACGCCCAGCACGAAGGTCGCCGCCACAAACAACCCGGAACAGACATAGGCAACCACGTTGTCCAACTGCATGACTCGCATGAAGCGCGGTGAAGCCCAGCCCTTTTCACGGAGCCAGTAACCGTAGGCGGCCAGGGTGATGGTGCCACCCACCGACCCTGCCAACGCCAGAGTGTAGGTGACGCTACCCGAGGGGAGCATCGGGATGAGTCCACGGAAGAGCTCGGGCAGGTTCGGCAGAGTATAGATGGCCAGGCCCACGATGAGCAGGAACATCAGTCCGACCAGCACGGCGGTGAACTTTTCGATGAGGGCGTACCTGCCCAACCATACGATGCCGAAACCGACCAGGCCCATGATGATGGCCCAGCCCCACAGAGGTAAAACGGGAAACAGCACGGCCAGGGGCATGGCGGCTGAGCTCATCCCCGTCGCATCATATACAAACCCCCAGATGAGGATGTAGGGCCCAAAATACCAGGAGGTCCACCCGCCCAGACTGCGCCAGCCTTCGAAAATGGTGCGGCCAGTGGCCAGGGAGTAGCGTCCGGCGCCTTCGACGAGCACGATCTTCATGATCACGCCGACGACCACGGCCCAGAGGAGCGTGTAGCCGTATTTGGAGCCGGCGATGAGGGTGGCGACGAGGTCGGGGGCGCCTATCCCGGTGGCTGCCACCACCAGGCCGGGGCCGATGATCTTGTATCTCGAGATTTTGTCGACCGGTTCGTCCGGATCGACGAGGTAGGACGGGTGGTGGTCAAAGCGGTGTGATTTCATGGTGTGGCCTCGCATGTGACGTGATGTGATGAACAGAGGTCGGTGTGAGATAGCTAACCACAGGTGAAGGAGGTGGGGCAATCGCACCCCGTGCGGGGTGTAACACGGCGCCGTCCTGCACAGATGTCAGCTCGTCCTGCCTTCGGCAACCCGGGGCAACCCCGATAGACTAAACCCATGTCCACTACCACAAGCATTAATCCTGAGATCGTCGGCCGGGTGTACCCCGCCGACGAAACCTTCCAGGTCGGGCGCGAGCACATTCGCTCCTTCGCCGCCGCGGTGAAAGCTACCAGCCCCCTCCACTTCGACCCCCAGGCCGCTCAAGAGGCCGGGTACAGCGACGTCGTCGCCCCGCCCACCTTCGCCATCGTCCTCGCACAGCGTGCGGACGCCGCACTCATCGAAGACCCCACCGCCGGGATCGACTTCTCCCGCGTCGTCCACGCCGACCAGCGATTCACCCACCACCGACCCATCGTCGCCGGTGACGAGCTGAAGACCGAGGTCCACGTAGACAACGTGCGCGTGATGGGTGCCGGCGCGATGCTGACCACCCGCGAAGAAATCACCACCGTATCCGGTGAGGCCGTGACCACCTGCGTCTCGTCCCTGCTGGTACGAGGCGAGGAGTAACCATGGCGAACGTGAACTTTGCAGACCTGACCAAGGGCCAAGAAATCGGCTCCACTACTGTGGCCGTGACCCGCGCAGACCTCGTCAAATACGCCGGGGCCTCCGGAGACTTCAACCCCATTCACTGGAACGAGCGCTTTGCGACCGCCGTCGGCCTGCCCGGCGTCATCGCCCACGGCATGTTCACCATGGGCGCCTCGGTGCAGCTGGTGACCGACTGGGTCGGTGACCCCGGCGCGATCATCGACTATCAGACCCGCTTCACCAAGCCCGTGCTAGTGCCGGACGCCGAGGGCGAGCAGGGTCCCGGCGAGGGCGGCAACATCCTGAGCATCTCGGGCAAGATCGCAGCGCTCGACGATGAGGCACGGACGGCCCGTATCGACCTGACCGTCACCGCCCCCGACGCCGACGGCGCCGACCAGAAGGTGCTCGTCAAGGCGCAGGCGCTGGTCCAACTCAGCTAAACACCCACACCCTCAAGCGCGGAAGGTTCCTTGTGACGGCATCCACTCGTCTTTCCCCAGCCGACATCAAACGGTGGTACCGGGCGGTACTCGGCATCTTCTTCGCCTCGGGCCTGCTGATCTCGGCGCTGCTGGCCCGTCTGCCCGACGTCGCGGCGGGCCTGCATCTGAGCCCGGGACCGATGGGCGCGCTCCTGCTGGCGATGACGATCGGGTCTTTCGCCGCCGTCACCGCCTCCGGGTCGCTGGTGAGCAAGTTCGGATCCCGAACCTGTCTCGTCGCCGGATACGTGGCCGCCTGCCTGGGGTTGATCGTCGTCGGGGTCGCCGTCTCCTTCGGGCTGATCCCCGTGGCCGCGTGCGGGTTGGTCATGCAGGGCGCGGGGACGGCCGTGGCGAACGTCGCCGCGAACGTCCAGGGCGTCTCCGCAGAACGCGCGCTGGGGCGCTTCGTCACCCCCATCATGCACGGATTCTTCTCCATCGGCACCGTGCTCGGGGCGGGAATCGGCGCCCTCGATACCATCCTCGGGGTGCCCTTCATGGTGCACATGATGTATTTCTCGGCGGCCATCATCGCCATCGTCCTGTTCAGCCTTACCCGGTGCCACAGCGAGAACTACGGGCAAGATGACACCCAGGCGCTCGCGCAGGTGGGCAACTACCGCGTGCGCGACGCCTGGCGAGACAAACGAACCGTGCTGATCGGCCTCTTTGTGCTGGGAATGGCGCTGGCCGAAGGCTCGGCCAACGACTGGGTGGCGCTCGCGCTGACGCGAGACTACGGCACCGACGCCGCCGTGGGCTCGCTGGGTTACACGATGTTTGTGGTGGCGATGATGATCGGTCGTCTCTCCGGCACGTGGTTCCTCAACCGTCACGGGCGGGTGAAGGTGCTCCGCGTGACCTGCACCTGCGCAGTGGTGGGCATCACCGTCTTCATCTTCGCACCCTCGGTGCCCCTGGGTTTCGTCGGGTTGTTCATCTGGGGCATCGGAGCCTCCCTCGGTTTCCCCACGGGAATGTCTGCGGCCTCGGACGATCCGCTAAAGTCTGCCGTGCGTGTCTCGGTCGTCTCAACCATCGGTTACGGTGCCTTCCTCGGCGGCCCGCCGCTGCTGGGTCTGCTGGGTGAGCACCTCGGTATTCGGTACGCGTTGCTCTTCGTGCTGATCTTCGTGCTCATCTCGCTGGCGCTGACGCGCGTGCTGGCCCCCGAGATGGGGCAGCGCGAGCACGAGTCGACCTACACCGAGACGATCCCGCAGATCTTCCCGAGTACCGGCGAACTACCTCGGATCACCGCCCACCAGTCCAGGCAGGAAACCGGCCAGCCGGGCACATCGGGGGAGAAAAACACCGCGAATTATCCCCTCACACGAGAAACAGAATAGGCTTATACCCGTGAGCACAACAGACTTGAGTGAACTGACCACCGCCGCCGTGGGCGGCCCCGCGACGACCTACGTTCGCGTGATCGATGAGCAGGGCATTATCGATGCCGTTTCCGCAGCCGACGAGGCCGGCGAGAAGGTACTTATCGTCGGCGGCGGTTCCAACATCTTGGTGGCCGACGAAGGCTTCGACGGCACCGTGATTCACGTGGCCTCCACCGGATACGAGAAGCTGGACGTCCCCGCGTGCGGTGGCGCCAACGTCCGCGTTCAGGCGGGCCACAACTGGGACGACTTCGTCGCCGCCACCATCGAGAACGAGTGGGTGGGTGTCGAGGCGCTCTCCGGTATTCCCGGCGTGGTGGGCGCGACTCCGGTGCAGAACGTGGGTGCCTACGGCGCCGAGGTCTCGCAGACTATCTCGCGGGTGAGCACCTGGGACCGCCAGACGAAGCAGCGTAAGACCTTTGCCGCGGCGGATCTGAAGTTCGCCTACCGTGATTCGATCCTCAAGCAGTCCATCGTCGACGGTTCGCCCCGCTATGTGGTGCTCAGCGTTGACTTTCAATTTGAGTTCGGGTCGCTCTCGGCGCCGATCCGCTATGCCGAGCTCGCCCGTCAGCTAGGCGTTGAGGTAGGGGAGCGCGCCGAGTCTGCCGCCGTGCGCGAGACCGTCTTGCGGTTGCGCGCGGGCAAGGGCATGGTCTGGGACCCCGCCGACCGCGATACCTACTCCACCGGCTCCTTCTTCACCAACCCCATTGTGGACGACGCAGTGGCGGCCAAGATGCCCGAGAACGCCCCGCGTTACCCGGTCACGGACGCCTCCGGTCAGGTGGTCGAGGGAAAGACCAAGTTCAGCGCCGCCTGGCTGATTCAGCAGGCCGGTTTCGAGAAAGGCTTCGGTTTGGAGGGCGACTCCCGTGAGATCGCCGGCGGTCGCGCCTCCCTGTCGACCAAGCACACCCTGGCGATTACCAACCGCGGTGAGGCGTCCTGCGCTGACCTGTTGGCTATCGCCGCGGCCGTGCGTGACGGTGTGGCCGAGAAGTTTGGCGTCACTCTGGTTCCCGAGCCCGTGCTCGTAGGCGCTACTCTGTAACCGAAAGCGACGGCGGCAGGTGTCTGTTCACGACGAGCTCCCCGAGGCACACCGTTCGCGGTTGCACCGGGGGATGAGCAAGATCCGTGGCTTCATGGCCCGGCATTATCTTCTCTTGCAGGTCTACCGTGTACTGGTTTTCGTGGTGGGCCTGGTCTGCGTAGTCGCCGGCATCATCATGCTCGTGACCCCGGGGCCGGGGTGGCTCGCGATCTTCCTGGGGTTCGGCCTCTGGGGGACCGAATTCTCCGCCGCGCACCGTTTGAACGTGTGGGGCAGAAGGCAGTTCGTCAAGGCCTGGCACCGGATCGAACACCACCGTCACGAACGCCACCGTCGTCAGACGCGGGCGCGGTGGCAGGGCAGAACCAACAAAGAACACTTCTGCCCCTCGGGCGTGCACTACCACGGCGGCTAGTTTCAGCCCCGCTGTAGAGGGACGCTAGCGTTCGTCGGGGTCGGTGAGCCCCAGCCGATGTTTGCACACGAGCAGGATCTCTTCGTCGTCGATTCCCAGCTTTCGCATGCCCGCCACGTAGCGGGTGGTCAGCGCCTGGATCTTGGCGCCGGTGGAGTCGAGCGCGGTGATGAAGCTACCGGCGCGTCCACGGGTTTCGATCGCGCCGGCGGCTTCGAGCTCTTTGTACGCCTTCGCCACGGTATTGACGGCCAAACCCAGCGACTGCGCCAGGGAACGCATGGGTGGCAGGCGGTCGCCGGCCACCAGCGTTCCCTCGGCGCGCAGGGCGATGATAGCCCGCCGCAATTGCGAGTACGGCGGCACGTCGGAATCTTTCTTCACTTCAAAGTTCAGTAACACAGCTTCGGTGTTGTTGTGTGCTGCGTCGACTGCCGTGAAGCTATCCACATCTTTCACTCAAACACCATCCCCCTTGATGTTGCTAGGCGATTAGATCGCGCCGGTGGCGATGGCGAGCATACGGCGCACGGGCTCGGCCGCACCCCAGAGCAGCTGGTCGCCGACGGTGAACGCGCTGATGTACTGCGGCCCCATGTTCAGCTTGCGGATGCGACCGACCGGGATCTCCAAAGTGCCGGACGCCGCCACGGGGGTGAGCTGCTGCATGGTGGCTTCCCGCTCGTTGGGCACCACCTTGGCCCACTCGTTGTCTTCATCGATGAGCTTTTCGATCTCGGCCACCGAGAGGTCTTCGGTGAGTTTGATGGTCAGGGCCTGAGAGTGTGAACGCATGGTGGCGATTCGCACGCAGAGGCCGTCGAGGACCACGCGGTCGTCACCGGTCAACCCCAGAATCTTGTTGGATTCGGCCTCGGCCTTCCACTCCTCGCGAGACTGGCCGTTGCCCAGGTCGGTATCGATCCAGGGGATCAACGAACCAGACAGAGGCACGCCGAACTGGTCGGTATTCAGCTCACCGGAGCGCTGCTTGGCCAGCACCTTCCGGTCGATCTCAAGGATCGCCGAGGCGGGATCGGCCAGTTCCTGCGCTACGGAACCGTTGATATCGCCGAACTGCTGCAGAACCTCGCGCATGTGGCGGGCACCGCCGCCGGATGCGGCCTGATAAGTCATCGAGGTGGCCCATTCGACCAGGCCGTTCTTCCACAGGCCACCCAGGCCCATCAGCAAGCAGGAAACGGTGCAGTTACCACCGATGAAGTCCTTCACACCGGATTCAAGCCCGCGGTCGATGACATCGCGGTTGATCGGGTCGAGAACGATCACCGAGTCGTCGTTCATGCGCAGGGTCGAGGCGGCGTCGATCCAGAGGCCGTCCCAGCCGCGTTCGCGTAGCTTCGGGTGCACGGCCTTGGTGTAGTCGCCACCCTGTGCGGTGACAATAATCGGCAACTTGGCCAGCGCGTCCAGATCGTGTGCGTCGAGCAGGGTCGATTCGGGCAACAGGCCGTCGAAGGTGGGGGCCGGCTTGCCCGCCTGCGAAGTGGAGAAGAAGACGGGAGTTATCCGCTTAAAATCACCCTCTTCGATTATGCGCTGCATGAGCACGGAGCCCACCATGCCGCGGTAGCCTACGAAACCAACTGAGTCACCGGAAGTAAAAGTCATGGGTTTAGTCTATAGCGACTCTGGTGGACACGGCCGGATAGCGAAACTTTCGGTAACGCTTTTCAGAAAATGAGACACCCGCGGTGCTCAGTCCTGATGGTCTGCCAGCACCCAGGTCTCGAAGCGGTACTCGAGCGGTTTCTTCTCGCCCCCGGCCACCGGTTGCACCCAGCCTTTGGCACTGGTCGCCCACTCGCTGGCGTCCTGCAACACCCAGTCCGCCCCGAGTTCGGGGGCGGTGGATTCACCCTCCGCCACCGTTGCGAAAACGGTGCGTTGCACCTCGGTGACCCGGGACCCGGCCACGTGCGGCAGGTCGTCACGCTCAAACACTGCGTGGTACAGGCTCGACCCGCCGATGAGCCACAGCGTGTCGCCGGCCGAAGAGGCCAGCTCGAGAGCGGCGTCCATCGAGGGCACCCACAGCGCGCCCGCGCCGGGTTGCGGGGTGTTCACCCGGGAGGAAATCACAAAATTATCGCGACCGGGTAAAGGCCGATACGCGGGAGGGAACGACTCCCAAGTTTTGCGACCCATAATCACCGGTGCACCGAGGGTCTGATTCTTGAAGTGCGTCAGGTCTTCGGGAGCGTACCAGGGCATGGCCCCATCGCGGCCGATTACCGCGTTGAGGGACTGCGCCCAGATAGCCTTCAGTGCCGGCTGACCGGATGTGGTGCTCATGAAAATGTTCCTCCCGTGGCGGGGTTAGGCGTGGTCTGGATGCGTCTGGGGGGGCTAGACCGCGATGGGGGCCTGAATGGTCGGGTGGTGGCGGTAGTCGACCAGCTCGAAGTCTTCGTACTCGTAGTCGGCCAGCGAGGGCTTGTGGTTCTTAATGATCAACCGTGGGTAGGGGTAGGGCTCGCGGGAAAGCTGTTCCTTGACTTGGTCGAAGTGGTTCGAGTAGATGTGGCAGTCACCACCGGTCCATACGAACTCGCCGGGAACCATCCCCACTTCATGGGCCACCAGCTGGGTAAGCAAAGCATAGGACGCGATGTTGAAGGGCACGCCCAAGAACATATCGGCGCTGCGCTGATAGAGCTGACACGAGAGCTCGTCGGGGCCGTCCTGCACGTGGGTGACGTAGAACTGGAAGAGCGCGTGGCAGGGCGGTAGCGCCATGTTGTCGACCTCGGCGGGGTTCCACGCCGAGACGATGTGACGTCGTGAGTCGGGATTGTTCTTCAGTGAGTCCACCACGCGCGCGATCTGGTCGATGGTTTCCCCGTGGCCGGCGGGCCAGGAGCGCCACTGTACGCCGTAGACGGGGCCGAGTTCCCCGTTCTCGTCGGCCCACTCGTCCCAGATGCTCACGCCGCGCTCTTGAAGCCAGCGGACGTTGGACTCACCGCGCAAGAACCACAGCAGCTCGATGGCGACCGACTTGAAATGCACGCGCTTGGTGGTGATGAGCGGGAACGATTCCTTCAGATCGAAGCGAATCTGACGGCCAAACACCGAACGGGTGCCGGTGCCGGTACGGTCGGATTTATCCTGGCCGGTCTCCATGATCTCGGCGAGGAGGTCTTCGTAGGGGGTGGCGATGTGGGGCTTAGACATAGTTTCAGTCTAACCCTGCTTAGTCACCGAAGGGCTTGATCTGCTCCAGCGAGACCACCCGATCGGAATGCCGACGCGATACCTGTAGCACCAGGATTTCACCGGGCACCAGATAGGGATCGGCGTCCGGCAGGCAGGAGGCCAGGTGTTTGTTCGAGTTTTTGGCCAACACCTCTAACACGGTGGGCAACACCGGGCGGTGGGTGCAGAGCGCCACGGGGTAATCCTTATCGAATACCGATTGCACGACCTTGGCGGCTCGCTTGGGTCGGCGCTTATGCGCGGCCTCGGTGATCGCCGATTTCGTCTTGATCGGAACCCCGGTGCGCCTGTTGTAGTGCGCGATGGTCTGCATGCAACGGGTCCAGGGTGAGCTGTAGAGCTTCTGCGGGCCCCAGGCCTCGAGCAGGCGGCATACCGCCATGGCCTGTCGTTTACCGGTCGCCGCCAGCGGGCGCTCGCCCTCCGCGGCGGACCAGGTCGAACGGGGTTTGGCCTTGGCGTGACGGACGATGATCACCGGCCGGGTCGCCAGGTCGCGCTCTTTATGTAGCTTCTCGAGCTCATCCAGGGGGAGAACGTCGGAAGAGTTGGTCAACAGTTTGCGGGCCTGTGCGGTAGTGACCCAGCGCAACTCGTCCACTTCGTTCTTATCCGCCTTAGCCTCGGCACCGGCGGGCAGCTGCGCGGCCCAGTAATAAACGTGTTTGGTACCCTGTTTGACCTTGTACTCGGTTACGGCCAGCGGGGCCCCCAGAGTGACTTTGAGGTTGACTTCTTCGCGAACCTCGCGCACCGCAGTTTCGGGTATGGTTTCTCCCTCGTCGAGCTTGCCCTTAGGCCACGACCAGTCGTCGTAGTTGGGGCGGTGAATGATCAGAACCTGTAGTTCGTCTTGCTTCATCCGCCAGATCAGGCAACCTGCCGCAGTGACCGCCGGTGCCTGCCCATAAAACCGCTCGAAGGACGGGCGTCCGTCACGGTGGTGGGCGAGGTAAACCGAGGTTTTGGACATGAAGCTCTCCTCAAGCACAACAACAAAGAATGGCTGTGGAAGCACCTGCTCCCACAGCCATTCTACGGCCAAGCCCACGCGCGCCTAAACGCGGGGCTGTCACCTATTTTGTTAGGTTACCTACTTCCGCTTTTTGCCTTCGCGGCTCGCCAGGTAGAAGGACTGCACGTCCATCAGGCGCTTGCCCGCCTCATCCTTGAAGTGGCGGGTCCACTCACCGTCGGAACCGAGGTGCCAGCTGGCGGTTTTCTCCGACATGTAATTGTCGAACATATCCAGCAGGTACTTTTTGTTCTGCTCCGACTTGATCACCGTCAGCGCCTCCACACGGCGGTCCAGGTTGCGGTGCATCATGTCGGCCGAGCCGATGAAGATCTTCGGCTTGCCCGCGTTCGCGAAGGTAAACACGCGCGAGTGTTCGAGGAATCGACCGAGCACCGAACGCACCTTGATGTTCTCCGACAGCCCCGGCACCCCCGGACGCAGCGCGCAGATTCCGCGGACCACCACGTTGACCTCGACGCCAGCCTGCGAGGCGCGGTAGAGCGAATCGATGATGGCTTCGTCCACCATCGAGTTGCACTTGATTTGGATCTTCGCCTCGTGCCCGGCCAACTTGTGCTCGATCTCGCGGTTGACGTTGTCGATGAGGCCCGACCGGATGGAACGCGGGGCCACCAGCAGCGACTTGTAGGTCGACTTCGGTGCGTACCCGGAGAGCTGGTTGAACAGACGCGAGACGTCCTCGGTGATCTGCGGATCACAGGTCAACAGGCCAAGGTCCTCGTAGAAACGGGCCGTCGAGGGGTGATAGTTACCGGTTCCGATATGGCAGTAACGACGCAGGCCGTCGCTCTCCTTGCGGACCACCAGTGAAAGCTTACAGTGGGTCTTCAGACCCACGATGCCGTAGACCACGTGCACGCCGGCGCGCTCGAGCTTGCGAGCCCACTTGATGTTGGCTTCCTCGTCGAAGCGGGCCTTGATCTCGACGAGAGCGAGCACCTGTTTGCCGGCCTCGGCGGCCTCGATAAGGGCGTCCACAATCGGGGAGTCACCCGAGGTGCGGTACAGGGTTTGCTTGATCGCCATGACCTTGGGGTCGGCGGCGGCCTGTTCGAGGAAGGCCTGGACGCTGGTGGCGAAGGAATCGTAGGGGTGGTGTAGCAGAACGTCGTGTGAGCGGGTGGCGGCAAAGACGTTCGCGGCCTTCGAGGTCTCGTTTTCGTTGAGCCAGCGCGAGGTATGCGCGATGTGCTTGGGGTAGTGCAGCGCCGGGCGGTTGGCCTTGACGATGGCACCCATGCCACGCAGATCCAGCGGAGCCGGTAGCTTGTAGACCTCTGACTCCTCGATGCGCAGTTCCGAGATCAACAGCTCGAGCACGTTCGGGTTGATCGTGTCCTCGACCTCCAAACGCACCGGAGGGCCGAAACGACGGCGCAACAATTCCTTCTCCAGGGCTTGCAAGAGGTTCTCTGCGTCGTCCTCTTCAACCTCGAGATCCTCGTTGCGGGTCACGCGGAACGCGTGCTGTTCGACAACCTCCATACCGGGGAACAGCACGTCAAGGTGCTTAGCAATGACATCTTCCAGGGCGATGAAGCGGGCCTCGCGGGAGGGCGAGTTGACGGCGCGGGAACCGTCGATCGAGATCATGCGATCCAGAGTATCGGGCACCTTCAGACGGGCGAAGAGCTCCTTGCCGGACTTGGGGTTGCGCACCACGACGGCCAGGTTCAGCGAGAGACCCGAGATGTAGGGGAAGGGATGCGCCGGATCCACCGCCAGCGGGGTGAGGATTGGGAAGAGCTCCTCATCGAAGTACTTGTGCAGGCGATCGCGGGCTTCACGCTCGAGATCATCCCACTTCACGATGCGGATCTGCTCTTTCTCCAGCGCCGGCACAACCTCCTCGTGGAAGCAACGGTGCTGCCGCTCCATGAGCTCGTGGGCGGATTCTGCGATGTCTTCCATCTGCTCTTCGGGGGTGATACCCGCGGCGGAGGGCACGGCGATGCCGGTGGCGATGCGACGACGCAGACCCGCCACGCGAACCATGAAGAACTCATCAAGGTTCGAACCGACGATGGAGAGGAAATTCAACCGCTCCAACAAGTAGAGATCGGGATCTTCGGCCAACTCCAACACGCGGGTGTTGAACTCCAACCACGAGGTTTCGCGGTCCAAGAAACGGTCCGCGCCGAACTCACCGGCCAGATGAGGGAGCTTGATCTTCTCCACCCGGTCGATGCGATCACCCTGGGTTTCGGCGCGATCGATCTTGTTGATGTCACCGCCGATGTGGTGCACCAGCGGTCGAGGTTCCTGCTGATTAGCAGCTGAGGTAGGGCCTGTCATCATGAGCTCTTTCTCTGAGATACGGTGAAAAATGAAAAACGAAGAGGGGTTAGAGGACGCCGGTGTACATGACGTCGACGGTGGCGGTGGCGAAACCGAGCGAGTCGTAGAGCTTGACCGCGGGAAGGTTATCGGCATCGACATAGAGCACGATGTTTTCCAACGGCTCGCCCTCGACCGTGGTGGCGTGGGCAAGGTAATCCATCCCGGCAAGTGTCAACGCGCGTCCTAATTTCTTGCCCTGCCACTGCGGAGCGATGCCGATCGCGTAGACCTCCCCCTCGGCGTGCTGGCCCGCGGGAATCTTGGTCCAGTGGTAACCGGCCAACTGATCCTCGGCGCGGGCCAAGAAGAACCCCTCTGCGCGGAACCACTCCGAGTTCATGCGCTCGTCCAGGTCAGCCAGCGTGAGCTTGCCTTGCTCGGGGTGATCGGCGAACGCGGCGGCATTCAGCTCAACCCAGGCCTCGTCGTCAGTGCCCGGGACGAAAGTATCTATCGTGATCTCGGCCGGCCCGGTGTGCTCCCGAGCCTGAGCGGAGATAGTCTCCCGCGATTGCTCGGTCAGCGGCAGGCGTAGCTTGCGAAGCTCACGCACCGGGGAGAGCCCCACTTCGTCGGCCAGGTGCGCCGAACGTGCCGAGGTCTGGTCTGAACCGGGGGAGCGAACCTGGTGCGCCCAGAGGTCGTAGCAACCCGGCGCCTGTTCCCGCACATAATCGACCAGCGCACGCAAGGAGCGGGAACCTATTGATTGACCGCGAAATTCGGGGTGCACGGCGCCCTCGATCGTGCCGTGCTGGGAGTCTTCGGCCAAGACAGCGCAGAATACCGCCACTGGACGCTCGGGTTCGGTAAACCAGAGCACCAGCGCCACGGGGGCCTGCGCCGAGGAAATCTCACCGGAATCCACGCGACGGGCGACCTTGCTCAGCTCGACGAGGGTCTGCTCAGACAGCGGCGAGGTGCCGTCGAGAGCGGTGATCTCTTCGACCAGCCGATGTGCGGATTCAGCGACGTCCACGGAAAGATCTACCACCACAGGCTCGGCTGCAGGGTATTTGGTCTCGCTCATAGATTCTCCTGTGGGCTCGGTGTCGCGGCGCGGTGGTTCTCTCTTAACTCTACCCATAACCGACCGCCTCTGGCTGGCCCTTATTTCCACAGAAGAGATCCGCATCACGGCCCACACGGGAAAATTAACCCGGTGTTTACCTCCCCAGCGGGTTCGACTTAACGCTCGCCCTTGGCGGAGTTGAAACTATAACCGACGTTGCGCACCGTGGAGATGAGGTTCTCATGCTCGTTGCCCAGTTTGGCTCGTAGACGCCGCACGTGCACGTCGACTGTTCGGGTTCCGCCGTAGTAGTCATATCCCCACACCTCGGAAAGTAACTGGGCGCGGGTGAAGACCCGGCCGGGATGTTGCGCCAGAAACTTCAGGAGTTCGAATTCCTTATAGGTCAGGTTCAGCGGGGAGCCGTCTAGGCGCGCGGTGTAGGACGCCTCGTCCACCGTTACCGCCCCTGAGCGGATGACGGACTCCGCCTCCTGCACGGTGGGCACCGCTGCCAGGCGTATGCGCGCGTCGATCTCTACCGGGGCGGCGGTGTTGAGCACGACGTCGTCCATGAGCCAGTTCGCCGAAACGGTGGCCATGCCGCCCTCGGTCAAGACCAAGAGCAACGGGGTCTGCACGCCCGTGTTCTTGAGCAGCTGGGCGGTGTTGCGGGCGGCTACCAGGTTGACGGTGGCGTCGAGGACGATGATCGTAGGCGTTACCGCGTCGAGGTCTGCGAGGGTGGCACCCAACGGCAGAACGGTCACGTGATGGGGGAGGAGTTCGAGGGCGGGGAGCGCCTGCTCGACGCTCTCGGCGTCAGTCAGGAGGGCGAGGTCGGTCATGGCTCATCCTCCTGATCTGTCGAGAAGCGCCGGCGTGCCGCGAGAAGGCTTCGCGGCGCTGACACCACTATAGGCGGCACGGCGACCTTTGGATAACTTATAGTCATTTGCAAAGATAGATGCATGCCGCACCCCGCGTGTTCGGGCCGTGTTCGGTTAAGACAGATCCCTCGGTGAAAGAGACAAGACCGTGAGCAATCAGCGCCACGAGGCCACCAGCCTGCGAGCACGCACCTTCGTGCCGCAGCTCAAGCAACGCCGCGACCGCCTGGTCTACGAGGGGCGCATTGGGGCGATCGGGGCCACCGCTCATTCGCGTTATCGGTTGGTTGCCGTAGCTGCCTTGGGCGCGCTGGTGTTGCTCGTGGTCACCGCGCTGATCAGCCCCGTCCTGAACGCGTTGGCTGCTGCGGGCATCGTGGCCCTGGTCGCCGGTGGCTGGCCGGCCGCAACGGGCGTGGCCGAACTGCGGTGCGTGCACCGCATCTATTCGCACTCGGTGATCATTCTCTTGGCGGGGCTCAGCTCCGTGGCACTGAGCTACTTTGACCACAGCACCGAGCGCTTGAACCTATTGCCCGCGGTGGCCGCGGTGGGGGTGTTGGCTAGCTTCATCGTGGAGCTGTGGCGCGGTGAGGGTGCCGAAGGACGCCTGGAGTCGGTGATCTCGTGCATCTCGGGGGTGCTCGCATCGGTGTCGGTGGCCGGTTGGATCGGCATCGCCGGTTTGTACCACGTATCCCGCGATACCTCGTCGGTGTTAATCGTGGGCCTGAGTTTTGCGGTGGTCCTGGCGATCTTCGGTATCCGCCTGATCTCCGCCGGCCCGAAGGAGGGCCCGCGTCGCGGCGCGGTGACGCTGGGCGTTACTCCGGTGGCGTTTGTGGGAGTCATCGGTTATGTAACTGCGATCTTCCTTACACCCGTGATAGGCTGAAAAGCATGTTAGCTCTCGAAATTTTCTTCTTGTGCCTGCTAGGTCTGGCGTTCTTGGTCATCTTTGGTGTCTCGGCCGCTGTTCTCGTGGGCCTTTTCAAGGGTCAGAAGTAACCCTCAAAACCTGTTATTAACAGTCTCGGGAGTGAGACGTTGCGGGAGATTATGCCGAGAGGCTAAGGGCTTTCTCGGCTGAAGATACGCCTCTAAGATGAGGGTATGCCTATTGAAATTCCCAGCAACCTCACTCCCGAACTTGTACCCTTTTCCTGGCTGTTAGGCCAGTGGGAGGGCACCGGCTCGCTGTGGTACGAAGGCCACGAGGGCACCCCGTTCGGCCAGATCATCACCTTCAGCCAAGATGGTTTACCCTTCATCGAATATCGCGCCGAGTCGTTCTTGCTTGACGACAATGGCCAGAAATTGCGCCCCCTGACTGTCGAAACCGGTTTTTGGCAGCTTGACCGCGCCCAGGTCGACGGTGACCTGGGCCCGGGATTGGTCGCGGCGGACGTCGTGCCCGTGCACCCCGATGCCGAGTCCGTCGAGAAACTGCGCAATGGCGACGACGGTTTCAACATCCTTGCCTCGATTTCCCACCCCGGTGGCATCAGTGAAAACTACTCCGGCATGATCAAGGGCCCGGTCGTTCGGATGCAGACGGCTAACCTCATGCGCGACGACATCTCCAAGGAATACGCCGGTTCGGTGCGCCTCTGGGGCCTGGTCAACGGCAATCTCATGTGGGATTGGGAGATCGCCGATGAGGCAGGCAAGCTCCATAAGCACGCTTCGGCTGAACTGCGTAAGACCGGTTCGATGAGCGGTCTTGACATGGGCGGCCACGTTTTCGATACCGCCACCGGAGCCTCGGAATCGGGTGAAGAACCCGAGGCCGGTCAGGAGGAGAACTAACATGACGAAGACCCCCGCCTACACCAGTCCCTGGCTCACCTCGCACGGTGTATTCCCCGCTGAAGGCATCGATGCCGGGGTAGCAGCCCACTACGGCGAACCCCTGAAAGAGCAACGCCGATTGGCGATGGGTGCCGAGAAATTCGTGGTGGCCGACTACTCCCACCTGGGAGTAGTGACGGTGGCGGGACCGGATCGTCATTCGTGGCTGACCACCATCTCTTCTCAGGTGCTCACCGGCATGTCCGCCGGTGACAGCCGCGAGTTCCTCTTGCTGTCACCGCAGGGGCGCATCGAGTACGCGCCGCTGGCGGTGGACGACGGTGAGCGGCTCTGGCTGATCGTCGAACCCGGGCAAGCCCCGCTGCTGGTTGACTATCTCAACTCGATGAAGTTCATGCTGCGCGTGGAGATCGAAGACGTCTCCGATCGCTACGCCGTGCTGTGCTCCGTCGAAGACCCGCGCACCGCCGATAAGGCACCGGTCGAGCTGGCCTCGGCCGTCGTGTGGGAAGACCCCTGGCGGGATATTTGCCCCGGTGGACTGTCCTATGCCGCAGACGCCGACGATCATCCCGGTCGAGACTTCCGGCGTTTTTTCTCGATCGTTGACCGTGCTGTGATGCCGGCCCTTGCCGACCAGGTCTCCCTGGCCGGCATCTGGGCCGCCGAGGCGCTTCGCGTAGAGGCCTGGCGCCCTCGATTCGGTCGGGAAGTCGACGAGAAGTCGATTCCGCACGAGTTGGATTTGATGCGCACCGCGGTGCATCTGAATAAGGGTTGCTACAAGGGCCAAGAGACGATCGCGCGAGTGCACAACCTGGGCCACCCGCCGCGCCGTCTCGTGTTTTTGGACCTCGACGGCTCCGAGCACACCTTGCCCCCGGCGGGTTCGCTCGTGTACGCGGGAACCAAGAAAGTGGGTGCGGTGACCTCCTCCGCGCAGCACTGGGAGGCCGGCCCGATTGCCCTGGCCGTGATCAAGCGTAGCGTGGATCCGCAGGCGCAGCTTCGGGTGGTTGAGCCCTCACAGAGCGACGACTCCCAGCCGGCCGAATACGCCGCCGCACAGACCGTCATCGTCTCGCCCGAGGCCGGCCAGGTTGCCGGACGCCGCACGATGGGTGATTTCCTGCGCCGCTAGGCTCAACATTTAATGTGGGATAACAAAAACCGCCGCCAGCCCCGAGAGGGGCCGGCGGCGGTTTTTACGTCTTTCGGTTTAGCGGCCGAAGAGAACCTTGGCTTCGTCCCAGCGGTCCTGCGGAACCTTCTTCAGACCGTCCAGGGCGACCGAGAGGTCGACTCTGTTGATGTCGGTACCCTGGAGGGCGACCATCTTACCCCATTCTTTGTCCGTGACCATGTCGACCACGGCCATGCCCAGACGGGTGGCCAGCACGCGGTCGAAACCGGTGGGAGCGCCACCGCGCTGGATGTGGCCCAGGGTGGTGTTGCGGGTTTCGATGCCGGTGATGCGTTCGATCTCGCGGGTGACGTACTCGCCGATTCCGCCGAGGCGGGGGCGGCCGTCCTTCTCAACGCCCTTCTCGTGCATGACATCGTCGAAGCCCTCGGGGATGAATCCCTCGGCCACAACGATCAACGGGGAGCGGCCACGTTCGTGAACTTCGGAGACCCACTTGGCAACCTGCTCCATGGAGACCTTCTGCTCGGGGATCAACACGGCGTGCGCGCCGGCGGACATACCCGAGTGCAACGCGATCCAGCCGACGTGGCGGCCCATCACCTCGGCGACCATCGCGCGGTGGTGCGATTCACCGGTGGTGCGCAGGCGGTCCATCGCGTCGGTTGCGATGGAGACAGCGGTGTCGAAACCGAAGGTGTAGTCGGTGGCCTGGAGGTCGTTGTCGATGGTCTTGGGAACGCCGACTACCGGCAGACCGGCGTCTGCCAGGCGCTTCGCACCCGCGAGGGTACCCTCGCCACCGATGGCGACGATCGCGTCGATTTCGTTGCGTTCCATCATGATTTCGATGTTCTCGGGGCCACCGTTGGGGCCATCGAACGGATTCGTCCGTGAGGTACCGAGAATGGTGCCGCCCTGGCGTGCGAGGCCGCGCACCTTGGTGCGGGGGAGGTCCATGTAATCTCCGTCGACCACACCGCGCCAGCCGTCGCGGAAACCTACGAACTCGTGATCGTAAGTCTTGATGCCATTGAGTACGGCACCGCGGATCACGGCGTTGAGTCCGGGGCAGTCGCCACCCGATGTCAAGAGACCGATCTTCATGTCTATTGCGCTCCTAGTTCCGAAGACGATTTGAGATGTGATGTGTCACGAACAAATGTGTTGGTTTATGTGTTTTTCATGTCGGGTTATTGCCGTTTTACGAGGCGGAATAACTCGACGTTCCTGATGTCTCCAGTCTACTCAATTTGGCCTTATGTGGGTAGGTGTGGTTTGTGTTGCGGGAAAATTAATGTGTTCGGCGTCTCCGAGCCGCGCTGGCAACCCCGCTGATAAAAGAAACGCCCAGCACCCCGCGGCGAGATTCGCACGGGAGGCTGGGCGCGCTGGGTGAGGCGCTACTGAGCGGTCGCCAGCAATTCCTGAATGCGGCGGACACCCTCGGCCAGGTCGTCGTCACCCAGTGCATACGACAGACGCAGGTAACCCGAGGGGCCGAAAGCCTCACCCGGCACGACGGCGACCTCGGCCTTTTCCAGGATGAGGGTGGCCAGTTCTTCGGAGGTCTGCGGGGTAACACCGTCGATGGTCTTGCCCAGCAGTCCGGTGACGTCCGGGTAGGCGTAGAAGGCGCCCTTAGGGGTGGGGCAGGTGATGCCTTCGATGGCGTTGAGGCCCTCTACGATGGCCTTGCGGCGGCGGTCGAAGGCGCTACGCATCTGCTCGACGGCGTCCAGCGAACCAGACACGGCGGCGATGGCCGCGTGCTGCGCGATGTTGTTGACGTTGGAGGTGAGGTGCGACTGCAGGTTGCCGGCCGCCTTGATGACGTCGGCGGGGCCGTACATCCAGCCCACGCGCCAGCCGGTCATGGCGTAGGTCTTGGCCACGCCGTTGAGGATGATCGCGTGATCGGCCAACTCGGGCACGGCCTTGAGGATGGAGGTGAACGGGGTGTCGTCGTAGGTGAGGTGTTCGTAGATCTCGTCGGCGAGAACGAAGATGCCCTTGCTCTTGACCCATTCACCGATCGCACGGGTTTCTTCCGGGGTGTAGACGGCACCGGTGGGGTTCGAGGGCGAGACGAAGATCAGGGCCTTGGTGTTTTCGGTGTAGGCCTCCTCAAGCATCTCCGGGGTGACTTTATACTCCAGCTCCGAACCGGCGAAGACCTCGATCGGGTTACCTCCGGCCAATCGGATGGCCTCGGGGTAGGTGGTCCAGTACGGGGCAGGCAGCAACACATCGTCACCTTCGGCGATCACGGTCGCGAAAGCTTCATAGACGGCCTGCTTGCCGCCGTTGGTCACGATCACCTGTGAGGGGTCGATCTGCACGCCGGAATCGCGAAGCGTCTTCTCGGCGATGGCCTTCTTGAGCGCGGGCAAGCCTGTGGCGGGGCTGTAGCGGTAGTTGGCCGGGTCCCGCAATGCCTCCGCCGCGGCGTCCACAATGTACGAGGGAGTGGGGAAGTCTGGCTCGCCGGCGCCGAAACCGATCACCGGACGTCCGGCCGCCTTCAGCTCTTTCGCCTTGGCATCGACGGCGAGCGTGGCCGACGGCGCGATGGCCGCGATGCGAGGGGAGATACGTGGCGAGTTCATGAAGTTCACGTCCCTTAACTACTGCTAGAAAATGAGTCCTGCTTAGTATCTTAGGCGGTCAAGCCGTCGCTGGGGCTCGGTAAAGCCACGCGTGCCCGCCAGAATTGCCAAACGGTGGCAAATACTTTAGAGTGGTATCTGTTGTTCGCAACCGAACGATAATGGTTCACGCCTAAAAACGTGGACTAAGGTAGTCTCGAGTACGTCTTTCGTTCTCAAGACTGCACCCGAACGAAAGTTCAAAGGGTGGTGGCTCAATTGGTAGAGCAGCGGTCTCCAAAACCGCAGGTTGCAGGTTCGAGTCCTGTCCGCCCTGCAAATAGCCTCCATAACAATTCACCAAAGCACGCAAGAAATTGCGTGCTTTATTGAAAAAACCATGAAAGGGGCGGGCCGACATGGCTAAAACTGCCGCCGACGGAACCGCCACCACTCAGCGTGTCGGTAACGCCGAGGAGAACAAACGTCGTGGATTCTTCGGCCGAATCATCCAGTTTCTCCGCGAAGTCTTCGCGGAGCTGAAGAAGGTCACCACCCCGACGGGGCGAGAGCTGTTCAACTACGTTGTCATCGTGCTCTTCTTCGTGCTGTTCATGATGCTGTTGATCTTTGGCCTTGACTGGCTCTTCGGCCAGGGAGCGTTCTGGCTCTTTGGTAACGGTACTTTCAAACAATAGACTTATATTTGCGATACTCTTAGCGCCCGGCAATGGCGGGTGGATGTAGACAGAAAGTAGGAGAAACGTGTCCGAGCAGGAACTTGCACACGAAGCAGAAGAAGTTGAGAACACTTCTGAGCAGGCTACCGTCTCTGACGCGTCGGTAGCGGAGCAGGGCGAATCGTCCGAGGCTGCCGAGTCCACCCCCGCCACCGATGCACCCGCAGACGATGCCGCCGAAGCGTCGGAGCTCGCAGAGGGCGTTGCTGAAACCCCCGCCGAACCCGAAGTTGACCCGATGGAGGCCTTCAAGTCGAAGTTGCGCCGCCAGGAGGGTGAGTGGTTCGTCATTCACACCTACGCCGGTTACGAAAACCGCGTGAAGACCAACCTGGAATCCCGCGCTCAGACCCTGAACGCTGAAGATGACATCTTCGAGATCCAGGTCCCCATGGAAGAAGTGGTGGAGTACAAGAACACCACCAAGAAGCTCGTACGTCGCGTGCGCATTCCCGGTTACGTCATGGTTCGCATGAACCTCACCGACGAGACCTGGGGCGTTGTGCGCCACACCCCCGGTGTCACCGGCTTCGTGGGTCAGGACGCCTACAACCCCGTGCCGCTTCGCCTCAACGAGGTCGTGGACATGCTGGCTCCGGTCTTCGAGGCCGAGCAGGCAGAGGCCGGCGAGCCCGTTGCCACCGCCGCACCCGTGGTGGAGACCGGTTGGGAAGTCGGCGAGGCTGTTACCGTCAAGGACGGCCCGTTCGAGGGTATGCCCGCCACCATTTCGGAGATCAAGCCCGAGTCGTCTTCGATGGTCGTTTTGATCTCGGTCTTCGAGCGCGAGACCCCCGTGACCTTGAACTTCAACCAGGTCGCCAAGGTCTAATTCACTCTTTGCACAATCCCCGCGGTCCCCTGATCGCGGGGATTTTTGCGTCTGCTATGTGCTTAATCAGACAGCCCTCTCGCGGTCTCCGCTATTGGTGGGGGAGTCTAAACGCGCTAAACTAGACGTTTGTATGTGCACTCCTACGCTTTGGGGTGCGCTACGCGACGGCCGCGCCACGGTCGTCACCTGCCGTCGTACGCTCCTGTGCGTCGGTTCATCAGCTAAGAAAAGGATGCTTACATTGGCTCCCAAGAAGAAGGTCGCAGGCCTCATCAAGCTGCAGATTCAGGCTGGTGCCGCTAACCCGGCTCCTCCGGTTGGTCCCGCGCTCGGTCAGCACGGCGTCAACATCATGGAATTCTGCAAGGCTTACAACGCTGCCACTGAATCCATGCGCGGAAACATCGTTCCGGTTGAAATCACCGTGTACGAAGACCGCTCCTTCACCTTCATCACCAAGACCCCTCCGGCCTCGGGCATGATCAAGAAGGCTGCAGGCGTTCCCAAGGGTTCGGGTGTTCCCCACACCCAGAAGGTTGGCTCCATCACCGAGGCTCAGGTTCGCGAGATCGCTGAGACCAAGATGGCAGACCTCAACGCCAACGACATCGACGCAGCAGCGAAGATCATCGCGGGCACCGCACGCTCCATGGGCATCGAGGTTAAGTAACGTCGTTACGCCCCGCTGAAACCTCAGGTTTCCGAATTTAGAACGTAAATCGCCCGCATCATACGGGCATGTGGCAGAGCCGAGCGCGGTTCATAGAGACCACAACTGCATAAGGAGATAAGCAGATGGCAAAGCGCAGCAAAGCGTACAAGGCAGCTGTAGCCAAGATCGAAGAGGGCAAGTTCTACACCCCCGCCGAGGCAGTTGCCCTGGCGAAGGAAACCTCTTCGGCAAAGACCGACGCAACCGTCGAGGTCGCAATGCGCCTCTCGGTTGACCCCCGCAAGGCAGACCAGATGGTGCGCGGCACCGTCAACCTGCCCAACGGCACCGGTAAGACCGCACGCGTCGTCGTGATCGCCGCTGGTGACAAGGCCGCAGCAGCAGAAGCAGCCGGCGCAGACTTCGTTGGTTCCGACGACCTGATCGCTAAGATCGCAGGCGGCTGGACCGACTTCGACGCAGCCGTTGCAACCCCCGACATGATGGGCAAGGTAGGCCGCCTGGGTAAGATCCTCGGTCCCCGTAACCTCATGCCGAACCCCAAGACCGGTACCGTGACCATGGACGTTGCCAAGGCTGTTGGCGACATCAAGGGCGGTAAGATCGACTTCCGCGTTGACCGCAACTCGAACCTGCACTTCATCATCGGTAAGGCTTCCTTCTCCGCTGAGCAGCTGCAGCAGAACTTCGAGGCAGCTCTCGAGGAAATCAACCGTCTGAAGCCGTCCTCCTCGAAGGGCCGCTACATCACCAAGGTCACCGTGGCCACCACCTTCGGCCCCGGCGTTCCGGTCGATCCCGCACAGGTTTCCGCTAAGTAAGTAACCTGCCCGGGCAGACAAGCCTGAGAACCGGCGTTCACCAGCTATGGTGGGCGCCGGTTTTTGCATATCCGCTCAACGCTCACCGAGGTGAAACCTCATGCAATCGTCTGGCTCTGGGGATTCGCGCCTCGATACAGGGCGAGGTAGATCTGCGGCTGTGCCACAATGGACGTCATGAACCTGCGCCACCCAAGAACCGACAGCACCACCGCCGACCGCGGTGCCGGCCTGGTCGTTGCCGGGGTTTCTCAAGGGTATAACTCGGTTTCCGGTGACGTGCTTAACGGATTGGATCTCCATGTCGAGCGGGGAGAAATGGTGGCGTTGGTGGGCCCCTCCGGTTCGGGCAAGACGACGATCCTGCGCATCATCGCCGGCCTCGAGCGAGCCCGCTCCGGCAAGGTCACCTTCGACGGGCGTCCTCTACGCCGTGGCGATCTCGGCTACGTCTTTCAGCGTCCGATTCTCTTTCCCCATCTTTCGGTGCGGGAGAACATCCTCTTTTCCACCGGTCTGAAACGCCACCGCGCGGTGGACAACGCGCACTATGAAAACCTGTTGCGTCTGCTGGACATCGCGCCCCTGGAGCATCGGCGGGTGCACGAACTGTCGGGAGGGCAGGCGCAGCGGGTCGGTATCGCGCGCGGTCTCATTCGGCAGCCTCCCGTGGTGCTCTTCGATGAACCACTCTCCAGTGTTGACGCCTCCTTGGCCCGAGCCATTCGTCATGACATCGCGGCCCTGCACCGGGAGCTGGGTTTCACCGGGATCTACGTGACGCACCAGCTCAACGAGGCGTTCGAACTGGGCCAGCGCATAGCTTTCTTGGGTTCCGGACGCGTGGCCCAGTTGGGCACCCCGCGGGAGGTTCTCGCCGCTCCTGGCACGGTGGACATCGCTGAGCTCACCTCCGCCCCGATGCTCAACCGTATCGAGGTAGGGGAACAACTGACCCTGGCGGTGCGGGCCACAGCACTTAGTCGCGTGGATCCCTCGCTCGGTGATAACACCGTGCTTCCGGTTGCCGTGCAGCGTGAGCAGATGATGCAGGAGGGTATCCTGATGCGCGGGACCGTCCTGAGGGACACTGAGGTAACCGCTACCAACGGCGAGCGGGTGCGGGTACCCGGTGGCGCCCCGGTGCACTGGTTGACTTGGGAAAAACTTCATTCCGGTGAGGAGATCTCGTTGCGTGCAGAACAGACCGATTGGTTGCTGTATGACCATCGGGGGCGGTTACGTATTTAAGTGATTAAAGACGCTTAAAGGTCGTGGCCGTTGCGGCGGAGGGCCTTCGCGTGATGTAATGGAGTAACCAAAGACCGCTGGTCTATGTCTTGATGCGAGAGCGTCGGGGCAGATAAGAGTTTCGGGAAGAAACCGCCCGCGTAGGTGATAGAAGAAGACATAGTGCGAGCAGTCGCTCGATCTGTGTTCAACCTCGTCGCTTGCGCGCCGGGGTTTTTTTATTGCCGAGACTGACCAGCGACAAAGAATCGGAAGGAATACCATGGCGACACAGGAAAAGATCGCTGCAGTTTCCGAGCTGAAGGAACGCTTCTCCGGCTCGAACGCAGTCGTCCTCACTGAGTATCGTGGTCTCTCCGTGGCTAAGCTCAAGGAGCTGCGCCGCGCACTGGGTGCAGAGACCGAATATGCCGTGGTGAAGAACACCCTTGCAGGTATCGCTGCAAAGGAAGCCGGCATCGACGCATTCGAAGGCCAGCTTGCAGGTCCTAGCGCAATCGCATTCATCAACGGTGAATTCATTGACGCTGCCAAGGCACTGCGTGACTTCGCCAAGGAAAACCCCCAGCTCATCATCAAGAGCGGCTACTACGAAGGTGAAGCTCTCGACGAGGCTGGCGTTAACCGCTTCGCAAACCTCGAATCCCGCGAGGTTCTGCTGGCAAAGGTTGCAGGTGGCGCGAAGGGTGCACTCTCCAAGATTGCACGCACCGTCGACGCTCTGCGCATCAAGCTCGAAGAGTCAGAGGGCGCACCGGCTGCAGCGGAAGAAGCTCCCGCAGCAGAAGAGGCAGCAGAGTAATCTCTGCCTCGACGGCAACCACCCATTACTGATTTTTCAGTAAGCTCGCGCAGGCGGGCACACACCCCATAGATTTCATCTGTAGGTCAAAGCCCTACAACTGATCAAGAAGGAGCCAAACTCATGGCTAAGCTTTCCATCGAAGAACTCATTGAAGCATTCAAGGAACTCTCCCTGGTTGAGGTTTCGGAATTCGTTAAGGCGTTCGAGGAAGAATTCGACGTCACCGCAGCAGCTCCCGTTGCTGTAGCAGGCGCAGCTGGCGGCGACGCTGGCGCAGCTGAAGAGAAGGACGAATTCGACGTCGTTCTCGAGTCGGCTGGCGACAAGAAGATCGCAGTGATCAAGGAAGTTCGTGCCCTGACCTCGCTGGGTCTGAAAGAAGCAAAGGACCTCGTGGACTCCGCACCCAAGGCAGTTCTCGAAGGCGCTTCCAAGGAAGACGCAGAGAAGGCCAAGGAGCAGCTCGAGGGCGCAGGCGCAACCGTTACCCTCAAGTAATTCGATTCTTATCGAAGGTCTTTGTACCGCTGGGCGGCACCGTGAAAACGGTGCCGCCCAGCGGCTTTTTTATACCTGAATGATCTGCGGGTGTCCTTGAGGTGCCGTCGATGATTCTTGCTGACTGGATAAAACGAGGATAAGCTACGATGTGACAAACGTTTGACACATAGTCTTTCTGAGGAACTCATGGGTTTAGAAGAATCCTTTAATGCAGACCTCGTGCAACAGGCGGAAGAGAATATCCAAACGTGGGGCAACCGGGTCAGCGCTGACCCGGATTACCCTGCCCTTCATCTGGCACCCCCGGTGGGGCGTCTCAACGATCCCAATGGATTGGTGTACTCTCGAGGGGTTTATCACGCCTTCTATCAATATTCACCGGTGCATCCTACTCGCGCGGTTTTCTGGCGTCATGCCACTTCCACAGACCTGACCCATTGGCGAGATGAGCAAACTGTTATTTCACCCGTACGGTGGTACGACCGGAATGGATGTTATTCAGGTTCTGGTGTAGCAACCCCCGAGGGCGCGCTGGAATTCTTTTACACCGGCAACGTCAAAGACGACCAGGGCAACCGGGAAACCTACCAGAATCTCTTCATCTCGGAGGACGGCGGGGCGTCTTTCGAAGTCTCACCTCTCAACCCGCTGATCTCCGGGCCGGAGGAGGGGTACACGGCTCACTACCGCGACCCACATGTCTTCTTCCGCAACGGCCAATGGTGGGCCGTGCTGGGTGTCCAGCGCACCGATGAAACCGGAGCTATCGTCTACTACACCTCCGACGACCGGCGAATATGGCGGTTCGGCGGGGAGCTGGAATTCTCAGACCCTAGGATGCAGCACCTCGGGTACATGTTCGAGTGCCCCAACCTCATCCAGCTCAAAGACGAGGAGACCGGTTGCCTCAAGGACGTGTTGATCTTCTGCCCGCAAGGCATGCAACCCGAAGGCGAGCTATACAACAACGTCTTCCAATGCGGATACGTGGTGGGAACGCTCCACGGCAATTTCTTTGATGTAGAAACTACCTTCACCGAGCTCGATGCTGGGTTCGAATTCTATGCACCGCAAGTAATCAGTGGGCTCGACAACGCGACCGAAAGCGCCACGCTCATGGCGTGGATGGGTAACGCCGCAGAGGACGACCAACCCTCCTGGGCGAACCACTGGGTGCATATGTTGACCTATCCCCGGGCGATCACACTGCGGGGAGGAAGAATTTATCAGCGGCCGGTCCCCCAGCTGGAACAGGCGTTGCGGATTGCCCCCTCAACGATCAACTCTGTCGGTGAACTGGACATCCCGGCGGGGCAACGAACCTTTCGTCTGCAGGCCCGGATCTCGGTGTCGGCAGGCCCTGTGTCGATCCAGGTGATAGACGCAGAAGGTGTCAGCTGCACTCTCACGGTGAAGGAATCCGCCGTTGAACTCGACCGGTCGGGAACCCGCTATCTGACTGCGGGCCTCATCCGGCGTCGTACTCTTTCACCCTCCTCCGAGCACACGATAGACCTGCTCTTTGACGCCTCCGCACTAGAGGTCTTCATCGACGACGGCGCCGTCGCACTGACTGGGCGAATCTATCTGCACGGTGAACTGGCCTCGGTGCGTTTCGTCACCGGAAACCAATCATCGGCCGCCCAAGCCGTCACCGAACTGAACCTAAGCCTGCCCGCTGAGGGCAACCCCACCACATAACAGGCACCCCCTGCACCAAACTGCACACACAAAGGAGAAAGCATGGATCACCAATCCGTGGCGCAACAAGTGTTAGCCGACGTCGGCGGCGTGGACAACATTCAAGTGGGCGCACACTGCGCAACCCGCCTACGCCTCGTCCTCAAAGACAAAGAGAAGATCAACCAGCAAGGGCTCGACAACAACGAGAACCTCAAAGGTACTTTCGAGAACTCAGGCCAGTACCAAATCATCGTGGGCCCCGGTGACGTCAACGAGGTCTACAAACACATGGCGGCACCCGGCATGAAAGAGGTCTCCAAAGACGAGCTGTAATCGGTGGCGGCTTCGCAGGGGAATCTGGGAAGCCGATTCCTCAAAATGGTCTCCGATATCTTCTCACCTATCATTCCTGTGTTGGTGGGCGCAGGTATGTTGATGGCTCTCAACAATGTGTTGACCGCGCCCAAGATCTTCCACCCGGAAATGTCTTTCGTTGAGCTCAACCCGGCGTGGGCTGGTTTCGCCGAGATCGTCAACATGCTCTCCGCCGCGGCCTTCGCCTTCCTGCCCATTTTGGTGGGATACTCGGCCACCAACGTCTTCGGCGGAAACCCCTACCTGGGCATGACGATGGGTGCCGCGATGGTATCCCCGGCCCTTGTCAACGGTTATCAGGTTGCCACCTCCTTGCAAGATGGTTCGATGACCTACTGGGATGTCTTCGGGTTACAGGTCGCACAGTCGGGTTACCAGGGGACAGTCCTGCCCATCCTGTTCGTTGCCTTTCTGCTGGCAAAGATCGAAAAGTTCTTCCATAAAGTATTGCGCGGGGAGACCCTAGTGGAGTTCGATATGGAGCAGATCGCCTCTGCCGGCTACCCGTTGACCACTCCATTGGTGATCACCAACGCCAAGAAAACCGTCGAAGGATGCGGGTTCGCTGGTGGTGTTGCCTCGCAGTCGGCGGTGGACGCCGGTGACGAGTTCCTGAACGTCAAGGCTCGAGAGCACACACCCGCTACGGAGTCGACGGTGGCACGCTAACTGACGCTACGAACGGTAGTACCGCGGTGGATGGTGATGGGCAAAACTTCGGAAGAGCCCTCACCATTCACCGTCACTGTCTCGGAGGCGTTGATGAGGTGCAAGAGACGGTCAACCGCGGCCCCAGCCAGATCTTCGATGGGTTGCACCACGGTTGCCAGGTGCGGCAACAAACCCCGCACCGTCGTTGTGCCGTCGAAACCTATAATTTGCAGGGAGTCTGGCACGCAGATGCGTTCTTGTTCGGCCCATTGTAGAGCCATCGCCGCATAGGAATCATTGGATGCAAAGACCGCGTCCACCTCACGATGCCGATCAAGATAGGTAAAAACCCTGGTGCGGTGTTGCTCCGCCGACGCAGCAAAACCCAGCTCTATGATGTCTGGAATTAATTGTGCTTGTTCAATAGCGCGAAGGTACCCCTGCTGACGCAGGTTGTTGGCCGATTGGGTAGAGGTGAAATGCACAATTCGGCGGGCTCCCGACGCGATGAGTAATCGGGTCGCGTCGAAGGCGCCCTGCAGATTATCGCACCGGACGTTGGGGTAACGTCCCCCTTCGGCCCGATCGATGGTCACCAGCGGCGCGGCCAGATATGGTGAGTTGGCGATGACATCGGAATGGGCCCCGGTGATGATTCCATCGACCTGATGAGAGACCAACATATCGAGATAGCGTTGCTCAGCCTCGGGCCGGTCTTGGCTGTTACACAACACCACCTTGTATCCCTCATCGGCCAGGCGCGATTCGATGAGAGAGGCCAGCTCTCCATAGAAGGGATTAGCCACGGTGGGGAAGATGAGTCCCACCAGGTGAGCTTTGGCCCCCTGCAGGGAACGGGCGATGGCATTGGGCTGGTAGTGGATCGAGGCCATGGCTTCGTAGACTTTATCGCGCGTTTGCTGGCTGATATAGCCTCGATTATTGAGAACGCGCGAGACCGTTGTAGGGGAGACTCCCGCCACTCGTGCGACGTCATGTAGCTTGGGCTGAGCCACGTTTTCCTCCTGGTCTCTTCGCGTCTACAAACACTTTATTTTACGGTGCCGCCCAGTGGCTTTTAAGCCCACAAATCACCCACCGTATCCCCGGTGCGACCTGGGGAGATGTGCGACAGTGAAACGGTAACTGTTGCTTAGTAAAGCTGTGTTTCATAACTTTTCCTAAAATTGAAAGATCGTCCAGCTCAATGCCGCAAGGCAGATACTATTCATAGTTGACACATCAGAATGAGTGCATAACGCATCAAACTTTTCGGGGGATAAATTCATGCAGCACCAGCAGGCCGGTTTCACGATTAGAGAAGCTCAACCCGTCGATTATCCGGGTGCCATCGAGGCCCTGACCGACGCCTTCTCTACCGATCCGGTCATGATCGAAGCCTTCGGCGGGGCGATGGATCGCGCCAAGCTGACGGAGCTGCTGAAGTTCCAGGTGAACACCACCTACGCCCCCAAGGGCAAGATCGACGTCGCCGTCGACGACAACAACACCGTGCTGGGTGCCTCGCTCTGGGTTGACCCCCAGGGTCAAAAGGGCGGAATGATCTCTGACGTGATGCGTTTTCCGCGCTTCGCCAAGATTCTAGGTTCCAGCATCGTTTCGGCCTCAAAACTCGAACTGCGGCTCTGGGCGGCGCGTCCTCGCTTCGATCACTGGTATCTCTACACCATCGGCGTGCGCGCCGGGCAACGCTCGCGCGGCATCGGCGCCGGCCTGTTGGATTATCGCCTGAACCGTCTGGGCGGATACCCGGCCTACCTCGAGGCCTCCACGCACCGTAGCGCTGCCCTCTACCGTCGCCACGGTTTCATCGATCTCGGCGAATTCCCCTCGGGCAAGCCCGCCCTGGGCATGTGGTACCCGGTTCCCGACCAGACCTCTCCCGAGGCCTAAGCCACCAGCGGAAGATACTCGATGCCCTCACCGGTCGCTACACCGTGCGGGGGCACAATCATCAGCGCTTCGGCCCGGGCGAAGGCGAAGAGCATATGTGAGTGATGCTTGCCGGCCACCGGTACGATCTGCCCCTCGTCGAAGACCGCCGGGATCAACCGCAGATCTTCCCGCCGGAAAGACGCCACGGGTTCGCCTGCATGAGCGGTGCGCGGTGTCGGTTGAGCCTGGCCCCGGGTGCCGGCGATGATCGCCGGCAGGTAGGAATACAGCGAGGTATGCGCGGCTAAGGGATTTCCGGGCAGACCCAGCACGAGACGGCCATCGGGCAGAACCGCACAGAGACACGGATGGCCGGGGCGCACCCGCACCGATTCGAAGACGTAGCGAGCGCCCAGCTCCCGCAGCACCGTACGCACCATGTCGACCTCGGAGGTCGAGGACCCACCGGTAATCATCACCATCGCGGCATCGAGGTGGGAGCCGAGGAAACGATGCAACTCGGTTGGATCGTCGTGGAGGCGCCCCGTGGCCACCACGGAGCCACCCATCGCTGAGACGATGGCGGGGAATTGCACCGAAAACGCATCGCGCACCTGGCCGGGGCCGGGCACGCCCGAGGTGATGACCTCGTTGCCCGTGTAGGCGACGGCCACCGGCACACGGGGCATCACCGGTACGGTGTCGAACCCACAGACCGCCACGAAGGCCGCCAACCGCGGGGTCAGGGTGTCACCGGCCTGTGCGACCACGGTGCCGGCCGGCATCTCTTCCCCAGCCCGGCGAATATCGGCACCGGGGGCGGGAGGAGCCTGGGCGGGGGACACCGTGCGCTCGCCCGGTGCGTCTTGCACATGGGCGTGTTCCTGCCGCAGGATCGCCTCGCAACCCTGCGGGATCAACCCGCCGGTGATGATTGGAGTGCACTGACCGGGGTTCAGGTCGCGGGCACGACGGTGGATGTTCTCGTGACCTTCGGTCTCTTCACGTTCGAGCAGAACCCAGGGTGGCGCACCGGCCACGGCGTAACCATCCATGGCGGAGGAATCGTAGTGGGGGAGGTCGATGGGGCAGACCAGATCGCTGGCCAGCGTGAGCCCTAGGGCCTCGGCGAGCGGCACCTCCGCAGATTCCATCCACCCCGTCTCGCGCAGACCCTGACCGGCGAGATAGGCCGCGGAGACGGCCTCATACCAGGTGCTGTGCTGCAGGTGGCGTTCGTTGGAGGACGCGTGCTGCGGGTCGGTGGGCCGATCGAAGCCGGTGCGATGCGCGGCGTCCCAGGTATCGACGTCCTGGCAGGCGGCAGCCGACACCCGGACGATCTCGGGGGCGAGCTGTTTCAGATAGCGCCGCACGGAGCTATTGGGGGTGGCCTCAGCGAAGGCTTCCTTCAAGGACGCGGTGCGATAGATACCGACCAGCGGCTGGAAGACACCCTCGGCCTCTGCGGCGAACCCGCGAGTTTCCTGGGTCGCGCGGTGAGCGGCGTCCAGCAACTGGCGTACCGACTCGGCGGCAGCGGGCATGTCGACGGCCAACAGCAGCGTCCACTCCGCGGAGTCGGTGGGGAGAGCGGTAAGGCCGGCGGCTACCGCGGCGGCAGGGCCGGCGAACGGAGGATCTTCGCGGGTGAGAATCGCGGCGGAGGGAATCGGCAGGTCTTCCGGGCCCACAACCACCCGAGCCTGGGCGCCTTCCACCGCGGCGAGGGTGGACTCGAGGAGGGTCTGGTGGCCGTCGCTGAGCAGTGCTTTCGGGGTGCCGCCGAGTCGGCTGGAGCGTCCTCCGGCGACGACGATCGCGTTAAACCGCATGGTTTATCCGCCTGCGAACGGGGGCAGGACGTCCACGCGGGCACCCGAGGGCACCGTCGCGTCTGCCTGGCTGGCCACGCCGTCGATCAGAAACGAGCACTGTTCTAACACTTTGGCGAAACTCATCCCCGAAGGGGTGCGACCGGTATGGCGCTGAGCGAGAAAGGCGGTCAGCGCGTCCAGCGTCAGCTCTTCGTCGTGACGAGCTACAACCTGGCTGGCCTCGATCTCTTCGGTGGGCGTTCCGGCCGCCGCGCGTGCCGCGGCGAAATAGTTAATCTGCACGGGGGTGCTAACCTCCAATGGCGCTCATGGAGCGAGACGGTTGAACGAAATCGTGGGTGTCGAAACCGGCACCGTTCTTGCCGTGGGCGGCCGGTTTAGACCACATGGCCTCACGCCAGGCCGCGGCGATCTCTTCGTCGCTGGCATCGGAACGCAGGATCGACATCAGGTCGGTCTCGGTCTGCGAGAACAGGCACGAGCGAACCTTGCCGTCGGCGGTCAGACGGGTACGGGTACAAGTGGAGCAGAAGGGCTCGGTGACCGAGGCGATGATGCCGACGGTGCCCAGCGCCTCGTGAGTCTTCATATGGTTATCATCGGCACCGTGCGGATAAACCTCCCACAGCGCCGCCGGTGCCGATCCGCGGGGGCCGGGGTAGGGGCGCAGGGTATAGCGCTCGCTCAGCAACTCTCGGATTTCGGCGGCGGTGATCGTCTGTTCGCGCGACCAGCGGTGGTCGGCGTCCAGCGGCATCTGCTCGATAAAGCGCAGCTGGAAGTCGTTGCTCAGAGCCCAGGAGAGCAAATCCGGGGCCTGGTGGTCGTTGATACCGGGCATGAGAACCGCGTTGATCTTCACCGGACGCAGCCCCGCCTGGGCGGCGTACTGTACCCCTTTGAGTACACCCTCGAGGCGGTCTCGGCGGGTGAGCTCGGCGAAGGTCTCGGGGCAGATCGTGTCGAGAGAGACGTTAATGCGGGTGAGGCCGGCTGCAACGAGCTCGTCAGCCTTCTTCTCCAGTCCCAAACCGTTGGTGGTGATCGAGAGCGGAATCTCGGGGTGCGCCCGGTGCACTCCGGCTAGAATCTGGGGCAGTTCCTTACGCAACAGGGGCTCACCGCCGGTGAAGCGGATCTCTTCTACTCCCAGCTGCTCGATACCGATGCGTGCCATGCGCACAATCTCATCGGCGGAGAGCACGCGGTCGTTGGGCAACCAGTCCAACCCCTCGGCAGGCATACAGTACTGGCACCTGAGATTGCACCGGTCGGTCAACGAGATGCGCAGGTCGGTGGCCACACGGCCCCACTGGTCTTCGAGCCCACCCGATACTCTTTTTTCGGCGGGCATGTTTGATTCCGCGGCGGTCACCACCGGCAGGCGGACGCCTGCGATGAGGGTACCGGATGAGGAATCTTGGGGTTGCATGACGACCTTTTCAATAATTGGTATTCAATCGTTATATTTAGGGTAGTCCATGAGTTCTTTGACTTCGAATGACTGCCCTTAGATCTATAACCTCAGGAGCCCCCGTGACATTCCCGCGAATTTCTCATCTGGCCCGGTGCGGCGCGGTGAGTCTGCTCGCAGTGGGTTTGACCGGGTGCGCCATTGACTCATCCTCGGATTCGCGGCAAGCCGAAAATGGCGCGGTGCAGGTGTTTGCCGCGTCCTCCCTGCAACCGATCGGCGGAGAGCTCGAGCGGGCCTTCGAACGCGAGAACCCGGGTGCCGACATCACCTTCAACTACGGCGGTTCTACCGCGCTGGTGCGGCAGCTGGCCAACGGCGCCCACGCCGACCTACTCATCACCGCAGATACCGCCAGCATGGACTCCGCCCGCACCTCGGTACCCGAACTCTCCGACGCGCAACCGCACACGATTGCCACCAACCGGCTCGTGCTGGTGACGGCCGCGAACAATCCCGCTCACATTCATCGGTTGGAGGATCTCGCCAGCGGTGAGGTCACCACCGGCATCTGCGCCGCCCAGGTGCCCTGCGGCGTGATCGCCCACCACGTTCTCGATCAAGCTTACCTGCAGCTGGGCAAGGCGGCCGAAGAAGAGAACGTTGCCGCCGTGGCCACGAAGATCGCTACCTCCGCCGTGGACGCCGGTTTCGTGTACTCCACGGACGCCGCCGCCCTGGCCCGGCAGGGAAAAACCACCGAAATCCCCCTGCCGCAGGCGGAACCGAATCAATACCCCGCCGCGCTGACCGCTTCGGGGTCGCACAACGTCAAAGCCGAGAAATTCCAGCAGTGGTTAGCTTCGGCGGAGGCTCAGAAGATCCTGCGCGATCATGGTTTCGGACCGGCCCCCGAGGGATCCACCACCGCCTCGCCTTCCACCGATCGCCGGACCACGGAGTCTACGGCGTCTGCCGCTGCGGGGCGCGCGTGAATCGTCTCTCCGCCTTTCGCTCGGTGCCGCGTGCCGCCCTCATTCCCGCCCTGATCGGGGTGGGGTTGGTGGTGGGCCCCCTCCTCGCGTTATGCGTGAATATTCCGCTGGCCGACCTGCCCCAGCTCTGGACGGACCCGGCCACGGTGCAATCGGTGCGGCTTTCTCTGACCACATCGCTGATCGCCACTGTTGCCTGCGCCGTGCTCGGGCTGCCCCTGGCCCTCGTGCTGACCAAGGTGCTCACCAAGGTGCCGCGTGGATCGGCGATCTCATCGGTGCTCTCCGCTGCGATCTTTGCCCCCGTGATTCTTTCCCCGGTGGTTTCGGGCCTGGCCCTCATCTTTTTCTGGGGCCGGGCGAGCGCCATCGGTTCGTGGCTGTACTCCGCCGGCTACGCGGTGGCCTTTACCCCCGCGGCGGTGGTGCTCACCCAGATCTTCGTGGGATTGCCGTTTTTCGTGGCGACAGCCGTGACCACCTTGCGCGCGATCCCCGTGGAGTTCGAAGAGATCGCCTACGTGGAGGGTGCCACACCCGCCGAAATCACCGCGAAGGTGCTCTTGCCGTTGGCCGCGCCCGGGTTGGCCACCGGCCTTCTGTTAGCTTTTGCCCGTGCGCTGGGGGAGTACGGGGCGACGGTCACCTTCGCGGGTAACATCGCTGGGGCAACGCGCACCATCCCGTTGAACATCGAATTGCTGTTGGGCTCGAACGATCTCAACGGTGCACTGGGTTCCTCGCTGTTGCTCATTAGTCTCTACCTGCTTATCCTTGGAGCCGCCATCCTCGTGTTGGTTTTCCGCCGTATCAGACAAGGACGCCCCGCATGACAGCCTTCGAGCTTTCCGCCGGCACCCCCACCCCCGAGGAATACGCAGACGCGGTCTTCACCGCCGCGGCCTCGAGCCTCGATCTGAAGGCCGAGACCATACCTTTCACCGAGGCGTTGGGGCGTACCCTGGCTCAGCGACTCACCGCACCGGGCCCCATGCCGCCCTTCGCCAATTCGCAGATGGACGGTTACGCGCTGACCGCCGCGGCCGCGACCCGAGAGTTACGCGAGTTTACGGTGGGCACCGACGTTCCCGCCGGGGGAAGCACAGCGGGTTTGGGCGTCGACGACGATACGGTCTACCCGATCATGACCGGCGCCCCGTTGCCGAGCGGGTACTCGGCAGTCGTTCCCGAAGAGCAAGCACAACCGCTGGGAGCTCGCGAGGGAACCTTCGCCGCCGCCGGGACCCGGGTGCGATTGCCACGCACCGAACCCGGACGTTTCGTCCGCCTCCCCGGGGAAGACGTCGCCGCCGGGCAGACCTTGGCCGAGGCGGGAACGCGCCTCAACGCCGCCCACATCGGCACCCTCGCGGCCCACGGGATTTCCTCCGTAGAAGTCACGCGCGCACCCCGAGTGCTGATCATCACCGGCGGTGAAGAGATCGCCGCGGACCCGGAGCACCTGCGGCACAGCTCGGTGATCCGTGACGCCAACGGCCCGATGCTCGCCGCGATGGTCGAGCGCGCCGGGGCGCACGTGCGTCATCTGCACACCGGCGACGACCCGGCCCGGCTCAGCCAGCTTCTCACTGAGACGTTCGCAGAGTTCACGCCCGATCTCGTGCTCAGCTCGGGAGGTATCAGCCACGGTAAGTTCGAGGTGGTCCGGCTCGCCTGCGAGCGCATGCCCGAGGTCACCCAGGCGTGGTTCGGCCACGTGGGCCAACAACCGGGTGGACCACAGGGGCTCATCTCTCTCCGCTTCTCGACTGCCGCGGGTCGCGAACGTACGGCCACCTGGGTCGCGCTCCCGGGTAACCCGGTGAGCACCCTCGTCTCGTACCGCCTCTTCGTGCACCCCGTGCTCCGGCACGCGGGCAACACCGAGGCCGCATTGGCGCTTTCGGCCCCGGTACGCGCCGGAGCCCGCACCGGCGTCCTCAACGAACCAGACGAGCTGACCGGCCTGGCCGACAAGGTGCAGTTTCGCCGCGGCACCGCCGCCGCTCTACCATGGAAAGACGGCACCTTGACAACCGAACTCAGCGTAGACCCCGCCACCGGCTCCCATCAGTTGCATCGCGCCTCGAACGCCAACGCGCTGATCGCCATTCCCGCCGGTGCCCGGTTATCTGCCGGGGCGCAGCTCACATGGTATTCGCTGACAGAATGATTCATCCACGCCCTCCGCGCGGGTAGGCCGCCCCGGCCACCCCGCCTCCCACGAGTAAGGAATCCCATCATGGACAACCCAGAGAAGCTCAGCCACGTTCGTGCAGACGGCTCCGCCCATATGGTCGATGTCACCGAGAAGGCGGTGACCACTCGCACCGCGCTCGCCGAGGGCTTCGTGTCCACTCGCCCCGAGGTCGTAGAGATGATTTTCGATGCTGACCTGCCCAAGGGTGACGCGCTACCGGTGGCCCGCGTGGCTGGCATTATGGGCGCCAAGCGCACCCCGGAGATCATCCCGTTGTGCCACCCCCTGCCGCTGGGCAAGATTACCGTTGACTTCGAGCGGCAAGAAGCGGGCGTGCGGATCGTGGCCTCGGTCAAGACCCGCGGTGTGACGGGGGTTGAGATGGAGGCACTGACCGCGGTCTCTACCGCCGCGTTGACCGTGGTCGATATGATCAAGGCCGTAGATAAGCGCGCCGTGATTTCGGGCGTGCGCGTCTTGGAGAAGTCCGGTGGGAAGTCCGGTGACTTCCGCGCCGATGCCGAGGCAGTATCGGAGGGAACACATGAGTAAACACTACGAGCGCCCAGAGAACCTGACGGGCCTGGTGATTGTCGCCTCGACCCGCGCCGCCCGCGGCGTCTACCCAGACGCCTCGGGTCCGATCGCCGTGCAGTGGCTGCGCGAACAGGGTTTCGATACCCCCGATGCCGTGGTGATCGCCGACGCAGATGTCCCCGCGTATTTCGCTCAGCTGGTGGAATCCGAGGAGCCCCTGCCGACCGTGGTGCTGACGTCCGGGGGAACCGGACTGAACTCGGACGACCGCACCGTGGAGGCCGTGCGTCCGTACCTCGATAAAGAGATCCCCGGTATTATGCATGCCTTTTGGGCGCGCGGGGTACAGTCCACCCCGGCGGCGGTGCTCTCCCGCGGGGTGGCCGGGGTGATCGGTACCTCGTTCGTGATGACCCTGCCTGGGTCGACCGGGGGAGTCAAGGACGGATGCGCCGTGCTGGAGCCGCTGTTAGACCACATCTGCCGCCAATTGGAGGATTACCATGACCATTAATTCCGCCGCTCAGGGCGACTTGGAACCCACCGAGTCGACGGTGGTGTTTACCGACATCACCGAAGTACCTTTGGAGCCCATGCTGGCCCAGGCCCGAAGCGCGGTCATGACCGACACGATGGGCGCGTTGGTAGTCTTCGACGGCGTGGTGCGTAATCACGACCACGGTGCTGCGGTGGCCGGTCTTTCGTACACCGCTCACCCCCAGGCTCAGCAGTTCATCGCCGAGACCGTGGCGAGTGTGACGGAGGAGATCGCCGGTGTGCGGTTATGGGCCGTGCACCGCGTGGGGCCCATCCCGATCGGGGAGTCGGCGCTGACCGTGTTAGCCGCGGCGGCGCACCGCGGTACGGCGTTCCAGGCGTGTCAGGCAGCAGCCGATCGTATCAAGGCGCAGGTGCCGATCTGGAAGGAACAGGAGTTGGCGGACGGGTCGATCGAGTGGGTCGGCATCGACACCGTGACCCCGGAGCAGGCTCAAGCTCAGAAGTAATTGCGGGTTATCCCGGCAACGAGGCAGGAGGGTACAGATGAGCGGGGAATTCACCGCTAGCGAGTACCAGCTCTATGGGCGGCAGATGATCCTGCCCGAGCTGGGCATGGCCGGGCAGCAGAAGTTGAAGAACTCCACGGCCGTGGTGGTGGGAGCGGGCGGATTGGGCGCTCCCGCTTTGCTCTATCTGGCCGGGGCCGGCGTGGGGCGCGTGGTGATCGTCGACGACGACGTGGTGGAGCTGTCTAACCTGCATCGTCAAGTGATCCACACGGCGGCGTCCGTCGGGAACTCGAAGGCCGAATCGGCGGCGGCTGCGCTGCGTTCGCTGAACCCGTTGATCGAGGTGCGGGCCCTTCGCGAGCGCCTGAGTGAGCAGAACATCGATGCGGTGTTGGCCGAGGCCGATGTGGTGTTGGACGGCAGCGATAACTTTCCCACGCGGTATCTGGTTTCTGCCGGGGCGGCGCGCGCCGGCATCGCGCACGTGTGGGCTGCGATTCTCGGGTTCGATGCGCAGCTGAGTGTGTTTCATGCCGGCCATGGTCCGGTGTATGAGGATCTTTATCCGCAGGCTCCCAGCGAGGGCGCGGTTCCCAATTGTGCGACCGCGGGGGTTATTGGCGCGATGGCCGGTGTGGTGGGTTCGGCCATGGCGATGGAGGCCATCAAGGTGTTGACCGGGGTGGGGCGCCCTCTGTGCGGTGAGGTGGGGTATTACTCAGCTTTGGAGGGCCGCTGGGACTATATTCCGCTTCAAGCGTGTCGGAAAAATACCACCCCCTCTAAAGGTCACAAAATCATTAACGTAATAAAAAGAAATATTTCCTCGCCTCCGGTCGACGCTGATACAAGCTCCTCTCGCACGACGTGTTCCGTGGCTGACTATCTCAAGCTGAAAGCGGCTGAAGATGTGGTCTTGATTGATGTGCGGGAGGTGGGGGAGTCAGCCGCCCTTGCAATTCCCGGGGCGCACCACATTTCGGTGAACACCTTCGAGAGTTATGAAAAATTCGAAGACTTACCCGGTTATCTTCGCGCCGAAAAAAACGTGAACGGTAAAGCAATTGTGGTGTACTGTTCGGGCGGTCCGCGATCCGGCTTCATCGCCGAACGCCTGAGGGGCTTCGGATTCCAGCGGGTCTTCGACCTGTCGGGCGGGGTGGGTGCCTGGATTGATCACGGGGGAGCGACGCAAAATCCCCGCTGAGAGGGTAATTAGGTCATATAAATATTTGGTATTTATCATGCCGGATAATCGGTAGCATCGAAGCTATGACTCAAACATCTTCATCCCGGGGGTCGGTGACCGCCGGTCAGCAGGCCAAGATCGACGGACCTTTCAGCGACCAGCTGATCAAGTTCGGCAAATTCTTTTCGAAATGGGACGAAACCGACGACGGTCGCGCGGTATTCCGCGAAGGCGGCCGCAAGGGAGACGTGTTCTACCGCGACCGTTGGAGCTACGACAAGGTCGTTCGCTCCACGCACGGTGTGAACTGCACGGGTTCCTGCTCCTGGCAGGTCTTCGTGAAAGACGGAGTCATCACCTGGGAGGCTCAGGCCACCGACTATCCCACCGTCGGCCCTGACCGCCCCGAATACGAGCCGCGCGGCTGCCCCCGCGGCGCGTCCTTCTCGTGGTACACCTACTCGCCCTCGCGCGTAAAGTACCCCTACATTCGCGGCCCGCTGTTGGAGATGTTCCGCGAAGCCAAGGCCATCCACGGTGGCGACCCGGTGCTGGCCTGGAAATCCATCGTGACCGACCCGGCCAAGCGCGCCCGCTACGTGACCGCCCGCGGTAAGGGCGGGCTGGTGCGCGGCACTTGGACTGAGGCGCTGGAAATCGTTGCCGCCGCACAGATCCACACCATCCAGGAATACGGTCCCGACCGCAACATCGGTTTCTCGCCGATCCCGGCTAAGTCAATGACCTCGCACGCCTCCGGTGCCCGCTACATCGAGCTACTCGGCGGCGTCATGACCTCCTTCTACGACTGGTACGCCGACCTGCCGGTGGCCTCGCCGCACGTCTTCGGTGACCAGACAGACGTGCGTGAATCTGGCGACTGGTGGGACGCCTCGTACCTGTTGATGTGGGGCTCGAACATCCCCGTGACCCGTACACCCGACGCCCACTGGGTGGCCGAAGTTCGCTACCGCGGCACCAAGGTCGTCACGGTCTCGCCCGACTACGCTGACAACACCAAGTTCGCCGACGAATGGCTCCCCGCCCAGCCCGGCACCGACGCCGCTTTGGCGATGGCCATGGGGCATGTGATCCTCAAGGAAAACTTCGTGGATCAGCGCGTGGAGTTCTTCGAGGACTACACCACCACCTTCACCGACTTCCCCTTCCTGGTCACCCTGGAGACCCGCGAAGACGGCATTAAGGTGCCCGGCAAGTTCGTCAAGGCCGCCGACCTCACCATGGGGCGCGACATGGCCGACAACTCTTTCAAGACCGCGCTGTTGGATCGCGCCAACGGCCAGGTAGTGATCCCCAACGGTCAGATGGGTCACCGCTACAACGACCAAGACATGGGCAAGTGGAACCTGGACCTCGAGGGCGTCAAGCCCGCGCTGTCCGTGGCCGACATCCCCGGCGGCGCCACCGGCGTGGCCGAGATCAAGATGCCCGCCTTCGATACCCCCAACGGCTCCGGCCTGGTGGTTTCCCGCGGCGTGCCCACCATCCACGTCGAGGGCATGGAAGTCTGCACCGTCTTCGACCTGATGCTGGCGCAATACGGCGTGGCTCGTCCCGACCTGCACCTGCCCGGTGATTTCGCCACCGGTTTCGACGACCTCACCACCCAGTACACCCCGGCGTGGCAGGAAGAGATCACCTCCGTACCGGCCGAGGCTGTGATCCGTGTGGCCCGCGAGTTCGCCAAGAACTCCATCGATTCGCACGGGCGTACCATGATCATCATGGGTGCTGGCATCTGCCAGTGGTACCACGGCGACGCCACCTACCGTTCGATCCTCGCGCTGCTGCAGATGTGCGGTTGCGAAGGTCGCAACGGCGGTGGCTGGGCCCACTACGTGGGTCAGGAGAAGGCCCGCCCGATCACCGGTTGGGCGCACATGGCCAACGCGCTGGACTGGGTTCGCCCGCCGCGCACCCAGGCAGGTACTTCTTTCTGGTACATGCACACCGACCAGTGGCGTCAGGACGGCTACTCCACCGACTACATTCAGTCGCCCCTGGCTAAGGGTGAGCTGAAGGGCGTACACACCGCCGATATCGTGGCTCGTACCGCGCGCATGGGCTGGATGCCGATGTACCCGCAGTTCAACGAGAATTCCACCGTGTTGGCCGAAGAGGCCGAGGCCGCAGTGGCGGCCGGTACCGCGGCGTCCCCGGCAGACTACGTGGCGCAGAAGCTGAACAACAACGAGATGCAGTTCTCGGTCGAAGACATCGACAACCCGGTGAACTGGCCGCGTACGCTCATGCTGTGGCGTAACAACCTGCTGGGCTCCTCGGCGAAGGGCGAAGAGTACTTCCTCAAGCACCTGCTGGGTACCCACAACTCGGTGATGGGCGAAGACAACGTGGCCTCCAAGCCCCGCGAAGTCGCCTGGCACGAGAAGGCTCCCGAAGGCAAGCTGGATCTGCTAGTCACCGCCGACTTCCGCATGACCTCCTCGACCCTGACCTCTGATGTGGTGTTCCCGGCTGCTACCTGGTACGAGAAGTACGACATCTCCTCGACCGACATGCACCCCTACATCCACGCGTTCACTCCGGCCATCGACCCGCCGTGGGAGACCAAGACCGATTACCAGACCTTCAAGGAACTGGCCTGGATCTTCTCGCGCTTGGCCGCCAAGCACCTGCCTGCCCGCAAAGACATCGTCTCGGTGCCGTTGCAGCACGACACCCCCGGACAGATCGCCCAGCCAGGCGGTCACGCACCCGACTGGAAGAACCAGGGCGTGCCCGGTGTGCCCGGCAAGAACATGCCGATCTTCGCGATGGTGGAGCGTGACTACCCGGCCCTGTACGACATGTACACCTCGATCGGCCCGCTGTTGTCGAAGTTGGGCACCACCGTCAAGGGCGTGACCGTGGACGTCAACGACGAGCTGGCCACCCTGGCCGGTGAGAACGGCGTCATGAACAGCGGCAAGGGTGCGGGTATGCCCGCCATCGACACCGACTGGAAGCTGGCCGACGCCATTCTGGCGCTCTCGGGAACCTCCAACGGCCCGGTGGCCGTCAAGGGCTTCAAGCAGCTGGAAAAGCGAGTGGGCAAGAAGTTCCTGCACCTGGCCGAAGGCAACGAAGAGAAGCGCATTAACTTCCGCGATACCCAGGATCGCCCCTGCCCGGTGTTCACCTCGCACGAGTGGTCGGGTTCGGAAACGGGAGGACGCCGCTACGCGCCCTTCACGCTGAACATCGAGCAGCTCAAGCCGTTCCACACCCTGACCGGTCGCATGCACTTCTTCCTCGACCACGACTGGATGTCGGAGATGGGCGAACAGCTGCCCACCTACCGTCCGCCGTTGGACATGAACCAGCTCTTCGGCGCGCCGAAGCTGGGGGAGCAGACCGACGAGGTCACCATCGCGGTGCGTTACATGACCCCGCACAACAAGTGGTCGATCCACTCCTCGTACCACGACAACCTCTACATGCTCGCGCTCTCTCGCGGCGGCTCCCACGCCTGGATGTCGCCGGAAGACGCTGCAAAGATCGGTGTCAAAGACAACGACTGGATCGAGTGCGTCAACAACAACGGTGTATTCGTTGGACGCGCGGTGGTCTCGCACCGCATGCCCTCCGGTGTGGTCTACGTGCACCACGCACAGGAGCGCCTGGTGGACATCCCGAAGTCGGAAGCCACCGGCAAGCGCGGAGGCATTCACAACTCCGTGACGCGCATCTTGGTCAAGCCCACCCACCTCATCGGTGGTTACGCTCACCAGGCATACGCCTTCAACTATCTCGGACCAACCGGTAACCAGCGAGATATCGTCTCCGTCATCCGCCGCCGCAAGCAGGAGGTCACCTACTAATGCGAGTAATGGCTCAAGTTTCCATGATTATGGCACTGGACAAGTGCCTGGGTTGCCACACTTGTTCGGTGACCTGCAAGCAGGCGTGGACCAACCGCGCCGGCACCGAATACGTATGGTTCAACAACGTCGAGACCCGCCCGGGTCTGGGCTACCCCAAGCGCTACGAAGACCAGGAGCACTGGAAGGGCGGTTGGACGCTGAACAAGCGCGGCCGCCTGGAGCTGAAGGCCGGTAACCGCTTCAAGAAGCTGTTCACCATCTTCGCCTCGCCCATCCAGCCGCAGCTGACCGACTACTACGAGCCCTGGACCTACGATTACCAGAACCTGATCAACGCGCCCCTGGGCGACGACTTCCCCGTGGCCAAGCCGAAGTCGCTGATCACCGGTGAAGACACCGCCATCGACTGGTCCGCGAACTGGGACGACGACCTCGGTGGCACCTTCGCCACCGGTGATCAAGACCCGATCGTGCAGAAGATCCGCCAGGAATCTGAAGAGAAGATCAAATTCGAATTTGAGAAAACCTTCATGTTCTACCTGCCGCGCATCTGCGAGCACTGCCTGAACCCCTCGTGCATGGCGTCCTGCCCCTCCGGTGCAATTTACAAGCGCACCGAAGACGGCATCGTGCTGGTGGACCAGGACCGTTGCCGCGGCTGGCGCCAGTGCATCACCGGTTGCCCGTACAAGAAGATCTACTTCAACCACAAGTCGGGCAAGGCAGAGAAATGTACTTTCTGCTACCCCCGCGTGGAACACGGTATTCCCACCGTGTGCGCCGAGACCTGTGTGGGTCGTATGCGCTACATCGGCATCTTCCTCTACGACGCCGACCGCGTGAGCGAGGCAGCGGCGACCGCCAACGAAAAGGATCTCTACCAGGCCCAGCTGGATATCATGCTGGACCCGTTCGATCCCGAGGTGATTCGCGCTGCCAAGCAGGAAGGCATTCCGCAGTCCTGGCTCGAGGCCGCCCAGAAGTCGCCGGTGTACAAGCTGGCCAAGGAATGGAAGATCGCTCTGCCGTTGCACCCCGAGTACCGCACCATGCCCATGGTCTGGTACGTGCCGCCGCTGTCGCCGATCATCGACCTGCTCAAGGACCAGGGCCACGACGGTGAATCGAAGGACAACCTCTTCGGCGCCATCGACACCCTGCGTATCCCGATCGAGTACCTGGCCGAGTTGTTTACCGCCGGTGACACCGCGATTGTCACCAACGTCCTGAAGAAGCTCGCCGCGATGCGTGCCTACATGCGCGATATCACCCTTGGCAACGTCGGCGACGAGTCGATCGCCGAATCGGTGGGCATGACCGGTGACGAAATCTACGAGATGTACCGTCTGATGGCGATCTCGAAGTACAACGAGCGCTACGTGATCCCCAAGGCTCACATGGAAGACGCTCACAACCTCGAAGAGATCGGATGCTCCCTGGACACCGACGGCGGACCGGGCATGCTCTACAACGATGCGTTCTCGGGAACCGGCGAGCGGCCCACTCCGGTATCTGCAGGCTCCTTCGCCAACTCGGCCCGCGCCGACGGCAAGGTGGACATCTTCATGTGGGACGGTAAGACCCGCCCCTCGGCGATGTTCCCCGACACCTCCGGTTCGACGAGGGCGCACTAGTGGCTGGATTCTTCTCCAAGCTGCTCGGGCACTCAGGTTCCACGGAGCCTGAGCGCCCGGCCAGCGGCGATCCCTTCGATATCGACTGGGGCGCTGGCCGCGACGAGGACTCCGTCATCTACCAGGTTTCTTCGGTGCTGATGCGCTATCCGACCGAGGAAATCGTCGCGGCTCTGCCCGAGCTGCAGGCTCTCGCCGGGCAGATCGGCAACCCCGCCTTCGAACGGGCCGTCGCGGACGTCGCTGACTGGTACGCGTCGGCCTCGCTGGCTGAGATCGCCGGGCAGTATACGCAGGAATACGACCTCTCGCGGCGGCACGCCTTTCACCTCTCCTACTGGACGGAGGGGGACACCCGCCGTCGCGGCGAGGCCTTGGCGCGGTTCAAGAAGATGTACCGGGACTCCGGCATGGTAACCGATCTGGCCGGGGAACTACCCGACTACCTGCCGCTGGTACTCGAATTCGCCGCCCTCGTCGATCGCCGTGTCGGACGCGCGGCGCTGCAGGCCTACCGCCCCTCGCTAGAGATGCTGCGGCTGGCCTTACGCGACGACCGATTGGCGTTTTATGGGCTGGTTCAGTGTATCTGTGACACCCTGCCGGGCGAATCCCCCGAGGACGCCCGTCAGATCCAGCAATTGGCAGGCTTTGGCCCGCCCACCGAGCAGGTGGGGTTAGGCGCGGGCGACCCAAGACTTCTTCCCCTTCTCAACACATCAACCAGGAGCAACCGATGAGTATCCTCGATATCTTCCTCTGGGGTGTCCTACCGTATGTTGTCGTCGTGATCCTCGTCGGCGGCACGATCTGGCGCTACAAATACGACCAGTTCGGCTGGACCACCCGCTCTTCGCAGCTGTACGAGTCCAAGATCCTGAAGATCGCCTCACCGCTGTTCCACTACGGCCTGGTGGGCGTGTTCGCCGGTCACGTGGTGGGCTTGCTCATTCCCGCCAGCTGGACGGCGGCTATGGGTATCTCGAATGACGCCTACCACCTCGGCGCACTGGTCATGGGCATCCCCTTCGGCATCGCCGTGGTGATTGGCCTGGCCGTGATGATCTTCCGCCGCCGCACCAACAAGTCGGTCTTTGCCGCCACCACTTGGAACGACAAACTGATGTACGTGGCACTGATGGTGGTGATCGTCCTCGGTATCGCGGTGACGATCATCTCTGCGATACAGGGCCACCATGGCCACAACTACCGCGCAGACGTCTCCCCGTGGTTCCGCTCGCTGTTCATCTTCCAACCCCAGGTCGAACTCATGCGCGACATCCCGTGGGAGTTCAAGGCCCACATCCTGCTGGCGTTGGCGTTGTTTGCGCTGTGGCCGTTTACCCGCCTGGTGCACGCCTTCACCGCACCCTTCCACTACCTGTTCCGCCCCTACATCGTCTACCGTTCTCGCGGTGGCGAGCGTCCCGGTTCCCGCCGCGGTTGGGACCCGGTGGGTACCCAAGACCGTAGCCACATCGGTTACTACAAGTAGTTTTCCCACTCACTGAAACTCACAGGAAAGACCAACAGATAATGAGTACCACTGCTGTTGAGCGTGACCCGCGGCTTGCGGGTCAGATGAAAAACGTCATCATGGCGACGCTGGCCTCAACCATCGGCTTCTGGGGCTGGACCATGATCGGCCCGTTGGCGAAGTCTTACTACAAAGAGGCCTTCCACCTCACTCCCGGTCAGCTCTCCGCCCTGATCGCCATGCCGGTGATCGTGGGTTCTGTGGCTCGTATTCCGGTCGGTGCTTTGACCGATAAGCTCGGCGGTCGCATCATGTTCACCGCGATGCTGGTCTTGACCTCCATCATGGTGCTCGTGACCTCGCTGGTGGGCCAGACCGGTAACTACGCCTTGTTGCTGATCTCCGCCTTCTTCTTGGGCATCGGTGGTTCGATCTTCGCGGTGGGTATCCCGTTCTCCGCGGCCTGGTTCGAACCGCACCGTAAGGGCCTGGCCACCGGCATCTTCGGTATGGGCATGATCGGTACCGCCGTGGCAGCCTTCTTCAACCCGCGCATGGTGAAGATCTTCGGTTACTTCGAGACTCACCTCATCATCGCCGGTGTTGCTCTAGTGTACGCGATTATCGTCTGGTTCTTCATGAAGGATTCTCCGGTGATGAAGGGCAAGAAGGCTGAGCCCCTGATGCCCAAGATCAAGCACGCCCTGAAGGATATCGCCACCTGGCAGTTGTGCTTCATCTACGGTGTGGTCTTCGGTGCCTTCGTGGCGTTCTCGAACTACCTGCCCACCTACATGTCGAACGTCTACAACTTCGACCCGGTGCAGGCCGGTACCTTCGCCGCTCTCTTCGCGGCATGCGCAGTGATCGCGCGTCCTTTCGGTGGTGTGGCCGCCGATAAGCTGGGCCCGCGTTCGGTGACCCTGATGGCCTTCATCGCCATCGTGGTGATCTCGATCCTCATCGCGCAGCAGTTCGCTTCACCAGCTGTTTACTACGCCCTGTTCATCGTGATGGCCATTTTCATCGGGTTCGGCACCGGTACCGTCTTCGGCTGGGTTGGCCGTGCGGCACGTCCCGAAGACACCGGTACCGTCGGCGGTCTGGTCTCCGCGGCCGGTGGCCTGGGCGGTTACTTCCCGCCGCTGGTCATGGGTGCGGTGTACGGTGCTAACGCCCACTACTTCTGGGCTCAGATCGCGCTCGCTGTCACCGCGGCCGTGGCGCTGGCGATCTCGCTGTTCATCAAGAACGGTGGAAAGCCCACTCACCGCAAGTAGTCGGTGTGAGTTGACGCTTGGTGACCGCGGCCGGTGTTCCTCTCGAGGAGGGACGCCGGCCGCGGTTTTTCGTACCTCGTAGCTTCTTCAGGAGCGAACGAGAGGTGTGTGGCGCATCTCGATGTGATGTGGCAGACTTAAGGTCAATAAACACGCCGTCATAGCCAAGCGGGAGAGATCGGAACAGGACAGTTGAGGGACTGCCCCCGGCGCCGAAGGAGCAAATCCTCTCCAAGAAACTCTCAGGCACATGTACCGCTTAGCCTAGGCAACTCTGAAGAGGGTCGCGTCGCGATCCACCGAAGGGGCAAACTCGAGTTGTTCCCCTACCGAGCGTGAACGGTAGTCGAAAATCCCGAGCAAAACTCTCAGGTCAAGAACAGAGCGGGGAGGTCCTACCACCGTGAGTTGGATCAATCCAGGAGTTATAACGGATGTCATTTATAGATCGTCACCTTGGCCCGCGTGAAGTTGAAACTTCCCACATGCTCGAGACCCTCGGCTACTCTTCGCTGTCAGATCTGGTGGACGCCGTCGTCCCCTCCTCGATCCGTCTCGAAGACGAGTTGGATCTGCCCGAGGCCCTGACCGAGACCGAGGCTCTTGCCAAGCTAGAGAGCTACGCCCAGCAGAACACCGTGATGGCGCAGATGATCGGCGCCGGTTACTACGACTGCATCACCCCGGCTGTGTTGCGCCGCAACATCCTCGAAAACCCGGGTTGGTATACCTCCTACACCCCGTACCAGCCTGAGATTTCTCAGGGCCGCCTCGAGGCGCTGCTGAACTTCCAGAACGTCGTGATGGAGCTGACGGGCCTCCCCGTGGCCAATGCATCGTTGCTGGACGAAGCCACCGCGGTAGCCGAGGCCGCCGTGATGATGCTGCGCGCTAACCGCAAGGTCAAGAACGGCTTCTTCGCTATCGACTCACGCTGCCTGCCGCAGACCCTGTCGGTGGTTCGCGGTCGTGCCGAGGCGCTGGGCATCGACTTCAAGGTCACCGATTTCTCCGACGGCCTGCCCGAGGGCGACCTCTACGGCGTGATCCTGGCCTACCCGGCTCACGACGGCGAAGTCCGCGATATTAAGGACCTCATCGACGCCGCCCACGAGCGCAACGCCCTGGTGACTGTCACCGCAGACCTGCTCGCACTGACCCTGCTGAAGTCCCCGGGTGAAATGGGTGCCGATGTGGTGGTCGGCAACACCCAGCGCTTCGGTCTGCCGCTGTTCTTCGGCGGCCCGCACGCCGCCTACATGGCCGTGCAGTCGGGCATGCAGCGTAACCTCCCCGGCCGCCTGGTGGGTGTCTCGAAGGACGCCACCGGTAAACCTGGTTACCGCCTGGCCCTGCAGACTCGCGAACAGCACATCCGCCGCGAAAAAGCCACCTCCAACATCTGTACCGCACAGGCGCTATTGGCGATCGTCGCCGGCGCCTACGCCGTTTACCACGGCCCCGAGGGTCTGCGCGAGATCGCGAACACCCTGCACACCAACGCCGCCCGCGTGGCCGATGCACTGGTCGATGCCGGCCTCAAGCTGGTCCACGAGAACTTCTTCGACACCGTATGCTTCGAAGCCAAGGGCCGCGCGAAGGAGCTGGTCGCCGCAGCAGCCAAGGCCGGAATCAACATTCGTGGCATCGGTGAAGACCGCATCTCGATCTCCGTGGGTGAGTCCCACGGTGAAAAGACCCTCGCCGCACTGGTGGAGGCCCTGGGCGGCAAGCTGGGTGAGAAGACCGAGCGCGAGATTCCCTCCGAGCTGTTGCGCACCGACGAATACATGCAGCACCCGGTCTTCCACCTGCATCGTTCCGAGACCGCGATGATGCGCTACCTGCGTCAGCTCTCCGATAAGGACCTCGCGCTGGACCGCACCATGATCCCGCTGGGCTCCTGCACCATGAAGCTCAACGCAGCCTCGGAGATGGAACCCATCTCCTGGCCTGAGTTCGCCACCATCCACCCGCTGGCTCCCGAGGAGCAGACCAAGGGTTGGCGCCTGCTCATCGACGAGCTGTCCCAGTGGCTGGTCGCCATCACCGGTTACGACGCCATCTCCCTGCAGCCCAACTCCGGTGCCTCCGGTGAGTACGCTGGCCTGCGCGCCATCCGCGCCTACCACGAGTCCAACGGAGACACCGAGCGCGATATCGTGCTCATCCCGATGTCGGCTCACGGCACCAACGCAGCTTCCGCCGCCCTGGCAGGCCTGTCGGTGGCCGGCGTTGCCACCGCGAAAGACGGTGCCGTCGACGTCGACGACCTCAAGGCCAAGATCGAGAAGTACGGCAACCGCATCGCCGGCATCATGATCACCTACCCCTCGACCCACGGCGTCTTCGAAGACAAGGTGCGCGAGGTCTGCACGCTGGTCCACGAGGCCGGCGGCCAGGTATACGTGGACGGCGCAAACCTCAACGCTCAGATGGGTCTGGCTCAGCCCGGCAAGTTCGGCGGAGACGTCTCCCACCTGAACCTGCACAAGACCTTCGCTATCCCGCACGGTGGCGGCGGCCCCGGCGTCGGCCCGGTTGCGGTAGGAAAGCACCTCGAGAAGTTCCTGCCCGGTGACGGTTACACCGCCGACCCCGAAGGACGTCTGGCCGGTGCACCCCTGCCGATCTCGCAGGCCATGTTCGGCTCGGCCGGAGTATTGCCGATCTCCTGGATGTACATCGCGATGTCCGGCGCTCGCGGCCTCCGTTCCGCTTCGGAGTACGCGATCCTCAACGCAAACTACATCGCTCGCAAGCTGGGCGAGAAGTACCCGGTGCTGTACACCGGCCCCGACGGCCTGGTTGCCCACGAGTGCATCTTGGACCTGCGCAAGCTCACCGACGAATCCGGTGTCACCGCCGAGGACGTCTGCAAGCGCCTGATGGACTACGGCTTCCACGCACCGACCCTGGCCTTCCCCGTACCCGGCACCCTGATGGTGGAGCCGACCGAGTCGGAGAACCTGGCCGAGTTGGATCGCTTCATCGAGGCCATGAGCACCATTTACGACGAGATCAAGCACGTAGCATCCGGTGCGGTATCCGTCGAGGATTCGGTACTGCGCAACGCGCCGCACACCGCAGATGTGGTCTCGGCTGATACCTGGGAGCGCGCCTACAGCCGTAGCGAGGCCGCCTACCCGGTGTCGTCCCTGCGAGCTAACAAGTACTTCCCCTCGGTGGGACGTATCGACGGCGCTGGCGGCGACCGCAATTTTGTGTGCGAGTGCCCGCCCATGGAAGCCTTCGACATCGAAGTAAAGTAACCACCCACCTCAATGAGCGGGTCGCGGTACAACGTAGTGCCGCGACTCGCCACCTGAAGAAAGCGAGTTTCAATGACGGGCAAGAAAACCTCTCTCCACGCTCAGCACGAGGCGGCAGGAGCCTCCTTCACCGACTTCGGCGGCTGGGACATGCCGCTGAAGTACGACAACGACGTTGCCGAGCACCACGCGGTGCGCAACTCGGCGGGTATCTTCGACCTTTCCCACATGGGCGAGTTCCGCGTGACCGGGCCGGACGCCGCGGCGTTCCTGGACTACACCCTGGTCTCTAACATGGGCATCCTCAAGGTCGGCAAAGCTAAGTACTCGATCCTGGTCAATGAGGACGGCGGCGTGATCGACGATCTTATCACCTACCGCCTGGGCGACGAGGAGTTCCTGGTCGTTCCCAACGCAGCGAACGTCGACGTTGATTTCGAGGCATTCACCGCCCGCACCGACGGTTTCGACGTCAAGGTGGTCAACGAGTCCGACGAGACCTCGCTGGTAGCGGTGCAGGGCCCCGAATCCGAGAATATCCTCTTGGGCATGGATCCCTCCGATGCAGATGCCATCAAGGAACTGCGCTACTACGCCGCCGTGCCGCTGACTCTCGCCGGCGTTGACGTGCTCCTGGCGCGTACCGGTTACACCGGTGAAGACGGTTTCGAGATTTACGTGCCGAACGAGAACGCCGTGAAGATCTGGGATGCAGCTCGCGCAGCCGGCGAAGCCTACGACCTCAAGCCCGCCGGCCTGGCCGCCCGTGACTCGCTGCGCCTGGAAGCGGGCATGCCGCTCTACGGCCACGAGCTCGGTCTCGACATCACCCCCTTCGAATCGGGTCTGGGTCGCTTGGTCGAGATCGCCCTCGAGAAGAAGAAGGCCGACTTTGTGGGACGCGCCGCGCTGGATAAGCTCTCGCAGTCTGCCCCTGAGCGTTCGCTGGTGGGCCTGAAGGCGCAGGCGAAGCGCCCCGCACGAGCCGGTTCGAAGATCGTCGATGGGGACAAGGAAATCGGTGAGATCACCTCCGGTATTCCTTCCCCGACTCTGGGATACCCGGTGGCGATGGCTCTGGTGGCCTCCGATCGGGCAAAGGTTGGCGAGACCCTAGACGTCGATATTCGCGGTAAGGTAGCGTCGTTCGACGTCGTGGAACTACCGTTCTATCAGCGCGAGAAGTAAACCGAGCTGGTTTCTCAATTTCATATGCAAGGCCGCGGATGACTATTGTGATCCGTGGCCTTGTGCCACTTACAGATCAACGAACGAGGAGAATGTAATGGATATCAGTCATGAACAAATCGAAGCAGAGAAACTGGAATACGATATCTCCGTTTTCGATCTCTTTTCGATCGGCGTAGGTCCTTCGTCATCACACACGGTGGGCCCGATGCGGGCCACCAACCGGTTCGTTACCGAGCTCATCGAACAGGGAGTGTTGGATCGCGTCACGAACGTCCACATCGACCTTTATGGATCTTTGGCGGCCACCGGTGCGGGCCACGGCACCATGAGTGCAGCGCTGAAGGGCCTGGCCGGGTTCGTGCCGGAGACGATCGACATCGAGGCCGCCGACCAGTTCATTACGAAGAACGAGGCCGACGGGACGCTGCCGTTGGCGGGATACGCCGCTCAAGATTTCGTCGGTGGACCGCCGGAGTCGAAGACCCGTTTGATTTCGGGACCGACCGTGAACTACCGCGAGGCGGATATGACCCTGCGCCCGCTGACTGTCTTGGAGCGTCATACCAACGGCATCAAGGTTGCCGCCTGGGCGGGAGAGGAACTGCTAGCGGAGCGCACCTACTTCTCGATCGGTGGCGGTTTTATCGTCGAGGAGAACGAAGAGGGCGGCAATAATTCTGGTCTCTACGATGCACCGTATCCTTTTGGTTCGGGTGCCGAGCTGGTCTCGATGGCCAATGAAGCGGGATTGTCTATCGCGCAGTTGAAGATGCAGAACGAACTTTCCGCCCGCACCGAGGAACAGATTCGCGAAGGTATCATCGGCATCCGTTCGGTGATGACGATGTGCGTGGGTTCCTCGCTGTCTCGCGTGGGATATTTGCCCGGGGCCTTGAAGGTCCGTTGTCGAGCGGGGGAGTGGCACCGCAACCTGTTGTCCGAGGATCCCAACAAGTCTTTGGACTACTGGATGGACTGGGTCAATCTCATCGCTTTGGCGGTTAACGAAGAAAACGCGTTCGGCGGCCGCATCGTGACGGCGCCGACGAACGGTGCAGCGGGCATCATCCCCGCGGTGTTGCACTATGCCCTGAACTATCTCCCGGGTATCCGTCACTGCGGTCGTGAGAAGCGCGAGCAGACCATTGTGGACTTCTTCTTGGCTGCATCGGCGGTGGGCGCCCTCTACAAGAAGCGCGCCTCCATCTCCGGCGCCGAGGTGGGGTGCCAGGGCGAGGTGGGAACCGCGTCCTCCATGGCGGCCGCCGGTTTGACCCAGGTGATGGGTGGCACCAACGAGCAGATCGAGAATGCGGCCGAGATCGCGATGGAACACAACCTGGGCCTGACGTGCGACCCGGTGGGCGGTCTGGTGCAGATTCCCTGCATCGAGCGCAACGCGATGGCCGCGGCTAAGGCCATCAACGCCTCCAAGATGGCAATGCGAGGCGACGGTGAACACCGGGTCTCCCTCGACCAGGTCATCGAAACGATGCGTCAGACGGGCGCCGATATGAGCGAACGCTACAAGGAGACCTCGATGGGCGGGTTGGCCGTCAACGTCGTCGAGTGCTAACCGTCTCACCGCTCCCGGCCGATTGTGGCAAGCATGAGTTGCCAAAATTGGCCGGAGGCGGTATAGACAAAAAACTGCATTAGGTGTAATGTGAATATTTGCGCTATTCCTAACCTCAGTGCCTTCATATAGCGGTGGGCATGGGTGATACAGAGCCAGAGACTGACCAGTTCCCGTAAGATCCCAGCAACATCCCTAAGCATCACACCCGGTTCGAGATAGTGAGCCCCTTCCTGATGTAGCCGGCATTGTGTGTTGAGATCTTCTTCTACTGTTCAGCTTGATGCGTTTCTGCGGAATAGTAGGTACGAATAAAGGTCTGTGGAAGGATCCAACTTGGTCGCCTCGAGCACCTCCAACAACGAAGCCGCTAACGGCGTGCAGAACCCCGAGGGTTCCGCCAGCCGTATCTCATTCGCAAAAATTTCTGAACCGCTGAACGTTCCCAACCTGCTTGCTCTGCAGACGGATAGCTTTGACCGCCTCGTAGGTAACGAGCGCTGGGCTGAGCGCGTGGCCCAGGCTACCGAAACCGGTGACACCTCGGTTCAGACCGTATCCGGTCTGGCTGAAATTTTTGAAGAAATTTCTCCCATTGAAGACTTCCAGGGAACCATGTCCCTGTCGTTCTCGGACCCTGAGTTCGCCGACCCGAAGTACAGCATGGAAGAGTGCAAGGATCGCGACGCGACCTACGCAGCTCCGCTGTATGTCAAGGCCGAGTTCATGAACAACAATACCGGCGAAATCAAGCAACAGACCGTGTTCATGGGCGACTTCCCGCTCATGACCTCCTCCGGTACCTTCGTGATCAACGGTACCGAGCGTGTGGTTGTCTCCCAGCTGGTTCGCTCTCCCGGTGCGTACTTCGAAAAGGCCGCCGATCGCACCTCCGACAAAGACATTTACTCGGCGAAGATCATCCCCTCCCGCGGTGCATGGTTCGAGCTGGAAATCGACAAGCGCGATCAGGTGGGCGTGCGTCTGGACCGCAAGCGTAAGCAGTCCGCGACCGTTCTGCTGAAGGCGCTCGGCTGGACCGAAGCAAAGATCCTCGAAGAGTTCGGCGAATTCGATTCGATTCGTGCAACTCTTGAGAAGGACACCGTCCACACTCGCGACGAAGCTCTGCTGGACATCTACCGCAAGTTGCGTCCGGGCGAGCCCCCGACGGTCGATGCGGCTCAGAACCTGCTCGACAACATGTACTTCACCCCCAAGCGCTACGACCTGGCCAAGGTTGGCCGCTACAAAGTCAACCGCAAGCTGGGCATCGACATGCCGCTGAACGACCCCTCGGCCATGGTGCTCTCGCAGGATGACATCGCCGCCATGATTCGCTACCTGGTGACCCTGCACGCAGGCGGAACCACCATCAAGGGTATTCGCGACGGTGAAGAAACCGAGATCCGCGTTGACACCGACGACATCGACCACTTCGGTAACCGCCGCATCCGCGCGGTGGGCGAGCTGATCGAAAACCAGATCCGTACCGGTCTGTCCCGTATGGAGCGTGTGGTTCGTGAACGCATGACCACCCAGGATGTCGAAGCCATTACCCCGCAGACCCTGATCAACATCCGCCCCGTGGTGGCTTCGATCAAGGAATTCTTCGGCACCTCGCAGCTCTCGCAGTTCATGGACCAGAACAACCCGCTGGCTGGTCTGACCCACAAGCGTCGTCTCTCGGCGCTGGGCCCCGGCGGTCTGTCCCGTGACCGCGCAGGCATGGAAGTTCGAGACGTCCACCCCTCGCACTACGGCCGTATGTGCCCCATTGAAACCCCTGAAGGCCCCAACATTGGTCTGATCGGTTCGTTGGCAACCTACGCCCGCATCAACCCCTTCGGTTTCATTGAGACCCCGTACCGTCGCGTTGAAAACGGCAAGGTGACCGACAAGGTCGTGTATCTGACCGCGGACGATGAAAAGGGCGCGATCATCGCGCAGGCCAACGCGCCGCTCTCCGACGACATGCGATTCTCCGAAGAGTCCGTCCTCTGCCGCGCCGGCGACGGCTCCGGTGAGGCCGTGTTGGTCGACGCCGCAGACGTGCAGTTCATGGACGTCTCCCCGCGCCAGATGGTGTCGGTGGCAACCGCCCTCATCCCGTACCTGGAACACGACGACGCCAACCGCGCACTGATGGGTGCCAACATGCAGCGTCAGGCTGTGCCGTTGCTGCAGTCCGAGGCTCCCGTGGTCGGTACCGGTATGGAGCGTTACGCCGCAGCAGACTCCGGCGACTCTGTGCTGGCTCAGAAGGCCGGTGTGGTCTCCGAGGTGTCTGCTGATCTCGTCATTATCCGCAACGACGACGGCACCACCTCGTCCTACCCGATCGCTAAATTCCAGCGTTCCAACCCGGGCAACTGCTACAACCACCGCGTCGTGGTTAAGGTGGGCGACCGCGTCGAGGCTCAGGGTCTCATCGCAGACGGCCCCTCGACCGACAACGGTGAGCTGGCTCTGGGTAAGAACCTGCTGGTTGCCTACATGTCCTGGGAAGGCTTCAACTTCGAGGATGGCATCATCCTCTCCCAGCGCATGATCTCCGACGACGTGCTCACCTCCATTCACATCGAAGAGCACGAGATCGACGCCCGCGACACCAAGCTCGGTGCCGAGGAGATCACCCGTGACATCCCGAACGTTTCCGAGGACGTCCTCTCCGCACTTGACGAGCGCGGCATCATCCACATCGGTGCCGAGGTCGAATCCGGCGACATCCTGGTCGGTAAGGTCACCCCGAAGGGTGAGACCGAGCTGACCCCCGAGGAGCGCTTGCTACGTGCCATCTTCGGTGAGAAGTCGCGCGAGGTTCGCGATACCTCCCTGAAGGTGCCCCACGGCGAGTCGGGTACCGTGATCGGCGTGCGCATCTTCGATCGTGAAAACGATGAGGAAGACCTGCCCTCGGGTGTGAACCAGCTGGTGCGCGTCTACGTTGCGCAGAAGCGTAAGATCACCGTCGGCGATAAGCTGGCTGGTCGCCACGGTAACAAGGGTGTTATCACCAAGATCTTGCCCGTGGAAGACATGCCCTTCATGGAGGACGGTACCCCCGTCGACATCATCCTCAACCCGCTGGGTGTGCCCGGTCGTATGAACATCGGCCAGGTGCTCGAGGTTCACACCGGTTGGTTGGCCAAGCAGGGTTGGAAGATCGAAGGTAACCCCGCATGGCTGGAGAAGCTGCCGAACTTCCCGAAGGAAACCGGTCCCACCAACGTGGCAACCCCGGTCTTCGACGGCGCCGGTGAAGACGAGCTCTTCGACCTGCTCGACCACGCCAACCCCAACCGCGACGGTGATCGTCTGATCAACCGTTCGGGTAAGGCACGCCTGCTGGACGGCCGCTCCGGTGAGCCGTTCCCCGAGCCAGTTTCGGTGGGTTACCAGTACATCTTGAAGCTGCACCACCTGGTGGACGACAAGATCCACGCACGCTCAACCGGCCCCTACTCGATGATTACCCAGCAGCCGTTGGGTGGTAAGGCTCAGTTCGGTGGCCAGCGCTTCGGTGAGATGGAGGTGTGGGCACTGGAGGCTTACGGTGCCGCCTACACCCTGCAGGAAATCCTGACCATTAAGTCCGATGACGTTCACGGTCGTGTGAAGGTCTACGAGGCTATCGTCAAGGGCGAGAACATCCCCGAGCCGGGCGTTCCCGAGTCCTTCAAGGTGCTCATCAAGGAAATGCAGTCCCTGTGCCTGAACGTTGAGGTTCTCTCGACCGAGGGTAAGACCATCGAGATGCGCGATGCTGAAGATGAAGGCTTCCGTGCAGCTGATGATTTGGGAATCGATCTCTCCCACGCAGAGCCCAGCTCTGTTGAAGAGGTCTAAGTCTCTGACGTCGAGACCCCCAATCATCCCTTTCTACGAACAAGTCTTCACAACTACTGAAAAGAGATAAGGACCAAATGTCCAACGAATCTTCACTCGGTTTGATGCGTATTGGCCTGGCCACCGCTGAGGATATCCGCAGCTGGTCGTACGGCGAGGTCAAGAAGCCGGAAACCATTAACTACCGTACTCTGAAGCCGGAGAAGGAAGGCCTCTTCGACGAGCGCATCTTCGGCCCCACCCGCGACTGGGAATGCTACTGCGGTAAGTACAAGCGCGTACGATTCAAGGGAATCATCTGTGAGCGCTGTGGCGTTGAGGTGACCCGTGCGAAGGTACGCCGTGAGCGCATGGGCCACATCGAGCTGGCTGCTCCCGTGACCCACATCTGGTACTTCAAGGGCGTACCCTCGCGCCTGGGTTACCTGCTGGATCTGGCGCCGAAGGATCTCGAGAAGATCATCTACTTCGCCGCGTACATGATCACCTCGGTGGATGAAGAGGCACGTCACGATGACCTGCCCAACCTCGAGGCTGCCTACCAGCGCGATCGGAAAGCCCTGGAAGATCAGCTCGCCGCTGACATCAACCTCATCGCTCGTGAGACTGAAGAGGAACTGGCTCGTATTGAGGCAGAAGGCGGCAAGGCTTCCGAGAAGCGCAAGCTACGCGAGAGCTCCGAGCGTCAGATGGCTTCGGTCCGTAAGTCCATCGAGCGCGAGCTGGCTTTTGAGGAGAAGGTTTGGGAGCGCTTCAAGAACCTCAAGGTGGCAGACCTTGAGGGCGACGAGGCTCTCTACCGCGCGATGGTCGACAAGTACGGTATGTACTTCGAAGGCTCCATGGGTGCCGAATCCATCAAGAAGCGCCTGGAGAACTTCGACATGGAGGCAGAGGCCGAGGCCCTGCGCGAGATCATCCAGACCGGCAAGGGCCAGCGCAAGACCCGCGCCCTGAAGCGTCTGAAGGTCGTCAACTCCTTCCTGACCACTACCAACTCGCCGCTGGGTATGGTGCTCGAGGCCGTGCCGGTGATCCCGCCGGAACTGCGCCCCATGGTACAGCTGGACGGTGGACGCTTTGCGACCTCCGACCTCAACGACCTCTACCGCCGCGTCATCAACCGCAACAACCGCCTGAAGCGTCTGCTGGATCTCGGCGCCCCTGAGATCATCGTGAACAACGAAAAGCGCATGCTGCAGGAGGCCGTGGACTCGCTGTTCGATAACGGCCGCCGCGGACGTCCGGTGACCGGCCCGGGCAACCGTCCGCTGAAGTCGCTGTCCGACATGCTCAAGGGTAAGCAGGGCCGCTTCCGTCAGAACCTGCTCGGTAAGCGCGTTGACTACTCGGGTCGTTCGGTGATCGTCGGCGGTCCGCAGTTGCAGATGCACCAGTGTGGTCTGCCCAAGCAGATGGCTCTGGAGCTCTTCAAGCCCTTCGTCATGAAGCGCCTGGTTGACCTCAACCACGCTCAGAACATCAAGTCGGCCAAGCGCATGGTAGAGCGTTCGCGTTCGCAGGTGTGGGACGTTCTCGAGGAGATCATCACCGAGCACCCCGTACTGCTGAACCGCGCACCCACCCTGCACCGCCTGGGTATTCAGGCCTTCGAGCCGCAGCTGGTTGAGGGTAAGGCTATCCAGCTGCACCCGCTGGTGTGCTCGGCGTTCAACGCCGACTTCGACGGTGACCAGATGGCAGTTCACCTGCCGCTGTCTCCCGAGGCACAGGCCGAGGCACGCATCTTGATGCTGTCCTCGAACAACATCCTCAAGCCCTCCGACGGTCGTCCCGTCGCCGTGCCTGACCAGGATATGATCATCGGTCTGTTCCACCTGACCACCCCGCGTGAAGACGCTCCGGGTGAGGGTCGCACTTTCTCATCCCTGGCCGAGGCCATCATGGCTCTCGACCTGCACGAGATCGAGCTGTACTCCAAAGTGAAGATCCGCTTCAGCGCTGACGAGTTCGTTCCGCCGGCTGGCTTCGAGTACCCCGAGGGGCACAAGGAAGGCGACGACGTCCTCTTCGAGTGCACCCTGGGCCAGGTCATCTTCAACCAGGCACTGCCCGAGGACTACCCCTGGTACTCCAAGGTCGCAGACAAGAAGACCCTGGGCGCATTGATCAACGATCTGGCTGAGCGCTACCCGATGCACATCGTGGCACGCTCGCTGGACAACCTGAAGAACACCGGTTTCTACTACGCATCGCGCTCCGGCGTGACCGTGGCTGTCTCCGATATCGCGGCACCTCCGACCAAGCCCGCGATCATGGAGAACTACGAGAAGCAGGCTGCCGATATCCAGAGCCAGTTCGACATGGGTCTGATCGACGACAACGAGCGTCGTACCGAGCTCATCGACATCTGGACCAAGGCAACCGACGAGGTTGCCGACGCCATGAAGGCTAACCTCGCCGACCTGAACACCACCATTAACCGCATGGTGACTTCGGGTGCACGTGGTAACTGGATGCAGGTTCGTCAGATCGCCGGTATCCGTGGTCTGGTGGCCAACCCGAAGGGTGAAATTATGCCTCGCCCGATCAAGTCTTCCTACCGTGAAGGCTTGACTGTGTTGGAGTACTTCATCGCGACCCACGGTGCTCGTAAGGGTCTGGCTGATACCGCGCTCCGTACCGCTAACTCGGGTTACCTGACCCGTCGTCTGGTGGACGTCTCGCAGGACGTCATCGTTCGCGAGGACGACTGCGGAACCCGCCGTGGCCTGAACCTGCCCCTGGTCGAGGTGGAGGAAGAGACCGGTGCAGTGTCGCTGCACGAGAACGTCGAAAGCTCCATCCACGGTCGTACTCTGGCCGTTGACGTCAAGGCTGAAGATGGAACCCTCATTGCCGAGGCCGGTGCGGATGTTTCCGACATCGTCATCGACAAGATGTTCCAGGCCGGCGTCCAGGAGGTCAAGGTACGTTCGGTGCTGACCTGTGAGTCGGCAGTGGGCGTGTGCGCCCGTTGCTACGGCCGTTCGATGGCTTCGGGTAACCTCGTCGACATCGGTGAAGCCGTGGGTATTATCGCGGCTCAGTCGATTGGTGAGCCCGGTACCCAGCTGACCATGCGTACCTTCCACACCGGTGGTGTCGCATCGGCAGACGATATTACTCAGGGTCTGCCCCGTATTCAGGAGCTCTTCGAGGCTCGCACCCCCAAGGGTGTCGCCCCGATCTCCGAGGTGGCAGGTCGTGTGACGATCGAAGACACCGAGAAGTCTCTGAAGGTCATCATCACCCCGGACAACGGTGACGAGCCCATGGCATACCAGGTGCTTCGCCGTGCACGCCTGAACGTCAGCGAAGGTGACCACGTCGAGGTCGGCGATCAGCTGGTCTCGGGTGCGGTTGATCCCAAGGAAGTACTGCGTATCCGCGGCCCCCGTGAGGCTCAGAAGCACCTGGTGGACGAGGTCCAGGGCGTGTACCGCTCGCAGGGTGTGGGTATCCACGACAAGCACGTCGAGGTTATCGTGCGTCAGATGCTGCGCCGCGTGACCGTCATCGACTCCGGCGATACCGAGCTGTTGCCCGGTGAGCTGGTCGAGAACGTCGTCTTCCAGTCCGCTAACCGCGCGGCCATGGCCGAGGGCAAGCGTCCCGCCGCGGGCCGTCCCGAGATGATGGGTATCACCAAGGCGTCGCTGGCTACCGAGTCCTGGCTGTCGGCGGCCTCCTTCCAGGAGACCACCCGCGTCCTCACCCAGGCCGCTATGGAGCGTAAGTCTGATCCGTTGATCGGTCTCAAGGAGAACGTAATCATCGGTAAGCTGATCCCCGCCGGTACCGGTCTGAGCCGCTACAACGATATCGAGGTCGAACCCACCGAAGAGGCCCGCGAACAGCTGTTCCAGGCTTCGGCAGGCGGATTCAACGATTTCAGCTACGCGGCTGAGAACGAGGGAGCCATCTCGGCTGAGTTCCAGGCAATTCCGCTGGATGACTACGACTTCGGCAAGTAAGCCACGCTAGTCGTCTAACGAGTAGAAAAGGCGCCGTTACCTGTAAAGGTAGCGGCGCCTTTTTTGTGCGCGTGAATAAGGATTGTGAAAGAGGAAGATTCTCCCGGGCTAGGGGCGAGCCAACAATTCCCGAAAACAGTCGAGCATGGCAGTCGCATCTGGCCGCTGACCGGTGAAGAGTTCAAAGGCGGCGACCGCTTGGCCCACGGCCATCTCCCCACCGGGCACGACGGTCGCACCCTGCGCTCGAGCGGTGGTTATCAAAGGGGTCTCCATGGGGAGGTAGATGACGTCAGCGACCCAGTGGTGGGAACCGATGAGACCGGTCGGGATAGGGGAGCCGGGGTGGTGATGCATCCCGATCGGGGTAGCATTGACGATTCCCTGAGCGGTGAGAACTTGGGATTCGACGTCCTGCGGGGCGAGCTTGCGGACGTTCCCGGCGGGGAATGCGCGCGCGATCCGATTGACCGCCTCGTCGGCTTTGGCTTGGTCGGGGTCAAAGATGAGCAGTTCCTCGGCCCCGCAGGTCATCAGCGCGTGAGCCGTGGCGGCACCTGCCCCGCCCGCGCCGAGCTGCACCACGCGTCCGAGGGGACGCCCCGCCAAGCCCGACTTAAGGCCCGCCCGAAACCCGATGTGGTCGGTGTTGTAACCGTGAATGACGCCGTCACGTAACACGACGGTGTTCACCGCTCCCAGGCTCAGGGCGTCCTCACTCACCACGTCGAGGTAATCCATGACGAGCTGCTTGCAGGGATGCGTGACATTGAAGCCGTTGAACCCGAGCTCAAATCCACGCTCCAGCAGCTCCCCGCATTCCTCGGCTGTGTAGGCCGAGTGGTTGGGGCCCAAGCTGTCGATGTCGAGGGGCCGGTAGAGCAACCGTATCCCCAGAAGTTCAGCGGCCCGTTCGTGCATCGGCGGGGTGAATGAACCGGTGATACCGCTCCCGATGAGCCCTAACAGGAACGATTCGGATACCAATGACAAGAGAACCTCCTAGTCGGCTCAAAGTATGCGAGCGAGAAAGCATTTTTCGTGTTCTCGTCTGATCGCGAAAGCTGGAAATCGTGACAACGAAGAGAAGCAATATACGAGTGTATAAATGTGGACAACCCCTTCCTCGTAGATGCAAGGCCCCCTGGTTAAAGTATTGCTGGGGCAGAGCAGAGCCCCTTTTCGCACACCTTAATCTTTGGGGGATTCTACATGGCCTCGCATCGGAGTGCCTCTCGTGCTCGCCACGCGGCAGACCGTTCCACACGATCCGATTTCTGGGGATCTTTGAAGACCAAACGCGCGCTGTCTATCTCGGCCGCCGCTTTGCTCTCCTGTTCGTTGGCGGTGGGTATCGGCAACCAAGCAACCGGTTCACTGGTAGAAGGAACTGCCGCAGCAGCAGAACCCCAAGAACCCTATCTGGTGGGCGCCGGTGTCGGCGATATCACCGGGGAACCCGCTGAAGTGGGTTTCATGGGGTACGGTGACTCGAGCCAAAAGGGCTCTGGCCTTATGAACCGCCAGTACGCTCGTGCGTTCGAGATCCAGGATCGTGCCACCGGAAAATCAAACTTGATTGTGGTGCTCGATCAGCTCACCGGCACGGAGAGTGTGCGCGAAGAAATCCTGAAGCAGGTGCGGGCAAAGTACGGCGATGCGTACGGCGAGTCGAATATTATGATCACCGCCAACCATACCCACGCTACTCCGGGTGGAGTGACCCGTTATTCCCTGTATAACGTCACCACCCTCGGCTGGCATAAAGACACGTTCAACGCCACGGTCAACGGCGCGATGAAAGCAATCGACGCCGCACATGCCGACCTCGCTCCTGGGTCGTTGAAGATCTCGCAGTCGAAGGTCACCAACGTGGGTGTCAACCGCTCGATGACCGCATTGAACAATGATCCGGCCGAGCTGAAGAATGAACTGGTCGACGGCGTTGACCCGACTAACGTGACCCTGCGGTTGGAGCGCGGGGGGAAGACGCACGCGCTTATCAACTGGTACGCGATTCACCCGACCTCCCTACCGACGACGAACACTCTGGTTTCTTCCGATAACAAGGGTTACGCGCAATGGCTGTTGGAGCACGAGGACCACGGGATCGACCGGAACCAGGGCACCGGTGATGGTTTTGTGGCGGCTTTCGCCAACTCTAATACCGGCGACGTCAGCCCCAACACCGCTCTGAAACCCGGCACCGGCCCCACCAACGACCCCTTCACCAATATGAAGATCCAGGGTACGAAGCAGGCCGATGCCGTCCGCGACCACCTGGCGACTTCCGGTGAGGCGGTTTCCGGTGGTCTGGACTCTGCCATCCAGTACAACGATTTTTCGCGTATTTCCGTATCCCCGGAGTTCTCCGGCACTGGGCAATGGGAGCGCACCTGCGATGCTTCCTTGGGCCAGTCCTTCGCTGCGGGATCGGTTGAGGACGGCGGTGGCGGTTTGCCCACCTTTGGTGAGGGTGTAGGCGCCGACCCGTTCTTCAACGCCTTAGCGACGGCGTCCTATAACGTATCGCCGTCCTTGAAGGCCTGCCAGTACCCCAAGGACAACCTGTTGGCCGTAGGTGCTTTCGACGCTGTGCAAGAGAAGTTGCCGGTGCAGATTATGCGTTTTGGCGATTACTACATTCTGGGTATGCCCGGTGAGATGACCGGTGCCGCGGGCGTGCAATACCGCAAAGACGCCGCCAAGCTCTTCGGTGTAGATGAATCCCACATTATCCTCCAGGGATACAGCAATGCCTACGCGCACTATGTGACGACTCCCGAGGAATACGACTCCCAACAGTATGAAGGTGGTGCTACGCCGTTCGGTCGGTACACTCACCCTGCCTTCCGTCAGGTTCTGAAGACGGTCGGCACCAGCATGCGAGATGGCAAAGATCTGCCGCTAGGGGAGAAGGCCCCGTTGCAATCGGTCGTCAACAGCGCGCAGGGTAAGGTGCTCTATGATCTCCCCGGTGTGGGCCGATCCTATGGCGACCAGGTAACCGCTCCGGTAAACACCGCCCGTGGTGGCACGGTGAATGCCGAGTTCGTGGGTGCTCACCCCAACAACAACATGCATCACGAGGGCACGTACCTGGAGGTTCAGCGGCAAACCGATCAGGGGTGGGAATATGTCACCGGTGATAACGATCCGGAGACCAGTTTTAACTGGAAGCGCCGTTTGGCCGCACAGTCTCGGGTGACGTTGAAGTGGAACGTCCCTCAGGACGCTCCTGCCGGCACCTATCGTTTTGTCTACCACGGGAACGCTAAGGATGGTTCGGGACGTATCACCCCCTTCACGGGTTACAGCTCATCGTTTACCGTTCAGTAGGCTTAAGTGAGTGATATCTCCACCGCACCCGCCCTTTTCCGCCAGAATAGGGGCGGGTGCGGGTAGATTAAGGCTCAGGTAACCGATATAGTTCTATACGAAGTACTTAGCTTCAGTGCATGAATGCATCGGTGAATGCATTTTTAGTCGGCGCAATCCAGCGTTGAACGGCAAGGCTAAGGGGCTTCGAATCAATGGCAGTATGGATACAGTCCTTTGGTGTTGATCAATTTTGATCTGACTCCTAAATGCCATTTTTACGCATGCCCAGAACCTTTTCCCTCCCAGCGCTGTCTAAGAACGCGATATATCGCAGACTTCGCCGCACAGATGCATCATCTACATATCTGTAGCTGAGGCATGAAGACGTAGGGTCGAAAACCTTCGGCCCGATGATCAGGAGAAATAGTGCCTACAATTCAGCAGTTGGTCCGTAAGGGCCGTACTCCTAAGGTCGTAAAGACCAAGGCGCCCGCTCTTAAGGGCAGCCCCATGAAGCGTGGCGTGTGCACCCGTGTGTACACCACCACCCCGAAGAAGCCGAACTCGGCGTTGCGTAAGGTAGCTCGTGTAAAGCTCAACGGTGGCGTGGAAGTTACCGCTTACATTCCCGGTGAAGGTCACAACCTTCAGGAACACTCCATCGTGCTGGTGCGCGGTGGTCGTGTGAAGGACCTCCCCGGTGTCCGTTACAAGATCGTTCGTGGTGCTCTGGATACCCAGGGTGTTAAGGGACGCGGCCAGGCTCGCTCCCGCTACGGCGCTAAGAAGGAGAAGAAGTAATGCCTCGTAAGGGTCCCGCACCCAAGCGCCCCCTCGTTAACGATCCCGTTTACGGTTCGGCGCTGGTAACTCAGCTCATCAACAAGGTTCTCCAGGACGGCAAGAAGTCCACCGCAGAGCGCATCGTTTACGGTGCACTCGAAGGTGTGGCTCAGAAGACCGGTTCGGAGCCCGTAGCAACCCTCAAAAAGGCGATGGAAAACGTCAAGCCTTCCCTCGAGGTTCGCTCACGTCGCGTCGGTGGCGCAACCTACCAGGTTCCTGTTGAGGTTCGTTCCGGCCGTGCAACCGCTCTGGCTCTTCGCTGGCTCGTTGGCTTCTCGAAGCTACGCCGCGAAAAGACCATGACTGAGCGTCTGATGAACGAGATCTTGGATGCCTCCAATGGTCTCGGTGCCGCTGTGAAGCGTCGCGAAGACACTCACAAAATGGCAGAATCCAACAAGGCTTTTGCTCACTACCGCTGGTAATTCTTCGAAGAGCCTGTCAGGCATGTTTCTCACTGCCTGGCAGGCTTTCGGAGTATCTCACAAAGGGAGACTCTCGTGGCACAAGACGTGCTGACTAACCTCAAGCAGGTTCGCAACATTGGCATTATGGCGCACATCGACGCCGGCAAGACCACCACTACCGAACGTATTCTGTTCTACACCGGTATCAATCACAAGATCGGTGAGACTCACGACGGCGCATCCACCATGGACTGGATGGCTCAGGAGCAGGAACGCGGCATCACCATTACCTCCGCTGCAACCACCTGCTTCTGGAAGAACAACCAGATCAACATCATCGACACCCCGGGCCACGTTGACTTCACCGTTGAGGTTGAGCGTTCGCTGCGCGTCCTCGACGGCGCAGTTGCCGTCTTCGACGGTAAGGAAGGCGTTGAGCCTCAGTCTGAGACCGTGTGGCGCCAGGCTGACAAGTACGAAGTTCCCCGCATCTGCTTCGTCAACAAGATGGACAAGCTGGGTGCAGACTTCTACTACACCGTCGACACTATCGTGAAGCGTCTTGGTGCAACCCCTCTCGTGATGCAGCTCCCCATCGGTGCTGAGAGCGACTTCGTGGGTGTTGTTGACCTGTTGACCATGCAGGCATTCGTCTGGCCTGGCGACGCCAAAGGCGACGTGACCATGGGTGCCTCCTACGAGACCCGTGAGATCCCTGCTGAGCTTCAGGAAAAGGCTGAGCAGTACCGCGCAGAGCTCGTGGAGGCCGTTGCAGAGTCTTCTGAGGAACTCATGGAGAAGTACCTCGAAGGCGAAGAACTGACCATCGAGGAACTGCAGGCCGGCATCCGCAAGCTCACCGTGAACAACGAGGCCTACCCGGTCTTCTGTGGTTCTGCATTCAAGAACCGCGGTGTGCAGCCCATGCTGGACGCTGTGATCTCTTACCTGCCTTCTCCGCTGGACGTGCCCCCGATGATCGGTCACGACCCCAAGGACGAAGAGAAGGAACTGACCCGCAAGCCTTCCTCGGACGAGCCTTTCTCCGCTCTCGCGTTCAAGGTTGCAGCTCACCCGTTCTACGGCCAGCTGACCTACATCCGCGTGTACTCCGGTAAGGCCAAGCAAGGCGAGCAGGTCCAGAACTCGACCAAGGGCAAGAAGGAGCGCATCGGTAAGCTGTTCCAGATGCACTCCAACAAGGAGAACCCGGTTGAAGAGATTCAGGCTGGTCACATCTACGCGGCTATCGGTCTGAAGGACACCACCACCGGTGACACCCTGTGCGATGCCGCTAACCCCATCGTGCTGGAATCGATGACCTTCCCGGCTCCCGTGATCTTCGTGGCTATTGAGCCCAAGACCAAAGGTGACCAGGAGAAGATGTCGACCGCTATCCAGAAGCTCTCCGCTGAGGACCCGACCTTCACCGTTTCGCTGAACGAAGAAACCGGTCAGACCGAAATCGGTGGTATGGGCGAGTTGCACCTCGACATCATCGTTGACCGCATGAAGCGCGAATTCAAGGTTGAGGCTAACGTTGGTAAGCCCCAGGTTGCTTACCGCGAGACCATCAAGAAGACCGTGGAGAAGGTCGACTACACCCACAAGAAGCAGACCGGTGGTTCCGGCCAGTTCGCAAAGGTGCAGGTCACTTTCGAGCCGATCTCGCTGGATTCGGAAGAGCTCTACGAGTTCGACAACGCCGTGACCGGTGGTCGCGTGCCCCGCGAGTACATCCCCTCCGTGGATGCTGGTATCCAGGACGCTATGCAGCTGGGTATCCTCGCCGGTTACCCGGTCGTGGGTGTTAAGGCAACCCTGATCGACGGTGCTTACCACGATGTTGACTCGTCTGAAATGGCGTTCAAGATCGCCGGTTCGATGGTCTTCCGTGAGGGTGCAAAGCGCGCTAACCCCGTGCTGCTTGAACCGCTTATGGCGGTTGAGGTTCGTACCCCCGAGGAGTACATGGGCGACGTCATCGGTGATCTGAACTCTCGCCGTGGTCAGATCCAGTCGATGGAAGACGCAGCTGGTGTGAAGATCGTTCACGCAAGCGTGCCTCTGTCGGAGATGTTCGGTTACATCGGTGACCTGCGTTCGAAGACCCAGGGTCGCGCAGTATACTCGATGACCTTCGATAGCTACTCTGAGGTCCCGAAGGCTGTTGCCGATGAGATCATCCAGAAGAGCCGCGGCGAGTAATTTCGCCTCAGCGCCTCACCTTGGGTGAGGCGCGTCTCACCACTCTAAAAATTAATCCGCGAAATCATGCATTGGTTTCAACTCGCCGGTGTAATCCGCTAATGTAGACGCTAGACCGTTTTCTAACGGATTGCGCCGGCGAGGAATCGCTGAGTGCATGCTTTCAAATTCGTTCTAGGAGGAACACCCTTGGCTAAGGCTAAGTTCGAGCGCTCCAAGCCTCACGTAAACGTTGGTACCATCGGTCACGTTGACCACGGTAAGACCACTCTGACCGCTGCAATCTCCAAGGTTCTGGCAGACAAGTACCCCGAACTCAACGAGCAGCGTGACTTCGGTATGATCGACTCCGCTCCCGAGGAGCGCCAGCGCGGTATTACCATTAACATTGCTCACATTGAGTACCAGACCGAGAAGCGTCACTACGCACACGTTGACGCTCCCGGCCACGCCGACTACGTCAAGAACATGATCACCGGTGCGGCTCAGATGGACGGTGCAATCCTCGTGGTTGCAGCTACCGACGGCCCCATGGCTCAGACCCGTGAGCACGTTCTGCTGGCTCGCCAGGTTGGCGTTCCCACCCTGCTCGTGGCTCTGAACAAGTCCGACATGGTTGAGGACGAAGAGCTCCTCGACCTGGTTGAGATGGAAGTTCGCGACCTGCTCTCCTCGCAGGAGTTCGACGGTGACGAGGCTCCCGTGATCCGCGTTTCCGCTCTGAAGGCTCTGGAAGGCGACGCTGAATGGGTTGCTAAGATCGAAGAGCTCATGGAAGCTGTCGACACCTACATCCCGGATCCGGTTCGCGAAACCGACAAGCCCTTCCTCATGCCCATCGAGGACGTCTTCACCATCACCGGTCGCGGTACCGTTGTGACCGGTCGTGCAGAGCGCGGTACCCTCGCTATCAACTCTGAGGTTGAGATCGTTGGTATCCGTCCCATCCAGAAGACCACCGTTACCGGTATCGAGATGTTCCACAAGCAGCTCGACGAAGCATGGGCAGGCGAGAACTGTGGTCTGCTGCTTCGCGGTCTGAAGCGCGACGACGTTGAGCGTGGTCAGGTTGTTGTGGCTCCCGGCTCCATCACCCCCCACACCGACTTCGAGGCTAACGTCTACATCCTTTCCAAGGATGAGGGCGGCCGCCACAACCCCTTCTACTCGAACTACCGTCCTCAGTTCTACTTCCGTACCACTGACGTGACCGGTGTTATTACCCTTCCCGAGGGCACCGAAATGGTTATGCCCGGCGACAACACTGAGATGACCGTTGAGCTCATCCAGCCCATCGCAATGGAAGAGGGCCTCGGCTTCGCAATCCGCGAAGGTGGCCGCACCGTTGGTTCGGGTCGCGTTACCAAGATCATCAAGTAGTAACTTGGTGAGGGTATAACTACCCGGTAACCTGCACTAGCAGAAATCTTCAGAAGATCCCCGCAACTGAAGTTGCGGGGATCTTCTGTATGGGGGTTTTATCCCCCAGGAGATGGGCATGAGCGCAAGACTCAGGCACCTTTCCGCACCCTGTGCGTAAGACAGCACGTTCATAAAAAAGGATCCACTCTTATGGCACGATCTCTAGCCACTCCTAAGCAAGCATCTTTCAGCGTTATCGCGGTGACTTCAATGATGCTCTTCTCCATGTTTTTTGGAGCCGGAAACCTAATCTTCCCCCCGATGCTTGGAGTTCAAGCAGGCGAGAACTTTATACCCGCAATCGCCGGTTTCATCACTACCGGCGTCCTGTTGCCTGCCTTGGCCGTTATCGCTATCGCTCTATCCGGCAATGATATGCGGGCACTGACCATGCGAGGCGGAAAAATTTTCGGATTGATCTTCCCCGTCCTTGTTTACCTGTCGATCGGTGTGTTTTACGCTCTGCCGCGAACTGCTGCCGTCAGCTTTTCCACCATCATCACCCCCAATTTTGGATGGGATGGCATCGGAGCACGCATTCTCTTCTCGTTGGCGTTCTTCGTCATTGCGTTGGCGCTCTCCTTCGAACCCTCCGGAATTGTCGACAAACTGGGTAAGTACCTGACCCCCTTGCTCCTCATTCTTTTGGTCTTGCTGATTGCCATTGCCGCCTTCAACTTCGAGCCCGGTGCCAACCACGCACAGAAGACCTATGTGGATTCTCCCTTTGTGACCGGATTCGTTGAGGGCTACCTGACCATGGACTCGCTGGCTGGATTGGCCTTCGGCATCATGTGTGTTAATGCCGTTCGTGAAAAGGGGATTATGGGCAAGACTGAGGTAGTCAAAGCAATCATTCTCTCCGCCGTCGCCGCGTGTATGATTCTCGGTGGTATCTATCTTGGTTTAGGTGTTTTGGGCAACGGCACCGTGAACGGCGCAGGTTTTGCAGATGGTGCGATCTTGTTGGCTACCGTGTCTGGCCAGCTGATGGGACCTGCCGGCGCCGTCGTCTTCGGACTCATCGTATTTCTGGCATGTATGTCGACTGCAGTGGGTCTCATGGGTTCGGCCGCGGAATACTTTAACGCCACCGTTCCGAAGATTTCCTACAAGGTATGGCTCGTGATCATTTCATTCGTCGGGTTCCTCGTGTCGATTAGTAGCCTGGAAACTATTCTGGCTATTGCCGGCCCGATCATCGGTTTGTTATACCCCTCGGCCATTACCCTGATCTTCCTGGCGATTCTGCAAAACTTTGTGGCTCGCCGTTTGGATATGACCTTTAAGCTTGCGCTCATCGTGTCTATGATCTGGGCGTTGTTGATGTGCTTGGATTCTTTGGGGTGGGGGAGCGCTGTCATCGCCCCGATGATTTCTTGGGCCCCCGGTTACCAGGAGCAACTGAGCTGGACTCTGCCCACCCTGGTTGCGGCGGGAATTGGCGCCGCCATCGATTTTTCCCACAAGGTGCCGCTGGCAAAAAATGAAAATCACGATGAGGTACTAGCTTCAACTAACTAAGAGTTAGCAGCCATCATGAGGGGGGCCGGTTATTCAACCGGCCCCCAAACGTGTCTCTTACCACGACCGAGAAAATTCTCTTGCGTAGGTATCTGCGACATGGCAAGATAGAACACGTTGTTCAAGCGCATATCGCTTTAAGTTCACGAAATCGTTGAAGTGAAAACAGCTGATATGCCCAAATATGACCCGGTTCCGACAGATCAAGGGTGTTGTGCGCTCAGCATTGCGACACGCCCGAGTTCGGGGGTCGGTGCCTAGGCAGGTTGAGGAACCCTGAATACTCAGGATTCAGCTTGCACTGGGCGGCGCGAAAAAACGCAAGTTTTTTACCTTAAGCGCCATATAAGGGGCATCCGCCCCGTTACAGGGAAGTACTTCTAGAAAGAGAGTCCGACAGATGGCGGGACAGAAAATCCGCATCCGTCTGAAGTCTTACGACCACGAGGTCATTGATTCTTCAGCTCGGAAAATCGTTGAGACAGTAACGCGCGCCGGTGCGACCGTAGTCGGTCCCGTGCCGCTGCCTACTGAAAAGAACGTTTACTGCGTTATCCGTTCACCTCACAAGTACAAGGACAGCCGCGAGCACTTCGAAATGCGCACGCACAAGCGTCTGATCGACGTCGTTGATCCGACCCCTAAGGCTGTTGATGCCCTCATGCGTCTCGACCTTCCGGCAGACGTGAACATCGAAATCAAGCTGTAGAGGATCGCATCTAAATGACTAACAAATTCGAGCGCCAGGTGAAGGGCCTGCTGGGCACCAAGCTTGGCATGACCCAGGTCTGGGACGAGAACGGCAAGTTCGTGCCCGTTACCGTTGTCAAGGCCGATTCCAACGTCGTCACCCAGCTGCGCACCAATGAAACTGATGGCTACCAGGCCGTTCAGATCGGTTTCGGTTCCATCGATTCTCGCAAGGTAACCAAGCCCCTGGCTGGCCACTTCGAGAAGGCAGGCGTTACCCCTCGCCGTCACCTCGTCGAAATCCGCACCTCTGACGCTGCAGAGTACTCCCTGGGACAGGAACTGTCCGTAGAGCTCTTCGAAGCAGGTCAGAAGGTTGACGTAGTCGGCAAGACCAAGGGTAAGGGCTTCGCAGGCGTCATGAAGCGTCACGGCTTTGCCGGCGTTGGCGCATCGCACGGTGCACACAAGAATCACCGTAAGCCCGGTTCCATCGGTGGCGCATCCTACCCCGCACGTGTGTTCAAGGGTATGCGTATGGCTGGCCGTATGGGCAACAACCGTCACACCACCATGAACCTGACTATCCAGGGTGTAGACACCGAAAACAACGTTCTGCTGATCAAGGGTGCAATCCCCGGTCCTAAGGGCGGCGTTGTTCTGGTTCGCACCGCTGTGAAGGGAGCCTAACTCTAATGGCTGTCAAGACTGTCCAGGTAGACCTGCCTGCTGAACTGTTCGACGCTCAGGCTTCGGTGCCGCTGTTGCACCAGGTCGTCGTCGCTCAGCTTGCTGCAGCACGTCAGGGTACCCACAAGACCAAGAACCGCGGCGAAGTTTCCGGTGCAGGTCGCAAGCCCTTCAAGCAGAAGGGAACCGGTCGCGCCCGTCAGGGTTCGATCCGTGCGCCTCACATGACCGGTGGTGGCGTTGTACACGGCCCCACCCCGCGTAACTACGCTCAGCGCACCCCCAAGAAGATGATCGCAGCTGCGCTGCGCGGTGCTCTTTCTGACCGTGCACGCCACGGCCGCATCCACGTTGTTGAGAACCTGGTTGAAGGCACCAAGCCCTCCACCAAGGCTTTCAAGGAATCGCTTGCAACCATCACCGAGCGCAAGAACGTGCTCGTAGTGATCGACCGCAAGGAAGACACCGTGGCGCTGTCGGCTCGCAACCTGCAGAACGTCCACGTCCTCTACGCTGACCAGCTGAACACCTACGATGTTCTGGTCTCTGACGACGTAGTCTTCACCCAGGATGCATACGACGTTTTCGTCGCAGTTGCTTCTAAGGCTAAGAAGGAGGCCGCTAAGTAATGAGCGTCTCTATCAACAAGGATCCCCGCGACGTGATCATTGCTCCCGTCGTGTCGGAAAAGAGCTACGGTCAGCTCGACGAAGGTAAGTACACCTTCATCGTTGCTCCTAACTCGAACAAGCTGGAAATCAAGCAGGCAGTCGAAGCAATCTTCGACGTCAAGGTTGCTTCCGTCAACACCGCTAACCGTCAGGGCAAGCGCAAGCGCACTCGCTTTGGCTGGGGTGCTCGCAAGAACACCAAGCGCGCGATCGTGACCCTCAAAGAAGGCACCATCGACCTCTTCGGCGGTCCGCAGGCATAATCCTGCGGAGACCACTTTAGCGAAGGAAAGAAATACTAAATGGGTATTCGTAAGCACAAGCCGACGACCCCGGGTCGCCGCGGTTCGAGCGTTTCCGACTTCACCGAAGTCACCCGCTCGACCCCGGAGAAGTCCCTGGTTCGTCCGCTTCCCAAGAAGGGTGGCCGTAACAACACCGGCCGCATTACCACTCGCCACAAGGGTGGTGGACACAAGCGTCAGTACCGTCTGATCGACTTCCGTCGTCACGACAAGGACGGCGTGGACGCACGCGTTGCGCACATCGAGTACGACCCGAACCGTACCGCACGCATCGCACTGCTTCACTACGTAGACGGCACCAAGCGTTACATCGTTGCTCCCAACAAGCTCAAGCAGGGCGACATCGTGGAGTCCGGTCCCTCGGCGGATATCAAGCCCGGCAACAACCTGCCGTTGCGCAACATCCCCGTCGGTACCATCATCCACGCAGTCGAGCTGCGCCCCGGTGGCGGAGCAAAGATGGGCCGCTCCGCAGGCGCATCCATCCAGCTCGTTGCAAAGGAAGGCAAGTACGCCCAGCTGCGTCTGCCCTCCGGCGAAATCCGCAACGTTGACGTTCGTTGCCGCGCAACCATCGGTTCCGTTGGTAACGCTGAGCAGTCGAACATCAACTGGGGCAAGGCAGGCCGTAACCGTTGGAAGGGCATTCGCCCGACCGTTCGTGGTGTTGTGATGAACCCTGTTGATCACCCCCACGGTGGTGGTGAGGGTAAGACCTCCGGTGGTCGTCACCCCGTCAACCCCAACGGCAAGCCCGAAGGACGCACCCGTCGTCCGAACAAGGAAAGCGACAAGCTCATCGTTCGTCGCCGTCGTACTGGCAAGAAGCGCTAAGGAGCCTGACACATGCCTCGTAGTTTGAAGAAGGGCCCTTTCGTTGATCAGCACCTTTTCCTGAAGGTTGCAGCTCAGAACGAGAAGGGTACCAAGAACGTAATCAAGACTTGGTCCCGCCGCTCGATGATTATCCCCGACATGCTGGGACACACCATCGCAGTGCACGACGGACGCAAGCACGTACCCGTGTTCATCACTGAGTCGATGGTCGGCCACAAGCTCGGCGAGTTTGCACCGACCCGCACTTTCCGTGGCCACGTGAAGGACGACCGTAAGGGCAAGCGTCGCTAATTTCGGTTTTCCCGAACTTAGAACGTTTCTCCTTTCGGCTACAAGACGAAAGAAAGATAGGCAATGGAAGCTAAGGCATCAGCGCGCTATGTACGCGTCACGCCTATGAAGGCACGCCGAGTCGTCAACCTGATCCGTGGTAAGCAGGCGGAAGAGGCTCTGGCAATCCTGAAGTTCGCCCCGCAGGCAGCTTCGGAACCGGTTTACAAGATCGTTGCATCTGCTGTTGCAAACGCTCGCCAGAAGGCAAGCACCTCCGGTGTTTCCTTCAAGGAAGAAGAGCTTTTCATCAGCGAAGCATATGTGGATGAAGGACCCACCATGAAGCGTTTCCAGCCTCGTGCACAGGGTCGCGCATTCCGCATCAACAAGCGCACCAGCCACATCACCGTGGCAGTGGCTACCCCGGAGAAGGAGGAGGACCGCTAAATGGGTCAGAAAATTAACCCCAACGGTTTCCGACTTGGCATCACCACCGGACACGTTTCAAAGTGGTTCGCAGATTCCAACAAGGAAGGCGAACGCTACAAGGACTTCGTCCGCGAAGACGTCAAGATCCGCGAGCTCCTCTCTCAGGGCATGGAGCGCGCAGGCATCGCCAAGGTAGAGATCGAGCGTACCCGCGATCGCGTTCGTGTGGACATCCACACCGCGCGTCCCGGTATCGTGATCGGCCGCCGCGGCGCCGAAGCTGACCGCATCCGCGGTGAGCTCGAGAAGCTGACCAACAAGCAGATCCAGCTGAACATCCTTGAGGTTGCTCAGCCCGACCTGTCCGCTCAGCTCGTGGCACAGGGCATTGCCGAGCAGCTCGCTTCGCGCGTTGCTTTCCGCCGCGCCATGAAGAAGGCAATTCAGTCTGCACAGCGTGCCGGCGCAAAGGGTATCCGTATCCAGTGCTCCGGTCGTTTGGGCGGCGCTGAAATGTCCCGTTCCGAGTTCTACCGCGAAGGCCGTGTGCCCCTGCACACCCTGCGTGCGAACATCGACTACGGTTTCTTCGAAGCAAAGACCACTTTCGGCCGTATCGGCGTGAAGGTCTGGATCTACAAGGGTGACCTCACCGACAAGGAGCTTGCTGCTCAGCAGGCTGCTCAGGGTAACCGTCGTGGCGGCCGTGGTGGCCGTGACGGTGACCGCCGTCGTGGAGGCAACCGTGGTCCTCGCCGCGAACGCCGCAACGAGAACGCTTCGGCAAACACCGAAGCCAAGACTGCAGAAAACGGTGAGGCATAAATGCTTATTCCCCGTCGAGTAAAGTACCGCAAGCAGCACCACCCCAAGCGCACCGGTTACGCCAAGGGCGGCACCGAGGTTAGCTTCGGCGAGTGGGGTGTGCAGGCTCTTTCGCCCGCATACGTAACCAACCGCCAGATTGAGGCTGCACGTATTGCAATGACCCGTCACATCAAGCGTGGCGGTAAGGTTTGGATCAACATTTATCCGGACCGCCCGCTGACCAAGAAGCCTGCTGAAACCCGTATGGGTTCCGGTAAGGGTTCGCCCGAGTGGTGGGTCGCAAACGTCAAGCCCGGCCGAGTCATGTTTGAACTCTCCGGCGTATCCGAGGAAGTGGCTCGCGAGGCATTGCGTCTGGCGATCCACAAGCTCCCGATGAAGGCACGCATTGTGCGCCGTGAAGGTGGTGAGTAAGCGAAATGGCAGTTGGATCAAAGGATCTGAGCATCGACAAGCTCGTTGAGCTGAACGATGAGGCTCTGGCAGAAGAGCTGCGTAAGTCGAAGGAGGAGCTTTTCAACCTCCGCTTCCAGGCAGCCACCGGTCAGCTTGAAAATCCCGGACGTATCCGCTCCGTCAAGCGCGATATTGCACGTATTTACACCGTGCTTCGTGAACGTGAGCTCGGTATTCGTCCCGCAACCGAAGGTGAAGCCAAGTGAGTGAAGTAAAGACTGAAGAGCGCGGCTACCGCAAGACTCGCCGCGGTTACGTTGTTTCCGACAAGATGGACAAGACCGTAACCGTTGAGGTCGAGGATCGCGTCAAGCACGCACTGTACGGCAAGGTGATGCGTCGCAGCTCCAAGATCAAGGCACACGACGAGCAGAACACTGCTGGCGTTGGCGACTTGGTTTTGTTGGCTGAGACCCGCCCGCTGTCCGCTTCTAAGCGGTGGCGCGTAGTGGAGATCATCGAGAAGGCTAAGTAAGTCTTTCGAGTCTCGACTCATCACAGAGCACCGGCCCCTTTCCCGATCATCGGGAGAGGGGCCGGTGTGTTATTAGCCATAAAGACCGTTTAACTGGGTAAATAACTGGTAAAGTTGTGGTTCTGTGCATGCATAGCGTGCACACAAACCACGGACACTTCGTGCCAAAGCATAATGCCGCGCATAGCGGGGATTCCCGCGCCCACGCGGGTCAAATGTTCCTGGCATGCAGTTAGTCCTAGGCGTATCCGCCAACCCGCTGTCCATTAGACGGTGGGACCGGTGCGTCAACATCCCGTAAAAATGTTCCGCAAGGCTGGCCCACAACATACCGTGCGGTCGGAACCGGCGAGACGACAGGAGAAATATGATTCAGCAGGAGTCTCGACTCAAGGTCGCTGACAACACCGGTGCGAAGGAAATCCTGACCATCCGTGTTCTCGGTGGATCTTCACGTCGTTACGCAGGCATTGGCGACATCATCGTCGCAACCGTCAAGGATGCAATTCCCGGCGGTACCGTCAAGAAGGGCGACGTCGTTAAGGCCGTTGTCGTTCGCACTAAGAAGGAAACCCGTCGTCCGGACGGCTCCTACATCAAGTTTGATGAGAACTCTGCAGTGATCATCAAAAACACCGATGGTGACCCCCGCGGCACCCGTATCTTCGGACCCGTTGGTCGTGAACTTCGCGACAAGCGCTTCATGAAGATCATTTCACTTGCTCCGGAGGTGCTCTAACTCATGGCTAAGATCAAGTCAGGTGACCTGGTTCAGGTTATTTCGGGTGCAGATAAGGGCAAGCAGGGCAAGGTTCTGCGTGTCTTCCCGAAGACCAACCGCGTGCTGGTAGAAGGCGTCAAGATCGTCACCAAGCACACCAAGGCAAACCCGATGACCGGCGCAGGCGGAGGCATTCAGAAGGTTGAGGCCCCGATCCACATCTCGAACGTGGCAATCGTCGACCCTGAGACCAAGAAGCCCACTCGCGTTGGCTACCGCCTCGAGACTGTAGAGCGCAATGGCAAGACCCGCACTGTGCGTGTTCGCTTTGCCAAGAGCTCGGGTAAGGACATCTAATGACCGAGACCAAGATTACCCCTCGTTTCAAGACCAAGTTCAACGAAGAGGTTGCCCCGGCGCTGCAGGAGCAGTTCAACTACTCCAACAAGATGCAGGCTCCGAAGATCGTCAAGGTTGTTGTCAACATGGGTGTCGGCGAAGCAGCTCGCGATGCCAAGCTCATGGACGGCGCTATCCGCGACCTCACCGCAATCACCGGTCAGAAGCCCGTTGTGAACCGCGCTAAAAAGTCCATCGCACAGTTCAAGTTGCGCGAAGGTCAGCCCATCGGTGCACACGTAACCCTGCGCGGTGACCGTATGTGGGAGTTCCTGGATCGTCTGATCACCCTGGCGCTGCCCCGTATCCGCGACTTCCGCGGACTTTCGGACCGCCAGTTCGACGGCAACGGTAACTACACCTTCGGTTTGACAGAGCAGTCCATGTTCCACGAAATCGATCAGGACTCGATCGACCGCGTGCGTGGTATGGACATCACCGTGGTAACCACCGCTTCTACCGACGATGAAGGCCGCGCGCTGCTCAAGGCACTCGGCTTCCCGTTCAAGACTAAGTAACGACTACGTTGCAGGTCCCTCCCGCTGAACTAGCAGGGTGAGGAAACCGCAACGAGGAAGGGCAAGAGCCCACCATGACTATGACAGATCCTGTCGCAGATATGCTGACCCGTTTGCGTAACGCAAACTCGGCACATCACGACACCGTGTCTATGCCTTACTCCAAGCTCAAGGGACGCATCGCTGAGATCCTGAAGGCTGAAGGTTACATCGCCGATTTCAAAGAAGAGGACGCCAAGGTCGGTAAGACCCTGACCCTCGAACTGAAGTTCGGTCCCCAGCGTGAGCGCTCCATCGTTGGCGTTCGCCGTATTTCCAAGCCGGGTCTGCGTGTATACGCAAAGTCCACCAACCTGCCCCTCGTGCACGGTGGCCTCGGTATCGCAATCCTGTCCACCTCTTCAGGTCTGCTCACCAACAAGCAGGCTGCGAAGAAGGGTGTGGGCGGCGAAGTCGTCGCTTACATCTGGTAGTCGGTAAGAAGAGAAAGGAAGAGCAAATGTCACGTATTGGACGTCTCCCCATCTCGGTTCCTGCCGGCGTTGAGGTAAAGATTGACGGCAACGTCGTTTCCGTGAAGGGTCCCAAGGGCGAACTGTCCCGCGAGATCTCTCCCGTGATCACCGTTGCACAGGAAGACGGAGTTATCACCGTTTCCCGCCCGAACGATGAGCGCGAATCCCGCTCGTTGCATGGCCTGACCCGCACCTTGATCAACAACATGATCATTGGTGTCACCGAGGGCTACACCAAGAAGCTCGAAATCGTTGGTACCGGTTACCGCGTGATGGCAAAGGGCTCCGACCTCGAGTTTGCTCTGGGTTACTCCCACCCGGTTTCGGTGAAGGCTCCCGAGGGAATCACCTTCACCGTTGAGGGCGCCAACAAGGTGTCTGTCTCCGGTATCAGCAAGCAGCAGGTTGGCCAGGTTGCCGCAAACATCCGTGGTCTCCGCAAGCCCGATCCCTACAAGGGCAAGGGTGTTCGTTACGAAGGCGAGCATATCCGCCGCAAGGTCGGAAAGGCTGGTAAGTAATAATGGCTATCAAGTCCAAGTCCGCGGCACGCGCACGCCGTCACGCACGCGTCCGCAAGTACGTCTCTGGCACCGCTGCACGTCCGCGTCTGAGCGTTACCCGCTCTACCCGCCACATGTTCGTACAGGTTATCGACGATGTTCAGGGCAAGACTCTGGCATCGGCTTCCACCATGGAAGCTGACCTGCGCAATGCCGAGATGGATAAGACCGCGAAGGCTAAGCGTGTTGGCGAGCTCGTAGCAGAGCGCGCCAAGGCAGCTGGCATCGAGTCTGTTGTCTTCGACCGCGGTGGTAACAAGTACCACGGCCGTGTCGCAGCAGTGGCAGACGGCGCACGCGAAGGAGGTCTGGCACTCTAATGAGCGAGCAGGCAGTAAACGAAAAGGAAACTCAGGTGACTGAAGCAACCGCAGAAGCAGTTGAAACCACCGAGAACTCCTCCGCACGCGAAGACCGCCGCAACAACCGCGGTGAGCGTGGCGAGCGTCGCGGTAACCGCGGTGACCGTCGCAACAACCGCGGTCGCGATGAGGAGAAAGACAAGTACATCGAGCGCGTTGTGACCATCAACCGCGTCTCCAAGGTCGTCAAGGGTGGTCGTCGCTTCAGCTTCACCGCACTCGTCGTCGTCGGTGACGGTCAGGGTATGGTCGGCGTCGGTTACGGTAAGGCCAAGGAAGTTCCCGCGGCTATCTCCAAGGGCGTCGAGGAAGCAAAGAAGAACTTCTTCCGCGTTCCCCGCGTTGAAGAGCGCACCATCCCGCACCGTGTGCAGGGTGAGGACGCTGCCGGTGTTGTGATGCTCCGTCCTGCTACCGCAGGTACCGGTGTGATCGCAGGCGGCCCCGTCCGCGCGGTCCTGGAAGCAGCTGGCATTCACGACGTGCTCTCCAAGTCGCTCGGTTCGTCCAACCAGATCAACATCGTGCACGCAACCATCGCAGCTCTCAAGGAGCTCGAGGAGCCCCAGGCTGTTGCAGCACGCCGCGGTCTGCCCCAGGACGAGGTCATCCCGAGCTACTTGCTCAAGTCCAAGTCTGAAAAGGCAGGTGCGTAATGACCGGTAAGCGAATTCAGCCCAGCGACGCTCAGCTTGAGATCACTCAGCTCAAGTCGTACGTCGGCCAGAAGCAGAACATGCGCGACACCTTGCGTTCCCTGGGTCTCAAGCGCCCCGGCAACAAGGTTGTTCGCACTGCAGACCCCGTCACCGTTGGCATGGTTAACACCGTTGCTCACCTGGTGAAGGTTGAGGAGGTCAAGTAAAGATGGCAGAGCACAACGACGCTATCAAGATCCACGATCTGCGCCCGGCACCGGGTGCCCACAAGGCTAAGACCCGCGTTGGCCGCGGTGAGGCTTCTAAGGGTAAGACTGCAGGTCGCGGTACCAAGGGCCAGAAGGCTCGTTACCAGGTCAAGGCCGGTTTCGAGGGTGGTCAGTTGCCGCTGCACATGCGTTTGCCTAAGCTGCGCGGCTTCCACAACCCCTTCCGCACCGAGTACCAGGTAGTTAACCTGAACCGTATTGCTGAGCTCTTCCCCGAAGGCGGCGACGTGACCGTTGAGGCACTTGTAGCCAAGGGCGCAGTTCGCAAGAACGAACTGGTGAAGGTTCTCGGCGAAGGCGAAATCAATGTCAAGGTCAACGTCACCGTTGATAAGGCATCGAAGTCGGCTATCGAAAAGATCGAGGCTGCTGGCGGTTCTGTAACCGTAAAGTAGTTTGATCACCGTGCGGTGACGCTAGAGCGTCATCGCTCAGTGACTCAGTGCCCCGGTTCCCCTGCGGAGCCGGGGCACTGTGCTTTTAGGCATACACTCAGCCTTAGTCCATTGCTATAAATGACTCCTCAGTGCGCAACAGGCTAGACTAGACAAGACTTTGAATTCTCCCCTCCCGGTTTCTCTTAAATCTCTGTGGTGGTGGGGGAGAGCAATCAATATATTCAGGAGGACATGTGCTCAGCGCGTTCGGACGGGCGTTTAAGACCCCCGATTTGCGGCGGAAGCTGCTGTTCACCGTGAGCATCATCGTGATTTATCGGGTGGGTGTGTTCATTCCTGCCCCTGGTGTTTCATTTGGCAACGTGCAGCAATGTCTGGCACTGGGCAACACTACTGGCGGCATCTATGACATGGTGAATCTGTTCAGCGGTGGAGCCCTGTTACAGCTTTCTATTTTCGCCCTCGGAGTGATGCCATACATCACCGCTTCGATTATTGTGCAGCTTCTGCGCGTGGTCATCCCGCGTTTCCAAGAGCTTCACGAGGAAGGGGCGCAGGGCCAGACGAAGCTTACGCAGTACACCCGTTACTTGACCATCGCACTGGCGCTGTTGAACTCCACCACCGTGGTGACCATGGCTCGTTCGGGAGCTTTGCTGGGTAACTGCCCGTTGCCCATCATTCCCGACGACAGCCTCGTCAATATCTTGCTGATCATCATCGCGTTGACCGCGGGTACCGGCATCATCATGTGGCTGGGTGAGCAGATCACTGAAAAGGGTGTCGGCAACGGCATGTCGCTACTTATTTTCACCTCGATCGCAGCGTCATTCCCCACTGCCATGGGAGAAATCGGCCGCACGCAGGGCTGGGGTATCTTCGCCGCAGTCTGCGCCGTTGGACTGCTGGTAATTATCGCCGTGGTCTATGTGGAGCAGTCACAGCGTCGCATCCCGGTGCAGTATGCAAAGCGCATGATCGGTCGCCGCACTATCGGAGGAACTTCGACTTACATTCCGCTGAAGGTCAACATGGCAGGCGTGATCCCGCTGATCTTCGCCTCGTCCATGTTGATGGTCCCCGGCCTCATCGCGAACTTCAATACCCCGAACGATGGCACCCCTCCGCCCGAGTGGGTTAACTGGATCAACACGACCCTGGTTCGCGGTGATCATCCCCTCTACATCATCCTGTACTTCCTCCTCATCCTCGGCTTCGCCTACTTCTATGTTTCGATTACCTTCAACACTGAAGAAGTCGCAGGCAACATGAAGAAGTACGGCGGGTTTATACCCGGTGTGCGAGCAGGCCGTCCCACCGAGGACTACCTGACCTATGTACTCAACCGCATCACCTTGCCGGGTGCGCTCTACCTGGCTGTGATCGCAATGATTCCGTTGATCGCGCTGATCGCCTTCAACGCGAATCAGAACTTCCCGTTCGGTGGCGCTTCGCTGCTGATCGTGGTCGGCGTCGGTCTTGACACCGTCAAGCAAATCGACGCTCAGCTCCAACAACGTAACTACGAAGGATTGCTGCGATGAACCGTTTGCTCATCATTGGTCCTCCCGGTGCCGGTAAAGGCACCCAGGCCGTAAAGATCGCCGAAAAGCTCTCAATTCCTGCTATTTCTACCGGTGACATCTTCCGTCAAAACATCAAGGAAGAGACCGAATTGGGCCGCGAGGCGAAAAGCTACATCGACGCCGGTAACCTGGTTCCGGATTCGGTAACCAACAAGATGGTTCGTGCCCGCCTGGCGGAACAGGACGCTCAGAACGGCTTCCTGCTCGACGGCTACCCCCGCAATCCTGCGCAGGTACACGAACTCGATGACATCCTCTCCGAGTCCTCGCAGAAGATCGATCGGGTCTTGTTGCTGGTCGCCGATAACGACGAGCTGGTACAGCGCCTGTTGGGACGCGCCGCAGAGCAGGGACGTACCGACGACACTGAAGACGTCATCCGTCACCGTCTGAAGGTCTACGAAGAAGAGACCGCTCCGTTGCTGTCGATCTACCGTGACCGCGGTTTGATCAAGGAAGTAAACGGACTCGGTGAAATCGACGAGGTCACCGAGCGCATTCTAGACGCGCTGAAGTAAACACTCGCTGGCTGGTGTGCCCCCGATCATTGCGGGGGCACCGGCTTTTAACAAAGAATAAGACTGCCCGCAGAGCGGCATCACCTAGTGAATAAAGGACACTCTTGAGACGCATCGAATATAAGACCGACGCCCAGCTTGCGTGGATGGCTCGTGCGGGGGTTATCACCTCCCGAGCGTTAGATGCGGCTGTGGAAGCTGCCATGCCCGGTACGACCACCGCTCAGATTGATCAAGCATTCCGTGGTGTCTTAGCCGAGAACAACGCGCGCTCCAACTTCTTGGGGTATTACGATTACCCCGCAACGGTCTGCACCTCGGTCAACGACGTGGTGGTTCACGGAATACCCGGTGAGCAGGTCGTGAACGCCGGTGACATGATTTCCATCGACGGCGGTGCCATCGTCACCGACCCCGCGACGAATAAGCAGTGGCATGGCGACTCGGCGCGAACCGCTCTGGTGGGAGAGGTCTCGGAGGCTCGTCGTGAGCTGTCTGAGATCACCCGGGCTGCACTGTGGCACGGTATCGCCGCCCTGGCCACCGCACGAAAGGTGGGGGAGATTGGTGTAGCCATCGAAGATTTCGTCCGCTCTGAAACCGGGGACAAGTACGGGATCATTGAAGACTTTGTGGGCCACGGCATCGGCACCTCCATGCATATGGCCCCGGACGTCCTGAATTACGCCGCGCGAGATCTCGGTCCGCGCGTCAAAAAGGGAATGGCGTTGGCGATCGAACCCATGTTGGTGACCGGCTCCATCGAAACCCATGTTCTCGCGGACGACTGGACGATTAAAACCAATGACGGCTCGGACGCCTGCCAGTGGGAGCATTCCGTTGCCGTGCATTCGGAGGGGATTTGGGTGCTTACCGCCGAGGACGGCGGCGCCTCCGAACTCGCGAAGCTCGGCGTGACCGTCAAGCCCATTCCCGCCTAGACTATCGACGCTCCGCCCACCTTTCGACGAAAGGAAAACCCATGACCGAGACAAACACCAAGGTTCCGGTTGAGATCTCCGCGATCCGCCCTGAACCGGGCAAAATCGCACTGAAAGCTCCCCGCCGGGAACAGCCTCCGAAGCATATCGCTGACTTCGATATGGCCGGCCGGAGAGAGTTCCTCGCCGAGTTGGGGTATAAACCTTTCCGCGCGTCTCAGCTCTCCAAGCACTATTTCGAGCGCCTCGTCACCGACCCCAAAGAGATGACCGATCTCCCCGCTGCTGAACGGGAGGAGATGGTTTCGCGTGCGATGCCGCAACTATTGACACCGGTGCGAACTTTGGAAGCAGATGGCGGAGATACCCTCAAGATTGTTCATCGTCTGTGGGACGGCGCACTTATCGAATCGGTCATCATGCGGTATGAAAACCGCGTGACGATGTGCATCTCGTCCCAGGCCGGGTGCGGAATGAACTGCCCGTTCTGCGCCACCGGTCAGGCCGGTCTAACCCGTAACCTGTCGACGGCGGAGATCGTCGAACAGGTAGTGGCCGGCGCTCGTCAGCTCAAGCGCATGAAGAACCTGGAGCAAGCTGAAGGGGGCCCTGAAGACACTCGTCCCTTGCGCGTTTCGAACATCGTCTTTATGGGAATGGGGGAGGCCCTGGCCAACTACAAGCGAACCATGGGCGCGGTGCATCGGTTGATCGACCCGGCACCTGAGGGTCTAGGTATCTCGGCTCGAGGATTGACGATGTCTACCGTGGGCCTGGTGCCCGGTATCCGCAAGTTCGAGATGGAGGGTCTGCCCATCACCCTCGCGCTGTCGTTGCACGCCCCGGACGACGAACTACGCGACGAGCTCATCCCGATTAATACGCACTGGAAGGTTGACGAAACGCTCGACGCGGCATACTCCTACTACCGCGCGACTGGACGCCGGGTCTCCATCGAGTACGCCCTCATCCGCGATATGAACGATCAGGGTTGGCGCGCTGACCTCTTAGGTAAAAAGCTCGCTCAGCGAGGACGGGGCTGGGTGCACGTCAACCCCATCCCGCTCAACCCGACCCCCGGTTCGAAATGGACAGCTTCTCGCAAGGGCGTGGAACAAAACTTTGTGGAGCGGTTGCGCGCGCATGGGATTCCGACGACCGTGCGCGATACTCGCGGTTCTGACATCGACGGTGCCTGTGGTCAGCTGGCCGCCCAGGACGGTGAGTAGGCGAGTATCGCATTGCGCACGATTTGTGTTTCCTCGCTCGCTCGGCACATCGTGCTTCATCTCGCGGATCTGACATCGACGGTGGCTGTGGTCAGCTGGCCGCACAGGACGAATCGCTCTAAGTTGCAGAGAATGTGACACATAACCTGTTAACTTTTGATGTGCCATCGCGTACACTTTATTGTTGGTTGTCTTTGCCGTGCCCTGTTCCTGGCACTGCGTACATGATCCAGCGTGATCTGATGGCAATCATTTTTAGTTCATTGCGAGGTGCATTCAGCATCGCGCACCGACGTTAGCGGAGGATATGGCCAAGAAAGACGGCGTCATTGAGATCGAAGGATCTGTGGTAGAAGCTTTGCCCAACGCGATGTTCCGTGTTGAGCTCGACAACGGTCACAAGGTTCTTGCACATATCTCGGGCAAGATGCGTCAGCACTACATCCGAATCCTGCCTGAGGACCGAGTTGTAGTGGAGTTGTCTCCGTACGACCTTTCCCGCGGTCGTATCGTCTACCGCTACAAGTAAACACAACGCAAACGTCGCACCTGTTGCGGCGTTTACGCCGTGTAAAGGGGATAACGTGCTCTCACCCTGCGTGGGAAACCTCTTATCTCGCCCATTGTCAATGCAAATAATTGCAATCAACGCAAAGGAATGCGATGAAGGTCAAGCCGAGCGTTAAGCCGATCTGCGATAAGTGCAAAGTGATTCGCCGTAAGGGCCGAGTCATGGTGATCTGCGAAAACCCGCGCCACAAGCAGCGTCAGGGCTAATAACCCCGCACACGCTTGCTGAACCGTGACTTCACGGTAATTGATATATAGGCACCGCTCCTAACCGTTTCAGACGGGAGGGATACCTCCGGATACAGAGGCCGGGGACCGAGCAACATAACTCGGGCAGTGATGCCACAGACCTCTGCGACATAAAGGAGAACAGCCACTATGGCACGTCTCGCTGGAGTGGATCTTCCTCGCGAAAAGCGCGTGGAAGTAGCTCTTACTTACATTTACGGCGTGGGCAAGACCCGTGCACACGAAGCTCTCGAGGCTACCGGTGTTAGCCCCGACATCCGCGTGAAGGATCTCGACGACACCCAGCTCGTTGCTCTTCGTGACTTCATCGAAGGTAACTACAAGGTTGAAGGTGACCTCCGCCGCGAGGTTGCAGCCGACATCCGCCGCAAAGTGGAAATCGGTAGCTACCAGGGTCTGCGTCACCGCCGCGGTCTGCCCGTTCACGGTCAGCGCACCAAGACCAACGCACGTACCCGTAAGGGTCCCAAGCGTACCGTCGCTGGTAAGAAGAAGTAATAACGCGTTGCTTCAGTTCAGCATTTCTTGCCGAACCAACGCTTCTCATCAACCTTTGTAGGAGAATCAATAATGCCTCCCAAGACTCGCGCAGCGGCACGCAAGACCAGCCGCCGCAAGGTAAGCAAAAATATTGTTGCCGGTCAGGCACACATCAAGTCCACCTTCAACAACACCATCGTTTCGATCACCGATCCGACCGGTGCTGTAATCTCCTGGTCCTCGGCCGGCGAAATGGGTTTCAAGGGCTCCCGTAAGTCCACCCCTTACGCTGCGCAGATGGCCGCTGAGACCGCTGCGAAGCGCGCTCAGGAACACGGTGTACGCAAGGTAGACGTTTTCGTTAAGGGCCCGGGTTCGGGTCGCGAAACCGCTATCCGCTCGCTTCAGGCTACCGGCCTTGAGGTCGGTTCGATCCAGGACGTCACCCCCGTTGCTCACAACGGTTGCCGTCCTCCGAAGCGTCGCCGCGTCTAAGTGATGCCGTCTCCCGGTGTACTCCGGGCGGTTACCCAGCCCTGCGGCTAGGTGATCATTGGACAGACAGCTTCGTCTAGTTCCTTATCCCTTGTTTTCCCCAACCTGTGAGCTCATATAGCGGATGCTCACTGAAAGGAAACACCGTGCTCATTGCACAGCGCCCCACTTTGAGTGAAGAGGTCGTAGCGGATAACCGCTCGCGCTTCACCATCGAACCCCTTGAACCGGGATTCGGATACACCCTGGGTAACTCGCTTCGTCGTACCCTGCTCTCATCTATCCCCGGTGCGGCTGTAACCAGCATCCGCATCGATGGAGTGTTGCATGAATTCAGCACCATTGAGGGCGTGGCAGAAGACGTTACCGAGATCATCTTGAACATCAAGAAGCTCTCCATTTCTTCTGAAAACGACGAGCCCGTAGTTGCCTATCTGCGTAAGCAGGGCGAAGGCGAACTCACTGCAGGCGACATCGAGGTGCCGGCCGGTGTTGAGATCCACAACCAGGATCTGCACATCGCGACCCTGAACTCGCGTGCGAACTTCGACGCTGAGCTCATCATCGAGCGCGGCCGCGGTTACGTCTCGGCGGCTCAGAACAAGGCAGGCGACGGTGAGATCGGCCGTATTCCGGTTGACTCCATCTACTCGCCGGTTTTGAAGGTGAGCTTCCGCGTGAGCGCAACCCGTGTCGAGCAGCGCACTGACTTCGACTCGCTCACCTTGGACGTCGAAACCAAGGAAGCTATTGCCCCGCGCGACGCCGTCGCATCGGCTGGTAGCACTTTGGTTGAACTCTTCGGTCTGGCCCGCGAACTGAACACCGCGGCAGAGGGCATCGAGGTTGGTCCCTCACCCGCCGACGAGTCGATGGCCGCTGATCTGGCTCTGCCGATCGAAGATCTGGAGATGTCGGTACGTTCGTACAACTGCCTCAAGCGTGAGGGCATCCACACCGTGGGCGAACTCGTTGCTCGTAGCGAGGCTGATCTGATGGACATCCGCAACTTCGGTGCGAAGTCCATCGACGAGGTCAAGGCAAAGCTCACCGAGCTCGGCCTTGCTCTGAAGGATTCGCCTCCCGGTTTCGAGCTGGGTAATCGCCTGCAGGACGACGAAGACGGTTACGGCGAGATCTAATCGCCTCCACTGAATCTTTAGCGGTTCATCCCTTTACGTCACAAGCTTAGGTTCCAGCACTCTCCGGGTGGAGAGCCAGGAACTGTAATTCCATGGAGAAATAACTATGCCTACTCCCACTAAGGGTCCCCGCCTCGGCGGTAGCCCGACCCACGAGCGCCTGATGCTGAACAACCTGTCTCAGCAGCTGTTCCAGCACAAGCGCATCACCACCACCGTTACCAAGGCTAAGCGCATGCGTCCCGTCGCTGAGCGTCTGATCACCTTCGCTAAGAAGGGCGACCTGGCTGCTCGTCGACGCGTACTGCGTTCCTTGACCGACAAGTCTGTGGTGCACGAACTGTTCACCGTGATTGCTCCGGCTATGGCTGAGCGTCCCGGCGGATACACCCGTATCACCAAGATCGGCAACCGCAAGGGCGACAACGCTCCCATGGCTGTCATCGAACTGGTCATGGAGCCCGTCGGTTCCGCCGCTACCGTTGCTGAAGCAACCTCGGTTGCACAGCAGAACGCTCCGGCAGAGACTGCAGCTCCCGCAGCAACAGAGGCACCCGTAGCAGAAGCTGCTGAGGCTCCCTCTGTTGACACTCCGGCTTCGGAACTGCCTGCTGGTGCACACGCACCCACCGAGTCCGGTGAGGCTCCCGAGGGCTTCGAGGTCAAGGGTAACGCCGGTTCGATGAAGTACCACGTGCCGGGTTCGCGCTGGTACTCCTCGACCAAGGCTGAGATCTGGTTCGACTCCGCTGAGAGCGCGAAGGCCGCAGGCTACGCTCCCGCCGGTGGCGAAGCAGCACAGAAGGTTTCCGAGTAATCTCGAAACTCTTTAGCTAAATTCTGCCGCTCACAGTACTACTGTGGGCGGCAGAATACTTTAAGAACATTCGCCAGCTACGGAGGGCCAAGGCTGTGTCAGAGCATGTACATGAGAACGAGCTGTTGCGGGTGCGCATCGATCTCGCCTACGACGGAACCGCATTCGCGGGTTGGGCTAAACAACCGGGGCTGATTACGGTTCAGTCGGTGGTGGAGGATGCTCTGCACATGATTTTCCGCCAACCAGTCTTTGCCACCGTCGCAGGGCGAACCGACGCCGGCGTCCACGCACTACACCAGGTGATCCACGTGGACGTGCCCCGCCAGCGCTGGGAGTCCGTCCCGGGGCACAGCGATGACGAACCAGCCGTGGCTTTTCCCCGAAAATTTCGCGGCGCTCTCAGCAGGAGTCTGGCCCAGGCGGAGCGAGACCTGAAACTCCCCAAGCGTCTCGGGGGGTATCTACAGAAGGCAATTACCGTGCAGAGCGCGCAGGAGGTCCCCGCGACTTTCGACGCCCGATTTTCTGCCTTGGAGCGCAGTTACCGCTACCTCATCGAAGATAACTTTCTGACCACCGGTTCGAATCCGTTGCTCAGGCACCTCGCCTGGCAGGTCGACCGGCCCCTGGATATCGAATTGATGAACGCCTGCGCCGAAGAGCTCACAGGCTTGCATGATTTTCTCTCCTTCTGCAAGCCGCGGGAGGGTGCCACGACCATCCGGGACCTGCGTGAGATCTCCTTTACGCGGCGGACGGACGGTTTGGTGGAGGCGAACATTCGCGCCGACGCTTTTTGCCACCATATGGTCCGCACGTTGATTGCCTCCCTGGTGATGGTGGGGGAGGGCACCAAAGATCGCGAGTGGCTGCACGGACGCATCGCCCAACCTGTGCGGGATTCGCAAGTTCGCCTCGCCCCGCCCCGAGGGTTAGCGCTGGCGCACATTAGCTACCCTGACCCCGAATTATTCGACGTGCAAGCGCGGCAGGCGCGTGCTATGCGATCCCTGGAGAGCGATGCTTCGTGACCGGGTGAGCCATGTGGTGCCGATAACCCGTTTATAGGCGTGATTAAGACTGCATTCATCTGGATTAAAGGATGACGACCCTGTATAGTTTCATTCGTTGTGCGTGTTCCACCCTGGTTCACACGCGCCTTCATGTAGCTCAGTTGCAGAGCATATACACATGTGAGACGCGCAGGGGATGCGAACGGGCAGATGTGTTTGGCCCTCACCCAAACCCTGCTAATCGCACGTTGAAATAGGCGTGATACCCAACTAAGCGCCGCATGTACATACGAGACAAAGGCGAAATTTTGCGCACTTACACTCCCAAGCCCGGCGAAGTAGAGCGCCAGTGGCACGTCATTGACGCTACTGACGTCGTCCTGGGCCGTCTTGCCAGCCAGACCGCAACACTGCTGCGCGGTAAGCACAAGCCCACCTTCGCGGCACACGTTGATACCGGTGACTCCGTCATCATCATCAACGCTGAGAAGGTAGCCCTGACCGGTGCAAAGCTTCAGCAGAAGCGTGCATACCGTCACTCGGGCTACCCGGGTGGTCTGAAGTCTGTGAACTACGCAGAACTTCTGGAAACCAACCCGGTTCGCGCGGTGGAGAAGGCTGTTAAGGGCATGTTGCCCAAGAACAAGCTGGCCGCACAGCAGCTGAAGAACCTCAAGGTTTACGCAGGTCCCGAGCACCCGCACGCTGCTCAGCAGCCGAAGACCTTCGAATTCACCCAGGTCGCCCAGTAATTCGGGCCAACGAAAGAACTTTAGGAGAAATCGTGGCTCAGAACGAAGAGCAGAACAACGTAGTAGAAGAAGAGCTGACCAGCTACACCTCGGAATCCTCGGCCTCTGCGGCTGAAGAGACCCGCGCGGCTCGTCCTGCACTGACCGTTTCCGGTCAGGCTGTTGGACGCCGCAAGGAGGCTATTGCCCGCGTTCGCGTGGTTCCCGGTACCGGTCAGTGGTCCGTGAACGGCCGTGCGCTGGACAACTACTTCCCCAACAAGCTGCACCAGCAGGAAGTCAACGAGCCCTTCAAGATTCTTGAACTCGAAGGCGCTTACGACGTGATCGCACGTATCGTCGGCGGTGGCCCCTCGGGTCAGGCTGGCGCACTGCGTCTGGGCATCTCTCGCGCGCTGAATGAAATCGACGTTGAGAACAACCGCCCGACCCTGAAGAAGGCAGGCTTCTTGACTCGCGACGCACGCGTCACCGAGCGCAAGAAGGCTGGTCTGAAGAAGGCACGCAAGGCTTCGCAGTTCTCGAAGCGCTAAAGCCTACTTCAAGCCCTTGCGGTTTACGAAAAGCCCCTCTGCGGAGGGGCTTTTCGCTGTTAATAAGGTGCCTCAGGCTGTAACAGTTCCGCGTCTTCCCGCTCTTTTATAGAATGAATCGTACGTATTGTCGATCACATATTTGGGGGAATAATGGCCACCTCTCAGGGTAAAGCAGGGGCTGCCGCTAATAAGGGCGAAAAGGGGAAGGACGTCGACCAGACGCAACAGCACAGCGACGCTGTCCGTACGGCCCTGAAGAAAGAGGCTCGACGGGTCTCTGTGGTCGAGGATTATGCGGCGGAGCTGGATGAAATCTCGTCGCTCACCAAGAAACTCAACCACACTCACAGCACCTCGGAAGCCTGGAAGAAGGGCTACCCCTACGACAAGAAGATGTCCCGCAAGGAGTACGAACGGGAAAAGCGAGCTCTTCAGATCGAACTGCTGAAACTGCAGCTGTGGATCAAAGAGACGGGCCAGAAGATCCTCATTATTTTCGAGGGCCGCGACGCCGCGGGCAAGGGCGGGTCTATCAAGCGGTTTATGGAACATCTGAACCCGCGCGGTTCCCGTGTGGTAGCACTGGAAAAACCCACGGAGATTGAACAGACCCAGTGGTATTTCCAGCGCTACATTCAGCACCTGCCTGCCGGCGGCGAAATAGTGATGATGGACCGCTCGTGGTACAACCGCGCGGGCGTGGAGCGGGTGATGGGCTATTGCACCTCGCAGCAGTATTACGAGTTTATGCGTGAGGCCCCCGAGCTGGAGCGCATGCTGGTCAACTCGGGAATCAAACTCATCAAGTTCTGGTTCTCGGTGACCCGCGCGGAGCAGCTGGCTCGTTTCAACGCTCGCCGCACCGACCCGGTGCGTCAGTGGAAACTCTCGCCCACCGACTTGGCTTCGCTAGATAAGTGGGATGACTACACTGAGGCGAAGGAAGCTATGTTCTTCTACACCGATACGGGGGATGCGCCGTGGACCGTAGTGAAATCCAACGACAAGAAGCGCGCCCGCCTGGAGGCCATGCGTTACGTGCTTTCCCAGTTTGAATACACGAACAAAGACCACGACGTCGTGGGCACCGTCGATCCTAAGATCGTAGGTTCCGGTTCGGATGTCTTCGAAGAGGACGTCCCCGAGAATCCAGAAGGTTTCCCCGTGCTCAAAGGCGAGAACCAATAGTCAAGTGGGCGTAGAATGACTTGTGATGTCACAAAGATTATTCGGAACCGACGGTGTGCGTGGCCTAGCCAATGAGCTCATCACCCCCAGCCTTGCGCTGGAGCTCGCCCAGGCCGCGTCCATTGTTCTAGGGTTCAATACGGTTGAAAATGGTGTTCGTCCGAAGGCGATTATCGCCCATGACTCCCGTATTAGCGGTGAGTTCATCGGCTCGGCGATGATGGCTGGTTTCGCGGCCTCGGGTGTGGACGTGTGGGATGCCGGTCTCGTGCCGACTCCCGCGGCGGCCTACCTGGTCGCAGCTACGGACGCAGACTTCGGCGTGATGATCTCCGCTTCGCATAACCCCGCCAAAGATAACGGCATTAAGTTCCTCGCGCGTGGCGGTAAAAAACTCGATGACGCCATTGAGGACGAGATCGAGAAGCTCTATCGCGCTAAGAAGTTCCGTCAGCCTGTAGGCGGCGACGTCGGACGCATCCAGGTGCTTGCCGATGGCGAGGACCGCTACGTTTCGCACCTGCTCTCGACGATGCCGGAGCACCGCCGCCTCAATGGCCTGAAGGTCGTTCTGGACTGCGCCAATGGTGCCGCTTCGGGCGTCTCTCCGGACGCCTTCCGCACCCTCGGCGCGGAGGTCGTGGTACTTGCGGCTGAGCCCAACGGTACGAACATCAACGATGGTGTGGGGTCGACTCACCCTGAGAAGTTGCAGGAAGCCGTGGTCAAGCACGGTGCTGACCTCGGTATCGCCCACGACGGCGACGCTGACCGTTGCATGGCGGTTGATGAACAGGGCAACCTGGTCGACGGTGACAAGATCATGTCGATCCTCGCCGTGGCGATGAAGGAAGCCGGTCATCTCAAGGACAACACGCTCGTGGCCACGGTCATGAGTTCGCTCGGACTGGAGCTGTACCTCAAAGAGCAGGGCATTAGGCTCGAGCGCACCGGTGTGGGTGATCGCTACGTGTTGGAGTCGATGAACGCCAACGGTTTCAACCTCGGTGGCGAACAGTCGGGCCATGTGATCATGAGCGACTACGCGACCACCGGTGACGGTGTGCTCACCGGCTTGCATTTGGCCTCTGAGGTGGCTCATACCGGTTTGCCGTTGTCGGAACTGGCATCGCGTATGCAACCGACTCCGCAAAAACTCATCAACGTTCCCGGCGTAGACCGCTACGGAATCAAGGACTGCGCACCGTTGCAACAGGCTATTTCTGAGGCCGAAGAGCAACTGGGGGAGTCCGGCCGCGTTCTACTGCGTGCCTCCGGTACCGAACCCCTCGTACGTGTGATGGTGGAGGCCGCCGAGCAGTCTACCGCCGATGAGGTGGCTCAGCGCCTGGCTCGCGTGGTTTCTGAGGAATTGGCTCTTTAGCAGTGTTCCTCAACTGAGAAAGGCCCCGGCTTCGTGATGAAGCCGGGGCCTTTTGGGGTGACGGGGGATAAAAAATTAGCGGTTGCGGGCCTGCAGGGCGTCGCGGATTTCCTTCAGCAGGACGACCTGAGGATCTTCCTCCTCGATCTCCTCGGTACCCAGGCGGCGTGCACGACGCTCGTTCATCTTGTTGATGGGGAGCACGATGCAGAAGTATAGTGCAGCTGCAACCAGCAGGAAGTTGACGACGGCGGTAATGAACATACCGATCTTGATGTCGCCGAAGGCGAGCCAGTTGTCGAAGTTCGGTGCGCCGAAGACGGCTGCGATGGCCGGCATGAGGATGTTCTCGACGAGGGCGTTCACGACTGCGGTGAAGGCACTGCCGACGATCAGACCTACGGCGAGGTCGATAACGTTGCCACGAGTGATAAATTCTTTGAATCCTTGAATCATGTACCTAAGAATAGCGGCGTACGACTTCGGTCGGTAGCATCGCGTGAAACAATTTACCGGTAAAGTAAGTGGAATTCCTCACACCTGTCTAAATCGGGCCTCATCAGGATAAATGTTCTTTAAATATTAAAGAACCGGTTGTTTAATCGGCATAGGTAGCGGCGGTTGGGTAACCCCAAAAGTCTTCGAGAGAACGCGCCTTCGCTTTTCGATAAGCGTCCGCTTGATCTGTCCCGATGAAGCGGAAATGCCATGATTCAAACCAGTACCCGGTGGTCTCGTGTTGCTGCCAGGGGTACCGCAAGACAAATCCAAATCGCGTGCAATGCTCGGCCAGCCACTGCGCGGCGTCCGTCTCACGAAAACACACCTGGAGGTCGCACCCGGCCCCGGTGCCTACGTCCAGCGCAAAACCGGTTTGATGCTCTGAGTAACCGGGGCGAGCCGAGGCCACATCGGCCTGTTCTTTTCCATAGGTATTCACCCAGTGCTGGTACGTCCCTACCTGTTCGGCGTAGGAGCGATAACCGCTCAACGCGATTAAGGACAGGCCGGCTTGTCGTGCGGCATCGAACATCTGCTGGGCGGCCTGCGCCGCCGCACTGCGTAGCTGAACTGAACCGAAAGCTTGAAGATCTGAGGGCGCGTAATCGCGGGGCGAGAGCGGGTTGCGCTTGTTTACGAGTACCTGCAGGGAATCGGGTGAGACGTGATCACCGGGCGAATCGGCGGGGGCCGCCGAGGCCTTCAGCGAGGCATCGCTCGACGCGGATGTCCGGGGCCCGCCGGAAAGGACATCAGTAGGGGCTGGGCTGGTGTCAGGTGCGCCACCGCCCTGGTGAGAACAGGCGGCTAGGGCCAGCCCACCGGTCACCACGCTCACCCCTGCGGTGAGTACCGTGCGACGTGAAAACTCAGAGAGGTGACGAGACGATCCGGTGGATTCTTCACGACGGCGTACGATGAAATTCCCCTAACTCTTGCGGAGCAAAACCCGCGAAATCTTATGGTCGGTGTCTTTCGACAGGATGAGCTTGGCGCGACCGCGAGTGGGGCGCACGTTTTCCAAAAGATTGGGTTCGTTGATGTTCTTCCAAATCGAACGGGCCAATTTCACCGCGTCTTCATCGGAGAGTTCTGCATAGCGCGTGAAATAAGACTGCGGGTTCTGAAAGGCCGAATCCCGCAAGGAGAGAAAACGTTCGACGTACCAGCGCTCGATATCAGTGGTGCGGGCGTCCACATAAATAGAGAAGTCGAAGAAATCGCTGAGCGAAAGGGCCGCGCGATCATCTTTACCGACTCGCGCGGGAGCCAGCACATTCAACCCCTCGACGATCAACACATCGGGAGAGGTCACCTCGACCCGCTCGTCGGGGAGGATGTCGTACGTCAGGTGTGAATACCGCGGGGCGGTGACCAACGGCGAGCCCGACTTGATATCGGAGACGAACCGCAGCAGCGCTCGCCGATTATACGATTCGGGAAAGCCCTTACGATCCATAATCCCGCGCCGTTGCAACTCGGCATTGGGGTACAGGAATCCGTCGGTGGTCACCAGTTGCACGTTTGGGGTAGAGGGCCAGCGCCGCAGAAGCGCCTCGAGAATACGCGCGGTGGTGGATTTACCGGCCGCGACCGAGCCCGCCACGCCGATGATAAACGGGACGCGTCGCTCAGAAACCTCGAGAAAGTCGTTGGTCATGTGATTGAGCGAGCTGGTGGCATTGACGTAGAGGTTCAACAACCGGGAAAGAGGCAGATACACCTGCTGCACTTCGTCCACGTCCAGCTTGTCGCCGATACCGCGGAGATCGTCGATCTCCTGCGCGGTCAGCGGGACTTCGATGGTGGACGCCAACCGCGACCACGTGGTGCGGTCGAGTTCAATAAAAGGCGAATGCTTTGCGAGCAGGTGTTCGGGGCTCATTTGAACTATTTTAGGCAGATGAGACGGGCGGGGCTAACTCCGCCACAGTGCCATCGGGCCGGTTGTCCGGCTACCTGTGGAGGTCTTCATTACATCTGTCTACAGGCTTGCGACATTCCCGTGTGGTGAGGGTGGTTTTGACGCTCTCGGGTATCATTACAGCTATGTGTGGAATTGTTGGATATATAGGTCTGGGCCACGACTCAGACGGTAATTCGTTTAATCACAGCGCCTACGACGTACTGCTCGAAGGCCTGCGCCGTCAGGAATACCGCGGTTATGATTCGGCCGGCGTGGCCGTGATCGGCGACTCCGGTGTGGAGTACCGCAAGAAGGCCGGCAAGCTGATTAACCTGGCTAACGAAGTTGAGGCCAACCCGTTGCCGACCTCGAACATCGGTATCGGCCATACCCGCTGGGCTACCCACGGCGGACCCACCGACGCCAACGCACACCCCCACGTGGTTGATAACGGCCGCCTGGCTGTTGTGCACAACGGCATCATCGAGAACTTCGCCGAGATTCGTAGTGAACTGCTTGAAGAAGGCGTGGAGTTCATCTCCGAGACCGATACCGAAGTCGCCGCAAACCTCATTGCTAGCATCTACAACAAGCTGGACACCAAGGATCTCACCGAGGCCGTGCGCGTAGCTTCCAACCGTATGGAAGGCGCCTTCACCATCCTCGCGATCCACGAAGATGCCAAGGACCGCGTGGTGGCAACTCGCCGTAACTCCCCGCTGGTGATCGGTCTGGGCAATAACGAGAACTTCCTCGGCTCCGACGTCTCCGGCTTTATCGACTACACCAAGTCGGCCGTGGAGATGGGCCAGGACCAGATCGTGACCATCACTGCCACCGATTACTCCATCATCGACTTCGACGGCAACCCCGCAGAGGGCAAGCCCTACACCATCGAGTGGGACGCCGCCGCAGCCGAAAAGGGTGGTTACCCCTCCTTCATGGAGAAGGAAATCCATGAGCAGCCCGCCGCCGTACGCGACACCCTGATGGGTCGTTTCGACGAGAATGGCAACCTCACCCTCGACGAGCTCAAGATCGACGACTCAACCCTGCGGTCGATCGACAAGATCATCGTGGTAGCGTGCGGCACCGCCGCCTACGCGGGCCACGTAGCTCGCTACGCTATCGAGCACTGGTGCCGTATCCCCACCGAGGTGGAGCTGGCTCACGAGTTCCGGTACCGCGACCCGATCGTCAACGAGAAGACCCTCGTCGTTTCCCTCTCGCAGTCCGGCGAGACCATGGACACCCTCATGGCCGTCCGCCACGCACAGGAACAGGGCGCGAAGGTTGTCTCGATCTGTAACACCACCGGTTCGACTCTGCCGCGTGAATCCGACGCCGCGCTGTACACCCACGCCGGCCCCGAGATCGCCGTGGCATCGACCAAGGCCTTCCTCTCGCAGATTGCAGCCGCTTACCTGTTGGGCCTGTACCTGGCTCAGCTGCGCGGCAACATGTACAAGGACGAGATCCAGCAGGTTCTCTCCGAACTGCAGGCGATGCCTGAGAAGATCCAGGAACTGCTGGACAACGAGCAGCAGATCAAGGATCTCGGTGCCTCGATGAAGGACGCCCCCTCGGTGCTCTTCCTCGGCCGTCACGTGGGATACCCCGTGGCTCTCGAGGGCGCACTGAAGCTCAAGGAAATCGCTTACCTACACGCAGAGGGCTTCGCAGCCGGCGAGCTCAAGCACGGCCCGATCGCACTGATCGAAGAGGGCCAGCCTGTGTTCGTCATCGTGCCCTCCCCGCGCGGTCGCGACTCCCTGCACTCCAAGGTCGTCTCGAACATTCAGGAAATCCGTGCCCGCGGCGCAGTGACCCTGGTGATCGCCGAAGAGGGCGACGAAGCCGTCAAGCCCTACGCTGATCACCTGATCACCACCCCGCAGTGTCCGACCCTCTTGCAGCCCCTGCTGGCCACCGTGCCCCTGCAGATCTTCGCCTGCTCGTTGGCAGGCGCCAAGGGCCTGGACGTCGACCAGCCGCGTAACCTGGCAAAGTCGGTGACCGTGGAGTAATCCGCTCTTCGGTCAAAGACCGTGTGATGCCGTCTTCATCGGCTACCCACCGTGGGGTGGGTAAGCTGATGGGGGCGGCATCGGTCGTTTAATATCAGTTATACGATGCCGCATTCTCAGTACAGTGGGGGAGGCCCATGATCATTGGCACCGGTGTAGACGTGGTCAACATCGACCGATTCCGTGACATCATCGCTCGCAACCCCGGGTTCGTCCAACGGGTTTTCGTCGCCCACGAACAGACTCGGCCACTGCGCTCGCTGGCTGCGCGCTTCGCGGTCAAAGAAGCCGTGGCCAAGGCCCTGGGCGCACCCGATGGTATGGTCTGGCAACACTGCTGGGTGACCAACGGCATTCACGGCGCCCCGGAGATCACCTGCACCGGAACGGTTGCCGCCCGCGCCGCAGCCCTGGGCATTAACCGGTGGCACGTGAGCATCACCCACGACGACCCGGTCGCCATGGCGACCGTCATCGCCGAACACCTCAGCCCCGCGGAATTCAGCCTGCTATACAAACTGGATCCCCAACCACGAGGCCTGGTGCAAGACGAGAGCGATGAACAGCACGCAGAATAGATTTATGGAACCTACCGAATTCACCGAAACACGTTTACGGGTCGCGCTCTGCCCACCGCAAGCCGCCGACCACAAGTACACCCGGGGAGTACTCGGTGTGGTTTGCGGAAGCACAACCTACCCGGGGGCGGCCATGCTCGCCACGCGAGCCGCCATCGAAACCGGCTGTGGGATGGTGCGATCGGTGGGGCCGGAGGAGCTGAGCTTCTATGTGCGTCTACACGCACCCGAAGCAGTCTGTAGCGACGAACCGTTGGAACACCTCCACGTGCAGGCGTGGGCGGCGGGTTCGGGTGCCGTCGGCGAAAATCGAGAGGCCCATCTGGCGCACGTGGTAGCGGCGCGGGAACCGGCCGTGCTCGACGCTGCCGCCCTCGACATCGCCGCCCGCTCGGTAGGTCTCAATGGCCCGTTGGGCGCCCACAAAATCCTCACACCCCACGCGGGGGAACTGCAGACCGTGCTGCAGTGGTTGCACGCCTTGTTGCCAGATAGATTCGCCTCGAGCGCTGAGCGTTGGGGCGTGGAAGAGGGCGCGCAAGATTCCCCAACCCGTCAACTCATCGAAGAGAACCCGACCGCGTGGGCAGGTGTGGCTGCCGAACTGACTGGGGCGACCGTCCTTCTCAAGGGTGGCACTACCGTGGTGGCCTCCGCCGAAGGTGAGCTTCTGTCCGTTGCCGGACGCACCGGTTGGCTGGCCACGGCGGGCAGCGGCGACACCCTCACGGGGATCATGGGATCGCTCCTGGCTCAGAGGGCGGCCCGCGCAGAGGCGGAAGAAGAACGGCTGTCTCCCCGCGATGTCGCGGAGATCGCCGCGGCGGCCGCCGAGCTTCATCAGCGTGCGGCGCTCGCCGTGCACGGGGGCTGCCCCACCGGCCCGGTTCCCGGCACCGCCGTGGCCCGACACATCGCACCCACGATCGCCAAGTTGCTCAACAACGAATAAACCTCATGGAACGCACCGGGGGGGGGGGGGGGGGGGGGGGGGGGCGCGGGGGGGGGGGGGGGGGGGGGGGGGGGGGGGGGGGGGGGGGGGGG